>JAEUKB010000023.1 GCA_016794365.1 Myxococcales bacterium
CTACGAAACCAACAGTTTGAGCAAAGAGCGTGGGGGCGACCGGAGAGCTTTTTTTCGGGCCGCCTGCGGAACGGAAAAAAGTCTCGCAGGGTAGCGGGGCCCCTCGCGAAACATGCGGGTTTGGGAATGGACGGGGTTTAGAACGCCTCACGAAACCGTCATGAGGAACCCTGATTGCAAAGAGGAGGACCGGAGCGTACGGCACAGTACGTGAGGACCGACGATGCAGCAGCCAGGGTCCGCAATAGGTTTCGTGAGGTGTTCTAGGACCAGTAGTCCTTCATCAGCTCGGTGGCCCAGGCTGGCTGGCGGTGCTCGCCGCGCGGTCCGAACTCTTGTAGATACGGCTTTATGTCCAGCACGGGCGTTCCATCGATGGCATCCAGTCCCGACACCGTGATCCGCAGCCCATCGACCGCCACCAGCCGACAGACCGTGACGCCCAGGCGGTTTGGACGGTCTTTGGCCCGCTGCGCCAAGATGCCGGTGAGCGGCCAGTCGGTGCGACCGCGTGGATGTCGCGCCCCCCGGCAAACCTTGGCTTCGTCCACCCGGTCAAAGACGTAGATCACCTCGATGTGAGAAAAGCCGTCGAGCCCGAGCGTCGCCTCGGGCTGCACCATCGCCGCATCTAGCTCGATGACGCACGACTCTTTGTCCCAGTTGTCATCCGTTGGCTCTTTGCGAGAGCACACCACCCGGCCCAGCGTCTGCACAGAACAGCTCATGTCCCCCATCATACGCGCGCACATGGGCGAGCAGCGCCGGCATTCCAAAGCCCGCCCAAGTTGTAGTCTTCCTTACTCTACGTCTGCAGAATCGATCCGGATCGCGATCCCGCACCGTTTTGCATTTGCAGAACCGCCCCCAGGTACGACCGGGCGCTCTTCCGCGTTTGCAGAACCGCCCCCAGGTACGACCGGGCGCTCTTCCGCATTTGCAGAACCGCCCCCGGTCGTCCTTCCGCACGTTTCCGCATTTGCAGAACCGCCCCCGGTCGTCCTTCCGCACGTTTTCGCGTTTGTAGAACCGCTGGAAGTCGTGCTTCTGCACGCTTCTGCCTGTGCAGAACCGACCTGGATCGCGACCCCGGCGGGTTTTTATTCTGTCGGAGCCACCGGGGCCAGCCACAGCCCGACCAGCGCATCGATCAAGCCATCGGCGGTCGAGCCCCAGGTCGCATCGCCGACCGCGCTGCCTTCTTGAACGGCCCGCTCGTGCTCTGCGCAGATGTGGACAATCAGCAGGCGGCACATGTCCCCGCGTGCGCGCAGCACGGGCTCCGGCAGGTGCGAGACACGCTGAAACATTCCGTCAATCGCCCGCTGCATCGACACCGAGGAGCTTCTTACATCGCTGATAAACAGCTCGCGCAGCGTGGGATCGGTCGTCACCTGGGCCACAAAGCGCGCATACCAGGTCGGCTGATCCAGGGACGCCAGGTAGTCGGTGGTCGGGCGGACCAGGCAGGCCATGTAGTCGCGCAGCTCGGTGGACCCGGACAGCTGGGCCATCAGCTCGGCGCGGCGCTGCTCGATCGGCTGCTGGTGACGCCGAATGATCGCCACGATCAGATCCTGCTTGGTCCCAAAGTGATAGCCGACGGCGAAGTTGTTCGACTGCCCCGCCTCTTCACTGATCTGCCGGTTCGACACAGCCGCCACCCCGTGTAGGGCGAACAGTCTCTCTGCGGTCATCAAGATGCTCTCGCGCGTCTCGCTGCTTCGATCGGACTTTCCGTGGCTGACCATGCCCCATGATGTACCACAGCGGACGGGCCGCTGGGCTGGCTTTGGTGCCTCGGGCACACACCGGACTCGCCGCGCGTGATACGATCGCCCAGTCCGCAGCGTGTCTACGCTGGATCCACGGAGCCCCCAGATGAAGAACCCCGCAGCACCGCCACCCCATGGGACCGACACCGCCGCAGACCGCGAGGGAGTCTGGCAGCAGATCGGAACCCACCGGGTACGCAAGGTGGACGACTGCGTAGAGATGATCTTGAACGGCCCGCTGCTGCTGCCAGAGATGCTAGCGATTGAGAAGCTTCAGTTTGCCGCCAACGACCAGTACGGCTACTGGCTGTCGCTCGTGGACTGTCACAACATGGACGGCATAGGCCCTGACACACGTCGCTACATCGCGGAGCGGTCACGCCTACACCCGCACCACGTCACCCTGTCGGCGCTGTACGGCTGTAGCCCGATGGTGCTCGCCCTAACGACGCTGATCAGCCGTGCGACTGCGCTGATTTCCGGCAAGCCCCAGCCCATTGAGATCTTCCGCGACGAAGCAAGTGCCCGTGCCTGCTTGGCGACGTTTCGCAAGGCGCGCGCCGGTGTGCCAAGCGCCAAGCCGCCCAGTCGTTGACGCCGCGCCTGCTCCACGAACGGACGGCTGGTGGCGGCGACGGGCCGCTGGCTTTGGCAGCTCGGGCAAACACCGCAGTCGCCGTGCGTGATACGATCGGCTGGCGCAGCACTTGTGTTGGCTCGCCCAAAGGACCGACGCGATGACCGCACCCGATTCAGACATCCCGTGGCAGCCGGTTGGACAGCACCGCATGCGTGCGGTCCACGACACGGTTGAAATCAGCATCGTTGGGTCGATGTCGCTCGCAGAGTTTGAGCAGTTTGAGCAGCTTCAGCTCCAGCTCGACCGGACCTTTCAGTACTCGCTGGTCCTGGCGGACTGTAGCCAAGCAGGAGATCTGTCGCCGCAGGCGCGCCGCCACATCGCAGAGCAGGCCCGGCTGCATCCTGACCGCAAGCAGTTTTCCGCGATGTACGGATGCCGCCCGGTGACGATCGTGGTGGTGACGCTGCTTTCGCGGGCCGTCTTGCTGTTTTCGGGCAAGAAGCATCCGGTCGAGCTGTGTCGTGACGAAGCCTCTGCCCGAGAGATCCTGGCCGCAAGTCGGCGCACGTTCCAAGCCGCGCTGGCCGAAACGCCGCGCTAGCGCCGTGAAGGGAAGGACACGATGGACCCGATCACTCACAACCCCCAGAAAGCGGCTGGCCTTGCGGGCGTGCAAGATCCGCCGTGGTCGCAGGTTGGTCTGCACCGGATTCGGGTGGTTCACGACACGGTGGAGTGGATCTTGGACGGGCCGGTGTCGCTGACCGAGCTTCAGCAGTTTGAGCAGTTCCAGTATCAGATCGAGCGGACCTTCCAGTACGTGCTGATCCTGGTGGACTGTCACAAAGCGGGCGGGATTTCTCCGCAGGCACGGCGCTACGTTGCGGAACAGACGAAGCTGCGTCCTGACCTCAAGACGTTTTCGGCGCTGTACGGGTGCAGCCCGATGATTGTGGCGCTTTCGACGCTGGTTGTGCGAGCGATCACGCTGTTTTCCGGCAGGCCGCATCCGGTCGAGATCTGTCGCGACGAAGCCTCTGCGCGTGAGCACATGGCCGCGTTTCGACGCAAGTTCCAAGTTGAGCTGGGCAAGCCGCCGCGCTAGCGCTTGCTGCGTGGGTACACGAGCGCGCGGTCGCGGGTTTAGGGGGTGGGCTGGTGGCGGTGCGGCTCGGGGCTCAGTCGCAGCTCGATGACGACACGGGTGCCGCCGCTCTTGCGGTTGAGCAGGCGAATCCGGCCCCCGGCTTCTTCGACGATCTGCTTGGTGATGGCCAGCCCCAGCCCGGTGCCGCGCGTCTTGGTGGAAAAGAACGGATCAAAGACCCGCCGCCGCACGGCTGGGCTGATGCCCGCGCCGCTGTCGGCAATGGTGATCAAGACGGGCCGCTCGCGATGCTTGGGGCTGCGCTGCCTGCGGACGGTACACTCAATCACCGAGCGCAGGGGGTCGCCGGGGGTGGCGGCCTCGCAGGCGTTGATGAGCACGTTCCACAGCACCTGGCGAAGCTGGTCACCGTCAATCAGCGCAAAGACCCCAGCGGGCAGCAGCGGTGCCGGGACATCGAGCCGCAGTGACAGCCCGTGCGCTTTGCCGCGCAGCAGATCGAGCACTTCCCGCAGCACCGCCACCACATCGGTACGCTGCACGGTGGCGCGGGTCGGACGGGCAAAGCGCAGCACGTTTTGCAAGATGCGATCGAGCCGCTGGACCTCGCTGCCGATGGCCAGGGCTTCGGGACGGACGGCGCTATCGGCGGGCAGCTCTTCGGCGATGACCTGAGCGGCGGCCCCAATCGACACCAGCGGGTTGCGCACTTCATGGGCAATGCGGGCAGCCATCTCGCCCAGGGCCGACAGTCGCTCGGTCTGAAGCAGGCGCAGACGCAGGCGCTGTCGCTCGGCATCATCGCGCTTGCGCTCGGTCTGATCGCGAATGCGAAACACCGCCCCCACGGCAAGGCCGGTGTCATCGCCCAGCAGCAAGGCCGAGACATGACCGACAAAGCGCTCTTTGCGCTGATCAGGCAGGGCGCGGATGAGACGCAGCTCGGCTTCGGCAAAGCCAGTGTGCGGCAGCCGGGACAGCAGATCCTTGAGCTGCGCTTTGGCGTTCGGGGTGGCCGCAAGCTCGAGCACGGACCGTCCACACAGCTTGTCGGGCAATAGTCCCAGCACCTGCTGGCTGGCGTCGTTGACCTGCTGAATCACCGCGCGGGCATCGAGCGTGAGAATCGCATCGCCAATCGAGCGCATGACCTTGGCCAGGCGGTCTTTGGCCAGCAGGCTCTCGCGCCGGACCTGCTGGCTCCAGCCGAGATCTTCGACGGCGACCGCAACGAGCAGCCCGGACGGACTGGGCAGCGGATCTTTGCTGGGCAGGGCCATCTTGCGAAGCTGCACTCGCAGCGGCCATGGGGTGGTGATGCCCGCAACGACGCTGGGACGGTTGGCCGACACCGACACGACGACCGATTCGCCCGCTGACAGTCGCTCGGCCAGGTCGGGCGCGCAGAGCAGCTCTGGCGAGGGCAGACGAAGCACCTGATGCAGCGGCTGACCGTCCATCGGCGGATCGCGACAGACAAGCTGGCTGCCATCAGGGGACAGCTCACAGGTCCACAGCTGCGGCGGCGGAACGGCGAGCGCGCCAAGCTGCTCCAGGCGCTGGGCGGTGTTCTGAAGGGCGTCTGACTCCAGCTCGGCCCCGACCCGCTCGGCATAGGAGATGAGCAGATCGCGCTCACTGCCGGTAAAGCCCGCGCTGCCGGGCCGATCGACCAGCATCACCCCGAGCGCGCGAATCCGTCCCAGCACCGGCACCGCCGCAAACGAGCGTGCGCCCGCAATCGCATGAATCGACTCGAGGATCTCGGACGGGAGCACGCCGCCCGCGAGATCCGCGACATCGGTGGACAGAAGCACCCGCTCTTCCCGCAGGGCGCGCACGATCAAGCTGTGCTCGACCTTGAGCGGAATGTGCAGGCCGCCGAGCTGAAAGCCGAGCGCGTGCTCAACCTGGACCAAGTCCCCCGCCGAGCGAGGATTCACTGCGACCGCCATCCGCAGCGTCTGCCGGTCTTCATCGAGCAGCGCCAGGCTGGCACTGTTGCACGGCAGCGTCTGGGCCACCGCGTACAAAATGGCTTGCAAAGACTTGAGCGCCGACGTGGTTTCCGACACGGACCGGAGCATCGTCGCTCGCGGCTACGCTGTCAATCCGGCCCGAAGTCGGACAGACCCAGCCGCCGCAAGGCCAGCTCGATCGGAATGCGCACACTCGAAGGGGGCGGGGTCGGATGGTGTCGCTGCGGCAAGAGCAGCGGTCGCACAAGGCGCGGGTCCACAAAGAGCGCGGCGGGCAGAAGCCCGGCTGGACACATCACCGAGCAGGCGCCACAGCCAGAGCACGCAGACGAAAGATGCTGGGAGAGCGGCTTGTGCAGCGCGAGCGCTTGCATCTCACGGTGCGGCGACAGCGACTCGGGACAATAGGCGCTACACAGCTCGCAGCCGAGGCAGGCGTTGGTGATGCGCAGTGTGGGATCGCGCAGCAGCCTGCGTCGCGTAAGCAGCTCATGATCGGCGGGCAGGATGAGCAGGTGTGAGACATCGCTGGGCAGCGGCTCATCCGCGCCCCAAGGCTGTCCGGTGAGCGCGCCGCCACACAAGGCCACCCACGCAGCGGACGTACTGCCCAGGCAGCGCCGGACCAGCTCTCGCGGGGTCCACGCGGGGGACGTGACGCCTTCGACCGCCAGATCGAGCACCTGCGGCTGCTGAACCGCCCCGACAACCGAGCACAGGGCAAGCGGCGGCCTGCGCGCGATGAGCGCCCCGACCTGTGCCACGGTCAGCGGATCCACCACCCAGACCGCGCCCGCGTCTTTGGCCAGCTCCCGCGCGGGATCGGACGGAAAGGACGGCGAAGTCGCAGCGACCCGGATCGCGGTCTTGTCACAGAGCCGTTGCAGCTCGCCCAGCGCTGTTACGGACGACGTGGCAAAGCCGACCTGCGGTGCCGCCGTGGCCAGCTTGAGCGCAGCCAGCCCATCGACAAGGAGCTGTCCGTGCGCAATGCACAGCGCCACAAAGAGCTGACCGAGCGGCGGTTCCCAGTCTCCATCGACCCAGATCGCGGACAGAAGTCCCGGTCGCTCATCGACAAAGCGCGGCCACAGGGGACTTGGGAGCGAGGACTCCGAAAGCAGGGTCCGCAGCGCGATCGCAGCCTGGGCACGCTCACTGCCAAGCAAGCGAGCGGCAAACGGCGACAAGGAACTCTGCACGGGAGCAGCCATGGGCGCGGCCATGCTAGCAGAATCCGCTGCGATGTCGCGTGGATACAAGGACGATTGGCGACGCACAAGCTATCCGTCACACTCATGATGGGGTGATGCGAGGGTCGTGGCTTTGGGATGGACGCTCTGAGATCGCCTTTGTGACAGCACCACGAGGAGGAGATCCGGATGCCCAAGCGCGCGCTGCTTCTGCTTGGTGTTCTGACTGGGTGTGACGGTCTGTGGCAGGGGTTACGACAGCCGGTTTCCGAAAACTGTGTGGTCAATCCTTCGGCGTGTGGTGGCGGACAAGTCTGCAATGCCAACACCGAGCTGTGCGAGCCCGCAGAGAGCGGTACAGCGGACATGGCCAGCAGCGGCCCAGGGCCCACCTGCGGACCCAGTGACTTTTGCTGGCAGAGTCCACTGCCGAGCGGAAACCTGCTGCGGAGCGTTTCGCTTCTGTCCGCGCAGAGCGGTCTGAGCGTCGGTGACCAAGGCAACATCTGGCAGCTCGGTCCGTCAGGCTGGCAGCAGTCCCAGAGCCCGACCCGCAGCACGCTGTACGGGGTGTCAATGGCTTCGCCCAGCTCAGCGGTGGCGGTGGGTCAGGCCGGTACGGTGCTGCGCTTTGATGGCAGCAAGTGGTCAGCGGTGAGCTGCGGCACAACCGTCACCCTGCGCAGCGTCCACAGCTTCCCAAGTGGCGACGCATTTTTGGTCGGCGACCAAGGCACGGTGCTGCGGCTGAGCGGTTCTTCCTGTAGTCCGGTCGCGAGCGGTGTCTCGGTGCAGCTCAACGCGGTCGATGCCATCGATCCGTCCACCGTGTGGGTCGCGGGCGCAAACGGAACCATCCTGTTTTTTGACGGCACAAGCTTCCGTTCCCAAACAAGCGGCACCAAGGAAGAGCTGCGCGGCATCTACGCTGCGACCTCTGCCGAAGCGTTCGCCTGTGGGACACGCGGCACCCTGCTGCGCTATTCGCTCGGCGCGTGGAGCGGGCTGAACCTGGGCACCACGCAGTCGCTCGATGCGATCTCGGGCAAGCTGGCTGACAACGTGATGGTCAGCGCAGCCAACGGCAGTGTCTATCGCTTCGATGGCACAAGCTGGCGGCTGCTTCCTGCGCTGACCAAGTACCGCTTAGAAGGTGTGGCGGTCACAGACACAGAGTCGCTCTTGGTCGGAGACTTCGGAACCATCCTCTGCGGGAATTTGAACAAAGCCCCAGCCGGACTACGCGGGCTGCGGACTGCGTACAGCGACTTTGTGTGATGTGGCGGCAGCGGCGCTGCGGGTCCGATCTTGACGCAGATAAGGTGAAGATCGCGCGCGCACAGAAGTCTTGCGCGTCCAGTCCACCTACGCGGCATCCTATCGAGCAGTGTCTGTACCGATGGACGAAACAAAGGAGTAGGTCGCGATGACTCGGCTTGTGTCTGCGCTGGCTCGTGTTGCAGCAGGAGCGCTCGATGTGCTGGTGGCTCCGGCGTACGGTCAGCTTGGCTATCGGCTGCGGGCCGCAACCTGGGATGATGCCGAGCTGGCTGTGGACTTGTCTCATCAGCGCTATCTGGTGACGGGCGCAAACGCTGGCATTGGGAAAGCGACAGCGTCTGCACTGGCGGCGCGCGGAGCCACCGTCTATCTGGCCTGTCGTGATCGCGAAAAGGGGGAACAGACTGTGTCCGAGCTGTCTCGGCAGACCGGAAATCCGCGCGTGCAGCTTGTGGTGATGGATGTCTCTGTGATGGCGGATGTCCAGCAGGCCACGCGGCACCTTGCGAGCGAGCCGCTGCATGGTCTGGTTCACAATGCCGGAGTCCTGCTCCCGTCTCGACAAACGACGCGCGAAGGAATCGAGCGCACCTTCGCAACCAACGTCCTGGGACCGTATCTGCTGACCCAGCTACTGCGTGATGCGCTGGCGAAAGGAGCCCAAGGGAGTGGCTCTGCACAGGGGCCCGCGCGGGTTGTGTTCGTGTCTTCAGGAGGCATGTATACGCAGAAGCTGCGCGTCGATGACTTGCAGAATCAGCGGGGCCGGTGGGATGGCGTGATGGCCTATGCCCAGACCAAGCGCGCCGAGATCCTGTTGTGCGAACACTTTGCCAAAGAACTCTGCGGACAAAATATCCGGGTCAACGCGATGCATCCGGGCTGGGCAGATACGCCGGGGGTGATGAGCGCGCTGCCGACGTTTCACAAGCTGCTCAAAGGACTGCTACGCGACAGCGCCCAGGGAGCGGATACCATCGTGTGGCTGCTGGCTTCGCAGGCGGCTGCACAGCACACCGGAGCGTTCTTTTTGGATCGCCTGCCTCGTCGGACTCACCTTCCGTTTCTGGCCACAGAGTCCTCTGCGGAAGATGTCGCGCGACTCCTTTCGGAGTGTGAAGCGCTGTTGCAGTCCGTGCTGTCCCCTTCAGCGTAAGAACGCAGCTTCGCGGGCTCTGTCTGGCTACGCACTCGCTACGCGGTCCGACGAACGCGCATCGCACAAGCCAGTCGATCCCAAGGCAGCGACGGGTGGGAAAAGCTGCGCGGTTCTTGGTCAAGATGCGCTATCCTAGCCGCGTCCATTCGTCAAACTCAGCACCAAGGAGAACCCCCAACATGGCAAATCCCCAGGTTTATTTCGACATCACCATCGACGGCATTCCCTCTGGCCGAATCGTGTTCGAGCTGTTCGAGAACGTGGTTCCCAAGACGGCTGAAAACTTCCGCGCGCTGTGCGTGGGTCACGAAGCGGGCAGCTATACCGGAAGCTCCTTTCACCGCGTGATTCCCAACTTCATGCTGCAAGGTGGCGACTTCACCAACCACAACGGAACCGGCGGTCGCTCGATCTACGGCAACAAGTTCGCCGATGAAAACTTCAAGCTGAGCCACGATCGTCCCGGCCTGCTGTCGATGGCCAACGCGGGTCCGAACACCAACGGCTCGCAGTTCTTCATCACCACGGTGGTGACTCCATGGCTGAACGGCAAGCACGTTGTCTTTGGCCAGGTGGTCGAAGGCATGGATCTCGTCAAGAAGATCGAACGCTACGGCTCGGACAGCGGTCGCACCAGCGCCAAGATCGCCATCGCCAAGAGCGGTCAGCTCTAGTCTGTTTCCTTTCGCAAAGCGGATTCCTTTCGCAAAGCGAAGTCCTTTCGCGAAGCGGATTCCTTTCGTAAAGCGGATTCCTTTGCGGAGCGAAATCCGCTGTAGGCAGGTGCACTGACTCCGCAGCGTGACGGATCTGGCGCAGGTGGGGAGCCAGCCCACAGCGCGGCGCGGACGGTGCAACCTGCTGCGGAATCTGGGCCTGGATTTTGTCCGCAGCGACGATCGATGCGAAGCTGTCACCCTGCACGGGCAGGGCATCCTTTCCTGGGATGGTCTGACGATGCAGAAGCGGACCGGCAACCTCGAGACGTTCAACGGAATCGTGGTGGTGGACAGCGAGCTGTGGACGGTCGGCGACGCGGGTGGGACGTTTCGTCAGCAAGGAACCGGCTTGACCGCGTATCCGTCAGGCGTCACCGATCCGCTGTGGTCCCTGTGGGGCAGCAGTAAAAGCGACATCTGGGCGGTGGGACCATCAGGAGTCCTGATTCACTGGGATGGCACCGCGTGGTCGCCTCGGACCTTGGGACTGACTTCTCCGCGCGCGATCTCTGGAACGGCGGCCAACAACATCTGGACCGTCGGCGGCATGGGCGGAATCTATCGCTACGACGGCGTCGGCTGGACCAAAGAGACAAGCGGCACCACAGCGGACCTATACGGAGTCTGGGCCCTGGATGCAAACAATGTCTGGGCGGTCGGCAGCAGTGGCACCATCTTGCGGCGCAGTGGCGGCAAGTGGCAAAGCGAAGCCAGTCCCTCCAGCGCCGGTCTGCTCGGGGTCTGGGTCGCCGATGGCACCACCGCCTACGCGGTCGGAAACTCTGGCACGATCTTGCGTCGCACAAGCAATGGCTGGGCGGTAGAGTCCAGCGGCACCACCAACATGCTGTGGGGCGTCATGGGCGCGAGCACCACCTCTGCGTGGGCGGTTGGCATCGGCGGTCAGATCCTCCAGCGCAGCGATTCTTCCTGGAAGAGCGTCTACAGCGGCACCACCAACGATCTGTTCCAGGTCTTGGTCACGGCAGACAAGGTCTACGCGGTCGGCGCGGGCGGAACCATCTTGCGTCGCAGTCGGTAGCTGCTTTCGCGAACTCAGCGAACTGGGCAGCGTCCAGCTTCTGGTCGGGTGCGTGTCCTAACGCGGCGATTTTTGCGCAGAGAGGAGCTGTCCAAACGATGTGCTCTGCCAGTGCGGCTGGGCATACGTGAGCGCGCGATCGACGGGCAGATCCAAGTCGCTGTGAAGCTGCTCGGCGTGAACTTCTCCCGATACGATGACAAGCTGGCTGGGATCGCTCTGCTGAAGCTGCTCGGCCACTTGGACGCGCAGCGCTGACGCAGACAACAGCGGCAACGAGGGATGCAGTCCGCGTCGCAGGCGGCGATTCCCAGGCTCTCCGCACAGGCGCACTGGCAGCTCGTGACGAAACAGCACGACGTAGAAGCGCCGAATCTCTTTGTGCGCACGCGCGTAGCGATCGACGAAGCGCTCTTGTTCCAGGGATTCCACACAGCGCGGACTGCGCGCCTTGCGAACCAGCGCAATCGCCTGCTCTGCCGAGTGTCCTTCATGGGTAAGCAGCGACGAAGCAATCGTGCCAGCGCGACCCCAGCCGCCAATGCAGTGAATCAGCAGCTTGTGTCCTTCACCGAGCCAGCGCAAAAGCTCAGTACACAAAGAGCGCGTCGCCCACAGGTCATCGGGTGGCTCTGCATCACGAATCGGAAACGAGAGGTTCGCGATTCCGTGCTGACGCAGCGCACCGCGCAGTCCGTAGACACCGTAAAACGACATCTCGGGCTCTTCAACCAGCGACACCACGAGCGAGATGCCCAGCTCGGACAGGCGCGCCGCATCGGCTTCCACCGTTCCGCCCAGATCGGGCCGTCCCGGACAAGACGACAGCCCGACTCGACCGGGAACATCGAGCAGCGAGCGATCCGCCAAGACCAGCCAGTCCACGCGCAGCACAGAAGAAGGAAGGGGCAGCGACATCTTCTGTACTTTACTCTGTGACGGATGGGTGACGGAAGCGCGCTGACAGGGAACCGAAAGCTTGCTAACCTGCGCCGCTGTGCCGAGCTCCTCGTCGTCGTCAGAGCTGCTGACTTTGCCGTTTGTCCCCGCCCACGAGACGGTGCCGCAAGCGCCTGCGCTGTCTGCCGAGCCTGCGGGGCAAAGTCCCCTTGAGCGGTTGACACAGGCGCTCGGGCTGCTCTGTCCGCTGCCGCACGCCCTTCGCCCACGCGATGACAATGCGCCAATTCCGGTCGGCATCGATGACGGAGGAGAAGATCTCACGTCGTCGCTGATTGTCATTCGTCAGGTGCTGTCGCTGCTGCATGGACACAGCGGCTGTCTGCACGCGGCGCTGTGCCTTCTGGCCGAAGATCATGACTCGGTGACGGTGGCGATTTCCGTCGAAGATCCCAGCCCAGGACTGATTCCGCGCAGGCTGCCCCTGTCGGCGATGCGAACGGCGCTGCGTCAGGGAGCGATGGCGCCGCTGCATGATGAGACGGCGCTTGGACAGCTCCGCGCGGCGCTCGGCTGGCCGATGCACGATGTCTCGACGCTGTGGCTGTGTCTTTTGCCGACGGCGCTCGGTGGAAAAGAGCACGCGCGCTGGACGCTGGCGCTAGGTGGTGGCCCAGAGCTGTTTGCCCACAGACACCCGGCGGATGAGCCCGAGCTGGTGGCACTTGCGCAGGTGCTGGCGCTGACGATTCCCAGCCTGCGACTCGATGAGACGCTGCGCGAGCGCACGCGTCCCCTGCGGGTTGAGCTGATCGCGCCGCCCCAGCGTCCGCCGGGACTGGGTCGCTATCGCGAGTTTTTTGAAACGAGCACCGACGGAATCATTGTCCTTGATGAAACCGCCAAGGTGGTCTGGTTAAACCGCGTGGCCGAGCAGCTCACCGGCTACGCCACGGCGGGACTGGCGGGCCGACCGCTGACCGATCATGTGCCCGAGCCGCATCGCGAGCGCGTGCTGTCGTTTCTGACCGAGGTGTCGATTCGGCGCACACCATCGAACTTTGATCTGCCGCTGGTCTCGACTTCGCAAGAGCTGCTGACGCTATCGGCTTCGACTTCGCAGATTCAGGAACCCCGACGGCTGTGTGTGGTGACGTTCCGCGATGTGACCGAGCGACGGCTGCTGGAAGCGCAGCTTCGACGCGCCAAAGAGTTCCTCGATCGGGTGATTGACTCGACGGTGGATGGCATTGTCGTGGCGGATCTGCGCGGACGGGTTCGCATCTTCAACCAGAGCGCAAGCCGCATCACGGGCTATCGCACCGACGAAGTCATGGGTCACTTGCCGGTGTGGCGACTGTTTCCCGATCGCGAAGCGGTTCACATCATGGCAGAGCTGCGCAGCGACGACTTTGGCGGACCGGGACGGCTGCTTCAGTCGCGACGAACGATCGTCAGCAAAGCGGGTGAACAGATTCCGGTGGCGCTCACTGCGGCGATGATTCGGGACGGCAAAAAGGAAATGGCGACCGTCGGAATCTTCCAAGATCTGCGCGAGCGACTGCGGATGGAAGAGAGCCTGCGCACGACCCAGCAGAAGCTGGCCGAGACGCAGAAACAAGCGGTCTTGGTCGAGCTGGCGGGCACCACCGCGCATGAACTAAACCAGCCGCTCACGTCGGTGATGGGCTATGCCGGACTGCTCAAGCAGCGACTTCCTACCGAATATGCCGAGCTGCATCGCTTCGCGGATGTGCTGCTGCTGGAGTCCGAGCGCATGGCGGACATCGTGCGCAAGATCGGTCGGATCACGCTGTATGAGACGCAGTCTTACGTCGGAGAGACACGGATTCTCGATCTGAACAAGTCTGCCGGAGAGCCCGCGCCGCTGCCGCCCGATCCGCCGCCACGACCAAACAGCGACGGACCGCTCTTTTCCAAGCTGCGCAAAAAGTAGCGCCGAACCAGACCGATTCGGCAGCGCGAACGGCCCGAACCGCTGCGATCATTCCCCGAGTCGAGCGACGATCAGCTTGCGCACCAGCGTTGGATCCGCCGATCCACCCGTGGCTTTGAGCACCTGACCGACGAACATCCCGAGCAGCGACTTTTTGCCTTCGCGATAACGCGCAGCGTTTTCTGCGTTGTCGGCGATGACTTTCTCGACGATCGGCTCGAGCGCACCCTGATCCGCGACCTTTTGCAGGCCCAGCTTGGCAATCAGCGCACGCGGCGATCCTCCTTCGATCAGGAGCTGCGCCAGCACCGTCTTGCCTGCTCCCGTCGAGATCTCACCGTCATCGACCAGCTTGGCCAGCTCGGCAAGCTGCGTGGGACCAAACGGAAGCTCGGTCAGCGGACGCTCTTTGAGCGCGCGCAGCACCTCGCTCATGATCCACTTGGCGATGCTCTGCGGATTGGCATAGACCAGCAGCGCCGACTCGAAAAAGTCCGGTACGCCGGGCTCTCCGCTCAGGATGTCGGCTTCTTCTTCACCGAGTCCCAGCTCGCTGCGATAGCGCTGATAGCGCGCTTCGAGCGTCGGATCTTTCTGTCGTGCTTCGGCGCGAAGCTGCGCTCGGCTCTTTTTCTGCGGACGACTGCGCTCTGACGAATCGTCTTTGTGCGCGGGCTCGATCTTGGCCTTGGGCTCTTCCGCTTCCGGCTCGGACTGACTCTGCTTCGCCCACGAGTCGCGCAGGCTGACCACGCGATTGAAGACCAAGTGACCGGGCCGACTGTCGATCGGATCGCTCGCGAAGAAGCCCTGACGCGCAAACTGATAGCGGCTCCCTGCTTCATCGCTCACGACGCTCGGCTCGACGAGAGCACCCGAGATCGTACGCAGCGAGTGCGGATTCAGATCTTCATGAAAGTCATGCGCTTCGCCGGGTCGCTCTGCCACAAACAGACGCTCGTAGAGCCGCACCTCACAGGGAATCGCCGACGCTTGGTCTACCCAGTGAATGTTGCCTTTGACCCGACGCGAAGACTGTCCGCTGCGCGACGCTGGATCGTAGGTGCAGTGCAGCGCAACGATCGTTCCAGCATCGTCCTTTATTACGCCTTCGCAGCGAATAATATACGAAAACAGGAGCCGTACTTCCTGACCGGGAGACAGTCTGTGAAAGCCTTTGGGAGGCGTTTCCTCAAAGTCTGTCCGTTCAATGTACAGCTCACGCGAAAAGTGCAGAGGCCGCGTTCCTGACTTGCCAACTTCCGTCGGAAAATCCGCTGCATCGACCGTCTCTGTCTGTCCTTGCGGATAGTTTGTGATGATCACTTTGAGCGGCTCAAGCACACACATCCGTCGCGGCGCGCGATAGTTTAGGTCGTTGCGGATGCAGTACTCGAGCTTTTCGTAATCGACTTGGCTGTTGGCTTTGGCGACTCCGATCATCTCTGCAAAGTCACGAATCGCTTCTGGTGTCACACCGCGCCGACGCAGACCCGCAATCGTCGGCATGCGCGGATCATCCCAGCCCGAGACCGCCTTTTCTTCGACGAGCTTGAGCAAGTTGCGCTTCGACATCATCGTGTACGCAAGCGACAAGCGCGCAAACTCATACTGATGAGGAACCGCAGGCAGAAGCTCGCGCGCTTCGGCCACCACCCAGTCGTAGAACTCGCGGTTGTTTTCAAACTCGAGCGTACAGATCGAGTGCGTGATCGACTCAATCGCATCCGACAGAGGATGCGCGTAGTCGTACATCGGATACAGACACCATGCGTCGCCGGTTCGATGATGATGCGCATGACGAATCCGATAGATCACCGGATCGCGCATCAGCATGTTCTTGGCGGACATGTCGATCTTCGCGCGCAGAACATGGGCTCCGTCCGGGAACTCACCCTTTCGCATCCGCGCAAACAGATCCAGGTTTTCTTCGACGCTGCGACTGCGATACGGACTCTCTGTTCCGGGCTCTGTCAGGGTGCCGCGTCCTTCGCGAATCTGTTCGAGCGTGGAGCTGTCTACGTAGGCCTTTCCCTTTTTGATCAGGTAGACCGCGATCTCGTACAGCTTTTCAAAGTAATCCGAGGCGAAGAACATCTTGTCGCCCCAGTCGAACCCGAGCCACTTGACATCGCGCTGAATCGCTTCGACGTACTCGATGTCTTCTTTGGTCGGATTGGTGTCATCAAAGCGCAGGTGACACGCAGATGGAATGGCGGCTTGTCCGTAGTCGCGCGCGATGCCGAAGTTCAGACAGATCGACTTGGCATGACCGATGTGAAGATAGCCGTTCGGTTCGGGAGGAAAGCGCGTCACGACGTTTTTGTGACGACCGCTTTGCAGATCCGCGTCGATGATGTCGCGGATGAAGTTGGAACGAAGGGATTCACTGCTGGCTGCGGAAGTGGCGGAAGCAGAGCCCTCGCCAGCGCCGAAAGGAGAAGCGCTGTTGCTATCGGTGAAACGGTCGGTTGCGGTGCTCACGGGACAAGTCTCCGATGGTGCGTCGAGGCGGCGATTATAGGAGCACGCCGTCTGTCAGGGAAGCATCAAATCCAAGGTCGGGATGTTGTCCACACACTTGCGACAGCGCATCTGCGACTGCTAAGCTCGTCGGGCCAATGTCTTTATTTGAGCGCCTGTCTGCACTAGAGAAGTCGAAGCTAGCGGTCTGGGTGTATGACAATGACCGCGCACGGATTGTCTGGGCCAATCGCGAAGCCTTGGCGCTGTGGAAAGCCAAGAGCCAGGATGAGCTGCTCGCGCGCGACTATTCGGACAACTCGCCAGCGACCCAAGCGCGACTGGATGGCTACATGCGAGCGGTTCGTCGCGGCGAAGAAGTCGCGGAAGACTGGACGCTCTATCCCAAAGGCAAGCCCACGACGATGACGCTGCACGGCGGAGCGATCGATCTGGACGACGGACGGCCCGGGATTCTGTTCCAAGCGATGTACAAAGATCAGACGCTGGAAGGATCGATGGTGCGCGGGGTCGAAGCGCTGCGTCACACGTCGCTGCTGGTCAGTCTGTTTGATGAACAAGGCGCAGAGCTGTTTCACAACCCAGCGGTGCTGCGCGAGCACGGCGATGAAACCAAGCTCAAGACGCTGTTTCCCAATCACTGGCAGCAGATCCTCAGCACGGTCGCTGCGGGCGAGGTCTTTTCGACCGAGCTGGCTTTTTCGGGCAAGCACGGCGAGCGCTGGTACATCGTCGAAGCGCGTCGCGCCACCGATCCGGTCAGCGGAGCGCGCGCGGTCCTGGTGCAGCAGCACGATGTCAGCAAGCGAAAACAAGCGGAAGAGCTGGCCGAGACACGCAGTCAGCTGCTCGAAGAGCTACATAAGACGCTGGCGCTGGTCGAATCACAGCGACAAGAGATCTTCGCGCTGTCGGCACCCATCATCGATGTCGGACAAGGTACGCTGGCGGTTCCCATCATCGGAGAGCTGAGCGAGTCGCGCGGCAGCGAGCTGTCGGTCCGGCTGCTGTCGATGGTCAGCGAAAAGCGCGCGCAGTTTGTGATCTTGGATCTGACCGGCTGTGGCGCGTTTGATGAAGCGGGCGCTCGGCTGCTGCTGCGGCTGACCAGCTCGATTGAGCTGCTCGGTTCGCGCGCGGTGGTCACTGGTGTCTCGGCGGCGCTGTCGCGCACGCTGGTCCATGCGGGGATCGATCTGTCGCAGCTCAAGACGCTGCGGAGCCTGCGCGACGGGCTGGAATTCTGTCGTCAGCTGACCAAGCGCGCGGCCTAGTCATCCAAACCAGATAAATCTTTAGCAATTGCCAATACAAAATCGGCAACGATACAATTTCAACTGAGTATCGTGTCGAAAGCGACCTTATCCAGACTGACGATGAGCACTCGCAGCTTGTTTGCGCTGGGGCTGTCCGCTTGGCTTTTGGCATGCTCGGCGGAACAGCGCGCAGCGCAGACGGACCACGTCCAGCCCAAGCTTGCGATCAATCCCGACGGAGATGTCACGGTCACGACCGCCGGGCGGGTGCTCAATACCTACTCACCGCTTGTGCAGCCTGCGTCGGTGGGCGATACAGCGGTGACGGTTCAAAGCCTGGCTCAGCTCGGCGTCAAGGCCGACGATCTGGTGATGATCATCCAGATGCAAGGCGCGCAGATCGCGGTCAGCGACGATGATCAATACGGAGCCATACAGAGCCTACAAGGTGCGGGGCTGTATGAGCTGGTGCGGGTACGTGGGGTGGACGCGGCGGGCTCGCGGGTGCTGCTCGATACGCGCTGTGGCGGGCTGCGCAATGCCTACAGCGTGACGGGACACGCGCAGGTTGTGCGGGTGCCTCAGGTCGGAAACCTGCAAGTGACGACGGGATCCAGTGTCCAAGCGCTGCCGTGGGACGGACAAAAAGGCGGCGTCATCGCGATTCGCGCGTCGGGAAACATCGTGGTCGATGGCGCGATCGACGCAAGTGGTCAAGGCTTCCGAGGCGGTGCGGCTCAGACCGGGCTCAGCGTGCAAGCCGATGAGAGCGCCGATCGTCCCGGCTTTCGGACCGCGCAGGCCGCGCAAGGAGCAGCCAAAGGGGAAAGCATCGCCGGAAACAGCGCCGAATATGCAGCCGGAGCCTTCGGACGCGGCGCACCAGCCAACGGTGGCGGCGGCGGCAACGGCTACAAGAGCGGCGGCGGCGGCGGCGCAGGTGGGGGCGGAACCCGCGCGTACGACGGCAGCGGCGTGATGGACAACAACGCGGTCGGTAAAGCGGCCTGGAGCCTCGATCCCGCGTTCATCAGCCAAGGCAAGCTCAGCACGTCGAGCGGCGGCGGTCGCGGTGGCTACAGCAGCAGCAGCAGCGATCAAGACGCGCTCACCGTCGGTCCCGGTTCCAGCCAGTGGGGCGCCAACAAGCGCCAAGAGCGCGGCGGTCGTGGTGGTCATCCCATCGTCCAGAGCCCTTCGAGCCGACTGTTTCTAGGCGGTGGCGGCGGTGCGGGCGATGCAAACGGCAAGACCGCAGCCAGCGGAGCCCCAGGTGGCAGCGGCGGCGGCCTGGTCTTTTTGTGGGGAAATCGTCTCGCCGGGATCGGTCGCATCAGCAGCAGCGGACAGGCCGGAGGCAGCACCAGTGCGCCCAGCCACGATCAAGCGGCGGGCGGCGGCGGCGGTGGCGGAACCATTGCACTACTTCTTCCGACGGTGGAAGGCTCGCTCCGACTCAATGCAGCCGGTGGCAGCGGCGGCGGCCAAGGGGTTCCCCAGAGCGCAGCAGACGCAGCCGGTCCCGGTGGCGGTGGCGGCGGTGGCGTGCTGGTGCTTCCGTCGTCGCTACCGATTACCGTTCAGCGCGACACCCAAGGCGCGGCGGCGGGAAGCTCGCAAGCGGCGTCGGTCAGTGAGTTTCCAGTAAACGGCGCAACACGCGGCAGCGAAGGGGAAGAGCTGGCATTTGCTCCCGGGAGCGCCCTGCCCGCTTGTCTGCCCACCGACCTCGCCATCTCTCTCGCCAGCACCCAAAAGAGCGCGGTTCCCGGCACGACCTATACGATGACCGCGACGGTGGAAAACGTCGGCAGCGAGCTGACGGTTGCGGCGCCGCTGTCTAGCATCCTGACCCCGAGCGGAATCCCATCGGTGAACTGGAGCTGTAGCGCCACCCCAACCGTGGCAACCGACACGGCAAGCTGCGCGCCCAATCGTGGCTTTCAAGACCTTTCCGGCACGGTCAGCCTGTCGCCTGGACAAAAAGCGACGTATCAGATCGTGATCTCGGTGCCGTCGGCAGCGACGGGATCGATCATCTATCAAGCGCAGGTTGCCGCAGCCAGCGGAACCAGCGACGTAGACCCAAGCAACAACCAAGCGTCTTTGACGGTTCCGATTCAGCCTTCTGCGGATCTGCAAGTGCTGCTGACACCCGCGCCCGTGCCTGCCGCGCCTGCGCAGCCGGTGACGATGATTGTCTCGGCGCGCAACATGGGACCGAGCGACGCGCGCGACGTGGTGCTGCGCTTTGCGGTTCCCGACGGCTTTGCGGTGGTGAAAGAGCCCAGCTCGCCCAACCTGGTCTGCACCGGCAGTCGATCCGGCTACGAGTGTACAGAGTCCCAGCTAGAGCGCTTTACCACCCACGATGTGCTGCTGGTCGTCGAGCCCGACGCGGGAACGTCCCCGACCGAGCTTCGCTTTGCGGCCAGCATCAGCGGCTCGGTTCCCGACGACACCCTGGATAACAACCAGGCGCAGGTGGTGGTGCCATATGACGACTCGCTTGCGCCGTATCGCAAAGTCCAGCTACGCGGCGGGGGCCTAAGCTGTGGACTTTCCCACTTCACGACCGCTACGTCGCAGCCGCTCTCTGTCTTGGCGCTCTTGCTCTGTGCGACGGCGCTTCGCTTGTCTCGCCGTCTTCGCAGAAGCCGGCCCTTCCGAACTCGTTAGGGGTAGATCGTGCGAAAACTCTTGCGTGCCTTTGCTCTGCTTTGGACCTGCGGTGTGGCGGCCTCGGCCAGTGCTCAACAAGCGGGCCCTGGCTTCCAGGTGAACCGCTACGAACCAACCGCCGCCGGTGAGTGGTCGCTGCTCGTCGAGCATCCGTGGTACAGCAGCACCCGTTACTTCGCGGCGGGCCTGACGCTGAACTACGCACACAACCCGCTGACGCATGGCCTGCGCTTTCAAGACGGATCGTACACAGCGACGAGCGCGATCATCGCAAACCAGCTGATTGGACACATTGATGTCGCGGGCTCGTTTTTGGATCGGGTGCTGCTGACGCTGTCGATGCCCATCACGATGCACGAAAGCGGAGAGTCAGCGTACGGCGTCTCTCCGACGGTGGGTGCGGCGGTGGGCGATCCCCGGATTGGCGCGCGGGTGCGACTGCTCGGGCAGCCTTATCGCGGTGCTGCGTCGCTGAGCCTGGGTGTTGACCTGTGGATTCCGATCGCAGCGCTGGCCAGCTCGCCGCCGTTTTCGGCACAGACCGGCGAGACGGGCGTTCGTGTCCTGCCCAAGCTCATCGCGGGCGGTCTGACCCACTCGATCCTGTGGTCGGTGACGGCGGGCTATTACTATCGTCCGACCTCGTCGCTGTCGAAGCTGCAAGCTGCGCCGAGCAACACGATCGGGGCCGAGCTTCAGTTTGGCGCGGCGCTCGGCTACGCAAACACCGGACTTGGGCTGTCCGTCGGTCCTGAAGTGCTGATCTCGACGGTGGTTGCCGATGGTCGCGCGTTCGCCCGAGACTCGCTCGGGATTGAAGCCATGCTGGGAGCGCACTACAGCGTCGCCAAGCAGCTTCAGCTCAGCCTCGGCGGCGGCACGACGTTCTTTCAGATTCCGGGTGCGCCCGACTTTCGACTGCTGGCGCGCGTGGCCTATGCCCCGTGGCCAGAAGAGAAGCAGCCGGATCGCGACAGCGACGGAATTGTCGATGTCAGCGATGCGTGTCCCGACGCAGCAGGCTCACCCAACAAGGATCCCAAAAAGCACGGCTGTCCGCTGCCCAACGATCGCGACCGAGACGGCTTCGTCGATCCTGAAGATCTGTGCGTCGATGTTCCGGCGGGCAAACGTCCCGATCCGGCGCGTCCCGGCTGTCCGCTCGGTGACAAAGATGGCGATGGAGTGCTCGATCCCGACGACATCTGTCCAATTGAACCAGCGGGAAAAGTGCCCGATCCAGCCCGCAAAGGCTGCCCGGCGGGCGACGGCGATCAAGACGGAGTGCTCGATCCCGAAGACCTGTGTCCGACGGAGCCAGCGGGAAAAGTGCCCGATCCAGCGCGCAGAGGCTGCCCGGACAAAGACAGCGACGGCGATGGCGTGTTCGACAGCCAAGATCAGTGCCGAGACGTTCACGCGGGCCTGATGCCGGACCCGATGCGTGCGGGCTGTCCGTCGCCGGATCGCGATGGTGACTCGATTGCCGATCCGGTCGATGCCTGCCCGGACAAAAAAGGCGCTCCGTCGTCGGATCCGAAGCGCAACGGCTGCCCCGGCCTGGTCGTCGTCGAAAGCGGTCAGATCGTGATCCTCAAGCAAGTGTTCTTCGCGACGAACAAGGACACGATCCTGAAGCTGAGCTATCCGGTGCTCGACGCGGTGGCGACGGCGCTGAAGGCGTTCCCGCACATCAAGAAGGTGCGCGTCGAAGGTCACACGGACAACCAGGGCAAGGCCGACTACAACACCGATCTGTCGGATCGTCGCGCCAAGAGCGTGATGGCGTACCTGATCGTCAAAGGGGTCGAAGCGACGCGCCTGGATGCCAAGGGCTACGGACCGACCAAGCCGATCGCCGACAACAAGACGGTAAAGGGTCGAGCGCTCAACCGTCGCGTGGACTTCCTGATCGTCGATCCCGCGCTGCCGCAAGCCGCGCCGCCACCACCGCCGCCGGAGCCGCCGAAGCCCGCGACGAAGGCTCCAGTGCGAGCGCCGATCAAAGGACCGGCCAAGCCCGTCGCGAAGCCCGCCGCCAAGCCCGCTGCCAAGTAAGCCACGCGCCCGAGTGACCCCAGCGTCGCTCGGACCGCGCTAGACTCCGCGTCGCTCACGAACGAGCGAATCGCTTCGACCCAAAGACGCTACGTGCGCTGCGCCAACCGCCGCTGACGATGCGCCGTCACCAGCGAGCGCGCGTCGGACTCTGTCGCCACAAACTGAATCTGAAGGTTGCTGTGCGTAAGCAGACGCAGCGCATTGGTCAGCAGCGTAAACACGGTCCGCAGCAGGATGTTTGCGCCAAAGACGACGGCATCGCCCTGAATCGCATGCTGACGATGCCAGTCCGCGTTCCGTCGTCTGGCCTCGGCGCTCATTGCACCGCCGTTTGTCGCATCCACGATTTCATACACATAGCCATACTGGTTATATATCAGCAGAAGCTGCTCACAGAGTAGTATGATCTCTTCGGCGCCGATGTCACCGTTTGCGACGGAAAACAGCAAATCTCCTTCGATTCGATACCGATGCCGACCGAGCGAGCGCCATTGCTGATCTGAATCCATATACATCCATGCTAATCCGTCGCTGTGTAGCTGGACAGTCTGCGTTTCCGCACGAACAAAACAGACAGACACACACAGCAACCAGCTCATGTGCGATGTTGACGCCGATTATTTTTCAATCAGAACAAACAACAATTCGACTGAAAAGTACATTTATAAATCAGTCTTTTGTTTTCAAATCACAATCAAACTCAACATCACAAGTTGATTTACATTTCCGCTAAGCTCACCAAATCATTTTGATTTGTCTTTCAATCAGTGTGCATCGAAAATATACTGACATCATGCATGGAGTCCGTCGAAAAACGGTCTTTCTAGGGTCTCCATTTTGTCGAGCGCTCCGTGAGTTCCTTGACAAGTGGCTGCCGCTTCACAGTGACTTCGATGCGTTTTGCATTGATCACTTTGACAAGCTGTCTCGCCAGTTTGGATCGAGCTGGGATCTACTGAGCAAACAGAGCTTACTGATCAGTACGATTCCATCAGAGCATCTCTTAACCGCGCTAAGACATCATTTGATCCGAGAACCGAACGCGCTGAATGAGCTGACAGAAATCCAACGGACTTTGTCGCCACAGGAAAAGGAACGACAGGCGCTAAGCGTACAGCTTGATCTATTGTGTCAACAGAAAGCACAGCTGCTATCTCAAGGACAAGTCAATACTGAGCTAGATGAGCGAATTCGCACAATCAAGCAACAGCTGCGCCGAACACCACAGCTTCAAGGTGGCGAAAGCTTAAACGATCGCTATAAGCTCTTGTCACTTCTCGGTCGTGGTGGCTTTGCGCGTGTCTATCAAGCATACGATCTACAGAGCAAATCACTGGTTGCGGTCAAAGTTCTACACAGCGACGCAAGCGAAGATCCACGTCGTCTGGCACGTTTTGAGCGTGGGGCTCGACAAATGGAGCAGCTCAATCATCCGCACATTGTGCGTGTCTTACATGGACCGGCAGATCACGAAGGCTTTCACTTTTTTGTCATGGAATATCTATCTGGTGGAGACTTAGCCAGGGCCATCACAGATTCAATGCTTGGTTCGCTAGAAAAGCTTCGCATCATCCTTGAAGTGGGTGCAGCACTACAGTTTGCACATCAACGAAATCTAATTCATCGTGATGTCAAGCCAGAAAATATCTTATTAACTTACAATTTTCAAGCCAAACTGACTGACTTTGACTTGGTATGGACCGCAGACTCAACGGGAGGGACAAACAGCAAAGCAGGCTTTGGCACGTATCTATATGCAGCACCAGAGCAGCTCACAGACGCTGGAACAGTTACACCCAGTGCTGATGTCTACAGCCTGGCGATGGTTGCGATTTTCCTGCTGATCGGCAAGATTCCAGTGTGGTTTCGCGAGCATCGCCAAAGCGTCATCTATACATTGCCATTAAGTCGAGATTCACAGAATATCTTGGATCGTGCAACTCATTCAGAGCCAGTATATCGACCCAAGATGGATGAGTTGCTGCGTATCTTGGCGCAAAGCTGGCCTATTGATCGAACAAATCAACTTCATCACAAATACAAGATCTTGAAGGATCACGAATACCATGAACCAAGTCAGAAGACAGCGCTCATCGAACCAATTCCTACCGTCAAATATCCATTCAATCAACCAATCAAGACCGATTCGACCAATCCCATCAACAATCCTCAAAAGAACCTGTATCAAGAAAAAAAGGAACCGAGAAAAAAACAGGAACATCCAGAAGAAATAACGCTCGATCCAGCGGAGCAAAAGAAGCACCATCGATCTTCTAAAAACACGCTCTCAACAGCAACTCTGCTGATGAGCAGCTTCTTAGTTGTAGGTTATGTCACAATAAAATCAACTTCCTACCAAAGCTTAATCGATGCGAGTTATAATGAAACAAAGCAACTAGCAGCAATTGATCACGATCTACAGAAGCAGCAGTGGTCAAGTGCCATCGAGAAAACGAATTCTTTAATCAATAATCAATCAATGTCAGCGTCGCTTCGCCAAACAGCAAAAACAAAGAGAAAACAAGCCATTGACGAGCTTCGCGCCAAAGAGCAGTACTTGAAGCTGGAATCAGCAGTCGCTGCATCCAATCTAAACGAAATAATCACCATCAAAGCCAGCATTCCGCAGGGATCTTTCTATTTTGATCAATTGGAACATATATTGAAATCAGAACTTCCTAATGTCATTGAAATAAAATTAAAGAATGCCATCTCGGCGCGCGAGCAAGGAAACTGTGATGTGTTCAGAGAGCAAATCAATCAAATCTTGAGCATCGATCCAAGCCATCAGCGCGCACTGGATGAGCAAGCGAAGCCTTGCGAAAGTGGGCAGTCTACAGCCGTCACGCCACCCAAGAGCAGTCCACCGAAAGAAAAGAAGTCCAGAGCGCAGCGTCCAAATTCTATCAATGCCACAGCACCAGCTCAGCCTGATTCATCAGCGACAGAAGTCCGCGCACCAAAGACTGAAGATGTTTTAGCAGAAGCACAGGCTGAGTTCATGAATGGCAATTACGACAAAGCAATAAAATTAGCGCAAAGTGTCTCAGATGTTTCTACCAATATTTCATGGAGAATCATTGGATCGTCTGCTTGTCGAACAAAGAATCTTCCACTGGTAAATCTGTCATATCGAGTTGTTGATAATGCAGCCAAGCAGTTCTTGATTGATGTCTGTCAGCGGGAAGGGATTGTGCAGATTGGCAGTTCGTTTCAGATTGTAGAATAGAGAGCGATGGCAGACGCAGGGGAGCGAGCGACCTTCTGTCGTCGAGAGCGGCTTGTCATCGCGTCGGGTTTCCGCGACGTGAGCGTGCGTGCTAAGGTGCGGCCATGGCTTCATCGCATGCGCTTGTGGTCGAGGACGAGGAGCAGTTCCGCAAGGTGGTGGGGGAATTTCTCCAGACGGCGGGTTATCGGGTGACGCTGTGCGAAAGCGGCGACAAAGCGATTCAGATCGTCGAAAAAGAGCCGTTCGATGTGATCATCAGCGACGTAAGGCTCGGATACGGACCCGATGGTCTGGATGTGCTGTCGGCGGTGCAGAAGCATCAGACGCAGACGCCGGTGATTCTGATGACGGCGTTTGGCGACGTGGAAAACGCGATGAAGGCGATCCAGCAGGGTGCCTATGACTACATCTCGAAGTTTCCGTTTCAGCCGCAAGAGCTGCTCCAGTGCGTGGCGCGCTCGCTGGAGCGACGACGGCTGGCCGAAGAAGGCACGAAGAAGCCGAAGGAAGCGCGCGGAAAGATTCGAGAGATCGTCGGACGCTCGCCCGCGATGCTGGAGGTCTACAAGCTGGTGGCGCGGGTGGCCAGCTCGCAGTCCACGGTGCTGGTCGTCGGTGAATCGGGAACCGGCAAAGAGCTGGTGGCGCGCGCGATCCACAGTCATTCCCCGCGAGCGCAGGGGCCGTTTGTCGCGGTCAACTGCACGGCGATCAGTGAGTCGCTGCTGGAGTCCGAGCTGTTTGGTCACGTCCGAGGCGCGTTCACAGGCGCACAGCATTCCAAGCGCGGCTACTTCGAGGAATCGCAGGGAGGAACGCTGTTTCTCGACGAAATCGGCGACATCAACTCGAAGATGCAAGCGCAGCTTCTGCGCGTTCTGCAAGAAGGTGAAATCCGTCGCGTGGGCAGCACCGAGCCCGTGCGTGTGGATGTGCGCGTAGTGGCAGCAACCAACCGAGATCTCGACGAAGAAGTTCAGAAAGGACGCTTTCGGGAAGATCTGTACTTTCGCATCAATGTCGTGACGATCCGGCTGCCGCCGCTGAGAGAGCGGCCCGACGACATTACGCTGCTGGTGGAACACTTTTTGGCCAAGTACGGCGATCGCGAAGGACGACAGTCGGCGCGGGTGGCCGATGAAGCGATGCAGCTCCTTCGTCGCTACGACTGGCCGGGCAACGTGCGGGAGCTGGAAAACGTGATCGAGCGCGCGCTGGCGCTGTCCAAAAGTGGCATCGTCCTGCCGTCGGACTTGCCGATTGATCTGCTGGGCAGTGAAGCGCGCAGCTTGCCGCGCTCAGGAGGCAGCCTGGTCGATGATCGCCCGACGCTGGCTGAGCTAGAGCAGCGCTACGTCAACCTGATCTTGCAGCAGGAAGGCGGCAACAAAAAGCGCGCGGCGGAAGTCTTGGGCATCGATCGACGCACGCTCTATCGGACGCTCGAGCGCGGCAGCCTGGAACGCAGCGAGCGCACCGATCGCGAAGTCGGCGAGGACAAAGACTAAGAACAGCTTGGCTGTCCGGCTGCGTTATAGTGCCGCCCATGGCTGAGCCGGTCGTCTCCGTAAGTTCTCATCCGCTCTTGTATGCGCGGGGCTTTGTGACGAAGTTTCCTTCTGCGCTGCGGACGCTGCCTTCGCCCGACTGGCTTGTGCAGCAGCTTCAGCTCGGATCTCCAGCGCCGCTGTCGCCCAGTGATGCGCTGCGGGCGGCGGTTCGGGATCTGCTTCGTCACGGCGGCTACAAACCGACTGGACGAGGCAAGCCCGCGTCGGAATATCTGCTCCGCGCGGCGTCCGATGGCTCGCTGTCGTCGATCAACGCGGCGGTCGATGCGTGCAACGTGGTGTCACTGCATGCCGGGCTCCCGATCAGCGTCGTGGATCTGGCGCGCGCCAAGCTCCCTTTGTCGATTCGGGTTGCCCAAGAAGGAGACAGCTACGTCTTCAATGCGTCGGGACAGACCATCGACCTGGGCGGACTGCTGTGTCTGTATGACGCCGACGGTCCGTGTGCCAATGCGGTCAAAGACGCGCAGCGTACCAAGACCAGCGACGAAACAACCGAGACAGTATCGATCCTGTGGGGCTGTCTCGCTTATCAGGAACAGACCGATCGCACGCTGAGCTTTTATCGAGAGCTGCTGGCAAAAATCGGGGCCCACACCACCGTCATCTTGTAGCGACGACAGACGCGCAGCGACGGTGTGTTTCGCGCACAGTTAGGCAGGCATCAGACGGAAGAGCTGCTGACCGAGCAGCAGGAACGTGCCCGGAACCACGGTTCGCTCGGCAGGGATCCGCAGGTACGTTCCATTCGAGCTGGCCAAGTCCTGAAGGTACGGACGACCTTGACGCAGCGAAAAGCGTGCGTGCGTGCCCGATACGTAGCCGTCTTCGGAAAACAGGATGTCGCCGCGCTCGCGACCGATGACCACCGCTTCCCCAGCGAGCGGAAACGAGGTGCCTTCGATGATCCGTCCGTCCTGCGCGCGACCGATGATCATCGTCAGCCGTCCCCAGTAGCCCGGATGCGGAGAGCCCATGATCTCGGTTCCATCGGGCAGCGCCTTCGGCGGACGCATCGAGTCATAGCGCAGAAGCTCTTGTCCAATCCGCAGCACCGCGCCGTCATACAAAGACTCTTCTTCGGTCAGCTTCAGGAACACGCCGTTTAAGCTGCCCGCATCGCGCACCACAAAGCGACCGCCGCCAATCTCGCAGCGAAGGTGGATCGGCGACAGGAAGCTGTCTGCATCGAACAAAGGTCCACTGCCGCGACCGACGACGTTGATGCCTTCAAACAGAGGATGAGCGCCGCCTTCGCTGCCATCGGGACGAACCAGCACCAAGCGGCCACGTAGCGCGCCGCGCGGAACGGACTCGACGGGCAATGCGACTCCGCACTCCAAACAGAAGCGGCTTCCCGGAGGGTTTGGCTTGCCACAGTTTCTGCAATTCACCACGAGCTATTCTCCACCGTGAGCGCGACCCTACTTAGCCAATCTCGACGCGCAGCAGCTGCTGTCCCAAAAAGAGCTGATCACCGTTTTGGAGCTGAACCATGCGCGGCACTTTTTCGTACGTACCGTTTTTGCTGCCCAGGTCCGTGACCTGAAAGCGACCGTCTTCCAGCGCAACGATCTGCGCGTGACGGCCCGAGATAAACGGATCTTCGGGAAAGTTCACGTCGTTCATCTCGCGCCCAATCGTCACGGTGTCCCCGCGTGAGCGATAGAGCAGACCGACATCGCCACCGACCAAAAACTGCACCAAGGTCAGACGCGCCTGACGGTGTGGCGAGCAGTAAAAGTACGTTCCCTCCTGATCGGGATACGGAAGAATGTCGGGCTGTGCCGCATCCACCCGCAGGAGCTGTTCTCCGATCAAAAGCAGCGTTCCCGACGGCACAATCTTGGGCGTACGCAGCCGCACAAACACGCCGTTGTGAGAGCCATCATCTCGGACCCACAGCTTGCCGCCCTGAAACAGAAACGTCGCGTGTCGCGGCGACAGCAGCCGATCTTCCGGGAACATCACTGCGCCTTCGAGCCTGCCAGCGACGTGTTCTCCTTCGCTGAGCGGAAACGACAAGCCATCTTGGCCATCGCTCCCGAGCAGAACGAGGCGCGTCTTGGTGGTTGCGCCCGTGACCCAGACGGGACGAAGATCGGCTCCGTCCGCTCGTGTGCCGCAGAAGCCGCAGAAGCGATGCTGCCCAGGAATCTCGGATGCGCAGTTGGGGCAGCTACGAGGACTGTTTGTCGGCCCCGGAACCGACTTGGTTCCCAAGGCAGCGCCGCACACCGAAC
Source organism: Myxococcales bacterium (assembly GCA_016794365.1). GTDB lineage: Bacteria > Myxococcota_A > Polyangia > Palsa-1104 > JAEUJZ01 > JAEUKA01. The sequence continues at coordinate 29,226 of JAEUKB010000023.1, forward strand.
ACACCGTAGCCGACAGCGGGCTTAGTGTGTCGCAAGCGTCGCAAACAAGACCCAATGTCATAACATAACAGCCTAAAAGAATGCGAAGCGGAGTCAAGGCTGCACAGCTTCCCAATCCGTCCTAGGGAAATCGACCGGACCGCAGCGCACGCAAACAGCGCTCAAACACGCACAAGCCGGTCGCGCGTCCGACAGAGCCAAACGTCAGCGAAGCATTCCGTCGCTGGCTCGAATGATTAGGTGCGGCTCCAGGTGCGACGAACCGTCCACCACAGAAGCAGCCACATCAGCGCCATCAGCGACAGACCGATGACACCGATGCGCAGCAGGCTCCGACCGAGCGAGGCCACCGGCGCGGTAATGTCTGTCACTCGCTCTTGCACCAGCACCACCCAGCCGGTATCGCTGCCACGCGCCAGCACCGGACGCATCGTCATCAGCCAGTCGCCCCCGTAGTCGCCGCGCACCGGATCTCGATAGTGATTGTCATAGAGAAGTCCCGTCGGCAAAGGCTGTCCGATCAACACCGCTTGACGCAGCGCATCCATGCTGCGGATGTACTTGTCGTCCAGACGATACGGCGGCAGCGGCTGACGCTTTTTGAGCAGCTCTGACAAGTGCGGATGCTGGAGCACCAGCCCTTTGTGTCCCGTCCAGTCTTCTCGACCATCGACCAGCACTGCAATCTGCCGATCGCTGCTGTTGCCCGATGGATGCAGCTCGCCAAAGCGTCCCAACTCGACCGTCATGCTGAGCACGCCGACCACTTTGCGCGTCGCGCCTCGGCTCCAGATCGGAACCGAAAAGGCAACCAGCCGCGTCCGGGTCGCTTGGCTGGGAAACACCACCGAGCGATGCGGCTTCTGAATCGGCTGAATCTGACTGACGGGTGTTTCGCGTGGAAGCTCATGCCCGAGCCCGTGGAAGTAGTCACGAAACGCCCAGTTCTTGCCGATGGTGTCGCTTTTCGGAGAACGCGCCACTTGCAGACCTGTGACGCTCGTGACCAGCCAGCTTGCTGCGGCCAGATCTTGATTTTCTCGGCTGAGCGCTTCGATCCAGCGCTGAAGCTCCGCGTGCGGTTCTTTTGGACCCTCGACGGACGCCGACAGCACCGCCCGAAGCTCTGGATCGAGCGCCGCCTGCTCTAGCACATTCCAGCGACGATCGATCTCGCGTCCGGCTGTCTCTGCGACGAAGCGGGCCGCAAACTGACTGGCTTCCTGCGCTCGCCGAGTGACCGCCACCGACGATGTCTGCACCGCCACGCGCACACCTTTGAGCGCCACAAGCGACGTTCCGATAAGCAGCAGCGCCGGTCCCAGCGCCCCGAGGAGCAGCAGCGGTCGCTTCTGCTGCCGCGCACTGCGCTGCTCTATCGCGGTCAGCACCGCTTGTACGTTCGGAAAGCGCTGCGCCGGATCGGTGGCCAGACAGCGCGACACAATCTTGCCAAGCGCTTGATCGATGCCGCGCCGATGATGATGAACCTCGGGAGGCCGCGAGCAGAGCAGAAACTCGCGATAGATCCGCAGCCGCTCGGGCAGCGTCGTCGCGCGTCGCAAGAGTGGCTGCATCGGTCCATCCCGATACGGCGGCGAGCCAACCAGCATCGCGTACAGCATCGCGCCCAGCGCATAGACATCCCAGCGCGCATCCGGCACCGCCAGCAGATCCGCTTGCTCAGGAGCCATGTAAAAAAACGTCCCGAGCGACGGCTTCTGATCGGTGGACAGCCGCGACTGCCCAAAGTCGCACAGCCGAGGCTTGCCGCTCCCGTCGAACAGCACGTTCGCTGGCTTCAGATCGCAGTGCAAGATGCCGCGTCCGTGGGCTTTTTGCAGCGCGCGCGCGATCACCTTGGTGATGTTCACAGCCTCGGCAATCGGAAGTGGGCCACTGCGCAGTCGCTCCTCCAGCGAGCCGTGTCCCAGGTATTCCATCACGTAATACGGCGGACTGTGTTCCCAGCCCACCGCCAGAAGCTGCACGATGTCCCGCTCGGTATACAAAAACGCCAGCGACTCGACTTCACGTCGCAGCAGGTGAAAGTCGAGCCCGCCCGAGTGAGCGTAGAACTTGATCGCGACGCTCTTGCCGGTGTTTTTCTGAATCGCCAGCCACACCGTCCCGTACGCGCCTCGTCCGAGCGGCTGCTTGATCTCGTAGCCTTCCACTTCGGCAGGCGGCGGCTGATCCAAGTCGAGCAGCGACCCACTGATGCCCTGCTTGGCACTGGTTGGCGAGCCACTGCCAGGCCCAGCTGCGCCCGGCGATCCAAGCTGGGGCGTTGCGTGAGCCACCGGCAGCGTCTGCGCCAGCGCCGTCGAGCCCAGCGTGTCTTGGGTCGCATACAGCGGGTCCACAGCGGGCAGCACATGCGCAGGGACCGACGAGTCCGGTTCCAGCGTCGTACGTAGGTCTTTCTGGGTGGATGACAAACCGAGTCGCACCTTACCACGCCCCGAGCCTTGGCGCGCGCATGTCGGTCCGTTCTGCGACGTGAAATCCCTAGCCACGCACCCTGCCGGTTTCCCAGACAAAAGCGTGCGGTTTGCCTGCGGGCGACAATTGACCCTGACAAATGAATCCGGCTACGATGCTTCGAACGTGCCCCGCTCTCGAGTGCTACGTCGCCTCCCGGCGCAGTTACCCTCTTCGGTCGTCCTCGGCCTGCTGCTGCTCGATCCGTGCGAAGGTCGAGCCGCCAACGTGCAGGTTGACTCGCAGATCGTGGGTCAGCTCTATGAGCTGCGGACTGCCGATGCTGGGAACTCGGATCTGCGCCTGGTCGATCGACGACGGCTCACGACGTATCTGGGTCTGCAAATCACTGGACTTGGGCCCAAAGACGACGACGGCCTGCCCGGCTGGCGAAATCAGTTTTCCGTCCAGTTCCAGATGCGCTTCGACGCCGACTTTGGCGATTATCTCTGTGCGTTCGGTCGCTCGACCTATGGCGGCGCGCTCGGCTGTCTGGGACGGGAAAAAGGCGGCAAGAGCCTGAGCCCCGAGCTAAGCAACTACAAGCCAGAGATCCTGCAAGGCTACGTCGAAGGCCAGAGCCTGGGTGGTTGGATCGATCTGCGGCTGGGACGACAAATCCAGTGGGATCTGTTTGATCTGCGTGCGTTCGACGGGCTGTGGATTCAGGCGCGCACACCGATTTACCTGGCCGTCGAGGTCTTCGGTGGCCTGTCGCAAAACGGAAGCTTGCTCATTGACTCGCCGATCTACGCGCTGGATGGCACTTCACGCAGCGTCAATCCCAACGTCAGCGATGATGAACAACAGCTAGACGCCTATCAACCGACCGTCGGCTTTTCGGTGCGATCCTATGGGCTGCGCGACGTGCAGACCCGGATTTCCTATCGTCGGACGTTTTCTCCGACGCGGAACCTAGCGCCCGCAGGCTGCCAAAGCGGCATCGATCCAGCCGAGCAAGCGTGCGCACCCAGCTTTGGCACCATCGAGGAACGGCTCGCTTATTCGCTGCACGGACGGCTGCTCCAAGGTCGGCTGCAAGGCTATGGCGGCTTTCGCTACGACTTTGTCAGCGGCAAGCTCGACGACGGACACGCTGGACTGCGCGGCGCACCCCAGAGCGGTCACTTTCTGCTCGCGGAGTATCGCTACGTCGCACCGACCTTTGACGGCGACTCCATCTGGAACGTCTTTTCGTCGCAGCCTTATCACGATGTCCGCGTGGCGTACGATGGACGACTGCGCAATCGGCTCGACGAAGCAGGCAATCGTCGCTTCGGCGATGTCTCTCTCTACGCCAGCGGCTTTGCCCGAATGTTCCAGAGCACCGAACATACCGCGCTCCGTGGCACCGGACCGCTCACCGCGTCGTTTGGCGGCAGCGCCGGAGTCCGCTGGCAGCGCGAATCTGGACTGCTTCGGCTCGATGCCTACGGCGATGGCGGCTACGGCGGACTGCGCGCGGGCAGCGATCTCAGCGGACGGATCTTGGTGCTCCGCAACCGACTCGGCTTCGAGGGTCGCCTGCTCTACATGTACTTTGCGGACGACATGAAGACCGACAACCGCAGCCACATGTTCGGCATGCAGCTTGGCGCGCGCTGGGCCATCGTGAGCGGACTTCTCCTACACGTTCTCGCCGAAAACAACATCGACAGATATTACAACTCTCAGCTTCGACTTTTGGCCATGCTTGATCTGTCGTACCTCCTCGGTCCAAGCGGTGGCGGCGTTCCACCCGCTGGCCTTCTGCAAATGGGGCTCGGAAGCTTCCCATCGCTCGGTCCACAAGCGGGGGTGCTCAGATGATCGGAGCCTCCGTCGCGCCCTTCCGTCCCCATCGATCCATCGCGCTGTGGCTGATGCTGCTCTGTGCGGTCTTTTCCGACGCTGCGCTGGCCAAAAAGAAGAAAGTCCAGCCGCCCGAGCCACCGCCCGTGGTGGAAGCCCAGCCTGCGCCCGTGACGCCACCGCCGCCGCCGCCCCCGAGTGTTGCGGTCGAGCCCGCACCCAGCGCGAACCTCAAGCTGGACCAGCTGCTATCGGTCAAAAACCTTCCAAAGGCCGATGCCGCCAGCCGAGGCGAGCGATCCCGCGTGATCTATCCCGATCAGACGATTCCGCTGCGCTTTTCGCACAAGAATCACCTGGCCAGAGACATCGCGTGCGACAGCTGTCACCCAGCGGCGCTGACTTCCACGAGCGCGCGCGATCGACTGCTGCCCACCGAAGAAGACTGCGCCGTCTGTCACCCGATTGACCGCGCCGATCCGTACAAGAAGACCTCGGCTGCACCGGCCTCTTGCGCGACCTGTCACGTCGGCGTTCCGAGTGAGCCCGGTCCCGAAACGCCCGCTCCCGGCAAAGACTTCGAGGCCCAGATCGCGCGCATCGTCATTCCCGATCCGAACCTCAAGTTCAATCACAAGCAGCACATCGACAAGCAGGTGCCTTGCGCAACCTGTCACGGCGACCTGTCCAAAGTCGATCTCGCCACCCGCGAGCAGCTTCCCAAGATGGAGCAGTGTCTGTCCTGCCACGATGGCCTGATGCTCCCCAGCAAAGCGCCGCCGCCCGTCGCAGCGACGCCAAAGCCAGTCGCCGATAGCAAGCCGGTGATGCTGTCCGGTCGCACCGCTCGCGGACCGAGCCCGCGCTGTAGCACCTGCCACCTTCAGCAGTCCGACGGCCTGCTCGCCACGCGCTTTCCAACCGGAGTGCTCGCCCCATCGGGAACCTTGCGCGGCGACGTACACGGCATGGACTGGAAGCGCAACCACCGTCAGCCTGCGCTCAACGACCCCGAATACTGCGGCGCGTGCCACAGCCAGTCGTGGTGTCAGTCGTGCCACAACGGCGTCGTCCGTCCGCTCGATCTACACGGGGGAGACTACGTCAGCCGTCACGCCATCGAAGCCCGTCGCAACCAGCCCGACTGCGGATCGTGCCATCGACGACAGACCTTCTGCCTGGGCTGTCATGAGCGCCTGGGCGTCGTGTCCCACAGCTCGCTCCCCGGCAGCCCGCCGATTGGATCGTTTTTCCCCGGCAGCTCGCGACGCTTTCACCCCGAAGGCTGGGCCAGCCCCATCGCCGGAGCCAGCCATCACTCCTGGGAAGCGCAGCGCAACCTACGCACCTGCACCTCGTGCCATCGCGAGGAAACCTGCATCGACTGTCACAGCTCCCTGCCGGGCGGACGCTTTTCCATCGGCAAAAACCCACACGGCACCGACTGGTTAAGCTCGGGTCGCTGTCAGTCGATTCAGTCGCGCAATGCCCGCGTCTGCCTCAAGTGTCACCGCGATGGCAGCGCCCAGATGTCCTGCATCAACTAGGCGCTCGCAGCCCGCACACGCTGCGCTCGCAGTCCTTATCCTTGGTACTCGCCGAACACCTGACGCAGCGCATCGGCCACTTCTCCGACGGTTGCCTGTGCCTTGACCGCATCGAGGATCGCCACCACCAGGTTGTTTTGCCCGTCTGAAGCTTGGCTCGCCTTGCGTGACAGAGCCTGAAGCGCCGCCTGCGTCTGCTGCTCATCGCGCGCCTGGCGAAACGCCCGGACTTCGGCAATGCGATCTTGTTCCGCCTGCGGATCCAGGTGGTGCAGACCCTTGGGCGCGGCTTCCTTGATCACAAAGTCGTTTACGCCGACGACGATCCGCTGCTTGTTTTCGACCTGTCGCTGGTACTCGTACGCGCGTCGCTCGATCTCGCGCTGTGGATAGCGCTGCTCAATCGCCGACACCATCCCGCCCAGCTCGTCGATGCGCGCAATGTACTCTCGCGCCTTGTGTTCAATCTGGTCCGTCAGGGCTTCGACGGCATAGCTACCACCGAGCGGATCCACCAAGTCGGCCACGCCCGATTCATAGGCCAGCACTTGCTGCGTTCGCAGTGCCAGCAGCGCCGACTGCTCCGAGGGAAGCGCCAGCGCCTCATCGTAGCCATTCACATGCAGCGACTGACAGCCGCCCAAGATGGCCCCAAGTGCCTGCACACTGTTGCGCACCACGTTGCACAGCGGCTGCTGCGCCGTCAGCATCGATCCCGCCGTCTGACAGTGAAAGCGCAGCATCTGGCTCTTTTCGTCTTGGGCCGCAAAGCGCTCTCGCATGATCCGCGCCCACAGCCGACGCGCCGCCCGGAACTTCGCCACTTCTTCGATCAGGTTGTTGTGACCGTTGAAGAAAAACGACAGCCGAGGCGCAAACTCATCCACCTTCAGCCCCACCGCCATCGCGGCTTCGACGTACGCAATGCCATCTGCCAGCGTGAACGCGACCTCTTGCACCGCATCGCAGCCCGCTTCGCGAATGTGATAGCCGCTGATGCTGATCGTGTTCCACTGCGGCAGCTCGGCGTGACAAAACGAAAACAGATCCGTAATCAGTCGCAGCGACGGACGAGGCGGATAAATGTACGTCCCGCGCGCCATGTATTCCTTCAGGATGTCGTTTTGCACCGTGCCGCCGAGCAGCTTCCGCGACACGCCTTGCTCATCCGCCACCGCGACGTACAGCGCCAGCAGCGTCGCCGCCGTCGAGTTGATCGTCATCGAAGTCGTGATCTTGTCGAGCGGCAGCCCCGCCAGCAGCACCCGCATATCAGCCAGCGAGGCAATCGACACCCCGACCCGACCGACTTCTCCGCTCGATAGCTCATGGTCGGGATCGCGTCCCATCTGCGTCGGCAGATCAAACGCCACCGAGAGCCCGGTCTGTCCCCGCGCAAGCAGATAGTGATAGCGCTGGTTCGAGTCCTTCGCCGAGCCAAAGCCCGCGTACTGCCGCATCGTCCACAGCCGACCGCGATACATGTTCGGCTGCACACCGCGCGTAAACGGATACTCGCCAGGAAGTCCCAGTCCGTCGAGATACTCGCTGCGTCCTTCGGATTCATCGGCCTGGGTATGCGGCGCATCGAGCGGCGTGTACAGGTCCGAAAGCTCCACATCCGCATCGGTGGCAAAGCGCGACCGACGCGGCGGAGCCTTGGTCACAAGCTTGTTTACGCGGCCTTTGAACGCCGCAATCCGACTTTGCAGGGTCGGCAAGGACTTCGTCGTCATGGTCTGCTGAGGCTACAAAACCGTGCGCGACACAAGCAAGCGGCTTCGATGCCAGCGTGGCGGCGGCGATGCCACCTCGGAAGTGACAAACCAGACGCTTTGGTGTACCCAGAAAAGACTGTAGAAGCGTCTACGCAAGCTGCCTCGAAAGGAGTCGTGTACGATGGGTCGCAAGGTCTATGTCATTGGCGTCGGCATGGTGAAGTTCCAAAAGCCAGGCGCAAGCGACAGCTACGACGTGATGGCGCAAGGGGCGGCCCGCGCCGCACTATCCGACGCCAGCGTCGATTACAAAGAAATTGAACAGGTCTACGCCGGGTACGTCTTCGGCGACAGCACCTGTGGTCAGCGAGCGGTCTATCCGCTGGGGCTCACGGGCATTCCCGTCGTCAACGTCAACAACAACTGCTCGACCGGATCGACGGCGCTGTTTTTGGCGCGACAAGCGGTCCAGGGCGGCGATGCAGAGTGTGTGCTGGCGCTCGGCTTTGAGCAGATGGAAAAGGGCGCGCTCGGCAGCAAGTGGACCGACCGCACAAACCCGATGGACAAGCACGTCGAGGTCATGAACCGCACGCAGGGCTTTAACCAAGCTCCGCCCACGGCGCAGATGTTCGGTGGTGCCGGTCGCGAGTATCGCTGGAAGTACGGCACCCGCCGCGAGACGTTCGCCAAGATCGCCAGCAAAGCGCGCACCCACGCCAGCCGAAACCCGCTCGCGCTGTTCAATCAGCCACTCTCTGTCGAAGAAGTCATGGCGTCGGAAGAGGTGTTTGATCCGCTCACCCGCTTCCAGTGCTGTCCGCCCACCTGCGGAGCCGCCGCCGCCGTCATCGCGTCGGAAGACTTTGTGCGAAGAAAAGGCATCTCTTCGGCGGTTCGCATTCTCGCCCAGCAGATGAGCACCGACTACGGCACCGCGTTTGGCGACAGCATGATTGGCATGATCGGCTACGACATGGCCAAGGGCTGCGCACAAGCGCTGTATCAAAAAGCAGGCATCGGACCCCAAGATGTCCAAGTCGTCGAGCTACACGACTGCTTCACCACCAACGAGCTGCTCACCTACGAAGCCATCGGCCTGTGCCCCGAAGGTGGTGCCGAGCAGTTTATTTGGGACGGACAGAATACCTACGGTGGAAAGTACGTCACCAATCCTTCGGGCGGTCTTCTGTCGAAAGGACATCCGCTCGGAGCAACGGGACTCGCCCAGTGCGCAGAACTGACCTGGCAGCTCCGAGGCCAGGCAGACAAACGTCAAGTCGAAGGTGCCAACATCGCACTCCAGCACAACCTGGGACTTGGCGGCGCGTGCGTAATGACCCTGTACGGTCGGGATTAACGGAGAACTGGGATGATGAAGCAAAAGACCTCGTGGATGTGGGCATTGGCCCTGGCTGGAGCTGCGGCGCTTGGTGCGGGCTGTGGCACCGTGAAGCAGTATCGCTTGCCCGTATCGGGCTTTGCGGCGCGCAGCACCTTTGCACCGCTTGCAGCCTGTGCGACCCAGCAGCACCTAGAAGCCGTCGAGCACCCGGACTCGTTCAACGTCCGGTTCGACCCCGAAACCTGGATCCAGTACATGATTCAGGGCGACCAGTACAACATGGTCATCATCGTCGGCAAGGGTGTCCCCGAAGAGCAGCGTGAAGCCCGTGCCATCAGCGCCAAGCAAAAGGGTGACGAGCTGTTTGGCTGTGCGACCATGCCGCCTCCCCAGCAGGTCGTTGTGGTGCCCGGAGCCCCCGGTCCCGATGGCAGCCTGGTTGGTGCGATGCAGAACATGGCCGCTGCCACCATGAATGTCGGAGCCGCCACGATGAACATGGGCGCTGCCGCCATGAACCAAGGCGCGGCTGCCATGAACCAAGGTGCCGTCGCCCCAGGCCCAGGCCCAGCAGCGCACGCTCCCGTGGCTGGCGATCCCTGTGCCCGGCTCATCGCCTGTTACGGCATCTTGGCGCGCGACTTCTGCCAGCCTGGTACGCAGTGCCAGTTCAAGGTCGAAGTCAAAGGCAACGATCCGCAGGGCTGTCAGTCCGCGCTGTCGCAGGTGCCTTCGACCGTTCAGATGCTCTCGATGGTGCGCCCCGGCTACGTCCTGCCGGATACCTGTCACTAGCCGCAGCCAGACCCTTTCGCCCTTCCCATCACCTTCCCATCACCTTCCCATCAAGCTTGCTTACGGCAGCTTCGGAACGCGAATGCCCAAGGCCGGAGCCAGCGCGCGAACCAGCTCTTTGTCAAACGGTGCCGCCGTCGCACTCTTTGCGCGAGGCATCGTACCGTCGTACAGCGCGCGCAGCTCTGCCTTGTTCATCGGACGCTCTTGCCCCCCCGCAATCGCGATAAAAAACTGACCGCGCGTGGGTGAGCCGTCCTTTTCATCCTGACGAACCTGGACAGCCACACCAGCAGCAACGCCAGTCAGGGTCCAGCTTCCGCCCGCATGTACGGCTGTTGGGGAATAGCTGCGAAGCTCTGCCGCTTTCCAGCGAACAGGCGCAGCCGGTTTGGTCGCAGCAGGCGCAGCGGGCGTCGCAGCGGGTTGTGTCGCAGCGGGTGTCGCAGCCGGTTGTGTCGCAGCAGGCGCAGCCGGTGTCGCAGCCGGTGCTGCCGGAGAAGTCGCTGGCGTCGCAGCGGGCACAGCTGGTGTCACGGCTGGTGTCGCGGCGGGCGCGGCGGGCGTCGCAGCGGGCGCAGCGGGCGTCGCGACAGCCGTCGGCGCGGGATCGACCAACGAACAGTCCTTGACCAAAAGGTCCGTCGAGTCCAGCTCATGAACCGTCCCTTTGAGCACGAGCGTCGGATTGGGCGGCAGGCTCTGTAAAAACGCCGTGACCGGACTGTTCATCGTGCAAAACAGCAGGTTGTAGGTCGTGGCCTGCATCTTCAGTCGCTGACCGACAATTCCCAGCAGCTTGCCGCTGATCTGAAGCGACTTGCCGCGATACTTCAGCGTCGCCGCCACTGGGTTGCTCATGTAGTCGCGCAGCATGCTCTCGGCGGTGATGGTTCCGCTCGGCTCTGTCAGCACCACCGACGGCGCGCGCACCGGATCGATCAGCTTGGTCACTGTGCAGCCATTGAGCCGCACCATCAGGCTGCCGGACTTGGGCGTTCCCGTCACCACCAGCTTCTGCTCTTTGTTGAGCTTGGCAATCTCCGGCGAAGCGCTGACTGGCAGCTCGCACAAGATCTCGTCGTTCGATCCCTGGGTGCGAAGATGAAGCGCAGGACTCTTTCGTCCCATTCCGTCACTCACCGCCGCAAACAGGTGAATGTACGCTCCCGTCACCTCCACGAGCTTGCCTTCGTACGGCGCGATGGCTGCTGCACCCGCGCGGTGCGCCTTCATCAAATCGAGAGCAGCCACCGACTGAACGGACTGTGCATGAGCGCTGGGACCAAAGGACGCAGCGGAAAGGACTGCGGCCAGGCCGCAAACGAACGCACGGACGGATGGACAACGCGACATGGAGCACACTCCTAGTATCGAACCAAGAAACCGCCTCGGTATTCCTTGTAGCTGCCGGAAGACTTCACACCTTTGGCGGTTCCGTAAAAGCGTGCGCAGGTGGCCAAGATCTCACCGGAGATGGGCAGCGTCACGCCACTGAACTTGTCCTTGCCCTCGAAGCGAAGGAAGTTGGAGCCTTCGACGATCTCGGTGTCGCGGTATTCGCCGCAGTCCCACACGCCCGACTTCTGGGCGCAGTCCATTCCCAGGTTGTACACAGGCGTTCCGTACGCCGAGCCAGCCTTGTTATCGACCACCGCCGGAATGATTCCCGAGGCCGTGACCTTCAAGTACAGCTTGCCGCTGCCGCTTGGACCCCAGCTCGGTGTGGCCGGACCCCAGCTTCCACAGCCCGTAAAGTCGGTGCAGGATCGCTGCTCGTACGTCATCGTGTAGGTCGCCAGGACGACGTTGTTTGCGCCCATCGGGAACTTGCTTGCGAACACCAGCGCTGCGCCCGTGCAGCTCGCCGCATCGTGCGGATCGTTTGACTGCGCAAGGTCCGGCATCGTCAAGTCTGGCTTGCCAAGATCCACCGCCGCGAGATCTTGTCCGCCCGTGCCCGAAAGGTCTGCATTCGGATCGCCCGAAGGAGTGACCGACAGATCCGCCGCGCTCCCTCCTCCGCCATCGGACTGACTGCCTCCCTGCGAGCAACCCACCGATAGACAGACACCCGCCCACAAGAGGGCACCACACATCACGCTGTACTGTATTTTCATGGCCCTACGGTTGTGAATCATTCCCGCTGCAATGGCAAGCGAACCCACAGCACAACGAGGGTCGGCTACGATGGGGCCATGAAAGCGATGTTGTACCGAAGATACGGCGGCCCCGAAGTGCTCGAGTCCGCAGACCTTCCCAAGCCCACGCCCGGTCCACACGAGATCCTCATCAAGGTCCGCGCAACCAGCATCAACCCCATCGATTGGAAGATCGCCAGCGGGAAGATCCGTCTGCTGATGCCCGCCAAGCTGCCGCAGGTTCCCGGCTTTGATGTCGCGGGAGAAGTGGTCGAAGTAGGCTCTGCCGTTTCCGGTTTCGCAGTCGGAGCCCGAGTCCACGCGCGCCTAGACAAAGGCATCGGTGCCGCCGCTGCAGAGTTCACGCTTGCGAGTCCTGCGGTCACTTCCGTCATGCCGGACAACATGGACTTTGCAAGCGGAGCCGGACTTCCCCTGGCAGGAATGACGGCCCTGCAAGCGCTCCGCAACCTGGGCGGAATGCCGCTGTCAGGATCCAAGCAGCGCGTCCTTGTCATCGGTGCATCAGGAGGCGTCGGACACCTGGCCGTACAGATTGCGCGCGCAGCCGGAGCCACCGTGATTGGCATCTGTAGTGGTCGCAACCGCGCGATGGTGGAAAGCCTGGGTGCCCAGGAAGTCATCGACTATCAGCAGCCCGATCCGTATCGAAACCTCCAAGCCTGCGACATCATCTTGGACTGTGTGGGAAGTCCGTACAGAGAGTGGACGCCGTACCTCACCCCAAGCGGAGCGTTTGTCTCTGCGCTCCCCGGTCCGGCGGTCATCCTACGCGGGCTCTGTAACGCCGTGACCCGTCACAAAGTTCATGCCGTGATGCTCAAATCAAACGCCCCTGATCTGCGCATCTTGGACGACTTGGCTGCGGCAGGAAAGCTGCGTGTCATCGTCGATCAGAGCTTCCCCCTGTCCGCACTGCAAGCCGCCTGGCAGCGCTCGATCTCGGGTCGCGCGGCGGGCAAGATCATTGTGACGGTCGATTCGTAAGTCGCACCCGCCCAAGCGGCAGACACTCCTTTTATGAGCCATTTGTTTGAAACAGAGGCCTTCCTCGCGGTGGTGGAAGAGGCCAGCTTTACCGCAGCGGCGCGACGGCTCGGCGTCACCAAGTCCTATGCCAGCAAGCTGGTGGTTCGCTTGGAAGACAGACTGGGCGTGCGGCTGCTTCAGCGCACAACCCGGCAGCTCACGATGACCGAAGCCGGGCGAGCGTACTTCGAGCGCTGTAGTGATGCGATGCGCGCCTTTCATGAAGCAGAGGCAGAGGCCACAGAGCTTCAGACCTCTCCGCAGGGACGACTCCGCATCAACCTTCCCAGTGCCTTTGCGGTCGGCTACTTGGCGGCCCCGCTCGCGGCGTTCAAGCTGCGTCATCCCAACCTGACCGTGGAAGCGGTGCTGGCCGATCGGAAGGTCGATCTGCTGGCGGAAGGATTCGATCTCGCCGTGCGCATCGGAGAGCTTCCCGATAGCTCCCTGATTGCACGCAAGCTGGCCAGCGTCGATCGCACGATCTGCGCAAGCCCCAGCTACCTGCAACACAGAGGCACGCCCCGCCAGCCCGAGGAGCTGTCTGCTCACGACTGTCTGCTCTACGCGTATCATGCCGCCCCGACGACTTGGCGACTCAAAGGGCCCGCGCGCGACGTGGCGATCGAGGTATCAGGAAAGCTCGTGTCCAACCATGGCGAGCTGCTGGTCGAAGCCGCGTGTCAGGGCCTGGGACTGGTCTTTAGCCCGCTCTTTCTGACGGTCCAGAGTCTTCGCCAAGGACGACTGGTCCAGGTGCTGACCGACTGGCGCTTTCCTTTGTCGATCTCCGCTGTGTATCCCAATGCGCGACATGTCCCCGCCAAGGTCCGGCTGCTCGTGGACTTTCTGGTCGCGCACTTTGAACGGCCTCCGTGGGCGGACTTCGGCTGACTGTGTCCCAGGATTCAACAGTGCTTGTCATGTGGGTCGGCTAATCGACGGCGCACTGGATCGCTATCGTACTGGAAAGGGAATCGGACGCTCGAAGCTGTCCGCGCTCCTCTCCAAGAAAGGCCCGATCCATGTACAGAAACACCACCGCTGCGTTCCTTGTTGCAGGACTTGCACTGACTGGCTGCGAAAGCGCCCCGGAACCCCAGACGTTTGCGGCATGCACTGCCCCCGCAGTCCTCAGCGCGCCCAATCCCAAGTATCTCTGGACGCCGAATGCGATTGAGCTGACCTCTCAGCGCCTGGCCGATCGGGTCTACGCAGTGTACGACCGCAACGCCACAACCCATTCCACCGCCGGAGTTCCTTCGGCCACAAGTGGCGGCTTTGTCGTTGGCGACAACGGAGTCCTGCTGGTCGAGAGCATGATCAATCGCCAGCTCTTCTGTCAGATGATCTCGCTGGTCCGCGCAGTGACAGACAAGCCAGTCACGCACGTCATCAACACCAGCAGCCACGGCGATCACAGCTTTGGCAACACGTTCCTACCGGCTGGCGTCCATGTGGTGCAGCACCAGCGCACGGCGGAATACATCGCAGCGCACTTTCAAGAAGACGTTGCGTTTATGAAGATGAACTTTGGGACGGATCAAGGACTCGATGAAGTCCGAGCGGTCGCCGCCGATACCCTGGTCAGCGACACCACCCCGTACAAGGTAGATCTGGGCGGAATCCAGGTCGAAGCGCGCTATTACGGCTTTGCCCAGACCGGCGGAGATCTGTTTGTCCACGTTCCCACTGCCAAGGTGCTCTGGACCGGCAACTCGCTGGTTGCGACCAAGCCTGCGGTGCCTTGGCTCCTGGATGGACACGGAAAGGATGTGGCCACCACGCTTACACAAGTACGGGCTGCGCTGCCCGCAGACACCATCGTTGTCCCCGGTCACGATCATCCAACAAATCCCGCAGGCTTTGACTTCTCGGTAAACTACCTACGCGCGATGAACGAGGAAGTCAGCGCAGCCATCGGCAAAGGACTCACGGTGGAACAGACCGTTGCAGCCGTCACCATGCCGTCTTATCAAGGCTATGCAATCTGGGACTGGGTTCACAAAGTGGTCAACGTCCCTGCGACCTACGCAGAGCTCAAAAAGTAGTCCCGCTTCCGCTGCCGCTTCCTGCCGCCGCCGCTACGGAATCCGACCTTGCTGACGCAGGGAAGCCCCAAGCTGCGCAATCCGCGCTTCCGACGCACGCAGCGCTTCCTTGCTGGTATGAACAGAGTTGCGTCCCACCACCAGCGGATACGGATGACGCGGCGCTGATCCCACCATCATTCCCAGCTTCGTCTTCGCTGTCACCGCAAGTGTGCCCGGCTCCCGATCGAAGATCAGCAGCTCTTCCTGCGTGCTGTGCTCGGCCACCTGCGCGGTGCCTTGATACACAAACGCCCACACCACATCGTGCGAATCAGGAGGCAGATACGACCACGTCTGTCCTTCTTCCATCGTCACATCAAAGTAGTTCACAGGATAGGGCGTCTCGATCTGGCTGCGAGTGCCTTCATACTCTCCCAGGATCACCCGCACAGCGCCCGACACTTTCACATCCTGCGGTGCGATGTACTGCGCGTGCGGAGCCGCTTCCTCTTCGCGCGGCGTGAGCGCAATCCAGAGCTGAAAGCCCAGCGCATTGTCCCCGCGCTGCTTCATCAGGGCGTGATGCCAGATGCAGCCTCCGGTCTGGACGTATTCAATCCCGCGCGCTTCCACCACACCGTTTTGGCCCGTCGTGTCTTCGTAGTAGATGTCCACCACCTGCTGATACGTAATCGTCGCGATCCCCGAGTGTGGATGGAATCCGAAGCCACCATGCTCGGGAATCGTTCCGTGCGTAAAGTCCAGAAAGACAAAGGGCTTGAGCCGCTCGCCCAGAGACTCCGGGCTGATGATGCGACGAATGAAGCCGTGCTCGATTCCACCATGGCGATGTTCCAGGGTCCGTGTTCGCATCAGAAGGACTCTCTTTTGTCTGTGGTTTTTTACCGCAAGGAATCAGATGTCACCGATCGCGCCGCGAAGCAGACCATCATCGCAGATGGATCACATGAAGGTAAGGGAGTCCGTGACTCCGTCGCTCAACATTGCGTTCCCCCGTCCTGTCAGATGACCACCGACCCGCCCTACAGCGGGGTCAATCCACCGCAACCTGGGTCAGCAGCCCAAGCTGATGCTCTTTGGTGTGCTGCGTCAGGTTCTGCAAGAGCGCATAGCGACTGATCACCTTGATGCGGTGACGATCCAGAAACACCCCCCAGCTTCCTTCTGTCTCTAGCTGATCATCGGGCTGACCACCTCGCACCGACACAAGCGACGCCCGCGCCGACACGGCGGAATGCAGCCGCGTAACAAAGTACGTAAGCCGCAGATACCCCGCATGCGTACGCAGCGTCTTTTGGGAATCCGTCCTGCGCAAGCCAATGTACTCTGCGGCACCGTCGAAGTGATGCCAGCGCAGCAGCGCGCTCACGTTCCACAAGGTGTCTTCCACAAGATCTGGCTGCGCAGGGGAAGAGCCACTCGAAGCAGCAGGCTTCCAGCGATTCCACAGCGTCCCCGCTTCCAGCGAGACATGGGGCGGACTGCCCTCAAAGTCCACCGCGCCGATGTAGGGATGCCCGGTCAGGTGCAGCGCCAGCCGCGCCACCACCGCAGGACTTAGGTCCGTGGCGCGCGTCGCACTCTCTCCGTCTCCGTTAAACACACCGATCAGATAGTCCAGATGCTGCGCCAGCAGCCTGCCGCTTATCCGCAGACCGTAGTCCCGTCCCGGCAGAAGCAGCCTGGACGACAGCGCGCGATCGAGCGTCGCCAGTGGTTGTGCGCTCTCGATCCACTCATGGATGATCGGCAGCTTGAGCCGTCCGAGCCGCACCGCAAAGGCAGGCAGCGGTTCCCATTCCAAAAAAGCGTCGTTGATCTCCAGCTCGCGCTGGCTGCTGCGACCGATCATCAAGCGATAGCGCAGCGAGTGAGCGATCACGTACCCAGAGCCGCAGACCCGGGCGCGCGGAATCGAAAAGTCGCTGCGGGATACCTCATCGGCGCGAAAGAAAAACAAATACTGAAGCTGGGCAAACGCGCTCGCTTGCAAGGAAAAGCGAGGAAATGCGACCCGCAGCATGCCATCTGCGGACTCGCTACAGCGACTCGACTGCGCCCAGGCTCGCTGCTGCCACACAAGACCCAGCAGCAGCGCGACGATCACCCAGCGCAAAAGGAACGAGACACCGCGTCGAAACGGAACCGACAAAGGAGCGACCAACGGAACAACCAACGGAGTGTGCATGCCGAGTCCGTACAGCAACCACGATGCCGATTCCTGCGTCCTGCATCGATCTCTGTCCCCCCGCTCGATCCCACTCTCTCCACGCGCGACTCACTCTCTACGCAAAAGAGCCGTCTTGTGCAGCGGACCGGGCCGCGCCTGGGAATCTCTGCGCAACATGTTTCACAGATGAAACATCCTGAAACACTGGGCGCGCTGCTACGGCCACACTCCGAGGACACCGCCGCCTTTTTACGATGGCACAAGCGTTGCTCTAGCTTGTAAACAAGTTCGGGAACGCGAACAGTGCTGCATCACCTTTGGGAGATTCCAGATGCGTATTCAATCCTTCTTCGATCCGGCCACCTACACGCTGACGTACGTGGTGTTTGAGCCGGACAGCCATGATGCCATCGTGATCGATCCGGTGCTCGACTACGATCCGCTGGCTTCGCAGACTTCGCTCGCTTCGATCGAAAAAGTCAGTGCCTTCCTACAAGCCGAAGGACTGACGCTGCGCCATGTTCTGGAAACCCACGCGCATGCAGATCACCTGACCGGAGCCCAGTATCTCAAGCGTCGCTTCGGCGCGCAGGTCGTGATCGGCCAGCGCATCACAGAGGTTCAACAGACCTTCAAGCACATCTTCGCCCTGGCCGACAGCTTCCCGGTCGATGGCAGCCAGTTTGATCAGCTCCTCGATGATGGCCAGGTGCTTCAGTCCGGTCGGCTGTCCGTCACCGCGATTGCGACCCCCGGACACACTCCGGCCTGTCTGACCTATCAGATTGGCGATGCGCTGTTTACCGGCGATGCACTGTTTATCGAAGACTACGGAACGGGTCGCTGTGACTTCCCAGCGGGCAGCGCAGAGCAGCTCTATCACTCGATTCACGACAAGCTGTACCTACAGCCGGATGCTACGCGCGTCTTTGTCGGTCACGACTATCAGCCAAACGGTCGCCCGCTGCGCTACGAAACGACCATCGGGGTCAGCAAGACATCCAACATCCACATCAAAGCAGAGACGACCCGAGATCAGTTTGTGTCGTTTCGCCAACACAGAGACAAGACGCTCTCTCAGCCACGTCTGCTGTTTCCCAGCGTGCAGGTCAACGTCGATGCGGGACGACTGCCCGCGCCGCAGCCAAACGGCATCCGTTACTTGCAGATTCCGATGAACCTCAAGCAGCCGACCGCTGACGATGGCAGCCCCTAACCCGCATCCGCGCCCGACAAAAGGAGTCCTGTGATGACCGCTTCTCTGCTTCAAGTCTCGGTGGCACAGCCTGGCGGCTACCGCGATGTCTCTCCCACCGATGTGATGCGCCTGGGCTTTCCGGGTCGCGTCATTGATGTGCGCGAGCCACACGAGTTCATCGGCGAGCTGGGTCATATGCCCCGAGCAGAGCTGGTTCCGCTCGCAACCATCGACAGCGCAGCCAAGTCCTGGGATCGCAGCCAGCCGCTGCTGCTCGTTTGTCGCTCCGGTGGACGCTCCGGTCGCGCCGCGCAGCTGCTGGCCAGCATGGGCTTTCAGACCCTGTACAACCTGGCAGGCGGAATGATCGCCTACGGATCCTGCGGACTCCCCATCGAGCGATAGCGCCCCCGGACCCCCCGCGCACCGCTCCACATGCTCGAACGTCTTTCCCAGCCTGCGCAATATGAAGCCTCTGCTGCGCCTCTTATTGTGCAGGGTCCGCCTACTTGATCGGCATCACGCCGCGCTTCAAGCGATAGCCATCCGCGCGCGCCCCGCGACCTTGGGAATACTCAATGAGCCCTACGCCGCGCTGCCATTCCAAGCTGAGAAAGTGTCCGCTCTTGTGATTCCAGGTGTAGCGGCAGCGGTCCCCCTTGACTACAATCTTGGCCACGGTCAGCGCCGTCTCTTTGTACGTCTTTTGACCTTGGCTCAGTCCGTATAGCTCGCTCTGTTCGTACTTGGGCGGCTCCTTGGTGTCCTTGAGCTTGGCGATTGCTTCTTCCGGCTTGTCTGCCCCGATGCGGATGATCTCTTTGTCTGTCACCAGCAGGTACAGCGGCGCGATCCCACGCGGCTTGCTGGTCTTGACCGACACCGGCTCAAACGAGATCTGAAACGCTTCTCCCCATGCAAACGTCGCCAAGCGCCTGGTCGCCACCCGCACAGACAGCGGCAGCTCTTTCGGTCCGATCTCATCGCTCCACTCCGTTCCCGAAAAGGTCGCCAGCGCCCGATCATCGCTCGACGCGGACAAAAACGGATGCTTCGCCAGCACGCTCGGGCTGACCGTCCACAGCAGCGCCGAAACCATCCACGACCACAGAGCGCGCGATCCCAAAAACAACCCAGACTTGCGGTGTGTCATGTCTCCAAGTAGAGCGTGAGAGCCCCATCCGAAGCCAGACCCTTTTCGCGATGCCCTTGTAAGTGCGTCGGGATTGCGCTACACGCCCGGCTGCTTCCCAAGTCCCTATCCACAAGGAGCATTCGATGAAGATCACGGATTCCCAAGGAACCCTGGCGCTGGCAAAGCGCATCCTGACCACAGGAACGCTGGCGCTGCTGCTGTCTGTGACCGGCTGTTTTGGCTCGCACTACCGACCGAGCTACAGCATGGCCAACGTCAGCGCGAAGCCAGCCAGCTTGATGGTTGCGCAGAAGATTCAGCGTCCGCTCTATCTGGTGATCGATCCGGCGCGCGTTCCAGACTCCTTTTCACTAAAAGAAGCGTCTTCCTTCAACCCCAAAGACGGTCCCCAGACCAAGCTCGAAGAGTTTCAGCGCTTTGTCAGCCGCGATCTCAAGGAAGCGATGGGGAACTACTTCTCTCGCGTCGAAGTGGTGACCGCTGGCTCGCCGCTCCCCAGTGAGCCGCACGTCATCGGCGATGTGAAAGTGGATCGCGTCCAGCTTCACAGCACGCCCGTGGGCGGCCTGGTCTATACCGTGATCGAGATGACCTGGGGAATGGGCCTGCGTCCGAGCGAAAGCAAGGAATACGCCTTCACGTTCGCGGGCGAAGGCAAAAGCTCAGAGTCCTATCCCACCTTCGAGGTCGGTGTCGCGCAGCTCATCGAGTCCGCGATCCTTGGCTTTAACAAGAGCCTGGTGGAAAAGGGCGGCCTGGATGCGCTCAAGCAGGTCAGCGAAGCGGCGGTGGTCAAGCCTGCGGTAACGACTCCGGTCCCTGCGGCCAAAGACGCCGGACAGCCCAGCGGAGAGCCGCTCGACCTGGCAGCCCCCGGCAATCCGCCCGCCAAAGCCGCCAAAAAGCGCAAGAAGTAGTCCGTACGCAACCGTCCGACCCTTCCGCTGGGGCAACTTGGGAATTCATGCAGCGATAACCCAGGTATGGCCCTCTTCGATGTCCGCCGCCTAGACTCTCTGTTTAACAAGCCCAAGCAGCCCGCTGCACACACACCGGACGCCCATCCGCCTGCCCCCGCTGCGCACACACCCGCGCCGGTCGTACCCAAGGCGGCTCCGGTTGTCCCCAAGGCCGCGCCGGTCGCGACGGACCACGCACCGATTCCCAGGGCCGTTCCTGTGGTGGAACAGACCCCCACCCAGGCCGATCCAGCCAAAGCCCCGGCGCAAGCAGAAGGCGGAGCCAAAGCCCCCCTTTCGGAAGCAGAGCAGCACGCCCAAGTCACCCAGCAGGTGGATCAGCTCAAGGAAAAAAAGACGATCATGAAGCCCGGACAGAAAGGGCCAGAGGTCGTCATCCTTCAGCAGCAGCTCAAGCAGCTTGGACTACACGTTGAACAGACCGGCGTGATGGACAAAGCGACCGAAGGCTACATCATGGCGATCCAGACCGGCGGAGGCCTGGGCGCAGACGGCATTGTCGGCCCCAAGACGCTCGATCAGCTTCAGAAGCTGGACACCGCCCCGACCAAGCCCGCACCGGGCAAAGACCAAGACGATGCCAAGGGCGACGGGGCCGACAACATCGATCACATGCCCGACGATCCCAAGCTGGCAGCGGTCTATCTGTACAATCGCCAGCGCGTCAAAAACGCCACCGAGACCCTCAGCCCCCAGCAGCAAAAAGACATGGAACAGTTCATCAAGCAGTGGTCCATCGGCCTCTAGCGCCCGTCGGTGTAGCACGCAACCGTGCGAAGCGTGTGCCTTCTGTGTGCCACGGACTAGAAAAAAAGAAACCCCGGCTCCTGGCACCGCCGCAAGGACGGGAGAAGGAGGACCGGGGCTGACGAAGAAACTATGTAATAGTCTGCGGCTCACATGCAACGATCGAGCTGACTACCTTACGTGGGTCGTCAGTTCGCTGGCTAGCGTCTGCGTTCGCCGAAAAGTGGATGAATAAAAACCGCGTGCCCGACGGCGGACTCCATTGTAAATTGCCATCAGAATTTAATCTTATGGTAAGAACTATTTCCATGACAGGGCACGACGTCGACACACTGCTCCAACAAGCGAAAAAAACGGTTGTCTCTGAATCCGAGCGCGAGGCTCAGCGCCGGAGCTTTGTCTTTGGAAACACAAAGATCGAGTTTGATGCGCTGACCCCTGCAGTCGTCGATGAGATCGCAGAGCAGATGGCTCAGGCCTCGGAAAAGAATGGCTAAACAACGCCATAGTACCGTCGAACTGCCTACCCCTCGTCTCAAGCTCACACCTGAACAAGAGGCTAGGCAGGCAGCAGAGAACGGTTTCCGGCAGTTTGATCGCCTGCGCCAGTTGATTCGGGAGGGAGTCAATCGGTACGAGGAGGGAAAGTTCCAGCTCCGTATCTCCACACTGACGGAACTTGCGAAGTTGGCGGTCGAAGGAACTGTTGATGCGCCTGGGCATCTTCGACGTGGACCGATCAAGATCGAGGGGTCAAAGCATAGTCCGCCAGACGCCGACCGCGTGATGGTCTGTCTCGAGGAAATGTGCGAGTACGTCAACTCGAACTTTGGCAAATCGGCATGGCATCTCGCAGCCTACGTGATGTGGCGACTGAACTGGATCCATCCGTTTGAAGATGGGAACGGACGTACTGCACGAGCCGTTGCATACTTGCTGCTGTGCGTTCGTTCCAAGTTGGAACTCCCTGGAACTACTACGGTTCCTGAACTCATTGCTCAAGACAAAGAGCCGTACTATCAAGCCCTTGAAGCAGCGGATCAAGCTTCTGTCGATGACCCAAGTGTAGTCGATGTGTCTCAAATGGAATCGTTGCTGCGCGACCTTCTCATTCGGCAGTTGGACGCAGCGGCTGGTGGTTCACCGCGCAGTCCGCAGATAGAGATGGTTCCCGCGAAGAGCCCCGAACCTTCGATACCGTCTGTCAAGATCGGCATTGTGACAATCCGGCAGGACGAAGAGGCGGCGATCCTGAAACGCATTGCATCGACGACTACACTCACTGGTGCCCGAACACCTCGCAAGTACCATGTCGGTTCGGTCGGTCATTGGCAAGTTGCTGTCTGCCGACAGCTTCAGCCCGGCAATGTGGCGAGCGCAGGAGTTGTCCGCGATCTCTTGGAGGACTTCCAGTTAGAGTGGATTCTTCTTGTGGGGATCGCAGGGGCCTTGCCGACAGATGACTACTCACTTGGTGATGTTGTGGTGTCATCGCACATCTACGACTTCTGCATCGAAGCAAGGCTTGCAGGCAGTGAGGAGTTTGCGGTTCGTGGTGGCCCATTGAATCCGAAGGCAGCGTCAGCAGTTGGATCCTTGTCAGGAAGGCGCGACCTCCCAGACTGGTCCTCATCAAGTGCGGTAGGGATGACCCGGCCCTCAGTGGACGTGGCGGCGATTGATGAACGTCTCTACGGTAA
Organism: Myxococcales bacterium; assembly: GCA_016794365.1. Lineage (GTDB taxonomy): Bacteria > Myxococcota_A > Polyangia > Palsa-1104 > JAEUJZ01 > JAEUKA01. Next base: position 52,102 of record JAEUKB010000023.1, read on the forward strand.
TAAGAAATGGCAACAGAAGGTGCGCGGCTCGCTGTCGAAGAATTTTGCCAAGCCACGAAATCCGGTCCTGTGGGTGGGTCCGGTCGGGTCGAGTGACAAACTCGTGAAAAACTCTGGACTCGTGAAGCGATGGAAAACCGACCACCGAGACATGGCTGCCGTCGAGATGGAGGCCGCCGGTGCTTATTCGGCTGCACATGACAAGGGGGCCAAGCTCATCGTAATTCGTGGGATCAGCGATGTGGTCGGGTTTGTTCGGGATGACAACTGGACCAAGTTCGCGTGTGAAACTGCTGCAGCGTTTACTCTCTCTCTACTCCAGTCCCCGGCGCTGGTCTGAACGCTTCTACCTGCGTAGTTGTTTGACGTAGTGGGCACAACGAGCTTGTCCGCCGCGATGAGCCTTGGCATTCATCCCGTTTCGACTGCCGAGACGGGATACGGCAACGTGCGCTACACTGCCACCATGAAGTATGCTGCGTGCGGTGATCCATTACCGTCGGGGAAGAAAGCATCGGCGCGATACTGTGATGATGACTGCCGTAGCGCTGCTGCACGAAGCCGCGCACGGAACCGGGCGAAACGAGCAAAGCAGATAGACTCCCAATCGGATGGGAATGATGCTCCCGCTGAGCCTAGACCGGCCAAGCAGACTCGCAGATTGGGGAGTCGAATCCCGCGTACCAACATAGGACTCCCTTCCGGCTCTCTCCGTTTGACTATCCGCTCGACATTCGGCTTCGCGATGCGACGTGGTATCGGATTTTGTGGTTCGGTACAGATGGGCAACAGGTTCCGCCAACGCCCGGTTCAGGAATCCCGAGTCTGTACTTTTTCCTCGGAGCGCCAGACCATGGTTCGATGGGGGAATTTCCGTCTCAAAAGGGGCTCGATTCTACAGCGCAGGAAGCAATCGCTGAAGACAAGCCAAAGCGGCTGAGCGCTTCCGCAGTACTATCCCAAGCTCTTCCAGCGACCAGCGAAAACGAGGCGCTACCAAGGTTTGTGCCTGGCGATGCAGCGTAGCGCCCTGCTGGCTCGCCTACGGCGACCGCGACAAAGCGCCGGAGTGGTGGAGTTCAGAGCGGCGCGGCCTTGTGCAGTGACAAGCTTGTGCAGACCGGTTTGAATCGGTCGCCTGTTTCGATAGGCCGCCGCTTGACAAGTCGCGCTGTGTACTTAGCGTATCGCTTGTAATGCAGGCCCATCGAAAACACCACCAAGCCAGCGAACGGCGCGTGATGGGCTGGGCGCGCCACATGGCGAAGGAGCGCAACGTTGTTCATCAAGCGTCGGTGCGCTGGCTCGGCGGCATAGACCATGTCGTCGAGGCCAGGACCATTTATATCAATTCATATAGATGATCTTGGCCCGCAAGGGCAATCGGACGGCAGCGATGGTGCTGCTGTCCCGACCACCAAGGCAACAAACGAAGTTGAGAAGTCGGCATCCAGCGGATTCCGAGACAGCCGCTCGCTGCAGTCCGCAAAGACAGAAGCTGGGTTACTCCTAACTTGTTGTGACGGCGAGCGGATGGTGACTGCTTCAGGGCCTCCGCTAGCGTCCCCAAGTCTTTTGGAGGAGCAGTCACAGATCAGCACGTTGGGGCTTGTGCCGGCTGGTGTTTCCGCTTCCCTTCGCTATTCACCTGATCAGTCGGCGCTGATCGACATCGCGAAAGAGCACGGTGCTCTGGGACTTACCTGCGCCGATGGTGCAGTATTGAAACAGTGGGCTTCTGAGTATGGGCTGCCATTCCGGGGACCGGAGGTTCATCCGGGCAGGCCGTTCGGGCGACGTCCGCATCTGCACGTCGGTCCGGTTGATCATATTCCTGTCAACGACTATGGGTGAGTTGGTGCGGACCACATACTCGGTCAATCGGAGGCTCGATCGGGCTCGATTTCGAGAGCTGCTTCACGAAGTAGCTCCGAGATTCTGTTGCCGATTCCTGTTTGTGGTTAGGCCAAGCTTGGGACGTTCTGCGCGTCTCCACGCTCTGTTGTCAAGGCTTCAGCCTAGCCTGCTGTTGAGGCGTAGGTCGAGTGAGTGGCCAGGAACACAACTCCTCGACGGTGAGCTGGTAGAGGTATTTGAAGGTGAACTGACCTCTGAGACGGCAAATGCTCTGGTGCAAGCTGCTGGCTCTCTGCTCTCGTTTCGGCAGCCTGACTTGCCCGAGGATTTAGCGTTTCTTCGCCCGGACGGTTCACCGTGGCTGATTAGCTGCACGCACGAAGGGGACATCTATCTGGACCTTTCCGAAGCAGAAGCCCGAGAGGTTCTTCAGTTGGCTCCATGGCTGCTCTCCCTGGAGCAGTGAGTCCGTCCGGCTGCGCTGACGGATAGATGGATGGCGTGCGGTCCCGCGCAGGCGTCGTCGAGCCCCAGTCACTAGCGACGTGCGGCTTGGTTGGGGGGATGGGTCAGATCGCTGGTGCTTATCCGACTTCCACTAAAACCGCAGCTTCTTCACTTCGGAGGCGACGTGTTCATCGGATAGGTGGCTGTAGATCTGCGTAATCGAGATCGAGGAGTGTCCAAGGAGTCGCTGAAGCACGAGCAGGCTCCCACCGGACATCAGGAAGTGACTCGCGAAGGTGTGACGCAGCACATGCCACGGCGCCGATGGGACAGACAGCTTGGCGGTGCGATACAGCCGACGGATATCCAGGCGCTTGGCCATGGCGGTGCCGCGCGTCGATGGGCACACCAGGTCAACCGAAGGACAGCGCTTCTGCCACGCCACCAGCGCATCACAGAGCTGGTCGGTCAGCGGAATGACGCGCTCGCGGCGGGACTTCGTCGGCGCATCTCGATATCCGCTGCGGACCGTCACGGTGCCCCGCACGAGATCAACGCAGCGCCAGCGCAGGCCAAAGATCTCACTGACACGCAAGCCCGCCAAGACCGCCAGCCGCACCGCCACCGCCACCACCTCGCGATCCGCATCGGCCACCGCCACAAGACGACTGACTTCCTCGCGGTTTAGGTACTCAACCCGCTGCTGTGCCGTTGGCGGTCGCATCCCCCACGGGCTGGAATCGACAAGCCCCACAGACGCCGCCCACCGCCACGCCGACTTGAGCGCCACCAAGGTATTTCGGATCGTGCCTGGGGCATAGCGGCTGCTCAGCGTGCGGACAATCCGCTGCGCGTCCTGTGGACCGATGACCGCGTCCAGATACGGCCAGACCTTGACCAGCGTGTGCTGCTGCCGCAAGACCCAGGACTCCCGGTCTGCGGTGCGCGGCTGGGACTCCTCTAGCCAGCGATTGACAAGCACCGTGCCACGAATCAGGGCTGGCCGTTCCGGCACACCGAGCTGCCGCCGAGCCGCCTGCGCTTCCAGCTCAATGAGGATGCGCCTGGCTTCCGCCGCCGTCGCGGCTTTGGTCGCTTTGGCCTTCCGCTTGCCATCCGCATCGACAAAGCGAATGTACCAGCCGATGAAGCGGCCTCCCTTGGTCTTGCGAATCACCTCTCCCATTGCGTGTGCCTCTTGTGTGCCTGCCGATCGCCAACCAGGCGCGTCTGAGCTGCAAGAGGCCGCGATGTGTGTAGACGCGCACAGCGACGGAAATCATAGTAATTACATCATTTTTTTGTGAATCAGACCACTACATCAAGAACTGGGACAAGAACAAGGCGCGGTATGAAGAGGTGGCGGCGACGGCGAACATTCCGGCCAAGCTGGTGGCGTCGCTGCACTGGCGGGAATCGACCGGCGACTTTGGAACGTATCTGCACCAGGGTGATCCGCTCGGCAAGAAGGCCGTTCACGAGCCCAACTTTGACCAGGGCGTTCCGATCTTTAAGGAATGGGAGCCCGCAGCAGAGCATGCGCTCGGCATGAAAGAGCGCACCCGCAAGGCCTACAAGATCGACGAAGACACCACCGATGAAGCGGCGCTGGCCAGCTACGCCGAGCGCTACAACGGGCTCGGCTATCACAACTATCACTCGATGGCGAGCCCATACGTGTTCGCGGGCACCGACCAGTACAAAAAGGGCAAGTACCGATCCGACGGCGCGGGCGGCTGGGACCCGAACTTCAAGGACTCGCAGCTTGGTGTGCTGTCGATGATGCGCGGAATCGACAAGCACGAGACAGAGCTGGCGGAAAAAGCCGCCAAGGAAAAGAAGCTGGTTGCCGAGCCCATCCCCGCCGCCGATCAGCACGACGACAAAGCCGCGCCGCCCAACCTGCACTTTTCCCAGTAAGCGCACCGACCCGCACGCCAGCGTCCCCCACGGGCGGCTCTCACGCCGCGCACCGCGCATCACCAGCGCAGCGCCCAGCCGCCGTCCATCTGGGTTCCGAAAGCCTCCACTTCCTGCTATGGGTACTCCCGTCAGGAGTCGCTACAGATGCCGCTATATCGCTGCGAGTGGCCAAACGGGGATGTCTCGTTTGTGCTGGCCGACAACATCGAAGACGCCATCGTCAAGCTCGACGAGTGGGGCGAAGCGACCCCCCAGATGATTCGCCGGGTGCAGCAGTTTCTGATCGACCTTTCGCCCCGGCGCGCGGTCCTGCGCAAGCGGGCGGCACGGCTACGCAGCGGCCTGCCCGACGACCTGGGCGAGCAGACCTGGAAGCTGGGGGAGCTGGGCGAGTGCATGATCCCCGGCGAGCCCGGCGGACTGCCCAGCGAGGACCTGACCTGGCAGCGCATCCGGTCGTTTGCCGCGCAGCGCAAGCGGCAGGACACGCAGCAACAGCAGCAGCAGGACGCAGAGCAAGACGGCACCTTGGACAGTCTCACCGCCCGCCGCCTGCGCAAGCTGCAAGAGTCGCTCGCGTCCCTGCTCGGTCGCAACCCCTAGCCGGACACCGCCAGCCACGACGCGCCGTGGGGGTCGTTAGGCCGGGCTGGGCGCAGGTGCAGACGGGCTGGGACTGGGCGCTGCGGGACGGGAGCGCGCCGCGTTGACCCTGCGGTGTCGGCTGTCACGGAAAAAGCCACGGACCCGGCCCTTGTCGCCGGGAAACTGCATCATCAGCGCGCCTTCGTTCTGACGCAGCTTCTTGACCAGCTCGACCCGGGCCAGCACTTCCTTGGCAAAGGCCGTCTCGGCGTCCTCGCTCGCCTGCTCCAGCACCTTACAGGCGGCATCGACTGCTGCGGCCAGGGGCTCCAGCGTCTTGCGATACTTTTTGCCGAGCGCCGGGTGCTGCTCATCCAGTGCGGCGAGCAGCGTCGCCGTCGTCCGCACCATGTCCTGCGGTCGCGTCTCTAGCAGGCCGCTCAGCTTCTTGGGAAACACCGCGCGGTAGCCAAGCGCTGTACGCTGCTTGCCGACCGCCAGCAGCACCTCCAGCTCCATCACGCGCAGCGCGGCCAGATGCTGTATCAGCGCCGAGTCAAGCAGCGCTTGTTTTTCTATCCGCGCCTCATCCCGCTGCTCGGATGCCGACCAGGCCGCCTTGAGCGCAGTCTCACAGCTCTTGATGCCCGCAGCCAGGCTCTGGGTCTGCGGATCAGCGGTGCAAGTCGCACGGTGATACAGGGCGTCACGAATCAACTCTTGGGAACTATAGCTCTCATCTCGTATGGACATGCCCAGCCAGTTATTCACCGGGCCACCGGACCGCAAGGTGTTTTTTCAAACTTTCTGCATGGCTCCGTCGCACAGCGGCTGTCATTTCTGCTTGTGTGGCCAAACAGTGCGCCCCCTTGATTTATTCCGCTCCAAGCGCTTAGCCGGTCGCATTTGTAGTCGTCCTTACTTCTGCATCTGCAGAACCGATCCGGATCGCGATCCCGCACGCTTCCGCGTTTGTAGAACCGCCCCCAACCACGACCGGGCGCTCTTCCGCATTTGCAGAACCGCCCCCAACCACGACCGGGCGCTCTTCCGCGTTTGCAGAACCGCCCCCAACCACGACCGGGCGCTCTTCCGCGTTTGTAGAACCGCCCCCAACCACGACCGGGCGCTCTTCCGCGTTTGCAGAACCGCCCCGGGTCGTGCTTCCGCACGTTTCCGCGTTTGCAGAACCGCTTGAAGTCGTATCCCCGCACGTTTCCGCGCTTGCAGAACCGCTGGAAGTCGCGACCCCGCAGGCTTCCGCGCACTGGCAACGTGGGGCCGTCAGCACCCGGTCCGCTTGGGACACGCTCGCGAGCGCTGGCTGCGATTGGGGGACAGGCTGCCGGGGGCGTGAGGCAGCCAAGTGGCGCGCTAGCTGCGCCTCGACAGCTCGACTTCTAGCTGGGCAGCCAGGTAGCCCGCGCTGGGGTCGGGCTGACCGCGCTTGTGACGCAGAAACCAGTCAAAGAGCTGCGGCAGGTTGTAGGTCGGTTCCTCTGCGGCATGTCCCACGCCGGGCCAGATCGTAAGCTGGGTCAGGCCGGGCTCGATCCGATCCCCGTCGGCGCGCAGGGCATCGGCAATCTCGACCGAGATCTTCTTGGGAACCAGCGGATCACTTGCGCCATGGAAGATCCACACCGGCGTCTTGCCGAGCCGCTTGGCCAGCTGCGCGTAGACATCGCCGCGCAGGTCAAACAGGCTCTCACCCTGGGGAATCCGCACGAGCGGCGGCGGCTTGACGCCCCCACAGATCGGGGCCAGCGCGGCAAACTGGCCGGGATGACGCGCCGCCAGCAGGTACGTCCCGTAGCCACCCATCGAGTTGCCGGTGACATAGACCCGCTCGGGATCGCCGCCGAAGTCGTGAATCGCCACCGCCAGCGCCTGCATGGCCCGCTCTGCCATCTGGGGCGAGCCCCAAAAGCCGCCGCTCTTGCACTGCGGAAACACCGCCAGAAACGGGAAGTAGCCGAGCGCCGACTGCACCACCGGGCCCAGTCCCACTTGAGTCGGCAAGATGCCATCGTCGCCGCGCTCGCCGCCGCCGTGTAGGTACAGGATGACCGGCAGCTTGTCTGCATGGGCGACATGCCGGGGCCGGTAGACGTAGAAGCGGTGGGGACCGTCGGGCGTCTGCACCGACCGAGCCACAAAGCCATGGGCTTCCCCCGGCAGAAAGCGACCCGAACCCGCGCAGCCTGGCACAAGCGGCGCAAGCCCAAGCAGCGTAAGAAAGTGACGACGATTCATCGCAGACCTCTGTTGGTTTCAGTCCTTCGATGCCGCAGCCAGGGTCCGCAACGGGCTGGTTGGCTAGAAGGCATAGAACACCTCACAAAACCGTCATGAGGAACCCTGGCTGCAAAGAGGAGGACCGGAGCGTACGCACAGTACGTGAGGACCGACGATGCCGCAGCCAGGGTCCGCAATAGGTTTTGTGAGGTGTGTTAGGCGTAGCCCCAGCGGCGGCGGAGCATCCAGTTGAGGCCGAAGCAGCCGACTGCGATGAGCAGGACCAGGGGGCTGTTCCACAGGGGCAGGTCGCGGTGGTCGCGGACGTGCTCGACGTGGGGCGGATGGAAGTGAAGGCCGGACAGGGACTCGCCGGGCTTTTTGTGTTCGCCCTGGGTGGTCTCGCTCAGGAGCCGCAGCAGGCGGTCGTCGGCTTCGGGGGCTTCTAGCTCGCGACCGATGCCGCGCACCAGGAAGACATCGCTGTCATCGGTGGGGCGGCCTGCGATGACGGCGCGGGCCACGACGCGATAGCCGCCTTCGGGAAGCTGGGGCCACTCGACGCTGGCGACGCCGTCTTCATCGGTGCGGATGGTCCGCGACAGGGCGCTGTCTAGCAGCGGCTCGGACGTGGCGCCGGACTCGGTTCCGGCGATGCGAGACAGAGACAGCGAGACTTCGACGCGACCGACCGGCTGATAGTCTGGACCCAGGGCGCGCACCTCGACCCGGACCGGCTGTCCGCGCCGCAGCTCGCTCTCGGCGGCTTCCACCCGCAACAGGCGCAGGGACGGATCGCGGATGAGCCAGCGAATCGCCTGATCGAAGAAGCGCTGATAGGTGGTGCCCCGGCCATCGCCCTCGCCGCCCTTGGTGTGTTTCGGCGCGGCGGCGGGGGTAAACGCCCACTTCCAGGTCGAGTCGGCTTGCAGCGCCAGGGATCGACCCTTGCCCAGCTCGGCAACGCTCAAGACCGGCATCGGGTTGCCATCCTGATCTTTGAGTCGCGGATGGGTCAAAAGGACGGTGGCCTGCTGTCGCGCCTTCTGCACCAGGTTGAGCCCATCGAGCGGCGGCACATCGGCCCAGCGCTGGGCGTTTTCCCGCACATCAAGGTGCAGCGCGGTCACAACATGGTTGCGGCCAGCGGGGGTGAGCTTGGGCACAAAGGCTTCGCCATCGATGAGGCGCGAGCCACTGCCGCCGGACAGCTCATCGGGACTTAAGACGACCGGCAGGATCTGCGACAGCTCGGATCCGTAGTAGCCGCCCGAGCTAAACGACAAGTCGCCGCCGATCATGGCGACCGAGCCACCGCCTTCGATAAACGGAACGATGGCGGGCTGCAAAAACTGCGAGCAGTAGGCGCTGTAGTTGAAGTTTTGCAAGATCAGCAGATCGAAGCTGCGGAGCTGCTCTTGGAATAGTTCCTGACAGGGAAACGGGATGAGCGAGGTCTCTTCGGACGGCGCAAACTCGATGTCGCTGGGAGAGCGCAGGATGAAGAAGGCGACGAGGTCGATGTTGGGATCGCTCTTTAAGGCGGCGCGCAGAAAGCGAGCATCCCAGCTCGGGCGACCGGCGACGTGAACGATGCGGATCTTTTCGCGCACGACCTTGAGAACGAAGGCACGGCGGTTGTTTTCGCTGATCGCTTCGCCGGGCTGGACGGGAACGCTGATGTCGTACAGGAACTTGCCGACGCGATCGGGGGTAAAGGGAAAGACGACGCGGTATTCGCGCTGGTCGGGCTGGATTTCAATGTCCACGGTCAAGACCGGGGCCCCGTCGCGGCGCAGGGTGACGGGCAGGTGGCGACCGACCCAGCCTGCGGCCTTGGCACCAAAGACCTGAAGGCGGGCTTCGACTTCGACGGCGGTGCGGGCAAAGGCGAACTGGTCGGCGAGCACGCGGGTGAGCGCAATGTCACGCAGGCCGGGCTTGCCGACGGCTACGGTGTGGACCGGGGCGTCGAGTGCGCGCAGAAACTCTTGGGTGTCGGCGTCGAGTGCGAGCTGGCCGGGGGTGGGCTCGCTGGTGGCGGCGCTGAGGCGTCCGTTGTCGAGTCCATCGGAGAGCAGCAAGACGCCAGCCAGGTCGCGGCCTTCGTAGCGCTGGCGGACGGCGGACAGGGCCTCGCGGATGCGGGTCGAGTCGGCGTGCAGCGATGCCACATCGGGATGGGTGACGCTGTCCCAGGTGGAAGACTGGAGCCGGTCGCCGAAGGTGTAGAACTCGACCTTGTGGTCGCTGCGCCAGGTCTGAAGGGTCGAAGACTCGGCACGCAGCAGGGCAGCGGCTCGGCCCGCGCGGGTTTCGCCCCCGCCTTCTTCGGCCAGGCGCATGGACTCTGACGCATCGACGATGACCGCGATGTGGTTGGGCATGCGGCTGACGTTGCGCAGGCGGATGGTCGGCTGAAAAAACAGCAGCAGCGTGGCCAAGATGCCAACGAAGCGCAGCGACAGAAGCAGGCGACGGCGGCGGGGCTGCTCGCCACGCAGGGCCCGGAAGGCCAGCAGCAGGACGATCAGGACCACAAGCAGCGCCACCGCCCGGCCCGACAGGCTGCGCGGTGCCAGAAGCACCAGCTTCCACTCGTTCCAGTCCCCGCCAAAGAGCCTCATGGTGCGGAAGTCCCTTGAGGGCTGGGGGACGGTCCCAGGTTGATGCTGGGAAGCTGCGGCTGCCAGGCGCGACGGCGCATGATGAAGGGAACGTGGACCTGATCGGCCTTGTAGTCGAGACAGAGCGCGTACATCGCCAGGTTGACGCCAAGGCGCAGGGACTGCTCGCGCTGGACTTCGCCGCCGGGGACCACGTCGTAGAGCCACTGACCGAAGCGATCGCGGGCCCAGGCCCCGCCCAGGTCGTTTTGGCTGTAGACGATGGCGGTCCGTCCACGGAGCTGGACAGCTTCTACGTAGGGCAGCGCAATGACGCGACCGACGGGGACGCGCAACAGGTAAAACGAGCGAAACAGGACGTGCTCTTCGGGCAGACGGGCGAGCGGCGCTTGGGGAAACAGCTTGGCCAGCATGGCGCGCACCGACTGATCAAAGGCACCTCCGGCGCGGCCTTCGGCGCTGTCGATGATGAGCAGTCCGCCGAGCTGGATGTGTCTGCGCAGGTTGCTTAGCTCGTCTTCGCTGGGCAGCGGAAAGGCGCGATCGCCCGCCAGGTAGAGCAGCGGGTGGCGATGCAGCGCGGTGGCGTCGCCCAGGTGAACGGTGGCCACTTCGGGGCTGACCTCGATCGAGGTGCGCTTTTCCAGTTCCCACAACAGCCGGGACAGCGCTTCGGGACGGGGCACAGCCTGCGCGGGTGCCACGCCACTGAGGACGACCTGGGCCAGCTCCAGCCGATCCTGACCGCCAAAGCCGTGCGACAAGGCCGGGGTCCACAGCCCACAGAGCCCACAGAGCCACAGCGCGACCCAAAAACAGGCCGGGGGACAAAGCCAACGTCGAGCCGAGTGGGCCGACCAAGAAGGAGTAGTTAGGTACACGCGCAGAGAAGTAGTTATATCGAATTTTTGTGCAGCTTGGGGGCGCACAGCTAGCGGACGGCAGCGCCAAGGGCAGAGCCGCCGACGGCCAGCAGCGACTTGAGGTCTTCGTCGTTGAACATGAGCTGACCGCCGACGTAGAAGTCGCGACCAAAGGAGCCCTGACCTCCGGGTGGACGATCGTTTATGACATCATCGACGCCCGCCAAGACGTACAGGTTGCGATAGAACTGCACCGTCGAGTAGATGCGCAGCCGGGGCCAGATGTTGGTGCGGAAGTCGAAGGCGTCGATCTTGAAGGTGAGCCGCTCTTTGAGCAGGTCGATGTCCATGCCGATGCCGCCCGTGCTTTCCTTGATGCCGTAGCGCAGCGTCAGGATGAACCACTTGGGATCCAGAAACAGGCGCTTGGCAAACTGAAACGAGATCTTGAAGGCGCGGGTGATCTGCACCAGATCGGTGGTGGTGGTGAGCGGCTTGGCCGGATCGTCGGTGGTGGTGATGGTTCGGGAAAACGATCGGGACATGCGCGGGTCGTCAATCAGCTCGAGCTGGTAGTACTTGTCGGGGCGGGTCTGGAGACGGATCTCGATGGCGTTTTTGAAGTCGTTGGCTTTGATGTAGTACTCGCTGCGCAGGCCGACGATGGTCTGAAGCTGGCTAAAGCCGCGCACCAGGTCCGAGGCATCGGCGGTGATCTGCTCGACGTTGTTGGCGATGGCGTCGTCCACAAGCAGGCGTCCGACGGTTCCCTTGCCTTTGCGAATGTCGCCGGTGATGTGATCGACGTTGCCGAGCGCGCGGTTTAACGAATCGACGGCCTGGGACAGCTTGTCGAGGTTGTTGCGCAGCTTGGTGCCGGTGGAATCGACCTCTGAAGTGCCTTTGCCGACGAGATCGCGCAGACCTTCGGTGACCTCGCGGACGTTGGCGAGCGAGATCTGCACGTCCTTGGCCGACTGTCCCGAGGTGATGCCGCGCACGTCCTGGGCGATGCCATCGACGTGCTTGAGGAGCGAGGCAATGGCTTCCGAGTTCTGCGCCACGGAGTCTTTGACCTCACGCGCGATGTCCTGCACGGGGCCTTGGGTCAGGCGCTGCACGTCGCGCAAGATGTCGCGCACAATCGGCAGCGTCTCATTGACCTGATACAAGATGTCGCCGGTTGTCACGGCTTCGACGACGTTGATGAGCTGGTCGCCGCTCTTTAGCACGCGGTTTTTGACCATCTGTCCCGACAGCGGATCGGGCGACTGCGGGGTGCCGGGATCGATTTCCAAGAAATACTCGCCGAGCAGCGAGCTGGACTTTTTGTAGATGACGGCGTTCGACCACAGCTCGATGTCGGGACGCATGCGGATGCTGACGCGGGCGTAGGTGCCTTGCAGCCGTCGCTCCGCGATCTCGCCCACGATGAGCCCGGCGATCTGGACGCGCGACTTATCAACCAGTCCGGTGGCGTCGCGAAACAGGGCCCACACCACCGGGCCTTCCTGACCTTTTACACCTTTGGCGACGAAGCGATAGGCCAAGGCGCTGAGCATCATGATCACGATGGTGGTCAGTCCGACTTTCAGGGCCGCGCTGGCGGTCTTCATTCGTTTACTCCTTGCGGTGCCGCCGCTTGGGCCGCGCGTACCGCCAAGACCAGAGCCGTAAGCCTAGGTAATATCATCCACGATCAAGTCTTTTTCGTCACACGGTGTCATCTGAACGGCACCGCTCGTCTCGATGAACTCACGAAGCCACTTGTGTCTGCTGTGGCGAATCTGCTCGGGCGCGCTGCTTTCGATGATGGTGCCGCCGTAGAGCGCAGAGATGCGGTCGCCGATGCGAAACGTCGAAGCCATGTCGTGGCTGATGATGACGCTGGTGACGCCGTGATCGCGTGAGACATCGCGGATCATGTCATCGACGTTCTTGGTCGAAACGGGATCCAGTCCGGTGGTCGGCTCGTCGTAGAGCAGGATCTTGGGCTTCATGACCAGGGCGCGCGCCAGACCGACGCGCTTGCGCTGACCGCCGGACAGCTCGGATGGAAACTTGCGCAGCAGGACCTGCGGCAGCGCCAGCTTGTCTAGCTGGGTGACGGCGATGTGGTGAAGCTCGGCGCGGGAAAAGTAGCGCCGCTTGCCGGGCTTGCCATGCGCGTCTTCGCGGATGCTGTCGGGATCACCGTGCTCGACCAAGGGAAAGACGATGTTTTCTTCAACGGTCAGCGAGTCAAACAGGGCCGCGTACTGAAACAGCATGCCGAACTTGCGACGCAGGCGGTTGAGCGCAAACTCATCGAGCGGAACCAGGTCTTCACCATCGACGTAGATGTGGCCTTCGTCGGGTTTGAGAAGGCCCATCAGGTGCTTCATGATGACCGACTTGCCCTGGCCGGAGCCGCCGATGATGACGTTGATCTTGCCGCGCTCGATGTCGAGGTCGATGCCGCGCAAGACATGGTGGGGGCCGAAGGTCTTTTGGACGCCGCGCACGCGGATGTGGAAGCGGTCACTTACGACGCTGGCGTCTTCATCGGGCACCGGCCACTTGAGCTTCCCCATCGCCTAGCCTTTCTGAAACAGCGTCAGCCACAGGTCGGTCAAAAAGTAGTCGAGCACCAAGATCGTAACGAAGCTGCCGACGACAGAGCGGGTGGTGGCGACGCCGACTCCCTTGGCCCCGCCCGAGGCGTTGTAGCCCTGCTGACAGGCAATCAGCGTGAGCACGCAGCCAAAGACGACGGCCTTGACCATGCCTTGGGTGATGTCGTTGGGGTCGAGCAGCCACTGCGCCTTTTCGATGAAGATGCCGCGATCGACGTTCTGCACACCGACGGCGACTACGTAGGCTCCGCACATACCGACGACGTTAAAGAGCATCGCCAACAGGGGCACCATCACCGTCCCCGCGATGACGCGCGGCACGATCAGGTACTGAACGGGATTGACGGCCATCGTCGCGAGCGCGTCGATCTGTTCGGTGATGCGCATCGAGCCCAGCTCGGTCGCGATGCCCGCTCCAGCGCGCGCGGAGACGACAATCGAGGTAAAGACCGGTGCCAGCTCACGCGCCAAGGCCAGTCCGACGGTGGCCCCGGTAAAGGCCTGCGCTTGAAAGGTCTTGAGCGCGGACGAGAGCTGAAGCGCGAACACGGCCCCGACAAACAGCGAGATGAGCAGCACAATCGGCAGCGACTCAAAGCCGATAAACACCATCGCTTCGAGGAGCACCACCAGCCGATACGGCGGACGCAGGGCCCAGCGCAGCACCGAAAACAGCAAGATCATGTGCTGGCCGAGCGTCTCGACAAAGCCGACGACAAGACGCAGCGCTGGCAGCCACAGTCGGTCAATCCATGACGCCAGCCGCTCGAGCCACATAGGCTCATGCTACCGCAAAGCGACGCGGGAAAAGTGTCCTATCCCTGCACGACGGAAACAGTTTTCAGGCATCTGCAAAGCGGTCTGAGCCGATGATCATCCACAAGAGCGCGGCGGTGAAGCTCGCAAGGGAACGCATCGCTGCGCCGACATAGACCACACGGGGGACAATATGAAACGCAGCACGCTTACGCGCTGGATCTTGGGACCGCTCTTTGCCCTTAGCACCGTCACTTGCAGCAGCAACGGGCTCGATGGCAGCAACCTCTGCACGTCTGGCGTGGACACCGATGGCGATGGGCTGACCGATGACGTCGAGTGTCTACGCGGCATCGATCCCAGCAACCCCGACAGCGATGGCGACGGAGCCAAAGACGGCGATGAAGTGGCAGCGGGATCGGATCCCAATGCGCAAGACAGCGATGGCGACGGTCTGTCCGATGGTGTCGAGCTGGGCTATCCACGCGCTTGCGTCGCGGATGACTACCTAAGCCAGCGCAGGCCGGTCACGTCCTGTCAGAGCGCTGCGGAGTGTCAGCCGGGCGAGACGTGCAAAGGGCTCGATCCGACCAAAGCGGACAGCGATGGCGATGGTGTGGCGGATGCGGAAGAAGACAAGAACCTGGATGGCACGATTGGCGCGCTGTCGGGAGAGACGGACCCGCGCCTGTTCGATACGGACAGCGACGGCCTGTCGGACAAGTTTGCGGGCTCTCGCATCTGTCGTCCCGACGGTCTGGCCATGATCAACCAGACGACGGTGCCGCAGGCGAGCATTCAGATGGGATCGGACCCGCTGTTTGGTACGGCGAAGACGTTTCAGGGCGCGTCGGGCAGCGGTCTGACGTTCGATGATCCAGCGGCGGCGGTGGCGGGGCTTTTGATCTCGCGGTCGAACACGCTGGCGAACCTGGACGCGGACCGCATCGACATCGAGGGCAAGATCTCGACGGCGCTGACCGGCAAAGGCTACACGGTGACGGGCGTGTTCATCGGTCGCAAGTTCCAGACGCACGAACAGAACGACGCGACGCAGTCCACCTTCCGCGTGGTCAAGGCAGCGACGACCACTTCGACGGTGCGCGATGACGTGATCAATGCGCTGAGCGGAGCGACGGCTCCGGGTGGCGGGACAGTGACGGCGCAAGGTCCGTTCTACCTGGACGTGACGGTGGTTCGTCGCAACAGCGGCCCGAGCAACGACGTGATCATCGCGGTGTCGCCAGCGGCGCAGTATGACGATCGCAGCAAAGCGACGGCAATTCGCGCAGGCGATCTGACCAATGCGTCGGGCGTGGCGGTCAGCCAAAAGCAGATCAGCTTCCTGTGTCAGGGCATTGAGACGACGCGCAACTCGACGGCGGACATTGTCTGGACGGTGGATGTGTCGGTGTCGATGGGCGATAACCAAGTGCGACTGGCCAGCACCGCGCAGGAGTTCTTCAAGCGCCTGGCCGCCGCCGGTGTGGACTTCCGCGTGGGCATCTTCACCGCAACGGCACCGACGGACCCACAGCTAAACCTGACGACCTATCCGGGCTGGGGCAGCGGCTTCCAGTTCATCCAAGGGACCGATCCAGACGGACCGCACCAGGTCTGTCGTCAGGTCACGGCTCCGGCTTCGGGCACAAACGGCTACTGTCCGCAAGACGGCAGCAAGACCGCCGATCCCATCGGTCCGTTTGGGCCAACCAGCGGTGCCAACGTCAGCGAGGAGCCCGCCGCCGCCGTCGTCCGCATCAACGACCTGTTTAAGAAGAACGCAGCAGCCAACGTCGGAAATGCCAACTGGAAGTGGCGCGATGGCGTCACCAAGGTTTCATTCTTCGTCACCGACGAATACAACAACGACTGGCTGCGCTACTTTGCGACGACCAAAAACCCGGACACCAACGTCGCGTGGGGAACGACGTATTCCGCAGCGGTGCTGACGGGCATCGCGGACTACTTCAAGCAAAACCAGATCTTGGCGTTCGGTCTGCTGCCGTATGTCTCGACGCGAGAGTGCAGCGCCAACGCATCAAACGATCTGCCGCGCTGCTTGGTGGAAAAGCTGGGTGGCGCGTGGCTGGACATCAACAAAGCGCAAGATGCCGACGTGCAAGCTGCAATGAACAAGCTGGTCGATGCCATTGCCGGTGCGTCGAGCCAGTTCAAGCTGTCGCGAACGCCGATTACCTCGACGATCAAGGTGACGATTGGCTCGCGGGATGTGCCGCGCTCTCGGATCGATGGCTTTGACTACGATCCAGCGTCGAAGTCGGTGGTGTTCTTCGGAAACAACTACCGTCCGCGCATCGGCGATCAGGTGTTTATCTCGTATCGAATCTGGATTGGCTCGCTCGGCTAGGCGACGCGAGGGCTGCGGGATCGCTTAGCGCAGGTGCAGACGGCTCTTGGCAAAGCGTGCAGTGATTCCGACGAGCCCCGGCGTCTGCGCAACCTGTTCCAACACCGCCAAGGCCTGACTCTTATCGAGTACATCGATCTCCCGACGAATCCCCAGTGAGTGCGCCGCCCGATGGATGGCATCGGTGGCCTTCTCATGTCCCAAAGACTGAGCCAGCAGCCTGGCCAGGTCTGCACGGGAAACTCCAGTAATTATCAAATACAACGGCCTGTATGCAGAATCATACCTATCATCACAATTCACAAGCACAGGATCAGTCACACACTATATGCAGACATGGCTCAGACAACCACATTGAGTCCTAAAATCCTGTCCATTACCATGATGATGTGGAACTACGTCGCAAGGTAGTTGGCTATTGCCGGGTCAGCACCGATCAGCAAGCTGATCATGGCATTAGCATCGAATCACAGCGCCAGCAGATCGTCAGCTACTGCAACCGTAACAACCTCGATTTGATCGATGTGATTGTAGATGGCGGACAATCAGGAAAAGACCTAGATCGACCTGGATTTAAGAAAGTCATTCACTTATTAGAATCTGGAAAGGCCTATGGGTTGGTAATTGCGAAGCTCGATCGCCTGAGTCGTTCAATTGGTGATATCTGCAAGCTCGTCGATCAATACTTTTCTAATCAGCACTTCGCCCTTTTGTCTGTAAATGAAAATATTGATACCAAATCACCAACCGGGCGACTCCATCTCTATTTGATCTCAGTCTTTGCCCAGATCGAACGCGAGAGCATTGTGGAGCGAGTCACGACAGCCATTCGTCACTTTCAGGCGCAGGGCGGCAAGGTGGGCTGTGCGCCATATGGATGGCGGTACTCGCTGCGGCTCGATGAGAGAGGGAATCGCATCCTCGAAGAAGATCCGCAGCAGCAAGCGGCGATTCGGCGCATTGGTGAACTGTTTGATACGGGCAAGAGTGTCCGTGAAATCATCGAGCACCTGACGGCGGAACAGTTTCCACCACAGCGAGCGAAGACCTGGTCCCCCAATGCGATCTGGCGCATCCTGCAAAAGACCGGCAAGCACACGCCCAAAGCCCGTCCGCTGGTCGAGCACCGCAAGAACCTAGGGGTGGTTGGAGAGCGAGCGCTGGACCTGCGGGCCAATGGCAAGTCCTATCGAGAAATCGCGCGGGAACTGAATCGGGAAGGAGTCCGGCTCGCGCAGCGCAACAAGCAGTGGCAGGCCGCCAGCGTCGCCGACCTCATCGACCGCACCGCGACAAAAGACACCAAAACCGCGTACGGACTTGCGTATCAGCTTCGAGCCCAGGGAAAGTCGCTGCGAGAAATCGGGAGAACGCTGCTGGCAGAAGGACACCGACCACAAAGGGGCGACTACTGGCACGCCGCGACGGTCAGGAACCTACTGTTAACGAGAGGGGATACGCGGGTTTAGCGGTCATCGAGGACTTCGCCTGCTGACTGGACCACCAAAGACGAGCAGGGCCGCTACTGCTTCGGGACTGGAAGCTTGACCCCGAGCTGCTCAACATCGGCCAAGTCCTGAAGCCGTCCCGAAGCGAGCTTGTTTTTGATCAGCAGCGTTCGCGACAAAACCGGAATCGGCTGATCCCCGTAGCGAGAAACAACTCGCTCTGGCCACGCTTCCTCAAAGGAGATGCCATCAATGCTGGTTAGGATATCGATCCGCACCGGCGCTACGCCCATTTGGTAGACGATATCCGGCGCACTCAGGTCGGCCACCGTCAGATCGTCGAGCGGTGCCCCAAAGTTCTGAAGCGCAACGAGTACCCGCTGGGCATTGTCCGGGGTGCTGTGGACCCAGACATCCAAGTCCTTGGTGGCCCGAACGTGACCGTGGGCAGCCAGCGCGTGCGCACCAACGACCAGATACTCAGCCCCGGCGTCGTTCAGTGCGGCAAATAGATCGCGAAAGTCTTGGTTGGTCGGCATCAGGCTGCGTCCAGGCGAGGCACTCGAGGGTCAGGTTCCACACTGCCGCAATCCGCTGTTCCATCGTCGAGCCCTGCCAGTCGTTGTCAGGTACCGCCGCCGGTTGATCTCGACGCAGGAGCCGTGTAGTCATCGTGGCACGACGCTGCTCAGCACTCATAGTCACCATGATACTCGCCCGCCGCCCGCCCCAAGGAAAATTTGTCGCCACCTTCGATCGAACTCGGGAGCGATGCATCGCCCCGACAATGCGCTCGGCCTCATTGGTGAAAGCGAAGGTGACTGAGAACGCCTAACGAAACCTATTGCGGACCCTGGCTGCTGCATCGTCGGTCCTCACGTACTTGCGTACGCTCCGGTCCTCCTCTTTGCTTCCAGGGTTCCTCATGACGGTTTTGTTAGGCGTTCTGAACCAGTTTGGAACTCAACCGGGAGCAAACTCATGGGCTCCTCGTATGCCATGATGCATGCCATTGTGGGCCAACAGTACAGCGCACCACTTGATGCATGCCACGGCATGGTATTCAGTCCACATGTCGTTGTTTTCAACCCCAGGCAAGCGCACCGAACGACTCCCCACCCTCAGAGTCACCCCGAGCGAAAAACAAGCCATCTCGTGGCTCGTTGAAACACTCTCCAAAGAACACGGAACCAGCTACGGCGTGTCGGATGTAATGCGGATTGCGCTGAGTCGGCTATACGAAGTAGAACGAACCATTAATGTTGACACAAATAAGACGACAAGCCCAAAATAGAACGGTAAATCTTCCCACTATCCACCTACTCACTCAGTTCAAAGAGGACATCCAACATGGCGACATCCGAAACCCGTGAAGATCAGAATCCAACCTATGATGGGCTTCCCCGATTGAAGCAATTTGCCTATTTGGGGAGCATTCCAGATAGAATTGATGAACTCGCAAAAATTGCAGAGCCAGAAAGCTGGGACTTTCAATACGTGAAAGACGAATACAACAAGCCAATTCTATATTCTTATCTATTCCACACTTTTGCCAGAATAGAAGAGGAAGATAAGATCACACAGATGAAGGACGGCTCACAGGCTTGTTTCAACACAGGTCTTGTAACTCCAAATCAAGAACCCATATTTGCTCTTTTCGACAAAAACAAAACCTTAGACAGGCAGCCTTGGTATTTACAGGGTTTCTTCAGGCGTGGGGATTTTCGTTTGTCTAAATTCCCCAAACTCCCTCCTATCGCACACTATTTTGACGATCCAACGGAGCTAATTTTTGACACACATAAGGAACTACGCGTTAACTACGAACACATGATTGCTGATAACAAGGAGCGTTTTCCTGCTCCATACAATACATATGGGGAGTTTCAACTTCAAACCAATCTACGCGGCGCGATTGAGAATTCAAAAGAGCGAGTTTTGAGAAATTACAAAGCAGCCGTGCCGCAGTATCATAAGGGCAGAATACAGCTGTTATTGCCATTGTGTCTCTCCCAGCCGGGTCGAGCTGATTTAGCAATTGTGGTAGAGCGCCTCGATGGATTCTATCGTGCGGCAACATGTCTGACGCTGGATATGGCGTACAATAACGCACGTCTTCTGGCACGTCCCGATCGCGACTGGCTGCAACCCTAACCTCACCGTTCCAACACCTTCCTCCGTCGCTGCGGTGATTTTTCTTATAACTCCAGCTTCTATCATCTGGCCTTCACGTTAGGACGTGCTCCCTTGGGGTTTGGGTTACTTTGGAAACGCCAGGACCACCGTCGTGGTGTTGTGAAATCCAGACAGATCGCCGACATCCAGCGCGATCTCGCCGTAGGTTTCAAAGCCAGCCAGCGGAACCTGTCCCAGCTCGTGATAGATGCCCGCGATCGCCGTCTGAAACTGATCTTTTAGGATCAAGTTGCGACAGATGCAGTCAAAGACCACCGCTCCAGCGAGGGGAACGCCACCAACCTGAGCCAGTGCGCGCCGAGCCGCTTCCCGCGCGCTGTCGATCTGGCGATGGGGCTCGCTCTCGGTGATGCGAAAGACGGTTCCTTCGGGAATGCCGCAGGCAAAGCCGATCGACTGGGCACCAACGCGAAACAGCGGCGCACGAATCTTGAGCGCTTCCCCTTGCGACAGACCGGCTTCAAAGCGCAGCAAAAAGCCACCGACATCACCAGCGGGAAGCTGCGCGGGATCAAAGCCAAGCGCTTCGGTCGCAGCGCGGGTTCGCTCGACCCAGACATCCCAAGCGGGACGACCGTCGATTTCGTGAACGATGCTTCCTTCAGCGCGAGTCACCGTCAGCGGCACCGACAGCGGCGAGTGACCATGACAGACGCCCACGCCGAGCGGCTTTTTGGAAAACACCGTGGCAATCACGACCGCGTCCGTCAGCACCCGACTCCCGAGCGCGACATGCGTACACTTGAGCGCCAGATCATCGCCCGCCGCACCACCCGCAAGGCGCAGATCAAAGCCCATCATCCCGGCGGTCATCAGGGCTGCTTCTTCGCTACTTCCAGCCAGCGGATCGAGCAGCAAGATCGCGGTCCGGTTCGGATAGCCCACGACGTGAAGCGGCATGCCTTCGAGCGCTTCCATCACCGCAAGCTCGGATCCGGCGCGAAGTCCGGTGGCAGCCCCCGCAAAGATCCGATAGTCCCCACAGAGCGCAAACAGCGCCGTCGCGCCTTTGGCATCGCCGGTTTCGATAAACTCTCCTGCCGTCGATGCCCCAAGCACCGTGCTGTCTGGAAACGCAGCGGAGAGAAGCGGCATCAGCTGTGACAGCGGCTGCTTGGTCGATGCAAACGCCATCAGCAAGACCGGCGAAGAAGCCCCCAAGTCCTGCTTCACCTTGGCAATCAGCGTCGCAGCCACCTGCTCGGCCTCTCCTGTGGCAATGGCCGTAGCAACTTTTGTCTCTTGCATCCGAAGCCCCCTTACTTTTCACAGTAGGAAACTGCGGGATCCACAGCAAGTTGCGCGGCTAAGGCTCCGTCGTGAATCAGCAATCGGACAGGGCGCGCTGGGAACGCCGCAAGTGTTTGCATCCCTGACAGCTTGAGACGGGTGTGACCGAGCCGCTGTTCCTGCTACCTTCTTTGTCTGCATGCAACAAATCCTGAAGCACCAAAGTCGCGGTCCGCGTCGAATGGGGATGTCACATCGGCAGACGTCGTGGATCTGGCTCTGGTCTTGGCTGTGCTTTGTAAGTGCAGGCTCGACGGCAAAGAAAGCGTACGCAGACGAACCTGTCGCACCAAGCGTCACGAGCGCACCTGTCGCACCGAGTGAACCTGCCGCACCGAGCGCACCGAGTGAACCTGTCGCGCCGAGCGTGCCGAGTGAGGATGCGAGCGAAGAGCCGCCGCCGTCTGGCTATTCTTCTGACGGAGGAAAGCTACGGCCCAAGGACGCGGTGCCGTTTGCCGGAGTGGTTCGCGAAAAGGGCTCACGCGATCCGATCGCCAACGTGCGCGTGACGATCACGCCGTGGAAAGAGCTGCCGCCCGATCCGAATGCCAAGCCCGGTAAGAAAGCCAAGCCGCGCGGCGAAGCAACCGGCGATCCCGTCGAGATTTCCACCGATGCCGAAGGCAACTTTTCGATCGAAGACCTGCCGCCGGGAACCTATCAGGTCATCTTGCGCAGCAGTCAGATCCAGCGCACCGAGAGCATCGAGACGCTGGCACCCGGCAAAAAGACCACCATCACCTACTACGCGCCGAAGAAGCAGAATCAGTTCGAGGTCGTCGTCCGCGCCGAGCCGCTGAAAAAAGAAGTCAGCGAGCAGGTGCTGTCGGTGCAAGAGCTAAAGCGCATTCCGGGCACGCAAAACGACGCGATCAAAGCGGTTCAAAACCTGCCGGGTGTGGCGCGCGCTCCGTTTGGCGGCGGACTGCTGGTGGTGTGGGGCTCTGCACCTGCGGATACGCGCGTCTACGCCGACGGAGTCCAGCTTCCCCGGATCTTTCACTTCGCGGGCTTTCGCAGCACCATAAACTCTGAGTTCGTCGAGGAGCTGTCGTTTAAGCCCGGCGCATACGGCGCGGACTTTGGACGCGGACTCGGCGGCATGATCGATGTGACGACGCGCTCTCCGAAGAGCGATCGCATCCACGGCTCGGTGACGCTCGATTTGATCGACGGTTCGGTGACGCTGGAAGGTCCAGTTACCAAGAACCTGTACGTCGCAGGCGGCGTCCGTGTGAGCTGGATCTCGGTGTTTTTGCCGCTGTTCAATCGCTCGCAGTTTCAGGTGTCGCCGTTTTACTGGGACTATCAGCTTTCGCTGCGCTATCGCCCGACGAAGGCCGACGACATCGATGTGTTTGTCTTCGGATCGACGGACAACCTGGAAGCGCGGGTGAGCGATCCCGATCCAGCCATCAACATCTCGCTCGATAGCCGTCAGTACTTTTCGCGCGCGCGGATTCGCTGGACGCACCGCTTTTCGTCGGCCACGCAGCTCATCGTGATGCCATCCATCGGCGGCGATGTCACACGCTTTGATACCGGCGACGGTGGCGTTGGAACCGTGCAGTTCAAGCTGGAAGGTCTGACGCTTGGCTACAACCTGCGCGCCGAGCTTCGTCATCGCGTTGCGCCGTGGTTTAACATCCTGGGCGGCGTCGATTTTGAAGGCTCGCGCAGCTCGTTTGAAGTGGTGGTTCCGCCGGTTCCTCCCGGTGGTGGCGGCAGCAGCGGAGAGACGAACAGCCAAGCATCCGGTTCCGCCATTACGCAGCTTGGATCGGTCCGTGACTCGTCGGTGCTGCACATCATTCGCACCGCGCCGTATGCGATTGCCCGGTTTGACCTGTTGGATCGTCGCCTGACGATCTCACCGCAGCTTCGCCTAGAGACTGCGTACATCCGATCCTACGACGGAGACGTGTCGCGCACGGTGTTTTCTCCCGAGCCACGCCTGGTCATCAGCGGACAGATCGTTCCCAAGTACCTGATGCTCAAGTTCGGTGTGGGCTCGTATTCGCAGCTGGGTCAGCCGCAAGAGCTAAACCGCGCCTTTGGCAACCCGAACCTGGACCCGCAGCGCGGCACCACCTACGTCGCGGGCTTCGAGAGCGAGCCGACCTCGACGCTGCTCATTCAGGGCCAGTTCTTTTACAAAGACCTGCGCTCGCTCATCGTGGCGGACCCGGTGCTCAAGTACACCAACTCGGGACTCGGGCGCGTCATCGGAGGCGACTTTCTGCTGCGTCAGAAGCTGTGGAAAGGTCTGTTTGGCTGGCTGGCGTACACCATCTCGCAGTCGGAACGACGCAGCTCTCCGCAAGATTCGTGGCGACTGTTCCGCTACGATCAGACGCACATCCTGACGGCGGTGGCGTCGTACAAGCTGCCGTGGTGGGGCATCGAGGTCGGTGTGCGCTTCCGTTACGTCACGGGCGGTCTGTATACACCGACGCTCGGAGCGATTCGCGACACGCTGACGCAGACCTGGATTGCGACGCAGGGCAGCCCGTACTCGGATCGGCTGCCGGACTTTCACCAGCTCGATCTGCGCTTTGACAAGACCTGGGAGTTTAACCGCTGGAAGCTCGGGCTCTATCTGGACATCCAGAACCTGTATAACCGCCAAAATGCCGAGCAGATTGCCTATGGCGGACGGCAAAACTATCAGTCCTCGCTGGTGACGGGCATTCCGTTTTTCCCCAACTTCGGACTGCGAGCGGACTTCTAGCGAAAGGATGCGCCTCATGAAGACCATGCAACCCATGAAGCGATGGCGAAAACTGGCGGCGGTGCTGGCGCTTTCAAGTTCCCAGCTTGCGGGCTGCGAAACCGACATTGACGCCGACACGCTGGTCCGAGAGCTACGGGTTCTGTCTCTGCGCGTGGGCAGCACCGACAAGTTCAGCGTCGCGGATGCCCAAGCTGAAGTGAAGCCGGGACCGGGCGGGCTCGATCTGGCGTTTACAACCGATCACATCGATCTGAATGCGTTTGTGGCTGCACCAACGGGACCGGGACGACGCATCGCAAGTCCGCGACCGCTCGTCTACGAGTGGTATCTGTGCATCGGTCCGGCGTCGCTGTTTAGTCCGGGCACGCTCGATCCAAGCTGTCGCAAGTGGCTGCCGAGCGATCCCGATCCGATGAAGAACAGCTCGCTGCGCTACCTGGGCAGCGGTCAGAGCTTCCCGCTTCAGACCGCTGCGCTCAAAGATGTCGTCGGTGGAGTGCTCCAGATCCTGCTGACCGGCGGTGGCGCTGGCGGAAGCGGTGGCGGCACGGTGAAGCTGCCCGAAAAGCCGATCTCGCTGCTGTTGCCGCTGATCCTGCGCGCCCGCGTTGATGGCGGAGATCCAAGCGACATCCGCGATCGCGAAGTCGGTGTTACCTACCTACGAACCTGGATCGCGCTGCCGGGCATGACGCTGCCGGTGCCCAATCGCAACCCAGCGCTCGGAGACCTGCTCGCCGGACCGGATGAAGAAGGCCAAAAAGCGCCGCTTCTTCCGTGTACCCAAGCCAGCTGTCCCAAAAACAAGGTCCGACGCGGAGCCGATCTGTTCCTTTTGAGCAGTGCCCAGTCAGGCTCGCCCGAGACGTACGTTCCCATCGATGACAGCGGACGCAGCGAGGTCACCGAAACGCTGCGCTATAGCTGGTTTTCCACCGACGGCGAGTTCGATCGCGAACGAACCGGCGACGCGCAGCCGAAGAACAAGTGGAACAGCGAGCCCACACGACCTGCTCCCGCCGATGCGCCCTTTGCCACAATCTGGCTGGTGACCCAAGAAGAACGCGGCGGCAGCGACGCAAGAGCCTACGAGCTAGAGTTTACGAACTAGCGTGTACGACCGAGCGCTTACGACCGAGCCGCGCAGCATGATCCGATGAACCCAATGCCGAGATATACTGTCGGGTACTATCTCGCTGAGATGTTCCGTCGCTGGCCGTGCGTGACATGACCAGCCAGGGAACGTCGCACGGAATCCTACCTTACAGCTTGCCCGCCTTGTCCAGCACCCACAGCGTCGCCGCCACAATGTCTGGACAGTCGTAAGTACGCTGCGCTTCGCTGACCGTTCCCCACGAGCTTCCTGACTTTTCGATCTTGCCGTTTTCGATGGTGGCCACCGTGCTGCCCGAGACCTCGACGTAGTACTTGTTGCCGCGCTGGACAGCCTGACCGACCGTGCTGCCCGACTTCTCGATGGTGTAGCTGCTGCCCGACGAGCGAATGGTGTACTTGGTGCTGCCGCTCTTTTCGACGCGATTGCCCGAGCAGCGATACTCACTCGCCGACGCAGGCAGCGCAGCACACAGCGACATCGCAACGACCGACGAAAGCAGGATCCGGTTCATGGTGTATTCCTCCAGTGGAAGAGCCACTGTACCAGCGACCCGCGCGCAGCGTGAAGAGGGCTGTCCGTAAGACCATCGAGCCTCGGCGGCTTCCCGAAGGCCGTGATACAAGCTGCGGATGCACGCAAGCTGGTTTCAACAGATCTACGACAGCGCTTGGCAGCATCCCGGCATCGCCTTTGTGGGCGGCACAGCGGTTCTTGTGTGGACGCTCCGCAGCAGGCTTCCGCACGTCTACGCGATGGCGGCATTGCAGCTGATCATGATGCTCGATGCGCTGTGTACCGGCGCGCTGTCGCCGATTCCTCCCAGCTCGGGCTGGAGCCAAGCGGCCTCTGTGACGTTTGTCATCTTCGGAGACGCGCGCTTTTTCTTTCTGCTGTTCCAGTCGTTTTGGGACAAGCGCAGAGCCGTGCTGCTTGCGATCTTGGCGGGACTTGTCATTCCGAGCGCAAGCTATCTGCTCAAGACGCTGCTTCCGTCTGTTCTGCCAACCCAGCGCCATCTGTTTGTCACCTATGAGCTGATGTTTGGCGTGCTCGCCGTGTTCATTCTGCTGCTGCTTGCGCGCGCGCCACAGCATCCCATGCAGCGATGGCTTCGCATGCTCAGCTCCTTTCAGCTTTGGCAGTACGGACTGTGGACCTGCGCCGATCTGCTGATCCTGCGAGGCATCGAAACGGGCTATCTGCTCCGGCTGATTCCCAACACGATGTACTACGTTCTGTTCGTTCCGTTTGTCGCCTGGACCTATCAAAAGGAATCCGCATCATGAGCGTGTCCGCTCCTCCGCAAACAGATGCACGCTCGCTCTTTGGCACTCTCCTTGGCATTCCCATCCAAGTCAACGCTCGCAGCCAGCGACGATTTCAGCGCCCATTCGGACTCCGTTTCGGACTCCTTTGTAGACTCTGTTTGGGACTCCTATTCGGGCTCCTTTTCGGGCTCCCAACCGGCTGTCAGCGCCGCACTGAACCGGCGGATCAGCCCACACTCGCGTTCTTCCAAGAAGGAGTCCTGCATCAGCAGCTCCTGCCTGGTTCTGTCTCTTCCCCCACACGCATCGTCGCGTTTGATCCGTACTACCGAAAAGAAAAAGCCTTCCTGGCCGTTCCGCTCGCACCGCTTCTGTCCGCCGGATTCAAAGGAAAGGATCTGTCCCATCAACACCTGATCTTGCGCTGCCGCGATGGCTATACCGTTCCCGTTCGCAGCGAAGTCCTGATGGAAGAGGGTGCGTACCTGGCGCTTGCCGAGTCCGACTCTGCCGTGTGGGAACCGATTGGTCCCCAGCGCACCGATCCGCGACCGTTTTATCTGTTTTGGACCCGGCCCCATCAGCAAGATCTCGAAGCCTATCCGCGTCCGTGGCAGCTTGTCGGCATCGAGCTGGCGCGCTTTGAAAAGCTGTTTCCGCATGTCCTTCCTGTGTCCAAGCAGGATGCGGTGCAGCGCGGCTTCCGACTCTTTTCCGAGCAGTGCATTCGCTGTCACGCCATCAATCGCGAAGGAGGTCGCATCGGTCCTGATCTCAATGTGCCCCAGAGCATCGTGGAATATCGACCGATCGAACAGATTCGCAGCTACATCGTGAATCCTCTGCGCTTTCGCTACAGCAACATGCCCCCGCATCCGCATCTTGGCAGCGCCGATCTGGACGCTCTCCTTTCCTACTTTTCCGAGATGAAAGATCACAAGCACGATCCGGAGCAGACAAAGTGAAAGTGAAAGCGATCGACATCGCGCAGCTTGTTGCAGAGCGACTTGGCGCGCTGCCCGCGTGTCTCCAGTCGCTCCTTCATACCCAGTCCCTTTGTGAACAGGACACAGGAAAACGAATCCGTCCGATCTGTGTAACCGATGGTCCCGTCTGGGTCACAGGCGGCGGGATGTCCGAAGGCCCCGCGCACTATCTGGTGTCGCTGCTGTCCGCGCAAGGAATCCCCGCAGCGTTCATTCCCTTGTCCGAGTTTGTGTCCGATTCCCTGCCGCAGCCTGGTCGTACGCTGGTTCTGTTTTCGCAAGGACTTGCACCCAACGCGCGCTTTCCGCTGCGTCATCACCGTGCCTTTGCGCGCACTGTCATCGTGACCTCTGTGACCCCAATTCCTGATGCGCAGACAGCGTCCATTCCGCGCCAGCTTGCCGATCTGGTGGCCCAAGGAATCGAGCCGTTTGTGGTTCCTCCGCAGCAAGAGTCAGGACTCCTTCTGCGTGTGATCGGTCCGACGGTGCAAGCACTCGCTGCGGCGATTCTGGCTGGCATTCCGATCTCGCAGCTCCTGCACATTCCCATCACCTATCAGCAGCAGCTTGCCAGTGATCCTACCCAGGCTCTGTTTCCCGATCGAACCCCACAGCGGCTGGCCCTGATTGCCGGAGGTCGCTACGGAGCCGCCTGTTTCGGACTGCGCTGGAAGCTGCTCGAAGGTCTGCTGCTTGCGGATCCACCGATCTACGATCTGTTACAGATTGCGCACGGTCCGCTGCAGTCTCTGTGGAATCAGCCCGCTGTGCTGTTGCTGTTGGAGCGACACGACGCGCCGCATGAAGAAGCGCTGTATGCACGACTCCGTCAGGTCTTCTCGATGCCGCGACATCGCGTCCTGTCGCTGCGTGCCCAGACCCATCGCGGACTGCTCGCTTACTTTGAGCATGCTGCGCTGCTTGATGCCCTGCTGCTGTCCGCCCTGCGGACGCTCGCGCCACCGCTTGATCGCTGGCCCGGACAGGGTCTCGATGGACCGCTCTACGACCTGGCACCCCCGCACCTTTGCGCGCGTTAGGAGTCCCGATTCCTGGCCCGATTCCTGGCCTGATTCCTGGCCCTACTTCCCTGGCCGCTTCCTCTTCTGTAAGGAACGACTCTGCATAGCCCGCGACGGACCAGCGCTTCTGTCGGGTAATGTCTGATCCGAATCAAATCAAGCGCCGCGCGTATCTCGATCAGGTCTTTCAGGCCGAGCGCGGTGTCGATGTCTTAAACTCTCTGTCCGACTTGCGAGTCGACGATCTCGACGAGCTTCCTTTCGGTGCCATCCGTCTTGATCACTCGGGACGCATCCTTGCGTTCAATCGCGCAGAGTCCCGACTGTCGGGCTACAGCGCAGCCAGCGTCATCGGCAAGAACTTCTTCACCGAGGTCGCTCCCTGCACCAACGTCCAAGAGTTTGCCGGACGATTTTACGAAGGTGTCCGCAAGCGCAAGCTACACGCTGTCTTTCAGTATCGCTTCGACTTCAAGCCGCGCCCGCGCGAAGTCGCTGTCACGCTCTACTATCATGAGAGCACCAACACCACTTGGGTCCTCGTCCGTGGTGGCGCTGCCGACGAGTAACCTGCGGAAAACTTGCCTCTGCCGCCGCTCTGCGCTGAAGTCTACGTCCACGACGCCAACCGAGAGACATCCGCGTCGCAAGCACGCAGCGTGAGCCAGTCCGCAGCCAAGTCCCGCAGCCGATCGAAGCGTCCCCAAAAGAGCGAGTCTCCCACCGAGCTATCGCTGGTCTGGGGACTGCTGTATGACTTGATTCGTGCGCCCGCGTTTGTGGTGCTGCTCTGTCTAGGAAAAGCGCGCTGGCAGTCGGCGC
This sequence comes from Myxococcales bacterium, assembly GCA_016794365.1. GTDB lineage: Bacteria > Myxococcota_A > Polyangia > Palsa-1104 > JAEUJZ01 > JAEUKA01. The sequence goes on from JAEUKB010000023.1 coordinate 81,273, forward strand.
TGTTGCCGCTGTCGCGCATCGGACAGTTCGCGCTGTCTGCACGCGCCACTGCGACCTTGATCGTGCTCAATGTCTTGGTCTTTGCCGTCGAGCTTGTCGTCCAAAAGACCTGGTCTACCGAGCGCTTTTTGAACACCTTCGCGTTCTCTCCGCACGCGCTGTGGCAAGGAAGAGCGCTGCCGCTTGTGCTGCATGTGTTTGCGCACGCCAGCCTGCCGCACCTACTGTCCAACATGCTGGCGCTGTTTGTGTTCGGGCGCGTCGTCGAGCAGCTTGTCGGTCCGCTGCGCCTGCTGTTTGCGTACGGAGTCGCCGCCCTGTCCGCCACGCTCATCTCGCTGCTCGCGCAGGGACTGTCCGGCCAGTATGTTCCGACCTTGGGTGCCTCGGGAGCCGTCGCAGGACTCATCGCGCTCGGTGTCCTTTTGTCCCCGCTCACCCTGACGTTTGAAGCGCTGTTTCCCATGCCCCTGTTTCTGGTCGGCTGGCTGTCCATGGCCGCCGATCTGCTCGCCGTCTGGGACAAGTCGAGCGATGCGGTCGATCATCCCGCCCACCTGGGAGGCTATCTGTCCGTGGTCCTTATCTATCGACTGCTGCCAGGAAAGCTCAAAGCCCAAGCGCGCTTCGGACTCCTGCTCAATGTCCTGACCATCTTGTTTGCGCTCGGTCTGTGGTACCTGCATCGCAGCGGCAAGCTGACTGTGCGCTAACCGCAGATGTGACCCGCGAAGCAGCGAACACAAAAAGCGCAGCCAGTGCGCGGATGCAACCCCACCAATAAGAGGCATTTGCGAGGACTCATATTGCGTAGCGGCATCACTTCCGCATCGCTTCCGCATCGCTTCCCCGGTCTACTCGTTGATTGCTTGGCATCGGACGCTGCGAAATTCTTGATCTGTGCGTCTGTGTAGGCTACCCAAGGCAGCTATGAAGTCGCATCACAGACGGATTTGGGGCCTTTCTCTCGCACTCTACGCTTCCTATGCAGTCGCAGTGCCACAGACCGCCGCCGCCGAAGACCGCAATCCAGACATTGCCCAGATCGAGCGAGACATTGCCGAAGCCGGACGAGCCGGTATCCTGCCCCAGCTTCAGAAAGCCTGGCAGGTTCGCTTCACCGAAACGGTTTCCCCAGGAGAGCGCATCTCGCTGGAGGTCCTGCCCGCGATTCCGGTCCTCGATGGCGATCCCGTATCGAAGCAGCGCTTTGACAGGCTGCGCGATCAGGTCAAGCAAGCCTTCGAGCAGCATCGCCAAGACACCGGCGTCTTTACGCTGGTCTTGCGCGACGGACAGAAGCTCCTCACCAGCCAAGGCATGGTGATTCCGCTCAAGTTTGTGTTCAGGCGCGTCGTCATCTCATCAACCGACACCAACTTTGCGGGCTTTGGTACGTCCGGCTGCGCGATCACCACGCAGTTCTTCGCCACCGGAACCCGCGAGCCGCTGCGCCTCGGTGAAAACGCCCAGCTTACCCGCTTTCACTTCAGCCGCGACGGCATCGCTTCGCTACAAGGCTATCAGGGCCCGCACGGCGAGATCGTCGTCTTCCTGCGCCAGACCAACGATCCCGTCGAAGTCTCGCTGGAGTTTACCGACCCAGAGCTGGGCCAAGTGACGCGCTATGCGCCGGTTCCGCTGCAAGTCTGCGCCACTGCGATGCCACCGCCGCCTCCGCCACCGCCGCCTCCTCCGCCAGTTGTCGAAGCGCCGCCTCCGCCAGTTCTTGAAGCGCCACCGCCCATCGAGCTGTCGCTTGCTCCTGCGCCAAAGATCCCCGGCGGCTTCACCTGGGGAATCGCTGCCACCATCGGCATCGGCATCACCGCAGAGCCCGGCTACGGCACCAGCTACGGCGGCTTTGCCTCGGGACTGTCGGCCCGCCTTGGCTATTACTTCAGCCCACGCTTTGCGATCCTGGCCGAGCCTCGACTCACCGGCATGGCAGGCCCGACGTTCCAAGGCTACAAGGCATCTGCCGCGCTGATTGCCCAGGTTCACTTTGCCAGGATCTGGGTGCTGTCCGGCGGTCCTTCCATCGGCTTCGCGGGCAGTAGTCGTTATGGCGACTCAAGCCTCGCCGGAGGCTTTGCCGCCCGCTTCGGTGCCGACATCCCGCTGCAACCCACATCAAGCGGTCGTCCGCGCGCCATCTCGCTGCGACTCGAAGCCGAGCCGATGTTCCTTCCCGTCACCCCGCCCGCTCACTCCACCGTCGTGGGATCGCTGTCTCACATCGGCTTTTCCGTCGGCTACGAGAGCTACTGATGTCATCCGCCCCGCTGCCGGTTCAGCTGTATCCCAAGACCTGTCCGGCGCAGTTTTCCTGCCCAAGCTGCCATTACAGCGCCCAGGTTGTGTTTCATGATCCAGAGGCCTTTGCCGAAGACGAACCCATCGGAGGCCGCAACCGCTGGATGCAAGAAGCCGCGCTCGAGCAAGCCCAGCAGAAGCTGACCCGTCGCGCCGAGCAAGCCCTGCCGCTTGTGCCGTGTCCCACGTGCGGGTTTGTGCAGTCGTCGGCACTGCGCAAGGCGTATCTCCGGGCTGCGCTGCCGCTGGTCGCCATGGTGCCGGTGGTGCTTCCGACGCTGACCATGTTGTTTGGCGTCATCGCAACGCCGTCGCGGATGATGTCGGCCCTGCTCGCGCTGATCGTGACCTTGCTGCTTTCGCTGACCGTCGTGCTGTGGGGCAAGCAGCGCCTGGTGACCGAAGCGCGCAGAGCCGTCCGCTTTGACCGAGCGCCGACGCCCCGCAACCCATCCTAGCGAGAGCGGGCGTTAGGCCGAAGGACGCGGTGCCGCAAGCTGCGCCGTCAGCTCTTGCAAGCGACGCAGGGCAATCCGACGCATCTTTTCTTCAATCTGCGGCAGATCCGCCTGTCGCTTCAGCCACACAATCAGCGCCAGCTCCACCCGATCCGACACCGTCAGCAGGTGAACGCGCGGCGCGGGACGCTGAAGGAACTCGCCCGCCACTTCGCTCGCTTGCTCTTCCAGAAACGACGCCAGCTCCTCGATATTGAGCAGCCCGCTCACGTTCATCCGCACCTCGGCCCGCACCGCGTGATCGAGCGACAGGTTCACCAGCCGAGCCGTCACCAGATCCGCGTTGGGCACAATCAGCAAGGTGCCGTCTGCCAGTCGAATCTGCGTCGAGCGCATCCCGACATCCAGCACTTCGCCGCCTTCTCCGCTCGGCATACGAATCCGGTCCCCAATCCGAAACGGATGATCCAGCGCCAGCACCAGCCCCGCAATGATGTTCGACAGCGCCTGCTGCGACGCCAGACCAATCGCCAGCGAGGTCACTCCCAGCGCCGCAACCACCGACGACACGTTCTGTCCGAAGTGATCCAAGATCAGGATCAGACCCGCCAGCCACAGCACCACCTGCGCGATGCGCTGAAGCAGCGGAACCAGCGCGCGTCCCGAGCTACTGCGCGGCGATCCCGGCAGCGTCGCCGTCCTGTGCTCGTCTTCGGGCAGCTCCAGCTTCGGACGAATCACCAAGTCCACCAGCCGCTGCGCCAGTGAGCCCAAGCCGCGCACGCCGACAATCACCGCCATCACAAACAGCGTGCCCGCCAGCCAGCGTCCCGGTCCGCGCATGCCCGGCCACGCATCTTCCACCGCTTCCGACAGGCCCAGAAACAGCACTACGTAGCGAATCGGTCGCGCGCACAGCGCCAGCAGCTGCGACGCCAGCCCACTGCCCGTATCGAGCAGCCGTCGGCTCAGCCAGCGACACAGCCAGCCGCCCAGCCACGCGAGCAGCAGCGTCAGCGAGATCGTCACCATCAAGTGAACCAGACCGACCATCGCGGGCCCTGCATGCAGCGAGTCCACCAGCCAGCGGTCGAGCGCACGGCTGAGCCCCTCAATCGGGGCCTGCATCTTCGCCAGCCAGCTAAAGGCGACTGGCGACTGAGGAACGCTTTGGGCAGAGGAAGGTGAGTCGAGCGCGCTCTGAAGAACTGTCACCCGGCTAGTATAACCGGGGCAGCACAAGGGAAGGCGGAGCGAAGGAAAGCGACGAAGCGGGTGTTACTTGCCCTTGGCGGACAGCGCTTCTTTGATCATCGCGTCGAACTTCTCAAACGGATAGGCACCGGCAATCTTGCGACCGTTGATGAAGAAGGTCGGCGTGCCCATGCCACCACCGGGCAGGCTGTTGCCGTAGCTGAAGTCCGCTTCGACCTGCGACTTGTAGCGACCCGCATCGAGATCCGCCTTGAAGCGCGCGACATCCAGACCAATCTCTGCCGCGTACTTTTCCAGGCTCGCTCGGTCCAGTGCTCGCTGGTTGTCGAACAGCTTGTCGTGCATCTCCCAGAACTTGCCCTGTGCATGAGCAGCCAGTGCAGCTTCCGCAGCGGGCTTGGCATCCTGGTGGAACGGGAGCGGATAGTTGCGCCACACCACACGGACCTTGTCCTTGTAGGTGTCCTTGATCTTCTTCAGCGTCGGCACCACGCGCGAGCAGAACGGGCACTGGAAGTCCGAAAACTCGACGATGGTGACCGGCGCATTCTTGCTACCGAAGCTCGGACCCTCGCCCGGATCAACCTTGTAGACCGTCTTGTCGTTTTCTTCGTCGTCCGCCGCCGCCGGAGCCGCCGCCTTTTCGACGGCATTCTTCATGATCTCGTCGTAGACCTTGGCGGGCGTCAGCTTCTTGTTGGCCTTCATCAGCGCATCGACTTCTTTGAGCGCGTTATCCACCGCGCCCTTGAACGCCTCAAACGGCTGCGCACCCGACAGGCTGTGACCGTTGATGAAGAACGCTGGCGTACCGTTGGCGCCGATCTTGTTGCCTTCGGCCATCTCGGCATCGACCTTGGCCTTGTACTTGCCCGAGTCGAGCGCCGCCGCAAACTTCTTCATGTTCAGACCCAGCTCTTGCGCGTACTTGTCCAGGTTCGGACGATCCAGCGCCTGCTGGTTGGCGAACATCTTGGCGTGCATGTCCCAGAACTTGCCCTGCTCATGAGCCGCCAGCGCCGCTTCCGCCGCGATGTGCGCGTTGTTGTGGAACGGCAGCGGGAGCTGCTTAAAGATCACGCGGACATCCTTGGGATATTCCTTCATCAGCTGCGTGATCGTCGGCTCCACCCGCGAGCAGAACGGGCACTGGAAGTCTGACCACTGCACGATCGTGACCTTCGCGTTGGCCGGGCCCTTCATCGGTGCATCGCCAACCAGTGCCTTGTAGATCGTCTTGTCTTCCGCCGGGGTCGGCTGCGCAGCGGGCTTCGGAGCTTCCGCCTTGTCTTTGCCGTCCTTGGTCAGCTCTGCGTAGATTGCGTCCGCCGCCGTGCCCGCCTGGAGCTTGGCATTGGCCAGCTTGATTTCGTTCTGGACGACCTTTTCAAAGTTCTCGAAGGGCTGCGCACCATGGAACGGCTTGCCATTGATGAAGAACGATGGCGTGCCACGCGCACCGAAGGAATTGCCCTCGGCCAGCTCGTCATCCACCACTTTCTTGAACTTGCCCGACTCCAGCGCGGCCTTGAACTTGCCGACATCCAGACCCAGCTCCGTCGCGTACTTGATCAGGCTGTCTTTATCCAGCGCTTGCTGGTTTCCAAACAGCTTGCCGTGCATCTCCCAAAACTTGCCCTGCTCGTGAGCAGCCAGCGACGCTTCGGCAGCAATGTGCGCGTTGTTGTGAAACGGCAGCGGAAGCTGCTTGAAGATGACGCGAACGTCCCCATCGAAGGTCTTGCGAAGCTGCGACAGCGTACCCTCGACCCGCGAGCAGAACGGACACTGGAAGTCCGAGTACTCAATGATCGTGACCTTCGCCGTCTTCGGACCCACCGACGGGCTGTTGCCCACCGGAACCTTGTAGACGACGTTCGGATCAGGCAGCCGGAACTCTGGCTTCTGCTGCGGCGCGGGCTTTTCTGCCGACGCCTGCTCCTTGCCGTTTTGGATGAGCGATGCGTAGAGCTGCTCGGGCTTGACGCCTGCTTTGATCAGCTTGGTCGCCGTCGCCAGCTCTTCGTCCACAATCTTGGCGAAGTTGTCATACGGCTGCGCACCCGACAGCGGACGACCGTTGATGAAGAACGCTGGCGTCCCGCGCGCTCCGAACTTGCTGGCTTCCGCCTGGTCGCGCTGAATCTGCTCGTCGTAGCGGCTCTTGTTCTGCGCCAGATCCGCCTTGAACTTGGCTACGTTCAGGCCGATTTCCTGCGCGAACTGCTCGAAGTGCTGGTCATCGAGCTGGTTTTGGTTTTGAAACAGCTTGGCGTGAAAGGCCCAGAACTTGTCATCGCCTTGCTCACGCGCGGCCATCGCTGCCCGCGACGCTGGCGCCGCATTCGGGTGGAACGGCAGCGGGTTGTGACGGAACGCCACCCGCAGGTCTTTGCCATACGAGCGCTTCAGCTTTTCCAGCGTCGGTTCCACCCGCGAGCAGAACGGACACTGATAGTCGGAAAACTCAACGATCGTGACCTTCGCCGTGGGCGAGCCCGTCACTGCCGCGTTACCGACCTGAATCTTATAGCGCTCGACCGAGGCATCCGGGGCTGCCGATGGCACCGGCTTGCTATCGACATCTCGGTCGAGATGCACGCGCTGCCCGACAAGGAAGCCGACAATCAGAGCACCAATCGTGCTCAAGATGACGCCTGTCTTATTCATTCCTAAACCTCTCTCAGGGGAATCGTCGTGATGCATGGCTTATGTGGCTTTGTACTTGGTGAAATGGACGGCTAGCGGTCTTTATTCCAGGGACCGATTGGTCGCTTAGCTTACACAGAAAAGACGCTTTTTTAGGGATGGATGTAGACCGAGCGAGCCTAGGTTCTCGCGGCCAGGATACAAAGCTACCTACGATTTGCAAGCATTGCGCGCTGCGACGCAGCCAGCCCTCACCGCTCTGACCTGGGAAAGTGCGGTATCCTCTTGCCATGATTCAGTCTCAGCGACGCCTCTTTTTGCGGCTCGGGTGGGTGCCCGTACTCGTTTCGGCCTTGTGTCTGTGTCACTCCGCATGTGACCGCGATGAGGCTTCCCCGGTGAGCGATGCCCATGCCGCCACCGCGCAACCAAACGACAAGCCACCGCCAGGAAGGACGAGCATGCCCAGGAGTTCAGACTGGAAGAAGGTCGATTCGCTCATCGAGGACCAAAAGCTAGAGGAAGCACGCGCTCTCATCGGCAAGATCCGCGACGCCGCCCAAAAAAGTGGCAACGGCGAAGAATGGACCGAGACGCTGATCAAAGATGTGCAGCTTCAGATCGGACTGCACGGCTATGAGACGGCAGTGCGCTTCCTGCGTGAGCAAAAGTGGCCGCAAGATGCGCTGTCGCAGGCCGCTCTCGAGCTGTACTACGCGCGCTCGCTGATGACGTATCTGTCCGCGTATTCGTGGGACATCGGACGCCGCGAAAAGGTGGACAGCAAAGAGCCCGTGGATCTGAAGGCGTGGACCAAAGAGCAGCTGTTCCTCGAAGCAGCGCGCTCGTATGAGCGGCTGTGGCAAAAGCGCGCCGAGCTGGGCAGCTTCCCGGTGAAGTCGCTTTCGCCCTACGTCACGCCGAACAACTATCCGGCCCACATTCGCGGCACGCTCCGCGATGCGCTGTCCTATTTGTTTGTAGAGCACCTGGCCAATACCGAAGGCTGGACGCCCGAGCAGCTCAGCGATGTGTCACGGCCTCCGCTGACCACGCTCTTGCATGCGCCAGCGACGCCCGATCCAGGGGGAAAGTTCGATGATGTCAGCGTCCATCCGCTGAGCAAGCTCACGCGGGTGCTGTCCGACCTGGAAGCCTGGCACGCGCAGCAGGGACACGCCGATGCAACCTTGGAAGCGCGCCTCGAACGAGTCCATCGCTTGCACAGCGCGTACTCCGTCGATTCGGACCGCACCCAGCTTACGGCCTACCTAGAGCAGCTGCTGCCGCTTCACCAAGGCCGAGAGTGGTGGGCTCGCGGACAAGCGATGCTCGCGCAGCTGGTTCGGGCCAGCGGCGACTTGGTGCGCGCGCACAGCCTGGCGGAGCAAGGGTACAAGGCATTTCCCACGTCTTACGGCGGCCAGAGCTGTCAGTCCCTGATGCAGCAGCTCGAAGCGCCTGACTTTCAGCTCGCGGGGATGCTGATCGATGGCGCACGCAAGCGCTCGATCCAAGTGACGCACAAGAACATCGGCAAGCTCTACTTCCGGGCCTACGAACAAGACCTGAAGGCACGCGTCGAGTCTGCGAAGGACTACAACCTCCTGTGGGGCTATCAAGAGATGCGCGCGCTGGTCAGCAAGCGACCCAGCGCCGAGTGGGTGGTTGAGCTGCCGCAGACGCCCGACTTTCAGAGCCACACCACGTTTGTGACGCCGCCGCTCAGTGGTCCCAGCGCCTATGTGGTGATGGCGTCGTATCTGCCGAACTTCCCCGAAGAACACAACCGCGTCCAAGCGCTGAACTTGATCGTTAGCGACCTGGTGCTGCATACCCGCACGAGAGGCAACAGCCTGGATGTGACGGTGGCATCGGGTGATTCAGGTCGTCCCGTCGAAGGCGCGCAAGTCCAGGTCTATCGTCAAAACTGGAACGAGCGACACAAGGTCATCGCGACGCAAAAGACCGATAAGACCGGCCTGGTTCGCTTTCCATCGGTTGGTAACTCGGGCGTGTTTGTGCTGGCAGAGCTTGGCAAGGAGCTGTCGGTCGAGCACCACACGATGTATCTGGGCAGCGAGCGCGAGCCGCCTACCCGCCAGGCGTCCTTGATCTTTACCGACCGCAGCATCTATCGGCCCAATCAGAAGCTGCTGTGGAAAGTCGTCGCGTACGAAGGACAGCAGCCCGAAGGCAAGCTGCACATTGCCAAGAACAGCGCGTTGCAGGTGCAGCTGTTTGACCCCAACAGCCAGATCGTAGCGACGGCGCAGGTCCGCACCAACGAGTTTGGCACCGCCGCTGGAGAGTTCACGATTCCAACCGGGCGACTGCTTGGCAACTGGCGCATCGTCACCAGCAGCCACAGCGGCACCAGCTACATCAAGGTCGAAGAATACAAGCGCCCCACGTTCGAGGTCAGCTTCAAGGATCCGACGGCACCGCTAAGGCTCAACCGCGCCGCCACGCTGACGGGCGAAGCCAAGTACTACTTCGGCCTGCCGGTCAGTCAGGGCAAGATCAAGTGGCGGATCAAGCGCCAGACCTTCTATCCGTGGTGGTGGAGCTACTTTGGCTTCGGTGGCGGAGACGAAGGCGGCAGCGAACAGACCGTGGCCGCAGGCGTATCCGACCTTCGCTCAGACGGCACCTTTGACATCCAGTTCACCCCCGCAGCCGATGAGCGCCGGGGCAAGCACCTTCAGTATTCCTACGCGGTCAGCGCCGACCTGACCGATGAAGGGGGAGAGACTCGCTCGGCCAAGCGCAGCTTCCGGCTCGGCTTTGTCGCCGTCGATGCCACCATCGCAAGCGACGAAGGCTTTGTCCAAAAGGGCAAGGCAAGCAAGCTCACCATCCGTCGTCAGACCTTGGACGGCAGCCCGCGCGCCGGGGAAGGTCGCTATGAGCTGTTCACTCTCAAAGAGCCCAAAGAGACGCTGACGCCCGCCGAGCAAGCCCGGCCCGAGCCCAAGGATGACGACGCAGCGCAGAAGCGCTACCGAACCCCCGGTGACAAGCAGTTCCCACGCTGGGATCAAAGTCGCCAGGCCGAGTCGATCCTCGCCACCTTCGCCGATGGAGAGCCCAAAGCAGCGGGCAAGCTCACCCATGGTGCCGACGGTGTGGCCGAAGTGACGCTGCCCGTGCTGCCGCCCGGTCTATATCGGCTCCGCTACAAGACCCAAGACGAGTTTGGCGCGACCGCCGAAGCCTGGAAAGAAGTGGTCGTTGCCGAAGAAAAGAGCAAGGTGGCGCTGCCGCTCCTTTTGTCAGCGGAAAAGACCCAAGTTTCGGTCGGTGGCACCGCGCGCGTGCTGATTGCTTCGGGACTGCCAAACCAGACCGTGTTCGTCGAGCTGTTCCGCGATGGCAAGCTGCTGGAACGGCGCATTCTGTCTGCCAGTCCGTCCACCATCTTGGAGCTTCCGGTCAGCGAGTCCGATCGCGGCGGCATCGGCGTGCGCGTCTGGGCGGTCCGTGACCACCAGTTCCTCCAGCGCAACCTCTCGATCTTTGTTCCGTGGGACAACAAAGATCTTCGGCTGGCGTTTTCGACGTTCCGCGACAAGCTCCGGCCCGGCCAGAAAGAGACCTGGCGCGTCACCGTGCGTGGACCGCAGGATCAGGTGCTGGGCAAGGGCCTGGTAGAGCTGCTGGCGTACATGTACGACCGCAGCTTGGATGTCTTTGCGTCGCACTCGCCGCCGAGCATCGCCAGCCTGTATCCGAACCGCAGCAGCATCAACTACGGACGCATCAACCTAGACAGCCAGCATCCGCAGTGGGTCTACTCGAACAACCTGCGGTCGAGCTTCCCTTCGCCTTCGCTGCATGGTGACCAGCTGGTGTTCCCCGACAGCTACGGCATCGGCGGACCGGGCTATCGCAACCGACAAGCCTTTGGTGGGATGCGCATGATGGCCCCGGGCGCGCCACCTCCGCCAATGGCCGCAGCCCCAGCCCCCAGCGTCACCCGCAGCGGAGCCATCGCACGCGAAGAATCCGCAGAGCCCGACGCCGAAGAAGCCACGGCCACGCTCGCCAAAAAGGATGCGTCCAAGGACTCCCCCAAAAAAGCGTCTGCCGCTGACCAGCCCAGCGCTGATGCAGGCAGCACGCTGCGTCAAAACTTTGCCGAAACCGCGTTCTTTGTGCCGCAGCTGCTGACCGAACCAGACGGGAGCGCCGCGATTGAGTTCACAGTGCCGGACTCGGTCACTTCCTGGAACGTCTGGATTCACGCGCTGACGCAAGACCTGTCCGGGGCCAGCCTGCGGCGCGAAGTCCGCACGGTCAAAGAGCTGATGGTGCGTCCCTACCTGCCGCGCTTTTTCCGCGAAGCCGACAGTGCCGACCTCAAGGTCATGGTGAACAACGCAGGCGACAAGCCGCTGTCGGGCAAGCTCCAGCTAGAGATCTTCGATCCAGAGACGCAAAAGAGCCTGCTCGACCGCTTCCAGGTGCGCGCCGGGCTTTTGCCCTTTGCGGTAGAGCCGGGCAAGAGCGTCAGCCTGACCTTCCCGCTGTCGGCCCCCGCGCAAGTCGGTGTCTATGCCTTCAAAGTCACGGCCCAGACCGCAGACTTTTCAGATGGAGAGCTGCGTCCGCTGCCGGTTCTGCCGAGTCGCATGCACCTGGCGCAGTCTCGCTTTGTCACGCTGCGCGACAAAGATGCGCGGACTTTGACCTTTGAAGACCTCAAGCGAAACGACGATCCCTCCCGCATTCATGAGCAGCTTGTCGTGACGCTGGACACCCAGCTCTTCTACACGGTGCTCAAGGCCCTGCCCTATCTGACCACCTATCCCTATGAGTGCGTGGAACAGACGCTCAATCGCTTCCTATCGACCGGGATTGTCTCGTCGGTGTATCGCGAGTTCCCGCAGGTTGCCAAGTCCGCCGAAGAGTTCAGCAAGCGAAAGACCCAGCTAGACACCTTCGATGCCAACGATCCAAACCGCAAGATGACGCTGGAAGAGTCGCCGTGGCTTGAGCTGTCCAAAGGCGGTCGCGAGTCGGGCTTGCCGCTTGTCAACACCCTGAATCCGCAGATTGCGCAGTCCCAGCGCGATGAAGCCCTCACCAAGCTTCGCAAAGCGCAGACCGCATCGGGTGGCTTTCCCTGGTTCCCCGGTGGACCGCCCAGCCCGTACATGACGCTCTACCTGATGAGCGGCTTTGCCCGTGCCACAGAGTTCAAGATCGACATTCCCAAAGACATGGTCCAGCGCGGCTGGCAGTACCTCGCGGAGCACTTCCGCAAAGACTACGTATCGCTCATGAAGAAAGAGGACTGCTGCTGGGAGTTTCTGACGCTCCTCAACTACGTCGCCACGTCCTATCCCGATGCGTCCTATACCGGCGATGCCTTAACGCTCAGCGAGCGCAAAGAGATCCTCGACTACACCTTCAAGAAGTGGCGCAAGCACTCTCCGTACATCAAGGGTCTGCTCGCGCTGACGCTCAAGCGAATGGGAAGGCCGCAGGATGCCAAGCTGGTGTGGGAATCGGTGATGGACTCGGCCAAGACCGTGCAGGATCAGGGGACGTTCTGGGCTCCTGAAGATCGCTCGTGGCTCTGGTACAACGACTCGATTGAATCGCATGCGTTTGCGCTGCGCGTGCTCATGGAAATCGATCCCCAGAACCCGAAGAAAGACGGCCTGGTGCTGTGGCTGCTGCTCAACAAAAAGCTCAGCCAGTGGAAGTCCACGCGAGCCACCGCAGAGGTCATCTATTCCTTGGTTCACTACCTGCGAGCGGACAAGTCGCTCGGTGTTCGCGAAGAAGCCACGGTGTCTGTCGGGCCGATGGTGCAGTCGTTTGCGTTTGAGCCAGACAAGTACGTGGGCAAGACCCAGATCATCCTTCCCGGTGCCCAGGTCGAGCCGCAGAAGCACCACACCGTGAAGGTCGAAAAGGCCACCAAGGGCTTCATGTTCGCGTCCGCAACGTGGCACTTTTCGACAGAGATGCTCCCGACCGAAGGCAGCGGTGACTTCTTCCGCGTCGATCGCAGCTACTTCCTGCGCCAAAACACCGGCAAGGAGTGGACGCTGACCCCGCTTGCGGAAGGCACCGTCATTCAGCCGGGCGATCAGATCGAAGTCCAGCTATCCCTGCGCACCAAGCACGCCGCAGAATACGTACACCTGCGAGACCCACGCGCCGCCGGAATGGAGCCCGACACCACCGTCTCGCGCTACAAGTGGGATCAGGGCATCGGCTGGTATGAAGAAGTCCGCGACAGCGGCACAAACTTCTTCTTCGAGCAGCTCCCCGCCGGTCAGTACACCTTCAAGTACCGCCTGCGCGCCAACTTGGCCGGACACTTCCGCGTCGGTCCAGCCACCATCCAGTCGATGTATGCGCCAGAGTTTACCGCGTACTCCGCTGGTCACCTGATCCACATCGGCGCACAGAAGTAGTCCGTTACCGCCGGGCGTCCGCCGCCTGGCTCCCGCCTCTCCACATCGCAGCATCCCACCCGCGAATTCCTGTTCCCCCGCGCGACGGAGCTGGTCCGGATGTCACTTCCGCAGGGCCGCAGCTCTCGTCCTCTGCTCCGCGATCCACTGTCGCCCTTCCTCCACGGAATCTACGAACTGGACCCGAATGTGAGTCTGTCCAAGCAAAAGCAGCGCGCGCGTCACCAGCGTAATCAGCGTCTTTGCGAGCAGCGAGGCCCCAAATACGGCGGCACCTTGGAAGTTCTGGCCGCTGGGATTGAGCGCAGCTCTGCGACGCGCATCCATCGCAAAGCCCGTCATGCCGGTCGCGTCCATCAAGATCCAGTAGTGGTGCTTTTCCTGCGCGATCCGGTTGCCGATCTCAGTCAACTTCGAGATGTCAGCCGCTTGGATGATCCCGTTTATCACGATGTGGATAAACCCATCCTCCACCTTGATGTGATGACGATCGGACATCCCGAAGGACATCATCGCACGGTCCTTGCGGTGTTCAATACGCTCTGCGCGTGGTCTTTGCTCGGTGCGCATGCGGCTATCGGTCCGTGTCTGGTATCGCCAGCCTGTGGTCCACCTTGCATCACCGCGTCATGTCCTACGTCTGGCTTGTGACCTCTTTGCAGCCCCACCGGGCCCCCGTCATGCGCCACCGCAGAAAACACCCACAACCGACCCCGCAGCCACCGCTGGGCAGCACGGTTTCCCTGTCAGGAGAGCGGACTGCCGCTTCTTTGCCGCCAAACCACATCCGCTGCCCGTGATATGACGCGGCTACGATGACGAAAAACACGATCGCTACGCGCCGCTTGCGCATTCCTTTGGCCGCAGCCAAGTGGACCCTGGGACTGCTGCTGTGCGGCTGTTCCCAGGGGGGTTCCTCCACACCGCCGCCTGCCATGATAGAGCCGCCAAAGCAGGATCTCACCGTCGCAGATGCCAAGGTGCAGGATGCGGCCCCCATCGATGCCAGCATGGGCTGTGCTCCATCACTTCCGGCTGGATTCCCTGACACGTTTTCGCTGTACACCCACAATCCGATCGTGGTTCCCACTTCGGCAGCAGCGGTCCAAGGTGCGGACAACGTCTACGCGCCCGATGTACACGACTTCGCAGGCGTCCGCATCATGTGGTACGGAGGCCAAGGCAGCGACGGACACGATCGCATCTTCCTAGCCTGGTCCCAAGACGGAATGCAGTGGCGCAAGTGGCCAACCGACAGCGCGCCGCAGGCCGTCCTTGATGCAGGTACGTCCAACCACGTAAACGATCCCAGCGTTGTGCAGAGCGGAGCAACCTGGCGGATGTACTACACCGACGCGGCCACCGCAGAAAACGATGAGATCTGGCTGGCAGAGTCCGCAAAGCTCACCGGCTTCACAAAAGTGCAGCAGGTACTTGGCAAAGGAAGCCCCGGAGCCTGGGATGACGAAAAGGTCGGGCGTCCCTCGGTCCTACTCGAAGGAGGCGTCTACCGGATGTGGTACGACGGAACGTCCAAGGGACAGCGCCATGTCGGTCTGGCCACCTCCACCGATGGGATTCACTTTACCCGCGCGCCGCAAAACCCACTGCTACGCAACGCGGGCGCGGTAGATGTAAAGCGCATCGGCAGCACCTACGTCATGCTGTACGAAGGCAGAGACGGAACCTACTACGCAACCAGTCCCGATGGCATCTGCTGGGTCGATCACGGCAAGCTATTTGGAACAAGCGGCGCTGCCTATGATCGCTACGGACAAGTGACTCCGTTTCTGGAACTGGAGGGAACCACCGTCCGCGCGATCTGGTTTGGCGGTGCCTCTGTCACATCGTGGAACAAAAACCGCATTGCCGCTGCATTCCCATCCACCAGCAAGCCCACCGGGGGCGGCTGTACTGCGTGCGTGACATCGGGAATTTCTTGCTCAGCGGCCTGTATCTCTGCCGGTCTTGGGGGGGCCGGAGTCTGTTCTTATCCTGGTAGTACGTCCGTCGGCATGTGCTGCGGCTGTCAGCCATCCGGCTGCGAGGGCTGCACGGCCAAGGGTGACTGCCAAGCTGCGTGCGTCGCTGCCAAAAAGGCGGGCGGCTACTGCGCATTCCCAGGCAGCACGTCATCTGCCCGCTGCTGCGCCTGCATGGAGTAAGCGATCGGAATCCCCGACACCTGCGGTCTACATGCACGCTGCGTGATGGGCGTACAGACACCCAATACAACTTCTTACTTTTTTCTGTTTCCGTCGGAAAACAGCTCCCAAATTCGGCTCCTGCGCTTGCACGTTCGGACTTCTCCGCTAGCGTTTTTTCGGCCCCACGTTCCACCCTTCTTTTTTTCGCACGGGGCCGCGAAAGGAATCGTCTATGGGAGTGTTGATCAACAAAAAAGCCGCAGTAACAGACATCGTTGCGGACTGCCGCAGCACGCTGACCGCCGCCAAGGCTCGCGGTGGTCAGCTAGAGACACTGGCCAAGCAGTACCTTGAAGGACCGCTTGGCATGTTCGAGCTGGTGATGCAGCGCCTGCAAGCTGTCGAAACCCAGCTTGCACCGCTCCAGGCATTCAAGGTTGCCAAGGATGAAGAGTCCGATGCCTTGATTGGGCGCATCTCGGATGAAATCTGGAACGACATCGGGCGTCCGGCCCATGACCCGGCGTTTTCGCTGCTGTTCCCAGATGGCGTCAGCTTCTACGCAGACAGTCCCGATGCCGAGCAGCCCATCCGCATGGAGCTACTGGCCGAGCTGCTCGAAGCCGGACTGCATCCCAAGCTGGACAGCAAGAAAGCCAAGGCGCAAGGCAAGCAGCTTCGCGATTCGGCCAAGACCCTGCGCGCTGCGGTGGATCAGACCCAGACCCCGCGCGCACAGCTCTTGATGCTTAGCAAAGCGAAGACGGCGCTGGGTCGCAACCTACAGATGGCGCTTGTGAACCTGAAGCGACACTTCAAGGCGACCGGCATTCCCGATCCGCAGATTCACAGCATCATTCCGGATCGCACCCGCGCGGCAACCCGACCTGCGCCTGTGCCTTCGCCCTTTGCGCCGTCCGCGTCACCGCAGCCATGATCGAGTCGGCAGATCCGCTTCCATTTTCAATGGAACTGCTTGACCAGACGTTGGCGCTGCATCCATCCGAAATGGATCGCAGTGACAGTGCGCGGTCTGTGATCCATCCCAAGTGGAAGTAACTGCCCAGCGCGGGATGTGACATCCATCCAGCATGGAACGCGATTCCTAAACAATTGCTGGCTTCCATCTCAACTGGAAGCTCATTCCCAGACGACCGTACCGCTTCCATTCCCACTGGAAGCAGATTCCTACAAACAGATCGCGATCCATTCCAAATGGATGTCACTTCCCGCAGTCTCGCCGCCGCTTCGCATCCCCCAAGCCTTCCGTCCTGACCCACGCTGCCCACGTCCAGTCCTGGCAGTCCGCTCGGCGCGTCCGGAACCGCGCATGACCAGCCAGTAGACTCCCTGACAGACCGCTGCCAGGACCGCTCCCGATCGGACCAGCGAGCCCTGCCCTGCGACCGCGCCAAGTCCCAGCCCGGACAGCTTCGGACCGGACCCACCCTAGATGCAGCCAGCCACCTCACCATTAGTCACAATTATCCCGAGGGAGGGATGGTTGAGGTTGCTTGCTGAGAGGAACTTGTGGTGCTGAGGTGTTCCGGCATGCAGAGCGAGCATGCAGTGGACAAGTGGGCGGAGCAGGAATTTGGCCATGCGG
>JAEUKB010000042.1 GCA_016794365.1 Myxococcales bacterium
GCCAAAGCCGCCGAGCCGCAAGCTCGTTCGTCTCCGTCTACTTCGGCTCCAGTGGAATCCAGCCGACGAATCGCGACTCCGCCCCCGATGCCGGAACCACCGCGCCGCACCGAGCGAGCCGTAGCACCAGAGCCAGCGCCCACCCGCCCCGAGCGAGCCGCACCGTCGTCTGCCCCGGCGACACCGCAGCCTCACCCCGTCTACGTCGTCCCACCTCCTGCGTCGGCAACTGTCGCAGCACTGCCACCGAGCACCGCAGCAGCGCCAACGCTACCGCCCGTACCCAAAGAAGCCGAACCTCGGCCCCTTCCCGTCGCAACGACTTCTGCCACTCTCACGCTGAGCCGCGATACCAAAGCCGTCACCAAGCCAGCGACTTCGGGAATCCGGCTCCGATCACTTCCCGACAAAGAGGATCGGGTCCGCATCTCGCTGCGTCTGGTCCCGAGCGTAGACCAGAAGCTCGACGACATGGCCCACCTGCGCGGCCTCGACCGAAACACCGCCATCAGCGTCGCCATCGCTCAAGATTGGGTCGCCTGCTTCGGCCTTCAGGCTCGGCAAGTGGCGAGGTAGCCCCATTCATGTCAGAGACGGGCAATCCGCAGCCCTGGGGGCCTGGCACTTCGTTCCGTTAGATGGCGCGCGAGCAATTTATGACAGCAAAAAAATTACAAATAAACCTTGACAGCCTTACGGGCATGCAAGAACGTGCGAATTAGCTCTTCTAATTACGGATGGGCCGTAATTTTGAATAGAGCTACTTAAGGAAAAGGAGACTGTCATGCGTTTCAACCTTTCTGTTCTTGTGCGCCGGTACCTTGTTTCCTTTGCAATCGCAGTGGCCATCGTCTCGTCAGGAGCCTTTTTGTCGTCTGCTCGCGCAGAAGTTCAAAAGGCGGCAAAGCCCAAACTTTTCCGTGTTATCACGGCTGACGAGAACGGGAAGATTGCTCAATCAGATCTTCTCGAAGGTGGAGCACTGACAATCAATGGGTCTGACCCATCTACACTCTATAAGGTCACTGGCCAGGTACTGGCATCAGGAGCCATCCGATTAGCGATAGAGGAGACAACAGAAAGCCAGCTAGGCTGCGCATATGAATCCCTGACGCTTGTCCCAGGCGCAGATCCTGCAATGAGCACGTTGACAGGACTGGCCTTCTCTATCGATCAAGGTGAACATCTGACTGCTGAGCGCTCCGATGACAAAGTGAACTCACTTGGTCGTCCTGTCGATCCGACCACTGACCGCGTTTGCATCAGTTGTGGTGGTCGCTCGTATTGCTGTACTCCTGCGGCTGGTTGGTGCTGCACTGTCACCGCTTGTGGCTGGCGTGCTACTGAGTGTCGCTAGTCGTGACACGATTGGAGCGTCGAATCCCAAGACGCTCTAGCTTTCCCCACGGTTACTCGTCTCAGTAGCTTGCCGCCATCTGATCCACCCATCACTGCTTTGCAGGCTTTCCGATACGTCCTTCTGTGTATTCGCGCATATGACGCTAACCGTATCCTGTCCATGGGCGACAGAAGAACTCATGCTGGCTAAGCAAAAAGGCTATTCTCGCGCCTACCGCTTGCACAGCACCAAGACACCCGGTTTTATTGTCCTTCCCGAACGTATTGAAATAAATCGTGTTCCCCCC
Organism: Myxococcales bacterium; assembly: GCA_016794365.1. GTDB lineage: Bacteria > Myxococcota_A > Polyangia > Palsa-1104 > JAEUJZ01 > JAEUKA01. The sequence goes on from JAEUKB010000042.1 coordinate 1,647, forward strand.
AAGCCGCGATAGCGAAGCCCGCAAGGACGATGGGGCTGCGGAATTGGGGACGCTGATCGATGAAGTGGGATTCCTAACGCCGAGATGGAAGGACCACTGGTGGCCTGCGCAGGTGATGGCGGGGCGGTTTGAGGGGTATTACGGGACGCAGGACGCAGCAGAGTTCTGAGTGGCTGATGGCCACTGCTCTCACAGGTTTTGCGGAACATAGTACTTCAGGCTCGACTTATCCTTTTTTGGCGGCGATTGCCCCTGAGGCAGACTCTTCTTGCCGGTCTTTTTGCCCGTCGGGCTTGGGAGGGCTAGATCCAGCACGGAAAGATCCGGGGGAGTGGATAGATCACGCACAGGAAGGGCCATGTCGTTCGGCTGAGAAACCGGCGTGGTCGATGAACTCGATAGCAGTGCAACCAGCAACACAATGAGTGCGAGTGCGCCGCCGACCAGTGCGAGCTGCTTGAGTCCGATCGGACTGGTTAGCTGGACCCCAGGACCATTCGTCGGAACGTTTTCAAGAAGTTCCGCCTTTACCTCCTGGTCAGCAGTGCCAACGAGGCTATGGGGCATGGAGGGGGTGGAACGACGAGTCGGTGGTGATTGATACGGAACCGTCGCCATTGGCTCGACGGGGGCAACAGGCGCGGAATCACTGGCCCCTGCCGGAGGAATAGACTTTCGGGGCGCGTTGGGGGCCATCATGGCCGGCTGAATGGTCTTTGCCCCGGCCCCAACGCCTGGGGGAAGGCTTCGGCGCGAAGTGGGCGGCGCAGGCGTTGGAACGGTGTCAGAGTTGTCTACCAGCGCGACAGGGACGCCACTGTTGGGTTCGAGACGCATCGGTGTTACGTTGGGCAACATTTCCGGCCCCAGTCGCCGAAAACGAACCGTCTCACCCTCGCTGGACTCCTCTAGAGTGCTCAGTCCTTGCTTCTCAATTTCGACGGATTGAAGACCAGACTGCGGATCAGCTCGCTGGAGAACATCAATCCGATCCGAGAAGGTCGGCTCTGAGTGGTCGATGAGCGGAGGTGCTTCCAGTCCCACTGCATTAACCAACGTAAGGGATGCCCTTTGCGCGGTACCCGCAGACAGAATACGCGTAAGTGCCTGTACTTGCTCTCCAACCGACTGGAATCGATCCTTGCTTGCTCGGGCACAGGCTCTTGCAAACCAGTCATCGAAGCCAGCCGGTAGCTTTTCGGCCCGCTGGCTAGCCGGTACCATCGGCGCAAACATCAACTGTCCCAAGTGCTGGAGCAAGGAGTCAGCGGCCCAATAAGAGCGTCCAGACAATAGCTCGAACACAATCAAGCCCAAGGCCCAGACGTCCGTTGCTGGTCCGATTAGCTGTCGGCCTTCGCCTCCCATCGCCTGTTCTGGCGACATATACAGAGGCGTACCGACCATCGCCTGCGTCGCTGTCAGGTTCGCTCGATCCTTGCTTTCAAGTAGCTCTTGATTGATGCGGGCAATGCCAAAGTCCAGTATTTTGGTGACAAGTCCGCCGGTAGATAGCTGGTGCAAAAAAATGTTATCTGGTTTTAGATCGCGGTGGACAATACCGACTTTATGAGCTGCGTCTAGACAATCCGCAACTTGTCTACAAAGCCAGACAATATCAGTCTGTGACATCGCAAACTTCCGCTCAAGAAGTCGGCGCACGTCGCAGCCATGCAGAAGCTCCATTACATAGAAAGGAGCACCGTCTAGTTCTTCTGCGATATCGGACTCGAAGACTTTGACAACGAACTCACTACCGATATGCGAAGGCATCCGGATCTCACGCTTGAAGCGCGATAGAGTCTCCGGTTTGGTTGCCCCCTGGATCGATAGCACCTTGAGAGCAAACTGCTTGCCAGTCTGCGAATGAATGACTTGATACACCACGCCCATGCCGCCCCGCCCAATCTCGCGGAGCACCCGATACTGCCGACCTATGAGCGAAGGCGTTTGCATCTAAGCGCTATTTACAAACAACCACGACAGCATCAGAGGAACTCACCGCATTGCCCGTACCGGTACATCGCACAAATATATCGGATTTTCCACAATCCGATTTATTTGCAGTCGATGGATTTGAAATATTTAATGCTACCCACATAGTCGCATTGGCAGCTCCGCACAGCGGGTCTGACTTGGGGGATGGCAGAATATTGTTAAATAATCCAGACATGGTCGTATTGCAGATTAAGGATGAAGATGCAGATGTAGATGAGATGACCCCGTTAATCAACTTTGACTGCAAGCAGAAAATGGGCTCTATGTCATTTTCGCAATTCCAATTCCATCCGGATTTACCATCTTGGTCGTAATATGGATAGTTGTGATAATTGTCATCCTTAGCACGTGACAATGGTGTCGTCTTGCAATCGAGCTTCCCAGTGCTTTTGTTACACTGCCACAATCCTGTTAAGTTACAATAGCCAACCTGTCCATTATTGCATCCACCACCAAGGTCTGGGACATCATCGACCATTCCATTGCAGTCGTCATCTTTTCCATTGCAAGTTTCCGCGCCCAGGTCCGATGGCGTGAATGGGGCCATGTCAGCGATTGGAGTCCATCGGTATAAACCAAAACGGTCTAGGCTACAAATCAAACGCCCTGGCTGGCATGCAGAATTTGATGAGTAATTTAATTTCTCCGTTACTGGATAGTATGACCTGAATTCATCAAGCTTGTTGCATTCACTCAGTGGAGATGCCTGTAGATCTGCAACTGGCTTAATTTCGTAGGTACCAGAAGTGCATGTCATAGTAGACGACAGTCCACAGATCACTGCGATAGTCGCCATTGCTATGATTTTTGATGACTTTTTTGTGCTCATGTGGTTTCCAGTTTCAAGCTGGGCATGGAAGCCTACCGAGACGATCAGTTCGCTCCGAATGTCCAATCCGCAGTTATTGAGAGAGCAATGGATCCGGCTGCCATGATGCCGCTAATTGGGAACAATGCATTTGTCGTGGTTGCTAATCGCTGGATGTCTTGCTGCTCTGCTTGCTGTGCGTTCGGATCGCAATTGACAGCCATCCTTGCCATATCATTAGTGCCATTGCAGGTCGTAGTCGTGTTCTTCGCTTGTAAGTCTCGGTTCTGCGCTTGAACCCCCAAACCTGTTGCGACTCCAGCCGCAGCAAGAGCCAAACCTCCCGTCAACACGGCAGCCCACCATGGTGTCGCGCGATGGAGAGACGGCCGCAGCAGAACGTTCTCACCGTTGGCAAGACCAGCCTTGTGCAAAAATGTTCTTCGATTTGGGGCTCGTACCACTATCGAGTGGGCACCTGGTGCAAGCAGTAACGTGGTTGAGACGCCAGCCACTGGCTGTGTTTGTCCATCAATCAGCAAGGTCGTTTCGTGTGGCGTGACCCGGCTGGGGAGTTCGACAACCACTTTGGCGCTGGCCTCGCGCTGTAGATTCAGTTCGACCCGCTGCTTTTCCCCGTCTTTGGCGAAAATCGACTGTTTGAAGTCGGCAATTCGAGAACCGGTGGCGGAGATCTCGTGGCCACCTGGATCGACGGGCAGTGCGGTACCCCACTTATCTTGTGGAACTGGTTTTCCATCGAGCAACAGTGAAAAGTCGGTGGGCAAGTCGCTCGGGAGGACCAAGGTGACGCTGGGAACGTGTGGCTCCAGATCGGACATATGTTCCAGCGCGCTGCCACGGGTTTCTTTCAGGCTACCGCTGGTGTCCTTGCCCTTGGAAATTTGCTCAACAGCACTACGCTCAGCCTCGCGGTAGGCATCCAGTGCGCTCGCCAGTCGTCCAAGCTTTGCGTAGCAGTGCCCAAGCAGCAGAAGCGCGTTCGGACTGCTGTGCAATCGTCTGACATCCTCAAGGAGTAGCAGCGCATCGGCGTAGCGGTTGGCAGCGTACGCCTTGAGCGCCTTGCCGTACTTTTCCTTCGCCGCATCGGACGGAGCGTCAGCGCTCGCTGCCGCAACCGTATGCGAAGGCAGTGCTACCGAAGCACAAGCGATCAGACTCGCCAGAGCGTAGGCGCACCCATCCCCCAGTCCCCTCCATCGCAAACCTATCTTGTGCTCTGTGAGCATGACTGTAGACCGACCTGTAACCGTTTCAGTGTACCGCTTTATCGTCCAGGATGTCGAGCCTGATTTTGTAGTTTCTGAGGGCTCGCCAGTGATCTCTGTGGAGCGCCGAGTCTGGATGCTCGGATTTGCTGGAAATCTGGTCGAGACGCCAACGCTGTCACATGGCGTCGCCCCCGCTTTTTCAGCGGTTCGAGTCCATACGCAAGCCAACCAGGGGACACACCGAGCGCCATCGCGAGCGTTTCAGCAGCTGTAATGGTCGGGATGTTGCCGCTTGGCCCGCTGCGGCATCGAACAGCCCGGCAGTGGCCGCGCGCACATGAACCGGCAGAATGGTGTCAACGCCGCTCGCAAACTATAGGTTTTCGCTGGTTAGTGCAGGAGCAGCGCGTTCGACACCACGGTTGCGTTCCCTTTCGTCCGATCGACTTTCCTTTCGGGTTGCAGTCTTTCTTTCCTGCGTTCTCATCGGAAATAGGAAATGCCGACTCTGTCGCATGTGTCGGAGTTTCCGTGGAGCATTCATGACCGGCACCCCGATTTCGATTTTCTCAGCATGGCTTAGCAAGATTTGGGAGCCACTGCCGCAACAAGGTGTCTGTGGACATGTTCTGTCCGCTGTTTTCCGTCGGTGATTCTTTCGTTCAGGGCCTCTTGACGCACGCATCCGGCTGTGATTAGGAATCAGCCATGCTCGTCGAGGTCCGGATTTTCAAAGATCCCGATCAGTTTGGTCAGCCGATCGACCTGCTCCTTGCCGCTGCCGAGCTTGTTCGCATCATTGAAGTCCGGCATATCCGACAGGTTGTTGGCTATCGCGAGCGGTCCGAGGATCTTCTTGTTGATCTGGTCGCCGATGTCCGCCTTGCCCTTGAGATTCACCATGTCGGCGAAGCTCGCGCCTTCAGGAATCGTGATCGGCGCATACGGCTGCTTCGCGTACTTGTCGCTGACGTACTTCACGAACAAGAGCACCAGCACATAGTCTTTGTACTGGCTGGCATCCATCCCACCGCGAAGCTCGTCGCAGCTAGACCACAAAGAGGAATAATTAGTATTCTAACTCTCCGGCAGTACTGAACCATGAGCATTCTTTGGTTAGTATTTGGTGCGTCAACGACTACGCGCACAGCGCGTAGTGAACTGCCTGGGCTGCGTATATGGCTGCGCAGTTGCAATCGCTGGCGATTCATTCAGAAACCTGACCACTACTGACAGGTCAACTCCCTAAGATCCCCGCTGAGTCAAATCTGTAAAACCAACCAAGACCGATTGGCCTGAGTATTGCTAAGCATTCTGATAGTGGAAACATCCACAAAGACAAAGGAGCTACTATGAAGTCGAGCAAAAACTTGAATCGATTTGGCATACTTTCGCTGATGGCTCTGTTCGGCTGTGGAAGTAGCGCAATCGAGAATGATAACTCTGTTGAGATACTTCAGCAAGAACTCTCTGAAGTCGAAGGTTGCCATTTCTATGTAGGATCAAATTACGGAGGGTCTACGTTGCATATGAAAAGAGGTGAAACAATCATTGATCTGAAATTCTATGGGATGGGAGACAAGATCAGCTCGGTTAGACTTCGGGGAGGTGCCAGTACCAGGATGTGGATCGATAGCAATTACCGAGGTGCCAGCTGGTTTATAACAAATGATGTTCCCACGCTACATACCTCCAGTTGGGGTTCACTGGGTGACAATGCCAGTAGTATCGATTGTTACTAAGAACGCCTAACGAAACCTATTGCGAACCCCGCCTGCTGCATCGTCGGTCCTCACGTACTTGCGTACGCTCCGGTCCTCCTCTTTGCACTCGGGGTTCCTCATAACGGTTTCGTTAGGCGTTCTAAAAGTCTGGTTCATCGTCCAACTCCGTGGGAAGCGTACTCAACAATCGACTGGGCGTGAGTTGCACGGTGGCTGCGGGCAGTCAAGGGCGTGCTCGCTGCGCTCATCGCTCCGCTGACGCTGCGCGACCCTGGACAGCCCTTCACCACCATGCTGCCTGGCCTTTGGGACTTCCTGCTATGCAGTCCGTCCTCTGTTGGACGGCTGCTGCGACTTCATAGCCATCTCTCCGAGGCTCAGCCGTCATCTTTCGCTTGGCCTACCTCTTCCCGCGCCGCTACCTCGGCTGCCTCCACCTCCACCCAGTCCTGCCCGCTACCCACGCGATTGGGCGATGAACCAAAAGGGTTCATCGTCAAGCCAACCAGGCGGGCGGAGAGAAAGGGAAGAGCAGGCTTGAGCACAGGATGTCTTCAGGAGAAGAGACATTTACATAAAGGATCTGCGTTTCATCACACAGCAAGTTTTCGTCGCACCTGTCGCCGTTCGGATTGCAGCGCGGGAGTCGGTCAAGGAGTGCTCTGCGCCGATAGATGTATCCGCGTATTCATTCGGTTGTGAATCGACATCGAATGCGCGAGTTTGCCCGCTTGCAGCCGTTCAGGCCGTGCGCAAAATGTGCCACCTTTCGACTCAGTTCCACCGTTCGTTGTGCGATCTCTGCTGCGAACTGGGGCCGCGCCGCAACCGTACCCAATCCCGATTCCGTTCGTCCCTATCGCCGTCGCTTCGGTTTGGGCAGCGGCTTTGGCTGCGTGCGCGTCTGCTTCATCAGTCCAAGAAGCGTCGGAGGAATCGACGGCTGAGCGCTCGCAACCGGAGGACTGGACGACGGAGTCTGAACCGGCGGATTCCCTGGCTGCGACGGCGCGCTCGCACTCTGCGGCGCACGCTGACTTGGCTGCACGCTCTGACTTGGCTGCACGCTCTGACTTGGCTGCACGTTCTGACTTGGCGGCACGCTCTGACTTGGCTGCGCTGCCGATTCCTTGATGTCAGACTGGACGGGCGCTTCCGCAGTCTTCGTCGCTGTGGTCGAAGCGGGCAATGCGTCAGAGACGGTCACTGGCTGAACTGGCTGGACTGGCTGCCCTGACGGAACGGCATTCCCTGTGCTCTGGAATGACTCTGTTTTCGGCGATTTTTCGGGTTCTACCGTCGCAGACGCTTGCCGCTTGGCGAGCTTCGCCATCGCCAGAT
>JAEUKB010000076.1 GCA_016794365.1 Myxococcales bacterium
CGGAGAACCTGCAACGAGCGCAAGACCATCTGGGAGCTAGGGCCACAGAGCCCATCGTGCCGTCGCATCGACTCCTTTTGCAGCGAGCTTTTTGGTCGCACCCAGAGGTTCGAGTCGCAGTGATGTTCCATGTTGTGACGATTGATGTAGTCGGTCGCTGGTGTGCAGGTGAGCTGGGGCGCACACGCTTCGACAAGCCGCTCACCAAGATCCCGCCGCGCACCCTCCCACCTGCGTGATATCATTGGCAAAATGGAAAAGTGCGCGAGCGTGGGAGCAGCGCTCCTGATGATGAGCGTGAGCATGGGATGCGGAGATCTCTGGTCCCCGTTCCTAGCGTATCGAGAGGAAGCAGGCCTGGTTCTCATTCCCAACGGACGCTTCATGATGGGCAGTCCAGCTACGGAGCCCGATAGGAACAGTGCCAATGAAGCCCCGCATCCGGTGTCGCTTACAACGGACTACTGGATGGCAGAAAGTGAAGTGACGCAGAGGCAGTATCGGAACGTGATGGGAAGCAGTCCATCCAATTTCAAGGGGGACGATCTGCCAGTCGAAAATGTGAGTTGGCTCGATGCAGTGACGTACTGCAACGCGCTGTCAGAGAAAGAGAACCTGCCGCCGTGTTACCAGATCAGCGGAGAGACGGTGGGATGGGCGGACGGAGTGAAATGTAAAGGGTATCGGCTGCCAACGGAAGCGGAGTGGGAATACGCAGCGAATCCAGCCAGCGGATTGAGAACCGTGTATGCGGGGTCAAACAGTCCAGACGCGGTGGCTTGGTACGACGGGAATGCTGGAAGCAAAACGCACGCAGTGAAAACGAAAGCCGCCAACGGAAGGGGCTTGTACGATCTCAGTGGGAACGTATGGGAGTGGGTCTGGGACTGTTATCAGGAGAACTATGAAGTGCTGCCATCAATCAACCCGACGGGTGCAGCGATGAACTCGAACCGAGTGACCCGTGGCGGTAGCTGGATCGACAGCGCCACGTTCGTGCGCGTCGGGCAGCGCAACCATGACAAACCGGCGTCTCTCAACAAACTCCTCGGCTTCCGCATTGTGAGGTCTAACCCTTAACGGTTTTACCCTCTGACCCTCTGCCAAGGACGAAGCCCAATCTGGGGCAAAGCCAGTCTCCGCCAGTTCCGAATCGGGCCGAGCCAAAGAAGGGACGCCATCGTGAACACCAGCCAATATCTCCATGGCGCGTCGCTTCGGCTACGCAACGGACAGCGTCCAGACAAACCGAATCACGCTTCGTCCATGATCCAGAAATTGTAGCCTAGCTCGCACCGTTCTAAATCCCTGGTTCCCCCACTCAACCAGCCCAGCGCACTTCCCGACCTCTCTGCGACGGCATCGGGAAGTTTGATGCCCCTTTCTCGACGGACGTGATCTTAGCAGGCTTCAAATCCCGGTGCAGGAGCGATCCCGCAGCCTGCGCCCGTCTGTGGCCTGGCTGGAGGCGTTCCCCCGAACCGCGCTGGCTTCGGTCTGGCTGCGGAACGTCCGCACAACGGCTCGACCCGCCAAATGTGACGTGCAAAAAGTCCCGCCAAGCCGTTGCGAGCCCGCTGGCCCTGTGCCCGCAACCCGCACAACGTCAGCGCGGGCAAGCGTCGCTTGCAGAAAGTCCGCACAACGCGTTGCGCAGGTCCAAGTCGCTTGCAGAAAGTCCGCACAACGGCTTGCGCAGGCAAAAGTCGCTTGCAGAAAGTCCGCACAACGCGTTGTGCAGGTCCAAGTCGCTTGCAGAAAGTCCGCACAACGGCTTGCGCAGGTCCAAGGACAAGCAGCCCAGCCGAAACAACGTTGCGGGACCGCGCCGCAGCAGTTCCGCACCGCTGCAACCCGTTGTCACCCTGGCTCGCACTGCCCCAGCATCCGCGCAACGCGTTGCGCAGCGTGCAAGCAGGCCGCTGGGCTGAAAGGGACAGATCAGACTGGCGCATCGGCGCGTCCACCCGTTTCCCCGCGCTTCATGGCCGGTTCCCCGCTGCGGGCAGCTGGGCGTTCGCACTGCTTGCCGTGACCTTGCGGTCCGACCATGTCTGTCCTACCGTTCCCGCGTGCAGTCCTTCCTTTGCCTTCTGTTCGTCGCGCTTCTGCTTCTCTCGTCGTCTCCTTCCCATTCCGAACCGTCCGCTCTGCCATCGCCACCACTGCGCACGGCCTTCGGTTCGCGCTGTGCGAAGTCGCCGATTCCGTGCAATCGCATCGACTACTTCACTGCGCACTTTCACATTGCAGATGTCATTCTGCTTCCCGCGACAGACTCCCGAGGCTTCGCTGCCACCGTTGGCTACGGTGCATCGATGTCTCTGTTTCATCGCGTCGAAGTAGGAATCGGTGGCGCGCTCTCTGTTTGGAGTCCGCATGGTTCAGGAGTCACGTTTCAGAATGGTCCAGCGCTCCTGAATGTGAAAGGAATCCTCTTCCCGCTGCTTCGGAATCCAGTTCCAGACAGCGAGTTTACGTTCGGGCTACAGCTTCAGCAGCAAATACGGATTCCGCGCTTCGATGGCCTGAATGATCTGGGAACAGAGACTCCGCTCACGGTTCTGCGCGCAGTTTTGGACAAACCATTTTGGCGAATGGGAATCACCGCGAGCTTGGGATTCCTACTTACCCAAGGCCGAACAGACAGCGAACTATCGACGGCAGTTCGTTTCCATCTGCCGTGGATGTCGCGCGCCACGGTGCAAGGATTCGGAGTCCTGCATGGTCTGTTCGGATCGAAACAGAGTGCTCCCTTGCGCAGTGGTTTCGGTCTGTCTGTTCACTTTGCGTGGGACAACGGAACGTCGCTGAGCGGCGCTTACATGCACGGTCGCGGCGATGGAATTGCACCGAGCGCGATCTACATTGGGGGTCCGGATTATCACATCGGAAGGGAGACGGAGTCGCAGTCCTATTCGCGGCCTCCGATTCCCAATCGCGAGATGGTTCCGTCGCCATGGCCGTGGATTTGGGAAAAGCTCAAGCAGGAATGGAATGAAGCAGAGCTGGCGAATGAAGCACATCGTCGCGGCGAAGACTGGCTGACGGATGAGTGTTTTTTGTATGAGGAAGGGAAGTACGACAAGCCGCTTCGTCATCTTGGGAAGCGTGATGCGAGCGGACGATTTTGCAATGTGAACGGAGCGCTGATTCCGATCGATGAGCCGCTGCGGGAAGTGGGGTCGGATTTGGTTCCCGTGCAGACTCTGCTGCATAGGGAGGAACCTCCGAGTCCTCCGTCACCGACTGTTCCAGCGAAGCAGCATGATCCAATTCCTGCGAATCCTAACGCGCAGTCTGCTCGTCCGAAAAAACGGAAGATGCAGCAGGCAGAGAAGTCGGTTGCTCGAACGACAGATCCCGTTTCGTCGCCAAAACCGGAAGAATCCGCACCTGTTGCGACCCCCAAAGCGGAATCACAGGTGGCGGAGTCGAGCTTTCGGGAAGCTGCCAAAGAGTTTGCAAGTGGGTTTGGCAAAGGAGTCCGCGATGAGGGCGAACGAATCTATCGCGATGCGAAGGAGTTTCCCCAGCGAATCGCCAAGACCGGACGTGAGCTGGTTGAAGATGTGAAGGAGGGACGGAAGCTGCGTGCGCTGGCGCCGATTGAAGCGATGGGTCACGCGATCCAAACCGCATCGCGCGACGACGTGGAACGACTCGCACACGGCGTCGTCGATAGCGCCGTGGACTGGTATCACAAGCCGGCGAAGGAGAAAGGCGAGTCGCTCGGCCGTGCAACGATGTCGATTGCGTCGGAAGCCGCGCTCGCTGCGCTGACGGATGGACTTGGGACTGTTGCGGGACTACGCAAGGCAGAGAAAGCGGCGGATGTCGCGGAGCATGTGAGGGATGCGAAAAGCCTCGTGCATCGGACCGAGGTTGGTCTGGACAATCTGTCACAGGCCGCAGGCGCTGCGGACAAAGGCGATTTGACTGCGGCAGGAAGAGCACTCCAAAAGCATGGCGGACGTTCTGGGAGTGCATTTCCGGAGGTGCGCTCAAATCCTGCCGAGATCAACAAAGCCGGACAGGCTGTGGTTGACGAGATCCTAACAGCACCTGGCTCGACGACTACACGACGTCATCATGCACGCTTCGGGGATGTGATAGAAGTGCGAGCACCCGATGGTCGTGGCGTTCGCTATGATGCCAGTGGCCGCTTCATTGGATTCCTAGAGCCATGACAGAACGTAAACCCCCGACGTTGACCATTGAGCTGGCGAGCGTGCCTGACCGCGATGATCTGGTAGCCGAGATCTGGCATGGAACAGCCCAGCTTGCGGAGGTTCGACAGGAGGAGCAAGCGCTCCGCGTCCAACTCTATCCGTCGGAAAACGGACGTCCGTTCGACCTTCCTCTGGAGGATTTGGTGGCTGCGCTTGTGACGGCCAAGGCTCGACTCAGCGCACTTGGTTCGGATGCAGAGGGAACCGATTCCCAGGGTGCCCTGGTTCGCTAGGCTTCGCAGATTGAGCGCGTCAGCTCGCGACCAGCAGCAGATCAAACGCGGTGTTGCGGCGTCACGACCGTGGACGTCGGTTTGGCTCTGACGAAATCAACCGTGAGTAAGAGTAAAAACAGAACGGAAGCAGCCTCGGCAGCAGACGTGGACAGGGCGTGTGAGTGAGGTACATGGCGGAAATGGCCAAAGCGAGGTTAAGGCAGCCGAGGTAGCGGCGCGGGAAGAGGCAGGCCAAGCGAAAGATGACGGCTGAGCCTCGGAGCGATGGCTATGAAGTCGCAGCAGCCGTCCAACAAAGGACGGACTGCATAGCAGGAAGTCCCAAAGGCCAGGCAGCAACTGCCCGCAGCCACCGTGCAACTCACGCCCAGTCGATTGTTGAGTACGCTTCCCACGGAGTTGGGCGATGAACCCACTGGCCGACCGTTTAACCAAGATCCTTGGTGGCTGCCGAGCAGAGTTTCGCCCGATCGGCGGAGAGTGATGCGGCTCTGCCATCGTTCCTAACCGTTTCCCCGCGCTTCATGGCCGGTTCCCCGCTGCGGGCAAGGCATTGATTTTTATGCGGGGTTTGGTTGGGGAGCATCCCGGTGCACGATGCCGCTGCGGTGGATGGTGGCGAGTCCGGCGGTCATTTGGCGCAGGACGGTGAGGGCGAAGGGGAGCTGGCCGAAGCGGTCGCGGAACTGCTTGAGTACCGCGCCGCGCACCAGCTCCATCACCAGGAAGACGACGCCGTCTTTGGTGACATCGATATCGACAATCGAGATGAGGTTGGGATGGTCGAGTCGGCACAGGATCTGGGCCTCGCGGGCAAAGCGGAGCAGGGCGGTCTTTTTGCGGGCCTCGGTGAGGACTTTGGCGGCGAAGCGACGATGGTCGGTGGTGCGCTCGACTTCAAAGACGGTGCCCATGGCGCCGCTGCCGATGGTGCCGAGGACGTGATAGTGGTCACCCAGGCGCTTGCCGGGGGCGATGTGGGCGGGCTTTTCGGCGGCGGGGGACAGACCTTGGGCGACGGTTTCCATCAGGCGGCGCGAGCGCTGTTCGATCTGGCGACGAAGCTCTTCGTTGAGCTGCCGAACGGCGAGGTTGCGCAGCTCCAGCTCGTTGACCTTTTGCAGCAGATCCTGGCGCATGCTGTCGAGCGCGAGCGCGAGCGGGGCCAGCTCACTGCCGGTCGGAACCGAGATCTGCGAGATCAGGTCCCCTTTGGCCATCATCCCGGCGGCGGCCAAGAGGTTCGACTGCTCGGCGAGACGCTGCGCTTGGAGCTGCGCTTCCTGTTCCAGCCGAGCGGCGCGATCGGTCATGACGGCAATCAAGGTGAAGCGACGCACCAGCACCACGCCCAAGGCCACGACCAGCGCGGCGACTCCGTAGTGGCTGATGATGTGATGGCTGCCGCCGATGATGCCCATGGCGGCCAGGATGTCGAACACTGCGGCGCTTGCGCACAGTCCAAAGCCCACGCTCAGGATGCGTCCTACGGTGTCGCCGCGCCGGGCGTATTGCAGCAGCGTGGCCATCAAGATGGCGATGCCGACCAGCATCAGAAGCTGAAGCGGATACAGCACCTGCCACAGGTTGAGCACGCCGCTCACCGTCAGCAGGACCGCGCCGACAAAGTACAGCAGGTAGACCAGCGCCAGCTTGGGCAACACTCCGCCGGGTCCGGGCCCGAGCGTCTTCCACATAAAGGCGCTCATGCTGCTCGACACAAGCGGCAGCGACAGCACCACCATCACGCCCCACAGCGAGGGATCGGAATAGATGATCTCATGCAACGACGAGCGACCGAGAAAGTGCAGCCCGGTGCTGAGCGTAAAGACGCCGTAGAACAGATAGACGCTTTCCGAAGAGCGCAGCGCGAACAGAAGCAGCGTAAGCAGACCGATTCCTATCACCAGCAGCCCGAGCACAAACGCCGTCGCTCCGTGCTGGACTTGATAGGCCAAGATCGATGCGCGTGAACCGAGCAGGATCTCGCCAAAGACACCGATGTAGCGATGCGGCGAAAAGATGCGCAGCGCCAGCACACGACCTTGATAGTGCGGATCGAGCGGCAGATAGGTGCGCGGCTCTCCGGTGAAGCGACGGGCGGCGCGGCCTTGCATAGAACCGACTTCCGCGATGAGCTGACCGTCCAAAAACGCCTGAAAGCTCTGGTTGACGGACTGCAAAAACAGCGTCGGATCGACCAGCGGTGGACCTTGCAAGGTGGTGCGCAGCCACAGCACCTCTTCCTCACCGCGTCCGGGCGGAACAAACGGCTGCTCGGTGCTGGGCCAGGCAGCAAGCGCGGCGTGCGGCACAGCGTACAGGAGCTGACCTTTGGCATCGCGGGGCGAGTCTCCGTAGTGGTACTGCCACGCGCCTGCGTAGGGGACGACGACGCGCTCGGTGTGCTGGGCAGCAGAGGTCAGGTGGGACAGCCCGTGCAGATCGGTTGAGCAGCCCCAAGTGGACACTAGCAGCAGGCAGCAGATGGCCAGCAGTCGTAGCACCGGCTCTCATTATACGCGAGATGGGGCGCGGCTCTGGACCTGCGGGCGCTCGGGTGGCACGCGTCCATACGCGCGCTGCGGCTGCGAGGCAACGGGAATTCGGGCAACGGGAATTCAGGGAATTCAGGGCAACGGGAATCGGGGCTTCCGGGCTACGGAGCTGCGCCGCTGCGCACCCAGTTGACGAACTGACAGAGCTGGCTGGAGCCCATCATTCCGCTGAGTGGCATATAGCCCGCGCTGCCGCCCGGAATCTGATCCCCTTCGCTGGTCAGGCGAAACAGCACATACGATCGGGTGATGTCTCCGGGGGTCACCAGCTTCATCTGGGCCAGGCGCGCGTTCTTGTTGACGAGGTTGTTGTACAGATCGGACGCGGTGTTCATCCTCGGTGACGCGCTCGACTTGTGGCAGCTACAAGATGCCGACACCACGCTGTTGAAGAGCTGCGTGGCCGTGACCGTGGCCGGTGTGCAGGTGGGCAGCTTCGTGGACTTATAGGAATACGAAGCCAGATCGGTTCCCGCGAGATCGGCATTCGGTGGAATCGCCAGATCGGGACGCGGATTGACCGGGATTCCTCCCGTGGGTTCGGGCTCACACGCAGAAACAGAGAGTAGGCAAACGATAAGCCAAGGATTGTGCTTCACGTCTATCCCCCGACAGAGTATTGGGCGCAACTAAGAACAAGGCCGCTCAGCCCATGATAGGGCAGGGCGGTCCCTTTCTCGCAAGTGGGCGGACTACTTCGAAATCTTGAGTGGGAACTTGGCGGTATACGCGGACTTGTCTTTGGCCGGGAACTTCCACTTCTTGAGCGCTTTTTGGATGCACTTTTTCGCTTTGTCATCCAGATCGGCACCGGCAAACGAGATCTCTCCGACCTTGGCTTTGTCGGACACTTCGACGGAAACGATCAGCTCTTTGCCGTCCAGATCGGCTGACTTTTTGATCGCTTTGTCAAAGCAGCTCTTGACGGCGGACTCTCCGGACGACCACAGCGCGTCAAAGTCGGCCTGCGAGATGCCCGTGATCTTGGGCGGATCGGGCTTTTTGACCGGCTCTTCTTTGGGCTTTGCGGGGGCTCCGGCGTCCTGTCCGGCGTCTGCCACTTGAGCGGTCTTGCCTCCCGATGAGCCGACGGTCAGAAAGTAGCCAGCACCCGCGAGCACAGCGACCAGCACCGCGATCCCAGCAAACAGTGGCGTCTTCGACTTGGCTTCCGGGGCTGCGCTCGGTGGCTCAGGCGCAAAGCCAGCGCTGGGCTGGGCACCGAGTCCTGCGTCCGGCTGCGGCGCACTTTCGCCATACAGGTTTCCATACGGACTTCCCGCTGGAACTTGTCCATAGTCGGCAGCGGGCTCTGGCCATGATCCGGGTGGGGAGGCAGGCGCTGGGTTGACCTGCTGCTGGGCCCACTCGTTGGGACTGGGAATGTGAGGCGCAGAGCTGGCCGGAATCGTGGGCTCTGATCCCAGCGGTGTCGGCGCGGGGGCAGCACTGACCACCGGGGGACTTTCGGGCGCGATCGGCTCTGCCGCTGGTGCCGGTGCTGCCGCTGGTGCTGAAGCTGGAACTGCCGCTGGTGCCGGTGCTGGCGTCGCAGCAGGCACAGCCGGAGCCGCTTTCATCGCAGGCGGCTTGGGCGGCGGCGCGGGACGACTGCCTTTGGGAGGCGGCGCGGGCATGGCGATGTCCATCTCGATCGCATCGACCGATTCCAGCGCATCGTCTTCCAGCAGCTCGTCCGCATCGGCTTTCGCATCAGCCTTGGCACCCAGCTTTGCATCGACCTTTGCATCGGCTTTCGCATCAGCCTTGGCACCCAGCTTTGCATCGACCTTTGCATCGGCCTTGGCCGCATCTTTTGTAGCGGACTTGGCAGGCTCGGCCTTGGCTGAATCTTTGGTAGCGGACTTGGCGGGCTCTGCGTCTTTGGCGGCCAGCTTGCCCAGCACACCCTTTGCCAGCGCGTCCTTGCCCGCAGACTTTGCGTCTTTGGCAGCATCCTTGGCCGAATCTTTGGCCGAATCTTTGGCCGAATCTTTGGCAGCGGACTTGAGCGGATCGGACTTGGCAGCGTCTTTGGCCGATGCCTTGGCGGGCTCTGACTTTTGCGCAGGCTTGGGCGGATCGATCTTGGTCTCGGGATCTTCCCACGCCGCTTTGGCATCGCCCAGACCGAGCGACGCGAAGTCGAGCGAGCCCATCTGCGTCTTGTCGCCACCCTCATCTTCGTCGTCAAGTGAAGACGCAGGTGAAGATGCAGGCGCGGGCTTATTGACCTTGACCGGCTGCGGGTTTTTGCGCGCTTTGTCTACCGCTGCCCGCACTTCATCGATCGACTCGGGCGGCAGCCACTCGGCTTGGCCTTCGCGCCACACGAAGATGTCTCGACCCGGCGTCGCCTGCTCTGAGAGGACGCGCTGCGCCAGCTCGGCCAGCGGCATCGGGTCCACCACGTTGCCATCGAGCGACAGGTGCCATTCATCCGGGGCTTGCTGCGTCGGTCCGCCCAGCTTGGAAAAGAAGTCGGCCATTCCGCCGATCATCGTCGAGTCGCCGCCTTCGCTCTCTTCCCCGCTGCTACTGCCGCCGCTACTGCCGCCGCCGCCGCTGAGCAGTCCGACCGAAGCGCGCGAGCCAATCATCGTCGCGTCCTCGGACTCTCCTTCCCCTTTGGCGGTGCGGACGCCGCCCTGGCTGACCGTGATCTGGCAGCCACACTTCTTGCAGCGAATCTTGAGCACCTTCCCCCGGACTCGTTCGTCGGGAAGGTTGTATTTGGTTTGGCACTGTTCGCAGGAAAACTTCATGTTCCGGGGGCTCCCGAAGCGCGCGATTTCTGTTGGGCCACTTAGGTCAGGCGGCACAGCGTCCGCCATCGTTCCCGAGCGGTGGGATCAGGACGGGCAGTGACACGACCCGACGATCGGTTCTCACTATACCGGAAGACAGCGGGTCAAAACAGCCGGTCGAGTCGCGAAATTTTCAGTAACTTGCACCACATAGCGAGCAGCGGTGCGAATTCCGGCTTGGGCCGTGTTACGGTGCGCCGGTGCCTATCCCACATCGGTTTTTTGTCGTCGCTGTAGCGCTGTTTTCGGGGTCTACGCTTTGGTCCGTGGACACCGCGCGCGCGCAGCCTGCATCCACCTGCGATTCGACCACTGCGGCGGCGCGAAGAGCGCTCGTGCTGGCGGGACAAGCGGTGGTGTCCGTACCCGTCGCACACCTCTATGAACGAGCCGACCCGCGCGGACCGCTCGCCGATCAAGCGCTGTTTGGAGAGCATGTGCGCATTCCCCCACAGCCCGCAGCCTGCCAAGGTCCAAGTGACGCGCTCCTTTTGGTGCAGACGGCGGCCCCCTACCAAGGCTATGTCGCGGTGGATGCGCTGGCGCCGGGCGCTGGTCCGAAGTCTGCGGCGTCGCTTTTTCCAGGTCGCGAGCCGGTGCCACTGCGGGTGACTTCACGGCTGGCCAACGTGTTTCGCACGCCCGATGTGACGGCAGCCAATCCGGTGTTGGTGCTGCCGCTGCAAAGTGAGCTGGCGCTATCGGAAGTCGTGTCGGCACGCTGGCTGAAGGTGCTGTTGCCCGACGCGAGCGCCGCCTACATTCAGCGTGGTGATGTCGAGCCGGTGCCGTCTGCCCCGTCTGCCCCGTCTGCCCCGACGGTTGCCTGCTTGCTGAGCGCAGCGCAGCGCTATGAAGGAACGCCCTATCTGTGGGGAGGCCGCTCGACGCTGGGAATTGACTGCTCGGGGCTGGTCAGCAGTGCATTTGCGGCTTGTGGTGTCATCACGCCGCGCGATGCCGGTCCGCAGATGGACTGGTCAGAGACGGTTTCTGTCGAAAAGCAGTCAGCGCTGCGACCCGGCGATTTGGTCTTTTTTGCCAGCGCCGATGCCCCGCCAGGCAGTCCTCCCAAGGTGGCGCACGTCGGAATCTTTGTCGGCGGCGGACGCTTTGTCCACGCCACCACCAGCGATCGTCCCGTCGTGCATGAGAGCGTGCTGGCCCAGCCCGAGTGGCAAAGGCGCTACCTGGGCGCGCGACGCTACAAGACGTTTTAGAACACCTCACAAAACCGATTGCGGACCCTGGCTGCGGCATCGTCGGTCCTCACGTACTTTGCGTACGCTCCGGTCCTCCTCTTTGCTTCCAGGGTTCCTCATGACGGTGTTGTGAGGTGTTCTTAGCGCGCCGAACGAACGCGATGGCGGCCCCCGCTGGCTGCGCGCGCTGTCAGCGACAGTTTTCGTCCACCAGGTGCGTCAGGTCATCGAGCGAAAACGGATCGGGCAGGTAGTCCTCGAAGTCGAGCATGCTTGCCGCCTTCCAGTCCGCTTCCTGATCGAGCAGCGCAATGATCGGCAGGCGACGACGCGGACTGACCGCACGCAGCGCCTGGAGCAGCTCTTTGCCGCCCAGCTGGTTGAGCAGTCGATAGCGCAGCAAAACCAGCGCGACATCGGGCCGCTCGGCACCGCGCACCGCTTGGTCAAACGACGACACCGTCAGCGTGCGGTAGCCGCGCTCACCCAGACAGGACTGCACCGAGTCAATCAGCGCGGATCGGTCCTCAATGAGCAGCACGCCGCCGCCCCATCCTGGCTGGATCTCGTCGCCCGCTGTAAGCATGTGCGACAAGTACCCCCATTTACCCTCATGGTCAACCAAAACCCAGGTCGTTTTGGATATTTGGGGTAATCGAGCGACTGAACCGGCTACGGGATGAGCACGCTTGGATCATCGACATACGCGGTCAGCGTGCCGCTCGTGTTGATGCGAAGCTGGAAGTTGCCGCCGCTTGGTACGGGAATCGATAGCTCTAGCTTCTGCCAGTCCGCCGTGCTCTGGCTGATGGTGGGCGACGAAGCGATGACCTTGTTTGCGGTCAGATCCCAGATGTCGAGCCCGAGCTTGGCCCCGGCGCTGGCTTGCTGGACAAAGACATAGGCCGAAGCCGTCAGCGTCTTTCCCACTTTCGCGGGAAGCTGCAAGGTCTGATTGAGCACGTTGGCGTTGGCGCTGGTGCTGCTGACGAGCAGTGAGCGCAGTCCACAGCGCGGTGTGCCCAGGCTGACGGTCCAGGTCGTGCCGCCTCCAGACTGGCTACAGCAGCCGTCCCACTTGCCGGGAATGGAGCTGGCGGGTATGCCGGTGTTGACAGCTTTGCCGTTGCCGTCGGGCTCGACGCTCGGTGTCTCAAAGCCTGGGTTTTGCAGCAGGTTCTGCGGATCGATCGGACACATGCCCATGTCGCGCGCTTGCATCGCCAGGTCCGGTGTGCCGCCTTCGACGCTGCTGGTGGTTGGACTGCATGCCAAAGCCAGAGCGAACAGGCCGGTTGCCCATCTTGCCGCTTGCCATCGTCGTACGCTGCGCATCTTGCGTTCCCCCTCGATCGTCGGTGTTAGCAAGCAGCATATCAGGGACCGGCAGGCTTTTTGGACTGGGCCTGGGCGACTGCGAGTCCGTGCTGCGGCGCGCTCGATGGCTGCAAACGTGGTACATCGTCATCCCGAGCGAGATGCCAGATGAAGCTTGTTGAGTCCGTGCCGGTTGCCGTCGTCAGTCGGCCCAAGGCGAAGTATCCAGAGCTGCCACCGTTTGATCCGCCCAATCCGGTCTATGAAATGGTCGAAGCGGCGCTGCGTGACCTGGGGTTCGATCGCGCGCGCAGTGGCACCCCGGACTGGAATCCGCTCGGGGACTTGATTGCGCCGGGCGATCGCGTGGTGATAAAGCCCAACTTCGTCGCGTCGAAGAACTTTCATCAGCCGCTGCTCGGGGACAAGCTGCTGTGTAGCTCGACGCCGGGATCGGTGCTGAGGCCGCTTATCGACTACGCGCTGCGAGCGACGGGCCCAAGCGGTCAGGTCACGATCGTGGATACTCCCGTCGAAGGCTGCAACGTCAAGGACGTGCTGTCGGGCCTGGGAATCGATCAGCTGATCGCGTTTTACCGAGAGCGCGGGCACTTGGTGGACTTCATTGATCTGCGCTACTTCCAGATCGTGCCGCAGATGGTGCTCGATGATGTGCGACGCAGCGGGCGATCGCTGAACCTGGGCATGCTGGTGCGCGAGTCGCTGCCCGGGGATCCGCTCGGTTATCGGGTGGTCGATCTGGGCAATCGCTCGCGCTTTGCCGACGTAGAGCAACGACAAGGACGCTATCGCTTTCATCGCTCGCACAAGCACACGCCGCATCCGCATCACAGTGACGGACGGCACGAGTACTCGATGCCACGGACGGTGCTGGCTGCCGACTGCATCTTGAACCTGTGCAAGCTCAAGACGCACAAAAAGTCGGGCGTGACGCTGGCGTGTAAGTCGGTGATTGGGCTGACCAACGAAAAGTACTGGCTGCCGCACTACACCGCCGGGACGCCGCAAGAAGACGGAGACGAGTTTCCCTTCTGGCCGCCGCTCGCGGTGCGGATCGAAAACCAGCTTCAGCGCGTTCCGCTGCCGCTTGGGCACTCGCTGGTTGTGCGCGCACCGAAGCTTGTGGACCCGCAAAACGGAATGGTCAAAGGGTTCATCTTGGAAGGCTCGTGGGAAGGCAACGACACGATCTGGCGCACCATCTTGGATCTCAACGAGATCGTGCTTCACACGAGCAAAGACGGACGGCTGTGCGATACGCCGCAGCGACGCTATCTGACGCTGATCGACGGCATCATCGGAGGCGAAGGCGAAGGTCCGCTGGCCTCGACGCCGCGTCACGCTGGGCTGCTGCTCGGTAGTCAAGATCCGGTGCTGGCGGATCTGGTGGCGACGAAGCTTATCGGCTTTGATCCGTCGCGGGTCAAGACGATCACCGAAGGGCTGCGCAGGCCGATCCTGCCGTCGTCCAAAGAAGGTGCGCTGGTGGTGTCGGTCAACGGGGTGCCGCCGAGCGGTGCGTTTGTGCCGCCCTCGACGTGGCCCTCGCTGCTGCGCAAGCCGACGGATGTCCAGCCATGAGCGCGCAGCCTGTTGCGACGCGTCGCGTCCTGGTCACCGGCGGAGCGGGCTTTCTCGGCTCGTTTGTCGTCGAAAAGCTGCGTGCCCGAGGCTGTGAGCAGATCTTCGTGCCCCGCTCGGCGGACTACGACTTGGTCGATGGACACGCGGTGGACAGGCTGCTGACCGATGCCCGGCCCGATCTGATCATTCACTTGGCTGCGCGCGTCGGTGGCATCTTGGCCAACCAGCGCAATCCAGGCCGATTTTTCTACGACAACCTGATGATGGGCGTGCAGCTTCTCGAACAGGCGCGACGCTGTGGCGTGCAGAAGCTGGTGGCGACCGCGACGATCTGTGCCTATCCCAAGCTGACGCCGGTGCCGTTTCGCGAAGCAGAGCTATGGAACGGCTATCCCGAAGAGACGAATGCTCCGTATGGGCTGGCCAAAAAGATGCTGCTGGTTCAGTCGCAGGCTTATCGCGCGCAGTATGGCTTTTCGTCGTCGGTGCTGTTTCCGGTGAACCTGTACGGACCGCGCGACAACTTCGATCTGGATACCTCGCATGTGATTCCGGCGCTGATTCGCAAGATCGCGCACGCGATGGCAAGCGGTCACGACGAGGTCACGATCTGGGGCGACGGCACCCCAACCCGCGAGTTTCTCTACGTCGAAGACTGCGCCGAAGCCATCGTGCTCGCGTGTGAGCACTACGACGACAGCGATCCGATCAACCTCGGCTCCGGTCAGGAAGTGTCGATTGCGTCGCTGGCGCAGCAGATCGGTACGCTGCTTGGCTATCGCGGACGCTTTGTCTACGACCACAGCCGTCCAAACGGTCAGCCCCGACGAGCGCTCGACTGTTCCCAGGCGCTTGCGCGGTTTGGCTTTCGGGCGACCACGTCGCTTGAGGACGGACTGCGCAAGACCATTGATTACTTTCGTCGCGAGATCTCACCATGACCGTCAGACGCGCGCTCATCACCGGCATCACCGGGCAGGACGGATCGTATCTGGCCGAGCTGCTCCTGCGCAAAGGCTACGAAGTTCACGGCATTGTCCGTCGCTCCTCGTCGTTTAATACCGGGCGGCTGGATGCGATCTATCAAGATCCGCACGTCGCTGACTATCGACTGAAGCTGCACTACGGCGACATGGTGGATGCGACCGGGCTTTCGCGGATCGTCGCTTCCGTGCGTCCCGATGAGGTCTACAACCTGGCGGCGCAGTCGCATGTCCGTGTCTCGTTTGACATGCCCGAGTACACGCACGACGTGGTGGCCCAAGGGACGACGCGGCTCTTGGAAGCGCTGCGCGAGCTGGGCGGTAAGACCCGTTTTTATCAGGCCAGCTCGTCGGAAATGTTCGGCTCGTCGGCCCCGCCGCAGTCGGAAATCACCACGCTGCGTCCGCGCTCTCCCTATGCGATTGCCAAGGTGGCGGCGTATCAGACGACGATCCTGTATCGCGAGGCCTACGGGCTGTTTGCCTGCAACGGCATCTTGTTTAACCACGAAAGTCCTCGTCGCGGTGAGACGTTCGTGACTCGCAAAGTGACGCGCGCGGCGGCGCGGATCAAGCTCGGGCTGCTCGACAAGCTGTACCTGGGAAACCTGGATGCGCGACGAGACTGGGGCTTTGCGGGCGATTACGTCGAGGCGATGTGGCTGATGCTCCAGCAGGATCAGCCCGAAGACTTGGTGATCTGTACCGGCGAAAGTCACTCGGTGCGCGATCTGCTCGATGTCGCGTTTGCGCGCTTGGATCTCGACTGGAAGCGCTACGTCGAGATCGATCCGCGCTACTTCCGTCCGAGCGAAGTCGATGATCTACGCGGCGACATGACCCGCGCGCGGCGCATCCTGCACTGGGAACCGAAGGTCCGCTTTCGCGCGCTCATCGAGATGATGGTCGATCACGACCTCGCGGACCTGCTACGGCACCGTCGCTAGGCTGGGTCTAGGACAGGTCAAACTGGAGCATGGCTAGGTCTGTCGGCGGGACACGGGATTCCGCTTGATCGACTCCAGGGCTGAATACAGACGATGAAGTTCCAATTGCCAGGTTGGAACCAAGCTTCGTTCTAGCCCACATCGAAACAGACAGCGTCCAACCACTGCGGTCCAGGGGAGCGGATTTCTCTGAGCGCAAGACACGAACTGGATGAAGCCCTGTCGGATTTCGGTCCAGTCCGCGTCATCTGGTGCCACCACATCGAGATAGCTACGGACGCGATTGCCTGGTGGTTCGACAGCAATCATTCGATGGGTCAGCGTACCGGGGTTCTGATCGGGAATTTCCGGCGGAGGAACTCGCCACGTCGATCTGTTGTGTAGATACAGGAAGGCATTGATTCCTTCCTGGGCTGCTGAAGGGGAGATCACATGATGTGCAGTCAAGTACATCAGGCTGCCTTCCTGGGCGCTGACCACGAACCTTCCGTGACCAAGCAGTCTTCTGTACGTAACGCGATGGGGGCATCCGGCAGCGTGCCGTCCGCAAACTGCTGCTCCATGCGTGCTTGTTCTTCGTCGGTCATCAGCTGCCAGCAGATGTCTAGCTCAGCCGCAAACTCGGCTTCGACCTCTTGTGACAGCTGGTCGTTCGCAGCGACTCGTTGAAACGCCAGCTCGACCAGCAGTTCACGGTAACGCTGTTCTGCACCCATCATGGAACCAAACTCCACCTGTTCTGCGTTGCCGCCAAAGCCGCTTGATAGCAGCTCAATGCCATCATCTTAGCTGGCTCGATGAATCCGTGGGCATGGGGCTTCGATGGATCGGGGCGGTATTGGAGACTGGCACCAAGCTGGTTGCAC
Organism: Myxococcales bacterium; assembly: GCA_016794365.1. Classification (GTDB taxonomy): domain Bacteria; phylum Myxococcota_A; class Polyangia; order Palsa-1104; family JAEUJZ01; genus JAEUKA01. The sequence continues at coordinate 16,754 of JAEUKB010000076.1, forward strand.
TCAATCTGAAACACCGGCAGCCGACCATTTCCGCCCAGTTGTTTCGGTCGGAAATGAAGCGGCAGGTGCTTGGGATCATCGGGCGTCACCGACAGACCGCCTTCGCCAGGATGTACCTGATTGTCGTCATCGGGGCGGATATCAACGCCGACCCTGGCACCGAGCTGACATGCGCCATCGCCACAGAGCGGGTGATCTGTGGCCTGATCCTTTTGCATGACACGGAACAGACGACGCTGCGGAGGAGTGCTGGAGCTGGCGGCAGTCATGATCGGGCAGGGTAGTATTGGCTGGCCTGGCTGGCAATCGATCACGACCTCGCGGACCTGCTGCGGCACCGTCGCTAGGCTGGGTTTTTCTTCGGGCGGCCTTGGTCGGGCTTGGCGTAGTCGCAGACGCCTTCGGGGAAGATCGCTTTGAGCTTCTGGATCTCGGCGAGCGTCGGCTTCCAGCTTCCGTAGGTTCCGTCGCGCAGCGCGGTGTCCACCGGCTTGAGCGCGCACTTGAAGATGCCGCCTTCGTACGGACCGCCTGAGATGCGACGGGACGTGCTGTACATCGGGAACTTCTGCGTACAGACTCCGGCGGGCTTTTCGTCGAGCACGCCGCTCCAGACCTCGGCACCTTTGGCGATGAGCGCGCCGCTTGTGTCAAAGCAGCTATCGACGGCGCTCTCTGGACGGTTCTGCGCGACGGTGCGGCTGGGGTTTTTGCGGATGTTTGCCATCCACTCATCGATGACTTCCAGCGCCATCGGCACTTGGTCAAAGTCCATCGACGACACGTTGGTGGTGTCGGTCATCCAGATCGCCTGATGATCGGCGCTGCCCAGCTTGTCGCGGATGCGCTTGCGGATCGCGAACGACTGATGGACGTTGTGCATGTCGAGCCGCCGTTCCAGGTACGGATGCCAGTCGATCGTCGGGATCTCGGTCTGGCCCGAAAACGTCAGGCCCGCTTCGTACATCGCCGCCATCGCTTCGACATCGCCGTGCGTACGCGGAGCCGGAACCGTCGGCGTCAGCGGATTCCAGCGGTTCATGTTGCGGCTGCCCCACGGATCGAAGTAGCTCGCATCGCTGAGCACCTTGGCCACCTCGCTCGCCGACGTGCCGTGATACGGAAAGCCCTCATCCACCATCTCGCTTGCGAACTTCCAACCGCCAATCTTGAAGTTCACATCCAGAAACTCTGCCGGGGAGATCAGCCCTTTTTGCATCGACACAAGGCCGTACTGCACGCCGACGTTGTCCCAGGTCGATCGCGCGTAGCCGTCCGCACCGACGCCGTAGATGTTCTTCAGGTCTTCAAAGTGCGTAAAGTGAACTGGCCCAAACGCCGCCAGGTTCATCCGCGCCGCCGCTTTCGGAATGATGTCGTCTGCGTCGTACACCGGGTTCATCGCGCCAGCGGTCAGGCCGATCCACGCTTTGCGACACTCCGTCGAGCCTTTGGCCATCTTCACGTTCGGCAGCGCCGGGCTCAGCGCCAAAAACGGGTTCGCCACCGACTCTTCCGCGTTCAGCCCCACGAGCAAGCTCCGCTGCTTCACATCGCTCGACCACCGAGGGTTCGCCCGGTCGGTGACATCCATGTAGTACTCGAGCAGCTCGCAGTCCCCGATGTGCGGAATCTGTCCCACCATGTCGGGATACGGCTGCTGCGCCACCGCTGCATCGATGATCTGACCCGGATGGTTCTGCGGATAGATGTACTGCTGGATGCCGCCTCCCGACGCGCCCAGGCCCACCGTATACAGCGGCACCCCGTAGCGCTTGATGAAGCCTTCTTTGGTCATCAGCGCCGTCTCACCGCCCAGGACCAGGTTGTAGTGCTCTCCGGTGCGGTTGCCGCTGGAATGTACGATCGCGTAGCCCTTGCCGATGGCATGCGCGAGCCCCGCCCGCGTGTCCGGCCCGCCCTGGTAGTGACCGAAGCCGACGCCGCCCTGGAAGTGATAGATGAGCCGCCGGTTCCACAGGCTCAGGTCCGGCTGCTGCGGGTCTTCCCCAAACGGCGCCAGCATCACGTACTGGTAGATGAAGCGGTTGATGGTGCCGCGCTCCCAGCGAACGATGAAGTCTACTTCCCGACCATCGAGCAGCTTGGTCTTGGCGATGTCCGTGGGCCGCGTTCCGTCCATCGGCAGCGGCTTGTAGTCGCGATGGCTCAGCTTGCCGACCGGCATGTAGTAGTACGTCACGTACGAAGCGATCGAGCAGTTCTTGCTGTAGCCGATCGTCTTGCCGCCTCCGTCCTTCACCGCGTAGTACTTCGGGTCGCTCGTGTCGGGCAGCGGCTCTTTGCCCAGATCCGTCAGCACCGAGCACACAAACGGCTCTTGCTGCGGACCCGAAAACATCGGCCCCGTGATCGGATGGTTCGTGAGCACCACCCAGGCCAGCCGTCCGCGCGCCGCGTGCCGAACCTCCAGGTAGTTTTCCCCCAGCTTGAGCCCCGACAGGATGCCTTCCACCCCGCTGTCCGTCTGGCTCTGTTTGTCGAGCGCCACCCGCTGGCCATCGAGCCATAGCTCAAGCGCTGGCCACAGCGACTTTGGCGTCCCGATCGCGATCCGCGCATCCCCGCCCGACACATACTGCGGCAGGCTCGACAGCACCCGCAGCGTCACCGGCGGCGCGTCACTTGTCATCGGCTGATCGGTCGGCGGTGGACTTTGGCTCTCCGTCGAAGAACAGGACACAGACAGCACGGCGCAGGCAGCAAGGACACTCCATCGGTTCATCGGCAAGACTCCTTCACGACCACGATGTCTACACTGAAACCTTCGGCGCGCTGGCCGGATCGTGTCCGCGCCGTTACTTGCTACCGAAGCGACCGGCTGCGGACCGGCTTGACCAGACAGACCGCTTCGATGTGCGTCCCGGCGGACGACGAGCGAATCAGCAGCGTATCCACCAGCCGAATCACCGCCGCGAGCCCGTGATCCGTGGCCGACAGCACCGACTCTGGCAGCGGCACGCTCTGCTTCCAGCCTTCCACCGTTTGAAGCATCTGCGCCGGAATCCCCGGACCGCGATCCGACACCCGAATCTGCACCCCAGGACTGGGCGGTGACAGCGATGAAAGCTCCAGCGTGCCAAAGCCCGCGTGACGGACTGCGTTGGACACCAGCTCGCCCACCGCAATCGCCACCGCGCTCGCCCCGTGCGCAGAAAAGCCCGCATCTTCCGCAAAGCGTCGCGCCACAGTCGCCGCCACAACGTGGTCGGTCGCATGCGCACAGTCGATACGAAGCGGCAGCGGCAACGCTTACCCCAGGCTCGATCCGCTTGAGTCTCTCGACTTCCGGCTCGGCGGAAGCTGACCAGCCGGGGACTTGGCCGCGCGCAGCACAGCGCCCGTGTCCCGCAGCCGCGAGATACACAGCTCCAGCGCCTGCTTGAGGTTGCGCGTCGATTGCAGCCCGCTCAGATCCACCCCGAGCGCCACCAGCGTCTGCGCCACCGCCGACTGAATGCCCGCGATGATCGCCTCCGACCCGAGCAGCTTCGCCGCCCGCGCCAGCTGGAAGAAGCGATTGGCCGTGCTCGTGTCCAGGTTGCCCACGCCCGTTAGATCGATGATCACAAAGCGCGCCCGGTGCCGCTCGATCGCATCGAGCAGACGGCTTGTCATCTGCTCTCCGCGCTCGGTATCGACAATGCCCACGATCGGCATCGCCAGCACCGAGTCCCACACCTCCAGCACCGGCGTCGTCAGCTCGCTCACCGCAATGCGCAGTCGCTCGACGAGCTGCGCGTTTTCCTGCGCGCTCTGGAGCAGCTCTTCGTTGCGCCGCTCCATCTCGCCGCGTAGCTGCTCGCGCTCTAGCTCGTTGCGCTGCGCCTGCGACACATCCCGCACCATGCACGACACCCCGATGACCGCCCCGTGGCCATCGCGCATCGGCGAAAACGCGCTCTCGAACGTCTTGCGCGACAGGTGCTCGTCCCCGTACGCCTCGTACGACACGATCCGCTCACCCGCCAGCGCTCGATCGAAGAAGTCCTTGGCCTTGGCTCGATCGTCGTCGCGACCGACCACCTCGGCCAGCATGTCCATCCCCAGGCGAATCTCCACACCCCAGATCGCCAAGATGGTCTGTCGGTGGTTTTCGTTGAAGGCGATGTAGCGATAGCGGCGATCGAGCGCAAAGATCACCAGATCGCCTGGGCTGTCGAGCAGCGCTTGCAGCAGCACCCCTGGTTCAATCGAGTCTTGCTGGTTCATTCGGCACCGTATTCAGAGGCACAAGGCCCATCGTAGGGGCCAGCCTGCTGTGCAGAGCCTGCCACGCCCCACCCTATCGTATCCCAGCCCGCACCCGGGCAAAAGCCCTTCGCCTAGGTCCCCGCGCAGCCCCTTTCGCCCCCGCCGTTTCCGATGCCGTTTCCCTCCCCCGGTGCGCACAAGGCTGTCTGCCAGGGCCGGTCACATGGTACGATGAGCCGTCGCAAGCTGCCTTGTAGGTTCAGACGACAAGCGGGGGGTTTTATGGGCTCAAAACGAAAAGGCACGGTCTGGTCGCTACCTGAGAAGTTCAAGACCGCACCTGAGGTGTATCAAGCACAGCGGAAGGCACACACGGCCACCGACTATTTGGAAGATGTCCTCAAGTACGTCGATCCAGACAAGTCGCGGGTTGCAGCGATCAAGCAGGCGTTTCGCGCGCTCAACCTGCGGCAAAAGGCGCTCATCCACAGCGAGCTGCGCGCGGCCATCGAGCAGTGCCGTCTCGCCAACGGCGACACCTCGCTGGTTGCCAAGAACGTCAACTTGGTCGAGGTCTTTGGCAAAGACAACCTGATCTTCATCCTTAACACCTATGCCCCGCCGCGCGTGGTCGAGCAGGCCGTCACCCTGCCCCGCGATGTCGAGACTGGCATGTACCGCGAGTCGGGCGCGACCTGCGTGACCTCCGGCATGACCGTGATTCAGTACAACGGTCAGCTTCGCAAGACCTACGCCAACAGCCGGGGCGAGTTTGCCTTTGGCGATGTCTACGAAGCGGGCGAGGGCCGCAAGTCCCTGGGCTCGATCTGTGCCCAGCCCCTCGTTCTCCTTGGCTCCAAGCGCAAGATCCTGGAATGGCTGGCCACCCATCGCGAGGAGTACATCAAGGACTACTCCCCGCTGCCCGGCGGCTGGGATGACGATGGAGATGCGGGCTATCCCTACGGCGATTCCTACATCTGGATGGATGTCAAAGCCTACATCCCCGGTCCGCGCGCCATCGGCCTGTTTCCCGTCGAAGCCGCCATTCAGCAGATCGTCGAAAACGCGGTCAAGATCGCCGGTGCGGGCGTCGGCAACGTCATGGATTCGCTCAAGCCCGATGATGTCCAGAAGGCCATGAGCGCCATGGACTACGTGCAAGAAGGCGTCACCCTGTTTCGCGACGGCGTGGACAACTTCGGCGAGGTCAAGGGCCAGGTCGAGTCGCTCAAGCGCTCCGAGTTCCGCAACAAGGTCTTTACCACCTGGAAGACCCAGATCCGCGACTCCGACCGCTTCAAGTGGCACGTCAAGTTCAGCTACGGCCCCGCCCCGGCAGGTGTGCTCATCGCGCACGAAAAGCCGACCGCCATGGGCAAGACCTTCAGCGGCGAGGTGTCCTACATCCCCAACTTCGCCGTGGCGACCATGGCCGACATCCGCTCCAAGCTATCGGGCATCTTTGAACTGTAGTGGGAACTGTAAGGGGAACTGTCGGGGAGCTGTCGGGAAAGGGGAGTCGCGTGATGCTGCGTCCTTTTGTTCACAACGAGACCGACCGGGCGACGCTCAATGCCTGGTATCAGGCCCACGGCTTCGGCCCACTGCGCCCCGGAGAGCTGCCCGCCACCGGCTTCCTGGTCGAAGGGATCGCGGCGGGCTTTCTGTATCGAACCGACTCCGACACCGTCATCTTGGAAGGCTTTGTCACCAACCCCGAGGCCAGCTCCGAGTCCCGCTACCACGCCCTGCTGCAAGTCCACACCGCCCTGATGACCGCCGCCAAGCAGTCCGGGGCCCGGCGCGTGATCGCCCTGACCGCCGACGACTCCCTCAAGCAGCGCGCCCTCGACCAAGGCTTCACCTCCCTCGGCCTGTTCGAGCTCCTCGAACTCCCCCTCGCCCCCGATCCCTAGTCCTGGCCAAACCGGCCCGCCCGGCCCGTCAGCCCGGCCCTCCTACCGAATACCGATTCGGGATCAGACGTTCTCAAGTCGGATCTGTCGGTTATCGAACACGGCGACGATATCCAGCCGACCTCCCAGTGCCTCTACGTACCGCCGAAGAGTCGATAGCAGGTGATCGTCTCTCCGTTCCAACCGAGACAACTCGGACTGCGTCATGTTCGCAGCGGACGCCATGTCCTCCTGGGTTTTCTGAGCAAACTCGCGAAGTTCACGCAGGGTCATACTGAGCGACTCCTGCTCGGCCCACTGCTCGCTTGCTGCGATTTGCTCGGGGCTCAGCTTCTGCTTCTTCAGTTCACTCCAACGCTGGGTTTTCATACACCACCTCTACCGACGCTACGGCGTCGAAAATAATCAGACCTATCGGTCACCTTGAGCGCTCAAATACTCGTCGAACAGCTTCTCGGCTTTTGGGATGCACTCTTCGTAAAAACGGTCTTGGCCAGCCTTGTGGCCACCCAACAGCAACACGGCGTCTCGCTTCGGATCAAACGCCTAGAACACTCGAATCGGGTCCCCCTTCGACTGGATGATCAACTCCCGGAGCGCGTGCCTGGAGTTCTTAATGGTCCCCGAGTAGGGACGCCCCAGCGAAGGGCCTCGTATTGCCAGCAGATCAATAACGCGGGTCACAGCCTCGCCGTCTTTGGCGTCGAGGTCTTCAAATCAATCAATAAACTCGCTCAGTAAAATTGGGTCGGTTCTCATGCGTCCGAATATGTATCCAAGTGCATATTCAGTCAAGAGAATGACAAGCGAATCATCGGCGCTGCGGAAGAAAAGTTGCTTTACGATCAGCCCGATCGTTCTTCAAAAATTCGTCGCTGGCCTAGAATTTTTGAGCGACCCTGATGCAGGTAGGCATGGGCCGCACACCCTGAACGGAGCCCTCCGTGCCCCGCCCGCAGCCGGGTAAGCCCCCGCCCCCGAGCCCTCATCCTGACCAAACCCGCCCCGCCCCCAGCGCTTGTCACGCGGTCACGGGGCGCTGTCACGCGGTCACGAGGCGCTGTCACGCGGTCACGAGGCACTGTCACGCGGTCACGAGGCGCTGTCACGCGGTAGCAAAGGTGTCGGTACGGCGTCCCGGCGGCTGCGGACACGGTAGCAGAGGCGTGGTCACGCGGTAACAAGGCGTGGTCACGCGGTAACAAGGCGTGGTCACGCGGTCACGAGCGCTTGGGACGCAGTCGCAAAGGCGTCGGCGCGGCGTAGCAGCGGGTCCGTGCGGCGTAGCAGCGGGTCCGTGCGGCGTAGCAGCGGGTTAGTACGGGGGTCGGGTGGGGGCGTGTGCGGGGATTTTGGCCTCGGGGCGGAGCACAAATGTTGAAAATCGGGTGGCAGCGGTCGGATCTGTGGGCCAACCTTTCAAGCACTCACATGTCGCATAGGGCGGCATGGCAGGGTGCAACACAGTGTGAAGCAAGGAGAACGGTTCGATGTCTGCTCGTTATTTCCCCCGAAGTGATGCTGGGCTGCTGGTTTGGCTGGCGAACTTTCAGACGGCGCTGCCGACGCAGGCCAAGGCGCTCGGGCTGGGGACCACGGAAACGAAGGATGCGCTCGACCAGGCCAAGGCGCTGGCGGCGGCGATCACCGCCGATGAGCAAAAGTATGCCGACTGGCAGGCGGCGGTGGCGCGCACGGCAGAGCTACGGACGCGCGCCTTCGTCGAAATCCAGCGCATCATCGATCGCTGCCGGGTCAGCCCCGGCTTCACCGAGGAGACGGCCAAGGCGCTGCAAGCGGTGCCGGTGCGGTCGGTCCCCGAAAACCTGGCCTCGCACAAGCCGCAGATCCGCGCGAGCAGCCACGGCGGCAAGGTCCGCATCGACTGGACACGCGGCGCGCTCGACGGCATCCACATCTACAGCCGCAAGCAGGGCGAAGCCGCCTGGGTGCTGCTCGGCCACGACAGCCGCCCGCCCTTCGACGACCCCCGCCCGATCAGCGCCGTCGAAGTCCGCGAGTACCGCGCCATCGGCGTCTCCCACGACCAAGAAGTCGGCCAGCCGAGCGACACCGTCTCGGTCGCCCTAAGCCCATAAGCGCCGCGTGCAAGGCCGTGCGCGCCGCGTGCAAGCCTGTGCGCGTCATGCGCAAGGGCGCGCGCGTCGCGTGCAAGGGCGTGCGCCGCGCTACTGGCGGACTTCGGCCTGAACGTCACGGCGTCCGTGAATCACGCGAACAACGCGGATTCCTGATTCGGTCGGCGCGTAGAAGATGTGGTGCTGTTCGACGACGAAACGCCGAACAGAGGGCAGCCCAAGGTCGGCGCAGATCCGTCCCATGGTAGGCATGCGCGCGAGTGTCTGCATCGCGTGAAGGAGTCGCTCGATCAGACGCTCCGCAGCGAGACGATTGCGCTCGGCCAGGTAGGAATCAATCGCCAACAAGTCCGCCCTTGCCTTGGGCGCAAGCACTACGCGAGCTGCCATGGCTACCGCGCTGAGCGACGAGCGCGAAGCTCACTGCGCAGCTGCTCCCACGCGGCATCGTCCATCTCGATGCCCTCGCCACGCTCAAGCTCGGCTAGTCCCTCGTCAAGCATGCGACGCAGTTCCACCTTGGCCATGCCAGTCTCGGCGTCGATGTGATCCGGAATCAAAACCGCTTGCGCCAGCGCCATGGTTGAGACGCTAGCGCAAGTAGGCAGGGGCGACAAGTGAGACTCTTGTTTGAGCACCAGACACGTTGAGACAGAAGGAGAACACCGACGAAGCAACACAGTTTCCTAAAAAGGAATGTACTCTAATTCTTGTAGTTCTTGCTGGCGATGGGCCTGCGCCCACTGAATCCCATTCTCCGTCGGATGAACAGCCTTGTACTGCTTGCCATCCTTATCAATTGCATCCGCGTCGGCGATCAAACCCAACTCCTTCAACCTTCGGAAGGCCAAGACGAAGACGCGAATCTGTCCGATGAAGTTCCTACGGCGCTTGGGGCCACATCTCGTCCGGCCCGGACAAGGACAGGTCGCAGCGCCGTCGAAGTCCGCGAGTACCGCGCCATCGGCGTCTCCCACGACCAAGAAGTCGGCCAGCCGAGCGACACCGTCTCGGTCGCCCTAAGCCCATAAGCGCCGCGTGCAAGCCTGTGCGCGCCGCGTGCAAGGGCGCGCGCCGTGGCCGGGTGTTCGATGAATCGATGGCGCGTAGGATGGGGCTGGGTCGGGCGGCTAGCTGGCTTCAGCAAGAACTCTGGCGGCTGTCCACAGGTCAAAGTTCGTCTGAAGGTTCATCCAGAAGTTCGGTGAAGTTCCAAGCACACGCGACAGCTTGATCGCCGTTTCTGCGGTCACGGCTCTTTTGCCAGTCACGATCGTATTGACACGCTGAATCGGCACATTCATCCGCTTGGCCAGTTCACTTTGAGTCAGCCCAAGTGGCTTGAGGAATTCCTCCTCTAGGATCTCACCGGGCCTCGTCGGCGGCCTTTCCTTTGGCAACATATGAATACCCTCCATTTCATGAGTCCAAACGACTAATTCTTTGATGACTCTCTCTCGACAACGTAACGAGCTGTCGGCCCCCACGCGCTACCTCGTGCGCTCCTCAATGGTAGTCGGTGATCTTGACATCCCGAGCCACTCCTCCGTCGAACTTGAACACGATCCGGTACTTTTCATTGATCCGGATGCTCCAGAATCCGGCCAAGTCTCCGCTGAGCGACTCAAGACGATTTCCGGGCGGAATGCGTAGGTCTTCGATCGCATGGGCTGCATGCAACATATCGAGCTTGCGCCTGGCCACCGTCCACAACTCCTTCGGGATGCGACGGGCTTCCTTGTTGGTTTCTCCGTGAAACACGGATTCCGTCTTCTTGTCCGCGAAGTGTTCGATCACGATCTTGAGCGTACGTTTACACGCCATACGTGCAAACGACAAAATTGTTCATCCCTACGCACCAGCTAACGACCGTCGCTGAGATCCGCGCTGGGGGCCCAAGCGCTCGGCTGGGCGTAGGGGCGGGGTTTGGTCGGATTCGGGCGGGGTGGGCGCTTGAATCGGGGGGCGGGGCGGCGCACAATGGGCGGCTTCTATGGCTCGACGTGCTTTGGACAAACCAGCCCTTTCTTCTTGTGAAACTGGCACCTTGGCGGAAGACGGCTCGCCGTCTCGCGGTGGGGAGGAGCCGGGCAGTCGGCGGGATCAGCTTCGGGCGGCGCGGCGGATCGTGGTGAAGATCGGCACGGGGGTGCTGACGCAGAGCGGCGGCAAGTTCGACCGTGAGCGCTTCGACAGCCTGTGCGAGGAGCTACACCGAGCGGCGCAGACGCGGGAAGTGGTGGTGGTGTCGTCGGGAGCGGTGGCGCTGGGGGTCGAGCGGCTGGGGCTTGGCAAGCGACCCAAGGACATTCGCGGCAAGCAGGCGGCGGCGGCGGTGGGGCAGTCGCGGCTGATGCGGCTGTATGACGATGCGCTGGGGCCTCGTGGGGTGACGGTGGCGCAGGTGCTGCTGACGCACGCGGACATCCAGTCGCGGACGCGCTACCTGAATGCGCGACGGGCGATTGCCGAGCTGCTGACGCACCGGGCGCTGCCGATCATCAACGAAAACGACACGGTCAGCGTCGAAGAACTAAAGTTTGGCGACAACGACACGCTGGCGGGGATGGCGGTCGATCTGGTGGAAGCGGAGCTGCTGGTGATCCTGACGGACATCGACGGGCTGTATACGGCGGACCCGCGCAAAGACTCGACGGCACAGCGGATTCCCGAGCTGTTCGGGATCGATCCGGCGACGCTCGGGCTGGGCGGGGACTCGTCTTCGGGGGTGGGGACGGGCGGAATGGCGACCAAGCTGCGGGCGGCGAGCCGGGCGGGTGAATCGGGCGTTCCCACGCTGATCGCGCCAGGCAAGCAGGTCGGGGTGCTGGATCGGGCGCTCAGCGGGGAGCCGCTTGGGACGTTTGTGCATGCGCCGCCGCAGCGGGGGACGGGGAGTCGCAAGCGCTGGCTGCTGCGGGATCTGCGACCGACGGGACAGCTGGTGATCGATGACGGGGCGGCGCGGGCGCTGGGTGAGCGCGGCAAGAGCCTGCTGCCGACGGGGATTCGTGAAGTGCGTGGGACGTTTGAAGCGGGCGAGCCAGTGGAGATCCAGTCACAGGCGGGGGCGGCGCTGGCGCGGGGCTTTTCGAGCTATGGCTCGGACGAGCTGCGGCGGATTGTCGGGGTGAAGACGGCGGACATCGCGGACGTGCTCGGCTACAAGCTGGCGGATGAAGCGGTGCATCGCGATGACCTGGTGCTGCTGGCGGTCCAGGGTCCGCGCGGCGTGGCAGAAGCGACGGGGACGGGGATGGCGACCAAGGAGCAGGCCCAATGACACAGGCGGAGACGCAGACGCAAACGCAGGCCATCGCGGGGTCACACGAACAGACGGCGAGGGCGCTGGGCGAGCGGGCGGCGGGGGCGGCGCGACCGCTGTCGTTTGCTCCGACGGCGCAAAAAGACGCGGCGCTGCTGCACCTGGCGGGACTGCTGTCCGACCCGGAGCGGCAGGCGCAGGTGCTGGCGCACAACGCGCTCGATATGCAGGCGGGGAAAGAGGCGGGGCTCTCGGCGGCGCTGCTCGATCGGCTGCGGCTGGATGCGGGACGGCTCTCGGCGCTCGGGCGGGCGGTGCAAGAGATCGTGGCGCTGCCGGACCCGGTGGGCGAGGTGGTGGAGTCGTGGCTGCGTCCGCGCGGCTTTCGGGTCGAAAAGGTGCGGATTCCGCTCGGGGTGCTGCTGCTCATCTATGAGTCGCGACCGAACGTGACGGTGGATGCGGCGGCGCTGGCGATAAAGAGCGGCAACGCGGTGATCCTGCGCGGGGGCAAGGAAGCGCGGCACAGCAACCTGGCGCTGGCGCAGCTTGTGCGAGAGTCGCTGCGGGCGCACGGGCTGCCGGAAGATGGCTGCGTGCTGGTCGAAGATCCGGATCGGGCGCTGATGCTGGCGCTGCTTAGGCAAAACGGGCTCATCGATCTGTGCATCCCGCGCGGGGGCGAGTCGCTCATCCGCTTCGTGGTGGAGCATGCGCGGATTCCGGTGGTGCAGCACTATCAGGGAATCTGTCACCTGTTTGTCGAGCGGTCGGCGGATCTGGCGATGGCGGTCGAGCTGGTGGAAAACGGCAAGTGCTCGCGGCCTGGGGTGTGTAACGCGCTGGAGTGTCTGCTCATCGACGAGCCGGTGGCGGCGCAGCTTGTGCCAATGCTGGCGGACAAGCTGGCGGGATTTGGGGTCGAGCTGCGGCTGGAAGACGACGCGCGGGCGCTGCTGCCCACTCGACTGCCGACGGGACTGCGGGTGGTGACGGCGCAGCCGAGCGACTTTGGCCAAGAGTTTTTGGACCTGATCTTGGCGGTGCGGATTGTGCCGTCTCTCGATGCGGCGATGGATCACATTGCGCGCTATGGCTCGCTGCACAGCGAGGTGATCGTGACGCAGGACGAAGCGGCAGCGCGGCGGTTTGTGCGGCAGGTGTGCGCGAGCTTTGTCGGCTGGAACGTCTCGACGCGCTTTAACGACGGTGGCGAGCTGGGCCTGGGCGCAGAGGTGGGGATTTCGACGACGAAGCTGCATGCGTTCGGTCCGATGGGCCTGCGGGAGCTGTGCGCGACGAAGTTCGTGGTCACCGGGCAAGGTCAGACGCGCTAAGCGGCAGTCGCAAGCGGGGCGTGTTTTCCGTCCCGCGCAGCTTTCGGCAAAGCTTCTTACAAGGCCCGACAAATCATGTTATGCAGCGAGGAATGAGAGCCTTTGAAGCCATGTTGAAGCTGGGCAAGACGCGGCGGATGCCGACGCTTGTGGGAACGCTGTCGCTGTGGATGCTGGTGGCTGGTGCGGTAGAGGCAAAGCCTCCCAAGGTTGCTGCGCAAGCGGCGGTCAAAGGGGCGGACAAGGCCAGCAAGGCGGGGACGGGCAAAGGGGCAAAGGCGGAAGGTGGCGCGCTACCGGATGCATTTGCTTCGACGGGGGCTGTGGCGGCTGCGGATGCGGCCAGCCAAAAGAGCTTCGAGGAGCTTCTCAAGGACGCGGTGCCGGTCAAGGACTTCGCGACGCTGGTCGAGCCGCTGTATGCGCGCTGCGACGACCCGGACCCGATCTACAAGCGGCAGTGCGAGGTGTCCAAGACGTTCCTTTTGGAATACCTGCGGTCGCACACGTTTGTGGCGGAGTCGGACATGGCGCCGGATACCTCGCCGTACGACGCAGCGGCCAAGCAGGTCGATATGGAGATCTCGGGCTGCCTGGTGTGCAAAAGCCCCATCATGGTGGCGGGAGAGCCTCGCTATCTGACGACGAAGCCGCCGGTGCGGGTGGCGGACGGACGGGCGCAGGTGGAGCCGCTGGCCAACCACGAGATCGCGCTGGCGGACCGGGTGAAGGCGGATCGCTTTGTCGAGCGGGTGGTGCCTCGGCTGAAGGTTCAGCATGTGTTCCGCTTTACGACGCCGTATCCAGCGGAGCAGCCGGTGGCGCAGACGACGAGCAAGACCGCCGTGCAGCCAGCGCCGAGCGCGCAGCCGACGACTCCGCCGCCCAAGGGTGTGCTGGTGGCGTCGCTGGGACATCGCGTCTACGACCGCTGCACGGGCCAGGTGGCGGCGGCGCAGCCCAAGGCGACGATGGCGGTGAAGGTGGTTCCCGATCGCGGCTGCCCGCGTGATGCGTCGGAAGACATGTCGCAGGCCGAGCTCAAGAAGCAGGCAGACTTTCTGGCGCTGCCCGAGCGGCTGACCCCGCGTGAGATCGACAAGGTGCTGGCACCGATCCAAGCGCGCGTTCACGAGTGCTACGTCGAGTTCGGCGAGCCGTCGGGCAATGCCAAGGTGAGCCTGGTGCTCGGTCCCGAAGGCAAGCTGACGCAGGTGACGCTGCCCTCGCCGTTTGACAAGGCGGACATTGGGCTGTGCTTGCGCTCGCAGATTCGCAGCGCGGTGTTCCCGAAGTTCCGAGGCGAGCCGATGAAGCTCGACTACGTCTATCAGGTTCAGTAGGCGCGCTGTTCCTTTCTGCTGCTGCGAGGATTCCATGCTGTCACCACTGATTGGTCGTCGGACTCGGTCGCTTCTGGGGGTTGTGCTGGCTCCGCTTGTGGGCGGGCTGCTTCTGTCTGCGTGCAGCAAAGGCGGCGCGGGGGAGCAAGCGATGTGTCGCAAGATGAGCGACCCGATGCCGGGACTGCCGTCGTCGGATCGTCCGATTGCGCGCTCGCTGTATGCAGAGGTGAAGTCGCCGAGCGGCGTCTATCACACGATCCAGCTGGAAGGCATCGGCGCGTCGTACGGCGGAACCAAGGCGCTGACCAAGTGCGATGAGCGCGGTCAGTACACGGTCGAGCGCGTCGTGCTGGTAAACGCCAAGCAAGAGCTGGTCGCTGTCGCAAACCGGATCGGCAACACGGCGGGCTTCCGCATCGACTACGCCAACGGATCGACGACCAGCATCGCGGGCACGGCGGTTGCGAACTATTACACCGAGTATGCGACGACGGTGACGAGCGGTGCGGTGACGCTGTTGACGGTGGCTCCGAGCACGCCGCAGATTCGCCAAGGCGACCGAATGAGCGTGACGGTGTCGCTGCAAGGGGATGAGTGCGGACTGCGGCAGAGCCAGTGGTGGCTGGCGACGGCATCGGGCCAGGTGGTGGGAACGGCGCAGACGGTGATGGGTGGCTCGGGATCGGCGTTTTTGACGGTTCCAGCCGAGCTGGCACCGGGGACGTACTACATCGAAGGTCGCGTCGATACCAAGAACGGGCAGTCGCTTGATGTGAAGCGTCAGAACGCTGCCGACACGATTTATAAGCTGTACGATCGCAAGAGCGGCATCTACACAGCGACGACGTATCCGGTGGTGAAGGTCGAAGTTCAGGCCAACCCGGACGCGGATCGCACGGCACCACAAGCGGTGCAGATGGATGCAACTCCGTCGCGGGTCGAGCGCTGTCAGCAGGTCAACCTGTCGCTTAAGCTGAGTGATGAGCGGTCGCTGCCGTCGAATCAGACGGTGAAGGTGTGGCTGGGGCCGGATGGCAACATGCTGACCAGCGTCGATCTAACGGGCGGAGAGACGCTGTACGGGACGTTCTCGCTGCCGCTCGATGCGCCCGGTGGGGTGTGGTACGCGTATCCAGACAAGATCGTCGATGCGGCGGGCAACGAATCGCGAGCGAGCTTTGCGGGCGGAAAGTTCACGCTGACCGGCAATGGCATTGCGACCCCGAAGGCGGTGCAAGCGGCGACGTTCATTGTCCCGACGGAGATGCCCAAGCCCGGAGAGCTGCCGGATCTGGCGCAGCCGCCGACGGATCTGATGGCGTCGTTTCCAGCGGTGCTGACGGAGCTAAAGGTGACGCCATCGGCGGTGACGCGAGACGGTGACTTCCTGACGGTGCGCGTGACCTGGATGGATCTGAGCGGGACGCTCAAGTAGGCGGCGGATCGGTCCCCAAGCTGGACACAGGCTTGGGCACAGACCTGGGAAATCCATGAAAGTCCTGAGCGGGATACCGAGCGTGAGCCTCACGCGGCGGCGCACGTTCTATCCCGCGACGACGAAAAGGGCGATTGACAGCGCTTGGGATGTGATGATTTCCTAAAATGACCTGAGATCTGCTTGAGCAACTTGCCCGTGTCCGACGAGTCGCACTCACAAGACAGTTTGCCGGACCGTGGCGCTGCCGCCCGCTTGGATCAGACCGCGATTGCGATCTTTGACTCGCTGGCCGATGGTGTCGCGGTCTTTGCGCTCGATCACGCGCTGGTCTATCACAGCCCGAAGTTTGCCAAGCAGCTGCCGGATCTGACGGCTTCGCTGGCTGCGGGAAGTGTTCCGAGTGAGCTGGCGACGGCGCTGAAGAAGGTGAGCGCAGGCGCTTCGTCGGCGAGTCTGCTCGTTGAACAAGCGATTGCGGGCATGACGCCACGCTCGTGTGAGCTGCAAGTGCGGATGCTGCGTCTTTCGTCGCTGTCGCTGATCTTGACGACGGCGCGCGATGTGACCGAGCGCCTGATCCGAGAGCGAACGCAGCGTGAAAACGAGTCGCTGCTCGGTGCGATCTTGGAAACGTGCGGTGTGGGACTGTGTCTGTGGGATCACCGACATCGCTTCGTCAGCTGCAATCGCGCGTTCTGTGAGCTGACCGGCTTTCGTCCCGAAGAACTGGTCGGTCGTCCGCTCGCGAAGGTCTTGTCTACCGAGGAAATCGAGCGCGCGCAGACCCTGTTTTCGGAGCTACTTGGCGGCGGCAAAGGTCACAGCTCCGTCGCCAGCAGCATCGAGCTTCGCTGTCGTCGCAAAGATGGCAGCTTGGTCGATGTCTCGATCGCAGCGAGCGTGCTACTGCGCGACGAAGGTCGGCGCTTTGTCGTCGGCTCGGTGATGGATATTTCGGAACGGAAAGAAAAGCAGCTAGAGCTGATCGAGCGAGCGATCGAAGCGCAGCGCGAGGCGGAGAGCAAAAACGAGCTGAACGCCGCGCTGTCGGAAAAGCTGGCGCTCATCGAGTCGCAGCATCAGCAGATTCTCGATCTGTCAGCACCGATCTTGGATGTCTTCGACGGTGTGCTGCTGTTGCCGGTGATCGGTTCGTTGGATGACGCGCGGGCCAGGACGATCACCGAGCGGCTGCTCTCGGCGTTGGTGTCGCATCGGTCGCGGCTGGTGCTGATCGATCTGACGGCGGTCGAGACGATGGATGAGACGAGCACGACGGCGCTTAAGCGGATGCTGACGGCGATCGAGATGCTCGGATCGCGACCGATTGTGACGGGAATCAGCCCGCAGATCGCTCAGCTGCTGACCCAGCTTGGCGATCGCGGTGACATCCTGCGCAAGCTCGAGACGCTGCCCGATCTGAAAGCGGGCGTTCGGTACTGCCTCGCTCGACGCTGACCAGCCGGTTTCCGCGCAAGCCTTTACGGCGCGCAGGCTTGTTTTGTAATATTCATTACATGATTCCATTTGAAGAATTCGTTTCTGCCATCGAGAAGTACAAGCGTCGCAAAGAACAAGAGGCTGCGGCGGCACCTCCCGGTCGTCCGCGTCCCGAGCGACCGGCTCCGCCGCGCTAATTCCGCACGAGTTGCGAGCCGCCGTCCGGCTTGCGGGATTGCCTGTTTACGTCGCAAGGACAGGCGGCTATCTTGACGATGATGAAATCCGGCGTCAGAAGTCGTTCATCCTTTGTTCGCTGGGGCGCGCTGTTGCCTCTGCTTGCTGCGGGCTGTCTGGCGAGTACCAGTCCGACACCCAGCGCTACACCGACGGCACAGACGCGGCCTGAGCTAAGCTGTGAGCGTCAAGGTGCCGAGCGCATCGAGACAGCGAGCTATCGCGGCGGTAGCAAGCCCGACGTGCTGAAGGTGTTTCACAAAAACGCCGACGGCAATCCGCCGCTGTACATGTCTTGCAAGGAAGTGGACCTCAACGGCGACGGACGCAAGGACATGCTCCAGTATCTCGACAAGTTCGGGCGCAAGCTTCGCGAGGAGTTTGACCACGACAAAGACGGGCTGGCGGATCAGAAGTCGTATTACGAAGCAGGTGTGATGGTGCGCGACGAGCACGACAGTGACTCTGACGGCAAGATCGATCTGATCGAGCACTATCAAGACGGCAAGCGGGTGCGCCTGGAGCGTGTGAGCGTCGCTCCGTCATCGACGGCCAAGTAGTTCCCCGCAAGAAGTCCCCGCTGGCCGAAAAACCCGGCTAGTATCTGCGCCGCTTTGTAATCCTTCCGAGGTCCAGATGTCCGACACGACGACAAGCGGTATTCGCGTCCAGGTAGAGACGCGCTATGCACCGGAGCGCTCGCAGCCCGAGGCGCGGATGCATTTTTTCGTCTACACCATCACGATCAGCAACCACGGAACCGAGCCCGCGCAGCTGCTCAGCAGGCACTGGATCATCACCGACGCGACGCAGCACGTTGAAGAGGTTCGCGGCCCTGGTGTCGTCGGTCAGCATCCGTTCCTGCGTCCCGGTGAAAGCTACACCTATTCGTCAGGCTGCATGCTGCGCACCGAGTTTGGCACGATGGAAGGCTCGTATCAGATGGTGCGGCCCGACGGAACGACGTTCGATGCGCAGATCGCGCCGTTTCTTTTGGCGCTGCCTCACGCGGTGAACTGATGCCGACGGCAGATCGCAGTCGTCCCATCGGTGTGTTCGACTCTGGCGTCGGTGGGCTCACGGTGGTGTCGGCGGTGCTGTCACGTCTGCCGAGCGAGCGAATCGTCTATCTGGGCGACACCGCACGAGTTCCGTATGGAACCCGCAGCGCTCAGACGGTGCTCAAGTACTCACGCAATGCGGCACGGTTTCTGCTTCGCCATGATGTCAAGCTGCTGCTGATTGCGTGCAACACCGCGTCTGCGGCGGCGCTGCCCGGTCTTCGATCAGAGCTTTCCGTCGGTGTACTTGGCGCAGTCGAACCCGGTGCCGAAGCGGCGGCGCAGGTCACTCAGTCGGGTGAAGTCGGGGTGCTGGGGACGCTGGCGACGATTCGGTCCGGTGCCTATGAGCGCGCGCTGCTGGCGCTGCGTCCGTCGCTCAAGATTCACCTTCAGCCGTGTCCACTGCTGGTTCCTCTCGTCGAAGAAGGCTGGAATGATCCAAGCGATCCGGTCAGCGAGCTGGTGGTTCGTCGCTATTTGACGGATCTGCGAGAGCGTGCGCCGAACCTGGATACGCTGGTCCTGGGCTGCACGCACTATCCGCTGCTTCGTCCGACGCTGGCTCAGGTTGCTTGCGAGCTGTGGGGTCACAGTGTCAGCCTCGTCGATTCGGCGGAAGTGATGGCACAGGCGACGGAGCGGCTGCTGTCACAGCAAGGACTGCTTCTGCCCAAGTCGCCCGAGACGGAGCTTCATCCGACGGAGCGACTGCGCTGCTTTGTCACCGATGAAGCGCGTGTGGCGGATGTCGCGGCGCGGTTTCTCGGTCAGAAGCTGCCGCAGGTCGAGCTGGTGGATCTGTAACACTCCGTCGCAGCGCAGCTGTTACAGCGCTTCTTGCGGCAGCGGTTCCCGATCCCAGACCGTCTGACAGCCGAGGCAGCGCCAGCGCAGCGGCGGCTTAGCATCGACTCCCACCGACGGATACACCGGCAGACGAAAGCGACTGTGCGACTGGCTCTGCGGGATGACTTCTTTGACGATCTCGCCGTGGCAGATCTCGCCGGAAAACGCGGTGATGGCAATGTGTCGCATGGCTTAGTCGAAGAAGGCTTCGGTGCGGATTTGACGCTTGCGCTCGACGCCACGCGACAGCAGCGCGGCTTTGCATTCCTCGATCATCTGACCGTTGCCGCACAGATAGAACGTCGGACGCTGGAGCGACGGTAGCTGCTCGATCACTGGCGGTACGATGCGACCACGCTCTCGCCAAAATCCCCGAGGCTGGGACAGATAAATGTGCGTGGTAAGGCGCGGGTTCTTGGTCGTCAGCGACGCTAGCTCAGCTTGCCAGAACAGATCTTCTTCGTGACGAAGACCCCAGAACAGCTCGACGCGGCCTGTCTCTGGTCGGGCGAGCGTTTCCAGCAGCATCGGCCAGATGGGTGCAATGCCGGTTCCCGTCGCGACATAGACGACATCGCCGGGATGCGACAGATCGTTGACGAAAAAGCCCATCGGTCCGGTGAACGTCACTTCATCGCCGGTCTGAAGGCTGGCAAAGAAGCGCGAACCGACGCCATCTTCGAGGATTCGCAGGACCAGACGAAGCTCGCCACGCTGCTCGGGAGACGATGCGATCGAGTAGCTGCGCAGCGCCGCGTTGCCATCGGCATCTTCTCCGACGCGCATCGATAGAAACTGACCGGGACGGAAGGTCAGCTCGGGCTCTTGGTGCGCAAAGATGTATTCCACCGTCTGATTCGCGAGCGGGCGACGAGACTGTAAGCGGGCGTGATGGATTCTGTTTTGCACGGGTGGTAACGTAACGGCATGTTGCGATCTCGTCGAGTGTTGGCTGCACTGACCCTGCTGATTGCGTGGCAGGGCGGCTGTGAAAAACGTAACCGTGCGGTGCCTCCTGCGCCGCCTAGCTTGCCGCCGATGACGGCTTCGGCTGCGCGTGAACCTGCGGTGCCTGCGCAAAAGCCTCCGGCGATGCCTGCGGGTCATGCCGAGCTGCTGCACGGGGTCCAAGGTGTGCCTCCTGCGCAGCCGATTCCGACGGCTAGCTCTGCGACGGTGCTGGCCAGCGGTGTGATCAAGATTGCCGACGCGGTCAAAGACAAGGTCAAGATGGGCGCAACCATCTTTGTGTCGGGACGCGGTGTGTCCGCGAGCGGTCAGCCGGGCATGGTGCTGCTCGCGAAGAAGCTGATGGTGAATCACTCGGAAATTCCGTTCGAGCTAACCGCCGATGATCTGATGGGAATGGGCGGAGCACCGACGGGACCGATCCTGATTGCGGTGCGTGTCGATCAAGACGAAGACGCGAGCACCAAGCAGCCGGGCGATGTCGAAGGACAGCTCGGGCCGGTGACGCTGCCCGCGAAGGCGCTTCAAGTCGTGCTCAGCACGGTGCGCAAAGAAGGCGCAGGTCCGCCGATTGATACGACGTTCGGTCACGGCGGAGCGATGCCAGCGGGCCACGGTGAGATGCCAGCGGGTCACGGTGAGATGCCAGCGGGTCACGGTGAGCTGCCTCCCGGGCACATTCCGGTTCCTGGTGCCGGAGCCGGAGCCAAAGAACCGCAGCTGCCGCCCGGTCACATTCCTGTCTCGGGAACCAAGCCTGCGCCGACTGGTGCTGCGTCGCCCGCGCCACTGCCCAAAGCGCAAGGTCCAAAGCCAGCCGGTCATCCGTAGCGCGGACGGTTGCTGTCAGATGAGCGATCGCCAGGCAGGATCGCGGCTTGGATCGTCAGGGACTGCGCGCGGGCGTAGAAGCGAATGTTTGGGCGACTCTGGCGTCGATACTGGCGATGTTTTGGTCGCGGCGTTAGCTTAATCGGTAGAGCGAGCCGCAGCGGCAGCATCTGTTACAAAGACAGCGAAGAAGAGGAAAACCATGACGGTCACTTCATCAACTCGGATGAGCCTCGCGCTTGCAGGTCTGCTTTGGGCGTCGGGCTGTGTGACGGTTCCTCGGCCTGTGCCGGTGGCTTCGCAGCCGCTCGCGTCGGTGCAGGTTGCGGGCGTGTCGGTCCATGTGCCTCGGCTCGATCCGGGAGACTATCCAGGCGATGTGCTGGAGGTCATGACGCCGGTGTTGGTGGTGATCGAAAACCGCTCAAACACCGAGATCTTGGTCAATCCCGACAGCTTCGTGCTGGTGGGCTCAGGCGGTGTTCAGTACACGCCTCTGCGGGCAGAGCAGCTTGCGCTCAAAGACGCTGCGCCGACATCGAGTGAGCCGGTGGAAGGCCAAGTGCTTCTGGCCTGGCGCGGTGGTGGCGGCGGTGGTCGAGTCGGCAGTGCTCCGAGCTTTTCGGGCGTACGCAGCGCGCCGGTCTATCGCGGACCGAGCGGCGGTGGCGTTCATGTGGGGGCTCCGGCACCTCGCTTCGGGGGCGGTAGCTATCACAGCCCGAGCACCTACGGACGACCGGGTTATTACGGCGGTTCGTTCGGGCGCTCGGGGTATTACGGACGACCTGGCTATTACGCGAGGCAGTGGTGGGGCTGGAACTATCCGTGGCTGTGGGGCGCGGGCTGGGGCCTGAGCTGGTACGGCAGTCCGTGGTGGTGGCAAAACCAGGGCTACTCGACGTGGACGCGCTCGGATGCGGCGCAGATGGCGCTTCCTGCGGGACGGCTGCCGCCAGGAGGCCGAACGGGCGGATTTTTGTACTTCCCGAAGCTGCCCGGTGGGGAAGGCACCTCGCTGGTGCTGGCCTGGCAGCTGCGTGATGCGAGCGGTCAGCAGGTGCTCGGCGATGTCCAGGTTCCGCTGGAGCTTTCGGAGCAGCAATAGATGAACCGACTGGCTTCGCTGCTCTGTTCGCTGCTGTTTGTGCTGTCGATCAGCTGTCAGTCCAGTTCGCGCAATCCCGACGCGCTGTGGATCAACTATCTCCAGAGCGAGCTAAACCTGGTGCTGGTCGATCACGAGCCGCCCCCTTTTTGAGGACCTGGTGTGAGGGCCGGTGGCTCTCCTTCAACGCTTGAAGCGGCGTATGTGCTTCGGGAAAGCATTCCAGCCGGACGCTGGGATCTGATTGGTGATGGACTGCTGCTGGGAAACGGCGTCAGCAAGATGCGTGTACGCTTTGAAGTGCGCGTCCGCAAAGCCTCAGTCAGCGACGACAGCTCCGATCAGATCTTGTTCACGGTGGAAAACGTGTTCATGCGCGATCCGGCCAATCCGCTGTACGCGGTGCCGTTTCAGACGCAGGTCGATGGTCTGGCTGGCAATGCCGACTCGGGAGACAAGCTCATCTTGCGCTTTACCGGTCTGGCTGCCGACAGCGACATCGGTGCGATGTACATTCCAAACTCCGACGGAACCCTGCGCGGAGGCCGGATTCCTCGGATTCAGCTTCCGCAGGTGCCGTAACAGCCCGGCTCGGACCTGCGCTAGATCTCGTCGATCTGACCGTTTCCATCGGTGCGGCTGGATTCTGCGTCGGGACTACACTCTGCGACGACCCAGTCGAGATACGCTTGATTCACCGAATCGACGGACAGACGGACGATCTCGGGCACATCGTAGGGATGCAGCTCGGTCAGACGAGCAACCAGCTCGGGATAGCGCTCTGCCGTCGATTTGAACATGCAGACCACTTCGCGGTTGGACACGACCTCACCTTGCCAGTGATAGATCGACGCGACTTCTCGCACTTGGTTGACACAGGCGCACAGGCGCTCGTGAAGGAGCGTGTGTGCGACCTCGCCCCACTCGCTGCCGCTTGGAAACGTACACAGGACGATGACCAGCTCGGAACCATTCGCAACGGGAAGTGCAACAGCCATTCATCCAGTATACGGGCAGTGCGCAACGATACGAAAGCGCAGCGAGTCTTTAGATAGAACGTGTGAGATTCCTCCCGAAGACGGAACAATCTGTTTTCCCTATGACAAATTGCGCAAACTATCTCGGCAAAAAGCAAAAATTGGTATAATCACGAACAATGACAACCTCTGTGGTCCCAGAGCAGGTGGCCCCGTATGAGGTCTTTGCCGACTGTCCACTGATTAGCGGCACGCCGCTGGTGGCGCATCTCTTGGGGCGGAGATTCGAACAGCGGCTCAATGAACGAACGGAGCAGGTCTTTGACAGCGAGATGCAAAAAGCGCTGCTCAAGACGCTGTCTCATCTGTGTGCGGTGCTGGGCTGTAGCTTTGGATACGCCGATCGGACCGACCTGTTGCTGTTTGCGATTTCGCAAGGCAGCGACGCACGACGACTGCTCGCGCGCATCGCGGGGGAAGCGTCGGCGAAGCTGTCGTTGATGGTGAACGAAGTGTTCACGTTCGATGTGCGGCTGTTCGAGGTTCCCAGCGTCGAGCTGGCGCGAACATACTTTTTGTGGCGACGACAGCGTGCCGAAGAGATGGCGATTGAGCGCTATCTGACCCATGTGCTGGAGCAAGCGAAGACCGCTCCCGCGACGATTCAGGCGATTTTGGGCGGCACGGGCTCGGAGCAGCGGATTGCGATTCTTCGTCAGCACGGCGTCGAATACATGGCGCTTCCGGCGTGGCAGCGTCACGGCTCGGCGGTGTATATGTCTCAAGAAGACGGCAAGCAGCCGCAGCTTGTGATTGATCTGCGCTTGCCCGACGCGGCGAGCTTCCCCGATTACCTCACCAAGCATCTCGGTTAGCGACGGCGAAACGGTCGCTTTTGGGGCTCGCGTTCGCGGGCGTTCTCGACGAAAAATTTTGCCTGTTCCGCCCGGAGTCATGGATACTGCCGCGCATGTGCGCTCTGGCATCGTGGCGACGAATCCTGTTTGTAATTGGCACAGTGGCCGTCACGCTCTGTTCGCAAAGTCCGGCGTTTGCGGCGAGCCGAGCTGCTCGTAAGCCAGCGTCGGTTGCGGCGGCCAAGTCGAACCAGCGGCTGACCAAGAAAAAGCCTGCGCGTCGGCGGGTCAAAGAGCGTCCGATTCCGGTCTACACCCGCAGCGGACAGCCGAACATTCAGGCCCGAGCAGCGGTGGTCTTGGACTTATCGACGGGAAATCCGCTGTTTCAGAAAAATCCCGATGAGGTTCGTCCCATCGCGTCGATCTCGAAGCTGCTGGCGATGCTGGTGGTGCTGGAACGAAAGCTGGATCTCGACGGAGAAACGGTGATTACCCAGGATGATGCGCGACGGACGACGCGCGGAGCGAAGTCACGGCTGATGGTCGGGATGAAGCTGAAAAACCGCGATCTTCTGCACGCAGCGCTGATGGCATCGGACAATCGAGCGGTGCTGGCGCTCGGACGGGCGGCGGGACTTTCCCCGGCGGAACACGCAGAGCTGATGACGGCGAAAGCCAAGAGCCTGGGCCTGCGCAAGACCGAGTTTCATGATCCGACGGGGCTCGACTACGGAAATGTGTCATCGCCTCGTGAGACGGTGACGATGCTGCTGGCTGCGCTGAAAAACCCGCTGATTGCCAAGGCGTGTAAGACGCGCTCGTATGTGGCGCAGGTGCTGGGCCCGAAGAAGCGAACGATTGAGTACAGCAACACCGATGTGCTGCTCGCGTCGCGTCACGAAGTGCTGGGCGGAAAGACTGGCTATAACGATCGCGCGGGCTACTGCTTGGTGGTGGCGGCGAAGCTGTCGGAAGGCGCGGGCAAAGGTCGCGAGGTTGCGATGGCGTTCCTCGGGGAAGAGGGCAAGATGAGCCGCTTTGCCGACTTTGGGCGCGCGGCGCAGTGGCTGCAAGAAAAGCGTCCGCTCGAGAGCAAAGCCGCAGCGGAGTCTCCGTCGGAACAAAAGACCGCCAAGCTCAGCGACAACCGTCGAGGCTAAGTGATGAAGCGGTTGCTCGGCTGGGCGACGGGACTGTGGCTGTGTGCTTCAGGTATGGCGCTGGGCAGTCCGACGAAAGCGCCGACGCAGGATCTGACCAAGCTGCCGGGGACACAGAAGGCGTTGGGGGACGATCCACTTGCGACGCTGCGTACGACGGCAGATGGCTTGATAAGCAGCCTGCTCAGCGACGATCGGATGTATCCTCGGCTGGTGCAGCTCTGTGACCGCTTTGGGCCGCGTCTGTCGGGCAGTGCCAACCTAGAGCGCGCGATCGACTGGATCTTGGCGGAGCTTGTGCGCGACGGACTTTCGACGGCGCACGGTGAACCAGTGATGGTGCCGCGCTGGGTTCGAGGCAAAGAAGAGCTGCGGCTTACGTCTCCGTCGGAACAGCGACTGGAGCTGCTGGGCCTGGGCGGAAGCGTAGCGACTCCGCCCGACGGATTGTCTGGTCCCGTCGTGGTCGTGCAGCGCTTCGAGGAGCTGACCGTCGAAAACGCACGCGACAAGATCGTGGTGTTTGCGCCGCCGTTTGTGTCCTACGAAGCGAGTGTTCCGTTCCGTCGGGTCGGGGCGATCAGAGCGGCGGAAGTGGGCGCGCGCGCGGCGCTGTTGCGGTCGCTGACGCCACAGTCGCTGGGCACACCGCACACCGGCGTGATGCTGTACAAAGACGGAGTGCCCAAGATTCCGTTTGCGGCGATTGCTCCCGAGGCTGCGGATCAGCTCCTGCGGCAGCAGCGAGACGGACAGCGGATCGAAGCCAAGCTGAGCTTGCACAGTCAGACGCTGCCACCGTCTCCGTCGAGAAATATTATTGTTGAAGTCAAAGGGCGCGAGCGTCCCGACGAAGTGGTGCTGTTTGGCTGTCACATTGACTCATGGGATGTCGGGCAGGGCGCGCATGACGATGCGGGAAACTGCGTGGCGGCTTGGTCTGCGCTGCGAGCGGTTCAGTCGCTCAGGCCGCGTCGGACGATTCGGCTCGTGATGTGGACCAACGAAGAAAACGGCAGCGCGGGCGCAAAAGCGTATGCAGCGGCACACGGAAACGACAAGCATGTCATCGCGCTCGAAGCCGACAGTGGCGTGTTTCGACCGACGGGCTTTCTGTTTTCTGGCGACGATGCGGCGCTCGCGAAGGTTCACAAGGTGGCGCAGCTTCTGGCTCCACTTCAGGCGTCGATGGTGGGCATGCCGGGCGGCGGCGCGGATCTGCGACCGCTTGCGGATCGCGGCGTTCCCGTCGTCGGCTTGCAAGTCGCAGGCGAGCGCTACTTCGTCTATCACCACTCAGCGGCGGACACCGTCGATAAAGTTGATCCTGTCGAGCTAAAACAGGTGGCAGCAGCGCTGGCGGTGTTCGTCTACGGTGCGTCGGAGCTGTGGTAAGCGTAGGCTGCTGACGCTACTCGACGCGACGTTCGTTGATACCGATGACTTTTTTGGGCAGTGGCAGCGGCTTGCGGCCTGGCTCGAAGCTGGTCAGCACGAACTCGGCTTTGCCCAGCTCGGTTTCGCCTTCGATGCGCAGCGGGAGCCGGGCTGGATCGTCGCTGACCCACACGGTTCCGAAGCGCGGCGGACGACCGACTTTTTGACCGTTGTTGACGATGCGCTCGCCGCGACACTGGATCTTGATGGCTTTGCGCAGTCCGGCTGCCGTCTGAAGCTCCTCTCGACCGAGGACTTCCATCGTACCTTGATAGAACGCTGAACCGTCGAGCACGATCAGATCGAGCTTGTCTCCGTCGTGAAGTCGCATCGCTCGCAGCAGCAGCAGCGCCGCCAGCGGATCGAGCGGTTCCGTCGGCATGGTCATTTTGCCGCGCTGCTCACCTTGCGGTCGCTGGATCACCAAATCGACCGTCTTTCCGTCGAGCGTGATGTCCGCTGTGCGCATTCTCCAGCCGCTTTCTTGCAGATGAATGGTGCGCGGTAGCAGCGTCGCTCCGTCGAGAACCAAGCGATACTGCTCATGCAGCCCCGAGATCGCTTTGGCCAGACCCAGCGCTTCGGCTTCTGCGACGATGTTGATGACCGATCCGGTTCCTTGCTGCACGGGCGGAGAAATCGCCATGCGTGCTCGTCCGGCATCGACGGATCCCAGGAAACGGAGGCTGAAGGTAAACGCTTCACCTTGTCGAACGGGCCGTCCCGCTGGCGCAGCCGATCCGACGCTGGGCTGGGCAAGCAAGGCAAGTCCCGACAACGCGAAAGCGGCTGCGATTTGGGAAACGAACGATGTCTTCATGCTCGATTCGACGATTGGATCCGCATCCTCATTTTGTCGGTGCGCGCGGGATCGTCAAACTTCACGCGCTCGGACTTAGCGCTTGGCTTTGGCCAGCGTGATGCGCCAGACGCCTTTGGTCTTGGCTTTGCTCCCGAGCAGCGTCTTCGACTGAAAGCCGGGTGCGCTGACCTCGCAGCTTCCTTCGCGCGGGACTTGGATCTGACAGCTTGG
Source organism: Myxococcales bacterium (assembly GCA_016794365.1). GTDB lineage: Bacteria > Myxococcota_A > Polyangia > Palsa-1104 > JAEUJZ01 > JAEUKA01. The sequence continues at coordinate 44,335 of JAEUKB010000076.1, forward strand.
ACTACAGCCGAGCATTTCTCCGCCGCAGCTTACCCGCGCCAGCGCTTTTTTGGGTCCGATCGCCAGCTTCACCGAAAGCGGTGGCTTGACCTGCGGCAGTGGGTCGGGAACCGGATCCGGCGTCTTATTCGGCGGCTCGGGTGTCTTTTGCGGACGCTGCACAAGCTCATCCGGCTTGCTGGTTCCTGCGTCCGAAAGCGGCTTGCCGGAATCGCTGCGCGGGATCTGGGCTTGGGTCAGTCCCACCTGGCCCAGGTCCGGTGCGCTGATCGTTCGTGGCGGACCTTTGCCATCGCTGCGCATCGCCAGATACAGCGTCGTCGCGAGCAGCAACACAATCACTCCGCCCGCCACCGTCAGCATCAGACGCGACGAGCGACTCGCGGGCGGCGGCAGCACCACAGGCGCATGACTGCTTCCGGTCAGCACTTGTTCGATGGCCGTCAGCGCCGTTTCGAGGTCCGTCATCTTGTCGAAGCGGTCGCTCGGCTTTTTGGCCATGCAGCGCGCGATGACTTGTTCCAGCGTTTCGGGAATGTTCGCTTCGGGACGGACCTTGCGCGGCGGAATCGGCTGCTTGTAGACGTGCTTGTAGACCACGTCGGTGGTGGTCGCTCCGTCGAACGGAAGCTGCGAGGTCAGCATCTCGTACAAGATGCAGCCGAGCGCGTACTGATCGCTGCGCGCGTCGGTGTCTCGGCCCGTGACCTGCTCTGGCGAGATGTATTCCGCCGTACCCACGACGGTGCCGTCTTGCGTCAGTCGCTGCCCCGCGTCGAGCTTCGCCAGCCCAAAGTCCACAATCTTAACCACATCACGCCGACCCTCACGCTCGAGGAGAAAAATGTTATCCGGTTTCAAATCTGTCAACCACAAACCTACATTCCCGTCGAGAAATCGTAAAATATGGCCTGGTAAACGGCTGGTAAAAGATGACGGAGGCCAAAATTTATCGGTATTTCTGATTACATTCTGGACATGTGGCTACACAATGAAACTTGACAGGGAATGGAAGGTGATCAGGGGGATTCCGCCCGCTTTTGCGCACATCCGATCCCGCAGTCGGTGAGCCACCGCAAGCGCTCAATCATCCATGACCGAGCGCTCGAAAATCCTTGACAATGGCGATCCGCGATAAGGCTTCCCTTTGGGTGCTGGTTATGCAGGTGCGCCGGTAGGAAACAAGCAGCGGCAACCCTTCCCCCCAGAACTGACGGCTGCCAGTTTTCACTGTTCGGCGCTAGCACATCCCAAGAAATCTACAAGGAGATCGATTCGTACGATGGGGCGGAGGGGTAGTGCGCCAGTGAAACTAGCAGAGAGCAGAGGATGAAAGAGCCTTACATCGAAGGGCTAGCGACCCACGATGACCCCGAGTCATGCGGCTGCATCCCGCAAGGGAGTGGTCGAAGCGTTGACAGGG
>JAEUKB010000088.1 GCA_016794365.1 Myxococcales bacterium
AAGGGGTCGCTTTTCACAGTGCGTCGCGAGGAGTTCCGCAACAGGAGCGAACAATTCCAGCCGACGCTTCGCATTCCTGTTCTTCGTTCCGTTCACAAAGACGTTGATTCCGTCCACCGCTCCCACCGTTAGCCCGAGCACCTCCGACGGACGCAGACCCAGATAGAGCTGCACCAAAATCGCCAGCGCCCCTTCCTCCCCCTGATTCGCTTTGTCGAACAGGAGCCGCTCCAGCGTCTTCGCCTCACGCGGCCCGAGCTGCCGCTTCCCCGCATTCGCCTTCCCGATCGGCTTCACCTTCGCAAACGCATCGTTTTCGATGTGCCCACCGTCGAGCAGCCAGCGCCAAAGCTCCTTGGCCAATTTCAGGTATCCGTGATGCGTCGCCGCTTTGATCGGACCGAACTTCCCTTCCGATTTCGTCACCGCGAGGTACAGCGCAGACGCCCGCGCCGCATCGATCTCATCGACGGGCACATTCGGAATCCATACTTTGATGCGATTCTCGACGTTGCGCGCGACCCTCTCCGCGTTGCGCCACACCACTCGCTTGTGCTCGATCCACTGCGCCAGCGCCTCGTACACCGTCGGCACCGGCTTCGTCTCTGTCCGCTTCCGAAGCTGCTCCGCCAGACTCTCTGCCGCGCGCTTCGTCTCCGCACAGACACTCCTCCGCCCGCCCGTGCTCGGATCGTAGACAATGACCCGCCACTTCGTCCGCCCCTCCGACGGAGGATACGGTCCGTACACGTACACGATCTTGTGCTGGCATTCCGCTACGATGCCTTCGATTCGCTTTGTAAGCTGCCTGTTTCTGTATTCTGTCCGTCGAGCGTTCACCTGATTCCTTCCTCTCCGGTCTTCCTCCTTTTCCACCGACCCCGACGAAGGGGAAATTGCGCAAGGGTCGTCTCGACGGGAAGTTGATCCACCGTGACCAAACGCCCAAGGACGTCTCGTCGAGAAACTGAAACCGAGCGCGACCGGGGAAAAGGTTGGAAAAACCGGGGCGGACAGTCCGCCAAGTGCTTTTCCTTGTCAAGTGTCATTTCTTGAATGAAACGCACTCACCGTCGCTATCACGACATATTTTGAAGTGGATTAGGCACGTCTTTTCGACGGTGAATGAGCGTTTTCTTTCTATTCTCTTTTGATTCTTCGTCGGAACACTAGATAAAAAATAAAAGCAATAAGAAACGACTTGCATTGGCTTGCCTAGTGCTTTGACCGAGTTCCTCGACCTGCCGAAAGCCCGCGTCGGTGTTTCGGCTACGGCACAGCATCGATCGATGGCATCTTCGGCTGCATTGACAGCGCCACCTACCCGACGTAGAGCCTCGCTTCGCACCTTCTGCTCGGGGTTCCTGATGGTGCTCCGCTCGTTTTTTCGCGTTCGGTCCGCGTTGCGGCACGGCACTTGGCGAGGATGTCAAGAAACAGGCACAGCTCATGGGCTGTTGCGAGCGCGGACTTCGCGGCCCCAATGGACTACGTTTCCGTTACGCGACTTCGGAATAGATGCTGCGGTGGCGTTCGGGGTAGCTCTCGTAGATGTGCTCGAAGAGGGCGGCGCACTTTTGCAGATAGATATCTTTTGAATAAGCGCGCGGCAGGCCGGTGTCGAGTGTGTCTTCGATGGTCAGGCGCAGCGCGGAGCGGGCGGCGGTTTTCTGTCGCCAGTTGAGGACGAGGAGCTGTTTCAGTCGGTCGAGCAGCTCGCGGGCGACCTTCTTGACCTCGGCGCGCTCACTGCGGGTCAGCTCGGGAGCGGGGCGGGTCAGGATGTCGAAAACAACCAGCTCTTCTTCGCTGAGGTTTTCGCGCACATGCCGCGACTGCTCTTCGTCGAGACTCTGCGACAGCTTGAGAAGCTCTTCAAACAGCTGCTCGATGTTGCGGCTGCCTGCGTTGTAGCTCTCGATCAGCGCCTCGAACTTTTCGCTGAAGTCGGCGCGCGTTCGGTTCAGACGCACCAGCCGGTCGAGCCGGGCGCGGATCGCGGCCTTGATTGCCTCCAGATCCGTGTTCTTGTGCTTCGATTCCTGAAACCGCTGGGCCAGCGCCGCGAAGTTGATCTTCGACAGATCGATCGGCGGCGGTCCTGCCTCGCGAATCGCCAGTCCAGCAATCGACTCGTCCAGCAGCTCGCCAATCTGCCCAAGGATGTCCGAAATGTCCGGCGGATTGGGGCTGAGCTTGGCCCGGATGGCAGCGGCCAGCGTCGCAATGCCAGCGATTCGCTCGGCGAACTCCAGCGCGGCGGTGTTTGGTTTGACCGCGCGGAACAAGATGCGGACCAGCTGCTCGTGGGCCAAAAAGTCACGCCGCACCGACTCTGGGGCAATCAACGACTCGACGGCGGCACCGACCGCAGACAGCCGCTCCAGACCACCCAGCGACATGCCTTCGATCGCAGCCAAATCGACACCCTGGCTGGCACAAAAGGCCGTGGCATCGGACACCGCCTGCCGCAGATCCAGCACCAACTGCGCCTTGTCCTTGACCGGACGCTGACCCGCCTGGCCCGCGCCATACATCGCCAGCGCCTTTTCCAGCGACGCGAACACGTTGGCATAATCGACAATCACGCCGCTGTGCTTGCCCGGAAACACTCGGTTGGCCCGCGCGATGGTCTGCATCAGCGTGTGGTTGCGCATCGGCTTGTCCAGATACACCGTCGAGCAGCTCGGCGCATCAAAGCCCGTCAGCCACATCGCGCAGACGAACACCAGCCGCAGCGGGTCGTGGGAATCCTTGAACTTTTCATCCAGGCTCGGCTGCGATTCATTCATCCGTCGCCGATGCGGCACGATGTCGAGCCCGCGCTTTTTCATCAGCTCGATCTCGTTCTGCGCCGACGACACAATGACCGCCATATCCGTCGAGGTCAGCAGCCCCAGCCTGTACGTGAGCGACGCGCGGTCGGATTTGCTGAGATCTTGGCGACGCAGCGCGCCTTGGACGCGCGCCGTTTCGACGGCCCAGAACCGCTTCACCTTGTCGTGCATCCGCAGCGCCGTCGCTTTGTCGATCGACACCACCATGGCCTTGCCGACGAAGCCGCGTCCCAGAAAGTGCTGCACGATGTCCTGCGCGACGGTGTCCAGTCGGTCATCGCGGGTGATGAGGTGATACTTCTGCCCCAGCACCTTTTCCAGCTTCGCTTCCTGTTCGTCGTCGAGCCCCGCGTCTTCGATCACACGGTACAGGTCGTCGTTGAGGTCGGGATTGACAAGCTGTAGCTCGGGCGTGCGGTTGTCATAGAACAGCGGCACCGTCGCCCGATCTTCGACCGACTGCTGAAAGTCATAGATCGACACATAGTCGCCAAAGACTTCCCGCGTGCGCTCCTCCCCAGCGATGAGCGGCGTTCCGGTAAAGGCCAGAAACGTCGCCTTGGGCAGCGACGCGCGCAGGTTCAGCGCCAGCATGTCGTACTGGCTGCGGTGTGCTTCGTCGGTCAGCACGATGACATCGGCGCGTTCGGTCAGCACCTCGGCGGTCTTGAACTTGTGGATCAGCGTAAAGACATAGCGGTGGTTGCCGCGCAGAAGCTGGCGCAGGTGCTCGCCGCTCGTCGCGTGGCACGTCTCCCCCTCCGACGCGGACACGGCCCCGGCGCTCTTGAAGGTCTTGGCAATCTGGTCGTCCAGCTCGACGCGGTCGGTGATGATGACAAACGTCCAGTTGCCCGCGAGCTTGCGCAGCACCTTCTGCGCGAAGAACACCATCGAAAAGCTCTTGCCGCTGCCCTGCGTCTGCCAAAACACACCGCCGCGTCCGTGGCCCCGCTTGCGCGCTTCCAGCATCGACGCAATCGCGTTGTTCACCCCCAGGTACTGGTGGTTCTGTCCCAGCACCTTCACGAGCCCCGCCTTGTGTTCCGAAAACAGCGTGAAGTTTTCGACCAAATCCAACAGCCGCGTCCGGTCGCAGGTGCCGCGCACCATCCGTTCGAGCGAGACGCGACGCGGCTCGTCCTCGCGCTCGATGCGCTTCCACTCGAAGTAGCGCTCCCAGTCGGCGGTCAGTGATCCGACGCGGCTGTCGGTGCCGTTCGAAGCGATGAGCAGCGCGCTGTACCAGAACAGCTGCGGGATCTGCTGCTTGTAATGGCTCAGGTTGTGCTCGAAGGCGTGGCGCGCGGGGACGGCTGGTTTCTTCAGTTCGATGACGACCCACGGCAGACCGTTGACGAAGCCGACGAGGTCGGGACGGCACGGGTACAGGCTGCCCTGGATGGTGAACTGACTGGCCAGCAGAAAGTCGTTCTGATGCGGGCTGGCCCAGTCGATGACGCGGACGCGCTCGGTGTCCTGTCCACCGCTGCGTGCGTCGGGCACCGTGACCGAGACGCCGTCTTTGATCAGCCGATAGATCTCGCGGTTCGCTGCTTCCGGGCTCATCGCTGAGCGGTCGCGGGTCAGCTCGTCGATGGCGGTTTCAATCGCCACCGCTGGCAGCGTCGGGTTGAACTTCCGCAGCGCCGCCCGCAGGCGACCCACCAGCACCACATCGCTGCGCGTCTCCCGCCCGAGCGAGCCCCCCGGCCCCACTGTCTCTGCCCGCGCCGACACCGTCTGCCAGCCCAGCGTCGCAAACAAGCCCAGCGCAGGCTGCTCGACCAGCAGATCTTCGGAATAGGCCTGCGCGCTCATGCCGAAAGCGCCTCCACATCCACCTGCCCCGAAAGCAACCGAGGCAATAGCAAATCACGGGTCCGCCGAAGATTATCAATTTTGGCAGATAGCGCTTCGTGGGCCTCCGCCATCGAAAATGTTAGCCGAGCGAAATTGTCTTGGAGTTGTCTCGGTGGGAGTCGAACCGGAACTGACGACAGAATGCCTGTGTTTAGATTGAGCATTGTCACGCCTTGGGCTCGCCCTTGAATGAGACCGACGACATCGTTCTGCCCGAGATAATTGAACAAATACCAGCCATTCACCGCGTCCAGATTCGGCCTGATTCGCAAACAACCTGTCCCGCAGAACCATCGAGATTGATGTGGCATGACAAACGCGCGGCGACCGATGTCACCACGCCGTCCGTATACAATGTCGCCCGGCTGCATTCTGTGGCGGCTAAGTTTGTCGGCGGTCTCCTCTGGAATGCGCGCGATGCTGTCTGTGCGAATTCGGAAACCGATAATGTCCTTCGGCATGACGACGGGCACACCGCTTTCCGAATAATCAGATTCATGGAGTTGGCTACCGAATGGGCCGGTTTGAATGCCGTTTCCCGCAACGCATACTCTGGCAAGTTCAGTAACCTCCCACCCCTTCGGAATGTCGCCGAGGGGGGACGGGACGCGGGGGACGGACTCGTGGCCGGGGAAGCGGAAGTACACGAACCACTCGCGGTAGAGGGAACGAGCCATAGTCTCCAGAATCTTGATACGCCGCTGGCTGTTTTCAATCAGCTCATCATATGCCGATAGGATACCGGAAATGCGTTGCTGGATCGGGAACGGTGGTAGTGAAAATTCGTAGTCAAGTATTTGCTTCCCACTGATGTGCGGGACATTGACGCCGGTGGTGATTGGTTTCACATAGGACTCAAAACCTGGCCCACCGATTACGAAACGCAGAAAAGACTGATCAAGTTTGGATGTGTTGCTTCTAAGGCGTGAGCACCGTTGAACCAGTAGTGCTTTTGGATCATCTTCGCGGATATATGCCCATTTCAGACCCGCAGGAACCCACGGTCGGTCCATTGCTACAACAACGTCACCAGCGCGAAGTTGGTATTTTTCTAAGCTCGGCCAATCAGCCATCGGCCAACGCTTTGAGATATCCCAGAGAATGCAGCCTTGGCTGACGTTCTCACCCTTTACCAACGGAATGTCGTCGGGCCTGTCCGTGAACTGCTGGCTCTTGAAAGCGAACCCCGCAAGTAAATCAACACAGTCGGCGAGTTTAACCAGCGGAAACATCACGCCCCCAAGATCCCGGCCACATTCGCGGCAATCGTTTTTTCTAATTCGCGGGCTTGGGCATTCAGGCCTTCCAGCTCTTCGTTGAGCGCTTCGAGCTGGGTCTTGAAGTCTTCGTCGCTCACTTCCTCGCCGGGCGCGACGCCGACATAGCGGCCAGGGTTGAGCGACCAGCCCTGCGCTTCGATGTCCTTCAGCGTCGCCGCTTTGCACAGGCCGGGCACGTCGGCATACGCGGGCTGCGCGCCGAACACGTCCGCCAGCTTGGCCGCTGTCTCTGCGCCACCGACGGTCAGGTCCGGGGACTCGCCGCGATACAAGCGCACCAGGTTCGCGAGGAAGCTGAGCTGCGCCGGGGTCCAGTCGCGGTGCGCGCGGTCCACCTGCCGGTAGATGTGGCGGGCGTCGATGAACAGCACGGTGTCGGCGCGTTTGGACTGCGCTTTGCCCCGGTCGAAAAACCACAGCGTGCAGGGCAGCGTGACCGTATAGAACATGTTCGGTCCGACGGCGATCATCACATCCACCGCCCGCGCCTCGATCAGCTTCTGCCGCAGCTCTTGCTCCGACGAGCGCGCATCCGACGCTGAGTTGGCCATGACAAACCCGGCGCGGCCCTTGGCACTGAGCGCCGAGTAGAACAGCTGAATCCACAGGTAGTTCGCGTTGTCGGTCTTCGGCACACCGAACGGATAGCGACGGGGATTCCCACGCGAGTCGTGGCCGACCATGCCCGCGAGCCGCTCTTTGTCCACCGCGTTTACGTTGAACGGTGGATTGGCGAGCACGAAGTCGAACTGCCCGGTCGCCGCGTGCGGATCGTCGTAGTAGCTGTTGACGTTGCCGCCGTGGCGGATGTCGCCTTCCAGCCCGTGAACGGCCAGGTTCAGTCGGCACAGGCGGCCTGTCTCGTCGGTCTTTTCGACGCCACAGATCGACAGCTCGGCGGCGGGGTTCTTCTTGTGCTCGGCCACGAAGCGCGCCGACTGCACAAACATTCCGCCCGATCCGCAAGCGGGGTCGAGGATGCGGCCATGGAACGGCTCGATGATCTCGGTCAGCAGCTTGACGATGCTCGACGGCGTGTAGAACTCGCCGCCCTTCTGGCCTTCGGTGCGCGCAAACTCGCCCAGGAAGTATTCATAGATTCGCCCAAACGCATCGAAATCGACGGTGGCGGGAATCTCGGACACCGTCTTCAGCAGCTCTTTGAGCAGCGTTCCGGTAAACAGGTTGTACGTCTTGGGCAGCACACCAGCGAGCGTCGGGTTGTGCTTTTCGATCTCGCGCATCGCCGAGTTGACGAACGATCCCAGCGACGACGACTCCGGCTGGGTCAGCAGGTAGTCGAAGCGCGACTCTGGCCCCAGAAAGAGCACGCCCGCCGCATGGTACGCGCCCGGATCGTCCACCCGGCTGCCACGACGGGACGATGCGCCCGCCTGTTCCAGCTTCGTACGCTGGGCGGCAAAGCGGACCTCGGCAAAGCGCAGAAAGATCAGGCCCAGAATCGGCCCCGAATATTCCTGCGCTTTCAGACCAGAGTTTGCGCGGAACTGGTCCGCCGCGTCCCACAGCCGCTTTTCCAGCGTGGCCGTGACGATGTCTTTTTCCGAGGGAGCAATCCACTGCATGGCGATGTGTCGTGCATCCTCGCAACAAACACAGCAGTTGACCAGAGGTCGCAGCACGTTCCCCCTCGCGCGTGCGATGCGACCTACCGTGAACGACGCTCACGAGCAATGAACGGGTCAGCCGCACCGACATGGCACGGCTTCCAAATCCGACGCGGTAACGCCTTACCCATCACCACCGTGATGCGCACAGCGATGACGAATCGTGCCCGTCCAAGCCTGTCTCTCGTGAACGACAGGCCGACGCCTCGGATGCGTGGGTCCGTGTCACGCCCCACCACAAGCTGCCTGAGCGACAAAACCGACGCAGCACCGACTCGCCACGGCGCACGCACGCCCCGCAGCCGGAAGCTCGTCCGACGAATACAACGCAGCGCGCAGCCTATGCACGGTCAGCAGTTTGGCCTCGGCCCATTCACCAAGCTCCGGCAGCTCGCGATGCGCAGCGAAGCGCATGACCCCGGCGAGCACTTTCTCTCGGGCGGCGAACTCGGTCAGCGACAATCCGAGACGGAGCAGCGCGGTGTCTCCTTTGTGTTGACGGTGCGGTTCGCGTGCGAACGTCGGCAAGTCATCGACGGTCAGTCGCAGTTCGGGAGTCGCCAGCAGCGCAGAACACGTCGCCAACGACACCCGCCCTTTTTCGACATGCTTGATCGACGAAGACGACAGCCCGCACAGCACGGCCAGCCGTTCGAGCGACAGTCGGGCAACCTTGCGCCTCGTCTTGATGAGCAGTCCGAAAGCGCGCAGTTCGTCAGTCGCCATGGTCGCCTCGCTGGCGTCCGTAGAACGGCCCAAGCAGGCCGCGCAGCGTGTTTCGCAGATGCTCCAGCGCGGCGTTGGGCCTGGTGAGCGGCGACTCGACGAGCTGAAAGACCGAGCCTTCGCTCACCCTGCCGTCGGGGAACTCTTTTTCCAGGCACCACCACGCGGCGAGCTTGGCGTAGTCCTCATACAGCGCGGGCTCGGCCTCAAAGCGGGCGCGCACCCGACCGTGACGGCACAGCGGACAGTCGCACAGCAGGTCGCCGGGGACGTGATCGTCGTAGCTCATGACGCGCTCCTCGTCGCAAGGTTCAAGCCGTCGTCGGTGGGCTGAGCCCAGAATGCGTCGGCTCGTTGGAGCATCTGTTTGGGGCTACTCGCGAGCAGTCCGAGCAGCAGCGTCAGCTCAGGACTTGGGTTGCTGGTCCCGGCGCGCAGCTTCGACAGATAGCCTTGCGAAGCTCCAATCAGCTGCTCGATCTTGCGCAGGCTACGTACGTTCCCAAGGGCTGAGATCGCAAGCCTTGTCCGTCGCTGTAGCTCTTCAATGTACAGTCCGTGGAGCCGTACTTTTGTCCGTCGGCTTGTCGGCACAAACTGCGAGTGGCAGCGTGTACACATCGGAATGGGCAGCTCCGACGGCAGTTGCAAGCACGGCAACGTCTTGTATGCGGTGGTTCGACCCGCACCGGCTCGGCTCCGAACGGCCATGGCAGCACAGCGCGGACAGCGTGTCGGTTGGCGCTTACGCATGCGGCCCTCCGACGAGCGAGCACAAATTCCCCAGCAAGGCACACGTATCCATCGGCGGCAAAGCCTCCGCGCAGACTTGATCCATAGGCCCCCAGCGGATACGCTGCGCCTCGTTCTTCTGGGGTTCTGTCCCGGTGAACGCGGTTCGGCGGCGTGTCCGCGCCGCCGAACCATTGTGGAAAAACCTAAATGAACGCGCCCATTATGGAAAAACCTAAACGGACAGCAAGCAAAAATGGCTGATTTTGAACTCTCCGTCGAACACGTCCGGGCTGCGCGTGCCCTCTTGAAGTGGACCCAGGAAGAACTGGCCCAGCGCGCTGGCGTCACTCCGAACACGATCAACTTCTGGGAAAACGAGCGAACGCGCCCCAGCGAGGAAACGAAGCTTCAGGTTCGGAAAGCCTTTGAAGAAGCGGGCATCGTTTTTTCAAATGGCAAGAACCCTGGTGTACAGCTTTTCCGAGAGAACAGACCCAACTGATCGGGCTGGGCCATAGAGAGGGCTCCCACAGCCGAGCGCATACGGCGCATGGCTGGCTCGACGCCCGCATGGTCTGCGCCTTTGTCCCGCCGTCCGTATGAGCCGACGCCTACGATGCCTGCCATGTGATCGTTCGATCGATGTCCTGGCACTTCACCTGATCGCTTCTCCGATCTACTCAGATCACCATCGAGTGACCTACGTTTTGGGCAAATGTCTGCTCACCTGAAAAATTTTTTTCACAGTGGGCTCAGGTAGTGCGCTCGCCCCAACCATGGTTGCGCTTGAGATGCTGTCCGACGTTGCGTCCGACGTTGCGTCCATGGGTGCGTCCGACGTTGCGTCCATGGGTGCGTCCGACGTTGCGTCCGACGTTGCGTCCATAGTTTGGTTCGATGCCGCGTCCGACGTTGCGCCTGACATAACGTCCGAGGCTGCGTCCGAGGCTGCGTCCGACCTTGCGGGACTCACTGCGGGACTCGCTGCGGGACTCACTGAGTCCGCGATTGCGTCCGACGTTGCGTCCGACGCTGTGTCCGACGTTGCGTCCAGTTCATCGCTATTTCTGATTGAGTGATTGGCAAGTCTTGGCAATCACAAGGGTATTTTGATGCGGTATGAAATTTGCTTATCATCATAGACACGTTGCGTCTGACGTTGCGTCCGAGATGTCGTCTCGCATGCTGTCCGCGCATGCGTCCCAGCTTGTGTCCCAAGCAGCGTCCGCGCTTGCGTTTCAGCTTATGTCCAACCATTCGTCCACACCTATGTCCGACGGTTGGTTTTTGGTTTTGCTTTAACGAACGTCTTACCTGATCTGACTAGTGAAGCCTGTTTCACATTCAGATTGAGCAATGTAGCGTTGAAGTATTGCCGCGACCTTACTTCTCAATCACATAGCCATGCCTGGCCGAATCGGTTGTGTTTGGAGCCTAGCTGGTTGTGCATAGTATTGAGAACCTATCTGTAATCGTGAACATTCGGACACACTAATTTGATCCACTATGTGATTCACGAGTTGGTGACATGAAATCTGAATGTCTCAATCCGGTCTGTAGGAAAGCATTTTTCTCTCGGACACGGTTGCAGGTCTTCTGCTCAGTGGAGTGCAGAAAACAGGGCAGTATCAACTTCAATCGCGGACAGGAAGTACAGGACCCTGTGAAATATGTGAATCATCTCGGCTTCACGAATGGCGCGGTGTTTGTCAGATTGGGAACCAAGCTGAGGGCTGAGATGAGATACTTTCCGTCAGAGGGTGTCAGACTACCGCTGTCGGAACTTCCCGAGTTGCCTCAGACGGGTAGCTATATCGTGCAGTTATTCGACGCCATGTGTAATCCGATTCACACCGAGCAGAACGTCATCAGCATAGCAGAGCAATTTATCAAGAACTACTGTCGCTTCCACGACGGCACACGCGGACGACGAATACCAGGGACAGAACCATGATAGCTGTTCATCGCAACCATGAGGCGCTTCAGGCGGCGGCGCAGCCAAGAGAGGAAATGGTCAGACTGGAGCTGCGAACAGTCAATGGGCTATGGTTTATTCCGTCTGCTTCCGGGTACTTAGCGCTGCGCTATGTGCCTGCGAACGTATCGGGTCTTTGCAACGCGACGTTTTTTGACAAACAAGGACGCGAGACGCGCACCAACGTCACCATTCGTCTGCCGGGTGACTCCGTCGGCAAGCTGTCAAGCAGTAGCAAAGATCAGCCGCTCCTCGCGGCTGGACACAAGGGAGCGGAGTCCGCTCGGGCGGCAGCGGAGGCAGAGGCAGAGGCAGACGACGAGGAAGAAGTCAGCGACAGCACTGACGAAGACAGCGACGACGGAGAGGAAGAACAGGACAGCGACGACACCGGCGATGATGAGTCGGCGCTGAATATGCTGCGACGACGGGAATCGCCAGAGGTCGAGGTGTTGGAGCGTGAGGAACAGCTGTATTCGGATCTGACGGAAGCTCGGCAGGTTCAGATTCGGACGGCGGTGAGCACGCACGAAGAGGCGATGGGGATGCAGATTGAGGCGGAGAAGCTGCGCATCATTCGTGGGCATTCGTATACGCGGGAAATCGGCGAAAACCAGCAGCTGATGACGATGATGCGTCGCGACATCGCGGCGATGTTGGCGACGATGCGCGACGTGGGACGCAGCCAGGTGGTCAGCTCGGAGGCGGCGGGCAATGCAATGCTGCGGATGGCTCGCAAGGTGGCCAAGCAGCTCCGCGACCCGAGCTTTGCGAAGCCACCGCCGCCG
>JAEUKB010000091.1 GCA_016794365.1 Myxococcales bacterium
GAATATCTGAGCGGCGATCCGTTGTCGGTGCGGCTTCGCAACCTCGGCGGCAAGCTTCAGCTTCCTGACACCCTGCGCATCAGTCGTCAAATCGCCTCCGCCCTCGCCGCCACCCACGCCAAAGGGATAGTTCACAGAGATTTAAAACCTGACAATGTGATGTTGGTGCCGGATTCGGAGGTGGCGGGGGGAGAGCGGGTTAAAATTCTTGACTTTGGCATCGCGAAGGTCATCACGGACTACAGTGGTCCCGGCGCTGAGGAGTTCAAGACGAACACCGGGCTGGTGTTGGGGACCGCGACGTACATGGCTCCCGAGCAGTGCAAGGGCGCGGGCGATGTGACGGAGAAGGCGGACGTGTACTCGCTGGCAGTGGTGATGTATCGGATGTGCTGCGGCAAGGTGCCGTTTCGCGCCGAGGGCCCGGGCGAGGTCATGGCGATGCACATCTTTTCGCAGCCGAAGCCGCTGCGAGAGGTCGATCCGCGCGTTCCTGAGCCACTGGCGGCGCTGATCCATCGCATGATGTCGAAAGAGCCGCACGAGCGTCCGACGATGACTCAGGTGGCGACAGAGCTGGAAAAGATGGCGATGACCATCACGGGGCCGGTCTCGGTTCCGACGGTGACTGCACCGGTGGCTGCGGTGGCGGCACCTGCTGCGACGGGGGCTGCGGAGCCGGTGGCTGCTTCGTCTAGTGCTGCGAGTCAGCCTTCGACGCTGGGCACGGCGCTGGGTCAGAGTGGAAGTGCTCCAGCGGTTCCGGTGGGATCTCGCTCGCGTGCGGGCTGGCTGGTGGCTGCGGTGCTGCTGCTCGGTGGGGTCGGGGTTAGCATTCCGTACGGCCTGCATCACATGCCGCAGCTGCTGGCTCGCAAAGCGAAGCCCGTGTACTGGAACGTGGCGTCGTCGCCGGTGGCGCAGGTGATTCGCAAAGCAGACGGGCAGGTGATGGGCTCAACGCCGTGGACGTACACGCTGCCGCAAGGGACGGGGCGACAGCTCTTTGTGCTACGGGCCGACGGCTATGTCGCGCAGGAAGTGTGGTTTGACGAAGCCAGCTCAGCGACGCAAAACGTGACGCTGGTGGCGGAACCGAAAGCGCCGTCTGAGCCTGTGATTCCCGATGGTGGATCAACGGGAAGTGCGCCGGTGATCGTGATTCAAGACGGTGGAGCGACGGCTGGATCGGCGGTTCAGGTTGCCAATCCGACGGAGCGTCCAGTGCCTTCGGGGGCGAACGGGCAGGGCGCTACAGAAAAGCCGACGGTGGGCTCGGTAAAGGCGGGTCGTCCGTCGGGATTCGGCGCTGCGCAAGGGGCCAAAGGGACGGGAAATAAGCCGCTTCCTCGCCTGGGTTCTGAGGCGGAGCTGCTCAAAGACGATGACATCGCGATCCTCAAGGACGACTAAGGACGATTCGCGTCGGGACTTTGGACATCCTGCGCCGACGCAGCGGGCGATCCTTAGCGCGCAAAACGGTAGCTGAAGTTGAGCAGTCCGGTGTGCCGTTGATACGGTGATGTACCGTCGCTGGGCAGGCTGAAATAGCCAGTGTAGCGGGCGCTGATCGCGAAGCCTTTGGGCAGTGGACGCTCGAGATCGAGAAGGGCGACGCTGCGGTTGTCCTCGTCGATGCTTTGGATCGGAAAGGTCAGTCCCGGCGCGGCTTTTTGCAAGTTGAGCTGTCCTTTCATCGTCACAAACAGCTCGCCGGGCAGATGGAACGCAACCTTGAGCATCGGCAAGTGGCGCTGATAGCTCTCTAGTTCCGACGACGAGAGGTTGATTTGCGCGGTGTAGCCAAGCTGAATCAAGAGCGGACCTTGCCACTGAATGCTCGTCGAGATGGCGATGAAGACATCGCTGCGAACTGGTCCGTAAAACCGCAGGTCGGCGCGACTCTGCAGACCGAGATCGACGTCATGACCTAGCTCGGGATCGCCCGCGTGAATGCGTCCGCCGAGCTTGGCCTGCAGCGACGGACCCACAAAGCTCTGAAGCGGATCGGGCTTGTAGTCAAAGAGCTGTCCCGTGAGCTGAAGTCCACCGTCTATGCGATGTCCGTTTTCAAGCGGCTTCTGCGAGTGAAAGCGTACGCCAGCGCTCACCGAGCGAAAGTCTCGCTTCAGATACGTCGGTGCGTCGGCTTGAAAGGCGTCGTAATAGTCAATCGTCCCGAGGATCAGCGTGCGACCGAGCTTGGCTCCATGTTCGTAACCGAGCTGCGCGACGAAGACGTTCTGGGCCTGCGCTTCGGGTGTAAAGAACACTTTTCCCGTCGTGGTTGCTGACAGTCTCAGTCGCTGCTTCGGTCCAAAATAGCCAAGCGTTCCAGCAAGCAGTCCGCGAAACAGCGGCGCTCCTTGTGGATCCACGCCGAGCGAACCGTCGCTGGGCACTCGGGCTGGATTGCTGTCGTACTCGATGCCTGCGTCGGCAGCCACTGTGCCCGAAAGCGCAGCGGGATAACCGACGAGCAGCAAGCCAAAGAGCCCAAACATCGGGCGAAGAATACCTGAAAGCGTCGGCGCGCAGACTAGGTGATAGCATCGTGCCAGGACTTGCTCGATGAAAGCTGCTCAGCGTCTCGTCTGCATTCATGGTCACTTCTATCAGCCGCCGCGTGAAAATCCGTGGCTTCAGACGATCGAAGTACAGGACTCGGCGTTTCCGTATCACGACTGGAATGAACGCATCACCGCCGAGTGCTACGAGCCGAACGCGTATGCGCGCATCCTCGACGAGCAAGGAAAGATCGTCAGCATCGGCAGCAACTACGAGCGGATCAGCTTCAACTTCGGTCCGACGCTGCTTTCGTGGATGCAGGCGCACTGTCCGCGTGTCTACGAAGGAATCTTGCTGGCGGACAAGCAGAGCTTGCTGCGCTTTTCGGGTCACGGCTCGGCGCTGGCGCAAGCGTATAACCACGCGATCTTGCCGCTCTGTAACGAGCGAGACAAGCGAACACAGGTGCGCTGGGGCGTGCGTGACTTTGCGAGTCGCTTTGGACGGCTACCGGAAGGAATGTGGCTGGCTGAGACGGCGGTTGACCTGGAATCGCTCGATGCGCTGGCGAAGGAAGGCATTCGCTTTACGATCTTGGCACCGCATCAAGCCAAAGCGGTTCGTCGTCTGGGAGATGCCAACTTTGTCGATGTCAGCGGCGGACGCGTCGATCCATCCATGCCTTACGAGGTTGCGCTTCCGTCGGGACGACGCATAGCTGTGTTCTTTTACGACGGACAGACCTCGCGAGCGGTGGCGTTCGAGCGGCTGCTCAATCACGGCGACAAGCTGGCGGAGCGGCTGTTGCAAGGCTTTTCGCCGAGTCGAGAACACGCGCAGCTCGTTCACATTGCCACCGACGGAGAAACCTACGGGCATCATCACAAATATGGCGAAATGGCGCTGGCGTTTGCGCTGCGCGTCATTGAACAGACCGACGGTGTCCGTCTGACCAACTATGCAGAGATGCTGGCGCTGTATCCGCCGACGCACGAGGCTCAGATCGTCGAAAAGACCGCGTGGAGCTGCGCACACGGCATCGAGCGCTGGGCGTCGAACTGTGGCTGTAACAGCGGTGGAAATCCGGGCTGGCATCAGCGCTGGCGGGCTCCGCTGCGAGCCGCACTCGATCTGCTGCGGGATCGACTGGCGCCACTTTACGAGCAAGCGACGCTGGCGCTGCTGACCGATCCGTGGCAAGCGCGCGATGCCTATATTGACGTGATTCTCGACGGTAAACCGGAAGTACGCGAGCGCTTTTTGCGACAGATCACCAAGCGTCCGTTGTCGAGCAGCGAAGCCGCGAAGGTGTTTCAGCTTCTGGAAATGCAGCGTCATCTGCTGCTGATGTACACAAGCTGCGGCTGGTTTTTCGACGACATTTCCGGTCCAGAGCCGCTGCAAAACCTGCTGTACGCGGCGCGAGCGATGCAGCTTGCTCAGACGGCGCTCGCTGTGGACGTAGAGCCCGCATTTCTGGACATCCTGGCGACGGCAGAGAGCAATCTTCCCGACGTGGGAAATGGACGAAAGCTGTACGAGACGCAAGTTCGTCCGCGCAAAGTGGATCTGGCCAAAGCGTTTGCTCATTATGCGATCACGTCGCTGTTTCAGTCGTACGAAGAGCCAATTCGCGTCTACGGCTACGAGGTGCGTCCTCGGGAACATCACTCGCTGCGCGCGGGACGCATCAGCCTGGCTTTCGGTCGTGCCGATGTCTCGACGGTGGTGACGCAAGAGTCCGCCGATCTGTGCTTTGCAGTGCTGCACTTTGGCGATCACAACCTCGTCGGTGGAGTGATTCCAACCAAGAGCGAAGGCTTTGTCGCCGAGCTGCGTCGCACACTGCTTGCTCCGTTTGAACGGGCCGATCTTCCGACGGTGCTGCGACTGGTTGATCACTACTTTGGATCATCAACCTACACGCTGCGTGAGCTGTTTCGTGACGATCAGCGACGGATCTTGGATCGACTGCTGCGTACTACTCGCGAAGAAGTCGAAGCTGAGCTGCGCAAGATCTACGGCACCCACGCGCCGCTGCTGCGGTTTTTGACCGATCTGCACGCACCGCTGCCGCCTGCGCTCAAGACCGCAGCGGAACAGTCGCTCCAGCTGGATCTGCTTCGGCAGCTGGCAGCACCGTCGCCAGATTTTGCGGACATTCGACGGCTGCTCGACGAAGCCCAGCGCAGTGGGGTTTCGCTCGACGAAAGTGCGCTCAGCTTTGCGCTGTCTCAGCTGCTTCAGCGTCTGGGAGATAAGCTGCGCGAGCTGCCCGATTCCGCAAAGACCTTACAAGCGCTGCTCGACGCGGTTCAGTTGGCGATGGTTCCGTCGAGAAAAGTGGACTTGTGGCGTACGCAGAACCTGTTTTACGAGCTGCTTCAGACGGTCTATCCCGATCAGCTCAGCCGTTCCCAAAAGAGCGGCAGCGACACGATGCGGACGACCAAGTGGCTGCGTTTGTTTGGTCAGCTCGGTGACAAGCTGTCGATTCGCCTGCCCGCAAGCCTGGCCAAGTAAGGTCGTGTACCGAGTGAAAACCCCTTGCGGACGCCGCTGATTTGCTAGACTGAGCGAAGGGTCGTCGCATCGGGTTGATGACTCGGATTTGCATCGCGGAGAAAGCGTCATGACAAGGACTCGTCGCTCGGCTTGGATGGTTGGACTGCTTCTCGGGACGACAGCCGTCGCGCAGGCAGAGACTGGCCAAGTGGTCGAAGGAACTGCGTCGCTCGAAGAGCTTCAGCTTGGCGCAGCGATTCGTAGCAAACAGGCGCTGCCAGAGCTCGTCGCAGACTTCGATGATCACGTCGATGAACAGACTGTGCAGTCGCTGGCTCGTCGCTTCGGTGCTCGCTTCGTCGCAGAGTCGAGCTACGTCAGCCACGATCGCATCTATCGTGTTGTACTCGACGGTGATGCCAATCGTGACAGCCGCTTGCTGAACATCTTGCGTGCCCTGCGTCGGGACGCGCGGGTCGAAGCCGTTGATCTGGCGCTCATGTATCAAATTCCTGAGACAGCTCCCGGCGCACTCACGGGTGACGATGCTGTTTCGCAGCTTGGTCCGTCGGTACAGAATCGGGCTGCTCCGCAAGATCGAGACGGTAAGCCTCGCTTTCAGCCAAACGATCCCAAATATCGCTATCAGTGGCATCTGGACCAGATCAACATGCCAGAGGCGTGGATGCTGACGCGCGGCGAAGGAGTCGTCGTCGCAGTCATCGACACAGGCGTGACCAAAGTCGAAGACTTGGGCGGAACAGAGCTCGTTCCTGGCTGGAACTTTGTCGATGACAATGCAGACTCCAGCGACGATCACGGACACGGAACGCACGTTGCTGGAACGATCGCTCAGACGACGGACAATGGACTGGGCGTCGCGGGAGTGGCTCCTCACGCGAGGATCATGCCGATCAAGGTTCTGTCGGGTTCAGGCAGTGGTTCCGTCGGTGGAATTGCAGAAGGAATCCGCTGGGCCGCCGATCATGGTGCCAAAGTGATCAACATGAGCCTCGGTGGACCGTTTAACTCGCCGGTGCTCGCCAATGCTGTTCGCTACGCGCATGAACATGGCGTCGTCGTCGTCTGTGCTGCTGGCAACGATGGACGTGGTCGCGTGAGCTATCCTGCTGCCAACCGTGGAGCCATTGCCGTCGCTGCAACTCAGTTTGACGAGACAACCACGTTCTACTCGAACTGGGGCAAAGAGATCTTTATCGCGGCACCCGGCGGCAACACGCGAATCGATCAAAACGGAGACGGCATTCCCGACGGAGTCCTTCAAAACACGGTCGTTCCGGGCGACATCTCTCGTCAGGACTAT
The DNA here is from genome assembly GCA_016794365.1 of Myxococcales bacterium. Taxonomy (GTDB): domain Bacteria; phylum Myxococcota_A; class Polyangia; order Palsa-1104; family JAEUJZ01; genus JAEUKA01. The sequence goes on from JAEUKB010000091.1 coordinate 6,338, forward strand.
CTGGGTTTTATGGGGACCTCAATGGCATCACCACACGTCGCTGGCGTGGCTGCGCTGGTGGTTAGCCAAGGCGTAACCGACCCTGATGCCGTCGCCAAGATCCTGAAGCAGTCCGCTCGTCGTCCCAAGCATTATCGAGGAAACCACGACAATCATTACGGCGCGGGCATCATCGATGCGCTGGCTGCGGTGCAAGAAGCGCGGGCTCAGGTCACGACGGCGAGGCGTGCGGGCTCTCCACCCGTGGGAATTCGACTGCTGGCGCTTGGTCTGATTGCTGCGTCGCTAACCTTTGCGGCAATCCGTCGGCGCAGCTTCATTTCGTCAGGGAACGGTGCTGCGCTGTAGCTTGGCAAGCTGACGGAGCCACTCTGCTCCGTCGCTGCGTACTCGTGCTTCGCGATACAGTGAGACATAGCGCTTCAAGTCCCCGTCGCACAACGCCATCAGCGCTTCTTGTAGACCACTGCTTTCGTGATAGACGGCAAACGACAGCATCAGCGCGTTGTTGATCGGTCCTTCTGCCAGCCGTTTGTAGCGACGCGATTGCGGGAACGTCAGACGATAGCTTTGGCTGATCTCTTGAAAGATGGCTTCTCGCTGTTCGAGAAGCTGTTTCTTTGGCAGCTGGACTTCTGCGGCTCGTCGATAAAAGCGCGTCAGTCGTTCAAGCTGAGGTGCCAGCCAGGCTGAAAATTCCTTTTGATCGCGCAGTCCTTCGTCGGCAATTGCAAAGACACGCTCGCTCTGCGAGATGTCCCCGCGTGAGCGATAAAACTCCGCTGCACCTTGATTGCCAACCATCGTCGCAAAGCTTTCGTTCAGATCGGATGCGCCGGGCAAAAACACCGTCGAGTGTGCCATTTCATGCAAGATTGTCTCGACGGCACGCACTTCTCCAGCGTCGGTAAAATCGCTCAGCATCGAACGATAAATGGGCGAAATCAGATAACCCAGCGTCGAGTACGCACCGACTGGTCGCAGATACACGTCAAAGCCAGCGTCGGCAAAGCGCTTGGACTCTTTTTTGGCATCTTGCAGATCGAAAAAGCCCAAATACGGGACACGTCCGACGAGCGGAAAACGAAACGAGCGCACTTGCAGCGTGTGCTTGGGCGCAACCGTCAGGTTGTACGCGACGGGCCCACCCGGATCGACATAGCGCGAAAATTCCGCACCGCCTCGGAGACCGAGCTTTTCGATCCCGAACTGCCGAGCTTGCATGACCACTTCGAGTCGCTGACGCAGCTCCTCGCTGGTCTTGGGATCGGCAATCACATCGCTGACATGCCGACGAATTCGCAACAGGTGCAGCTGTCCACCGGCTTGCTGTGACAGATAGTGCGCGGTGTAACAGCCTTCTTGCAGCGTCGATAAAGCCACAGCCAGACCCACGGATGCGCGGCGGAGCCAGTATCGAACCATTGAATCGTCCGACAAATGACGCGGTAGCTCATTCGATAAGTGACTCAGCGACGGTTGGCACGAAATCTTGCGCCATCGCATGGTCCAGCGCTCCCGCCAGTGCGCCCAAGTCTGGTACACCAAGCTGCGGCGCAGCCGATCCCGAAGCCAAAGCGAACGCATCTTTACCGTATACCACGACCGTCTCGAACTTCGGCTGCGTGGACCGGGCTTCACAAAAAATTCGGTCGGTTGCTGGTCCTTTGAGTTTTCTTCCGTAGAGAAGCAGGGCTCCCAATCGAAATTTGTTTGCTCAAAGCCCCAAAACCATGATAGGAAACCGAGCACGATGATGTGTTATCCATGTCCTCGACCGAGCGCTTATGTACCGTGTCCAAAGCGATCGATGTAGAAGCATGGATGGTTTCGCTCAAACCGCCTTTTGGACCGAAACGGTAAGTGATGGACTTCTCGATGTTCGATGATGAAGCCGATGATGTCGGTCAGGAAATCGAGGCCTTCTGCGCCCGCTGCAAGACCGACACCCCGCACACGGTCGTAAGCCGCTACGACGAGGAGATTCGCCGCGTTCGTTGCAACACCTGCGACGATGTTCATGCGTTTCGTCGTCCTCGTGGCGAGGACGGGGAGGAGCCGACCGAGCAGCCGGGACGAAAGAAGCTCGTCAAGGCGAAGCCGACGTGGGAACAGGTCATCAACAAAAAGAAGGCCGCACCGCGTAACTGGGGACTCGACGAGGTGTTCTGCGAGCTGGATGTCCTGGTTCATCCGGTATTCGGCGTCGGTTTTGTTTCTGAGCTGATCGGCCAGAACAAGATCGAAGTGACCTTCCAAAACGACAAGCGAATCCTCATCCACAATCGGCGACTGTTGCCGCTTCATGTGGTGCAGCGCCAGCGTCAGGAAGCCGAAGCGCGAGCGCGCGCAGACGGAAAAGCCAAAGCGAAAGAAGCGCGTGAAGCGAAGGCTGCGGCGCGCGAAGCGGCCCGACTGGCCAAGGCGCACGAAGCCGATCTCGACGATCTGGACCTGCCAGATATGTTGGGAGACGAGCTTCCTGACGAGCTGCCGGGACTGCCTCCCTCGAAGTCACCAGGGATGGGCAAGACCACCAAGCTGTCGGCGCGCGAACTGGCTGCGCTGGAAGACGAAGAGGACGAGGACAGCATCTCGGGCGATCTCGACGAAGAGTCGTCAGCTGGTCGTGGCCGCGGTAAAAAGGGCAAGTCGGCGGAATCGGCGAGCGGTCGTCCTCGGGCTGCGAGCAAAGTGTTTGTCGATGATGACAGCGACGAAGACAGCCTCGACTTCGATGCCGATTCGGATGAGCGGCCTGCGGCGAAAGGCAAAGGCTCTGCCGATGGCAAGCGTCGCGTCGGACGTCCTCCGGGTAAAAAGAGTGGATCCAAGGCTGACGATGCAGATGACGCAGTGAAGGCTCCGGCTGCGAAGTCGAGTGATTCGTCTGATGCCAAGAGCAGCAAGTCCAAGCCGAGCAAAGACAGCGACGGAGCAGCCAAGTCGAAGAAGGCCGATTCCGCAGCGAGCAAAGCGGACAAGGCGACGGTGGATAAGTCCGCTTCCGTAGCCAAGCCTGGCAAAAAAGCCAAAGAAGAAGCGGTTGTCGCGGCACCCCCTGACAAAAAGAAGGGCAAGGCGGAACCAGCGGCTCCAAGCGGCAAAGCGACGAAGGCTGCCAAGGCGGAAGAGGCTCCGGCGGTAGACAAGAGCGCAGGCAAAAAAGACAAGGCCGCGACGAAAGCGGCTGTCAGCGAAGAGCCTGTGGCGGAAAAGCCGAGCAAGAAGTCTCCCGCAAAGCCTGTGAAGGCTGCTGAGCCAGAGGTCAAAGCGGCTCCGGCGAAGAAGGGGAAAGCGGAGCCTGCCGCTGAGCCTGTCAAGCAGACGGACGCCAAAGCGGGCAAAGCCGCAGCAGCCAAAAAAGCGACAGACAGCAAGCCGACGGCGAAAGCCAAGGCTGCGCCAGCGACCACAAAGCCCGCTGCCGCTGACAAAAAAGCGTCTGAAGCCGACAAAAAATCGGCCAAAAAGTCGTCTCCTGCCACCGCTCCCAAGGCCGATAAGGCCGTCAAGCGCAAGTAACCCACACGGAATCGTCTGGAAGGATTGAGAGTTTATTGTCTCGATCCTTCAATCTCGCTACGCTGGATCCTCCAAACAGGAGGTGGCCATGCCGGTTTTCTTTGCGCTCGCTCCCTTGCTCCGTCGCGGACTCGTTGTGGTTGGTCTGGGCCTGCTGAGTCAGGGAATTGGGTGTATGCCGGGGCGCGAGTCCGTCGATGACATCGTGGATGACTCTGATGGGCGCGAGTCAGAAGAAAAGCCCGTCGGGACACTGACTGTTACACCGGGAAATACGACGGTCACGATCAACGGTCTGGCTCAGACGGTGGCGTTTCGCGCACTATCGAGCAAGCTGGGCGACGTGACCAGCCAGGCGAGCTGGACGATTTCCGATAGCAGCGTGGGGTTGATCAGCAAGGGGCGGCTCACGATTCCTCCGACGCTCACCAAGGGCGGATCTTACAAGGTCTATGCCAGCTTGCGTGGCTCGACGGGCTCCGTCCCGATCCTGATCAAGCTGGTCGCTCCCGACGAAGTGGACTCGTCTGCGCCGGTTGATGCGAAGGACTACTTCAGCGGAGGTGATGGTGGTGCTGCTCCGACGCTGGTGTATCCATTCGATCAGACGATGATGGCAGCCAACGTGCTGCAACTGGCGATCCAGTGGCGTGCAGGATCCGGTCAGTCGGTGTTTCGCGTCACGGTCGCTGGATCTACCTACGAGCGATCATTCTACGTTGGGTCCAGCGTTTGCTCGTCGGGACAGTGTACCTATCGCATTGACGACAAGCTGTGGAGCGCCGTCGGTCACTCGTCGCAAGATCAAGAAGTGACGATGACAGTCGCTGGCTCGACGGGACGAGGCACCCCGATTGGGACATCTTCGCCCGTCGTGATTCGCTTCGCACCCGACGATATCAAAGGCGGCTTGTATTACTTTTCGCCGACGATTCGCGGCATCAAGCGAGTTCCTCTCGGGGCGAGCAAGCCGGTGGACTTCATCACCAACGGCGATGAGACAGGCTGCGCAGGCTGCCATGCTGTCTCGCGAGATGGCAAGAAGGTCGCCGTCGAGTTTGGCTCGGGACAGACCTCAACCGGTTCGACGGTTGTTGACGGCATCATGCCGAAGATGCGCGCATTTCCACTGAATCGGAGCATTGCGTGGAACTTTGCGTGGTTTAACTCGACGGGAGACAAGTTCATTGCCAACTGGAGTGGATCGCTAAAGGTCCGTGACTCCTCGACGGGAGCTGTGCTGGAAACGGTTCAGCCGTCGCAGATCGGTGGACTCGGACTCGGCGCAATGCCTGAGTGGTCTCCCGACAACAAATGGATTGCGTTTGTCCGATACACGCGGAACTCGTCGTATGACTTCGAGCTGGTCGATAGCGGTGACATCGTCGTGATGCCGTACAACGGCGGATCGTTTGGTCCTGCAACCACCGTCGTGTCTGCCCAGATCGGCAGCGAGGTCCACTTCTGGCCCAGCTGGTCGCCCGATAGCAAGTGGCTGGTGTTCAACTCGCAGACCTGCTCGGGAAGCTGCCAACAGTACAACGCAACGCAGACGAGACTGCGCTTGGTGAAGGCCATTGACGATGCCGGACAGCCAGTCGCTTCCGGGGCTCCGATCGAGCTTCTCGCCGGGACGCACCAGCCAAACAGCAGCAACAACTGGCCGAAGTTTGCGCCGTTTTTGCAGAACAATCGCTACGCGTTCATCGTGTATTCAGCGCGCTATCGGTACGGGTTTTCCGGCGGAAGTCAGCCGCAGCTCATGATGTTTGGACTGGATCTCGACAAAGCCCGAGCGGGTGCCGGACAGGATCCGAGCTTTCACCCGATTTGGTTGCCGTTCCAGGAACCGAACACGGGCAATCACTCAGCGATTTGGACCACGGACGTAGTCTGCGCCAGCGACGGTGAATGCCCTGGTGAGTTTCGCTGCGTTGCCAACATGTGCGTTCCAAGGATTGGCTAGTCGTGGATACGAAGAAACAACCATTTGTCCGATGGTCCGCGCTGCCTGCGCTGCTGTTTGGTTCGCTGCTCCTGTTGGCTTGTCCGTCGCAGACCGAGCAGTCCGATCCGACGGATGCTGCTCTGCCTCCCTCTGTCAGTGATTTGGGGGTTGCCATCACGACGGCGGGCTTGTTTGAAGACTGCACGCCGGACGGTACGGTCTATTCGGATGTGCGCTGTGCGAGCGGCCTGCACTGTGCGATCGTTCTCGTCGGTACAGCAATTGGGGAAGGTGCCATTACGCAGTGTGTGCCCGACGAAGGCGCAACGCTCAAAGAAGATGCTGAGTGTGTCTTTGCGAAGGCTGCAAATCCTGCGACGGATCCTCCTCGGCGTTACGCATCGTGTGCCAAAGGACTGGACTGCGTCGGTACTGCGGACGGAACGATGCGCTGCAAGAGGTTGTGCGCGCAGCGAACACACGGCAACTGCGGCAAGTCTGAGCTGTGCGTTCTTCCGTCGCAAGTCAGCGGAATCGGCTTCTGCTCTCGTCCTGACAAGTGCGAGCCGGTGTTCCCGCAGACTGGCTGTGGCAAAGCCAAAGATGGCTCGTCGCTGTCATGCTACGTACTGGGCGACGACAAGAGTACAGGCACCGTCTGCTGGCCGAAACAGCGCTACGGAAGCGCGACGGGAGACTTAGACAGCCCGTGTGAGCGATCGTATCAGTGTCAAAGCGGCTTTGCCTGCGTGACCGGCAGTGGACGCGACGCGACGTGTCGTCCTTACTGCACCTTACCAACGCCGCCTGATGGCGGTACTCCTCCCGACGGTGGATCCGAAGTCCTGTGCGCAAGCGGACTCGGAACGTGCCGAGCAATCAGCGGCTACGAAAGGATTGGCCGCTGCTACTAACGATGTCGAATGCTCCGTCCTCGACAGCACTGTCGCTTCAGCACCGCTATGAAGGGCCGTTTTATCGACGGCTCATGCTGGGCGGCATCAAGCACATCCCGACGTGGCTCCAGCGGCTGACGATGCCGCTATGGGGAGGAATTTTCTATTTTCTGATTCGGAAAGCCCGACAGGCCGTGCAAAACAACCTGGCAACGGTGCTCGGACCGGCTGGATTTTGGGAAACGCACCGTCGGTGTCTCGCGTTGTTTCGCAACTACGCGCAGATGCTGACCGACAGTTACAAGATTCATTTAGGCCGACCTTTGTCGATGGATGTGGAGTCCGTCGGTCGCAGTCCTGAACTGGTCCAGCTGATTCGCGAACGCGGCGGCATCATGGCGACGGGACACCTGGGCATGTGGCAAGTCGGTCCGTTTCTGGCGGAATGGCGAGAGCTTCCGACGTTTTACATGGCTCGCGCTGAGGAGCCCAACCCGCTTGTGCAGCAGTGGGAACAGCGCTTCCGAGAGCGTTTCCGCATCATCTACACGACGGGATCGCCGTTTTCTGCACTGTCGATTGCCAAAGCGCTGCGTGAAAAGTCGCTCGTCGGAATGCAGATTGATCGAGTGCTGGGCGACGCTTCCGTGACGGTTCAGATGTGCGGTCAGCCCGTTCGCTTTCCGATCGGCCCGGCGCTGCTGGCTCGGGTGACGGATGCTCCGCTGATTCCAAGCTTCTTTGCGATCGACGAAAGTGGCAAAAGACCGAAGCTGATTCATCATGTCGGCCCGGCGATCTTCGTCGCAAACACGCGCGATCGAGACGCTGACATCTTGCAAGCCATCGAAAAGCTGGTAGCAGTGTACGAGCAGATCGTCCGTCGCTATCCGACGCAGTGGTATCAGTTTTTTGACTTCTTCGCTCAGCCTGCACCGACGCCAGCGCTGGCACCGATGGCTTCGCATCCGACCTCGGAACCGGCGACGGAGAGATGATGTCTGGAGTCGCGATTACGGGGCTGGGCGCACTGACGGGACTGGGCCAAACCTCGTCGGCATTGTTTGCTGGACTACTGGCCGGACGGTCCGCTGCGAAGTGTCTGCCTGCGCTGGCTGGAACGCCGCTTGATGTAGGTCCGCTCGTCGCTGTTTCTTTGCCTGGCGAAGACAACCACGATGGACAGCAGCTTCTCTCGGCTCGTCCTCGGGCGACGGAGTTTCTGCGTCATGCTGCACACGAAGCGCTTGCTCAGGCTGGCTTGTTGGACAAAGCTTCGCGTGCGTCGCTGCGAATTGGAGTTTGTATCGCGACGACGCTGGGTGAAAAAGCGCCTTGGCTGGCTGCGCTGGCTGCGCTGCACAAAGATCCCTCGTCACCCGTTTCGCCGATTGAGTTTGGCTGTGCGCTGCCCGCTGAGCGGCTCGCGCGTGAGCTTCAAGCGTCGCGAGTTCGTGTGATCTCGACGGCATGCTGTTCCAGCAACAGCGCGCTTGGACTGTCGCTGAACTGGCTGCGAAACGATCTGTGCGACGTGGTCTTGTGCGGTGGCGTCGATGTGCTTCAGCCCTTTGTGGTGAGCGGTTTCCGTCTGCTGCGTGCGCAGAGTCCTGACATCTGTCGTCCCTTTGATCTGCGTCGCAGCGGCGTCAACTTGGGCGAAGCGGCAGCTTGCGTTGTGCTCGAGTCAGATCGCTTGGCGCGCTCGCGAGGCCAGCATATTTTGGCTCGACTCGTCGGAGCAGGGCTGTCACAAGACGCGCATCACATGACCGCACCGGACCCGCAAGGACGTGGCGCTCTGCTGGCGATGCAGCGAGCGCTTTCCGACGCGCAGCTTCCGATTGATGCGATCGACTTTGTGTCGAGTCATGGGACGGGAACGCCGTTTAATGACCAGATGGAAGCGCGAGCGATCAAGCTGCTCTTCGGAGATCGCTGTGACCGCGTGCCGGTAAACTCCATCAAAGGCTCCGTCGGTCATACGCTCGGTGCAGCGGGCGTGCTGGAGGCTGTGATGGCGACGCATGTGATTCGTTCTCATCAGATCCCAGCGACGGTCGGACTGGAACAGCCGGATCCTTCCTTTGCGCTTGACTTGGTGATGGGCGCTCCTCGGAGTCATCCGGTTCGCCATGTGCTTTCGACAACATCAGGCTTTGGCGGTGAAAATGCGTCGGTGGTTCTGGCTGCAAGCGACGAAGCCGGAGATCGTTCCCGATGAAGCTGCGTGGCTATGCGCGAGTTCGCGTCTCGTCGTCGGAATCGCTGCTCGATCAGCTGCCCGAAGCGTGTCAGCTTGAGCTGCGCGCACCGCTTGTGCGGATGGATCGGCTGTGTGGGCTGTCCGTCGTTGCCGTCGCCAATCTGTTTGCGCAGTATCCGTCGCTGCTCAGGGATGTTTCGTCAGATGAAGTTGCGGTTGTGCTCGGATCGATGCTGGGCTGTCACCGTACCGACGAGGAATACTATCATTCGTTTTTGAACGGTCAGCCGAGCCCGCGCTTGTTTGCTTCGACGTTGCCTTCGTCGCCAAACGGAGAGCTATCGATTCTATATCGCCTGCGTGGTCCCGGGCTGACGGTGACGATGGGCTCAACGTCGGGACTGTGCGCGCTGTCAGAGTCGCTGCTGTTTCTTCGCGCGCAGCAAGCCGCAGCTTGTTTGGTTGTTGCCGTCGAGGTTTCTCGTCCAGCGTTCTCTCGTGTGCCTCTCGAAGACGCAGCGGTTGCCCTGTGGATTTCGTCTGATGATTCTGGTTCTTCGCTGGCGTCCGTCGCTGGCATGGCCGAATCGTTTTACGCAGGACACGCCGCCGATGCGCTACAAGAAGCACTGGCCAGCTTGCGTGCGTCCGGCGATGCTGTGGTGGTATGTGATGAAGAATCTGCCCAGATCGGAGCCAGTTCGCTGCAAAACCGGCGAGTTTGTGCCGTTTCGACACCTCCTGGGGCAGTGGCTGGACTGTGGGCGCTGGGAGATGCGCTAAACGGCCCAGAATCGTCGTTTGTCTTGGCAGGCTTGGACCCCAGCGGTCATGCCGTATCGACGCTTCTGACGCGTTAGGAAGCGGTTTTGTGCGGCTTGTGATACAAGGCGCGGCATGGAAACCTCTTCGCCGTTTGTGTTTGAAGCCACGACCGACAGCTTTGAAGAAGCGGTGCTGACCCGCTCGAACACTGTGCCAATTTTGGTCGATTTTTGGGCGGCCTGGTGTGGGCCCTGTCGGATGCTGACGCCGATTTTGGAAAAGATCGTCGAAGCACAGGCTGGCAAAGTCCTGCTGGCCAAGGTCAACACCGATGAGCAACAAGAGCTGGCAGCGCGCCATCGGATCTCGGGCATTCCCGCCGTGAAGGCCTATTTCAAAGGCAAGGTTGTGTCGGAGTTTGTCGGGGCTCGCGACGGACGCTTCATTGAGCAGTTCATCAAGCAGCTCATTCCGATCGAAGGGGATCGTGAAGTCAGCGACGCAGCCAAGCTGCTTGCCGACGGGATGCCGAAGGAAGCAGCGGAACAGCTCCAGCAGCTTCTTGCGACGGCGCTGCCGGTGGAAGTGGCGAGTCGGGCGCGGCTGCTCTTGGCAGAATCGCAGCTTCTCATCGGCGGTGCAGATCTGTCGGTGGTGCGTGGGCTGCTGGCGCAGGTGGATCCTCGCAGTGTGCAGTCGGATCGCGCCGAAGAGCTACTGACGGTGATCGAGTTCATGGCTGCATCCGATGACGAGGGTGGCGAGCAGCAGGCGGTGCAGCGACTACACGAAAACGATCGAGACTCGGCAGCTCGCTATGTGCTGGCTGCGGCGCAGGCTCGACGGGGAGACTTTGCGTCCGCGCTGGAGAGCCTGCTTGCAATCGTGGCGCGCGATCGCCGCTTTCGAGACGACGGTGCGCGCAAAGCGATGGCTGCGATCTTCGGTCTGCTTGGTGCAAACTCGGATCTTAGCCACGACTTCCGTCGCCGTTTGCAAGTTGTGGTGTAGAGCGTAGCCACGGCGCTGAGAGTCGAGAAGTTGGCTCGGCTCAGCGTCGGTTAGGCAAGGTAATTTAGCGAAGATCGATGATCGGCCAGTCGTAGGAACGTGCGACGAGTCGAAGGCGCAGATCTGGATTTACCACCGTCGGTCGGCCCACTGCGGCAAGCATTGGATAGTCAGAATAGCTGTCCGAGTACGCCCACGACTTGCCCATGTCGATGCCGTGACGGGCTGCGAAGTCGCGCATCAGCGGTGCTTTCGTTGCTCCTCCGACGAATGGAGGACAGAGCTGACCTGTTGCGTAGCCTTTGCTGAACTCCAGTCGGTTGGCGATGACATCGGTCTTGGGGATGCCGAGGTAACGCGCAAGCGGCCAGACGGTGAAGTCGAGCCCTCCCGAGACAAGCACTTGACGAACGCCTGCGCGACGGGACTCTTCGATCAGGTCGGGCGCGCCGGGGAAGATGCTCGGGCGGATGACTTCTTCAAAGAGATCTTCAGCGAGAACAATCAGACGATCTTCGGGCTGACCGGCGTAGTAGCGATAGAAAAACTCGTTAAAGAGCTTCCGCGATACCTTGTCCGCGACGACGAAGAACGGAATCGACGCTGCTGTTTGAAGACCCTTAAGCGCCGAGCGCAGCGGTGTGGGCTGATTCAGCGCGTAGTACGCAAACGAGTTGACGATGTTGGTCTTAATCAGCGTACCGTCCACGTCGTAAAAGGCTGCCGACGTGGAAAACAAGGGCTTCTCGTGCATGGCGGGCACCATAGCGCATGCTGAGAGCACCGTCTAGGGCTCGACAAGGACAAGCTTTTTTCAGGTTGGCCTGATTGTTCGGCCAATTTGTGTGCGTTTTCTCGTCGGAGATGCGCTTGAAATGCCGTGTAGGCTGAGGCACACTAGAGCCGCTCACTCCGACGGAAAAGAGGCAAAACGCGATGGCAAGCGAACCGAAGGTGCTCCTTGTGGGCTGCGGTGGGATCGGTGGGATTACGGCGGCGCAGCTGGCGCGGGCAGGCTGTGATGTCACGGTTGTGACGGGGAATCCAGAGATCAGCCGAGCGATCGCGACGCATGGCGTTCGGGTTCGCGATCTCGATGGAAAAGACTGGTCGCAGCGCTTGGCTCAGACGGCAGTGAAGGCCGGAGACTTGTTCAGCCACGGTCGCTACGATGTCTGCTTGGTTGCGACGAAGCTGACGACGCTGACGGATGTGCTTTTGGAAGTCCAGCCGCTGCTTTCTCCGTCGGCGCCGATTGTCTGTATGCAAAACGGTCTGCCGGAATCCCACGCGGCGAAGGTGGTCGGAAATCGCTCGGTGATGGGCTGTGTGGTTGGCTTCGGCGCAACGCTGCTGGAGCCGGGCTTTTCGCAGCGAACCTCGTCGGGAGGCTTGCAGCTCGGTCGCTTGGTTGCGTACGAAAAAGACACAGAGCTGACGCAGGTTGCGGAGCTGCTCGGGCGCGGCATTCCAACCAAGGTGGTCGAAAATCTACAAGGCGTGCGCTGGAGCAAGCTGGCGATCAACTGTGCGACGAGCACGCTCGGGGCGATTGGAGGCGATACGCTGGGTCATCTGCTGTCGCATCGATTTGTGCGTCGGATTGTGCTCGAAGTCTGGCGTGAGCTATGCGCCGTCGCAGAGTGCGAAAGCATTCGTCTGACGAAAGTGGCGGGCACGATTGACATTGCGAAGCTGGCGCTGTCTGACGATGACAAGCAGCGATCGGTGGGCTCGCTGCCGCTGCTGCTCAAGCACTCGATCTTGCTGGCGATTGGGCTCAAGTTTCGACGGATGCGCAGCTCGATGGCGGTTGCGATTGAGCGTGGTCGTAAGCCGGAAATCGACTGGCTCAACGGGGAGATTGTTCGTCGTGGCGCGCAGCACGGTGTCCCGACGCCGCTCAATCGAGAGCTGGTTTCCGTGGTTCACGACATTGTGGCAAAGCGTGCGCATCCTGGGCTCGATACGCTGTACGGTGTGTACTTGCGACTCACGAGCGGTCAGCTTGGTAGTCTTCCGACGGGAACGCAGCCTGTGGCCGGGCAGCCAGAAGAGTCGCGCAAGGAACTACACATCGAGCCGTAAGCAATACGCTCGGTGCTGTCTCGAGTTGTAACGGATTGAATGAGGGAGAGTCAGGGACGGGAGCGACGGACGATTTCCGTCGCGTAGCGGACTAGGCCTTCTTCGGACGAGCGGCCTTCGGGGCGGCCTTGTCGTCAGCCTTCTTGGCTGGCGCTTTGGCTTCGACTTTGGCTGGCGCTTTGACTTCGGCAGCCTTGGCGGGAGCCTTCGTCTCGGCTTTCACCGGCGCTTTGGCTTCGGCCTTGGCGGGAGCTTTCGTATCGGCGGCTTTGGCTGGAGCCTTGTGCTTCACAGCCTTCTTCGGGGTCGCCGAGGAGCCGGACTTGCGATCAACCGCTGCTTTGTTCAGCGCCAGCGTCAGTCGCGAGATCTTACGAGACGCAGTCCGCTTGTGAATGACACCCTTTGCGGCGGCGCGAGCGAGCTGACGCAGGGCCGCGAGCACGGTTTCCTGAAGCTCTTCGGTGCTGGCTTTGCCGCTGGCCAGGGTGGTGCGCGCACGCTTGACTCGGGTGCGCATCGGTACGAGGTGCTGCAAATTGCGGGCGCGGCGCTTGATGCGCTGACGGTTGCGTTTTTCTGCTGACTGGACGTTTGCCAAGGGATCCTCCAAACACTTCTTTGCAAAAGCTGTCGGTATCTTTAGTGTTTCCCTCAAAGTAGTGTCAAGAAACTTCGCTTGCTTGGGGGCGCTCCTTCTTTGGCGAACCGGCGTAGATGCTGCTACGGTTTGCGGCTCATGCAGGACGCGAGGAGAGCGAACATGGCGACGCGCAAGCTCATCTTGGCGGAAAAGCCGCAGGTCGCACGAGATCTGGCCAAGGTCTTGGGTGTATCAGGTCGCAGCGACGGTGCGCTGACCAGCGATCGCTATGTGATTACCTGGTGCATCGGCCACTTGGTGGAGCTGTGTGAGCCGCACGAATACGATGCAGCGTGGAAGCCGTGGCGACTGGATCGTCTGCCGATGCTGCCGAAGCCGTTCAAGCTGCGTCCCATTCGCACGTCTTGGAAGCAGTGGAAGGTGGTTCGAGCGCTGCTTTCCGATCGCTCGTTTTCTGCGGTGGTCAACGCTTGCGATGCAGGGCGCGAAGGTGAGCTGATTTTCCGTCTGTGTTACGAGCTTTCGGGCTGTCGTCTGCCGATCGAGCGTTTGTGGATTTCGTCGCTGACAGAGCAAGCGATCTCGCAGGGAATGGCGCAGCTTCAGCCGGGACGCGCGTTTGACGATCTGGCTCGGGCGGCGCGCTGTCGTTCGGAAGCGGACTGGCTGGTGGGAATGAATGCGACACGCGCTGTGACGGTGTGGCGACGAGGAGAGCAGAGCGTGCTGTGTTCGCTTGGACGCGTGCAGACTCCGACGCTGGGAATCCTGACGCAGCGCGAGCATCAGATCCGATCTTTTACGCCATGTGACTACTTTGAAGTGGAAGCGCAGCTTCGGCCCGTCGCAAACAGTGAATCCGCACTGGTGTTTTCGGCGCTGTGGCAGCACGGAAAGCATCGGCGACTGGCTAAGCGCACGCTGGCGGATACGCTGCTTGCGCGCGATGAGCCTGCGCCGATCGTGGTCGATTCCGTCGAAGAAAAGAAGCTGAAGGAGCCGCCGCCGCTGCTGTTTGATCTGACATCGCTCCAGCGGACCTGTAACCGTCGGTTTGGCTGGTCGGCACAGCACACGCTCAGCGAGGCGCAGCGACTGTATGAAGAGCACAAACTGATCAGCTATCCTCGGACGGATTCACGCTACTTGGGTCGCGACGTGATCTCGCTGTTGCCGAAGCTGTTTGCGGCGGTGGGAACTGCGAAAGCGTACGCGAGCTTTGCCAATCGACTGGGTGATGTCTCGCCACCGCGTCGGGTGTTTCAAGATCAGCGAGTCACGGATCATCACGCGATCATTCCGACGACGACGACGCTGACGGATGCTCGACTGGCAGCGCTGAGCACCGATCAGCGCAAGCTGCATGACTTGGTGGTGCGACGCTTTTTGGGGGTGTTCTATCCCGACGCAGAGTTTGCTCAGACGACGGTGATGGTGCGGGTTGATGCGCAAGGAAGTGGTGCCAGCGTCGAACCAGCTGTGGATTCCGACGGACGACTTTCGGTCCTTCCAGCGCCTCCCGATCGGTATGTGGCTCAAGGCAAGCAGCGTATCGTCGCTGGCTGGCAAGAAGTCGCTGGATTTTCCGGAGAGTCAGACGGAAAGCGCTGGCCAAGTGGCGACGATGTAGAGGGCACAGACGATGACGATGCACTGCGCAGTCAACCGCTGCCTCGTCTGCAAAAAGGCGATCGTCTGTTGGGAACATTTTCGGTGCTGGCGAAGCAGACGCGGCCTCCGCCTCGATATAGTGATGCGTCGCTGTTGTCCGCGATGGAGAGCGCCGGAAAGCAACTGAGCGACGAAGCGCTGAGACGTGCGATGAAGGACGCGGGCTTGGGAACTCCGGCGACGCGCGCAGCGGTGATCGAGACCTTGATCGCTCGTCGCTACGTCGAGCGTCGTGGCAAGCAACTCTGGCCGACGGCGCTTGGTATGGACTTGATCGACAAGCTGCCGGAGTCGAGCTTGGCGTCGGCAGAGCTGACTGGACAGTGGGAAGCTCGACTGAATCGGATGGCGCGCGGGGAAGACTCTACGCCCGAGTTTATGGCCAGCATCGTCGCGTATGTGGAACAGCTGATTTCCAAGGTCCGTGCCGCGCCGGTTCCGGCGGCGATCGCGGTGGACACGGTGCGGACGCCGTCTGCTCGGGAGTCTGTTTCTTCGCGACGATCAGGCTCGGTTCGTCGAGGTCGAACCCAGCGATCTGAACAGCGCACGGAACCTCGTGAATCGTCTGCAAAGCGACCGTCGGTACAAACGGGGGAAAGAAGCCGCGCGTCGAGACAAGCGACCAAGCCAAAGCGGATGCGATCGCAGCCAGATCGTCCAGCGCCCGGTTCGCGCGTCGAGCCAGCGCTTCTTTGTCCTCGCTGTCAGTTGGTGCCAATGATCTGGGGTCGAAGTGCGTGGGGCTGCTCGGATTATCGAGGCTGTCGGCTGGTCATTCCGTTTGCGATCGAGGGCATCACGCTGACGGAAAAGAACCTGGCGACGCTGGTGACTTCAAACAAAGTGCAGCTTCAGCGACAAGGATCGCGACGGACGATTCGTCTGGCTCCGCGTGAAGAGCCAGCGGTACGAATCGACGGTGAAGTGGGGATTACTGCGCGTCCCTGAGGAACGGGAAGGTGCTGGTCGAAGGAACGCCGTCTGGATCTTGGCCAACACCGTCGGAAACGGTTGCAGTGCCACCTACCAGCAAGCTGTAGGTCTGATCGACGGCATCAATCGCCGGAGATCGTCCACCGCAGTCATCTACCGTCGGTACGTTGAGGAACTTCAGCTCAACGGCCATGTATCTGACGCAGGCGCTCTTGCTGGTATCAACCCAGAGTCGATCGTCGGTGAACAGATCGCCGAGCTTGGCGTATCGGGTCTGCGACACTGCGGCATCTGCGCCCGCTTGGTTGCCGCAGGTTGCATCGAGGCTGTCCCACACGCCGAGGTTGCTCTGGATGTACGGCTGGTTCGAGTACGGCGTCCAGCCTCTCATCGGTACAGCGCCGTTGTAGATGTCCTTGGTCTCGTCGGGATACTTGACGTCCTTGGCCAGACCAAACGGATTGACCAGCATGGTGCTGACGAGAGGACGACCGACGCGATCGTACTGGATCGAATCGGCCAGCGGACGACCTGGAATGAAGGTGCTGCCGCTGTCTACTCCGCCGAGGTCGAACACTTCAAAGGGAACAGCCTCGAAGTTGAGGCCGGTTTTGTCACAGCCGCTGCTGGAAACGCCAGCGAGCAGCATCACGGAAACAAGGATGTTCTTCGTCATGGCTGGCCTCACTTGGGAATCCGCTTCTTGGTGCTTGCCCACACGCCGACCAGAGACTTCGAGTTGTTTGAAGTCAGGTAGGCGCGGTCCACCGAGACAACAATCGCGAGCACGTTCTGTTTGGTAAACGCATCGCTGTTGCCGGTGGCGAGTCCGGCTCGCAACGTGGTTGCATTAAAGCCAACGCCCGAGGTCGCACACTGCGCCGTGTCGCGATTCCAGCCGTTGATACCGGCCTTGATCGTCGTGACGGTCGAGTTGAACGCGGTCTTGTTAAAGAACGCAGGATCGTTGGCGATGCCGGTCCACACGCGCAGCTTGCCGGTGCGGCTCAAGATCGATCCCTTGGTCGTCGTCGTCGAGGTGGTGCCTTTGACGTACTCGTCGTCGCCGCCCCAGCACTCAAAGGTCTGCGTGCCGATGGGCGTTGCGTCGTTGAATGCACAGACGATGGAAAGCTCGGGAATTCCGTCGCTCTTTTCCGACAGGGTGCCCTTGGCGATGGTGTGGAAGGTGTAGAGCGTGTCTTTGTCGAATGCCGAGGTCGCCTTCGGAGCATTCGGCTGAACGGTCATCACCATGAACACGCGCGGCGAGTTGTTGACTTCATCGACGCCCATCCACGAATACAAGTCGGCGATGTCACGGGCGGTGTTGTTGAGCGGCGGTGTCACCGTATTCGATCCGTCCGCGTGGTCGCTGGCCACTGCGAGCGGTGTAAACGCACCGCTTGCGGCCAAAGCAAGGGCAAGTGCCCACGTCTTCGCGCTCATGCTGGGTCTCCTGTCTAAAGTCTCGTCGGCTAGGTCGAAAGCAGACTTAGGTCCGATCAGCTTAACACAGGGACATCTTCGGAAAGAAGTCGTTTCCTCGTCATGCGTGGCGGGATACATGACGCGCTGGATGACGCGCTCGGTGCACAAAAAAGCAGCAACTTGCGCGGCTTTGGCTTACATAAGCGTGCGAAATCTCTCTTTTTTCAGGCAGCGGTTTGGATAGGCTTGCTGCGAACTCGGCCTGCGCCATGGGCTGATGCAAGCGCTTTCTCCGCTTACTTGCCTTCACCGTAAAGGAGTGTCTTATGACTCAGCGTCGTTCGTCTTTTGCTTCCGTCGCGTCGGTTTCTGTGTCGGAGCCGATCACCGCTCGCTCGGTGCGTCGTGGTTCGTTGGCTGGCACGCTGCTGGCGCTTACCACGCTGTCGCTTGTTGCCGCTGGGTGTGGTCAACCGGAAGAGACTTGGATCCACAACCAAGGTGGATCGTATGCGCCGCTTGGCTTTGGCGAAGCGCAGGTTCACGCAGATGGCACACCCAGCTTTCTCTCGGGTGAGATGGCCTCTTCGGGTCGCATCAGCTCGGCTGCGGATGCGGTGACGCTGCTGACCAAAGGCTCGCTGGCTGCCAGCTATCGACTGGCGAAAGATTCGACGCTGAGCCTTGTGTCGGACGGCAGCGATGAGCAAGGCAACCGCTACATCAAGCTCCAGCAGCAGCACGCCGGGATGCCAGTTGTGGGTCGTCAGGTGGTGGTTCAGCTGGGCAAAGATGGCTTGGTCGAAGGCGTGCTCGGACACCTTGAGCCCGAGCTGACGCTGACGGAGACGGCTGTGTTGTCAAGTGCAGAAGCGATCACCAAGGCGCTTCAATCGCGTGGGCCGGGTCGCGCAGTGACAGAGCCGGTCCTGTCGGTGTACATCGATCGCGCGGGCAACCCGAAGCTGGTGTACGACGCGCGCGTCGATTATCGGTCGGCCAAAGGTCGTCAGTTTGTGAAGATGTACGTCAGCGCAGTGGACGGTCAGGTATTTGCCGAACACTCGCTGGTCTACACCGCGCTCAACCGCGAGATTTACGACCTGAAGAAGGTCTGCCTCAAGGATGGCTCGGAGCTTCCGGGCACGCTGCTCACCAAAGAAGGTGGCACCACCACCGACGCTGCGGGTACGCGCGCTTACCAGCACAGCGGCAACGTCTACTGGTTCTATAATAAGCTGTTTGGCCGCGACTCGTACGATGGCAAAGGCGGGCTGCTGATGTCGAGCATCCACGCCACCTTCGATACCGGCATGGGCTGCAGCGGTGAAAACGCAGCCTGGATTCCCGATCCGTTTAACCAAATGGTGTACGGCGACGGCGGGCTGTTCGGTCTGACGCTCAAGGATCTGACCTTGGGATACGACGTGGCCGCGCACGAGATGACCCACGCTGTGACCTCGATCACCTCGAATCTCGAATACTTGGACGAGCCGGGCGCGCTCAACGAAGCGATGTCCGATATCATGGGGGCGGCTTCCGAGGTGTGGGTAAACTCCGGGGGCAGCTCCAGCGGCAACCCAGCGACCTGGACCGTATCGGCCAACACTTGGAAGATCGGCGAAGACGTGGCGGGGCTTTTGTTCGGTTCGCTCGGTGCGCTGCGTCTGATGAACGAGCCAACCAAGGACGGCATGAGCAAGGACTACTACCCAGAGCGCAACATGCCCGGCTCGGGTGACAATGGCGGCGTTCATACCAACTCCGGCATCGGCAACCTGGCGTTCTACTTGCTGTCGGCTGGCGGCAAGCACCCGCGCGCAAAGACCACCACCGAGGTCAAGGCCATCGGCATCGAAAAGGCCGCGCGCATCTTCCACTTGGCAAACACCCAGCTCTTTACAACGAAGACGCAGTTCCAGGATGCTCGTTACGCGACGGCCAAGGCGGCAGAGCTGCTCTATGGTCGCTGCGGAACCGAGTGGCAGAACGTCCACCGCGCCTGGGATGCCGTTGCTGTGCCGGGCGACTGGTCGCTGTGTGTGCGTCCTCGCGGCGGCTTCTAAGGAACCATGCAAGAACCAACCGACCCTTCGGTTTCGTCGAGCGATGATCGGTCCGTGGACCCTTTCTGGGGTCCCGGGCGTGCGGTTGCTCGTCCCGAATCACTTTCTGTAGATGCGTTTGCGGCGTTTTGGTCCGCACTCGATGTCGCGCCTGCTAGTGCGGAGCCTGCCGAAGTCGTCGAGCCAGTCTCATGGCCCGATTCGGCTTCCCTGACCCCATCGGGAGCAACTCCGCCGGTGGTGATGACGGAAGAAGCGCCGTGGTGGCGGATTCCTGCGCAGATTCCCGACGAGCTGCGCGTGGACTTCGGTCTGTTGCCAGCGGACAGTAGCGATGCGAAGCTGACGGCGCTCATCACCGAGGTGGCTCGGCAGTTCTGGTCCACGCCAGACGATCGAAGCCCAGCGCTGCGCGGAACCGAAGCGGCGGTTGATAAAAGCAAGCAGAAGCAAAAGCTCAAAGGCAAAGAAGCGCAGGGGCCCGCACCGAAGAGTCCGCCAGTTGAGCTGCCCGCGATCGAAGAAGAGAAAAACCCGGTCATGCGGCGAATCATTCGTCGGCTTCAGCGCCAGTTTGGGCTGTCGGGTTTCCGTCCGGGACAGGAAACAGCGATCCGAGCGCTCGTCGAAGGTCGCGATGTTCTGGGCATCATGCCGACGGGCGCAGGCAAGTCGCTCATCTATCAGCTGACGGCGTTCGAGCTGCCAGGTGTGACGGTCGTGGTGTCGCCGTTGCTTGCGCTGATGCGCGATCAAGAGCAGAAGCTGCGACGGACCGGCGTGGTTGCGGCGCGGCTGGACTCGACGCTGACGACCAAAGAAGAAAACAAGACGCTCGACGACATCGAAGACGGCAAGCGCAAGATCATCTACGTTACGCCAGAGCGAGCGGCCTCGGGCAGCTTGCTCGAAGAGCTGGGCGGTCAGAAGGTCAGCTTGTTCGTGGTGGACGAAGCGCACTGCGTGTCAGAGTGGGGTCACGACTTCCGTCCGTCGTATCTGTTTTTGGATCGCGCGGCAGAGCAGCTTGGACGACCGCCGATCTGTGCGCTGACGGCGACGGCAACACCGGAAGTGGCGGACGACATCATCTCGCAGCTTGGACTGCGCGATCCCGAGCGGACCCACACTGGCTTCGATCGTCCGTCGCTGCACTTTGAAGTTCGTGAAACCTCTGACGAAAAAGCGCAGGTTAAGCGGCTGCTGCGGCTGATTCGCAAGGTGCAGGGCTCGGTGATCATCTACTGCTCGACGATTCGGACCGTCGAAGCGATTGCTGGCGCGCTGCCGGTGCTGGGCCTAAAAGTCGGCATGTATCACGGCAAGATGGGCAAGACCGAGCGTGACGCGGCGCAGCAATCGTTTATGCGCAACAACCCGCGCATCATGGTGGCGACGAACGCGTTCGGTCTGGGCGTCGATAAGCCGGACATTCGCGCGGTCATTCACTACAACATGCCGGGCTCGCTGGAAGCCTATTACCAAGAAGCGGGACGTGCGGGCCGCGACGGTCGTCCAAGTCGCTGCATCCTTTTGTACAACCCGCAAGACGAGCAGGTGCAGAGCTTCTTTGTTGCGGGCAAGTATCCAAACCGCAGCGACGTGCTGAATGTCTGGAAGGCGCTGCGCAACGGGGCGGACAACATCCGAGAACTGGCGCTCGCGGCAGAGACTTCGCAGTCCAAGGCGCGCGTGGTGCTCGGCATCTTGAAAGAGATGGAGCTGCTCACCGAAGGGTCAAACCAGACCTATATCTGGAGCGGCAAGGAAGCCGACGAGCTATCGCTCGGACGCGCCGCAGAGTCGTATCGCAAGCGTCGGGAAGGCGATCGCAACCGCGTGGCTGCGATGATCAGCTTCGCGCGCTCGACGCGCTGTCGGATTCAGCTTTTGCTGGAATACTTTGGGGACAAGTCGCCGCCGCTGTGTAAGCGCTGCGACAACTGCCTAAACTACGGTGACGATGCCGCCGTCGAGCACGCTGGAGAGCTGGCGAGGCCGCTTGATAGCGCTGATGACGATGAGCTTTCGACCTCCCGCACCGCGTCGGAGTCAGCCAAGCCCGATGCCACGCCCAAGCCTCCCCGCAAAGACTCGCTGTTCTTTTAGTGACGGTTGTCGAAGGCGATGCCCTTCCGCACTTCCTCGATCGCGTCCTTGGTTAGCTCCAGCGCCTTGACGCGATGACCACCCTTGTCGGGCGTCGCTTTCTGTAGCTGACCCAGGGCAGACTCCAGCGAACTGAGCGCCGAACGCATATGCGGCTGCGGCTCGGCTCCCGCGCGCGAAACCATGTCACGGCCCACCACCATCGTCAGGGCCAGCGTCAAACCCAGGGTTGTCATCTTCCACACGTTCATCGGTCAGCTCCTTGCCTACTGTTTGGCTGTGCGGGAGACGATGGGCGTCTGGTTCCCTAAGTCCCCCGCGTCATTATATGCGGACGATGTTGGGCCGTCTTCGGTTCCCGACTTGCGTGCGGTGGCTCTGGCCGTGCGAGATGAAGGTCTGGGTGAGGAGATGACGGTCGGGCGGGGCAGGTCAGGGCAGCTCGGCTAGCCCATGCGCTCGATGAAGCGGGTGTCGAGCTTGCCGCGTACAAAGTCTTCGTTGTGGGCGAGACGGCGGAAGAAGTCGATGTTGGTTTTGATGCCTTCGATGATGAACTCGTCGAGCGCGCGCCGCAGTCGAGCGATCGCGGTCTGGCGGTCATCCCCGTGGACGATCAGCTTGGCAATCAACGAGTCGTAGTGCGGCGGTACGACGTAGCCTTGGAAGATGTGCGAGTCGATGCGTACGCCGGGACCGCCTGGCATGTGCAGCGCGGTGATGCGACCGGGCGATGGCGCAAAGGTCTTGGGATCTTCGGCGTTGATGCGGACCTCGATCGAGTGGCCGCGCGCCTTGGACTTTTCCCGAAGGACATCGATCGGCAGCGGCTGTCCGGCGGCGATGCGGATCTGCTCGCAGACCAGATCGATGCCGGTGACCATCTCGGTGACGGTGTGCTCGACCTGGATGCGTGGGTTCATTTCCATGAAGTAAAAGTGCGGCTTGCCGTCGGGAGTGCGCTCGAACAGAAACTCAAGGGTTCCGACGGACAGGTACTTGACGGCTGCTACAGCCTGGGCGACGCGATCGAGCAGTGCGGCGCGCTCTTCGGGAAGCAAAGCTGGAGAGGGCGCTTCTTCGACGAGCTTTTGGTGCCGCCTTTGAATGGAACACTCCCGCTCGCCAATGGCGACGACCCGGCCTTGACCGTCCCCGATGACCTGGACCTCGATGTGACGAGGCGCATCGACGAAGCGCTCGATGAACACGCCGGGGTTGCCAAAGCCAGCTTGGGCTTCGGCGCGCGCGGTGTGGAGCTGATCGCGCAGGCGGCTCTTGTCGTGGATGATCTTCATACCGCGTCCGCCACCGCCCGCTGTGGCTTTGAGGATGACGGGCAGGCCGATGCGCTCGACGGCTGCGAAGGCTTCTTCGTCGGTCTTGATGATGCCAGTCCCAGGCAGAACCGGGACACCGTGACCGGCCATGGTGGTGCGCGCTTGAACCTTGTCACCCATCAGTCGCATGTGCTCGGGCAGCGGACCGATGAAGGTCAGACCGGCGCGACGACAGACCTCGGCAAACTCGGCGTTTTCGGACAGGAAGCCGTAACCGGGATGGACAGCGTCAGCAGATGTGATCTCGGCGGCGCTGATGATCGCAGGAATGTGTAGATACGAGCGTCGCGAAGGCGGCGGACCGATGCAGACGCTCTCGTCGGCGACCTTGACGTGCATGGCATCGGCATCAGCGGTCGAGTGAATGGCCACCGAGGCAATGCCCAGCTCTCGGCAGGCACGGATGATGCGCAGCGCGATTTCGCCACGGTTGGCGACCAGGATCTTCTTGAACATGGGGCCATAGGACAGCCCAGGCGCGGTCCTTTTCGCAAGTCGAAATCGTCGCGGACCGCTGGATGCTGGGCCAGACGCAAGACTTGCTCAGGTGGTCGGGTGATTCGCTGGGGAATCGAGGCTCGCATTGGCGAAAGAGGCTGGTATAGTGCGCACCCTTTGCCGTGCAGCTCCTTGCCTCCGACTTAGTCCTCGCCGAGTTCGAGGGCCCTTTAGACCTGCTCCTTCACCTGGTGCGCAAGCACGAGCTGGACATCTTCAACATCCCGATCTCGTTTATTACCGCGCGCTACCTGGAAACCATCGAGCAGATGCGAGCGCTCAACGTCGATATCGCGGGGGAATACCTGCTGATGGCGGCGACGCTGGCGTATCTGAAGTCGCGAGAGTTGCTCCCGCCGGATGGCAAAAGCGACGACGAGCCGCAGAACCCAGACGAAGAGGGCGAAGATCCGCGTCAGTCGCTCATCAAGCGGCTGCTGGCTTATCAGCGGTTCAAAGAAGCAGCGCAGTTTTTGGCGTCTCGGCCTGTGATGGGTCGCAACGTGTTTGCACGCGGGCTCGATCCAGCGGCGATCCTGGGTCCAGCGGGGGAAGCTCCGCTTCAGGAAGTGCCGGTGTGGGAACTACTGGAGCTGCTGGCCAAGACGCTGTCGAAGACGCGACGCAAGCTGGCGCATGAAGTCACCGTCGAGCGGCTCTCGCTGGCGGATCGCATCAACGATCTGTGCGAGCACCTGGCGAAAAAAGATGCGTTCGTCTTTACCGATCTGCTGGGCGAGCTGGCCAAAGGGGAGTCGATCGAGCGGCTCGGCTATCAGATCGTGCTGACCTTTATGGCAGTGCTGGAGATGGCTCGGCTTCGGCTCCTGCATGTTGAACAGCGGGTCGATCGCGGCGAGGTCTTGATCCGGCGAGTCGAAGGCGCAATTCTGCCGCTGTCTCCGCGCCAAGGTGAGCTGCCGTTTGATGAAGAAGCGACGCCAACTGCCGAAGCAACCGAGACGGATTCCGTCGCAGAGCATGAAGCTCCCGTCGCAGTGTCCACCCAAGTTGAGTCCGCATCGTCCAAGTCCTGAGCCAAGCCATGAAACGTGCCCGTGAAACCCGCTCCGCTGCTCGCAGTGCTACACCGTCCGTCGGAATGGATGATTCCGAATCGCGCGATTCAAACGGCGCGCACGGATCGAGCGATCACGATGAGCTGAGCGAGTCAGAGGACGAGGTGGCCGAACACCTGATGCCTCCGTGGGGCGATGCGCTGGCTGGCGCTGCACTGTCTTTCGGTGGTGAAGACGGAGACGCAGCAAGCGGCGACAACCCGGAAGTGAGCTGGCCGCTGACCGGCGAGCGGCTGATTTCGGTGCTGGAGAGCCTGCTGTTTGCCGCCGACAAGCCGCTATCGGTCGAGCGCATTCATGAGCTGCTCGAAGAGACCGCCGCTGCGCCGCACAAGCCAAGTGGTCCACCGTTATATAAGCCGCAGCAGATTGAAGGTGCGCTGCTCAGCCTGGCCGAGCTGCTCGAGCGACACGGACGCGGCCTTGGACTGCATGAAGTGGCGGGAGGCTGGCAGCTTCGGACCGCTCCGCAGAATGCGCCGTGGGTTTCGCGACTGCTCAAGCAAAAGCCGGTTCGTCTGTCACGCGCACAGCTGGAAGCGCTGGCGATTGTGGCGTACCGACAGCCGATCACACGACCGGAGATCGATGACATTCGCGGTGTCGATTCGGGTGCGTCGCTGCGCATGCTGCTCGATCGCGGCTTGATTCGCATCCTGGGCAAAAAAGAAGAGCCAGGCAGGCCGCTTTTGTACGGCACAACCAAAGAGTTTCTGGAGTTCTTTAACCTCAAAGATCTCAAGGACTTGCCGACGCTGCGTGAGTATTACGACCTGACGGACGAGAGCCGTGACAAGGTCCGCGCTGCTGGGTTTGAGCCGCCGGTGCCTGGGCCTACGCAAGGAACGCTGCCCGTCGAGCCGCTTTTGTCTCCTCCGTCGGAAGCTGCGGCACCCGTTGCGAGTGCTGCTGCGGCTTCGTCTGCTGCGTCTACACCTGCCAGCGACGAGCCAGCCAGCGTCGATCCGGGATCTCCAGCGGCTGTGACTGCGCGCGCGGTGGAGCTTATCGATCAGCAGCTCGCCGACGATGCAGAAAACCTCGCCAAGATTGATGAAATGATTCGCGCCGTGAACACGGCCTTCCCGCTCCTGGACCCGCAGCTTTTTGGCGTTCCGCTCGACGCGGCGCAAGCCAAAGTGGCTGCTGCGACTGAACCGCCTGCGGCGAGCACATCGCCGACGGAACCAGCCGATGGTCCAGCCGAGCCAACCGCAGAGAGTGAATGAACATGAACGGTATTCGCTTACAGCTCCTCCTCGCCAAAGCTGGCATTGCTTCTCGTAGACACGCGGAGGTGCTGATCAGTCAAGGTCACGTCGCGGTCAATGGCCGTGTGGTGACGCAGCTGGGTACGCGCGTCGATCCAGCGACCGATCGCATCAGCGTCGATGGCAAGCTGGTCGAACAAGAGCCGCTGGCTTATTACCTGCTGAACAAGCCGAAAGGCTACGTCACGACCGCGTCGGATCCCGATGGCCGTCAGACGGTGTTTGATCTGATTCCCGATGCGCCGGTGCGACTGTTTGCGGTGGGACGGCTCGACTACAACACCGAAGGTGTGCTGCTGCTGACGAACGATGGAGAGCTGGCGCACGCGCTGATGCATCCCAGCCGAGGTGTCCCAAAGGTCTATCACGCCAAGTTCCGAGAAGAGCTGACGCCGATGATGATCGCTCGGCTCAAAGAAGGTGTGGATCTGCCGCCGCCGCGACCGATGGGACGAGACGGTCAGCCGCTGCCGGTGCCCGCGCATCACGGCATGCCGGAACGCAGTGCTCCGGCAGAGGTTCGCGTGCTGAAGTTTACGTCGCGTCACACCTGGGCCGAGCTGCGCATTCACGAAGGCAAAAACCGTCAGATTCACCGGATGGCGGAAGCGGTGGGATCGTCGCTGCTCAAGCTGGTTCGCGTCGAATATGCGGGGCTTTCGGCGGACAACGTCGAAGTGGGCGCGTATCGTCCGCTGCGCTCGCAAGAAGTGGCGAAGCTACGACAGATGTGTGGACTTTCTCCGACGGCGGTGCGATCGGCGCAGCTCGAAGAACGCACCCGCAGCAGCCAGCGAAGTCGTCCCGAGCACTCGAGCCGACCCGAGACGCGCGGGCAAGAACGACCAGCACCGAGAAGGTTTGAAGAGCGACCAGCGCCGAAGAGATTCGAGGAGCGACCAGCAGCGCCGAAGAGATTCGAGGAGCGACCAGCGCCGAAGAGATTCGATGATCGGCCAGCGCCGAAGAGATTCGATGATCGGCCACCAGCGCCGAAGAGATTCGAGGAGCGACCAGCGCCGAGAAGGTTTGAAGAGCGACCAGCAGCGCCGAAGAGATTCGATGATCGGCCACCAGCGCCGAGAAGATTCGATGATCGACCAGCGCCGAAGAGATTCGATGAGCGACCAGCACCGAGAAGATTCGAGGAGCGACCAGCAGCGCCGAAGAGATTCGATGATCGGCCACCAGCGCCGAAGAGATTCGATGATCGGCCAGCGCCGAAGAGATTCGATGATCGACCAGCGCCGAGAAGATTCGATGATCGGCCAGCGCCGAGAAGATTCGATGATCGGCCAGCGCCGAGACGGTTCGATGAGCGGCCAGCGCCGAGACGGTTCGATGAGCGGCAGCAAAAGCCGGGCGGACGACAGCCTGCTGGGCCTCGGGATCGCTACGATCACGCGACGCCACCTGCGGAGTAGGCCAAGATAGGACGTGGAGGCGAGCGGATGTCGGCAGCGGACGAGCAGACGCCGTGGTGGCAGAAGACGACGGTCTATCAGATCTATCCACGGTCGTTTCTGGACACCAACGGAGACGGCATCGGCGATCTGCCGGGAATCTTGGCCAAGCTCGACTATCTTTCGGCGCTTGGCGTCGAGACGCTGTGGCTGACTCCGTTTTTCGATAGCCCGCAGCGTGACTTCGGCTACGACATTCGTTCGTACAGCAAGATCGCGACCGAGCACGGAAGCTGGGCCGACTTTGACAAGCTGCTCGCTGCGGTTCACTCACGCGGGATGAAGCTGGTGCTCGACATGGTGCTCAACCATACGTCCGACGAGCATCCTTGGTTTCGCGAAGCCCTGCGACGCAAAGACAGCAAAGAGCGCGACTTTTATCTGTTTCGACGCGGCAAAGGAAAGCGCACTCCACCGACGAACTGGCGATCGATGATCGGGCCGCGTGGCTGGCACTACGACGAAGCGAGCGGTGAGTGGTATTTCGCGAGCTTTCTGCCGTTTCAGCCGGATCTGAACCATCGCAACCCGACGGTGCAGAAAGCGATGCTCGAGATCTGTGAGAGCTTCTGTCGCAGAGGCGTCGATGGACTGCGGCTCGATATCTTCAATGCGCTGTTCAAAGATCCGCGTTTTCTCGACAATCCTTCGTCGCTGCGTCCGCTTCCAAGCGAGGACAATGCCGACGGATTTTTTCAGCGCAACCTGTACACCATCAATCATCCCGACAGCATGGCGTTTGCGAAGACGCTGCGTAGGCACATTGATGCGGTGCCAGGCGGTCCGCGCTTTTTGGTCGGCGAAGTCTTTGGTCCACCCAGCCTGCTGCGTCAGTACTGTGGCGAAACCGGCGACGGGCTGAACCTGGTCTTTTTGTTCAAGACGCTGCGGACTGCCTTTTCGGCGCAGGCGTTTCACTCGCTCATCGAGGAATACGAGCGAGACTTTGCCGATCCACTGCTGCCGACTTGGGTGCTGGGCAATCACGATCGTGCTCGCTACATCGAGCGAGTCGGCGACGATCCTCGACGAGCCAAGGTGCTGGCGACGCTTCAGCTGACGGCGCGCGGCGTTCCGTTTCTGTATCAAGGCGACGAGATCGGGATGACCAACTTGGATCTGCCGATTGCGTCGGCGCTCGATCCGCTGGCGCACCTGTATCGCTTTGTGCCGCCGTGGCTTCAGACCAAGCTGCGTCGCAGCGGTGTGCTGATCAACCGCGATGAGTGTCGGACCCCGATGCAGTGGAGCGCGGACGACAACGCAGGATTTTCAGCACCTCGGACGCGTCCGTGGCTTCCAGTGCATCCAAACTATCCGTGGATCAATGTGTCCAGCCAGCTTGGCGATCCGGGCTCGCTGCTTTCGCATTACAAACAGCTCCTTGCGCTGCGACGTGCGCTGCCTGCGCTTCATGCGGGACGGCTGTCGCTGTGGCATCCGACCAACTTGCCGCACGATGTCCTTGGCTACACGCGCCAGCAGGATCGAGATGCGCAAGGTGCGATCGACGTGCTGCTCCATTTTGGAACACAGCTTACCGAGGTCGCTTTGCCTGGCCCGCGTCGTGTGCTCTACTCAACCCATCGCGAGTCACCACTTCTCGACGGAAATCGAATCAGGCTTCGTCCGTTAGAGTGCGTGATGTTGGCTCTTCCACACAAGGAGTGAGTCCGTGAATCAGAACAGACAGTCCGCTTATCGTTCGCTCATGAAGCGACCCGTTTTTGCGATGCTGATGGGCTCTACGCTGCTGGCTTCCGCGTCGGTGTCCGCCGAGCCATCCTGTCGCGGTGTCGAGGTTCGCTTTACTCCCCAAGGTCTTCCGGCGCGCGCGGGTCGCGAAGAGATGCGCCCGCAGATCGCGGTCTGGGTCGAAAAAAAAGACGGCTCGCATCTGACCGATCTGTTTGTGACACGCTCGATCGGCATGCTCGGGCTGGGCAATCGTCCCGGCAACGCGTGGCTCAAGAGCGACTTTCGCTGGCCGTACGGTCGTCGTCCCCAGAGCCTTCCCGTCTGGGCCTATCACCGAGGCAAGAGTTACGGCTACGTAATGATGGGCGGCAAGTGCTCTCCGAGCTGTCCGCCAGACTTTCAGGGATCTCCGTCGGATGACGACAACACCGTGGCCTATCACGGACCTGTGTCTTCGACGGAAAACTACTACTGCTCACCGTCCGGTTGGCGCATCCAAAAGCAAAACGGCGTCGATGTCGTAAGCTGTGCGTCGGCGTTCTATGGCAGCAAAGGCTACTACGCGGCGGGCAAGACCTCGGTGTATCCACCACGCGCCGATCTTCCGTCGGTAGGAGGCAATGACAGCCCCGATGTGAAGCGCTTTGCGACGGACAACGATGTGGCTGCGATCTCGGGTGCGACGCCGCCAAACGGCAAGCTGATCGATCCGATTCGCTGGTATGCCGATCCGCTGCTTCCCGACGATGACTACGTGCTGTTTGTCGAAGTCGGCATCGAGGGTGACTTCAACGCGTACTGGCCCACAGGTCGCGCAATGGCCGAGCCACACGCAGAGTGGGATCACCTGGGCAAAGATCCCTTCGGTCAGCCGAGCATCGTCTACAAAGTTCCGTTCCGACTCGACAAGAGCGGTCGCATCGCTACGACGAAGGACTACGCGGGCTATGGCGACGCCAAGGGCGAAAGCGGCAAGCTCAATCCGCCCGACACCACGATCAGCATGAGCGGCGGATCGGGCGGCGATCGTCTGGCGCTGAACACCGATGACAACGGGAACTGGCGCGTCAAGGTTGCGGTGGCTCCGTGCGATCCGTCGCTGTGCGAGATGCCTCAGTCGCCGAGCAAGCTACAGTTTTCCGACATCACCGATACGACGTTCTATCTAAACTTCGTGGTTCCATCCGGCGCACCAGCGTCGGAATATCGTGTGCGTTACCAGAGCACAGAGCCGATTACGACGGAAAACTTTTCGCGAGCACTGCCCGCTGCGTCGGCAAACTTGGGTCCACCGGGCAGCAAAGTCGGCACCCAAATCATCGGGCTTCTGCCGAAGACAAAATACTATCTGGCGGTTCAGCCGGTCAGTCGCTGTGGCATCGCGGGTCCGATTACCACCGCCGAGATCGATACCTCGAGCGCCAACTTTACGACGCTGAGCGGCTGCTTCATTGCGACCGCTGCCTTCGGTTCCGAGCTAGAGCCCGAGGTCAACCTGCTGCGGCGCGTTCGCGATCGCTACCTGCTCGATAATCCGATCGGTCAGACGCTCGTCGGTAGCTACTACACGATCAGTCCCGGTATTGCGCTGCTTGTGTCGCAGAATCAGCCGCTCAAAGAGCTGGTTCGCAGCACGCTGCGTCCGGTTGCGCAAGCACTCCACGTCGCCACGGGCCTGTAACGCTTCGGTTGCGAAGTTGCGGTAAGCCGTCGCGCGATTCGCTATGCTGCCGAGGATGTCTGGCTCTGCTCCTGTCGCAAGCGAAAATCCTTCTGCCGAACCATCGCCCAAGTCGTCTGCGGATGCGCCGCAGGGCTCGTCGTCTCGTCGAGGCTCGCTTCCTGCTTGGCTTCATCGCATGCTCGGACAGACGTGGGGCCGTCTGCTTTTGTCGATTCTGTCGGGCACGCTGCTGTTTTTGGCCTGCGCGGACTTTGACATCTGGCCGCTGTGCTGGATTGGCCTGGTTCCGCTTTTGTGGGTGCTGCTTGATGACGACGGACAGCCTCGGACACGCAGTCCGTTTTTCTACGGAATGGTCGCCGGGATGTTTGCCAACGGAGGCGGCTTTTACTGGATCGTCGGTCTGCTTCAGCGCTTTGGGCACCTGCCGTGGATTGCTGCCGCGCCGCTGTTTCTGCTGCTGATTGCCTATCAAGCGCTCACGTTCGGTCTGTTTGCGGTGATTGTCTGTCGGCTGCGCATGCACTTGGGTGTGAAGGTGACGTGGCTCGCGCCGATCGTGTGGGTCGCTTGTGAGCTGTGCGTTCCGTACGTTTTCCCGTGGTATCTGTCGATTACGCAGGCGTGGGTTCCGACGGTGATTCAGATTGCGGACATCACCGGACCGCTCGGAGTGAGCTTTCTGCTCGTGCTGTCGAACGGTGCGCTGTTCGATGTGCTGCATGCGATCGGACGAGCCAAGCCAGGCCGCAGGCTGCGCGCGTTTTTGGGCACGCCGCTCCTCGCGGTTGGAACGATTGTGCTGTGCCTTGCCTACGGAACGGTGCGCATCCATCAGGTCGATGAAGCACGTCAGCACGCTGAAAAGCTGCGCGTCGGAGTCGTGCAAGCCAACGTCGGCATTCATGAAAAGTTTGTGCCCGGACTTCGCGAGCAGCAGCACGCGCTCCATCTGTCGCTCAGTCAGCAGCTCACCAGCCAAGGGGCCGAGCTGATCCTGTGGCCAGAGTCGTCCTATCCCTACGCGATGGCGCGTCCCGTGATCGGCGATTTTCCCGTCGGAGATCGTCGCAGAGTCCAAAACGGCTTCCAGACCCCGATCGTCTTTGGCGCGCTGACCGTCGATCGCAAAGGGATCAGCGACTACGACATGTTCAACACCGCGATCATGCTCGACCAAGAGGGCAAGGCCGTCGGTACATTCGACAAAAACTTCCTGCTCATCTTCGGGGAATACCTACCGTTTGCGCATGAACTCGACTTTCTGCGACGAGCGATTCCTGAAATTTCAAACTTTTCGCGCGGCACCGAGACGACGACGTTTCCCATCGATGTACGCGGCAAGCGCTATTCGCTCGGTCCGATGATCTGTTACGAGGACATCATTCCCGCGTTCGGACGACGACTGTTCGCCGACAAAAATCCGCCCAACTTGATGGTGAACATCACCAACGATGCGTGGTTTGGTGCGACCTCGGAACCGTACGAACACCTCGCGCTGGCGGTGTTTCGGGCCGTCGAGCATCGCGTCGAGTTGGTGCGCGCCGTGAACACCGGAGTGTCGGCGTATATTGATGCAGCCGGTCGTGTCTATCAAAAAGGCCCGTCGGTGGACCCGCAGCTTCAGCCCGATGCCAAGCCGGTCACGCTGCTTGCGGACATGGCGCTGTTGCCTCCGGGTGGACTGTTTCAGCGACTCGGAGAGACGTTCGGCTTTCTCTGTCTCGCTACGGTGCTGCTGCTTGGGGTGCTGTCGCGACAGCGCGCGGGTACACCGCTGCGGTTTGGCGTGCTCGTCGGAGGCTCGGCGGTCCTACACGGCTCGATGGTCTTGGGCGGACTGCTGTTTCCAAGTGGATTGAGTGCGCTCTATGCGGTGCTGCTCCACCGAGGAGAAAACGCACTGCCTGAAGCGCTGGTGTTTGCGGCAAGCTGGCAGATGTTGTTGATGCTGTCCGTCGCTGCGATTCTGCTCGGTGCGTATTGTGGCTATCGCCCGCACAAGCGACCTCCGACGATGGAGCTAATCGGAGCGATCTGTGCGACGACGGTCTTGCCGGTGACGCTGCTCGGACGAATGGAAGGCAACACGGGCGCGGTGGTTATCGTGAGCGGGATCACGGTCGTGTGCGCGCTGCTGGCTCGGCGGATCTGCGCACGCATCCGTCGAGCAAACGGCCAAGTGCAGCCAAGCTAATTATCGGCTTGTCAACGCCGCGACCCTTTCGCTATAGTCCGAGCACTTCAGCCGTCCGCCTCATCTTGTGAAAATAAGATGGTTTTTGCGGGGGAATAGCTCAGTTGGTAGAGCACCGGCTTTGCAAGCCGGGTGTCGTGGGTTCGAATCCCATTTCCTCCACCGGGCGGATGGCTGATTAGTTTTCTCGTCCGAGTCGCTCGCGAAGCGCTGCACGAGTCGCCTTATCAAGCTGTATTCGTGGCTTGCGCTCGGGCTGACGTGGCTCTGCCTGTGCTTTGGGTCCGTCGTCGCGCTTTCCGGTTTCGCGAAGCTCTTTGACGGTGGCGCGAAGCTCTTGACGAATCGACTCGAGGCTTCGTCGGTCTGTCGGGTCGCGTCGCGCTGGCTCTGGACCGCTCTCTTTGGCGTCGGCTTGGGGACGGGCTGGCTGATTCTCTCGGAGCTGCGATGGATGAGCAGGCCGCGCGTCTTCTTTCGGCTCGACGGCTTTGGGCACAGCGTCACGCAGCTCGGCAGGTCGATTCGGCGGACTGACAGGTGCTTTCGTCGGCAGTCGCGGTGCTTTGGCGGGATCATCGACCACAGTGACCGTCGAGTAGGTTCGCACCTGCGGCGGCTTGAGCGGCTCTTTGTCCTTGGCTGGTTCACTTTGCGCCAGGCTCTCGCTCGTCAGGAACAGCAAAAGTCCGACGGAACAGACAGAAAAACGTGCGCTCATGACGGGACAACCTCAAGGAGCACTTCGTGGGAAACGGTGACATCGCGACCTTTGGCGTGCGCCGTGACTCGATAGCGACCAGGACGAATGCCACGAACAGCGACGGGAACAGGATTGGAACCAACCGAAAGAGATCCTTTCCACGCAATCTGTCGCTCGGGAATGGCTTGTCCGCCATCGACAAACTCTAGCTCGCCGGGAAGGCTGACCTCGAACTCGACATCATCGACGGATGCGTCTGCCACAAAGTCAAGCTGCACCACCGCGACGCGATGACTGGGAATGCGAAACGATGCAGCGACGGTCTGTTCGGGGACAAACACACGCGCAGTGGCTTCGCCGCGCTGACGAAGCGGAACCAGGATCAGCGCGATCAGCGCAAGAGCGATCGCAGCCGAAGCAATCAGCCTCGGTGTGCTGTCGAAGCCAAACCGCTCCAAAAACCACCACAGACGCGTTCCGATCGTCAGCTTCGGTGGCGCTTCGGCTCGCAGCTTTTCATGAAGCGTGCGCTGAAAATCCGACGGCAGACGGAGTGTTTTTCCTGCCTCACGAAGCAGTCCGACCGTCTGACGAAGCTCTTCTTGATGACGCTGACAGCCGCTGCACGCTGCCAGATGCGCTTCGACTTCGGTTCGGTGCGAGCGTGACAAATCACCGCTTAGCAGCGACGGGAGAAGCTGGTTGCAGTCTGCGCACTTCATGATCGTTTTCCTTCGCCCAGACAGCCTTTGGAGAGCAGCACTTCGCGCAGCGCTTCCCGGCCACGATTGAGTCGAGACTTGACGGTACCGACAGGTGTCTCGACGATGGCTGCCACCTCTTCGTAGCTCATCCCTTGAATGTCAGCCAGTACCAGCACGCTGCGATACGCTTCGGGAATCTCGGCGAGCGCGCTCCATATCTGAGACTTTCGTTCGTGTGCGAGCAGCGCTGCTTCGGGATTGTGCGTCGTCGCTTCGCCGATCTCTCGCTCGGACGTGGCTTCCAGCGGCTGTTCTCGCTTGCGCTCTTTGTTCCGTCTGCTCTTTGCGTAGTCGAGGACGATGTTGCGCACGATCCGAAACATCCACGTCTGAAGCGAAGACTGAAACCGAAATCCCCCAAGTGATCGATAGATCCGCAGCATCGCGTCTTGCGTCACGTCACTGGCGAGCTCTGGGTCGCTGACAAATGCGCGCGCAAAGCTGTGGATCTTGGTCTGATACATCGCCATCAGGCGCTCGAACGCGACAATGTCGCCATGCTGGGCTTGACTGATCAGCGCAGCTACGTCGGGACCGCTGGCTGATTCATCGCTCACGGCTGGCTCCGCGCTGGGGAGATCCTCGGTCCGCTGGCGGGTCGGAAGTCGCAGGGCTGCATGCATAGGGCTTGGTCAGTGGACGATGCGCGCGGGCAAATGGTTCCCGCGACCTGCGCACTGCACCGCGATCGCCGCATGGGATGACTTCGCATGAATGAGCAGGACGCACATATTACCTACAAGAAAAGAAGAAAGCTCATCTGCAAAAACTTATTTAAGTGTATTTTTTAATACATTTCGATGGATGCGAGTTTGTCGGAACAAAGGACTTGGGTGTTTCGTCAGACCTCGCAAACCGGCTCGTTCATCCCTGAACACAAGTCAAAGAGCCATAGGAGAGACCTCAATGCGTACGAACAATAAGGCAGCGTTCACGTTTGTGATGGGAATGATGCTGGGTGCTCCAGCGGTGTTTGCACAGACCACTTCGGTTGCTGCTCCTGCTCCTGCTCCTGCTCCTGCTCCTGCTCCTGCTCCGAGTGCCCCGGCTCCCGGTGCAGATGCCAAGGCGGGTCGTGCGGAAGTGAAGGCTGGCAACGCGCAGGTCGCGGCGGACAAGGCTGCCATCAAGGCGGATCGCGCAGAGATCAAGGCCGACAAGAAGGAAATCCAGGCCGATAAGAAGGAAATCCGCGAAGACAAGAAGGCTCTTAAGGACGCGCGTGCGACGGGCGACAAGGAAGCCATCAAGGCAGCCAAAGCCGAGCTGAAAGCAGACGTGAAAGAGCTGAAGGCCGACAAAAAAGAGCTGAAGGCCGACAAAAAGGAACTTCAGCACGACAAGCGAGAGCTCAAGCACGACGTCAAGGATGCCAAGCGCGACGCCAAAGACGCCAAGCGCGATGCCAAAGATGCGGCCAAGCCAGCTGCTCCGTAGTGTGTAGAGACGGACAATCGCTTACCTGCGCAGGACGCGGAAGTCTCGGTATTCCCCTGTCGCATCTTCGTAACGAACATCGACCGCTGCTACTTGTGCGGCGGGCGGACCCAGCTTGCACCATGCAATCAGCGAGTCGAGATCTCGCTGCGAGCCTTCGGCAATCAGCTCAACATCACCCGTGGGAAGGTTGCGGACGGTGCCTCGCAAGCCGAGCACACGCGCTTTTTCGCTGGCTGACGATCGGTAGTAAACGCCCTGAACTTTGCCGCTGATGCGTAGCTGGATTCGTCGATGTGGCTGCACAGTTTCCATCGCGAGACTCCTTGTGGTGGCGTGCGGTGCGTCTCTGCCAATGTCTGGTTGTCCAATCACTGGGTCATTTTATGTTCGCTGTGTAATGTCCATTAATTGATTTTCTTACCATGGGGCAAGCTTGTGTGGCGTGCTGGACACCAAGGTCGTTTTTGCCTCACGGACTGTCCATACCAGAGTCGCACTGGAGCTGGCTGAGCGGTGAAAAAACGGAGTGCTTGTCGGCGGGAATCATCACCTGGTCCAGCGGCTTGTGTGGACTTGGCACGGTTTCCGCAAAGACCTCAAAGCGAGTGTCGGGCGACTTGCTCGCCACATCTTCCACAAGCACACAAGCTGATAGGAGAATCACCATGAAGAAGCTTTCCACCCTGTTCGCGTTCGCCTTCGCCCTCTCGCTCACCGCTCCGGTTCTCGCCGAAGAGACCGCCAATGCCCCCGCCAAGGAAGACAAGAGCGCTGGCGAGAAGAAGAAGGAAGAGAAGAAGCCTGAGAAGAAGACCGTGAGCGCGGCCAGCGAAGAGGCGAAGGCTGATAAGGCCGAGAAGCCCGCCAAGAAGGGCAAGAAGGCCGCCAAGGAAGAGAAGAAGGAAGAGCCCGCCAAGTAGTCTCTCCTTCGACCGACAGAGCGTAGGGTTCCTACGTAACGTCAGTCGCAAAAAAGCCTGCTCCAGCGATGGAGTGGGCTTTTTTTATTTGTGCTGCGTGCATCCGATCGTTTGCATTTGTTCCGTATGTAGATTCCGCTTCTGATTCGCCCCTTTCCTCTGATGTGTAGCTGTGTATGGTATGTGCGTGAGGGCTTGGTTTATTGCGTTTGGGCTCGTCGCAGCGGCTTGTGGGTCAGAGTCTGGCTCGCTCAAGCTGTCGGCGGTTGTTCCCAAGTCGGTCACGGTTGCTCATGAAGTCGTCATTCCGCTCCTGGCTGATTCGAGTGGGCCAGAACCGCTTACGTGGCAGTGGCAGTCTCCGGATCGACCAGAGCTGGCGACGCGTCTCAGTCGTCCGACGCTGAGCGTGTATAGCGGGGGTCGTGCCTTGTGGCGGTTTACTCCGCTTGCAAGTGATGTCGGTCCGCTGCCGATCGAGTTTTCGGCGCAAAGTGGAGAGCGAACCGGCTCGCTCAGTCTGCGCTTTGTCATCGAGCCAGGCGGCGATCCTCCGCTGTTTCGGGAGCCAGTGGGCGAGGGCACAACGCTCGATCTGCGGGCCATGGCCTGTGCTGCTGTGTCGGTGGTTGTGGAATCGAGCAGCTCTCCGCAAGTGGAGCTGTCCCTGATCGATCCGCCGCCGAATGCCGAGATCGTTCAGACCGATGCGCTGGGTGGCAAGCTGGTGTTCTGTCCGTCGCTGAGTCAGGCTGCCGCAGAGACGATTTATCCGCTGCTCATTCAGGTGGTGTCGGGTCCGCATGTCGTACACAAGAGCTATGTGATCGTGCTGCGGAGGCCAGCATGAAGCGTCGGATGATGTGGCTCTTGTTGCTGCTATGGGCATGCGCACCGAGTGCCGAGCCGCTTTCGGAGCCCGATCCAGGTCTGTCCGACTTGGCGATTCGCGAGGTGTATCCGACGACGCTGCTGCCTGCTTCGCTGCTCGTGATTCGTGGGAAGTCACTGCCAAGTCCATCCGAAGGCGCGATGAGCCTGGCGCTGAGCGGAACGAGCAAGACACCGGGGGGTCTGCCTCGAAACATTGAGGTTCGTCTGCGGGCGGAATATCTGAGTCACACCGAAGCGCAAGTACGTGTCGATACGGATTTTTTGCAGCAGCTCGGTGGCAACAGCGTCGAGTTTGATGGTCACGCCAAGATCGTCGTGGCCAGCGTGATTGACCGGCAGGAACATCTCACGGAGCCGGTGTCGGTCAAGCTGCGCATCGTTCCCAGCTTGACGCCTCGGCTCGATCTGGTGGAACTGCAAGGGCCGCAGCGGATGACGGGCAAGATTCATCCAAACGACTGGCTGACGGTGCGCGGCGACGGTTTTCTGCTCGGTGAAGGAGAAGGCGACACGGTGGCGCTGGTGAGTGGCTGCTTTTTGCCCGAAGGTGCCAGCGAGCCCTGTGCGCTCAACGGTCGCGCGGTGCGAGAACTGGAGCTGCCGGTCCGTCCGCTGAGTCGCTTTGACCGAACCAGTGCGATGTTGCCGTACTCACCGGGGATTCATGGCGTGATGCCGGGCAAGTTTTCGGGCTCGATTCGACTGCGCAACCAGCCGCCGGGAACCACGATGCGAACGCTGTCATCGAGTCGCTCGCTGGCGGTGGAACAAGTCCGGCCTGAGCTGACAGGCATCTCTCCGAGCGCAGCGAGCCTGGGTCAGTACGTCGAGATGCAGGGTGCCGGTTTTATCGGTGGACAGCCCGGTCAAGCGACGCTGGTTCGTCTGCAAGGACAGTTTTCGCTCGAAGGCTCGCCGGTCAACATCCCCGTCGATACCGAGATCGTGGTCCAGTGGCTGTCGCGCTTTCCAAATGGGCCGGTCGGTCGTTATGTGCTCGACGAAACCGATGCGCTGGGACAGGCGCTGGAGCCGCGTGGTGGTCTGCGTGAAGCAGCCGGAGTCTTCGTCGGAACTGGCACGATGACGCTGCGCTACGGTCGCGAGTCGATCGCGAGCAAGCCAACGCCGCTGCGCATTGCGCTGCTTCGTCCCAAGCAAGTCGTGGTGGTGCGGTTTCTGTCGTCGTACCAAGACAGCTTGCGTCTGTTTGGGCTGCGCGCGGTGGACAATGCCGTGCGTGCGCGCGTGCTGGAAGTCGCTCGTCGAGACTACGCAGGCATCAACATCGAGTTTCGTGAAGGCAGTGAAGACTCGGCGCTACCGACGGACTTTGCGCACTATGCCCAGGTCGATATCGGGGGGCCGGATCCAAATGGACTCGGGTATCTGGGCTACGACAACACGCCGGGACGAGACATGCAGAATCGGCGACTCTATGACCGCATCGGTGGCGTCAATGCCGTGACGCAGAACGACGGATC
The DNA here is from genome assembly GCA_016794365.1 of Myxococcales bacterium. Classification (GTDB taxonomy): domain Bacteria; phylum Myxococcota_A; class Polyangia; order Palsa-1104; family JAEUJZ01; genus JAEUKA01. Next base: position 45,029 of record JAEUKB010000091.1, read on the forward strand.
GCCGGGGTATGGCGGCGTGTTTGCGGAGCAGCTTCTCGGCTTTTCAAACCATCCGGGCCCCGTCGCTGCGATCAAGTCTGCACCGGGTGAAGCCGAGCTGTTTGACCGAATCTTCGATCCGCTGCGACCGGATGTTGGGGGAAATCCGGCGACGGTTCGAGAGGCCACGCTGCTGCCCGCTTTGTCGTCGGGAAGCATCTGTCCAGCGAGCAGCGACGATCGTCCGCATCAGGTCCAGTGCGCGATCTTTGTCTTGGGCAGCTTGATTGGCACGACGATGACGCATGAACTGGGTCACAGCCTCGGGCTGGCGAATCCGTCGAATCCGAGCGGCTCGTATCACAACCAGGGCAACCTGCGCGGACGAATCATGAACCCAGGATCGCTGCGTAGCTTCAGTGAACGAGCGGAGCTGTCACCGTCGGGGCCCGCACTGTTTTGTGACACGGACTATCAGTATCTGCGACGGATTTTGCCGGGATCACAGCTTCCACCGTCGATCGAGCGGCAGCCTTGCTTAGATACTCCGACGATGTAGCGACGGGATTGCGAAGAAACGTAGCGCGGGGAAGCGACGACGAGTCGCTTACTTTCCCGTGAACAGCGGCGTGCGCTTCATCAAAAAGGCGCTGACTCCTTCGATGAAGTCTTGCGACTGAAGCAGCTTGAGCTGACCTCTCACTTCGTTTTCGAGCGCTGCATCGAAACCACTGCTCAGTCCGGCGTAGATCGCCTGCTTGATCTCTGCCATCACCAGCGGCGGACCAGCGGCGATTCGTTCGGCAAACGCGAGTGCTTCTGCTTCGCTTTCGACGATGCGACTGAGCAGGCCAATGCGCTGCGACTCTTCCGCTTCGACGATGTCGCCGGTCAGCATCAGATCAAAGGCACGTCCCAGGCCAACCAGTCTGGGCAGCGTATACGTTCCGCCACCGTCGGGCATCAGGCCTCGCTTGATGAAGATCTCGCCGAAGCGCGCACGCTTTGTGCCAATGCGAAGATCACAAGCCAGCGCCAGATCGCAGCCAAAGCCCGCAGCCACTCCGTCGAGAAACGCAATCACCGGCTTCGGCAGTGAGGTCAGCGCACGAATCGCCGCGTGAAAGTAGTTGCGCAGCCGGTTTTCGGTCTGTGCGGCATAGTCCGCACCGCCTGCTTGGACCATGCTCATGGCTGCTTTGAAGTCGAGTCCCGACGAAAACGCTTCGCCTTTGCCGGTCAGCACCACCGCGCGGATGCTCTCGTCCGTTCCGGCAGCTTTGACTTCATCGACGATTGCTTGGAGCAGCTCCAAGGTCAGGCCGTTCTTGGTCTGGGGCCGGTTCATGGCCAAGATGCGGACGGCGCCGTGGGTGGAAACGATCAGCTCACTCGTCGGGGCTTGGCTTGGATCGGTGCTCATGGAGTCGGTTTCTCGCTGCTGGAATCAGGGTCGGATGTAGCGACGCTTGGGCTCGCTGCGTCTCGGTAAAACGCGGTGCTAGTGTAGGCGGCTTTCAGCCTGGGCCACAAGGCTTTGAACACAGCTGCCGCCGGAACCGCGAGGAGCAGACCTGCATAACCCAGCAAGCTGCCACCGAGCGAGAGCGCGAAGATGACGCCGACTGCTGAAAGACCGATTCGGCCTCCGACGGCGCGTGGCGTAATCAGCAGCGCATCAAGGAGCTGAACCGCGCCAAACGTCGCCAGCACACCGAGAATCGGAGTGGCTCCCGCCGTCGAGACTTCGAGCAGTGCGACCAAGAGCGCCGACAAAAGGCCGATCATGACTCCGACGTAGGGCACAAACGCGAGCAGTCCCGCCGTGCAGCCGATGACCACAGCGAGCGGAATGCCAGCGATCGACAGTCCGATCGAATAGAGCGCCGCTTGGATGATCATCACGATGAGCTGACCACGCAGCCAGCTTCCGAGTGCGCCGTAGATATCGTCCATGATCTCGACGACAAGTGGCTGACGCCGAGGAGGAATCAGCACGCGCAGGTTTTCCCCGATCGTCGGCATGTCCATCAGAAACGACACGGTGAACACCGGCACGAGCAGCGCAGCAACCAGGTATTTGAACAGTCCGGCGACGCTCAGGATTGCGGTTCCCAGCGCATCGGAAACCTGTCCCATCGCACCGCGTACCCAGTCCGTCAGTTGTGCCGTCAGGAGCTTGAGCCAGTCTCCAATGCTGGTGGCGCGATACTTAAACACCTTGCCCAGGAGCGGCAGCACCTTGCGATCGATGAGACCTTGATACGTCGGAAGCTGCGCCGAAAAGCGCTCGATCTCTGTGCGCACAAGATAGGGAATCGTCAGGCCCACCGCCGTCAGCAGCCCGAGCAGAATGAGCAGCATAACGCCCACTGCCAGCCAGCGAGGAACACGGCGCTCTTCCAGTGCTGTCACCGATGGATTGAGCAAAAACGCCAGCACCAGCGCCAGCGCCACTGGCGTAAGAACCAGCGACAGCCGCGACAGCACGGACCAAGAAATCACCAGCAGCAGCAGGTAACAGAGCACCCGAAAGAGCAGCAGGCTCAGGCGGCGATCATCAAGCATAGGGAAGGCCTCAGTCGCTACAGCAAGAACATGTAGATGGCGACGGCAATGGCACAGGTAAAGACAAACACAGCGGCGGCCAGCAAGACGGTAAAGAGCTGCTGCCGTTTCTGAAGCTTCTTTTCCATCGCCGCTTGGTTGATCACGGCGGTCCGCACCGCTTCATCGAGTCTTCCCGTCGCTGCGTATGGATCCACGAAGACTTCGGGCAGCTTGGGCGGTGGCGATCCTTCTTTGATGCTACGCAGGCTCTGCATCAGCAAATCGGCGCGCGGTCGTCGCTGAGGTTCCTTCGATAGCAGTCGATCGAACAGCTCGGTCAGCGCGGGCGGTACGTTGGCAAGCTGAGGTGCGGGCTGCGTCGTGTGCGCGACGGCCAGCTCGGCGAACGTACGACCGCTAAATGGCAGATGTCCTGAGAGCAGCTCGTAACCGAGCACGCCCAGCGCATAAATATCCGACGGAGGCCCGAGGTTGCTTTCGCCTCGAAACTGCTCCGGCGACATGTAAGCCGGGGTTCCCAGCAGCGCGCCCGTCATCGTCAGCTTTTCCGCTGCATCAAGGAACTTGGCGACTCCGAAGTCGAGCACGACTGGATAGTTTGGGTTGCCGTTTCGCTCGATGAGCTGGATGTTTTCGGGCTTGAGATCGCGATGAACCACACCCGCCCGATGCGCCGCTGACAGCGCGTCCGCGATGCTGATCAGCACTTGCATCGCGACTTCGTAGGTGATCGCTCCGTCTTCCTGTCTATCGCGCAGGCTCTTGCCGGGCAGATACTCCATCGCGATAAACGGAACGCCGTCGTCAAGCTCGCCGTGAAGGAACACCCGCGCAACGTGAGGATGATCGATCTTCTGCGTCACCATAGATTCACGACGGAAGCGCTCGACCACCTCGGGCACTTTGGCCCACTGCGTGTGCAAGACCTTGATAACCGCCTCGCGTTGACCCGCTGTGGCCTGTGGGTCCAAAGACTCCGCCAGATAGACATCCCCGAAGGTGCCGCGACCCAAGCTCTTGAACAGCTTGAATCGGCCCTTGCTAATCGTCTCACCAACACGCGCTGCTTCACTCATCGAACCTGTCGCAGGGTAGCACGTCTTTGGCTTGACATAAACCGCTCAGATGTTCTTGCGGACTTCTGTGGAATCAATTTCGAGTCGCAGCTTGCTACTCGTAACAGGCCGAAGCTTTGTAGACCTGCCCGTGTTCATCCAGCCAAAAGGACTCCGCGACAACTCCGCGATGTCCACGATAGACCAGCGTCAACGCATCGATTCCTGACAGAACATGCAGTAGCTCAAAGTGCAGGTTGGGAATCAGCGCCAGACCTTTGGACCAGTACGCTCGCACAGCGGACTTTCCGCGCAGCATTCCGCTGGGTTCGTTGGCAATTTTCACAATGAGCGGCGACGAAAACTCAAAGTCTTCGCGATAATGGTGAAGGATTGCATCCAGATCGTGCAAGTTCCACGCAGCGATCCAGCTTGTTGCAAACGCATGCGCAACACTGGCGGTGATCGTAGGCATCTCGACATCCTAACCAATTCCCATGCCGCGCAAGATATCCGCAGACACGAGTTCCTTGTCTCTGTTTCCTGATTTTCCGCTGTCCGATCGTGCGCACACGGATTCCGAACTTGCGCGCAGGACAGAGCAACTGGCCGACGGCGCCGTCATCCTTCGATCCTTTGCACAAGCAGAGTCTGAGACACTGTGGCGCGATCTAAAAGCCGTCATGGATCAGGCTCCGCTTCGTCAGATGTTCACGCCGGGTGGTCTTCCCATGTCGGTTGACACCACAAGCTGCGGTCAGGTCGGATGGATCTCCGATCGCAGAGGCTATCGCTATTCCGCAATCGATCCCCTCTCAAGCAGACCGTGGCCCGCGATGCCTGACTCCTTTTCTTCGCTCGCGCTCGTCGCTGCGCAGCAAGCAGGATTCCCACACTTTGGGGCCGATTCCTGTCTGATCAATCGCTATCGAAGCGGAGCCAAGATGTCGCTTCATCAAGATCGTGATGAGCGCGATTTTTCAGCGCCGATCGTCTCTGTTTCGCTGGGTGTATCCGCAGTGTTTCTGTTTGGCGGACTGTCCAAAACAGATCGCGTACAGAGAGTCCGTTTGTATCACGGAGATGTCGTCGTCTTCGGCGGTCCGTCTCGTCTGTGCTATCACGGAATCGCCCCAATCAAAGTGAGCGACGAAGCCGGACACCCTGTCACTGGCCCCTGTCGCATCAACTTGACACTCCGTCAAGCAAACTAGACACGCGGAACTAGCCTGGCCACGCACCCAATCGGACGCAGTTTTCGACGTAGACTTTGCTGACGCGCGTGTCGTTGGGAATGTAGACCTGATTGATGGCAGAGCGGTCATACAACATCATCATGCACTGCGCGCTCTGTCCTGGTCCCACCACGTAACGCGCACCGACTTTGAGGCTGCACGCGGTGAGCTGATTCAACTCGCTCCACTCTGGACAGATTGCGTTGTCGGTTCGGTATTTTTCGACTGGGCCCATTGGCTTGGAAAACGACCACCAGCGACCAAACTCGGTGTAGTCCTTTGCGGAATTCCAGACGCGATAGACCGTGACAGACTGCATCGCTTCCAGCACGCGACCCGCGCACAGCTTGCCTTCGCCGCTCTTGCCGAGCGCTTCTTGTAACAGCGCTGCATCCTCGACCGGATTCGAGCCTTCAGGAGAGGAATCGATGTAGCCCGTGCAGGTCTGTCCGTCGAGTGGACTAACCGGCAGCGGATCCATCATTTCGCCACCGCAAGCACCGATGAAAGAGACAACCACGCAGCTGAGGAATGGGAATGTGTTCTTCATGGGCACATCGTTGAAAAGTCTGTTGTCCCTGTCAATCTCTCAGGAGCAGGAAACGTCACCACAGCGCATTGATGGAAAAGAAGCATTTAAAAGGATTCATAATGGTTCCTGTAAACAGACATCAATATGATGCATAGAAAGCGCATCATATTGGGCTCACTTTGGCTTCACTGGACCGATCTTCGTGAGTCCTTGTCTGACACGTCGGATGGCGGTCGCTGTTGTACGCGAGTGCAGGCTTGAGACGGCGCAAAGACGGCAATTGTAAGCGCTTCCGGCTTGGCCAATAATTGCAGGTTGGCGCAGAGGATTGCGGCGTAGGAATCGTCTCTGACATGGAAGGCAAGCGACTCGGTAAGTACCGAATCCTGCGCGAGCTGGGGCGCGGTGGAATGGGCGTCGTGTACGAAGCAGAGCACGATCAAGTCCGTCATCGCGTGGCGATCAAGGTGCTCGATCCGCTGCTGGCGCGAAATCCTGCGCAAGCCGCGCGGGTGCGAGTCGAAGGAATCGCCGCCAACCTGCCGCGTCATCCGGGCATCGTTCAGGTCCTAGAGTCGGATCACTGCGATGGAACACCCTACATTGTGATGGAGATGGTATCGGGTGAGTCGCTGCGCGAGAGCATGTCCAAGTGCGGTGGCCGAATCGAATCGCAGCGTGTGGTGCGACTGGCCAAACAGCTCGCCGATGCCTTCGCTGCTGCTCATGATGTCGGCATCGTCCACAGAGACGCTTACGATTTTTCTAAGGTTTGTTTCCACGTTGGCCACTTAGGTCCACAGCGACGGAGATACAAACCATGTCCCCTCACAGCATCCGCAACCGCAAGATCCGCTCTCACCAGTCACTAGCAAGTAATACAGGTCACAAAATTGGAGTCTTTGGGTACTGTCGCGTGTCTACTGACATGCAAGTGCAACATGGGCTTTCGCTCGACGCGCAGCGAGAGGAAATCAAGCGCGCTGCTGCGGATCGTGGCTGGATCGTCGAGGAGATTTTCGTAGACGGTGGTTTCTCGGCGAAGAATACCGATCGACCTGCGTTTCAGCGGATGACACGAGCGATCAAGGCTGCCGACGGAGCGATCGCGGCTGTCGTCGTGACGAAACTGGATCGACTGACTCGCTCGCTGCGCGATCTCTGTTCCATCAATGAGGACTTGCTAGAGCCGTATGGCTGCAATCTTGTGGCGATTCGTGACGGAATCAACACGTTTGAACCTGTGTCGAAGATGTTGCTTCCGTTCCTCGCGATCATCGGCCAGATCGAGCGGCAGAATACCGGCGAACGAGTGCGCGCAACGATCCAGCACATTCGCGCACAAGGCGGACATTATGGGAAAGTGCCGTTTGGTTTTTCGACGGTGAAGGAAGGGCGGCTTACGAAGCTTGTGCCTGACCCGCAGACGCATCCGTGGCTTGAAAAAGCGATTGCGTGGCATCGCGATGGCGTGACGATGGCGGAGATTGCGCGTCGGCTGAATGAAGCGGGAATCAAGCCGCGTTATGGGCGGATTCTCGAATGGACGGTGAGCAAGATTTACGAACTGTTCCGCACGATGAACGTACACAAGCCGCGCTCTGTGGAGAGCGACGCGCGCTATGACAAGCGGGAAGCGTACAAGCTTGCGTACCAGCTGCGCGGCGAGGGCAAGACCTACACGGCCATCGCGGATGCGCTCAATGCTGCGGGCTTGCGTCCGCTCAAAGCTGCGGCCTATCGGTGGAACAGTGTGCAAGAATTGCTACGGTCTGCGGTCTATCACGATCGCAGCACGCCTCGAGGGCTTGCGCTGTATCTGAAAGAACAGGGCCACAGCTTGCGCGAAATTGGTCTGAGGCTTGCGCAGTCGGGCCATTTTCCCAAGCGTGGCGGGCAGTGGTATCCGAACACTGTGCGGCTGCTTATGGTGAGCTAGGCGCGCCTTGGGGGGCGCTGGGGGCTATCGCTGCGCGACGGGCTGAGGCTGGGCATATTGGGGCAGGACTTCGGCGAGTCGCAGCGCGGCGATGCTGCGCAAGGCTGTGACCGTCTGGGCCGTCGGTGAGCTTCGACCCTGTTCCAGATTCGTGATCGTGACCGACGACAGGCGAGCGGCGGCGGCCACCTGTTCCTGCGTGAGTCCGGCGGCCTCTCGGCGCGCTCGCAGAATGTCGCCGAAGCGCAGCGACGACTGATGGAGAGTCTCACCACTCGCGAGCATCCCGAGCAGTCGATCGCGCTGCCGTCGCCCGAAAGTCCGCCAGCGCAGCACATCCCCCGTCAGCGAAAGCTCGATGAGCCCGAGCGGATGGACGTGCGGATGGGGCCAGGCGCGCCACTCGACAGCAACGAGTAGCTTGTCATCTTGCCGCTTCATCGCGATCGGACGCCACAGCGGCGCTTCACTCGTCGACGCCCAGCGCAAGAGCGCCTCGACGCGACGCTCGCCCGGCTTCGTCAGATCGAGCACCGCACACGCAGCAGGCATCGTGCGCGGCTTCGACGGAGAATCGGCTATTTGATGGCTGGATACACTTGTCACGGGACGAGGACTCGGCATAGAGTTCTCCTGTTCGCGTCGGACACGAGCTTCCTGGCAGGGTCTGGCGCGGGCGATGGGCTCGCCGTTTCCCGACGGACGAGCCTTTTTGTTTTTACCGGGCAAAAGCGCCCGTGACTTGTTGTTACCTCATCTTCACATGCAGTGGAAGAAATATTTTATGTTTCCCATAGCAAATCCAATGAACTAGCGACTGGATGAGATGACGTGCTACCGACGCTGCGTGGTCCGTGGCCGTCGAAATCCGCTTTATGCTGGTCTTTCTCTCCGTCTGCAAAAGGCGCGTGGCGGGTTGAGCTTTAACTCAGTTGCGGAGGCATCAGGTCTGTCCGACGGAAATACCGTGTTCCACCTAGAGAGCAAGCCCAGACATAGGCCAAGACTCGATACCGTCGAGCGGTTGGCCTATGGTCTGGGAATCTCCCCGGCGTTCCTTGCCTATGGGATCGAGACTGCGTGGACTTGTCAGACGGAGAGACTGCGGTGCGAAGGCATCGCAGAGCGACTGCGGCAGCAGAGGACAGTCCGGGGATTGACCATGCGCGCCGTGAGTGAGTTGGCGGGCTTGTCGCATCCCACCACTCGCTCAACCGAAAGCGGCACGACGATTCCGACTATTGCGACTGCCGAAGCGCTCGCGAATGCGCTCGGCGTATCGCCCGGCTGGCTTGCGTATGGACTCGGGCCGGTCGAATTGCCGAATCGCCGAGCCATCCGCTCCAAGTCGGTCCAGTCTTCGACTGCCGAGATGGACACCACCGCAGACCCGGCTCCCTGAAGCAACGCCGCGCTGCGCATGTCTCGAGTGGGGGGGATTTTCAGTTTTTTCGAGGTTTTTTTACGCCAATCAATATCAGGCACTTAAGTCCATTTTTGATCGCCGCCTTGTGTGCCAAACTTCCCGTCGTGATTCGGCGTTCTAGGTGTGGATGAGTCTTACACGAGATATTGGATGATTCGATATGTAACCAGTGTCTTTCTACCCGACTGGCCACACAATATGCCGACTTTTGTGGGTAGTTTTGCGCAGAACGATTGCGCGGGGTTAGGTCGATTTTTGGAACGGCTTGTGTGAATTTATCGACTCATTTGGCGACCAGCGCGACCATGGCCAGATAAGTGGTTGGCCCAACCTCGGATGATTGGATTATCCACCCTAGCATTCAGTGCCTCTTGCCCGAGCGAGTGAAGGCGGTCTAACGAGATCAACCGGTCACCTTCGGCCTGGATGGAGCGGTCACGATGTGCGGAATACTCACCTAGCGAGGCAATCTGACGCCGCCTTGAGTTTTCTGGCTTTGCCCTTCGTCGCATGTGCTGCCGTCGCTTTGGCCTTCTTGAGCTTGGTGCACTTGGGCTCGGCCTTCTTGGACTTGGTGCACTTGGGCTCGGCCTTCTTGGGCTTGGCCTTGTTCGATTTTTCTGCCTCCGCTTCGGTGCTTTCGTTCATGTGGTACTCCTTGACCGTGTAGTCGGTCAGCCACTTGCGCGTGCCCTTCTTGTTCCAGCGAATGCGCTGTTCCTTGGCTCCTCTGATCGGAGACACCTTCCATGCAGCGAGCCAGACGCGACCCATGATGGACAGGAAGCCTAATGGGAATTATTGGATCATCTACTATTTGATCGTCATTTGATTTTCAAATCCAACCATTCGCGACTCTTGAGAGTTCATTGGTTTTGCCGATTCAAAAAGGGGTGCCTACCATCACCATGCGTGACGTTTGATCGGCATCGGCTCGTCCGTGACTCGCTGTACCCGCCCGACTTCTTCTGCAAGAACATCAGGCTGCGGTCTTTTTGCCGTCGGGGCCGCAGTCGATTCGCTCGATGGTCCTCCAGCGCAGGTCGGCGAGGCTCTCGCTGAGCAGCTTTGGGTCGTAGCGGCGGACTCGCCACATCAGAAAGCGTCGCTCGGATCTGCCGTCGAGTATCTTGACGCAATCGATGGCGTCGAAGCCATCGCAGCCGGGGACACCGGCAGACAGAGCCATTTTCGGGGGCACATGGACAGACCGGACCATTGGTCGAAGTTCTCGCTTGTTGGGTCATCGTGACCTAGCGCCCCTCTCATCTTGACCCGTTGAACATCTCAGTGTACGCCGAGGCTGCGTTCGGCCAGTCTCGGTTGCTCGAGCAAGCGTTGCTGCATGCCAGTAGATAACTCAAGCCTATATGGTGACAAGATGAAGGCGAAACCTAATCGGACTTGTATTCGATCAATCCTGAACAGAACCATGCCGAACGACAGCGATTTCTCGGCTTTCGTTTTAGATCACTTCCCTAGCGTGTATTCACGATTTACGAACAATCAAGATCGCATATTGCGGACCACCACATTGCTCGAAGACGATGCACGCCTAGCAGAAATATGTGAAATTCTGAATCGATTGTATCCAGCCCAGTATACTATGATAATAAGCAAAGAATCGGACCTTGTTCCGAGTAATCAGTCTGATAGTATATCTAATCTCAGCGCTGTGAGTTCTGTTCAAAAACGGACAATTATTAACTCGCGAGCCGTCAGTTTGCGCTGGCTCACCGTGGCTGGTCTGTTGACTGCTATATTGGGAGCCTTCTCAGTATGGCCTATGCTAGGGATGCGCACTCCGAAGCGCACAACCAATATTTCATGCGATTCACAGCATTTTGCAGAACTTGCCGGATGTTGGTCCTTTGAGAAATTATCTAAGATTTTTGAGATGGATGAAATTCGTACCTACGGCAATCAGTGCAATATCGATTATCTGGCTAGCGTATACGTGAAATGCAAAGATCAGTCAACTCGAAACAGCGTATATCCTCTAATTGATCTTTTGCTATTTTATGAGCCAAAGCTCTTTGATAAAATGGAATCTGAATTTAGAGATCATTGCGACAATAACAGTGATTGGCTTGCGTGCATCCGTGCTGGGCAAGCTTTCCAGCGAAGAATCCTTGATTGTCAAGACAAGCGCAAGAAATGGTCTCGATGGCCAGGCTGTTCTGAGTCGGAAAAAGATGGGTACTACCTAGCAGCATCTCGGTACCTATCGCGAGGGTGCAGAATCACACTCTCTGATGGGAGTGGGAGTGGTTGTGCTGCACTCATGATGGAAGACAGTCTAGGGACATATGACGTTTGTAAGGAAAAGAGTGTCTGCAACGGCGCACTGGCCAAGCGGGAAGAAATACTCGATAGTTTATGTGACAAAAACAGAGTGGTCGCTGCTTGTTACTCGCTGGCTGTCATTTATAGTAAACAACACAGTGAGTTATCAGGGCAAAGTGCAGTCCCAAAGGATGACTTTTGTCGTGCAGTTCAGTTCGCTCAGAAAGCATGCATTGATGCGCGGAAGCAAGAGAAATGGTGCAAATCCTATTTTAGACATCATGATGACACTGATAGCCTAAACCCATCTTGTGATACAACAGGAAAACTCGCCTGTCGTATGCTAGTTAGATGGCAACATCAGACTGAGCAATGTGGATTAAGTGAGCCCCGTATCATTAAGGACGCATGCAGAAAGCTACGAGAACTAGATCCAGATACGGCAGAAATAATACCTTGCAACGACTGAGAGATAATGAGAATCATGTTTTGGTTGCACTATTTTTTGAATTTAACCAATGCACTTCGCATAGATGAATCTCTCTGGATAGAGAGGCCCGACGCATTATGTGCCATTGAGAATGCCTCTGCACACCCTGATATTATGAGACAACAGTATCCATGGCTGGCGTCTGTTGAATCAAAGCAATTTCTTACCTGATCTGGAGTTCCTGGCCCAGCAATTTGCGACATATCCAACTCTCGTGTCTCGCGCATTGAGATGGTTACTTCAATGATTTCGCCGCGATATCTTTTTGCGCAAGACTGTTTTCTGTATTCCAATTGACGCTTGCTATTAAGGCATCTCATATCTTTGCGGCAAATTCCATCAGAGAGACATTGAGGATCTATTTTAGACTCGATGCTCATTGCATCAATAGATGTATATCGACAACCGTCATCTGCACCCATAAGAATCAGGAATAATGCGATATAAGGTTTTTTGTGGCCCATGATGCAGTCCTCCATAGATGCGCAATTTTTGAATTCCATCTTTCTCTTGTCAATGTGAAATTATGCGGATAAAATCCCACCTCGTATTACGAGGCAAACAAGATACATACTAATACCTGAGCCCGGCCTTAAGCGCTTTCTGATTTGGAAAGAGAAAAGGCATATGCTCCTCGGAAAATGGAGCATGCTGTGCCTCGAAGAAGCCCTTTCCAAATCGTCCTCACCCATTCCGAGCGCCAAGTTCTCTTAGAGAGAGCACGATGCTATACGTTGCCGTATTTTCTAGTCGTGCGTGCGAAAGCCATTCTCATGGCTGCAACTGGTCTCAGTAATGATGCGATCGCGCTCCGCCTTTCGCTTGGCCGTGACGTGGTGAGCCAATGGCGAGCTCGCTTCTACAGAGAGCGGCTTGATGGGCTCCAGGATCGTCCTCGCAAAGGGCGACCGCGCATGCATTGCCCCTCAGAGAGCGGCTGAACGTGCAGCGCTGTGCTCGATCGTGGCAAGGGTATTAGTCCACCGGGCCAAGCCCTCAGACGAGACCTCAACAGCCCGAAGCCGCCGCTGGATGGCGATCACTGCTTGGGACGCGGCAATCGGCTTTGGTGCTTCCGCCCAAAACAGAGCCTGCTCGACGAACGTGTCCCAACCTACAAACAACGTCAATCCGAGCCCGCGACTGTTCGCCCAGGTGGTCAGCGCCTCTCGGTCAAGAGTGTTCTGCTTGTCCGAGACGGCAATCACAGCGGCATCGCGGACCCCCATCGCGATGCACTTTGTGCCGAAGATCTGCACATCCGACGTCGAGACCGGCTTGTCGCGGACCTCGATGGCCTTCTCCCAGCCAGCGGGATCACTTTCTGAGCGCACGCACACGTCGCCGGGGAATTTGCGGCTTGGGTCGTTGATCCTGCCGCTCTCCACTCGATTCTCCCCGGCAACCACATCCATCAACCCTGCCACAATGGCCTGAGCCCTGCGGCCTCCTTCGGAGTTCTCGAGAACGAAGCGCTGAATGGCGGCGAGTAGTGCTTCCGGCGTTACCTGGAAATCCACGCCGTCGTCGGCATAGCTGGGCTGGTAGCGAGCACGAACAGCGATAAATGCGCGAAGTGCTTGGCGTGCAGCCGCCTCGCTCCGAAGGGCCGCCAGCTCGCGGACTAGCTCGCGCATGTAGTCAAACGCGGCCCGCGCTCCGGCATGGACGGGCGTTCCATCATCAAGCCTTGTCATTCGGAAATAGGGCTGATTGTTGAGCGGCTCGCGCCCGGTGACACCGATGCTGAACCCTAGTTCTGCTGCCAGCGGCACGAGCACGGCATGGCAGAGCGTTCTCGCCGAAAAGGCGTTTGCATTCCCCGGTGCGTGTTCGGGCTTGATCGCGAATAAGTCGGCGTTGCGGTTCATCGCCCTTGCCAGCATGGCTGTCCCGAGGAATGCGATGTGCGTCTTCGAGCCCCCGGCCTCACACAGCTCGGAGAGGTGCTCCACCTTCTGTCGCCAAGCCGGATCGATGGCACGCCCTGCCTGGGCAGCCTGCGCCTCTTCTCGCAGGAGTTGCTCGGCCCCGAGCTTGTCAATCTTGAGGGCCATGGACATCCTTACTGCGTGGTTCCGCCCTTAGACGCTGTTTACTGGCGGCCACAACTGGCTGATTACCGAACGTTGCCTGATTCTGCTGCTCGAGAAGGTCGTCAAGCGGGCAATTCAGCGCGATGGCGATCCGATCTACCGTGTCCAGCGTCGTGTTGTAGTCGCTGCGCGCAGCGATGGATTGAAGGGTTGACTCGGAAAGACCGGTCTTTTCCGATAGCTGCTTGTAGGTCATGCGGAACCCAGCCAACCGACGGAATCGTTCCATCGCCTCGCGGAGACGAACGACGATCATCTGTATCCTCGATGCGAATTTTTGTATTTTAAATACAAAAGCTGGTTGACACGGCCCTGAGCGATTGGTAGGTTTTGCACCACCATGGGGTGCCGGATGAAGATGCGGAAAGTCATAAGCCTCTATACGGGAGCTGGCGGTCTCGACCTCGGGCTCGAAGCCGCTGGATTCGTGACCACTGCGACTGTGGAGCATAATGCCCTTGCCTGCAGAACTCTACGGGCGAATCAGCGCGAAGATCGTCCATGGGCGGTCCTCGAACAGAGTATTCACGATGTCTCGTCGGAATGGCTGGCCAAATCCGGTCGAGTAAAAATTGGCGAAGCAGATATACTGGTCGGTGGTCCACCGTGCCAACCGTTCTCGAAGTCGGCCTACTGGGTCCACGGGGACACCAAGCGCTTGGGCGATCCGCGTGCAGATACGCTTTCCGCCTATCTGCGAGTCTTGCGAGATTTGCAGCCACGAGTTTTTTTGCTCGAAAATGTATTTGGGATTACATATAAAGGAAAAGATGAAGCACTTAATCTTTTGCAAAACACCATCGAAGCGATCAACCGGGAGATCGGCACCAACTACTCATTTTGCTGGAAGGTGTTGAACACTGCGAACTACGGCGTGCCACAAGTCCGCGAACGATTTTTCCTGATTGGCGCACGCGACGGGCGAGAGTTCACGTTCCCAGAACCGACGCACGCAGAGGTGCCGCCCACGGGTAGTGCAAGTGATTCAAGGCGGGCAAGCCAGTTGGCGCTCTTCGATAGAGCGGCTCGACAGCCAACGGCCATCGAGCCATGGCGAACTGCCTGGGACGCCCTCGGAGACCTGGATATCGGTGCAGTTCGTGGGCTTCAAATCACAGGCAAGTGGGGAGATCTGCTGCCATCGATTCCCGAGGGGCAGAACTACCTGTTCCATACGGATCGCGGCGGCGGACTGCCTCTGTTTGGATGGCGACGACGCTACTGGACGTTCCTTCTCAAGCTGGCCAAAGATCGACCGTCATGGACACTTCAAGCCCAGCCCGGTGCCGGCATTGGTCCATTTCATTGGAAGAACCGTCGCCTCACCGTCGCTGAGATGATGCGGATTCAAACCTTCCCAGATGGCTACGTCATCGAAGGTGGTCACACGGAAGCCGTGCGCCAGCTCGGCAACGCGGTTCCGAGCCTAATGACCGAGATTCTCGGTCGCGAGGTTCGTCGACAGCTCCTCGACGACCCGGCTTCGGGACCGCTCAAGCTGCTTCCGCCGCAACGAACACCCATCCCACCAGCCGAGGCAGTCAAGCCGGTTCCAGCCAAGTACCATGTCCACATCGGCAACCACGCCGCACACCCTGGCACTGGCAAGGGGCACCTTGTGTATGCGCAATCTGGAGCGATTGGCACCTAGCTGGTGAAATTTCATCGGAACCGCGAGAAGGTGGAACTCAATTTCGTCGTTGGAGCTGAATACCGCTGTCGTACCTGCCCGTGCAGATATCCATTTGATGGATTCAAAACCGAACCGAAACGGGGAACGATATCGCGGAGCGGTCTGATTGTGCCGACCATACTCAGGCTGCGACTTCACAGATCGTGCGGACGGAAACGATAGAATGGCTCTGTCAAGCCAAATCGTTCGGGTTGCGTACGTTTTCGATGTTCGGCTTAGTGCCTACCGACACCAGATCGGAGGTGCGGAAAGTCGCGCAGAGTTCTGATGATCACCTTCCATTCCTTGTCAAGTTTCATTGTGTAGCCCTCTGTCCAGAATGTAATCAGAAACACCGATAATTTTCAGTCTCCGTCAACTTTTACCAAGCCTTTACCACACTATATTATACAGTTTCTCGTCAGGAATATAGGTTTGAGGTTGACAGACGTTAAGCCGGACAAAGACGTTTCCGAAGGAATCGAGTCCGTATCATTCCCTGCTGCGAGCGTGACCAGCGGGGACGCTATTCCTCGGTTGTGGGCTTGGTCTTGGGCTTGGTCTGTTTCTGACACTTGGGACAGAGCCCAAACAGATACAGCTTTGCTTCATCGACCACGTAACCACCCAGGCGAGTCGGAATCAGCGGGGTGGGAAGGACTCCTGCTTCCAGACATTCCAGATCACCGCAGCGACGGCATTGGAGGTGCGGATGATCGATCCGACAGCCTTCACATGCGTGAACTTCAAAGCGCCGACTGCCATCGATGGTGCTGACCGGCTGCGCGATCTGATGTTCCACCAGCGTCGTCAGCGTTCGATACACCGTGACCTGATCCAGACCGTGCTCCGCCAGATCTTCCAGTAGCTCTTGCGCTGTGGTTGGGCGATGACGATCGAGCAGCGCCTTGAGCAGCAGAACGCGCGACTCCGTAACCTTCAGTCCCTGTGCGCGCAGCAGTGCTTCGGCATGTTCCGAGTGCGAGTGATTGTGCAGATTCGCTGCCTTTGCTTCTGTCTTGCGACGTGGCGTCGTTCGTGGAGTGGAGCGGCTGTCCATGCTGCGCATGGTGGCATGAAAGCGCGTATCTCGGTAGCGGGATTGCAAATCCACTGAAGCGTTATGGAAAGGAATCAGGCCGCTTCTTCGTCGCTGATGTCAATTTCCCACTGTGGTAGCGGATCGGAGAGCTTCTGCCATCCTTCTATGCCCTGCGCCATCTCTGCATTGGTCAGCAGACAGCGATCGAGTCCTGTCCGCAGCTTCTTTTCATCCATGCCAATGCCGATAAACACCAGCTCTTGTCGGCGATCTCCCCACGTTGGATCAAAGTCTTTTAGCAGCTTTTGACGCAGCTCTTCTTCTTGCGGCCACTCCTCTTCCGGTAGCGTAGCCCACCACTGACCGCCCGGTTCCAGACTGCATGTCTTCCCCGCTTGTGACCAGATCGCAACCCAGTCCGAGCGCGTCGCAAACCACGCAAATCCTTTGGAACGGAGCACTCCCTTCCAGGGCTTTTCAATGTAGGACATAAAGCGCGCGGGATGAAACGGGCGACGGGCACGATAGATGAAGCTGCGGATTCCGTACGCTTCTGTTTCCGGCGTATGTTCCCCGCGTAGCTCTTTGAGCCAGCCCGGTGCAGCCTGCGCTTTTTCAAAGTCAAACAGGCCCGTGTTGAAGATCGAATCCAGCGGAACCTTGCCGCGATCGGAGTAGATGATCTTCGCTTCCGGGTTCAGATGTCGCAGGATTCCTTCCAGCTTGGCGACATCTTCCGGCTTCATCAGATCCACTTTGCTGATGCACAGGACGTTGCAAAACTCGATCTGTTCGATCAGCAGATCGACCACATCGCGCTCGTCTCCTTCTCCGGCTGTGCTGCCGCGATCTGCCAAGCTGTCGCGGCTCTCATAGTCCCGCAGAAAGTTCACGCCATCGATGACAGTCACCATCGTATCGAGCTTCGCGATATCACCAAGACTTGCGCCTTCTTCGTCTTCAAAGGTGAAGGTTTCTGCCACAGGCAGAGGCTCGGAAATGCCGGTCGATTCGATCAGCAGATAGTCGAAGTGACCGCTCCGTGCGAGCTTGCCTACTTCGACCAGTAGGTCTTCGCGAAGCGTGCAGCAAATGCAGCCGTTTTGCATTTCCACCAGCTTCTCTTCTGGACGCTGAAGACCGCCTTGCTTGACGAGCTGGGCATCAATGTTGACCTCGCTCATGTCGTTGACGATCACCGCGATGCGATGTCCGTGCTGTTCCTTTAGCAAAAAATTGAGCAGCGTTGTCTTACCTGCGCCCAAAAATCCCGAGAGAACTGTCACTGCCAGCTTGTTCTGTTGCGTCGCGCTTTCCATGTTTCGCTTTCCTTGCTTGCGATCGCTTCCTGATGGCTACCTGTCAGGTGGGTGAACCTGACCAAGCAACCCCGATCGGCTCCGCTTTGTCTGCGTACTCATAGCAAGTGAACTGATCAAATGCAAATGATTTGCATTTACTTGGAGTCTCATTAGAATGAAAGACACTTGCATTTCGGATAGAGCTTGCCACTGTTCCATCCGTCGCGCGTTTCCTGGAATCTGCATGATTCCGAGGAGATACCAGCCATATCGAGCTGCTGACCAAAACCGTCCACGTCAGCTGCGTTCGCTTAAATGCAAGGAACTTGCAATAGTGGCTTGACGGAAAAGAGATCCAAGGGCTATCGTGAGCCCGACTGGGAGGCAGAAGATGCATTTAGGAAAGCTTGTAGGAACGTCGCTGCTTGTGGGTCTGGTTGCCGCCAGTGGCTGCGGTGAAAACATGGACTCTGTAGCAGGTGGGAGCGTCCAGTTCACCGCATCAGGGGAAGTCCTGGCGCTCGGTGGTTACGGGTTTCCTGCAACGGGTGACGAGCCAGCCTTTGTCGATGGCTGGGAAGTCCGCTTTGAGTCCCTGTTGGTGACGTTCGATTACATCAACTTGTCTGAAAATCCCGACAAAGCTCCGACCGATCAGTCCCAGACAGACAACAAAGTGGCGCAGCTTGCTGGACCGTGGGCGGTGGATCTACACAAAGGGGGACCGCTGCTGGGCAAGGGGGGGAGCGACGAGCAAGCGCTCCCCATCGCAACCCTGTCCGCGCTGAATCTGCAAGCAGACAAGCCACTTGATCCAACAAAGCGCTATGCCTTCGGGTTCGATATTGTGCCCGCCAATCCTGCGGCGAAGAAGCTGAACTTGGATGCAGAAGGGGAAGCCAACTACAGCCAGATGGCAAAGAATGGCTGGACGGTGATGTACATCGGAACTGCGACGTGGAAAGGAACGAGCTGCACGTCAACCAATCCGGCGTATGACTTCTCTGTGATGCCGAAAGTGGTGAAGTTCCGCTTTGGGTTCCGCTCTCCCACTTCGTACATCAACTGCCAGAACCCGGACACTGCACCAGCGCAGCCGTTTGCGGGTGAAGAATACCAGCGCGGCATTCAAGTGAAACAGAACGCAACGACGACGGCACAAGCAACGGTTCACACCGATCATCCGTTCTGGGAAAACAGCGAGCACGATGCGCCTGCGCACTTCGATCCGTTCGCTGCTTGGGCGCAGAAAGATGCATCCGGCAGCTACGTTGTGACGCTGGAAGATCTGAAAGGCGTGAACTTTACTGCGTTCAAAGATCGCGCTGGCAAGTCGCTGCCATGGCGTTCGTGCGTGCCGACGTACACTCCGCCCAACACTTCACAGACGATGGGATTTGATGCGCCCGGCATTCCGTACAGCCCCAACGGTGATGCGAGCCAAGTCCTGCGTGATTTCTACGACTACGTTACGTACAACCAGAGCACGCAAGGCCACCTGAACGCGGATGGAATCTGCTCGATCAAGCGGAACTATCCTTCTCCCAAATAGGCTCACAAGTAGGCGCGCTGCCGTAAGGACGCTTCATGTCTAGCTCCATTCCTTCCTGTTCGTTTCGCTGCATCTGTCTGGGACTTTCACTGCTGTCAATCGGTCTGCAACAGACTGCATTTGCGCAGCAGGCTGTGAGCCCAGTGGAAGGAACCGCGCCTGTGAAATCCGCTGATTCTCCGTCGGAAGAACCAGCTCCCAGTCCTGTATCGGGTCCGGTTTCGATTCCTCCTCCTGCTTCTCCTACTAGTCTTGCACCGGCTGTTCCTACACCGACTCCCAATGATGCATCTTCACCAAAGGAAGATCACAAGGACGAAGACAAGGGAGAGCGCAAAGCAGAGGTTCAGGAAGAGCGCAGAGACGACGCAAAGAATGCAAAAAACCAGGGAGGAGCAGAGTCCGCAGCAGAGCCTGACAGTGGGGCAGGGGGCAGCGGAAAAAAGAGTCCGTTCGAGATGAAAGTGACCGGAAAGAAGGTGCCTCCTCCGTCGCGTGGAGCCGCTGACTATCATGTCGAAGTGGGCGCGCTGAGCAGCGTACCGCGCAAAAATGCAGCAGAGCTTTTGAAGCTGGTGCCCGGAATCCTTCTGACCAACGATGGAAGTGAGGCGCACGCGGATCAGGTGTTTTTGCGTGGCTTTGATGCAAGAGAAGGACAAGACATTGAATTTACCGTCGGTGGTGTGCCCATCAATGAGAGTGGAAACATTCACGGAAACGGCTATTCAGACACGCACTTTATCATTCCAGAGCTGATCTCTTCGCTGCGGGTCTTAGAAGGTCCGTTCGATCCACGACAAGGAAACTATGCAGTTGCGGGCAGTGCTGATTATCAGCTTGGACTTGCGCAGCGTGGTGTCACAGCGAAGTTCATGGCTGGTTCGTACGGAACGTATCGGGGGCTCCTATTGTGGGGTCCGCGTGGGGCGCGCGAAGGAACCTTTGCAGGTGTCGAGCTGTATCAAACGGCGGGCTTTGGACAGAATCGGGACGGTCGGCGTGCGACGGTGATGGCGCAGTATGAAGGCAAGTCCGGTGCGCACCTGTATCGCATCACTGCGCAGGCCTACATCGCCAGCTTTCACAGCGCGGGAGTGGTTCGGGAAGATGATTATCTGGCCGGAAAGATCGGTTTTTTTGATACGTACGATCCCACGCAAGGCGCGGACACAGGACGCTATTCGCTAAGCGGAATGTTAGAGACACGCGTCGGAAAGATGCTGATTCACAACCAAGTGTATGGCATCGCGCGACCGATGACGCTGCGTGAAAACTTCACGGGATTTTTGCTCGATCCGCAAGAGCCAACGCAGAGCCCACATGGTCAGCGCGGCGATCATATTCAAGTCGCGAGCATGGCTGCGATCATTGGTGCGCATGGCTTTGGACGGCTCACTACAGAGATCCTGAATCAGCCACAAGAGCTCGAAGTGGGCTACTACGCACGCGGCGACTTTGTACACTCAACCCAGCATCGCATCGAGGCTGCGACCCGCGCTCCCTATCATACGGAAGCAGATCTGGAGTCCAAGCTTGGCAACTTGGGACTGTATGCAGATCTGAACCTGCGCCCATGGAAGTGGATTGCGCTGCGCGGTGGTGTTCGTTCCGATCTGTTTACATACGATGTACTCGATCTGTGCGCGGTGAAGTCTGTGTCGCATCCTTCGAAGACAGATCCACCGGGCGATGACTCATGCCTTAGTCAGCAAGACTTCGGGAAGTATCGGGAACCGACTCAGCGCTCGACGACAACGGGAGCGGTATTCCTTCCCAGGGTTTCGCTTGTACTGGGTCCATTGCTGGGAATCTCTGCATCGGTCAGTTACGGACAAGGTGTGCGATCGATCGATCCGATCTACATCACGCAAGATGCAAAGACTCCGTTTGCGAGCGCAGAGTCTGTGGATGCCGGACTGTCTTTTGCGCGCGATCTGGGACCGCTAGCACTGACTGTGCGAACGGCTTTTTTTCAGACCAGAGTGGATCGTGATCTGCTGTTTTCTCAGACGGCGGGACGCAATGTCTTGAGCAATGGAACCACGCGCATCGGAAGTGCCAGCGCGGCGCGTGTCACAGGATCCTTTTTCGATGTGGCGGCAAACCTTACGTACGTTCGCGCGACGTTTGATGACACCGGGCTGCTGATTCCGTACGTTCCAGACTGGGTCTTCCGCTTCGATGGTTCTCTGTTTGGTGAGCTTCCGTTTGACAAGCTGCGGATTCGTGGGAAAGCGTTCCGGGGGACGCTGGCTGCTGGTGCAACGTATGTGTCTCCACGTCCCCTTCCGTACGGTGAGCGATCCAATCCAATCGCTGTATTTGATCTGCATGCCACGCTGGGATTCTGGCTGTTTGATGTCGGACTGGTTGCGACCAACTTGTTCGATGCGCAGTACCGCTTGGGGGAATACAACTATGCGTCTGACTTTCGGAGCCAGCAGCTCCCGACGCTGGTTCCGATGCGACACTTTAGCGCAGGCGCGCCTCGGCAGGTGTTCTTCACGCTGGCTGTGAACCTTGGGGGTGACAAATGAGGTATTTTTTAGGATTCATATTGTCGCTGGGAATCCTCTCTGGATGCGGTGAGACAACGGGTGGTGCGCGCGTATCTTTTTCTGCGTTTGCAGCCGGTGCAGAGTCCGCAACGGGAGCTCCACTGACGTTTACGAATCACCAAGGTTATTCGGTGACGCTCACGCGGGCCAAGCTGCACATTGGTGCGATGTATCTGAATCAGACTGTGCCTACGTCCGGTGCGCAAGAGACATCCTGCGTACTGCCCGGAACGTATGTGGCCCAGGTGCTCAGCAGCGTCGATGTGGATGTGCTGTCTGCACAGCTTCAGCCGTTTCCGAGTCCAGGCCACGGTATCGAAACAGAAGCGAAAGTGGGAGAGCTGTGGCTCACAGGCGGAGACATCAGTGCGACAGAGGATCCAACGGTGATCCTAGACGCCGCAGGAACTGCGAGTCTGTCAGGACAGAGTTATCCGTTTGAAGCGCGCCTTACGATCGGACGGAATCGACAGATTCCCACCAAAGATCCCGCTTATCCGGGATCCAATCCGATCTGTAAGCAGCGCATCGTGACACCGATTTTTGCGTCGATTACACCGACGGAAGGTGGAAAGCTGATCCTGCGTGTCGATCCGCGTGGAATGTTTGATGGTGTTGATTTTTCTGTGCTTCCCAAAGTGTCAGATGCTCCGCTTCTGTATCGGTTTTCGGATCAAAACGACAACGCTGCGGATCTAAGCCTGTTTCAGTACGGACTTCGGGCACGCACGCAGGTCTATTCCTTTTCGTGGCAGTAAGAACAGGTGCGCCTTCCCTTGGACTCCCACAGTTCCAGGTGTCACAAGCTTCCAGCTCGGCGCTGAGTAAGCGAGGCTGCAAAAAGATCGCCCTGTCTTTCTCTCTTTCGCGTCCTGTGTCGGTGAGCTTCTAGATGGTTCAAGCATCCAGACCATCTGGACCACTGGTTGTCACGGGCTGCTTTTGGAGAATCCATGACCACGATGTACGAGCACCTGCTCCACCTGTCGCGAGCTGGCGCAAATATTCTTCATTTTGTTTCCTATGAATGGGAGCGCGTTCGGGGTCTTGTCATTGGCCTCTCCACAGAACTCGCATTGCCGCTGCGAATTTGGAGTCAGTCCACCGGACTTCTTCGCCATGCAGACGATGCCAATGTGACGATTGAGGACGACGCGGCGACTGATCCGTTGGAGCTGCTCAAGCAGATTCACGGCTCTGATGAAGCGGGCGTGTGGCTGTTGGAAGACTTCCAGCCATTTCTGCGCGAAGACCATCATCCGATTCACCGCTGGCTGCGCGAGATCGCTCGGCTTCCCCAGCGCCCTCGCAAAGTGGTGTTGCTCTCGACGCCATTGCCAGGTCTTCCCCTCGACTTGCGAAAGGAAGTTCCGACTGTTGAGTTGGAGCTTCCCAGCGTCAACGACCTTCGCTTGGTTCTCGCAGATGCTGCGAGTGCCCTTGGCGTCCGCGCCGATGCAGATGACGCGCTACTTGATGCCGCTCGCGGGCTGACCGTCATGGAAGCTCGATTGGCTTTCGGGAAGGCTGCGGCAGAGCGTGGCCGTCTCGACCATACCGCTGTTCCGTTCGTCGCGCGTGAGAAGGAACGAATCATCAAGCAGAGCGAGGTTTTGGAGTATTACCCGACCGAGATACGGATGGCCGATGTAGGGGGACTCGATCAGCTCAAGGATTGGCTGGAGCGACGAGGCCGAGCCTTCGGAGCCGGTGCGCGCGACTTTGGACTTGATGCCCCCAAGGGGGTGCTGCTCCTTGGGGTCCAGGGGTGCGGCAAGAGCCTACTCGCCAAGGCCGTTGCAGCGACGTGGCAATTTCCGCTGCTGCGCTTCGATATGGGCAAGGTATTCGGCGGCATCGTTGGTCAGTCGGAGGCAAACATACGAACGGCGCTTCAGGTGGCGCAGGCGCTCGCTCCCTGCGTGCTGTGGATTGATGAGATCGAGAAGGGGCTGGCCGGAATGGGCAGCTCCGATCAGACCGACGGAGGTACAACCGCGCGTGTCGTCGGATCGCTGCTCACCTGGATGCAAGAGAAGCGTGATCCTGTGTTCGTTGTCGCCACTGCGAACCGGATCGACATGCTTCCACCAGAGCTGCTTCGGAAAGGACGCTTCGATGAAATCTTCTTCGTGGATCTTCCCACTCGTGCGGTGCGCGAAGAGATTCTGACGATTCATCTGCAGAAGAAGCGCCGCAATCCGAAGGACTTCGATCTGAAGTCTCTTTCGGGACAGTCCGTCGGCTTTTCGGGGGCCGAACTGGAAGAGGCCGTGCGCGAAGGGCTGTACGACGCCTTCGCAGAGAGCCGCGAGCTGGCGACCGAGCACATCAGCCGGGCGCTGACCAAGACCTTCCCGCTGTCGCGAACGATGCGTGACCAGATCGAGGGCTTACGGCAGTGGGCCAAGGTTCGTGCGCGCCTTGCCAATGGCGAGCGTCCTGAGGATCTGCCCGTCGAGCATACCGAAAGTACGCCTCCCAAGCTGCGTCAGGAGGCCGCGCGTAACCCCTTCGTTCCGGTCCCCCGTTCATGAAGGTTCTGTTCTTCCATGCGACGGCGAGCGTCACGCATCCAAAAGTGCTTGGTGCATTTGAGGGGCAGACGCGAACCACGCTCCGGCCATTCAATCAGTTCCTGGGCCAGGCCATTCATACGGCCAAGCAGAGGCAGTTCCGTTACCAGCTCCCCTGGGAGCGCGTGCGCAACCTGCTCTCCATCCGATTGGAGCCGCTGGACAGCTTGCTGCGAGTCCCCCGGCGTCTACCTGGCTTTGTGATCACAAACTGGCCGGACGATAAGGTGCCCGACCTCGCACAGCATGCCTTTGTGACCAATCGCGGCGTGCCCGTTCGCATCGAGGCCGCGACGCGCACCGATCAGGGATTGCTGGTGCAAGCCAATCCGCTCATCTTGCCCACAGATCGGCTGCTGTGGTGCAGCGTCGATTGTGAAATAAGGCAGGAGGCTGCTCCGCCGCCACCTCAGCAAGTCTCAACCATAGATGGCGTCCTGCTGAAAATCGTCGGTACACCCCGAGCGGAAGGGGACCGTCACTGGCTTTTGGTGGTTCAAGGAAAGCACAGCGATTGTACGCTCCTTGTCGATGGTGAGCAGGTCGATGCCGAATCGATGCCCACCATGGATGGTCTGCGGCGGGTCGTAGATTCTGCTGGCCACTCTTTCGATGTTGCGGGTGGGATGCTGCGCAGTGAGGAGCCGCCTGCTGATGGCCCCTTCCGAGACGACCACGGCATTCGATACCGAGGGGAGGAATTGAGTGGCGCAGGACGGAGTGGCAACTGGATCCAGCTCCTACCGCCAGAACATGCTGAAGCTGATGAATTCCTCGATCCTCGGGCAGCGTTCTGCGAGGGCGACGTAAGCGAGGTCTGGACGACGAAGTCCCGCAGGCCGTCCGACATCTACAAGGTCAAAAAGGTCGATCAGGATAGGTATCAACTTCTGCTCGACCGTCTGCCGCCCGAAGGGACTACACTGTTTCTCCCTGTCGATCTGCGAAATCTCTACCTTCAGAAGCGGGCGCTCAGGCAGCTGTCTGAAGCTCCGCTTCCGCACCATCAGGGATTGATGCGGCTGTGCGAGGATCCCCAGCACGCGCGCTGGCCCAGTGTAAAGCCACACAATCCTGTCCAGTGGCGCGCACTCACCGATGAAACCCGCAGTGGAACGACGGAGCAGCGGGCCTTCGTGGCAAAGGCACTCGGCTCGCCTGATTTTGCGTTTTTGGAAGGACCGCCTGGCTCTGGCAAGACGACCGCGATCTGCGAGATTGTGCAGCAACTCGTTGAGCAGGGGAAACGGGTGCTGCTCTGCGCATCCACCCATGTGGCGATCGACAACGTGCTGGAGCGGCTGCTTGGCTCGGAGTCCCCCATTGATGCTGTTCGCATCGGCAAGTTGGACAAAGTAGATGACAAGGTTCAGTCGGTCCAGATCGACAGTCGGATCGACGCGCTCATCGCAGCCTGGAAGCGTCAACCCGAGATGCAAAAGTTTGGTGATGCTGAGCTAGCTGAAATGGCGGAGCGCACCATCGTCATGGCGGCCAACCTGACCTGCGGTACTACGATGGGAATCGTCAACCACCCACTATTTCGCGGTCGGGACGAGGATCTACACATCGCAGAGCGTCCGATCACGACCATGCCGCACTGGGACGTGCTCATCATCGATGAAGCCAGCAAGACGCTCATCCAGGAGTTCATGGTCCCGGCGCTCATGGCGAAGCGCTGGATCATCGTTGGTGATGTTCGACAACTTCCGCCTTTCGCAGATCGCGCGGACATCGTGGCGAACCTTCGCGACCTCGTGGACGAAAAGGATCAACCAATCTTTCCCCGGGACCACCAGCGCGCTTGTCTGCTGCTCTTCCGGTTCCTCCGATCTCATGTCCGGCAGCCGGGAATGCGCTGGCTTATCGTCGAGCCACCCAGCGTCTTGGGCTGGATCGTCCGTGAATTGCAGGCCAAGCCGATTGCCGACCTATCCGTGGTGCGTGTGGTTGCGCGGGTGCCTGTCCGCGAAGGACCGACCGCGCTTGTGACAGTCGCGCAGCTCCAGTCTGGAGCTCCAGAAGCACTCCGACTCGCAGCAGCGGACTGGGTTCTGGTTGGTGAGGATCTGCTCGCAGAAGTCTCGCACCTGCTTCCATCCAACTTGCTGCTCGCGCGGAATGTGACAAGCGGTTCCCGTGTACTGAGCGAAGGCGATCCTTTCCTGCTGCGACAGGCATGGTGGCTCGGGCGAGCGGGCCAGCTTCCTCGTCCGTACAACGAGCGGAAGTTCCAGAAAGCTGACATCACGACCTTCGCAGAGAGCCAGTTGTGTGAGACCGACTGGCTACGCCGCAATGATCTGGGTCAGGAGCTTGCGTGGCGTCTTACCCGGCTCCATGAGCTGCGTCACAGTTGCGACGATCGGGAGCGCCTCTGCGAAGACCTCAAGCGACTTCAGCCTACGGCGAGAGACATCTCGGAACCGATTGCAGAGATTCAGGACATCGGCTTGCCGAGCATTCTGGAGGTGATCCAGGAGGGCATCGGGGTCGAGCGGAGCAAGCGACCCAGCGCGCTCACGGAAGGACTGCGTACGCGACGAACAGATGTCTTTTTACCTCGCTTCGAGAGCCTGTCCTATCAGCACCGGATGCACCCGCAGATTTCCGAGTTTTCTCGCGAGATCTTCTACAGTGGTAAGTCACTCAAGGATGCGAACACGATCGAGAGCCGGGATGGGAAGCTCGGTTGGGACTTTGGAAAATTCCGATCGCACCGAGTCTGGGCGCATGTCCACGGACGCGATCAGCAGGGCGAAAACCGAGATGAGGTGAGCGTCATTGCTGCGATCCTGCGCGAGTTCATCGCATGGGCTCGGAAAAAAGGACCTCCTGCGCGCAATGCTCCCAGCGTCTGGGAAGTGGCGTGCCTGTGTTTCTACGTCAAGCAAGAGCGCGCACTGTCGCAAATGCTTCAAGAAGTGACCCAGGACGATCGGAAGACTCGCTTTCGAGTACGTGATGCGCCCGTCGAGGTTGTCTGTGGAACCGTGGATCGATTTCAGGGGAGAGAAGCCGATCTCGTGATGCTCTCGATGCGGAACACGGAGCGCATCGGATTCCTCGATAGTCCGAATCGTCTCAACGTCGCAGTGACTCGCGCGAGGCAGCAACTGGTGGTGGTTGGCAACGCTGAGTACTTCAATCGCTGCGGAGTCACTGAACTGGAAGAGCTGGCGCGGCGTTCGTCGCAGGTGGACGAGCAGGATGTCCGGCGCTGGAGGCGCAGTAAACCATGAGAGCTGTACTTTTTGCTGACATTCCCGTCGAGCGTGTTGCGGTCTTTGCTGAGATGGCCTGGATGCAGCGGCGGCCTGAGCTGGGCGTCATCTGTTGTGCAGCTCGTCACAATGGCAACAGCATCTCGGTAGCGGCAGTCCAGTCTGTACTTCCAGGGCTTGGCGATGCAGGTGCGCGAAATGTCATTTCTTGGTGCCGGACGCTGGGGATCTGCGATTCACAAGGTGGTCTGACATCGCTCGGTGAAGATGCAGCCGAACGCGATGAGGCTCCCGTCCCCGAACAGGGCGTCTATGACTGTTGGCTTGCGCAGCATCCACTGATTGGACGGCGAATTCTGGCTGTTGAGAGGCTCTCATCGAATCGCGACCATCGCTTCGAGGAAGTTGTTGCGCTGCCGATTGTCCCGGATCGTGGCGTCAGGTTCCGCTCTGTGGTCGATCCAGAGCAGCGGTATCTGCTGCGCGAGCTGCCATCGAACCATGGCCAGGTTGGTTGTTTGCACGGAACGACACAAGCGCGCTGCCGATTGAGATGGACTCTCGATTTCGACGCGCGGAAGGACCATTGGCAGCTCGATGGTGCGCTCGATACGTCCCAAGGCGGAATGAAGGCGATGCAGCACCAACCGGAATCGGACGGAATCGATCTCAAGCGACTTGCTGATCTTTGGGGGACTGGACCTGTTGTGAAGTTTGGCCGGTGGCAGACAGATGAGCGTCGGCTTGCCATCGCATTTCAGGGGCTTACCGAAGCGGAACAGGATAACTTCCGAAAGACGCTGAAGCTGCCTCAAGTCGAGGTGCCGGGAAAAGGGACGTACGCAGACGTAAGCTTGGAGGATGTCCCGATTGGGCCAGTGTCAGCAGAGGAGGCGCAGCGCTGGGCCGTCGCGCGACTCGAACGTCATCTCGCTCGCAATGTTGCTTACCGTAGCCGCAGCGAGCTACGGCGACTGTTTGCGGAACGTATGGAGGAGACTCCGCTTGAAAAGTTTTGTCCGACACTCCCAGCGCACAACGCCATGATTGGTGAACCGCTCGTTGCGAAGAAGCCCGAGCTGTTTTGGTCACTGGCGGCCCCCGTCGATCTTTCCCCGCATCCGATCCCGCAAACAGAACTGGACGCCTTCCGCATCGGAATCGAAGAGCCAGGCATCGAATCGGTGGCCAAGGAACCCAGTGTCGTCCGCGTTCCGTATCGCGGTGGCTGGTCCATGCGGCGAGTCATGGAACGACTCCTCACTGTGGGTACACCCCGACGCATACTGCTCTGTGATCGCTACGTTCGTGGCGCTGAGAACCTGGTGAGCTTGAAGCTTATGGTGCAAGCGATCCACCTGTTGAATCCATCGGTGCTGATCGATGTGTGGACCGATGAGGAGGGTGCCGATTTTAAACAGATTCGCGCGCTGACCGGCAGCGCACCACGCGCCTACCGCGAGGTATTCGGTCACAGTGCGCCACACGATCGCTATCTCTTGGTCGAGCTACATACCAACGAGAGGTTTGGCTGGCAGATGAGCAACAGTCCTCTCGATGCCCGCGTAGATGTACCGAAGGCTGGACCCGAGACTCCCTTGCGATCGCGCGGCCTGGTTGCGGTGCGCATGTCTGCGGACGAGCTACCCGAGCGACTACGTCAATGGCTGAGCGGAGGTGGACGATGAAGAAAGGAGCGATTCGCCGAATAGAGCGGGAGCGCGTGGAGCGACGGGATGACGCACGTCTACAGAGCGCTTGGGTGGGCTCGACAACGACCACGGAGCGTGGATCAATCGTAGGCACTTCCCACCTGTTTCACGCTGACCAACCGGGTCCAGTCAGTGTGGATCGAGGCGCTCCGGTACTTGTGATGCTACGCACCGCTCATGCACCCGTGATGGCCGAGCTGCTCGCGCCTGCCAGCGCTGGTGAACGCGTCTACGTGCTGGTGCCGGCTGGCTGGGGTCAGTCGAAAATGGATCCGCAGCTTTTGGCCTGTCGCACGGTGCTCATCCGACGGATTCCCGAAGTACCTGTAGATGGTGTTTACCGACTGAGCGAGGCAAAGCTCTGGATGGGCACAACGCCGGAAGGTGTGGCACCGTGGTGCTTGCGCCTGGACGATCAACAGGCCGCTGCGTTTCGGCACCTATTTCTGTGGCTGTTTTGGCACCAAGCGACCGACGAGGGATGGACCGGCGGTACACAGATCTCATTTCGGCCAGCGGCAGAGCGTCCCTTTGACGTCAGTGAACCGTCGCGAGCTGCACCGCTGCGCCTTCTCCATGCAGAGACGCCCCTCGGATTCGATACACGCGGTGCGCTTGTCCATGTATCCGATGGGGAACCTCCGTCCGGTGCGCCTCGTCGGTTATGGCTTCCCGTAAGCGGCAGCTATCATCAACCGCTGGCTCGTCTTGTGCGAGAGGGGACAGAGGTTGTATGGGAAGACCGGCAGCTGCCAGACCTTGTGATTGGGAAAGGGAAGGCGGCTGCCTACCTACCTGGGATGGTGCGGCGGTTGCTCGTCGAGCTGAACCCGAACCAAGCCGCCGATGCTGCGCGGATTTTGGAAGCTCCCGCTTGCTGGCGCTTCGGAACGGATCTCCGACTGGGGGACCATGTCCAAAACGGCGAGCTGATGTGGCTGGAAGGGGCTCAAGCGGCGTGCCCCGTCGAGCCCGAACAGACCATCAGCCTACCTGCTGTCCAGTCCGAACAGGTACGCGCCACTCCCAATGCAGCTCCAGATTCCTGGCCGATGGCGCAGCCGCTGGCGCTCACCGCGCGGTACACATGGACGGCATTGCCCCCGCGCGTGCCGGGTGGCTCTGAGGAAGATGCTCTCGTCGGTCGCTGGCGACAGCTCGATGAGGACTGGTCGAAACGGCGCAGCAAGATTCGCGACGTACTGCAAGAAATCGACGGTCATCGTGGCCGGATCGGACGGGCATTCTCTCGCCTACTTGCTGCGATGCTCGGCTTTGAGCGAACCCAACGAAACCTGCTTGATGAGCTTACGGTGCTGGATGCGAAGCGGCTCTCGTTGGCTGGCCCTACGGCTGCGCCTGGGTTGCTCCGACAACTGGCGAGCATTGAAGACCAGACGCATACGCTGCAGAGCGACCAAGCGGAAGCCGAGCGCAAGGCCCAAGAGCAAGAAGATCGCGAACAGCAGGAGCGTGAGTGGCAACGTCGCGTGGAAGTTGCCAGTCAAGATCTTCCAGCGCGCCACAAAGCCCTTGCCGAAAAGGAGTCACTGCTACCCGATGCAGTCAAGGCACTCGCCACAGTCGAAGACGAGCTGAAGGGGGCCGATAAGAAAGCGAAAAAGGATCTTCAAGCCCAGCAGCAGCGGACATCCGACGATCTTGCCAAGCTCCAGGCGGACATCAAGCGACTGAAACAAGAGGTAGAAGACCTGGAACAGCGAGCAGCGGAACCGTTTGTGTTCAAGCCAACGACGAAGGCTCCGATGCGGCAGCCACAAGGAGCGGGCCGGTTCGTTCCCCAATCTGTGCAGACTCGCGCCGCGACGTTAATTCCCGAAGAGGCATTGCCAGAGGTCGGTGCGCTGCGCCGTCACAAAGGACAGCGCTACCTCGTCATCGAAACCTGGGAAGAGCTGACGATCGGTGAACAAGCCGCTGCCCGTCTCAATGCGCGACTTGTTGCCCCGGAGAACGCATGAAGGAACAGCACATCACCGTCGAGATCGACCGCGAGGGCCGGATCACAGCGGATGCCAAGGGATTCACCGGCGATGCGTGCCTGCGCGAGCTGGAACGAATCCTTGAAGGACTGTCACCGGGCATTGCCACGCTGGACCGCAAGCCAGAAGCTGGCACCGGACGAGTCAGCATCACGCGCACTCATGCCGTGGGGAAGAAGCCATGAGCGCGTACATCACGCTGTTGACACCGATGACGGATGAGGAGTGCTTGCTGGCAGCGCTCGCTGACGTAGGCTTCGACAGAACCAAGGTCGAGGTGCATGCCAGCCCTGCTCATCTCCTCGGGTATCAAGGCGACAGTAGGGCGCAGATCGCCAACATTGTGATCCGACGGCAGCACGTTGGTGGTTCATCAAACGATGTTGGCTTCCTGGCCACACCCACGGGCTACCAAGCGATTGTGAGTGAATACGATCGGTCCCGATTTGGCGCTGGTTGGCTCACGCAGATCCACGGACGCTATCAAGCCCATGCGTTTGCCAAACAAGAACAACTGGCTGCGGAAGCGCGGCGACGAATGGAAGCGGAACGCCAGCGGCTCGTCGAAGCGCAGCGGAAAGCCGTTCACGAAAAGGCCAAGAAGCTCGGCTACCAGATCAAAGAATCGCGCGAAGGCGAAACCATTCGGCTTGTGCTGGTGAAGCGGACTTATTGATGAGGCTCAACCTTTCAAGGACACTCGCTCGGAGCGCGGCCAACGGACCAGGCGAACGCTTCGTGATGTGGGTGCAAGGCTGCCCGCTCGCTTGCCCTGGATGTTGGAATCCCGATACCTGGTCTTTTCATCGGCAAAGTCTTCGCGATACCGAAGATCTGGTCGCTGAGATTCTGACCATACAAGGCATCGAGGGCGTTACTTTTACGGGTGGGGAGCCATTCATGCAGGCGCGCTCACTCGCAGAAGTAGGGCGGGCTGTGCGGAAAGCTGGCCTCTCGGTATTTATCTTCACTGGCTACTACTTGCATGAACTGGGATCGGATGCCGCCCGCGAGCTGTTGGCAGTGACCGATGTCCTGGTCAGTGGACGTTATGTCGAGTCCGCTCGTCAGCATGGAGTCTCTTGGCGAAGTTCATCGAACCAAGCGGTTCATTTTTTAACCGACCGATATGCACATACGGACATGGAACGGTCGTCTGAAGCAGAGATACGAATCAATGCAGATGGTCAAGTCACGCTGACTGGCTTTCCTGAAGAAGAACTTCTGACGGTGATTTCGACAGAGAGTTCCTAAATCGCTGCACGACACAAGGCGCTCTTCGCAGCTTCATACCACTTCGCATCGTTTCATTCGTTCGCCAATCCTTCGTTCGCCAATCCTTCGGACGACTTTGTTGGTATTGCGATATGCAGCTTGGAACGATGACGCCGTCCAACGATCTGCCTTTCGAGGACAGAGCGAATGAGAACAACGGATGGTGTTGCCCATTCAGACAGTTCAGATAGCGAGATGGCTGCCGCAAGGAGCATGTCCCTTGCCTCGTACGCATTGCACCGTGCGGACAGCTCGCTTTCGTCCGAGCCTCTCAACAGATGTTCTGAATGCAATCTCCATCACAGTTGTAGCGGCACTCAACCCAGGTGTTGCAGGTGACTTCCCACTCAGCGCTTGGCACGTAGCAGCTTCCGGCGACTGGCTTATTGCATCTAGATGACTTGATCGTTTGGTACACGACGTGCCGACCAAAGTAGCATCCGACTGGGAGAACGGTCCCAACGCTGCACCAAGTCTCTCGTTGGGAATAGGTCGGATAGGCCGTCATATCGATCCGCGTCAGTCCAGTGGATCCAAACCGTGGGTCACAGCCATAGCTGGATGGGTTGTTCTTGTTTTGGCTCTCTGCATCCGGAGCTGAATTGAGATCCTCGCTTCGGGCACTCTCTGCTAGCGTCATGTTCTGTTGAAGTTCGGAAGGCTCTGGGACTTCGCCGCAGCCAACGGACAGCAGAGACACACAACAGAGAGTGAACAGCGTATTGTGAATGGACATGTGAGCTACCTTTCCTCGGACGTGTGGGTTTGGGGCCGCGCGACAAGGCGACCTTGAACGTCACTGGACTGCAAAGCATACGATGTGCCATCCGGAAAGTGCTCCAACGCAGGCAGCTATGAAGGAAGCTGCTGAAGGACAATCGGACACAGCACCCAAGCGCTTGGCTTTTGCTGGTGGGCACGCCCATGGGCAAGCCAGCGGTGCGCCAGTGAACCCATTGGGCCGTTTTGAGCAGATGTCAGGTTCTCCTGATGGCCATCGCGACCTGCGCGCAGCAAGCCTTCCCCTGCGTTCATTTGTTCCATCGCTGGCGGGTTCATCCGGGAGGAATTTGCGAGGGCGCTTCGTCCTCACGCTCAGAGGAAGAGAAACTAAATGTTCTAAAATACGAAATTCACAAACAGCAATGGACCTACAGAATCTGCTCGCCGAGCTGCAAGCAAGAGCTGCGAGAAGGGATTTAGCCGTTGCTGATGGTGCGACATGGCCAGTCCCTACGTCGTTCCCCAATTCGGTCTTGTAAAGTGCTTTCTCGACGAAAAAATCAACGAATTATAGTGAGCCGGAAAATGTCATGCTGACCGAAGACTCGGCGGTGGTGGCAGGAGAGCGCACCAAGGTGCTCGATTTTGGGATCGCGCTCGTTCCCAAAGATGCGCTGATGATCTCGCAGCTACCGCTCGCACATGAGAGTGATCCGGGACAGTTTGCAGGCACGATTCCGTACATGGCTCCCGAGCAGCTTGATGCGCAAGGACACGGTGCGATCTCGGCGAAGACAGATGTCTATCAGCTTGGTGTGCTCTTGTACGAACTCCTCAGCGGAGAGACTCCGTTTTCGTACACCGGGCAGCAAGGCTACTCGCTGATGATGTGCATCGTTCAAAAAGAACCCAAAGCGCTGGCCGCGCTCCGTCCCGAGGTTCCTTGGGAACTATCGCAACTGATTCACCGCATGCTGGCCAAGTCCCAGGTAGCGCTCGCTTTTGCGTAGTTCATCAGATGATCCTCGACGGAAAGTCTGAATTGAATCGATATTTTATTGTTTTTTATATTACATAAAATGATCTCATCATCTGCCAACTGGACCAGTTTGGTCCATGGTCCAGCGCTATCAGGAAGTGGGACGGAAGGCAGACGGACTCTGCCTACATGGAGTCTGTTTGGCGCAGTCTGTGTCTGTGCGTGCGATGAACGCGGCCGCGATCGGGGGGAGCGGCCGCTGTCGATTCAGCGCGGCCGCGCTTTTTACTTCGCGCCCCGTCGAGATTTGATCTTGTGCATCGGAAGCGCGGCCGCGCCGGATCTAGTCTGCGCGGCCGCGATCGCAAGATAGGTGTACGACTCCGGACTCCCAAAGCAGTCTGGGAGTGGGAATCCTGCGCAGAACAGAGCCGATGTCAGATGTCTTCTGGGTCAATGCGTATGTCGGAGTTCAGTCGATTGCGCATTTCCTCGACGATGCGCTGCCGCTTGGCCGGGCCTGTGTAGTCTGATTCCGTGATGTCTGAAAACAGACTCACCACCGTTTCCAGCGCCGGGAGCTTGACGGAGCTTAGTTCCTTTTTGGCCTTCCGCACCACTTCATCAAACACATCGAACATCGCGCCAAAGTAGTTCCGCTTGACGAGCTGTTCCTTGTCGTCAATCTCTCCGTGGAACGCACGCAAGTAGTTCAGGACAAGTTCCTGCTGTTTGTCCGGAGGCTGCTTGCTGAGCAGCTCACTCTTCTACGCACGTCCGAGCGCACTGTCAAAACTGATCCGAGATAGCTTGCCCGGACTCGACTCCCCCACATTCAATTTCCCACGCAGAGGAGACGCTTCATCAGTGTTTAGGAATTGAAACAGCCGTCGGAGGTTTGCTTCGATCTCTGTCTCCGTTCCGGCGATGCTCTTGACGTTTTTCAGGAGTTCCTTTGGGACTCCCTTGTGCTTGGTGTTGATGTCTAGGAACAGCCGCGCTTCCGTCGCTTGATCCAGCCCGTTGTAGATCGCAACCCTACGCGATGCCGCAGCTTGCACAGATGGTATCCCCACAGCCGATGCTGTCCGTCGATTACCGCAAGCGCTTCAGGAACGCGCTGGAAGTTGAGCTGCTTGCTCTTGCGTGTGTAGGTCAGCTCTGCAATCGCCTGCGCAGAC
>JAEUKB010000009.1 GCA_016794365.1 Myxococcales bacterium
TCCGCATGGCCAAATTCCTGCTCCGCCCACTTGTCCACTGCATGCTCGCTCTGCATGCCGGAACACCTCAGCACCACAAGTTCCTCTCAGCAAGCAACCTCAACCATCCCTCCCTCGGGATAATTGTGACTAATGGTGAGCATCGGCTGGGGGTGGGGCTCTTGCTACCGGACAAACCGCCGGATGTTGTGGTCATAGCAGCCGGTCCACAGCGTGCCTTGCGCATCCACCGCGACGCTCCTGACAAACCCAGGATGGGAATGGCTGCTGACCTGGCGCGGCGTCCCGGTGATGTCCCACTGCTGAAGCAGTCCGTCTTCTCCACCCGATGCGAGCAGCCCTTGTTGATGGACCACTGCGTAGATCTCTCCTTGATGGGCTTGCCAGACGTGCTGCTCGTGAAGCCGTCCGTGCCGCACCTCGTACACGGCAAGCTGTCCGCTGGCAAAGCCTGCGCAAAACCGTCCGTCTCCCAGTGCGACCAGCGCGTGGACTGCGCCACGGCCTGGTGCGGACTCATCCTGTAGGGTAGGGAGTGACAGCAGCCGCAGGACACCGGCTTCATCGCCACAGATCACATGCTCAGACGACACACTGGCGACCGACCACAGCCATGTCGGGCTGAGCGAGAGCGTCTGGAGACAGGTTCCATCCGCTGCCAGCGCAGTCAGCCGTCCATCGGCTGCGCTTACCAGGAGCTGTCCGCCGTGACTCACCAGGCAGAGCACCGCGCCATCGCCCCGTAGCACCACGGTGGGGACCCCTGTCTGCACATCCCAGCGTGTGACGCTGTGATCGCGTGAGCCACTAAAGAGCGCGCCATCGTGATGGGCCAGACAGGACACCGAGGCTGCTGCGGCGTTCCAAGTCGCCATGCACTGCGGACGCGGCCCGGCGGTGTCCCAGATCCGAATGGTGCGATCCCTGGATGCAGAAGCTAGACGCCCCGGACCGATGGAAACGACAGACCACACATAGCCACGATGCCCGGACAAGCAGTCGTCCAACTGGGCGGCGATGGGGTCTTGCGCGGGGCCGCTGCGGCGATACAGGACATCGCTGCGCAAGACGTACTTGCAGCCGTCCGTCACCGGCTGTCCATCGTGCCATAGCTGGTGGTCGAAGACGATGACGCTGCCGCAGACCGGCCAGACGCTGCCGAGCAGTGGCCCTTGGGCCTTGGCGTAAAAGCGGGTGGCTCCACCGGAAAACTCCTCTGCGCTGTTTAAGTAGAGCTGACAGGTCAGCCGCGTCTGGGTCTCGGCGTCTTGGGCGTGGGCTCCGTCTTGGTGAATGCGAAACGACTGGCCGTCTTGATAGCGGCAGACCCGGAAGCGTGGGTTGAGGCCGCTGCAAGTCAGGCTCCCGTGCTCATCTTGAAGGTGCAAGGGCAGGACAGGCCGTAGGCGCTCGTAGAGCCAGGCCGCCAGCTCGGGATCGTCAAAGACCAGGCGATCGTTGTTGCGATAAGACGGTGGATAGTCGGGCTGTGTCGCCCGGATTCCAGCGGCTTCGGCCTTGGCAATGAGCGCGCGGCATTCGAGTGCCGACACCGCATCCGGCACAACAAAGCAGGTTGCATCGGTGGCAAAGTCAACGGGCTGTTGGCGCACTGGCAGCGATCCCCCGGGCAGTCTGGTCCCATCAGTATGATTGCACCCTGGGCTGTCTGCGTAGTAAGCGGGGCATATGTCGAGCCTACAGCTTCTGAATCCTGCCGATTGGGCCGCGCCGCGTGGGTACTCAAACGGGGTGGTGGCGCCCGCCGATCGTCGCCTGCTGGCTGTGGCGGGTCAGATTGGCTGGCTGCCCGATGCCACGATGGTTGTCCCCCAGGAAGGTGAGGATGCCTTTGTCGCCCAGTTCGGCCAAGCGCTGGAAAACGTGGCGGCCGTGGTGCGGACTGCAGGGGGGGATGTGACCGATGTGATGTCGCTGCGGCTCTACGTGACCGACAAGCAGCGCTACATCCAGCACAGCAAAGAGCTGGGGCGGATCTATCGCCGGGTCTTTGGCAGACACTTTCCGGCCATGGCGCTCATCGTGGTGGCTGGGCTGCTGGAAGATGCGGCGCTGGTCGAAATTGAAGCACTGGCAGCGATTCCGTGACCTGACCGTGAGCGCGCCAAGAGCGAGTAGCGATTCCGTGACCTGACCGTGAGCGCGCGTCGTTGGCACAGACGCTTCCCGCCTAGCTTGTCATGAAAGCGCGAAGGCTGGCCGCGCAGGGGAATGGCCTGGAAGTTAGGCCACGGGATACGCCTGGCGCAGCGCAGCTAGCGGGCGGACTTGGCGGCGGCGGACTTGACGGTTTTCTTCGCGGTCGCTTTGTCAGCGCTTGTGGCAGTGGCTTTGGGCGGCTTGGGAGCGGGTAGCTCACGGGCGGTCACTTGTGCCAGCTCGCTGAGGAACTCGGCGTCATCCCAGCGATCGCCGGGAATCAAAAAGTGATTCTTGGCACCCGGATAGGGCGGGGCTTCGGTGGGGCTGCCCAGCAGCTTTCGGCCCGCTTCCGTCGGCTTTACGTACAAGAGATCGTCTGCCACAAGGGCGAAGATCTTGCCGTCTAGGTAGACCGCGTATTCGCCGAACATCTTCTTGCTGGTGACGGTCCCGGCGCTGGCCATCTGGTCCACGATGTAGTCAGCGGTGCTCTGTTTGGATGCCATGGGTGAAGTCGCTCCGTTTGTGGGCAGGTTGTAACATCAAGGCGCGCGGCTGGCATCGCGGGCGATAGGTCGGCATCAAACAAGGACAGAAAATGACGGAGCCCGAAGTCCCCGACCTGCGGAGCAACGACCTGTGGTCCCGGCTGGTGACGGTCGGGCTGTGGCTCAAGCTGCTGGTTGGGATCGGCCTTGTGGTCAGCGGCGGGCTGGCTCTACCGGAGGATGTGGGGGGCGGGCTTTTGCTGGCGGCGCTGGGGCTGGCGATGTCCCTGCCGGTCGTGCTGTGGCTGCGCGGCGAGTCAAAGGGCGCTTTGGGCTAGCGTCCGCCGGGGGCATATTCAAAGGCACCGACATCGGGAAGGGCCTTGCCGCCGCCTTTGCCGTCAATGGGTCGCAGCCGCTGGTCCCGGTCTTCGCTGGGGGCCCAGACTGGATCGGCGGCATCAATGGCGGAAGCGCCCGGTGCCAGGTGTAGATCTTCGCCGGACAGGTTGACAAACGAGGCTGCGGTCCCCGTCAGGTTGTTGCCTTCGTAGCTGGGGCTGCGTCCCAGGTGCGGCATGCTACTGCCGACAAACAGGTTGTTGACGCTGACCACCTGGGGAAAGGTGCCCGTGCGCGAGTTGTCCCAGATGGCGTTTTTGCCATCGTCCGAGACAAACGTGTTGTTGGCGATGACCGCCTTGGCATCGGCTTGGTCCGCGCTCTGAAGCAGCAGTCCGGCGGTGACGTAGATGCCTTCGTAGCGGGTGCGGACAAACTCGTTGTTGCGAACGTCGGCGCGGACCTTGCTGCCCGCTGGCAGCGTGCCGGTTGATGTAGGAAACAGCAGATCCAGCCCGTTATAGGTCCAGCTAGACGGCTCTTGGCTCGGCTCAAAGCGGTTGCGCTCAATGAGGTAGCTGGTCTTGTGTACGCCTGAGCTGCTCGGGTCGTGGCGCAGCCGCAGACCGCGCTCGCCCCGGCAGATGCTGTCACGGAAGGTGACGTTGACGGTGCCGCCGAAGGCTTCGATCTGGGCGCACTGGGTGGTTCCGCTTACGGTATCGCCAGAGAGTAGGACCCGCTCGACCACAAGCGCGATGGTTCGGCCCGTGTTGTCGATGCCTCCGCTTGTACATCCAGGCATATCGGCAGGGCAGTTGGTCAGCGCCGCGAGCGGCGTGTAGAAAATGCTGAGGTCACGCAGTGCAGTTGGTGTGGGGTCTGCGTCAGACAAGAGCCGCACAGAGACATTGCCGACAATCTTGCTGGTCGGGCCGACGCCTTGTAGCGAGACGTGCGGACGCAGGGTGATCGACTCTTTGTAGGTTCCGGGCAGGATGCAGACCGTGCCAAAGTTGGGGGCGGCCCCGATGGCCTGGGAGATCGTGGGCTGCTCATCGGGAACCAGGATGCTGCACGGGGCACAGCCGCCTTTGCTGGGAATTGTGCGCGCGGGGCAGCCCAGGTCCGGGGCGGCTTGATCGGTCGCGGCGTCCTTGGCACCGCTGGTTGCCAGGTCTGGCTGGCTGGTTTGTAGATCAGTGCCCATGTCGGCGGAATAGCCGCCCTGGCTATAACAAGCGACGTACAGGAGTCCGGCCATGCTGGCCATTAGGACTCCGCCGCAAAGCGAAGAGATACGCATGGGCCGGATGGTATCGCTATCTGCTCAAAAGCCAAACCAGCCGCAATGGGCGTGGTCGTGGCTGCCGGTTTGGCTTGGATTGCGATAGATTGCGCGGCGCGTGGATGCAGCGCGCTGTGTTTGCAAACACCTTGCGATGTCCTAAGGGATGCCAAGTCGGACACCGTGCGGCCCTGCGCGATCCCAGACAACAGACACCGCTTGACGTACCAAGGACAGCCCATGCTCTCTGCCAAGACGTTTCGCTACGAAGTCCGAGAACACATTGCCACCATCACGCTGGACAGGCCGGACACGCTCAACTCTCTGACGTTTGCGGTGTATCGCGAGCTGACGGATCTGTTTCGGGCGCTGCGTGAGGAACAAGAGATCCGCGCGGTCCTTATCACGGGCGCAGGCCGTGGCTTTTGTTCCGGGGGCAGCGTAAACGAAATCATTGGACCGCTGCTTTCGATGACCGACCCGGAGCTGCTGGCCTTTACGCGGCTGACCGGCGAGCTGATTGGCAACATCCGGGCCCTGCCAAAGCCGGTGGTGGCGGCGCTAAACGGAACGGCGGCGGGGGCGGGGGCGGTGATTGCGCTGGCTTGTGATTTCCGGGTCGCGGTCGAGACAGCCAAGCTGGCGTTTCTGTTTGTGCGGGTGGGGCTGGCGGGAGCGGACATGGGGGCTGCGTGGCTGCTGCCCAGGGTGGTGGGACTGGGGCGAGCGACGGAGCTTTTGATGCTGGGCGAGCCGGTGACGGCCCCGGCAGCCAAGGACATGGGCCTGGTCCACTATGTCACGAGCGATGCTGCGTCGTGTCTGGCCAAGGCGACTGAGCTGGCGCAGAAGCTTGCGCAGGGGCCGAGCTTTGCGCTGGGGATGACCAAGACGATGCTTGATTCGGAAGCGCACATGAGCCTGCCGCAAGCGCTGGAAGCGGAGGCACAAGCGCAGCAGATCTGCATGGGCACGGTGGACTTTCGAGAAGCGCACGATGCGTTCATTGCCAAGCGGCAGCCGCAGTTTGTGGGGCGCTAGCCATGACGGTCGCTTCAACGGTTGTGGCTCGATCGCTGCATGACCGGCTGGCGGACATCTTGGCCGCTCCGCTGGGACTGCCTTCCGATGTGACGGGGCTGCTGGACGTGGTCGCACGCTTGCCCGCCCTTGTGGAAGACGCACCCCACGCTGCCGCCAAGACGGCGCTGTCCCACCTGGCCGCGTCAGGTCTTTTGCAGTACGCGGTGCCACAGGCTGGGGCCGAGTCCGCGTTTGTGCCTCGGCTGTGTGTGCTGCGGGCTGCGCTTGGCTACCTGTCGCCGCTCTACGATCTGATGTTTGCGATGCAGGGACTCGGTAGCTATGGCGCGATTCGCTCGGGCTCCGCTCCGGCTGGCTTTGTGGAAGGCGTCGTATCGGGTGATGCGATCTGCGGCATTGGGCTGACTGAGCCGGGCGCAGGCAGTGATGTCTCGCAGATTGCGACCCGGGCGGAGCGGACGGGCGAGGGCGGCTACCGAATCGATGGCGACAAGGTGTTTATCTCGAACGCCGGGGTGGCGACGCACTTGGTGCTGTATGCGCGCACCGATGCCCATCCCAAAAAGGGGCTGACCGCGTTCCTTCTGCCGATGGATACGCCGGGGGTGACGGTCGAACCCATGCAGCTTCTGTGTGACGATCACGTCATCGGTCGGGTGCTGCTGCACGGCGTGTGCGTGCCTGACGCTGCGCGGCTGGGGGCAGAAGGTCAGGGGATGACGCTGGCGATGCAGACGCTGGAAGTGTTTCGTCCCACGGTTGGGGCGGCAGCGGTGGGGATGGCGCGGCGGGCACTCGATGAAGCGATCGACTACAGCCAGCGGCGACAGCAGTTTGGGCAGGCGCTGTCTTCGTTTCAGGCAACGCAGCTTGCGCTGGCCGAGATGGCGACCGACTGCGAGGCTGCGGCGCTGCTGGTCCAGCGGGCGGCGCAGCTTGCTTCGGATGGGCAGCCGCTGGGGAGCCGCAGCTCGATGGCGAAGCTGTTTGCGACAGAGGCGGCGCAGCGGGTGGTTGATCGTGCGGTCCAGCTGGGGGGCGGGCAGGCGCTGATCCGGGGTCATGTCCTAGAGCGGCTGTACCGCGATGTCCGCGCGCTCCGGATCTACGAAGGCACAAGCGAGATCCAAAAGCTCATCATCAGTCGGCACCTGCTGCGCTAGGTCGGGGGTGTCCGCTGCGGGGCGGGGCGGTGAGTGGGGGCGTTTGGCCCGGTCGGGCTGCGCTACAGATACTGATCGATGAAGCGGAACTGCTCTTGCCAGCAGCGGCGGGCGGCGGCGCGGAAGACGAAGGCGTGGAAGGCGTGGATTTCGCCGGGGTAGTAGCGGACCTGGCAGGGGACGCCCAGCTTGTCGAGCGCGCGGCCCAGCCTGCGGCTGTCATCGAGCAGGGGATCGGCGGTTCCGACCCCGGCAAACATAGGCGGCAGCGGTCGTTCGGTCTGGATGCCTTGCTCTAGTAAGAGCAGGGGATCGGCCAGCTCGGCGGTGGCTCCGTGCCCGGCGGCATGGGGACCCAGATAGGCTTCGGCGGTCTCTTGCAGCCGGTCGGTCAGAAAGTGAGACAAGGGACGGCGACGAACAAAGCGCTGCCAGTCACTGACTTGCAGCATGCCGCACATCGGAATCACGGCCCGGGGGACGACGCCAGCGTCAAAGACCTGGGCGGCAAAGGGCTCGGTGCGGCGGTGACAGCTCATCAGCGCGAGCGCGAGGGCCAGGTTGGCTCCGGCGGACTCTCCGGCCAGGACGATGCGGGACGGATCGCCGCCAAAGCGGGCCGCGTGCTCGATGACAAAGCGGTAGGCTGCGGCCACGTCTTCGAGCGCAGACGGGAACGGATGCGCGGGGGAGAGCCGATAGTTGACGTTGCAGACGACCATTCCGCGTCGCGCAAACGCCAGCCCCATCAGCCAGTGGGTGTCTTTGGACAAGATCCGAAAGCCGCCGCCGTGGATGTACAGGACCACGGGGTAGGGCGGGGCAAAGACGTGCTGGGGGGACGGCTGTCCAGGGGTCGGTACGTAGACATCAAGCAGCCGATCCCGTCCGCCGCCTGGCTGGTAGGGCACATCGTAGGTGACAGAAGTGCCGTGGCGGGATGGACGCGCCATCGGGACCAGCTTGCCCAGCTTGGCCAGACCCTCCCAGCCGTAGTCGAAGACCGCGCGACCGAGCCGGACGCGCAGGCGCTCATGGAGCCGGGCGGGATGTTCAAGGCGGGGCGGGCTGTGGGTCATGGCTACCTCGGGTGCAGAGCGGCCAGGCTGTGGAGCCCCATCACGCGAATCGGGGACAGCGCTGGGTCTTTGACCGTGATTTCAGCCACTTCTCCGGGGAGCAGGTCAAGCAGGTTGTCCGAAAAGACCGCGTCTTCGCCCGCCGAAAGCCACAGGGCCTTGGCTGGACGGGTGACCGTGATGCGGACGCGCCGGACCAAGGGGTCGGGGGTCTCGTGCTCTTCGAGCAGCACCTCGGGATCGGTCAGGCCCAGGTCTTTGAGCGGCTGCGGCCACAGCACGGTCTTGGCCATCCGATTGGGCCCGTCGAGCAGCTCACACAGGACAATCAGCTTGGCATCGGGCAGGCTCTGGGCACCAAGCTCGGTGACACCGTTTTCGTGGAAGGGCTGGGACAGGGGACGCTCTTCGGAAAACAGGCGCTCGCCGCTTGGGCTCAGGCCACAGATGCGCAGACGCGGCTGCTCGGGACGCAGAGCGCTGGCTCCGCTGTGACACAGCCAGACGGCAAAGCGGCCTTCGGTCTGCCAGGCTGCGCCGAGGTGTAGAGGGGCAAGCTCGCGGCGGATGCTGTAGTGGCTGGCCTTGCGACGGACTGGGCGTCCTGCTTTCGCCATGTCAGCGGAGTAGTGTTCGAGGATGGACCACGAGACACCAGGCCAGCAGTCGTCAAGCTGCCAGACCAGGGCTCCGCCGCAGCCTCGCATCAGGTCGTGACCGAAGGCGCGACGGAAGGCGCGGATGCCATGGGCGAGTGATTCGGCCTGAACAAGCTGGGTGGCGTAGATGTAGGTGGCCAGATCGC
Source organism: Myxococcales bacterium (assembly GCA_016794365.1). Taxonomy (GTDB): domain Bacteria; phylum Myxococcota_A; class Polyangia; order Palsa-1104; family JAEUJZ01; genus JAEUKA01. The sequence goes on from JAEUKB010000009.1 coordinate 8,373, forward strand.
TTGGGGCGGGCAGGTTGCGATCGATGTAGTGCTGGATTCGCTCGGGGCCGCCGTCGCCTTTGTTCAGCCCGGAGATCACGCTGATGCCATCGGGTGGAAAGCCCAGGCCTTTGGTCAAGGTTGCCAGCGAGGGAACGCCCTGCATCCCGAACTCGCTGACGAAGCGACCGCAGAGCGCGTCGTAGTCCTGGTAGTCGCGCTGGGGAGAGTGCCAGACCTCCCAGATGTGGCGGTCGCCGTCTTCGCGATCGTTGGGGTCGCTGCTCTGTCTACCGTACGGGCTGCCGGGCCAGTAGCTGCGCTCGGGGTCGCACGCGCCGCAGACCTCGCGCAGCGTCTCTTCGTAGATCGTTCGTCCATCAAAGCAAACCGGCTCATCGGGAGCGGCAGGCGCGGGAATGTCGCTGCGCGGTCCGTCATAGAGGTTGTTTGAGCGTGCGATGGCGTAGTCTTCGTTGTTGCCTGCCCAGATGACCAGGCTTGGGTGATGACGCAGGCGCACGATGGCTTGGCGGGCTTCTTCGGCCACGCTGTCGGCAAAGGCGCGGTGTCCGGGATACAGACCACAGGCAAAGGCGAAGTCCTGAAAGACCAGCAGTCCTTTTTCATCGCACAGGTCGTAAAAGTCGTCGGATTCGTAGATTCCGCCGCCCCAGACCCGCAGCATCGTCATGTGGGCTGCGATCGCTTCATCGAGCAGGGTCGCGACCTGATCGCGCGCAATACGGGGGAGCGACAGCTCGGGCGGAATCCAGTTGGCCCCGCCGCAGAAGATGGGCCGGTTGTTGACGAGGAAGTAGAAGCTTTCGCCATCGCTGTTTTGGACAAAGTCTTGCTGAAGCTGGACGCGCCGGGCACCCAGCCGCAGGGTCTTTTGCTCCAGGACTTCACCTTCGTGATGCACCGTCAGTTCGCAGCGGTACAGCGGCTGCGGTCCGTGTCCGACCGGCCACCAGAGCTGTGGGGACTTGATGACCAGGCTGCGCCAGAGCTGACCGCCGGTTCCTGGCAGGGAGTCGGTGTCGGAGAAGATCTCCTGCCCTTGCGGATCGAGGACGCGCAGGGTGACTGTCAGGACTTCGATGTCGGGCAGGTCGCCGTGTAAGACAGGGTGCAGGGTCAGTGTGGCCTCGGACAGGTCTTCGGACACGGTGAGCGGGCAGCGCAGCTCCAGCAGGCGGACCGATCTGCCGTCCAGCACAATCGGACGCCATGGACCGGATGACAGAAGGGGCGGTCCAAAGTCCCAGCCGAAGTGATGCTGCGCTTTGCGGACGTAGACGCGGCTGGGGTCGCCGTTCCAGACCTTGCGGACGCCGTAGCGCTTTTGGCGGTCTTTCCCGGCGCGCAGCGCGGACGAAAACACGATCACCAGCTCTTGCTCACCCTCGCGTAGCTTGTCCGCGCAAGGTAGGTAGTGCTCGCAGAACATGTTGTCGGTCTGGGCCAGCTTGTGACCGTTGAGCCAGATCTCAGCAAAGGTATCGAGTCCCTCGCAGCGGAGGCGCAGGGGTCCGTTTCGTAGCGGCTCAGGGACGGAAAAGCGCAGCCGATAGATGAAGTCTTGCTCAAAGCTCGGGGTTAGCTTGGGCAGGCTGGGAGACTCATACGGGCTTGGGATCAGTCCGGCTTGCCACAGGGCATCGTGGGCGATGCCGGGTACCGATGCGGGCAGCCAGCCTTGGTCATCGGCGAGGTCTTCCGCCAGAGACAGGCTGTGATTGCGCACCTTCAGGAGCCAACCTTGCGACAGTGACAACTCACGCATGGTGACGAGCAAAACACGGCAAGCGGCAAGCTGTCCAGCGGGGCCACGGTCCGCTGCGGCTGCGCAGACGTAGCAGCAGGGGGCTACAGCGGGCTCGGGCTGACCAGACCCAGTGGCGGCATGACCGCAGTGCGGTGGGCGTCTTCACGCAGCTTGCGAGCGGCCATCACGATGTGGGCGCAGGCGTTGGCATCCGACAAGGCGTCGTGGTGGTTTAAGGGAACTTGCAAGCGCGCGGCCACGACCGCAAGCCCGGTGGGATAGATGCCCAGTACGCGGCGTGCCATGTGCATGGTGCAGACAAACGGCAGCTTGGGCGGATGGAGTCCCGCTTCGGCCAAGCAGGCGCGCAGCACGCCGCGATCGAAGCTTGCGTTGTGGGCGGCAATGAAGACCGCATCGTCAAACAGCGGCAACAGCTCGTGCCAGACTTCGGCAAAGCGCGGCGCGGTCTTGACCATGTCCCAGGTGATGCCGTGGATGTCGGTAAAGGCAAACCAGCGTGAGGGCGGACGAATCAAGCGGCTCTGGGCTGCGACGACCTGATCGTCTTCGACGCGCACCACTCCGATGGCGCAGGCACTGTCCGGCTTGTGGTTGGCGGTCTCAAAGTCGAGGGCAACAAACGCTCGTGGCATGACGTGTCCGTGTCCACGACATAGCACGAGCAGCTTGCGTTCGCTTTGGCGAAGCGTGCGCAGTGCGACTTCTTATCCGGGCGCAGCGTGAGCCTCCGAGCCAGCCCGCGATGCGTCCCGCAGTCGAGCGGCCTGGGCGCTGATGTCGGCTTTTTGTTCAGCGGACAGGCGCGACAGGTTCTTGACCTGCATGACCATGCGCGGGTTTTTGGACAGCCGCGACTCATGACGGAGCAGAAAGTCCCAGTACAGCGTCGTAAACGGACAGGCGGAAGGCCCGACCGAGACGGCAGGATCGAAGCGGCAGCCCTGGCAGTGGTTGCTCATGCGCTGGATGTACTTGCCGGATGCTGCGTAGGGCTTGCTGCCGAGCAGTCCTCCGTCTGCAAATTGGCTCATTCCGAGCGTGTTGGGCAGCTCGACCCACTCGATGGCATCGACGTAGACCGACAGATACCACTCGTGGACTTGCTGCGGGGTGACGCCGAGCAGCAGCGCATACAGGCCGGTTACCATCAGCCGCTGGATGTGATGCGCGTAGCCAAAGCGCAGGGTCTGGCGGATGACATCGCGCAAGCAGGCCATGTCGGTGTCGCCGGTCCAGTAGAACGCGGGCAGCGGCTCGTGGGCCGCTAGCTCGTTTTTGTGTAGATAGCCGGGCATCTGGGTGAAGTAGATGCCTCGGACATACTCACGCCAGCCGAGGATCTGACGGACAAAGCCTTCGGTCGCCGCCAAGGGAACCCGTCCCGCCGCAAAGGCGTCCAGTGTCGCAGCGATGACTTCCCGAGGATCGAGCAGCTTCAGGTTCATCGCCGCCGAGAGGTGCGAGTGATAGAGCCACGCTTGCCCTTCCCACATCGCGTCTTGGTAGCGGCCAAAGTCGGGCAGGCGGTGCGTGACAAACTCCGCAAGGGCTGTCTGCGCCTGCGCGCGCGTCACTGGCCAGGCAAAGTCATCAAGCGTCCCCGGATGCGAGGCAAAGCGTGCGTTCACCAGCGCAATCACCTGCTGCGTGATCTCATCGGGCGGAAACCGCGTTGGTGGAGGCACAAGACCCGGACCCTTGTGGCCAAACGACTCGCGGTTGTCTTCGTCATAGTTCCACTGTCCGCCGAGCGGCTTGTTTCCGTCCATCAAGATGCCGGTCTTTTGCCGGAGCTCGCGATAGAAAAACTCCAGGCGAAGCTGCTTCCGTCCGGCGGCATGCGCGGCAAAGTCGGCGACGGTGCTGTAGAAGTGTCGATCGGTCCGTACGAGCAGCGGCACCTTACAGTCCTGGGCCACCGCTTCCAGGGCAGTGCGCACCCGCAGATCACCTGGCTCGGTCACAATCAGCGCCTTGGGCTTGTGCGTCTGAAGGGTCTGCCGGAGCACTTCGGCCAAGCTGCCGGGATTTTTGTCGTCATCGAGCTTCGTATACAGAAGGGGCCGTGCCAGCTCCGTCAGGCGGAGCGCAAAGTGCCGCATGGCGGTCAGAAACAGGGCGGTGCGCTGTTTGCTGGACCAGATGTGGGTAGACTCTTCGGCGACTTCGGCCATCCACACGGCGTCGCAGTCGCTGGAAAAGCCATCAAAGGCGGCGGCCTGTTCGTCGAGCTGATCACCGAGAACGACGACCAGATGACGGAGCGGGCGGGGAATCGGCAACGTGGGCTGCATGCTCTGTAGGATGCTGTCCCACGCGCTTTCGGTTCCGCTGACAGGCGGTTGAGCAGCACTTCACATCATCCCAGGTCTTGGCCCAGGCCTTGCGCCAGGTCATCGGGCGACCGCAGACCACACACGGTTTGTCGGGCAAGTGGCTCTTGTTGCCGCGAAAGCCAGCCATGAGTCCTTCCGTTCTGGACGGGGCGGCGGCTACTTTTCGTGCTTTTCGTACTTGCCGCCTTTGAACACGTAGCGCGCCTTTTTGTCCTGCCACGGCAGCAGCAAGGGTTCGATGTCTTGGGCGGGCAGCTCTTTCCAAGTGGCTTCGGAAAATCCTTGGGCAGGCTCGGGGGTCAGCTCGATGTCGGTGCCCTTGCCTTTTTTGACGAAGTCCACCTTGACCGACAGCTTGTTTTTGCCCTGTTCCTTGGCGACTTCTCCGGCGAAGACCGGCTGAAAGCGGCTGCCATCTAGCTTGTACAGCTTGAGGACTTCGCGGTTGCCGCTGGCGCTGTGCTCGATGACACGGGCGGCGACAGCAAAGTGTTCAGCGTCCAGCGCGACAAGCTGCACATCGGTCACGTCTTTGCGCGAAGTGGCCAGCTCTTGATAGCAGTAGCCCTTGCCCAAAAAAGCCAGGTACTTACCGACAGCGACAACCTTGCCTGGGCCTTCTCCGACGTTGGCGTTCTTGTTGAAGAAGACATCGCTTTCGGACAGCTTCAGGTCGCTCAGCAGCTCGCTGTACGCGGAGTGTCCTTCCTCAAAGCCGATTTCCGACAGATCCGATCCGTCTTCCACTGCCGAGGTCTGGGCGTAGCTCTGCTTTTCTTTGCCGCTGCCATCGCTGTCATTGACCAGCACGGCGAACTTGAGCGGCGCGCCGTCTCGGTAACCGGGAATGATCTTCTTGGGCATGCGCAGCTCGACCGCGTAACCGCGCTGCTGCATGGCGTCGTAGACTTCGATGGCTGGCGGGCCTTTGAGCGGCTTGAGCCGTCCGACCGGGCCTTCGCCTTGGATCACCTTGGGCGCTTTCTTCGCTTCCCACTTGATGATGCGCGGGAGCTTCTGGGACGGAACGCCCGGCCACAGTCGCATGCGCTCGATGCGCTCTAGCTCACCGGACTTGCTGACCAGGCCAAAGGCGAACTGGATGTGGTCTTCTTCCATGCCACCGGACTTGGTGCGGACCATCTGTTCGTCATCGACATCGACCATCAGATAGACGTTCTTGTCGTCGTAGTTGCAGTAGACCTTGACCCCGAGCGTGCGGGGCGCAGCAGCAAGTCCTGGGGCGATCTTGGGAATGATGGGCGTGACGCCGTCCCAGTCGGAAGTGAGCCCGTCTACGTGAATGGTTCCCGCTTCGACCAGCCCGCAGGGAATGGTTGGCGCATCGGCGGCGGCACTTGGGGAATACAGCGTGCTACCCAGGGCAGCGGCAGTCGCCAAAGCTCCGAGAACAAGTCGAGGAAGAAGCGCTGCCGAACGTCGTCTGTGCATGGCCGCAGTATATCGAACGCGATGGCGCGACTGGATAGCCGGTCGAACGCCAAACAACCACCGCAAGATAGCGACTTGCTTGACGGCGGCTCGCTTTGTTATCTGTGGCGCGATGCAATATCGAGAGCTTCGGATCGAAGTCGCAGCGCTCCACGCTGAGCCGCTGTGTACGCTGCTGGGAGAGCGACTGCTTCCCTTTCAAGAGTGCGACCAAGGAACGCTGGATGCGCCGCCGGTGGGTCGGACTCGCTTTCACCTGTACCTTGATGATGCCCAGGTGGCGGAAGTCGATGAGCTGCTCTGCGCCGTGCATGAGCTGGTGACCGATGGCAGCGACATCATTGTCGAGCAGCGCGATCGGGATGACTCAGAGTGGCGCGATGTCTGGAAGCAGTACTTTGCCACCCGGCGGATTGGTCGGATTGCGATCGTCCCCAGCTGGGAATCGGAAGCGCACACGCCGCTGCCGGATGAGATCACCTTGCAGCTTGATCCGGGTCGCGCGTTTGGAACGGGCGGGCACGCTTCGACGCGGCTGTGTCTACACTTGCTCGATAGGCTGGCGGACTATGAAGTGACGCAGCAAGCGCGTGCCTGGCTTGGCAAAGACGAACAGGAAGATCCGCAGGCCGAGATCCTGGACGTGGGCTGCGGCTGTGGCGTGCTGGCGTTGGCGGCGCTCAAGCTGTGGCCGAAGTCGCGAGCGCTTGCGATCGACATCGATCCCGAAGCGGTGGAAGTGACGCAGGAAAACACCGAGCGCAATCAGCTGACGGCGCGGATGGTGACTTCGACCAAGCGGCTCCAGCGGATCAAGGAACAGGTCGCGCTCCAGTTTGGCAACCTGACAGGACCGACGCTGCATCTGCTGTGTGAGGATCTGGTTCGGCACCTGCGTCCCGGCGGAGTGCTGATTGGCTCTGGCATCCTGACGATCGAATCGGCGGGCGTCATCGAAGCCTTCACCAAGCGGGGACTGGTGCTGGTCGATCACATTCAAGAAGAAGAGTGGTCAGGGATTTTGCTGCACAAGCCAAGCGAAGAAGGGGCGGGTCGATAAGACATGACAAGCGACACAGTGCGATACCGATGGCTGGATGGCGAGTTTGCACGACTGATGCTGCGCGGCCAAGACCGGGTGCGGTTCTTGAGCGGCATGGTGACCTGTGATGTCAAAGGGCTGGGGCCGCAGGCGGGAACCTACGGCGCGCTGCTGACGGTCAAAGGCAAGGTGGTTTCGGATCTGCTGGTTGCGAACCGAAGCGGGGACGATCTGCTGCTGCTGGTTCGATCGTTTGTGGCCAAGCACGTCATGGATTCGCTCGACCGCTACATCATTGTCGATGACGCGGTGCTCACCGATGAGAGCGAAGCGCTGGCTCACTTGGGGGTCTACGGCGTCCGCGCACTGGCTGTGCTCACGGGCGATCCGGCGGCGAGCCTGGAGCCGTATCAGCTGCGCGCGCTGGACGGTGCGTGGCTGTGGGCTTGTCGCGAGCTGGGGCCAGAGAGCGTTCATGTCATCGGACCTGCTGCTGCGGTGGCGGCCATTGAACAGAGGCTCAGCGCGGCGGGGGCTCAGGAGTTGTCCTCATCCGATGCGGAAGTGCTGCGTGTCGAGTCCGGTCGTCCGCGCATGGGTGTGGACTTCGATGAAGAGCGCCTGCCACAAGAGGCCGCACTCGATGACGCGCTGTGCTTCACCAAGGGCTGCTTTTTGGGCCAAGAGGTGGTGGTGCGGCTGCGTGATCGGGGACAGCTCAATCGGCGCTTGATCGGGCTGCGGCTGCGTGGGGACGCGCTGCCGACTGCGCACTGTAAGCTGTCGCACCCAAGCCGTCCGCAAGCGGGAGAGCTGACCTCTGTGGTGCTGTCGGCACGCCTCGGACCGATTGCCCTTGGCTACGTCCATCGGACGTGCTGGGAACCGGGAACAGAGCTTGCGGTGACAGATGCCGAAGGCCAACCCTTGGGCTGCACTGCGATTGTGACGCCGCTGCCGTTTCCTCCGGCCTGGTGATCCGACAACGGCGCGCAATCCGTCTGCGCTCCCGCTATGCTGTACAGCAGAAGGAGGTGAGCGAATGGACGCGATCTACATCATCCTGGCCATTCCGGTTTTCATCCTAAGCATCCTGATCGAGCTAGCGTACGACCGCTATCGACGCACCGGGCTGTACAACTTCGCAGACACCATTTCATGTCTAAGCTGCGGGGTGGGACAGCAAATCCTTCTGCCGTTTACCGGCATGCTGGGTCTGTGGGTCTATCAGGTCGTTCAGGCGCGCTGTGGACTCTTTACGATCTCGCCGAGTGCGCTGTGGGCGTGGGTCGTGATGTTCCTGATCGATGACTTTCTGTACTACCTGTACCACTGGGGATCGCATCGGGTGAACATCCTGTGGGCGACGCATGCAGTCCACCATCAGAGCGAGGAATACAACCTCTCTGTGGCCCTGCGGCAGAGCTGGTTTACTTCGCTGACAAGCTGGGTGTTTTACCTGCCGCTGGCGCTGCTTGGCTTTCCGCTTCTCATGTTTGTGATCGTGCGGACCTTCAACACGCTGTATCAGTTCTGGATTCATACGCGCGCGGTCGGAAAGCTCGGGTTTCTGGAGTCCTTCCTCAACACGCCGTCCCACCATCGTGTGCATCACGGAATCAATCCCAAGTACATCGATCGGAATCACGCGGGCATCTTGATCATTTGGGACAAGCTGCTCGGGACGTTTCAGCAGGAAGAGGAAGAGCCGGTCTACGGAACGGTGAAGCCGCTGGCGAGCTTCAATCCGGTGTGGGCCAACTTCGCAGAGCTAGAGCGGCTGTGGGACATCTCGTGTCGGACCCGGCGGCTGCGTGACAAGATCTGGATCTGGTTTGCGCCGCCAGAGTGGCATCCCGCAGACCTCGGTGGCGTGGTGGTGATTCCGCAAGCGAGCCGCGCGACCCAGCGCAAGTATCAGGTCAGTCAGCCGCTCGGCGTCAGCCTGTACACCGTCCTCAGCTTTGCGGTGCTGCTTGCGGCCAGCACGCTGTTTATCTACATCGCACCCAATCTCTCGCCCGCGCTACAGCTTCTGTGTATTGCCCACTTGGTGGTGGGACTTGCTGCATGTAGTGCGCTGGAAGAAGGAAAGTCTTGGGGAAAGACCGTCGAGCTTATGCGCTTTGTGGCGCTGCTCGGATCGCTGCCGCTCATTCCGGCTGTGTATCAGCTGGGCGTGCTGACGACGATCGCGGTACACCTCACGCTGTTTGCGCTGCTGCGACGTGGCAAGGCGCTGTCTTTGGACCAGGTGTCCCCGCTGTAGCCTGCGGCGCTGCCCTTCCGATCGGCGGCCTGCTTTCTTGCCGCCACACCCTTGGCTGCCGTCTTTCCTTCCACGCGGCGGCATCCAAGGGTCATGAGCACATCCCAAGTCACTGTGTATTTTGATGGTGCGTGTCATCTCTGTTCGCGTGAGATCGAGCACTACCGACAAAAAGATCGCGAAGGGAAGCTGCGCTTTGTGGACATCTCTCTGTCCGAGTTTTCAGCGGAGACAGAAGGACTGGATCCGGTGCGGGTCCAGCAGGTGATGCATGTCCGTCTTCCTGATGGTGTACTTGTGACCGGCGTGGATGCGTTTGTCGAGATCTGGAAGGTTCTGCCGGGCTTTGCTGGACTTGCGAAGATGGCCAAGCTGCCGGGCATTCACCTGGGCTTGCGCGTCGGCTATCAAGGCTTTGCGGCCATCCGTCCGCTGCTTCCCAGGCGCAAGCGGGAGTGTGCGGACGGAGGCTGTGCAGTATAGGAAGCGGGTGTGTTCTAGGAACGCCTCACAAAACCGTCATGAGGAACCCCGGTGGCAAAGAGGAGGACCGGAGCGTACGCAAAGTACGTGAGGACCGCCGATGCAGCCAGCGGGGTCCGCAGTAGGTTTCGTGCGGCGTTCTAGGAGTCGTAGCCGTAGCTTCCGTCTACGACCACAACCGTCTGTGTGCGCGGATAGTACAAGACGAACTTGATGCTGAACTGATGGCAGTTGTGGCAGGACTCCTCTGACTCCAGCAGCGTGGCATAGACATCCGTGTCGCCAGCATAGGTGTCAATCGCTGTCAGTAGGCCTCCCTTGAAGGTCTGCTGCATGAGCAGCGCTGCGCGGGTCAGTACGCGTCCGTAGCGTGGATCGAAGGCTCCGCTGGGATCGGTCGCTGCAAGCGCTGCTTCCGTGACCTGGGCGCGCGTGGGAGTCATCGCAACACAGCGCGGATAGCCAAACGCAGAAGCCGGACCGACACTGCACCAAGAACCGCCGGTGCGTGGGCAGGCATCATGCGCGCTCTTGACGGCAGCAGCCAAGGACGAGACATCCTTGCTGGCAAGGGCAAAGGGAACCGCTGGGGTCGGAACCACATCACAGAGATCGACTCCCATACAGCGCGCCACGTCTCGATAGCTGCCGCACGCGGAAAAGTCCTTGGTGCTGGCCGGAAGCGCAGTGATGCAGTCATAGACAGTCCGGGTACAAGCCGGGGTCGGCCATCGCACGTCAGGATCACCAAGTCCCAGACCCACATCACGGACGGCCAACAGCACGGCGCTCTGCTGTCGCGTGGTGGTTCCAGCGCTGGTGGTTTCAAAGACAACCTGATCGCTCTTGGCATCGAGCAGGGACGCGAGCCCGCTGTATTCCCAGTCAAACGGATGACGCGATCCGGTGGGCCGTCCCAGCGAAGGCGCGGTCCCGCCCATGCTGCTCAGCGCAAGTCCAGTCGCACTGGTTGTTGCGTAGCCGCGATAGCGCAGGTTGGCACTGTCGCGATGGTAGATCGGACGGACATAGGGATCGACCGACACCGGGCCCGCAGAAAGACTTAGCTTGGCGGCCAAAGAGAGCTTGGCCCCATAGATCTTTCCGCTGGACAGCTTGATGTTGAGAAACAGCGGCAAGCCCGACAGGATCGTGTTGATCTCATGTCCGTCACGCAGCGTGATCTCAAAGCTGCGGGGGCCGACTTGGACGGTGCGACCAAAGGCATCATCAGGAACCGAGCTACTGACGCTGCTGATGTTGCTGCTGGTGCGCGCTTTGATGGTGACTTGCAGCGTCCCGCTACGGACTGCCTGGGTCGTCAGCTCCTCGATCCACAGCGTGAGATCGTCTGCGCGGACGCGAAGCTCGGACGTGGTCGCGCTGAGTCGTTCCGTAAGCAGCGAGTCTTCCCATTCACCCTGCTTTTGTTCGTCAGGATGTGGGCCGCTCGCACCACAGCCCAGCGCCAACAGCAGCGGAATCGACAAAGACCAAAGAGAGCGATGGACACGCATGGGGAATCCTCCAGTTTGAGTTGTCTGTACCTGGGAACCTGCGTGGCCCGTTTATGCGGGGCTTCCACCAGAGTCAAGGACTCCGCTGCGTGCTGCGCGACTTGTCACAAAGAGATCACAAGCCCACGGGAAGCGGGCTGCTGAAGCGATTGGGCGGTGGAGATGAGAGGACGGCGCGGTGAGGCAGGGACGAGACGAGGAAGAGACTAGTCGCGCTCTAGGTAGGTGTAGCCCGACAGACCTTGCTCGTAGATGCGCAGCAGGTTGCGGCTCTCTTCCAGGGTCATGCGACGGTTGCGCAGCGCATGCTCGACCGCTCGACGCACCCGCGCGGTCAGCTCTTCCCGTGAGTAGCCGACGTACTTGAGCACATCGGTCACGGTGTCGCCCGTCACAACGTGCTCAATGTGATAGCCGCCGCCCGATGCGCACGAGACGTGGACGGTGTTGGTGTCGCCAAACAGGTTGTGCAGGTCGCCCAGGATCTCCTGATAGGCACCCACCATGAACATCCCGATGTAGTAGTCCCCTTCGGTGAGCTGGTGCAGCTCGAGGACGTTTTTGACCTCTCGCGGATCGATGAACTGATCAATCTTGCCATCCGAGTCACAGGTGATATCGGCCAGCACACCGCGTCGCGTCGGCTCTTCATTGAGCCGATGGATCGGGACGATCGGGAAGAGCTGGTCTACCGCCCACGAGTCTGGCAGCGACTGAAACATCGAGAAGTTGCAGAAGTAGGTGTCCGACAGCGCGTGCTCCAGACCTTCCAGATCTTCGGGAACGTGCGGCAGATCGCGCATGATGCGCAGCACCTTCTGACACAGGGCCCAGAAGATGTCTTCGGCGATGACGCGGTCACCCAGCGACAAGTGACCCAGCGCAAACAGCGTCAGGCACTCGTCTTTGTACTCGATGGCGTCGTGGTAAATCTCAAGGAAGTTCTTGCGAGTTACGTCGCGATACGAGTCAAACAGGTGACGCACCACCTGAGCTGTGTTTTCCGGCAGCGTCTCCGGCACGCGACCGACCGCAAACTCGCTGACACCCAGCACATCCACCACCAGCACGGCGTGATGGGCCACCACCGCTCGTCCAGACTCCGAGACAATCGTTGGATGCGCGATACCCGCAGCGTCGCACAGCTCCATCAAGCTGTAGACGATGTCGTTTGCATACTCCTGCAGCGAGTAGTTCATCGACGAGCTGAAGTTGGTCTGCGAGCCGTCGTAATCCACCCCAAGTCCGCCGCCCACGTCCAGGTAGCGCAGCGGCGCGCCCATCTTGGACAGCTCGACGAAGAAGCGACCGGCTTCACGCATCGCGTTTTTGATCGAGCGAATCGAAGAGATCTGGCTGCCGAGGTGAAAGTGTAGAAGCTCGAAGCTGTCGATCAGGCCCTCGTCGCCCAGATAGCGCATCGCCTCTAGCATCTCTCGGCTCGACAGACCGAACTTGCTGCGGTCGCCGCCCGATGCTTCCCAGCGTCCCGAGCCGCGCGTCGCCAGCTTGGCGCGGATGCCAATGCGTGGGCGGATGTTGTTGCGACGGGCAATCGTGGCGATCAGCGGCAGCTCAGAGAACTTTTCAACGACCAGGATGATGTTGCGTCCCAGCTTGCTGGCCAGCAGCGCGCTCTCGACGTATTCCTCGTCCTTGTAGCCGTTGCAGATGATGAGCGCTTCCTCGTCATCGAGCATCGCCATGACGGTCAGAAGCTCTGGCTTGCTGCCCGCTTCGAGCCCGTAGTGATAAGGCCGACCGTATTCGACGATCTGCTCGACCACGTAGCGGTCTTGGTTGACCTTGATCGGGTAGACGCCTCGGTACTGACCCTTGTAGCCGTACTCTGCGATCGCGGAGCCGAAGGCTTGGTTTAGCTCGACGATGCGGTGCTTGAGGATCTCAGGGAAGCGAATGAGCAGCGGCAGCCCGATGCCTCGCTCGCGGACCTCATCGACCAGCTCTTTTAAGTCGATGCCCTGGTTCGTCTCGCCCGAGCTTTCATTGCCGCTCGGGTAGGCCATTAAGTTTCCTGATTCACGGATGTCAAAGTGAGAGCCGCCCCACTTGCGGACAGCGTACGTCTCACGGGAATCGGCAACCGACCAGCGGCGAGGTATCGAACCAGTTGCATGCATCTTCAATGCGCTCCTTTAACGACCTGGAGCATGGACGATGCACCAGTGCTTCGATGGCCCAGGTCGAAAACGGGCCGCAGGATGACCGCACGGTTAGGTGCTGGCAATCAAAAAGTGAGTCGTCGGAGATTGTGCCCGGATTGACCGTACTTCGCTGATACAATGACCATGCTCTTTATCGGGCCAATCGGGGGACATGATGGCAGATCGGCACATACCGATCAGTGAGCACACGGTTCGAGAGGTTGCACTGGCCATGCCGATCGCGGTGCCAGTGTTTGCCCATGTTGGGATTGAGTTTGCCTGCGGCGGGGATCTGCGAATCGACGAAGCCTGTCGGCAGGTCGGCCTGACCACCGAAGCCCTGTGGGCGATGATCGAGCAGGCCAGCAACCAGCCCGTGCCCAACGAGCTGGAGTTTTGGCACAACGCCGCGCCGGTGGCTCTGATGGATCACATCGTCCATCGCTACCATGAGCCGCTGCGCAAAGAGCTTCAGCGCCTAGAGTCGCTGGTCGGCAAGGTCATCGCTCGGCACGGGGACGCACATCCGCAGGTCCACCGGATCGGGCGGCTGATCAGCGCGCTCGGTCGAGAGATGGAGCTTCACATGGTCAAAGAGGAGCGGGTGCTGTTTCCGCTCATCAAGCGACTGGATGCCACGCTGGGCCGAGGACTGACCGACCAGGCCACGGCGCATCAGCTCTTGCCGCCACTGCGCCTGATGCTGTCTGACCACGACTCAGTGATGGGGATGCTGGCGTCCCTGCACAAAGAGAGCAGCGGCTACAGTGTGCCGCCGGGCGTTTCGGCCAGCTATCACCTGCTGTGCTCGGGACTGCGCGGTCTTCAGCACGACATCCAGCTTCACCTGCACTTGGAAAACAACGTCCTGTTTGGGGCGGCGCGCGACATGCTGGTGGCCTGCGGCCTGTAAGGGCAGCGGCCTGGCCCATCGCTGGCTCCGTGTGTTGCCACTTTCGCAAGGTCATCACCCCGCCCAAGCCGCAGACCCTGCCAGTCGCACAGGGTAAAGACCCAGCGGAACCTGGATGACGTGCCACGCTGGCAGGGTGAAGACCCAAGGCCCACAGGTCAGCGAGGAGTCCAGGCAGGGTGAAGACCCAGCGGAAACTGGGCGACGTGCCACGTTGGCAGGGTAAAGACCCAAGGCCAGCAGGTCAGCGAGGAGTGTGGGAAGGGAAAAGACCCAGGGCCAACTGGTCCGCGAGGAGTCCAGGCCGGGTGAAGACCCTGCGCGAACAGGGCTGAGACCGGCGTGACGGGCGACGTTTGGTGCGGGCCGCGTTGTCAACTGCCGCTGGGATTGATACCGTCCGCCGCGATGTCTCGGTCGGATGCTGAATCGAGCGGTGGTCAGTCGGCAAGCGCGCGGCTTCGCGTGGATCTACAGGCTCTGCCTGTGCTGGTCGTGGATGACGAAGCCGACAACCTGGATGCCTTTCGCTTTAACTTTCGCAAAAGCTTTCGGATTCTGACGGCTCAGTCGGCAGAGCAGGGGCTGGCGATCCTGTCGCAAGAGCGCGTGGCGGTCATCGTCGCAGACCAGCGGATGCCCAAGATCACGGGCCTACAGTTTCTACAGCGCGCCAAGGAGATTGCGCCCTTGGCCGTGCCGATCATTGTGACGGCCTATACCGATGTGGACGTGCTCATCGAAGCGATCAACATGGGCCACATCTATCGCTACGTCACCAAGCCCTGGGACAGCAAAGAGATGCGCGGCGTGCTGCTCCAAGCGCTGGAGCGCTATCACCTGCTCGCGGAAAACGCCCGCCTGAGCGAGCAGCTTGCCCACTACGCGGGCTATCTGGAAAAGGAGCTGCACGGTGCGTTTGACTTTGGGCAGCTCATCGGCGATTCGCCCGCCCTATCGGCAGCGCTTCAGCGGGTAGAGCAGGTGGCGCGAACCCAGGCCACGGTGCTTTTGCGCGGAGAGAGCGGAACCGGCAAAGAGCTGGTCGCCCACGCGATCCACATCAACTCGCCCCGCAGTCACCGGCCCTTTGTGCGGGTAAGCTGTGCAGCCCTGGCGGCGGGCGTGCTGGAATCAGAGCTGTTTGGCCATGAGCGCGGCGCGTTCACTGGCGCGGTCGGGCGTCGTCCCGGTCGGTTTGAGCTGGCCGATGGCGGCACCATCTTCTTGGACGAAATTGGCGACCTGCCGATGGAAGTCCAGGTCAAGCTGCTGCGGGTGCTGCAAGAGCGCTCGTTTGAGCGGGTCGGTGGCAGCGAGACGGTCCGGGTCGATGTCCGGGTGATCTCGGCGACCCACCAAGATCTGGAAGCGATGGTGGCCGCTGGCAAGTTCCGCGAAGACCTGTACTACCGGCTCAATGTCTTTCCGATCTTTTTGCCGCCCCTGCGTGAGCGGCTGGAAGACCTGCCCGCGCTCTGTCAGCACTTTCTTCACAAGTGGCGTCGTCATGCCGCGCAGCGGGTCACGACCATCAGCCCAGAGGCGCTGGCCTATCTGTCGCAGTACGGCTTCCCCGGCAATGTCCGCGAGCTGGAAAACCTGATTGAGCGAGCGCTCATCTTGGCGCAGGGCTCCGATATCACGCCCGCAGAGCTGGAGTTTGCGCGGCCTCCTTCGCGGACCGCAACACCACTGCCACGACCTGTGCGGCCCTTACTACCCGGACCAAGCCCCGAGCAGACCAGCGAGGAGTCGCCTTCGCGCACGCTGTCAGACCGGCTGATGGACAAGGAACGGGCCGAGATCCTGGCCGCCATTGAGCGCTGCGAAGGAAACATTGCACAAGCTGCCCGGCTGCTCGGCATCAATCGCAGTACGCTCTATTACAGGCTCCGCAAGCATGAGCTGCTACACCTTTTGCCGACGCGCCCGGAGCTGCTTTCCCCGCTACCGTGAGGTCTGAGATGGCTCCCTTGTTTCCTGCACTTGTGTGTGCAGTGCTGTGCCTTGTCCTGTTTACGACCATTGCAGGCGTAGACGGGCTGTACTTTCACCTGTATCGCTATCGTCTGTACGAGCGCCCGGCCTCGCTCTATGAGCACAAGCTTCATACCCTCAACGCGGTGCTGTTTGTGCCGCAGGTGGTGCTGCTATTCTGCCTGGAGTCGAGCGGGCTGTGGCTGTGGCTGTCCCTGCTGCTGTTTGTGGTGACGGTGGCGGTCGAAGTGACGGACGTGCTGTGTGAAGAAGCCAGTCGGCGTGACCTGGGGGGACTCACCCGCATCGAGTACCTGATGCACTTTCTGATGGCCGGGCTGCGCTTTGGCTGGGTGATGCCCCTTCTGTTTGGGCGGCCCGCGCAGGCGTGGTCCCTGTCCCAGACCGCGATCGAGTGGAGCTCGCTGTGGCTGCTGATCGTGGGGGCGAGCATTTCGCTGCCTGCGGTGGTGATCGCGGCGATTCATGTCGTGCTGGCGGCTCGCCGCGTCCCTGCATCGGCGTGATACGATGGGGCGATGCGCCCTGTGTCTGCTCGCCGCAAGAACCGTCCCTTGCGACCGCTTACGCGCAGTGCCCAGCCTGGGGGGCCGCGCTCGTTTCTGTGTGTGGATCTGCGCGGTGTGGAAAACCACTGGAACCAAAAGCCAGTGGATGAGCTGCGCTCGATGAGCCGAGGCAGCCGACTGGGGGCACTGCTGACGACGCTTGATCTCGATCCCCGGCACCCGCTTGGCAAGAACGCCCAGCGGCTGTCGATTGGGCGGGCGTTTGCGCTGTTCGATGCACTCTGCGAGGAGCTGGCCGACGCGGTGCTGTTTGATGTGCCAGAGGTTGCTTGGCGACCGCTCCTTGGCATCTTGGCACCGACCGACAGTGCCGAGTCGCCCTATCCCAAGGAGCTGCAAGCGGCAGCGAGTGACGACAGCGAAGAAGGGCTGGTGCTGCTGCTCGATGGACGGCTGGCGGCAGAGGCAGCTTCGGTGTCGCTTGGGCCGAGCGCACTTCCCAGCAGCCCTGGGCTGGATCCACTGCTGTGGAGCGATCTGCGCCTGGCGATCTTGCCGATGCTGGAGTCGGTCCGCGACAAAAACCGCAGCCTGCTTACCGAGCTATAGCGCGGCCTGTCAGGCCACCACTTCCGTCTGAAGGAAGCGAATGATGTCGGCGGACTCGTAGAGCGGCTTGCCATCGATGAACAGGCAGGGAACCTGCTTGCTGCCGCCGACCTTCACAAGCTCTGCCAGGGCGGCGGGATCTCTGCGGGTGTCGCGCCGGGGCAGCTCGAAGCCGAGCTTCTTGGCCGCGTGCAGCACCCGCTGGCAGTAGGGGCAGGACTCGAACATGTAGAGTACCAGGGACAGCGGCTGGCCTTGCCGATTGCGGAACGTCGTGGTCATGACTGTATGGATGCTACTGGGCGTTCAGTTGTGGCGGAAGGGGTGGCAGCGGTACCGACGTGGTCGGCTCGGGGGCAACGGGCGGTGGCGGCGGCAGCTCGGACGGGGCTTCGGGACAGCCTCGGCGGCGTGGTGAGCCGGAGAGATCGGGACACAGATCGGCGGCATCGGCGATGCCATCTCGATCACGGTCTTTGATCTCAGCGGGCGGGGCCTTTTTGGCAGCTCCAAAGCGACCGAACACCCCAAGGGTCAGCTCGCCATCGGGGGCTACAGCGGGTCCATCGGGTGTGCCTTTTTGAAGCAGCGCGCGACCATCGATTCGCAGGCCCAGATACTGCGTCAGATCGACCTTCAGACCGGCCCCAAGCGGGATGCTATAGGTCGTGTCGGGCTGACGGATGCTGCGGTCCGCCGTGGTGGTGGTAAGCCCGCCAATCCCGGCCAGGACAAACGGTCGCCAGCGCCCGGTCAGGATGTGAAACAGTCCTTGGGCGCGATAGCCGATGGCCAGCACCTGGGCCGAGGGGGCAGAGAGGGTGGCGGTGGGGGCCATGGCCAGCTCGGCTTCTAGGGCGGCCCGGGGATGTAGCTCGACGCCTAGACGCAGCCCAAAGACACCACCGTGAGCAAGCTGGCCTTCGTCGCTGCTGCCCTGCCGACCGACCCCGCCTTCGGGATGCGCAAGGTGCAGGCCCCCGAAGATTCCCGGCTCAAGCACGCTGGTCACGCGCGCCTGGGCCGTACTGACCAGCAGCAGACCCAGGAGCGGTAGCGCCGAGATGGTGATTTTCATTATGTGATTCTAACGTGCCGCTGACAAAAGGGGATGTCGCGTCGATAATCGCGGGCCGGAGGCAAACCATGAACACCCACACCATCCGCTGTTTCGCCGCGTCTGCTTTTGTGCTGGCCTCGCTGTCTGCCGGGGTCGCTTCCGCCAGCTTCTATCCACCCAGCTACGTCATCGAGACGGCCTGCCAGCGCAGCGGCCCGGTCGAGGTCTGCGCGCTCAACCACCACTACGGGATGCCGCAGCTCACGGTCCGCTACACGGGCACGCTGATGGCGACGCAGTGGGGTCGGATCTCGGCGTACGTCAAGCTCAACGGTCGCGACGGAACCTTTCGCATGCAGAACATCAGCTTCACCGAGTCGGTCAAGCTCGGCGACCCCCAGGAAGAGTACATCTGCTCGATCGCCGACAGCCTGAACCCGGACTGGAAGCCGTCGCCGCCTGCGCGCCTGTGTCCACTGCCTGCGCAGCCTGGGGGGGGGACCACTTGGTATTCGCTGCCCGCCCCGGATGCCGAGCGCGCGCTGTTTTTCTATGCCCGCGACAGCTTCGGCGGGGCCAACAACTGGGATGTCGAGGTGGCGTTTGTCGCGGACGACGGAAGCTGGGACTCGCTGTTCGGGGCAAACTACCGCTTCACGTTCAATCGCTAGGGCGTCTTGGGCGCGGGCGGCGAAGGAGAGAGGCGGGGACAGGCTGCCTGAGCGAGGGGCCTGTCCGTGGCGAAGGGAGACGACTACTTGCAGCGGGGCAGGGCAGCGGCGGCTCCGTCGGTCTTTAGCTCTCCGCCTTGGGGTTCGTCGATGCAGTTGCCTTGCCCGGTGCTGTCCCACATGATGTCGGCCCCCATCAGCTTGACGGGCGGAGCGCCGTTTACGTAGGCCGGATCGGGCGACTTGCCGTTGTTGCGGTAGGTGTTGCCGGTGATGCGGGCGCGGTCGGTGTTTGGCTCGACATCGAGCTTGGTCGGGTCCGAGAAGTACAGCGACAGGCCGATGATCGCGACGCCGGTGGAGCCGTTGTCGAAGATCTCGTTCTTTTCAACGACCGTGTTGTCCGCACCCATGATGCCGACGCCGATGCCATAAGGCAGCTTGGCGACAAAGGCGTTGGGGTCGGCAAAGTTCTTCAGGTTGTTGCGATACGTCTTGTTGTTGCGAATCGTGCAGTCGCGGCCCTCTTTGCTCGGGTTTTGCGGCAGCACAAACGCCATGATCCCGGCGGTGTTGTCGTGAACGTCGTTGTTTTCGACGAGCGCGGTGACGGTGTTTTCGATCTCGATGCCCGCGACGTTGCCGTAGACGTGGTTGCGGCGGACCGTGGCGCGGCGGCTCTGGCCGACGTAGATGCCCGCGTCGTTGATGCCGGTGGTGGTGCAGTCTTCGATCAGGATGTCTTCGGACTCGACGGGATAGACGCCATAGTGGCCGGTCTTGTCGGCGACCAGGTTGCGCATGGTGACGCCCAGGCTCTTGCTGGTGGTGACGCCGTTGCCGCTGTAGTTTTTGACCGTGATGCCGTCCATCACAAAGCGCGAGCCGCTGACGATGACCGCGTCTTTGCGCTGCTTGCCGCCGTCTAGCGATCCGTCGATGATGGCGCGCTCCTCGGGGCGATCAGAAGAGGTGACGCCGACCAGCATGACGCCCGAGCGGTCCACGGCAACCGTTTCGCGGTAGATGCCGGGCCGCAGCTTGACGACCCAGTGCTCGGCGTCGGCTGGCATGTCGAAGATGGCCTGGGTGATGGACTGACCGGGGTCGAGCGTGACGTTGGCTTCCCCATTGGCGATGCAGTCGCGGCGCTCGGCAGCGTCCAGCGCCCCGTTGTAACAGTCATACAGGTTCTTTTGAGCGCAGCCGGACAGTCCCAGAAGGCCCAGACCAGCAATACAGGACAATCGAACGATGGCTTTCGACATGGTGACCTCTCTTTGTGCGCTGGATGGCGCGGATGGCAAAGGGCAAGGGTGGGCTGCGGTTAGAGCGGCCCCTGTGGAACGGGCAGACCGGATGGCACTTTGGCGGGGATCTCGGGACGCAGCGACTCATCGGTGAGCGCTTCCATGAACGAGATGAGGTCCGCCTTTTCGTCGGGCGTCATATCAAACTTGCGAATCTTGTCATCGACGTTGCTGAGCGGGTAGCCGCGACCTGCGCCGCCGCCCTGCGAATAGAAGTCGAGCACGTCACCAAGGGTCTTGAGCGATCCGTTGTGCATGTAAGGCGCGGTCTTGGCGACGTTGCGCAGGGTCGGTACGCGGAAGGCACGCTCGACGGAAGCGCCGGGACTGATGGCGGCCCGCCCGCGATCGTCATCGAGCTTGGTCGGATCGCCGAGCGCGGGAACGCCGAGGACTTTGTATTCCTTCATCGCGAAGGTGGGGATCTCGTGACACTCAAAGCAGCGGGTGCTGACCGAGCGGAACAGGTTCAGTCCCCGGACGGCGGAGTCGCTTAAGGCACTGCGATCGCCTGCGGCGTAGCGGTCAAAGGGTGAGTTGACGGTGGCGACGCTGCGCTCGAAGGCGGCGATGGCGCTGGCGATGTTGTCGAGCGTAACCGCCGAGCCATTTGCGCCACGGAAGGCTTCATCAAAGCGGCGCGTGTACTCGGGGATGGCGCGCAGCTCGGTGAGGAGCAGCTTGGGGTCTTGATCCATCTCGATGGGGTTGGCGATCGGACCCTTGGCCTGATCTTCGAGGGTCTTGGCCCTGCCGTCCCAGAACTGCTCGTTGTTCCAAGCGGCGTTCCAGATGGTTGGGGCGCTGCGTCCACCCTTCTGGCCGCGAATGCCGGTCGAGACAGCGCGGTTGTCGGTAAAGCCAAAGGCCGGGTGGTGACAGGATGCGCAGGCGACGGTGTTGTCACCGGACAAGACCGGATCGAAGAACAGCAGGCGGCCCAGCTCGATGCGCTCGGGGGTGGTGAGCGCGCCCATCGGGCGATTCATGGCGGGAAAGGCCTGCTCTAGGCCGCTGCGGGGCGAGCGGCCATCGGACAGTGGGGTGACGACCTCGCACTCGCCGACGTTGTTGAGCCGATCGAGCCAGACGGTGCGCATGCCTTGGGGGCAGTTGAGGGTCTGGCCGTCGTCTCCATTTGTGCAGGAGGCGACGAGGCCGAGCAAGAGACAGGCGAAGACGGGACGATGACCAGCCGAAAGCAGCGAGAAGGCACGCATGGCTGGGAAGCTACGATCGCAACAGATGCGGAGGCAACAGTTTGCAGTGTCGTCACCGAGCAGCCTAGGCCGGATCCGGGCGACGCGGACGCTTGCCAGGGCCACTTGGGATTGGGCATTCTGCCGCTCATGTCATCGTCCAAGCTTGTACGGACCGAGCGTGCGATCGCACTGTTTGCGGAGACCTTGTTTTCTACCGAGAGCGGGCTGCCGCCACGGGATCGCATCGATGGGGTGGTGGAATCGGCGAGCGCGCTGTTGGCAGCGACCACCGTGCGGTCACGGCTGATGTTTCAGGTCTGCCTGTTCGCGATGCTGTGGGTGGCTCCGCTGTTCATTTATAGAGCGCCAGGGCTTGGGCGACTGCCGCTCGGGCAGCGGGTGGCGGCGCTGACCGCGATGGAGCACAGCCCAACCGGCGCAGCGATGGTGCTGGCGATCAAGGCGGTGCTGTGCATGCTCTGGTACGAACACCCCGAGGCGGCGGCGGAAGTGGGGGCGGACCCACCCTGTGTGCCGGGGATTCGCAGATCGCTGCCGGTGCTCGGCGGAGGTGTCTCGTGAGCTTGGTAGAAGGACGGACGCTCGGCGGGGTGGCAAAGCCGCTGACGCTGGATGCAGATGTGGTGATCATCGGCTCGGGGGCGAGCGGGGCGGTGATTGCGGCGGAGCTGGCCGAGGCGGGACAGCGGGTGGTGATCTTGGAAGAGGGTCCGCACCTTCTGCCGCAGGATCTGGCCCGCATGAAGCCATCGGAGACGATGCGGCGCGGCTGGCGGGAATCGGGCATCTCGTTCACGGTCCCGGTCGGCAACAGCCCGGCGATCAACCTGATGGTGGGACGCTGCGTGGGCGGGTCGTCTGTGATGACCGGCGGGGTGTGCTTTCGGACGCCGGATCACATCCTGCATGAGTGGGTGACGGAGCTGGGCCTGTCAGAGCTATCGCCCGAGGCCATGGCACCCTATTTCGAGGAAGTCGAGCGGCGCTGCCACATCGAGCTGGTGCCAGAGCACATGCGCTCGCGATCGACGGTGCTGTATGGACAAGGGGCGACGCGGCTCGGCTACTCGCTGGCACCGAACCAGCGCAACACCAAGGACTGCGACGGCTGCTCGCGCTGTAACTTCGGCTGTCCGCACGGCGCAAAGTGGAGCGTTGATCTGACGTATCTGCCGCGTGCGCTGTCTGCGGGGGCAGAGCTGTTTTCCGATGCGATGGTCGAGCGGATCCTGCTGCGGGGCGATCAGGCGACGGGGGTTGCGGGGCGGCTACTCGGTGTCGATGGCAAGCCGGGACGGCGGTTTGAGGTGCAGGCCAAGCGGGTGGTGGTGGCGTGCGGAGGGATGCACACGCCTCGGCTGCTGCAAGACGCGGGGATCGCGGAGCGGCTGACGGCAGTGGGCGAAGGCATGACGCTGCATCCGAGCATGCGGGTGATGGCGCGCTTTGATGATCCGGTCTACGGCTGGCGGGGGGCGCTCCAGAGTGCGCACTCGGAAGCGTTTGTGAAGGAGCGGATCACGCTGATGAGCGTGTTTGTGCCGACCGGCGTGCTGGCGGCGACCTTGCCGGGCATCGGCAGCAGCCACAAGCGACGGGCCGAGATGGCTCCGTATCTGGCGGTGTTTGGCGGGATGATCCACGACGATCCCGGTGGGCGGGTGCTGTCGCGGCGATCGCCGCTGGGGCTTTTGATGGGCCGGACCGAGCCGGTGGTGACGTATGAGATGTCGCGGCGTGATCGCAAGGCGATCAGTCGAATGCTGCGGATCTTGGCCGAGACGTTCTTCGCGGCGGGGGCTCGTGAGGTGTTCTTGCCGATCCTCGGTGGGCCGCCAGGGTTCCCGGAAGGTGGTCTTTCGGCTGATGATCTGAAGCAGGTGGACCTGGACAAGATCCCGAGCACGCGCTTCGAGTGCGCATCGCAGCATCCGCTTGGCTCGGCGCGGATGGGCCTATCGAGCGATGACGCGGTGGTCGATCAGCGCGGCCAGGTGTTCGGTCTGCGCGAGCTGTTCGTGGTGGATGCGAGCATCTTGCCGACCAGCTTGGGCGTCAATCCGCAGGTGACGGTGATGGCGATGGCGACGCGACTGGCATATCAGCTGCGGGAGCGACCCCTGCCGGTGTAGGTAGACTCTTGTCGGCATTCGCAGGGATGCCAAAATGGACACATGGCCATCCAGAACCTCCGAGACAAGCTGCTGAAGGCGGGTCTCGTTGACAAGAAGCAGAAGGTCGCAGCCGATACGCAAGATCGACGCGAAAAGAAGCAGCTTGGGGCTGACAAGCTCGCGGCGGAAGAGGCAGAGCGTCAGCGGCTGTTTGCCGAAAAGCAGGCGCAGGAAGCCGAGGCCAAGCGTCTCGCGGACCTGGCCAAAGCGGCAGAGCGTGCGGTCCACGAAGCGGCGAACCGGGTGCGTAACATCTGTGATCGCTGGGCGGTGCGGGTGACGCGGCCCGGACAGCGGCGCTTTTACTTTGTGCAGCGCTCGGGTCGGGTCGGGTATCTGTGGCTGCCCGATGAGCTATGTGATCAGCTCTGTCTGGGCGCGCTGGCGATCGTGGAGCGACTACCGGCAGCGGAGATTGCGACCTTGGGGAGCAAGCCAGTGGCGGTGGTGAAGAAGCCGCGCAGCCTGCTCCAGCAGCTCATTGGTCAGGTGAAAAAGGGTCAGATGCAGGTCGTCAGCGAGGAGACGCATGTGCTGCTGCCTCCCGAGCCGACCGAGCGTGTGCTGGCGATTGATCCGTCTGCGGTGCGGTTCTGGGCGTGCAGCGGCAAGCCGCTCGGTTACTTGTCCGAAGGTGGGGCAGGCAGCGGTGAGGCGGCGACCGCGTAGGGATCTTTTCGCCACAAAAGCCACAGCGCAAGTCCAATGCCCGCGAGCGAGATGATCTGACTGGTCGAAAGAAAGCCGAACAGGACGCCGCGCTCGTCATCGCGCCAGATCTCGACCAGGATGCGCAGCACGGCGTAGAGCATCAAGCAGGCTCCGGCCACAAACCCTTCCTGTCGCTTGCGGGGACGCACGAATAGGTACGTCACGCCGAACAGCAGCAGGCAGCCGAGCGACTCGTAGAGCTGGGTGGGATGAACGGGCAGCATCTGCTGACCGGCCATGATCTGATGGGCATCGAACTGGGCGCGCCAGGGTGAGCTGCCGATGGGGAAGCGGACGCCGAACAGCGAGTGGGTGACTTTGCCGTAGCAGCAGCCGTTGAGGTAGCAGCCGAGCCGACCAAAGAACAGGCCGAGCAGGATGGCCGGAGCCGCCAGGTCGGCGACGCGCAGAAAGCGAATCTTGGCCTTGCGGGTGAAGTAGACGGCATAGGCGGTGGCCATGATGAGCCCACCGTAATAGACCAGGCCGCCGCGCCACAGCTTGGCCCAGGCCAGGCAGTCCCGGGGCGGATAGCAGACATGGCGCGCGGTGTCGCACAGGTAGTCGTAGCCACACTCGGCTGCGGTGTTGCAGCGAGAGACCAGCGCGTCAATCGCCGGAACCTTGAGCGGGTCGATACACAGGTTTACGTAGTCTTGCAGGTGTCCATCGACAAAGACGTGCAGGATGCGAGAGCCGATGACCCCGAAGATGGTCATGTACAGGTTGATGTCGATGATGTCGTCGGGGTCGAGATCGAGCTTTTTGGACTCACGGATGGTCAGGATGGCCGCAAAGAGCAGGCCAAGCGTCAGGAACGTGAAGTAGGCGGGGAAGGTGACATCCCCAAGGAGCGGCAGGACGAACTTGGCAAGAAGTGGCTTCACGGTAGGCGCTTAGGCCGAGGCGGGCTTTTCGGCGAGTGCGCCGGGATCATTGGTGCTGCTGCTGCCTGCGCTCGGCTGCTCTTCCGGGGGCAGCGGATCGCGGGGACGGTCGATGAGGATCATGCCGACCCCGATGACCAGCGCCGCATCGGCGATGTTGAAGGTCGGCCACTCATAGGTCTGCGTGGCGGTGGTGACCTTCCATAAGATGAAGTCAGTGACCCGACTGTACATGGCTCGGTCGAGCATGTTGCCAATCGCGCCACCGGCCAGCAGGCCCAGCTTGACGCCGAGCCACTTGGAGTTGCCGGGCAGCCGATACAGCCACATGCCGATGACGCCCAGGCAGACCAGGCCGATGCCAAACAAGAAGTAACGCGCACCGGCTTGGTTGCGGAACATGCCAAAGGCCGAGCCGGGATTTTCAGAGTAGCGGAAGTCCCAGTAGCCCTTGATGACGGTCTGCGGAACCGAAATGGCGTGGGGATAGCCCGTGGGCTTGAGGTGGTTGCGCGCCCAGATCTTGGTGCCTTGGTCGAGGCCGAAGCTAAGCAGGAACAGGAGCAGGAATGCGACGTATTTTGACTTCATCGGATGGTCCTTGCGTTATATCACCGGAGCTTTCTCTTCGGCAACGCTGCGTGTACCCTGATTATTCCCGGCTAAGCGTGGAGCGCGGCGATGGCTTGGGCTCGCTCGGCGACTTTTTGGCGCAGCTCACTGGGGGCCTGCACTTCCACACCGGCACCAAAGCCCAAGATCCAGTTGATCAGCCAGTCGGACAGCGGGTTTTCCAGGGACACTTGTAGGCTGCCATCGCGACCGACCTGGACGCGGGCCGGATCAAAGCGGGTGCGGACCTCATACGCGAGGGACTTGTCGAATCGCAGCTCGATGTGCGGGTGGGCGGTCTCGGGCTGAAAGAGCTGGTCGCGGCGAAACTTCTCTAGATCGAAGTCAGCGGGGACCGTGAAGGTGGGCTGATCACCGTGAACCACCACGCCGGACAGGCGCTCGACCTTGAACAGGCGAGGCTCGTTGTGGCGATGACAGCGTCCGACCAAGTACCAGGAGCCTCGGTGATTGAGCAGTGCGTAGGGATCGATGCGGCGCTGCTCGGTGAGCCCGCGCGAAGCCGAGTGATACTTGGCGCTGATCGGACGACGGGCGGTGATGGAGCGGTGTAGCTCGGACAGGAGCGACAGCTTGTGATGATCTTCGGTCTCGACGACGGACTCGCGCTCTAGGGCAAGCAGCTCGGGGGACGCTTCACCCAGGGCGGCGCGGATCTTGGCCAGCAAGCGAGCCACTGCGTCTTCGTAGGGACGCACGCCAGAGCCCGCGAGCGCACGCAGACCCAAGGTCAGCGAAAACGCTTCGGCAGCGGTCAGGCGCAGCGGACGGGTCAGTCCCTGCGGCAGCTCGGCGTAGACACAGTCGTCTTCGTCATCGATGGTCAGCAGCAGGAACTCATCGGGCGCACCTGCGGGCGGACCGACCTGGGACAGCAGATCGATGTCATCGCGCAAGGTGGTGACATCGACATCCAGCTCTTTGGCCAGCTCGGCTACGGGAACACCCTGGCGAGCAAGCACAGCCGGGACCAGATACAGCAGGCGACGGAGACGGGCGGCGGTATCCATGGCAGTGTTAGCTCCGAGCGGCGTGGCGCGTCATGCTGGCTTCGGCGGTGCCGGGACCGACGTTGCGACGAGAGATGGCACGAGCGGTCTCTGCGACCCGCTGGCGAACGGTGATGGGGGACAGCACGCGCAGGCTGCCTGAGGCTGAGAGGACGCGGCTGACCAAGTAGTCGGGGTTGCCGCAGTCAAACTCGACGATGGTGCCGCTTTGACCGTGATCTTCGCCGGAGTTTCGGCTGGCGGGACCGAAGTCTTCGTCGGCCACCCAGGGTGTATCGGCGCTGACAAACAGGCGGGTGCGGACCTTGGCTTCGCGCTCGAAGCGCCACGGTGAGATCGATCCCTGCTCTTGCAGCGAAAAGTCAGCCGGGATGTCAAAGTCGGGCGTTTTGGGCCGGGGCGCGACGCTGAGCTTGAGGATGCGATCGATGCGGAAGCGACGCAGGCCCTGGGCGCGGTGACAAAAGCCGACGAGCAGCCAAGCGCCTTGCCGATAGACGAGTCCATAGGGATCGACATCGCGGCTGCTGGGACCGACGACGCCTTGCTCGTTGCTGCTGGCGTCTCCGTCGGCGACCCAGCCACTGCTGCGATGGGCGTCGTATTCAAAGGTCAGCCGCTTGCGGTTGTGGATGGCGGTCTCGATCTGCTCTAGGTGCGACGCGAGCGAGCCGGACTTGTAGGTGGTCGGCAGGTGGACCATCACATCCAGCTGCGCGGGACCGTCGGGTGTCTCACCGCTCGACTGTGGGCTGCGCTTTCTGCGCCGACGCGCGGGCAGCCCGGACAGATCGAACATCAGCTTGCGAACGGCCAGCTCTGCGGCGTGACGATAGGGAAAGTCGCTCTGGTGGCGAACGGCGGCGGCGGTGGCGACCAGGACGGCGACTTCATCGGGCGCGAGGACGACCTCGGGCAGGCGATACTTCTGCCTATCGATGATGTAGCCACCTTCGCTGGGTGCGTCTTCGACATCTTCTAGCGTGACGTAGCGCAGCGGAACGCCCATTTCCAGCAGCGTGGCCTTGTCGCGCTCGAAGGCGCGGGCACCCGCTTCGGGCTTGGCGCTCCGATATTCGGCGAACTGCTCACGCAGCTCGGAAAAGGCGATGGGACGCCGGGCGTCGAGAAGCAGCACAACCAAATCAAGCAGTCGCTTGGTCCGAGTATCAGAGGAGGCGTGCATGGCTGCCTCGGAAGTACTGCGCGGCGAGGCGGAAAGTCAAGGCCAGGATGGTGGCTTACTCGGCTTGGTGCGGATGTCTGCGTCGGGGCGCTGGTGGTGGCGGATGGGCGACGGGCTCAAACGGCAGCGAGAGCTGGAGCGGCCCGGTGGTTGCCGCCTTGTCGGATCGGGCGTGGGCCTGGACGGCTGGCTGATCATCGTCGGTCAGACCATGTAGCGACACGCCGAGCAGGCGGATCGGACGCTGTCCGGCGGACGTTTTATCGAGCAGCGCGATGGCTCGCTGGGTGAGCTGGACGGGATCGCGGGTGACGCTTTCGCCACTTTCGCTGCGGGTGATGGTCTGGAAGTTGTCGTAGCGAACCTTGAGGGTGACGGTGCGTGCAAACTGTCCGTGACGAACCAGCCAGTCGCAGCACTCTTGGGTCAGGCTGCGGACTTCGTCTTGGATGCGGACCTTGTCGAGTAGATCGCTTGGATAGGTGGTTTCACTGCCGACGGACTTGCGCTCGCGGTGTGGCTCGACGGGGCGATCGTCTTCACCGTAGGCTAGGCGCAGGAGCAGGCGTCCGAAGCTGCCGACGAGCTGAGTGAGATCCTCTTCGCTGCGGGTGCGGACATCTTGCAGGCGCTCCAGTCCGGCGGCGCGGAGCTTTTTGGCAGTGACGGGCCCGACGCCCCACAAGGCATCGATGGGAAGCTGGGTCAGAAAGTGCTCGACGCGCTCTGGGGCGATGACGGTCAGTCCATCGGGCTTGCGCCAGCCTGAAGCAATCTTGGCCAAGAACTTGTTCGGAGCCACACCCGCCGACGCGGTGAGCCCAGTCTGCGACTTGATCTCTTGCTTGATGCGACGCGCGACCTCGACGCCAAGGGGCTGGTTCCAGGCATTTTCGGTGACATCCAGGTAGGCTTCATCGAGCGAGAGTGGCTCGACGAGCGGTGTGACCTGGCGAAAGATGGCAAAGACCTGCTCTGAAGCGGCTTTGTAGCGGGCAAAGTCGGGCGGAACCACCCGAAGCTGCGGACACAGCGTGAGCGCGCGCGACATCGGGATGGCCGATCGGACACCGAACTTGCGGGCTTCATAGCTGGCGGCTGCGACGACTCCGCGATGGGTTCCACCGACTGCGACAGGCTGGCCGCGTAGCTCCGGGCGATCGCGCTGCTCGACCGATGCGAAGAACGCATCCATGTCCACATGCAGGATTCGACGCACAGGCATGGCGTGGGACGGCGCACACAGCGCAAGCGAGGGAGGGTTACTTGGCTGCGTCTTTGCTGGGACGACTGCGCAGGCCTCGGGTCAGACGGGCTTTGACCTCGATGTGCTGCCGTTCTTTGTAGGCTTCATGGCTGGACTCGCCCTGCTCGTTGGTGATGGCGGTCTGAGCGTCCATGACCTGGAACTCGGTCAGCACGTAGACAACTGCCGAGGGCTCAAACGGAACATCCTGCAAGCCAACGTGATCGATGATTTGACCGACGCGCAGCGGCAGATCGGCGACGAAGTTAATGACGCGATAGGACGCCGAAGAGAAGAAGTTGGGCTGAAGCGCAGGAATGTTGATCTCGGCGTCGGGCTGTAGCTCTGATCGGAAGCGGCGGGTTGCTGGCTGAACGTCGAAGATCTTTTCAAACGGCAGCAAGGTGTTCACCGACTGACCGGGCACCACGTAGTTAAACGGAACAAGTCGATTGCACAGCTCACGAATGACCGCGCCGAGATCTTC
Organism: Myxococcales bacterium; assembly: GCA_016794365.1. GTDB lineage: Bacteria > Myxococcota_A > Polyangia > Palsa-1104 > JAEUJZ01 > JAEUKA01. The sequence goes on from JAEUKB010000009.1 coordinate 38,041, forward strand.
CCAGCGACGTGTGATCAGGCGGAAGCGGATCTTGTCATAGACGTGGGCGGCCAGGGTGTCACGCTTGGCAAGGAGCTTGGTGATCAGGCTGTCGCGCTCTTTGCGGCTCCAGGCAAACTCGACGATGGGAAAGCCCGCAGAGCGCATCTGATCGACGATCTGAACGACCTTGGATTCGATGAGCCCGAACACCTGATCGTCGGAAACGGGCAGCTTGAACAGGACTTCGCGTCCGTCCAGATGCTGAAGCACATGCATCACCTTGAGGACGATGCAGGCATAGGTCTGATAGCGCGCTCGTCGCGAAGCCAGCAGCAGCAGCTCATGGGCGGGGACACCTTCGGCGACTTCTTCGGGAATGCGATAGCCAAAGTGCCGGGTCAGGTATTCCACGGCTTCGGCACGGAGATTTTCGAGTCGCTCCATGTCCTCGGCGCTGTCGGGCTCGAACTCGTTGACGCGCAGGAAGCGATGGACTTCGTCGAGATCGGAAAACGCGAGCTGATGCCAGTCCACCACCGAGCTGCCCGCGAGCAGCATCCGAATCGCTTCCAGATCGAGCAGAGAGAAGCTGGAGCCATCATCGACAGCCGACTCGCGACGCCCAAGTGAGACGCGACCCGAGCCCGGATCGGCAAGGCCACCGCTTTGTGGCACCGCAGAGCGTGAGACCGAAGGCGCAATCGATCCAGAGGTTGGCTGCGATGCGGGGTGAAGCGTCTCGTCGTTCATGTGGTAGCCCTCGTGTGAAAACCGCCTCGGTGGATGTCGGGCCTGCGCGCTGGCGGCTTACACGGGTCGGCTTCTTAGCGCGACCGGGCACAAGACACAAGCGCAGTGGGCCTTTCTTACACTGTCTGACTCGGCGGTCTTAGGTAAAGCGTCGTTTGGTGACGGTCTGCCGCGCCGGAGGACAGGTGCTGGCAAACTCGGTCGATGTCCACGACTTACAGGCTAGCTGCTGGATCTGACCGTGCCAGGGCATTGAGCAGGACGATGCGCGATGAACAAAGGTGGTGCGTGGTGGATCGGGAGATCGCTTGCGGCGGTTAGTCGTATTTGCCGCTGCTTTCGGCATCTAGCTCTTCGCGCAGAAGGGCCAGAGCGCGGGCATGCAAGCGTGAGGTCCAGGACTTGGACAGGCCCATGCTGGCACCGACCTGCTCCAGCGTTTGATCGTGGTAGTAGTACTGCTCGATCAGAAAGCGCTCTTTGTCGGGGAGCCGCTGCATCACCCGGCGAACCCGTCGCGCCATCTGCTGGCGTTCGAGTAGCTCCGGTGGAGGCGGTCGCTCATCGGGAAGCTGCTGCTCGTCGCGCTGGTCGAGCATGGTCACGAACACCGCCGCGATGCCACCGAGTGCGCTGGCTAGCTCTTTGACGCGCTCTTCGACCTGGGTGCCGCTGCCTGCTTCGGTTCCGCGCTCAGCCTGGGCCTGGATGTAGCTGTTGGCCTTTTCCTCGAATCGGACGCGGGCGTACTCACTGCGCGGCAGCCAGCCCATCGATCGGAGCCCGTCAAACATGGCACCTCGGACGCGGTAGTACGCAAAGGTCGTAAAGGCGACGCCGTGACGGTCGTCGTAGCGCTGTGCGGCCTCTAATAGACCTTGCATGCCGAAGCCGACCAGATCATCGAACTCGACCATCGGCACTTGCTCGCGCAGCTTGCGTGCAATCGAGCGGACAAACGGGATGTGATCTTCAACCAGCCGCCGTTGGTCTTTCGCTGCCGGCTTCCCTGGAGCTGCGGCGGACGCTGGTTTCGACTCGGCCATTTGAGTCAGTATACCGCGTGGCCGGGGACTTTTGTGGGCTTACCGCGCGTGAGCGGCTGGCGCACGGTGCGTAGTGGACCGAGTGATCAGCGACGCAGCGGCCAGGTCGTTATGCCCATCGCAGCCACCACCAGCAGGGCACCCAGGTAGCCGCGCATGCCAAGCTGGGTCTCTTTGAGCAGCACGTCCAGCAACAGCGCGAGCACCGGCTGCACCAGCCCAAGCGTGGACAGTACCGACAGATCCATGCGTCGCAAAAGGGCCAGGTAGACGCTCCAGGCGACGACGCTACCGAGCACTGCCAGAAACAACAGCGCCAGGTGGGCTTCCATCGGTGCGGCAGCGATGCGCGGCAGCGGCTCTCCTCGGAGCGGTGCCAGCAAGAGCAGCGTCAGCGCGGTATACAGCAAAAAATACAGCGTCGAGACGAGCGGCGACAGATCCCGGGCATAGCGCTTGAGCAGCGCGCCATAGATCGGCCACATCACCGCCGAAGCCAACAGGGCAAACAGCATCGCGTTGACCTGCGCTGCACCGAGCGTCTGACCTTCCCAGAACAGCGCGCCAATGCCGAGCAGCCCGAGCGACATCCCGGCAACCCGACGAAGCAGAAGCTGCTCCAGACCGAACAGGCGCGCCACCAGCAAGGTAAACAGTGGGCTGGCTGCACAGATGACGGCGGCGGTGCCTCCTGACAGGGTCAGCTCTGCGACGTAAATGCAGGCGTAGCCAAGGCCGTTGACCAGCCCGGCAATGATCAGCGCTAGGTGCTGCTTTGGACCTTGGGGAAGGCGCAGCGGTAGCTTGCGCACGCGAACAATCGCAAGGAGCAGCAGCGTTGCAATGAAGAAGCGCAGGCTGGCTCCATACATCGGTGGATAACCCGTCAGGCAGACACGGATCGCGTGCCAGGTCGTTGACCAGATCAGGCACAGCAGCAGATAGCCAAGGATTTCCACGCTGCGCAGAAGGGTACGAAGTTCGCCCGGCGGTTGGCAACGATTCTTAGGCTTTCAGTGCGAGACGGTGTCGTGTAACAATCGCCGCCGCTCGAGACTGACCATGAACGAACGAAAGTGCCGCTGCGGCTACGACATATCCCACCCGCTCGTAATTCCGGAACCTGAGTACACAGCGTGGGGTTGGTTCTTGCTGATGATGGGGGCGACGCCCAAGCCCAAGCGGGCGCTGTATCGCTGTGAGCGCTGCAATCAGGTGCTCGCTACGACGCGCGATGAGTCGGTCCTGCGTGAGTTTTCGTAGCAGCTCAACAGGGCTCTTTTATCGCTGTGCGCGGTTGGCTGGGCCGGTGCGGGATCAGCTACGACGCTGACAGAGCAGCGCAATGTGGCCAAAGCTTGGATCGGCTGCGGGCAGGATGCGCAGCGGCGGCCAGCCCGAGCGAGTGAGCAGCTCACGCAGCGCGGGCAGGGGAAACATGCGCTGACGCAGCATCGAAAAGCGTCGGACCGATGACACGGGCTGCGGCTGGCGGGACTCGATGGTCGCGACCAAGCTGGATGCGATGCTGCCGGGCACTTGACCCAGGTCTCCGGGCTCGCGAGTCAGCGTGATGCGCGTCGGATGATGCGGACTTCGCCCGATTTGACGGTAGAGCGGCTCGCTTAGCCACTGCGTCAGCAGCTGCCAGTGGATGCGCGCGTCATCGTGGCCCAGTGCGGACTGTTCCGGCAGCTGCTCCGTTGTGATCGGCGCATCGACCAGCAGCAAGTCCCCGGTGCGCGCAACGCTACCGAGCGTGTCTTTGAGAAAGCGCGCCTCGCTGTCGAGGTGTTGGAGCGTCCCGAGCAGCACAAATACACGCTGTCTTCCGACGGGTGACATGCGCGAAAACAGCTCGGTGTAGGTCGGTAGCTCGTGGAAGTTGCCAGCGATCGCCAGCACCGTTGTGTCGGTCTGCTCGCGGAGCCGGGTCGCAGCCTGCTGATACGCCACCTGAAGCAGCGACGGACAGATATCGAGCAGCCACAGGTCCAGTCGCTGCATACGCTGAGCCCGCAGGTGCTGGAGCAGCCTGACTTCCAAGTGTCCGTCGCCCGGTCCCAGCGCAACCACGGTCAGATCACGATCGATCTGGTGTGCCAAGATGGCTTCGGCCCAGCGCTCAAGCGGTAGGTGCTGACGGCGATGCTGCTCTTCGGGACTGCGCCGCAAGTAGCGTAGATAGGCAAGCGCGCTGTGCGACGATAGATAGAGCTGGCTTTGCTCGATGTGACCTCCTGCGCCTGCGAGCGTGCGATCCAAGTCTTCGAGGAGCGCCAGCGGATCAAAGTGCGCGATCACGTAGCCGCTTACGCGTGGAACCGGCGGTGCCAAGTGTGCCAGCGACTTCGATAGATCCAGGTGCGACAGCGGTAGCTCGGTGGGCGAAAGACGCAGCGCTTCGACCAGCAGCAGCCGCAGCAGCGTCGCTCGCGTCGGTCGGGTCTGGCCCGCTTCGAGCAGCTTGATGGTTGCTTCCGAGAGCTTCGCCAACTTGGCGAGCCTGCGTCGGGAAAGTCCGGCTGATTCTCGACGCACACGCAGAAGCTGCGAAAACGCAAGAAAGGGCGAGTCAACGTCCGACGAAGCGGAGACGGGATGCAAGATGCTGGGTGCTGACATGACGAACTCTGCGCGATCCGAGGAGCCGCAAGGGCGACGCAGCCCTTTTCGCAGACGAGTCCGCCTGATGAGAAATACATTGAGGTGTCAATGTGTCGATTTCGCTGCGGATCAGTCGCCAACGTGGTCTAGACGCATGATGCCGCGACGGGTTGCGACCACGCGCGTGCGCGACATGGTCTTCTTATCGCTGGTGTGATCATGGGCGACGAGCAGGACGTTCAAGTGATAGACCTGCGGAATCTCGGCGGAGCGAAAGCGTCCCGTCTCATAGTCGTAGAAGCGAACCTGCGAGACCGGATCGTCCAGCCGCGTCAGCACTTCCGCCAATGACAGACGCAGAAGCTCTTGCACTGCAAACCCGGCGGGCACCGGAGAGTTCCCCGCTCCGAGGACAAGCTGACGGTGATAGTGAAGGATCTGCTCTGATTCCGAGGTCACGCCCTGAACGGTGCGATGGAGCAGTCGCTGCGCCAGCACATCGGCGGGAACCTGCGGCTCGCTGATGAAGCGCACTCGCTCGCGCGCACGTCCGGCGATGCTCCCGAAGCCGACTTCTTCCAGCGTGTCGAAGGTGAGCTGCCGATCGTGATCCCAGCGCAAGATGCGCGACGACAGGCTCTGCCGCGTCCATTCCTTGATGCGATCTTTGAGCACGTAGGCCACCACCGCGAAGGTCAGCAGCAGCCCTTGGTGATCGCGCGCCAGGTCATAGTTGAGCAGCGGCACCTGCGCCAGCGTCGCCCACGTCGCGGCCAGTCCTGCTGCCACCATCGCTGCGCTGTTGCGATAAAACGGGTCCGAGTCCGCCTGTCTGGTATCGATGTAGAGCGCGCGCTCGAGCGTGTCTTTGATCCGATCGATGCGATACGAGTAGTACTCGGGCGCGTCTCCCCACGGTGTGGCAAAGCCTTGGTCGAGTCGGTAGCGGTTGACCTGCTCGATGGTGCGTCCGAGTCGAACCCGCAGCCGAGTCGCCGTCGCAGAGCCATCACGCAGCTCGGGAAGTCCTTCGATCAGCTCTGCCAGCTCTGCCAGCTTGAGATCGATGACGGCGCTGACGTATTCCTCGGCGAACGCCAGCGCTTGCGGGACTTCTTTGGGCTGAAGCGGTGCGAAGGCTGCGACCTTGGCGCGCAGTCGATGCATGCTGCCCAGGGCTCTGAGCATGTGATTGGTTGCTTTTTCCAAGCTCTCGACGAGTCGATTGCGATCCGTCGGAGCCTTTTTGGCATGACCCACCAAGGTTCGGAGCACTTCCACTTCCGTAGCTGCGGCGTCGGCGACTTCCGCACTGTAGAGCTGCGCTAGCTTGACGAGCGCACTTGCTCGTGGCGCATCGTCGGTGAGCAGCAGCGGAAGCTGTTGTCGCAGCATCGTACCCGGATTGCGTGGGCTGTTCAGATCTGCCAAGTCCGCCAGCAGAACCGTCGGTGAGTGCAGTCGCATCCGAATCGAGGCATCGCGATAAAAATCCCCGAGCGAATAGCTGGTTGGACTGACGCCCCACGACTGCGGAAAAAAGAAATACGCATCCAGCGTGTAGGTTCGTTCCGGGCTGTTCTTGTGCGGCAGTGCGACGAGCTGCGTGATTTCCAAGGTGCGCGGATCGGGCGCGGTAAGCTGCGGCGGTTGACCGAGTCCCTCGCTGGTACGACGAATCGGCTCTCGACGAACCAGCCGTGCGGGCAGCAGTCTGCTTACGCGAGGGGCAGCCACAGCTGTGTCTCCAACGTGGTGGTCTCGACTTCACCGCCGAGCGGCTCGATGAGCGGACGGATCAGCTCCAGCGTGTGGCTGTGGAGTCCGCCGTCGAAGTGCAGACGAATGCGCACTGGCTCTACAGCAACACCGACGGACAAGCGCTCTGACGAGGCGGGACTGGCGGTGACGATGGCGCTCAAGACCTCGGCGATGGCGGTTGGCATGCGACCTTCGGCGTCTGCGATGTGACGCGGCGGCTGAATGCCCGCCAGCCCTTCCCACGCAACATCGAGGCTGTGTCCATTTTCGATCAGCATGCTGCGCGCTTCTTGCTCAGCCTGCGTCAGCACGTCCACCAGCGGTCGCGCCACCACATCTTCGAGAGACGGCAGCAGCGACACGTCAACCACCGCACTGGCTGCCCCGATAAACACCCGCAGCGGCGCCATCCCCGGACGCTTGAGGACATGCAGGAGTCCTTGTAGCGGCTCTCCGTCGGTCAGTTCCAGGGAAATCGGCTCGGCTTGACCGTCGTTTTCCGCCAGCTTGAGCACGCTCTGGACCTTGGGATGTTCCGCAAACTCGTTCATGCGCGCGCCCGCTTCGGGTCCAGTGAGCCGCAGCGCCCGTCGGCCCTCTCCGTTACACGCGACCAGCTTGCCTTTTTCTTCAAAGATCACGCACGCACACGGGAGCGCATCGACGAGCTGCGACAGGAGCGCTTCGCTCATGCCCGCTGACAACAGTCGTCGTCGCAAATCCGTCGCCATTTGGTTGAGCACGCGCGCCACGTCGCCCACTTCGTCGTTGGTCGGCTGAAGCACTTTTACGCCCAGATCGCCAGACGCCAGGCTCTGTGCCATGGAGCTGACGCGCTGAAGCGGACGAACAAACAGGATCGCTGCGATCAGGGAAAACAGGATCGCGACCGACGCCGCAGCAGCCATCGCATTGAGCAAAAAGCGCATCGTTCCACTCGTCACAGCTTCGATGCTATCGACGGAAGTGGCCAGACGCAGCACGCCAAACGGCTGGTTTTTGGCATCGACCATCTGACGCGCGACATACAGCGTCTCGATGTCGGTTGTCTCGGAGTGTCGTCGCGCATAGCCCACGCCTTGCATGCCTGGCCAGAGCGGCAGACCCTCGGGCTTGCTCTCGGGTTCCGACATCGCCATCTTCACCTCGGATCGAGATGCGTGGTTGATCGTCAGCGGACGCACCACCGAGCTATCGAACAGCACGTCGCCCGCGAGTGACATGTAGGTCAGTCGATGCGTGCTGACCTCGCCGAACTTGACGAGCAGGCTCAGGCGCTCTGACTCGGGCACGCTGCGCAGCGTCTCTGCCACTTTTTGAATCTGCGTGGACATGCGCAGCGCCGATTCGCGCAGCAAGTCACCTTGCAGCACGACGCGGATATAGAAAAACGTCGGACCGGCTCCAAGAAAGAGCACCCCGAGGTACGAGATCAGCAGCTTGACGGGTAACGGAATGCGCGGCATGGCGGAAAGGCGCATAACAACACGAAAATCACCCGGAGCAAGGAGACTTTTTACTTGCCAGGGAGCCTAAGACCACGGTATCCCTTGCGGCCTCTGGCACTCCCGTCAGGTCTGCGCTTGTAGCTCAGCTGGATAGAGCAACGGACTTCGAATCCGTGGGTCGGGCGTTCGAATCGCTCCAGGCGCACTGTAGGTTCCCAAAAAGGGGTGGGAACCTGGTTATGCGGTGACTGTTGGCCGCGCAGCTTATGGCTTCAAGGTCGTGAGTCCTTGGCGTGAGGCTCGTATCTGCGCTGCGCTGTCAGTGTGGAGAGTCGTTGCTATCGCCGCTGTCGTCTTCGTGCGCTTCGCTGTCTTCGGGATCGCCACCTTCGTCAGCGCTTGGCAGTGGCTGGGGCCGTGGCGCTTGCACGCCGTCTTCGCGTGGCTTGGGTGCCGATGGAACCGACCGTGCGGCTGCGGCATAGACGGTTGCGACTTTTTGAGAAGCGACTTCGACGGACTTTTCGCCCCATTCCATCGCAACCCCGATGAGCGCGGCTTTTCGATACAGCGGTGGCACCGAAAACGTACAGCGCCAGCGCAGGTTGGTTGGCAGCAGCGCGGGATCGCTTCCGTCCGCAGGAAGCTCTACTCCGACGGGAGGCTGACAGTCGGCCATATCAGGGACAAAGCGACGTCCGCGATCATCGGACAGCACGAGGAGCCGAATCTCTGGAATGTGCTTGGTTCCGACGACGATGAGCTGGCCTTGGCCGGTCACGAGATCGAAGGACTGAAACTCGATGCTCGACGGCATCTCGGGCGGACGATAGTGACGCTGCTTTTTCTTGCGTCGCTGTCCGCGCGAGCTTTTTCCGTGTGAAGACTTGCCGTGACCGTGTGAAACCGACGCAGCTTTGCGAAGACGAGCCTGCGCCTTTTCTGGCGACAGTGCGCACACAAGCAGCGCCATTCCCAGCAAAGCCCACAGTCGTTGAACTCTCATCGCGTCCCCCAGCTTTCCGCTTCGTCGGTGAGCCGCTTATTCGTAGTCTTCCGCGCCGAGGTGCGTGATGAGCTCTGCGCCGCGTAGATAGCGCAGCGTGTTCTTTAGCTTCATGAGCTGAATGAACAGATCATGCTCGGGATACAGGCCCGGCACCGTCATCGGCGTCTTGAAGTAGAACGACAGCCACTCCTGCACACCCGACATGCCCGAGCGCTGCGCCAGGTCCAGAAACAGCGCCAGATCGAGCACGATCGGCGCTGCGAGGATCGAGTCTCGGCACAAGAAATCGACCTTGATCTGCATCGGATAGCCGAGCCAGCCAAAGATGTCGATGTTGTCCCAGCCCTCTTTGTTGTCGCCGCGCGGTGGGTAGTAGTTGATGCGGACGACGTGGTGGAATTCTTTGTACAGCTCGGGATACAGGTGCGGCTGAAGGATGTATTCCAGCGCGCCGAGCTTCGACATTTCCTTGGTCTTGAACGAGTCCGGATCGTCGAGCACTTCTCCGTCGCGATTGCCGAGAATGTTCGTCGAATACCAGCCTTGCAGACCGAGCATGCGCGCCTTGAGCATCGGCGCAATCACCGTCTTCATCAGCGTCTGGCCGGTTTTAAAGTCTTTGCCCGCAATCGGCAGACCTTGCTGCTTGGCCAGCTCGTGCATCGCCGGGAAGTCGAGCGACAGGTTCGGCGCTCCGTTCGCATAGGGAACGCCGCTCTTTAGGCAGGCATACGCATAAATCGCTGACGGAGCAATGGCTGCATCCGAGGCATCAAGTCCCGCTTCAAAAGCCGCCAGCGACGAATGAACCGCTGTCGGAGTCTGATACACTTCCGTCGAGCCACACCACACCGCGACACAGCGCGAGACATCGTTTTGCTTCTTCCAGCTCGCGATGTCGGCGATGAGCTGCTCTGCGTAGTCGCGCTTCGACGTGCCGGTCTTGACGTGTGTGCCGTGCAGCTTCTTGACCCACTGCGGCTCGAACACGCCCGGCATCGGTCGCACCGTCTGAAGGTACGGTTTGATCTGGCCAAGCTGCTCGCTCTTGAGCACGCCCGCGTGCGACGCTGCTTCATAGGCATCGTCGGGGAAAATGTCCCAGCCGCCGAACACCAAGTCATTGAGCCCAGCAAGTGGCACAAAGTCTTTGATCTTCGGGGTGTTGTTGTCGGTGCGCTTGCCAATGCGGATGGTGCCAAGCTGCGTCAGCGAGCCAATCGGCTGCGCCAGGCCTTTGCGGACCGCTTCGACGCCTGCGATGGTGGTGGTGGCGACGGCGCCCATGCCGGGCAGAAGGATTCCCAGCTTGCCGCTGGCTGGTTGGATCTGTGAGCCTCGTTCGATGCCCATGTACAAGTTACTCCTTTAAGCTCTCCGCTTCTTGCATGTTGTGCGCCAATCTTCCCAGCGTCGCCTGGTCCGCGCGAATCCGCAGCGTGGCAGCGTGCTCGCCAAACTCCTCGGACAGCACGTCCGCCGATTCAAAGATCTGCGCGCGCAGCTGCGGCTGGTCGTAGCGCACAATCAGCTCGGTTTCGATGAGCTCTGCGTCGAAGAAATCAATGATGAGCTGACGCACGCTCGCGACATCATCGGGATTTCGCGCGGAAATCGCCACGCAGCGAGGGAACCGCTCCAGCCATTCTTCTGGAACTTTTCCGTCGGGCAGCCGATCGATCTTGTTGAAAACGACCAGCTGCGGGACTTCCGCTGCACCGATCTCGGCGAGCACGCCACACGTTGTTTCGATGTGACGAAGCACCGCCGGGTCTGACGCATCGACGACGTGCAAGATCAAGCCAGCTTCCAGCGCTTCGTCGAGCGTGGTCTTAAACGAAGCCACCAGCTTGGTCGGAAGGTTGCGAATGAAGCCGACGGTGTCCGATAGCAAAATCGTCCGTCGGGGCTCGGGATGAAGCTGCCGAACCGTCGTGTCCAGCGTCGCAAACAGCTTGTCTGCGACATAGACTTCCGCCCCGGTGAGCGCGCGAAACAGCGTCGATTTGCCTGCGTTGGTATAGCCACACAGCGCGACGCGGCGCAGCCCTTGGCGTCGGGAACTGCGCGTCTTGTGTTCCCGATCGAGCGCGACGATCTCGTCTTTTAGCTCGGCAATGCGATCACGCAGCTTGCGACGATCCAGCTCGATTTGGGATTCGCCTGCGCCTTTTCCACCGATGCCGCCGCGCACTCGGTCGCCGAGTCCCTGCGTCTCGCGCAGACGCGGTGCCATGTATTCCAGACGGACCATCTCGACCTGGAGCTTGGCCTGACGGCTCTTGGCGTGACGGTGGAAGATTTCCAAGATCACGGCGGTTCGATCGAGGACGATTTCCGCGCCCGTGGCTTTTTGGACGTTGCGCGCCTGCGACGGAGACACTTCGTGATCGATCAGAATCGCCGTCGGCTCATCGACCTGCTTGGTCAGCTGCGTCAGCTCTTCGAGCTTGCCCGGTCCCAGGTACGCCGCAGAGTCAAACGAGCCTCGTCGCTGCGTAACTTGTCCTTCGACGTGTAGACCCAGCGTCTCGGCCAGCCGAGTGAGCTCCCCGAGAGACTCACGAAAGCTCTGTTCATCATCGTCGGGAAGCTGCACTCCACAGAGCAGCGCTCGCTTCGGTAATCGTTGCGTAAGATCAGGAACTTCAGACGGAGTTTGGCTCATAGCACTCGCAATCGAGGGAGACGCAGCAGCCTTGCGGTCACTGCCTGGCTTGGAAAGCGGCACCTTATCAGCGTGTGGGGCGGCTGTCCACACGACCGGCGAGCGGCGCTTGCGTCGAAAATTCAACCACTTGTGGTGCGTGCTGATGAATACCTAACGCCTTGTCTCGCCTTGCTTCGTGGGGTTGCTGCTGCCGATAATGGCGTAGGACGGACAGCGTACCGTGACATCAATTCTCATCACCGATGGACAGGAGCTGGCCGGGCTGGGCGCGGCGCGCTCGCTGGGACGGGCGGGCTACCACGTCACGGTGGCGATTCCGCAAGGGCTGTTGGCCCCGGTGATGTCGTCTCGTTACGTCGCGCAGGTCGTGGAGTCACCCAATCCATGGTCGGATCAGCCTGCGTTTCGTCAGTTTCTGTGTGAGCAAGCGACGAAGCACTCGGTGCTGTTGCCGGTGAGCGAGGCGTCGATTGTCGCGGCAGCGGCTTGTCGGAACCAGCTTGGTAAGACGACGCTGCTTGCGCCCAGTGATGAAGCGCTGCGCTTTTCGCTGAGCAAGTATCACGCAACGCGCGCGGCGCAGTCCGTCGGGCTTTCGACGCCGCCAACCGTGTTTGTTGCAGGCGAAGACTGGCCATCGGATTTGTCGTCGGTGATGTGCGAGCTGGATGCGCTCGGGTATCCGCTGCTTATCAAGCATGACAACTACCTGACGCCGAGCGGAAAGTACGTGCGCGGGCGGACGCAGCGGGTCAGCTCTCCGCTCCAGGCGCGCGCGCTGCTTGTAGAGCTACAAGAGTACGGAGCGCAGGTGATTGCGCAGCGTCCCGTCGATGGCCATGGCGCTGGAGTGTTCCTTCTTCGTCACAACGGACAGACGCTGCTGCGCTTTGCGCATGAGCGCCTGCACGAGGTTCCGTATACCGGTGGTGTGTCGTCGCTGCGGATGAGCTGTCACGATGATGCGCTGCTGGCGCGCTCCGAACAGCTCTTGTCGGCGATTGGCTTTGACGGCGTGGCGATGGTGGAGTTTCGTAAGACTCCGTCGGGAACGCCGCAGTTTTTGGAAATCAACGGTCGGCTCTGGGGCTCGCTGGCGCTGGCGCTTCATGCCCAGGTAGACTTTCCGCTTTTGTGGCTGCGCAGCGTGCTCGGACAGTCTGTTCCGTCGGTGCGTGACTATCCCGATGGGCTGCGCTGTCGCAACGTACTGCCGGGAGAGCTGTCGCATCTGGCCTCGGTGCTGCGCTCGAGAGAGGTTCCGCTGACCGGAAAGCTGCGCTCGCTGTGGGAACAGGTCGCGCTGTCGTTCGATGTCTCCATTCGTCACGATCACTTGTGGTACGACGATCCGCGCCCGGCGCTGACGCAAGCCAGCTTATGGGCCCACGACGTGGGACGACGGCTCTGGGGTCGGGTGGGTAGGAGCAAGCAGATGCACGCAGACAAAGAGATCCTTTCGCAAGAACAGAGAGACACGGAAGCGCGCTTTTCTAGGCTGCCACGGCCAGTGCGACGGGTGCTGGTGCTGTGCCTTGGCAACATCTGTCGCAGTCCGTTTGCCGAACACTATCTGCGGCGCGAATCCAAAGAGCGCGGAATGTCCGGTCTTCACGTCGAAAGCGCGGGCTTTCTTCATCACGATGGACTGCGTACACCGACTCGCTTTGTGGAACTGGTTCGCTCGCATTCCGTAGATCTCAGCGGACATCGGGCGCGTCGTGTCACCGCGCAGCAGATCGATGATGCCGACATGATCTTGCTGATGGATGCACAGAACCTGCGCGCGCTCCACAGTGAGTTTCCTCACGCCGTTCAAAAGACGTTTCTGATTGGTCTTTTGTCCGCGCACGGTCCCGCAGAGATTCCCGATCCCTACATGCTGTCGATCGGAGACGCGGAAGCGAGCTATCAGAAGCTGGCAGAAGCGTGTAGCGCGACGATTCGCCGACTCCAGGCTCGCTAACGTCATTCTTTAGGAGTCCTGTAGGAATCGATTAGGAGTCCTGTAGGAATCGATTAGGAGTTCTGTAGGAATCGATTAGGAGTCCTGTGGGAATCGATTGGGAATTGACTGGGAGTCCGATCGAGCGTCGGACTCGCGGGACGTTACGGTGCGGTAAACAGGCAGCGCGTCACCGGCTGGATCAGATCCGCAGAGACGTACATATAGTACTGCTTGCCACTCTGTAGCGGCGCGGGCACTGCGTCACTTACCGGGAACTTCTGCGTCAGAGCTGCGGGTCGTACGCCGTACTTGATCGTTCCGCTGGCAACCGGCGTTCCAGTGCTGGGAACATCCAGTCGCCACAGCGTTCCTTCTGGCAGATCCAAGTTGGGTGGAACCGTTGGGGATGCTGCCGCTGCTTCCATCACGTAGATGTAACGCGCGTTGCCTCCCTTCCAGATGAGGAGTCCATCTGCGCGCACACCTTCTCCGCGTGTGCAGGCACTTGGACGAAAGAAGCGCTGCTCATCCAGCGGACCTGCTGCGTACTTTTCGTTTGCGAAGTCTGCGCGCGTCTTGCCGCGATATGCCAGCTCGTTTTCAAAGAAGCGACGCATCCGTGCATCGTCGGTGGTCGGGAAGATCGAGTGACCGGGATTGCTGGGTGTGGCGCGCGTAAAGCCGTTGTTTTCCTGCGGTGTGTACGCACCAAATCCGACCGTATCGAGCCAGCCTGCACCCATCGCCAGACCGCGCGGGAAGAAGCCGTTTAGGAAGTTGCCAGGCTGATCGACAAACCAGTTCGATGGTCCTTGCGGAGCCGAGCTTCCGTGACAGCAGATACACGCTGCGGAACGAATCTGCGACATCACCCACGCGTGCTCTTTGGCGTAGGTTGGATCTTTGAGCCGAGGATCATCGCGCAGGTTGTCTGCGGCGGCTCCTGCTTTGTAGTACGGACGCTGCGTACGGACGCGATCGCAGCTTGCGTAGTCTTCAAAGTGACGGCCTTCCTCTGTTGCACCAGAGATCATTTCCCAGGTACAGACCTTGCCGCCATCGCTCTTTCCAGGTGGTTCACCGGGCTTGGGATCGGAACAGACTTTGATCGGCTGCTGAAAGACCGGGAGTCCGCCACCACCGCCGCTCGATTCCACTCCTCCGCAGATCGGAGCTGCGTCAAAGACACCGCCGCCAAACAGCTCGCAGCCTCTGCGCGTAGAACCACAGTTGTCTGCATTGTCGCCAATCGCGCGCGCTGCGATGTACAGACCGTCCTTTTCAAAGATGCACTGACCAAGGATGTTCTGTTCTCCGCACGGCGTTCCGATGTCTGCGGTTCCGTCCCAGTCCGCACAGTCTTCTAGGATCTTTTCGCTGGGCCAGTCGCCGTGATAGTTGCGGCACTCCGGCTCGCCGCTGAATCTGTTCTTGTAGTTGCAGTGCCCGGAGATTTCCTCAGGAAGGAGCGGCACTTCTTTGGCAGAGCAGCCAGCGAGCACACAGCCGAGGATTGTTACGGACAACACAGAGCGCTGCGAGATCGTCCAGTTGGTTGCGCGAAAGAAACTGTGACGTGACTTCATCGGATGACTCTCCTTGGTTCGACACTTCATTCGCAGACTGCTGCTGCGTGACGAGTCCTGGTTGGGTGTACGCAGAGCTGCGCGTTGACTGCGCGATGTGGACTTCAATCAGCTGCGATCAAGTCGAACACCACCAGTTGGATGCAGCGCGCGCGGTTGCTGCGTCACTTGACTGAAGCGATGCAAACCAAACCGGAAGAGCTGCGCGCCGTCGTGTTTTGTTTCGCGCTTTGTGATTTTGAAAATCGAAGTTTGTGGCGCTGGTTGCAGCGCATCGATCGGGTTTGCGACAGCGCGGCGGTTTGCTGCGCGGAATCGGTGAGCGTAAGCTCTCTGTGCCGACGTGCGCGTGGGCTGCTGTGGCGGGGGTGTAGGACACAAGAAAACGAATTGATCCCAGTAGATAACGATGCAAAAATCGCTGCGGGACCGTGTCTTTCTGCTCTGTCAGCGACGCTGTAGGGGGCAGTAAGGGCAGCACCCTCCAACCAACTCAAACTCGGGAGAGAGAATCGAATGCGTAGAACTTCACTACTGTGGGCCGTGATGTTGGGCGGTGTTGTCACCGCTCTGGGTGGTTGTCCGGATCCAGAGACCGGAACTCCTGATGCTCCAGTGGATATGACGGTCGCCACGCCCTTTCATGTGATGGGCACAGTGGTTGGAAACTCGGACTCACCGCTCGTCAATGCCACTGTGAAGGTGGGCGCTAGTGTGGTGGCTACGGGAAACGATGGTGGCTTTTCAGCGACGCTGAGCGGTGTGAAGTATCCAGTGCCGATGTCGATCAGCGCGCCGGGCTATGTTCCGTTTATCACGCAGCTTACGGCTGAATCGATGAACGTGAAGTATCGGCTTCAGCGTCTGACCGAGGTGTCATTCCCAAGCAATGCGTTCGCGCTAACCATCTCGGATCCGTCGAGCGGCGCGGTGGTTTCGATTCCTGCGGACGGACTGCAAGCGGTTGGTGGTGCGGCTCCTGATGGTGAGATCACGCTGGCGCTGCGCTTTGTGGATCCATCGCGTCAGCCGACTCCGGGCGGAGACGCTGCGATCGGTCAAAAGGGGGAGCCGCTTGTAATCGACTCGCTTGGCGTTATCTACGTCACGGCGCGCGACAGCAAGGGAACGGCGCTTCAGCTCAAGCAGGGTGTGTCGATGACCGTGCTGATTCCGCTGACGGCGGATCGGGTGGCGATGGCTCCCAGCGATGCGGGTCTGTGGACGCTGGATGCTACGAAGGCTGCGTGGGTTCAGGATGTGATCTCGGGTGGCGCACCTGCCAACGTGCAGCGCAGGACAACCAGCTTTAGCTGCAAAGACAAGCAGACCGATCCCTGCGACATCCTACACTGCAGCACCGTTTCGACGCAGGCTTGGGTGGGACAGGCTTCTTCGTTTGGCTTCCTAAGCGCCAGCACCACGTTCGACAAGTCCGCTTGCTTGCGCGTGGAAGTGAACCAGCCCGAGCAGATCTGCCTGCGCTTTGAGAGTCCTTCTGCGGGCGCGATCAAGGTGAAGGAAAGCTGCTACGGACAGGGCAAGCATGTCCTGTATAACCTGGCTCCCAACATGCCGGTGACGGTGAAGACGAGCACCCAAGGCGCAAGCTGTGGTCCCGATCTGTCAGCGGGCACCCAGGCCAATCCAGGCGAAGTCTGGGGCGGTACAGGTCTTCCGACGGATGCATCGGCTTGTAAGGGCTCGATCGTAATTCCGCCGAAGCCGTAACTGCACACCGTGACGAAGCAGAGTCACCAACATGGTGTGACGCTGCTTCGTTGCTTCTTCCTGACCGATTCCCCTTCTAATTCTGCGACCGATTCCGCATGCGATTCCTTAGGCGGGACATGCCTCACAATATGAGGCATACAGGATGACTCTTATAGGAAGGCTGGATCGCGGTGGACTCCGAACTCTTCGCGGAAGACATCACAGACTTCGCCCAGCGTAACGTGAGCGCGCACCGCATCGAGCACTGCAACCATCACGTTGTCGCGATGACAGTCATCTCCGCGACAGGCGCGACGTAGCTCGTTCATGGCTCGATCGACCTGCGCAGGATCGCGACGGCTGCGTAGATCTTTGACCCGCTCAATCTGGGTCTTTTCCACAGTGGAGTCGATCTTGAGCGTCGGAATTCGATCGCCTTCTTTTCCTGCGTAGCGATTCACACCAACGATCACTCGCTCTCCACCATCGACGGCGCGCTGGAAGTGATAGGCAGAGTTTGCGATCTCACGCTGCGGATATCCGTCTTCCACGGCGCGGATGATTCCGCCCAGATCATCGATCTTGCGGATGTAGGCCATCGCGCGCTCTTCCATGTCGTCGGTGAGCTTTTCGATGAAGTAGCTTCCACCAAGCGGATCGGCGACCGCAGGAATGCCCGATTCCTCTGCGATGATCTGCTGGGTTCGGAGCGCCAACGTCGCCGCATCTTCCGTCGGGAGCGCATACGTTTCATCGTAGGAATTGGTGTGCAGGCTCTGGGTTCCACCGAGCACTGCGGCCAGCGCCTGAATCGTCGTTCGCACCACGTTGTTGAGCGGCTGCTGCGCCATCAGCGACACGCCGGCGGTCTGGGCGTGCGTACGCAGAATCCAAGAGCGCGGATTTTTGGCGTGGAAGCGCTCGCGCATGACCTTGGCCCAGATGCGACGCGCCGCCCGGAACTTGGCGATTTCCTCGAAGAAGTCGTTGTGAACGTCGAAGAAGTACGACAGCCGAGGCGCAAAGGAATCGACATCAAGTCCGGCATCGATTCCCATCTGGACGTAGCCGATTCCGTCGGCCAGCGTAAACGCCAGCTCTTGCACTGCGGTCGCTCCGGCCTCGCGGATGTGATAGCCACTGATGCTGATGGTGTTCCACAGCGGCATCTCTTTGGTGCAGTACCAGAGCATGTCGCGCATGATGCGGATCGCCGGACGGATGGGGCTGATCCACTCCTTTTGCGCGATGTATTCCTTGAGCATGTCGTTCTGGAGCGTGCCGCGTAGCTGGCTTGGCTTTACGCCCTGGCGCTCGGCGTTGACGATGTAGCAAGCGAGCAGATAGACCGCCGGAGCATTGATCGTCATCGATGTGGTGACATCCGCGAGCGGAATCCCATCGAACAGTCGCGCCATGTCTTCGACGCTGGCGACGTTGACGCCTTCGCGACCGACTTCCCCGAGTGAGCGCTCTGAGTCCGGGTCATAGCCCATCAGCGTCGGCATATCGAACGCCGTCGAGAGCCCCGTCTGTCCTTCCTTCAGCAGGAAGTGGAAGCGACGGTTTGTGTCTTCGGGTGTACCGAAGCCAGCAAACATGCGCATCGTCCACAGCTTGCCTCGGTACATCGTTTCGTGAACGCCGCGCGTAAACGGATACTGTCCGGGCTCGCCGATTTCTTCGTACGGACGCACATCGTGCGGTCCGTAGTGGTTCTTGAGCGGTATGCCGGACATGGTCTCGTAGCGGCGGGTTTTCGTCGGGTCAGCCATAGCGCGAGTTTGCTCTGCCCTCGCCGGGTCCGTCAATACACAGACCGGTTCGCCGTGCGAGCCCAGACGCCTCGGCCTTCTTGCCACAGTCGCAGCGCCCGCCGTGCCAGCTCGATCTTGCGCTGCATGTGTAGCTCATCGTGGAACACCGTCGAGACCATCGTTCGACTGACTTTGTAGGTGCGACGCAGTCGATCGCGGCCCAAGTCGCCGATTCGCGGGGTGGGACTGGTCATCGATGCGGTCTGGCCTCCGTTTGAGTGGACGACCGCCGACTGAAGCACGGGCGGAATCGCAAAGCCCGGTGAACTGCTTCCCGGCGGATTTCCTTCGGTTGTCAGGTATTCCGCTTCGTCGCTGACCAGATAGAACGTGTTGGTCAGATCACGGACGATGCGACGCACGGCTTCATGGTTAAACGCCGATACGAAGTCTTCGTCGTGATGTGCGATTCGCTGGCGATCGCGCGCATCAAGCGTCTGAAACCACAGGTGAACGTACTCGACGGCGGTATCGATGGTAAACCAGGGCTCATCGACGAGACTGAGCAGCACGAAGCTACACTCTGGCCCGAGCATGTACATGCCATTTTCGCTCTGTAGCGCCGCGCGCTCTTCGGCATAGACCTTTTCCAGCGCCAGCAGCACGTCGCGATCGGTAATCTTCTGTTCTTCTCGACGGGAAGATCGCAGCCGCTCGTCGATGCTCTGAATGATGAGCGCGCCGCAGTGCTGGAGCCAAGCCGGAACCCGGAACGTCTTGTCGAGGAGAAGCTGCTCGACCGCGTGCGATTCAAAGCGCAGACCCAGACGGGCAAACGGCTCACGCACCATGCGCTCGGCACTGGACTCGTCGAGCGGACCCAACAGCCGCAGCTTGGCAAAGTTGAGCAGCGGACCAAACAGATCCCAGCGCGCTTCGACCAGCTCTGCGTGACCGGCCAAGATGACGCGACAGACCGCGCCACCGTGAAGCAGCAGTGCCGACGCCGAGCGCAGCTCTTCCAACAGCGGAGACTGACGGCGCAGCTCCGGCGGGGTCGTCAGTCCTTCAATCAGCCCGTCCACCACGTCATGCGGCAGATCCAAGCTGCTCAGGCTTTCCTTCAGCTTCGTCGTCGCCACCTTCAAAATCGGCGGCGTTCCCGGCGGCATCAGCGACGCCAGTGCTTGACCAATCGTCGCTGCTTCGCGCCACTCACCCAGCAGATACGCGCGCCGCTCGGTGCGCAGGATCGTGTCAATTTCGTCGAGAACAATCGCCACGCTGCGATCAGGAAACTTGCGCGTCCACAGATCGACGACCGCACGCAGCGGCGGCAGCGGCTCTCCCAGCGCGAAGCCAGCCTGCGCTTTTTGCGGATCCAGGTCTTCAAACAGCTCCAGGATCATTGACTTGAGCAGCTCACGGCTCGTCGGTGCGGTCGTGTAGTCCATGCCGCGCGGAATCACCCGATAGCCTTGCTGTTCCAGTTCAAAGCGCACACGCTGAAGCAGCGAGGTCTTGCCGATCTTGCGCGGCCCGACGACCAGGAAGTTTTCCTGACGCTGACCACGAATCTCTTCGAGCAGCGAGCGACGACCGTAGAACATCTCCTCGATCAGCTCTTGGTTGGCCAGGCCCATCTTCGAGCGGAACGGCGACAGCGCTGCATACGAAGCCGCTGCTGCCAGACGACGAATCAGCTCTTCGACGGGATTGTCGTGCAGCGCCGCGTGCTGAATGTCGGTGATATCAATCGCTGCGACGTGAAACAGGTTCCGGCTCCACGACAGCACCTCGGGGGACAGCTCTGGCACGATCACAATCGCGGACAGCGACGTATCGCTGATCGTCGCTTCAATGCCCGCAAACGACGCATCCGAGCGAGCGAGCGGATTGGGCCCCGAGCCACCACTTAGCATCGGCAAGCGCTTGCGGAGATCGATCTGGACTTGTTCGAGCGTGCCGCGATCCGGCTGACTCGACGGTAGATACAGCACCACGCGCTTGAGCCACGGAAGCTGACGCTTTTCCCGAAAGCGAATCTGCACCGAGCGCAGGCTGACGGCGCTGAGATCCGCACTGCCATCTTTGCTGGTTCCATCGACCAGATCGAGTCGGAAATAGCGCGCCACCGCCTCGACAAAGCGCGGCTCTTCTTGGCCATCGACCCACTTGCGACACGAGCGCGACAGATCCAGAAACTCTTGCCAGCGACTCTGACCGCCTTGCAGGTTGGGACGATTCCAGCCGAGCACCGCTCGAACCTGCGCCGCGTTGCCACCGAGTGCGCGATCGACGCCCGCCGCATCCCACAATGGCAGCCCGCGCGTCAGGTTTCGTCCGTCGATGGTGTTGGTCAGTCCGACTTCACCTTCGACGACACCGAGCAGCGTCCGCAGCCACTCGCGCGCTGGCGGCGAACAGAATGCGTAAAACACCCGATCGCCGCTGAGCTTGTGATGGCTGATCAGCCCGAGCGCCGTCAGATCGCCCGCCATCTGTTCCAGCCAGCGACCACTTGCCTGCTCACGCGCACTTGGATCTTCCAGCGGGGATCGTCCTCGCAGCCGAGGCCGCGCTTGCTTCAGATACGTCCACAGCACGCTGCGTGAGTCGTGCAGGCTGCCTCGGATGCGTACTTTTTTTAGCCACATCACGCGGTTCAGATCGTCGATGGTGCGCTGCTCGATCCGCACGCCTGCCGAGGCCACCACTTTGCTCGTCGGAAGCCGATCCTTTCCAGAGATCGAATACACCGGCTGATCGACGACCATGCCTGCGCGCAGATCCGCGACATCGAGATCCACCGAGTCACTACACAGCGCCGCTAGATACAGCCGATGCCCGAGAGGAAGTGCGCCCCACAGCGTCGATAAAAAGGTTCCAACCCGCGCTTCAAAGGCGCTCGGCGACAGCGGCGCGCGACTTCGCTCACGCAGCGCTTGCTCGAGCAGCGGCAGACACTCGGCGCACAGCCGCAGATCGGTGCCGGTGATGTCAATCAGCGTGCGAACCGCTGACTGTGCCGTCGAGGGAGTGCTCATTCCCGGCAGCCCCGGACCACTCTGCGCGGACAGCGAGCCTCCGTCGCGATGATGCAGCAAGTTGAGCAGCGCTTGTTCCAGCTCGGTGCGCATTCGTTCGTCGCTGCGCTGCTGCGAAAGTGGGTCCGCCACCACATCCAAGTCCAAGAGCTGAACCGTGCGCGGCTGCTGAAGCTCCGGCGAGGAACCGACGGAACCACTGCTATAAGGCAGCGTCTGAAGCAGAATCGCCGCCGCCTGTGGAGACACGAGCAGCAGCACGCGGCCTCGATAGGCGAGAGCAATGCGCGCACCCAGCATGTAGAGCTGACGCAGCTCGCTGTCTTCCAGACGGGCTCGCTCGGCCAGCTCTGGCAGGCCCAAGATGATCAGCCCTCGACTTGCGGTTCCCGTCCCCGACACCGGCGCATCGGCCACCGCGCGCACCACTGCATCGACGGTATCCAGACGATCCGCACTCGGCAGCCCAAGCAGCGTCCCGAGCCGCTGACCGATCTGCTGCACCACCTCGCGCAGCGTCGGCGTCATCTGTCGCTGCGTGGTCATCGTCTGCGCGCCACTGCTCGGTGTGCGCACCGCGACGTTCACCATGCGCCAGTCTTCCAGCGTATCGAGCGGACGCTCTGGCCAGTCGAGCCCCACCGCTTCAGCGAGCAGCTCATGTGCGTGGGCCGGAAACGCCGTCGTCAGCGCCACCGCCGACTGCGCCGGACGGATGCGCTCGAGCAGATCTTGCTTATGAACGGCAAACAGCGTCGGGAGACGCTCGCTGAAGCTATCGAACAAGGCCCGCGCCAGCGCCCGCGCTTCCCGTCGGAACTGTCCTTCAATCGTGCGCTCGGTTCGCTTGTCTCCATCGTGAGACAGCTCAATCTCGATCCGATAGCGCAGTCCGTCGGCAGCCATCGCGGCGGGACACTCGATGACCAGGCCCAGCTCTTGTCCGGGCTCCAAATCCACTGCGTCGGGATCGAGCACGCGCGCGCGCACTTCCCGAGGCTCTACTTGCCTAACCGTCAACAGCACGCCATGCGCAGTCCGAGGCGCATCCGCCGCCAGCAGCACCGCATAACGCAGCACGCGTCGTCCCTCGGTGATGCCTAGATCTGACACCAGCCGTACGTCGAAGTCTGGCTCGGTGCGCAGCCGGGTTGCTTCCTCGCGCAGGACTTGCCACCACACCGTCAGTAGCGCGACGACGGTGGCTTGCGGACGAACCCGCAGCATTCGCGACACAAACGCGCCGGTGTGCTGTGCTGGCGGCTCTTCCGAGAGCTGCTGAAGCAGCTTCATCCGAATGCCGTTGCGATGCTGCTCGACCTGTTCTGCGACTTCATCGAGCGTGTGCGCGAGCTGCGCTTTGTTGTTTTTGCGGTCCATGTCCTGAAGGGCCGACAGCAAAAACTGCTGCTCACTGAGGAACAGCTCTTCGTCGAGAAGTCCCCACGCTTCGTCGCGATAACGATAGGACAGGTGCTCACTCGAGAGCTGATGATGACTGCGCAGCGACAACAGCGCGCGATCCACCGCTTGAGGCTGTAGCGACGCGAGCAGCTCCGCGATGCTGGTCACGTCGAAGATGCGCAGCACACCCTGAACCATTTCGTGCAGTGCCCACGCATCGGTTGGAACATTGTCGATGCTGAGCGGCAGCGCCGATCGCGTCAGCTCGTCGGAAAGCCGCTCGTAATACATCTGATCGAAGCCATTTTCGACGGCGACCTCGAAGCGCCAAGCCAGGCTCTCTCCGGCGGCGATGCTGGCGCTGACCTCATCGTTTTCATCCGAGCCAATCGTCGGCAGCCGTGGTCCCCAGCGTCGTGACACACCGAGCAAGAACGCACGCACCTCGGGATCGGGCAGGATCTCGGGCTGACACATGGCCTCGATGACTTGATGCGGCAGATACAGCCGAACCCGTCCCAGATCCCCGGCCAAAAAGATGCGTTCCCAGCGCAGCGCCGAGCGCAGCAGCAGCGCCAGGTTGGTCAGCAGAAAGCGACTCGGCAGCGTCGGACCCACGGCTTCCAGCACCGCGACGATGTTGCGGAAAAACGTCGGCTCTGCGTCGTCGAAGAGCTGCGCACGATCAAGCCGCTGGAGGTGCCGCAAAAACAGCGCCGCGACGCCATCGACGGTCAGCGGCCACGGAACCGGACGCGTATCAAGCCGCGCGTCGTAATACAAAATCAGCTGCGGCAGCCACAGCGACAGCTCATCAATGTGTTCGGGACGAACGTGCGCTTCGATGCACTGGAGCAGATCGCCGCGCACCGCCAGCGGATCTTCGCAAAACTGCACCAGCTTCCCGAGCAGCTCCCGAGCGAGCCGCGACTGCTGCGCGTCGGCACCACTTCCCGCTCCACCGAGTGCAATCGGCAGCAACGAGTCAAAGAGCTGCGCCACCAGCAAGCGATGACGCGGCGGACGCGGCAATGGCCATGCAGCCACGTCGAACACCTCGGAGCGTCCCGTCGGCTTGGGCGGCAGCTCTCCGCCGGACTCGACATCCCCTTGCAGCATCAGCCGACACAGGTGCAGCACGCTCGCCACCGCCGGAGTTCCTCGCTCAAGCTTCGGCTTATTGGTCAGCGGCAGACGGCTCACGCTCGTCACCGATGGAACTTTCGGCTCCGACGAAGTGTAGATCGAACCAGCGATTCGTCCCTCGCGCGCGTTGCGCAGCAGCTCTCGCATCGCGACGGCGCGAATGTGCGGTCCCAGCCCGCGCAGCGCCGCGCGCAGCAGTCCCACCCGAGAGCCCGCCGCCCTGGTCCCCAGCTCGAGCAGTCGCTGGATGCTCTGTCCGTGATCGTCGTTCGGATGCGCTTCCCAGCTCGTCAGCACGCCGCCTGACAGGACAATCAGCAGTCGGAAGCCACCCTCGGCCATCGGCCTACACATCATTCGCTGCGGCGTTCCTCCCGCTGCGAGCCGCGTCACTTCCTGTCCGTCGTGGCGGAAGTCAATCGCGATGACGTGGACTTGCTCGTCCTCGGTGCCAATCGCCAGACACGGCACGCCGAACACACCTTCGGGCACAAAGCACAGCGCCGAGATGCCTTTGGGCAACAGATACTGCGCGTGCAGCCGCAGCGAGTCCGCTTCAACGTGCAGCACTTGGACTTGTCCCGTCGTCGTTCCAACTGCAATCGTAGTTGCTTCTTCGTCGAGCGCTGCGCAGTACACTCCCGCCGGAGACGGAGCCCACAGCGGCTTGTCTCCCGGTCGCTGAAGCTTGATTCGCGCCGACGACAGATACAGCGATCCGCCCGTCGTCGAGACCACCGCAATCAGATCACTCGGCAGCAGCGTCGATCGCAGCCGCAGTCCACCACCGTGCGAGTCGAGCACCAGCACTTGCGGACGCGCGCGCTCTGTCGTTCCGGGCAGACGCAGCACCAGCGACTCGACCTCGCTGCGAATGATGGACTCCGTGCCGCTGTTTTCCTCGACGTGACAGTCATAGCCAATCGGCTCTACCGAGACACCACCGCAGCGAGCTTCCCCTCGCAGAAACAGTCTTCCGTCGCTGAGCGGCGTAAACACCATCAGTCTGGTGTCGCCCGCTTCTTCCGCACCGACGATCACCGTTGGCAAAATACAGTCGCCCTCTTTCCAGAGCCGTCGCGCTTCGACGAAGCGAACCTGACCGGGAATCTTGATCTCGGGCCCACCTTGGGACGGCAGCCACGGCCACGCCATGATCTCGGACTCTGGCGTCTTGCCGTCCCAGGTTGTGTGCGCGGGCTGAAGCGGCTCAATGCGCAGCGCACGATGACGACCGATTCCGACGACATAACAGCGCTGTGGCCAGACATCGGCGGGCATCGTCGGGGTCGGTCCCGACAGATCCAGCGGATCAAGCGCCGTCGATGACAGATCGAGCCGCTCCAGCTCGATGGAAAAGCGATCCGTGCGCAGCTCTTCGGTCAGACCGATGGCGCGTAGCACCCGAACCACCACGTCGCTGTTTTCATCAAGCCGAGGCCGTTCTCCGTCGGGAAGTGACTGAAGATGTTCCAGCCGCGTCTCTGACTCCGTCGCCAGTGTGCTGGAATATTCGCGCGCGCGCAGGCTGCGGACATTGAGCAGCTTGCGAAGCTCCGGCGGCGGCTGATCGACGCTGAGCATGTCGTCTTCGTCGCTCGCTTGGCTGGGAACCAGCAGCCAGTACTGCTCGAACAGCCGACGAGAGATGCGATCGATCTGATGACGAACCAGACGCGGGGCACCCAGGTAAATCTCAACCAGCTCGGCCATCACCGTCCGTGCGAGCTGTAGCTTGGTCGTCGGATCAAACAGTCCCGACGGAATCACCTCACCGGGGCCTCCTTCTTGAAGCTGACGCGCCGATAGCAGCGGGAGCGGTCCCGTCGGTGTCGAGCGTCCTTCCAGCGTCGCAAGCTGCGGCAAGTGCAAAAGCAGAAAGTGCTCCATCGTCACCACCGCTTCGCGCTGGGCTCGCTCGGGCAGGGTGTGCCAGCCGGGCTGTCCGAGGGTAAACCAGCGCACCAGCTCGACGACGGCGTGGGTGGCGGGACCGTTACTTTCCAGCACGCGACTCAGCAAATACAGCTGTACCGCAGGGTGCGCTTCGTGACGGGGCGGTGCCAGCTCTAGGAGCTTGTCGCTCGCGCGGTGTCCCAGCGCCGAAAAGAGCTGACGACAGCGCTGGTTGAGCAGCGGCGGCTCGGTCAGCTCGTAGATGCGCATGCCACCGTCGATTCCACCGAGTACCAAGTCGATCCGTCCGCTTGACTCGACATCGGCCAGCGTCATCGACGAAAACAGAAAGCCTGCGTCCATCCGCCACAGCACACCCGAGTGCGACTGCGACAGATCCATCGCGAACACATAGCCGAACGACGTTCCACCGAGCAGCAGCCCTCGGCCTGGCATTCCGCGATCGGACGGTCGTCGGACTTGGGAATAGGCCAGACAGACAAAGCGCCACTGCGGAAACAGCAGCGAGCGCAGCCTTCCGTCGCGACTGATGCGCTGAAGTCCGCCGCGCGCGTAGGCAACGACCAGCTCATCGTCGGCGAGCACCATGTCGGTGACTTCGCCGGGCAGAAACGAAACCTTGCCAAAGTCAGTGCTGACGGGACTGCGCGGGCCGATGCGATCGTCGATGATCTCAACCCACAGGCGTCCGTCGTCGGGACGACCGCGTAGGACCGGGACGCGACCGACCTCGCTGGAATCGCCAATCAGCCTGATTTCACCGAGCCCAAGTGAGCTGGTGCTGCGGTGTTCCAGCTCGGCGACATCCCACTGCTGACCGTCGCAGGTGAGCTTCAGCTCGCGATAGACCGCGCTGCCGTCGTTTTCTTCGACGGAAGTGACGATCGCTTCCTGACGATGAAAGACGCCAAATGGACTGAGGCTGATCCCGATCAATCGTCCGCGATAGCGATGGCTGCCGATGATCCACGACGCGACCTCGCCACTTTCGGTCTGTCGGACGGAAAAGCGTGGCGTGTGGACGTTGCGATCGCTGTCGATGACCAGGATTTCGTTTTTGCCGTCTCCGTCGAGATCGGCGACTCGGACCAGCAACAGCTCGCGGCCAAAGCGCAGACGGGCACGGAGCAGCGCGGGACGATTGCGCAGCCGACACAGCCGAGTCAGCTCACGCGCGATCTCATCCGAGCTGGTCGGTATCGGGCCTTGCGCCAGCTTGACCAGCGCGCGGTACTCCTCGACATCCTGCGTGGACAGCGGCGTTTCAATGCGACGGACACGCGGTTCAGCCATGCGCGAATCATAGCAGTGGCGACCGACGTAGCTGGCTTATTCGGGCGACAGGATGCGAACGGGGGTTTCGGCCAGGTCGATGCGAAGCGTTTCACTGCGTCCAGGGATGAGATCGCCGCCGCTCTGCATGGGGACGGGCTGAGAGACGCGCAGCTCGACGGCATCGCACAGAAAGTCGTGTAGCGACGGGCTGCGATAGTCGCCGCGTAGGACAGCGGGCAGGTGTGCCAGGGTTTCGCTTGCGCTTGCGTCGGTGCAGCGGAGGTGGAACTTGTCGCTGCGTACATCGGCAAACGGGAAGATTCGGACGCCAAAGCCATAGCATGGCACCGTCGCTGCGCCCGCCAGCGTGCAGCGACCGCGATACAGCACCGTGCCTCTTGGCAGGGGCGTGTCGTCGGGCTTTCCGTCGAGTCCAATTGCGTATGCTGGGCCACCGACGTTGACGACCTCGACTTCGGGCAGCTTGCGCATCACAAAGCGTGGCACCGAGCGCAGCGCCACCGCCAAGGCATAGCGCAGCGGGGAACCAATCAAGCGACCGAGCCCCATCGCATCCAGGGCTTTGGTGGTCGCGCCGTAGTCTTCCAAAATCTGCGAGTCGAGCCCGGTTCCTGCAAACGGTGACAGCCGACCATTGACGCGCAGCAGCGGTAGCTCTCGGGTGGGACTGAGGACGGTCTGGGCGCGCTCAAGCTGGGCGTGGATGCCGCGCAGCGTCGAAGGAATGCCCTGATAGTAGCCAATTGCGTTGCCAGTTCCGAGCGGTAGCACTCCGACGCGCGGCAAGGGCCGACCACTGCGCAGACAAGCTTCGCGCAGGTCGTTTAGGCAGCAGACGAATGTGCCGTCTCCGCCGCCGAACAAGATGGTGTGAAACGGACCTTCAGCCAGCTGCGTGGCGATCTGACGGCTGTGCTCGAAGCTCTCGGACAGAAACAGGTGCTGGCTTGGGTGAAGCTTTTCCAGACGCTGCACCATCTTGCGAGTGACCGCTCGGGCGTTGCGGTTCAAGACCACGGCCACGGCACCGAGCGGGTTGCCATTCACCATCGAATCGTGCGCCAGCGAGGCGGAACGAGAGGACTGAAGCTGCATGGTGGCCGGTCTAGAGCATTTCCTGGGCCAGTGCGCTATGAACTATCCCTGGTTCGTTTTCTCGACGGAAACTTCGCGTTCAGATCGTTCCCCCGGCTGGCTGAGCCCCGATTTGCCGCGTTGCTCAGGTACCAAGTGCATAGCTGTTTACGCAGCTGGTCGGGTCATTACGCAGGGAACTTGGCTGAACTTAGCGCAGGCTGGCTGTGACGCCGCGCAGCATCGCCGCTGTTCTCTCAAGGACTTGACGCGCATCGATGATGGCGACGCTCTCGCCGCGAATGATGGCGATGCGAGCACGCTCGATGGCGGATCGGGCCCGGCGCATGGCATCCAGGCCCAGCTCGCTGCCCGCGACGGCTTGTTCGGCACGAGGCAGCATGCCCAAGATGTCGCTGATGAGCTGCTCGGCGCGGTTCTGATTGCGAGAAAGTTCGTCGCTGCGCTGGGTTTCCAGCTCGTAGCTGCCCATCGGGCTCTTGCTACCGTCGGTTTCGCTGCTGAGCAGCGAGGCGCTGAGTCGAAAGGTGTGCTGTTCGCGACGCTGCTCGCGCAAGTCGGTGGCCGTGACGGTCAGATCGCCGTTTTGCGCCGCTGAAAAGCGTACCTCGACCTCGGTGTTTTCGCGCGACGCAGCCAGGAAGCCTGAATAGACAAACTCACCGAGGATTTTGCAGTCGCTGGCTTGCTCGCTGTCCCCTTCGACGACAACCAGCCGCAGCGCCGTCTGATGATCGCGCGCGGTGGTGAAGATGTGCGCCGCTTCATGGGGAAGCTGCGTTCCCGCCGAGATCAAGCGAAATACTTTGCCACCACCGACGAGAAGACCCAAGTGATGCGGGCTCAGCTCAAACGTCGTGCTGGCCGACGGTGTCTGCGAAAGTGCGGCACCTTGCAGCGCGGCTCCGATGGCCAGTGCTTCTTCCGGTGTGACGCCGCCCATCGGAACGCGACCGAACAGCTCGGTCAGGGCTCTTTGAATGCGCGGAACCCGGGCCATTCCACCGACGACAACGACTGCATCGACCGAGCGTGGCTCGACGCCAGCTTCGGACAGTGCGCCTTTGCAGAGCTGAATGGTTCGCTCGACGAGATCTTCGGTCAGCTCCTCGAACTTGGTGCGATGAATGACGCGATGAAGGTGCAGCGGCTCGGATGTTCCCGTCGAGATGATGAACGGAACCTCGATGGTTACTTCTTCATCGACGGACAGATCACACTTGGCCTTTTCCACTGCGTCGCGAAGTCGCTGAAGCGCTGTGCGATCCTGACGCAGATCGATCTTGTGATCTTTGGCAAAGCCGAACACCAAGTAGTCCAGTAGCCGTCGATCGAAGTCCTGTCCGCCGAGGAATGCGTCGCTGGTGCTGGCGCGGATCTCGTGGACACCGCTGCTCATTTCGAGGAGCGCGAAGTCGAAGGTGCCGCCGCCGAGATCGTAGACAGCGACGCGCTGGGCGCGATGTTCGCTGGTGCCAATGCCATGTGCGAGCGCGGCAGCGATGGGATCGGCAATGATCCGCAAAACTTCCAGTCCAGCCAGGCGTGCTGCGTCACGTAATGCAATGCGCTGTGCGTCGGAAAATGCCAGCGGTGCGGTCAGAACGGTGCGGCTGACTGGCTGGCCCAGGTACGCTTCCGCCGCTTTCTTTAGGTCGAGCAGCAGCGCGGCGACCAGTTCGGTGACGGCATACTGTTCGTTGCGCAGGACGACGCGCAGCTCATCGCTTGGGCCGGACGTGATGCGATACGCGACCATCTCGGAGAGCTGACGGACCTGCGGATGACCGAAGCGCAGCCCGAGCAGTCGCTTGAGTGCCGTCGCGGTGTGCTCGGCATTGAGAACGCACTGACGGCGAGCCGTCTGTCCAATGATTCGCTGACCTTGATCATCGATGGCCAAGACGGCTGGAAACGCGCGCTGACCGCTGGGGCCTGGCAGCACCAGTGGGACGCCTCCTTCGACGATGGCCACGCACGAGTTGGTGGTGCCCAGGTCGATGCCGATGACGCGCTCCATGATCGTAGGTGTCGTCCGCTAGATAGGGAGAATCCGATTCATAGTACACGACTTCCTTTCGGAAAACGGCGCGCAGTTCATGTTAATAGACAGCCACATGGCAGAAGTTCCATCGTCGGTGGGCTCCGCAAGCGCTGCATCCAGCAAGCTGGCGTCCGCTACGGACCCACATCGCACGGAGCCGGGCGCACAGGCTGACGCGACGACGCCATCGGTTCGGATGGTCCGCGAGCTGCTTTCCTCGCTTCAGAAGCCGATTGAGGAGCTGTGCGCGCGCGGTCTACCAAACCTTTTGGACCCAGAAGGCGAAGAGCGGCTGCGGCTGCTTGCTCACCAAATGACGGATTCGGCAAAGGCGCTGGCGACTGCGTTTGAAAAGAAGAGTCAGCGCTCGGGCAGCGATGGCGATCGGGAACGCTGTCAGAAGATCGCGGCGGATCTGACGCTGCTCGCGCAGCAGACGACGCGGCTGGGCTCGCTTCCTCTCGGAGAGCGTCAGCGTGTGGTTGCGCTCGGTCAGCGGCTCTGTCTGAGCATTTCGATCTATCTTCCAGAGCATCGGGCGAATCGGGCAGACCGTCATTCGGTGAGTGAAGTGGCTCCATCGCCGCTGGCGCGTCCGATGCAAGATTCAGCGCTGCGCAGTCCGTCTCGATTCGCGTCCAGACCGACGGCCAAGCCCGCTGTCAAAGTGGAAGCAAACGTCGAAGCCAAGCCTGCTGGCATCATCGCTGCGTCGGTTCCGTCAAAGGCTGCTGGAAAGTCCGCTGGAACGTCTGGCGACGATGCAGAGGCTGCGCTGGATCCGCTGCTCGGCCCGCTGCTCGGTCAGCCTGGCGTTGGTCCTGTGACGGCAGAGCGACTGGCGGATAAGGGACTGCATCGCGTCATCGATGCGCTGTACTTTTTGCCAAAGCGCTACGACGATCTGCGGCAGGTGGTTCCCGTCGGTCAGCTTCAGCCTGGTGTGCTGCAAGCGACGATCGTGCTGGTCGAGCGAACGCGCGTCGTGTGGGCGAAAAAGCGCTTTTTGGAAGTGCTGTTTCGCGGCGAAGACGGAAGCGAGCTGCTCGCGCGCTGGTTTTACTTCCACGGCGGCTATCAAAAGCGACTGCTACCGGGAAAACGATTTTTGCTCTCGGCGACACCCAGCAAGTTTCGCGACAGCTTGCAAGTGACCCATCCCGAGCTGGTCGATTTGCCGCCGCGCAGTGAACAGCAGCCCGACGGAGTGATGCCCGAAGGCGCTGGTCACATTCGCATTCGCTATCCCGACATCGACGGAGTTCCGGCCAGGCTCGTCGAAAAGCTCTGTCAAGGACTTTGCAGCCAGTATGCCGAGCTGGTTCCCGATGGTGTGCCCGCGCAGCTTCTCCACCGGCTGAGCCTGCCGCTTTTGGCCCAGACGCTGCGCGATCTGCATCTTCTGCCCGCCGAGACGACGCCAGAGCTGCTACTGCGACTCAACGAAGGACTGGCTCCGGCGCAGCGTCGGCTGATCTTCGAGGAGCTGTTCTTTTTACAGCTAGGTCTGCTACGTCGCCGACGAGCGATTGCGGCGGACGATGCGACGGTGTGTCCGACCAGTGATGATTCGCTGTCGTCGCTGTGGGCGGTATTGCCGTTTTCCCCGACCTCTGCCCAGCAGCGCGCGATTGCCGAGATTCGTGGCGATCTCAGTCAGCCTCACCCGATGCAGCGTCTGCTTCACGGCGATGTTGGCTCGGGCAAGACGCTGGTGGCCTACGCGGCGTGTGAGCTGGTGATGGCGAGCGGTCATCAAGCTGCGGTGATGGCTCCGACGGAGATCTTGGCCGAGCAGCATCACAAGACGCTGCGAGTGTGGGCTTTGGCGACGGGACGTAAGCTGGCGCTACTGACCGCGACGACACCGAAGACGGCGCGCAAGACCACGCTGGCGCTGCTTCAAGCGGGACGCTTTGCCGAGGTGTGGCGACTGCACGAGAGCACCGGCCAGCCGCTCGACCGAGAGTCGATCTTGGCGATGCTGCGCGTCGGGTTTTTGAACATGGTCGTCGGAACGCACGCGCTCATTGCCGATGCAGTCGAGTTTCAAGATCTGGCGCTGGTGGTCATCGACGAGCAGCATCGCTTTGGTGTCGGTCAGCGTGCCGCGCTGCGACGAAAAGGTCGGCAGCCGCATATCTTGGTGATGACCGCGACGCCGATTCCTCGGACGCTGGCGCTGACGCTGTACGGAGACTTGGATGTCAGTCAGCTCGATGAGCTGCCGCCGGGACGAACGCCGCCTGTGACGAAGGTTCTGTCGGGCAAGACCGGCGAGCCGCGTGCGCTCACCGCCGTGCGCAAAGCTGTTTCGGAAGGTCGTCAGGCCTACTGGGTCTGTCCGCTTATCGAGGACAGTGAAAAGCTAGAGCTATCGAGTGCGACGGCGCGACATGCTGCGCTTCAGTCAGCGCTGCCCGAGCTGCGGGTTGGCCTGGTTCACGGACGCTTGGGCAGCGACGAACGAGACGATGTGATGGATCGCTTCCGTCGCCGAGAGCTGGATGTCTTGGTTGCGACGACGGTGATTGAAGTCGGCGTCGATGTGCCCAATGCCTCGCTGATGGTGATTGAGAGCGCCGAGCGCTTCGGCCTGGCACAGCTTCATCAGCTTCGCGGTCGCGTCGGTCGAGGCAGCGGCAAGAGCCTGTGTCTGCTTTTGCACGGAAGCGCGCTGTCCGACGGATCGGGCTCCGTTCATCATGATCCGCTGCTCGATGAAGACGAGCCTGCGCCGAAAAAGCCGAGCAAGCGCCGCAAAGTCAGCGAAGAACCAGCAACGACAGCTTCTACCAAACATGCTGCTGCGACGACGGCTCCCTCGGCGGCCCATCGCTTGGAAGTGGTGGCGCAGACCAGCGACGGATTCCGTCTGGCCGAAGCCGATCTGCGCATTCGCGGTCCGGGCGAAGTGCTGGGCACTCGACAGTCGGGACTGCCGCCGCTGCGCTTTGCGGATCTGCTGCGTGACATCGATCTGCTGACGATTGCTCGTCGAGAAGCCGCTGCTTTGCTGGCGCGCGATCCTGAGCTGGTCCGGCCCGAGCACTCCGTCACAAGTCGCGTGCTGGCGGAGCGCTGGGCACACTGCGACCTGACGCTGGAATAGCGTAGGCTGGCAAGACCCGGCGTGCTGCGACGATCGACTACAGTCGTGCTGGCGGAGCGTCGTCGTCGTCAAAGCGATACTGCGACTGTGCGTCGAGCCGCTGATCCGCTGGAATCTGTAGCGTCACCCTCGGTGCATCGAACCACATGCCTTCCAGATCGTAAAACTCACGCAGCGGATGCTCGAAGACATGGACAACCACGTCGCCAAAGTCGAGCAGTGCCCATCGACCTTCGCGTAGACCTTCCGCCCCGATCAGGCGAACGCCACGCTGCTGCATGGCCTCGACGACACCATCGGCGACGGCGCGAACCGCTCGATCGGCCTGGGCGGAGACAATCAGCATGTAGTCGGTGTAGCTATCAGACTGGGTGAGATCGATCAGGACAGGCTCAATGCCTTTTTTGTCGATGGCAGCCTGTGCAGCGACGAGCGCATCCTGTCGATATTTGTCGTCTTGGGCGGAGTTCTTGCGTGCTGGCAAGTCGTTCTTCCTCTAGTTCGGTTTTTGACTGACGGTGATAACGGCGGGACCAGACCACTTGCGATCAAAGTTCGCCGTCAATTTCTTAGCGTAATTCTGAAGCCGAAGTTCGGAAAGCAGCTTATGTGCGCTCTGCGTCACCGCAGTAAGCTCAGGCAGGCTGAGCTGCGTTCCGCTTCGCGCGACCTTGGTGAACACGTAGCCTGGAAGCGCCAGCGCTGCTTGTCCAACCGCCATCGCGAGCCCGGCCACCGCATCGCTGAGCAGCTCTTTTTCCGTCGAGCGGCACGATTCCATCATCGTCTTGTGGACCGTCCGCGCTTGCTCTGCCGACAGGCTCTGGCCCATGTGATACGTCGAAAGATAGTGATCGAGCAGCGTTCCGACCTCGAACGCGCGAAAGCCAGCTTCGACACCGTTTAGGATCTGCAAGCCTGTGAACAGCCGACGGAGCTGCTTTTGCTTGCGCAGCAAGGTTCCCATTCGGCTGAGCGACGACAAAATCCCAAGCCGCTGAAACTCGGGCGACTCTTCGAGCAGCGCAGCGGTAGAGCCTTCAGCCAGCTCGACGCGGTGCTCTCGCGCCAGGTGTTCGATCAGTCCTCGGCGCGACACATCGACGAGCAGCTCCGAAAGACCGGGCAGCGGCAGTGCATTGGCCAGCGCCACCAGGACACTGCGCACCATCACCAGTCGGTTGTGCTCGCTCTGCGACGAGGCGCTGTCTTTTGTGTCTGCGTCCATCTGTGGTTCCTTCTGTAATTCTTTCGTGTTCTAGCGAAACGAAGGGACAAGTCCGCCCAGCAGCTCTTGCCGATCCAGCCACGGACGAGGCCGAGTCGGCGGCTCCGAAAACTCGCTGGGAACCGTCACCTTCACCGCTTCACTTCCCAAGGCTACCACCTGCATGACGTGCGTCGCTTCTACCTGAACGCGCTCGTCGGGAACTCCGGGACGAGGCGCGACAAAGCGCACCGTCAGCTCGACCGCCAGCGGGACACCTTGTTCGCGATCAACCGTCGCTGATCCTTCGATCGATTCGACGCTGACCGCACCGCGCCACGCCGAGCCTTGCGCATGAATCGGAACCGACGCTTGGTCAGCCAGCTGAAGCGCAACATTCCAGCTCGGACGACCTTTGACATCGACGCTGCTCGGCGTACCCAGCTTGACGCGATGACTGACTGTCTCTAGCAGCGACGCGCCCGTGTCAAACCCGATGGAGCGCAGCCGCTCGACCTGACTGCCTTCTGCGCGATAACGAATAAACGGCTGATAGCGCATCTTGGTAAAGACGTGCTGTTCGTCGGTGACCGCTTCGATTCCTGCGCCGTGATCGGTTTCGTTCCCAAGATGAATGCGTCCGCTGCCGTCTAGCTCGATAAAGCGAGTTTCTTGCAGCGACACCGGCGCGACTTCGTAGGCATCTTCCCCGGCAAAAGGCTGCGCGGGCTGTCCCAAACGGAACCCCGGCGCAACGGGCTGAACCTGAGTGGCGCGCGGCGACGGAATCGGGGTAATCGTAAAGCGCGTCTTCGACTCAATGCGATGCGCTCCCAGCCGAGCCGCGACTTCCTGATGCGACAGCGACAGCGCTTTGAGCAGCCGATCGCCTCGCAGCAGGTCATTTTGCGCACTGATCGAGACGGAAGGTGTGGGCGCAGCCGGTGTAGGTGCTTTGCGACACCCAACCTGGCACGCCAGCAGGGCAGTGCAGAGCAACCGAAAGACCGACAGCGACATATCCTGCGCGCTTAGCGCCATTTCTCGCCGCTGTCAACCGCTACTTGGCTTTCTTGGTGCCGGGCTTCTTTTTCGGGTCTTCTTTGTTGATGACGTTGCAGCCCGCGATCGAGAAGCTGGCACGCGCGATGACGCAGCTCACCTTGGCGGGGGCTCCGGCGCAGCCTTTCCAGGTGCTTTGGAAGCCGTCGCAGACGAAAGTGCCCGAGATCGTCGCGCCACTTGTGCCGTACTGAAGTCCGCCGTCCGAGTTGATCTCGACGGTGCAGCTTGACTCTGGATGGGGACCGCTTGCGCCGTTCCAGTCGAGACACATCGTGCCGTCCCAGTTGCATGCCGCCTGACGCATCTTCGCGGTGCCAAACGACAGCTTGCCGAGTGCCGAGGTGTTGTACGTGCCTGGACCTTTGTAGGCGGTGACGTTGAGCAAAAAGCTCGGGCAGTCCGCGCTGCTTCCGTCGGTGATGATCAGCTCTTTTTTGGCCCAGTCCAGCTCGCACTTGGTCAGGTCCGAGCTCAAGACGCCTTTGCCTTCAGCGCCTTGGCTGTGCGGAACGCCACAGTCGAACAGCACGCGCGCCATGTTGCTGCCTTGCTGGACTGCGTCGGCGACGACATCGCCACGCTCTCCCGCGCTGGTTGCGACGCCACCAAGCTGCGGAACTTCTTTGGGCGGCATCTTCGGCGGCGGCGGCTTCGGACAGCCAGCCAGCGCGAGCGCAGACACTACGGACAACAGGGCAACGGTCTTTCGGAACGAGCGCATGGAGCGATTTTACATGAGACAAAACAGATGAGCCACACTGCTAATAGGCTAAATTTCGTTTTTAATCTAACGTGTTAGAGAATCGCTAGAAACCGGGAGCTGCCAGGCCGCAAGCAAGCGCAGCGCGGGCTGAAGCTCTTGCAGCGTGCCTTTCCCGAGCCGCAGAGCGGGCGATCCGTCGGCGTGACAGAGCAACCAGCGCGGCAGCTCGGGCAGCTTGTCGGGATGCATTCCATCGGTGAAGTCAATCGGCGCACTGATCTGCTGAATCCGCGACCGAGGAATCTGCCGCACCAGTCGCGCTCCGTGAAACTGCGACAAAAGACCTTGCTTGCGATCGAGCACGAAGCGTCCGTGATGCGACCGTTGCCACTTCGCCAGCCCGAGCAGGATCGTCGCGATCACCAACAGCAGACTCCCACAGACAAGCAAAATCGAGGCTTTGGGGGAAAACAGCGCGGCGGTCCACTGAACCAGCGCTCCGGTCAGACACAAGCCGCCGAGAAATCGAAACAGTCCGTTGAGTCCGCCGACTTCGCAGACAAACTCGATCTGGTCTTCGCTTGTCTGCTGCGCAGTCGCTGTGTGTGAAGACAGAAGCGAGCGCGGTGTAAACGTCGGAGTCGGATGTGAGGCGTGAGGAGACATCGTCTGGCTGCTTTCCCTTCACGTCCATCGATATACTTCCGGCGCCCGGAAGTATAGTGATACGCATGGAACCACTGCCACCGATTGTGCGGATCGCGATGCCAGCCTTGCTGCTCGTTGTGGGGGTTTTGTTTGTGCTCTTTGGTGTGGTGCGTCCGGAATGGATCTGGAGTCTTGGCAAGATCCAAGCGGGACGACGCGCGCTGGGTGATTCAGGGACCGCTGTATTCCTGATCGGTATGGGCATCGTGCTGTGCTGCGCTGCGGTCGCGATCGGAATCAAGCTCCGCGTACGTTAGGAATCGATTGGGAATCGGTTAGGAATCGATTGGGAATCGGCTAGGAATCGATTGGGAATCGGTTAGGAATCGATTAGGAATCGATTGGGAATCGTAGCTGCGCTTAATCAATCGGAAGCGGTGTTCCGCCGTGTGGCGACTGGCTTCCGATGAAGCCGCCGCCAATGCGAAAGCAGTGATACGGTGCAGACATGTGAATGCGGGATCCACTGCGCAAAACCGCTGCTGAGATCGTACCCAGATCATCCCACAAGAACTCATGTGGGAGCGTTCGTGCAGAGGATTTTGGGCGACGCAGGAAGTCGGTTCCGTCTGGATAAAAGTCAGCGCCTCCTTCGGAATACAGCGCCAACAGCGGAGCACCTACGCAGCGACAGAGATCGGCCAGAAACTGTGCGCCCGTACAGCAGTTTTCGGTGGGAAGCAGCCACTGCGCAGGGTCTGCGAGCAGAAACTCCCACGTATGTTCAATCATGATGCCGCGCTCTTGTCTGCGGGTCGCAAACACGGGAGACAGCGCGCCAAACTGACTGCGCAGTGCGGCTCCGGTTCCACTTGTGACCGTCGAAAGTCCTGACAGATCGGGACCGCTATCAACGTGAACCAGCGCAGCCTGTCCTTGTTGGACCAGCACATAACAGCAGCCTTTATAACCAAGCCGGGTTGGATCTTCTCCGTAAAACGGAGCGGCATACACACTTCCACCGTCTCCGATGGCAACCGACTGTCCAGGGGTCAGCGTGTGAACGCGCGCAAAGCCAAGCTGTTCAAGCAGTAGATCGGTTCGCGGAACAAGCGGCTGGTTCAGATCTTGATGCGGAATGTAGATCGGCGTACTGCGATCGAGCCGCATCAGCGTCGGAATGTGAACGTGATCCCAGTGATGATGCGTGATGAAGATCGCGGCAAGCGGAGGAAGCTGTGAATACGCAAGCGGTCTTTCGGAATCGCTGCGACTTGCAGCAGGAAACCACGGATCGATCAGGATGTGCGCGCCCCCTAGGTTGCCGAGCAGCGTCGCATGTCCAAGGTGCATCACCGTTCCTGAAGGAAGCGTGAGCTGTGTCCGTTCGGATGAAGGAGGAATCAGCATTCCTTCCATCATCAGGCTGTGAAACAGCGTGCGCGCTGCGGGATCAAGCTGCGGAAGCCGCCGGAGAAGCGTCTCTGTTTCGCAGCCTTGATCGAGCATCAGGAGTAGCTCTGCACAGCTCTTGATCATCGTCAGATCTGCATCCGTACTGGGTCCTTCGACATTCCGAAGTGTGAGGCTGTGGTGCGCTTTCCCTTGGGATTCCTGCTGTCTGTCCGCCAGCATGCGTACGACTCGCAGCGGATACTGAATGGTCTGGGTTTGCAGCGGAATCTTGGGTGTGAGCGCAAACGGATGGAGCTGTAGATCGAAGGCTTGGGACAGCGCTGGACTGCTTGCAAATGCTTCCTGACACAGCGCGGACAGAACGTGTAGCGCTTGCGGAATCGGGACAAGCTGCTGACGACTCAGCGCGGCATTTACCATGTGGCGATAGGCCAGCCGAAGCTGCGCAGAGAGCCGCTGGAGCGCATCGAGAAGCTCAGGTGGAATCAGCAGTCCGATCGGAAGTGATGCTTCAGGAATCACCGAGTGTCCGCGAAGACGCTGGGGCTGCGGGATGAAGTCGAGCACTGCGCATGGATCGAGCGCGATCTGACGCGGCAGATCGTGTTCGGAAGGAAGATTCTGAAGCACGCCAGCGGACAGCAGCTCACGCAGGCCAAGATCGTCGGGAAGACGACCGAGCGACAGGCTACTGAGCGCGCTGAGCAGACCGATGGACAGACGAAGCTCGCGCGATCCGATGAAGGCGCGGGTGTAGAGCCGTCCGGCGATTTCCTGGGTTTCAATGCGGAGCTTTTCTTTGAGACCGAGCAAGGCCGTTGTTCTCAGCGGAATGGAGGGAAACGGAATGGGAATGACAGCCGCATTGGGAATCACCAGCCGGTGACTGCGTTCCATGCAGCGCGTGCGCCACGACCGACTGCACCGGCTGCGTTGCTGATGCCGGTTCCAACGGTGGATGCTGCGCTACTGATGCCGCGACCCACTGCCGAGGCTCCGTTCGCGATGCCAGTGCCCACAGTGGATGCTGCGTTGCTGATGCCGCGACCCACCGCAGATGCTCCGTTTACGATTCCGTTACCAACGGTGGATGCAACATTGCCGATGCCACGACCGACCGTTGAGAGTCCGTTTCCGACGGATTGTGCCGCGTTTCCGATGCCGCGACCGACTGCGGACAGCGCACGACCGGGACCGCCATGAGTGGCCCAATCCCAGGCTCCTTCGACGCCACGCTGCACCATCGATCCCGGAGCGTATCGTCCCAGTCCGATTCCGCTCATCAGCGCGTTGGTTCCCATCATGGGCATCGTGAGCAGATCACCAATCGGATTTTCGGTCTTGTAGTCGAACGACAGCGGGCCTGCATCGAAGCCGAAGCCATATTCGCGCCGTCCGTCTCCGTCCGCGTCTCCGTAGTGAACACGACCGGCTGCACCGACACCGACTGATCCACCAAGACGGATGAACCGATCGTCTGCGCTGTTGCGATCGCTCGTGCCGTGGGATACTGAGCCTTCGATCAAGTTGGCTTGGGCGCCGATGCCTGCGGTGCTGCTGTTGAAGCTGGCGTTGGCTGATGCATCCAGCGCACCGACATCGAAGCCAAAGTTGCCAAGCGGTCCACCTGGTGCGATGCCAAACTTCGCAACCTGGGCATCTGCTCCGAATCCGACGTTGGTTTCGCCACCGGCGTCACGCCAACCGCCGAAGTTGGCATTGGCGGACATGATGTCGTAGGACGCGCCGCCCGATTGACCGTGCGCAAGGCCGACTCCCGTTGAGTAGCCTCTGGCGTTGCCGTGCTGATCGCGGTTGGCAGAAGCAAACGCATACGGTCCTTGGGCTTCTCCGTCTGTGCCGTTTCGGTATGGACTTCTTCCGGCATTGTCCGGTGTGAGCTCTTCAAAAAATGACATAGAGATGATTCCTTCCCGCTGGCACACGATGCCGCAGATCCCTGGCAAATCCCTGGCAGATCCCTGGCAAATCCCTGGCAGATCCCTGGCAGATCCCTGGCAGATTCCTGAGCGATCAGGGTGTGTCTGCGTGCTTTTGGCAGCGACGAATCATGCGTCCAGCTGCGTGGCCAACCCCTCTTGGTCATTATCGCGCAGTGCGTCGCGTTGGTGCGTGCGATTGTCGCATGGCAGGTACGTCGTTGCGCTTCCGACGTTTCCTATGCTGCTGTCGGCTCTGCGGACTCTGTTTGCACACATGGTAGGAATCCCGTGATGCGGAGTCTGTCTGCTGAGCGTTCGGTGATCTGCATCGATTCCGACGCTTTGCGGGACTGTCGATCTCGGACACAATGAAGCGCTGCGGGGTTGCGTCAACTGACACAAGGAGGATCAGCATGAAGCGGGTGTGGAGTGGGATTGTGTGTGGGCTCTTGTCTGTGATGTCGAGCGTGTCTGTCGTCCGTGCCGATGGCTTTTTGGACACCGTAAAGAGCGTCGCCAGCAAGCCAGAAGTGCAGAGTGCGGCCAAGCAGGTGGGCAACAAAGCAGTCGATCTCACCAAGCAGACCGCAGGCAAGTCGTTGACCGGCAAGCTGGAACAGGAAATCAACGCGCGCCTGCTCGCCGAGGCGGCCAAAAATCAGTGCAGCTTCAAGACGGACAGCGATGAGCTAGAGCCGGGCTGTGATGCCAAAGCGCAGAAGCTGGCCAGCGCGGTGCTCGATGCGAAAAAGAAGCTGGTGAGCGCGGGCATCTCTGGGTTTCGGTTTGAAGTATCGGGACATACGGACTCGCGCGGATCGGCAGCGCACAACAAAGAGCTGTCTGCGCGGCGCGCTGGCGCGATTGTGAAGCAGCTTGTCGCAAAGGGAGTTCCTGCCGCCGAGATCATCTCGGTCGGACGAGGATCGGAGCAGCCACTGGTCATGCCCGATAACACGCCCGCCAAGCAGGCCAAAAACCGTCGCTACGAGCTGCGAGTCCGTCTGTAGCAACCGCGCAGGATGTCAGCGCGCACATCCCGCTGCGTGTGGTGATGTGCGGTGCGTTAGTACAGCTGCGTCCAGTTGGTGCCGTCCCACGCCCACATGTCCTTGGTCTGATCGGCGTTGATCGGATCTCCGCCAAACAGCAGGACTTGCTTGCGGCCCGCATCGTAGAACATCGCTGGGAAGACGCGGTTTCCTGGCGGCGTTCCTGGCGTCTTCTTCGTCCACTTGGTTCCGTCGAACTCCCAGGTGTCATTGGTGAGCTGGGCGATGGCTCCGTTGAGGATTTCACCGCCAAAGACCACGGTGACCTGGCGGTTTTCGTCGTAGGCCATGCCGAACTTGACGCGCCTTGGTACAGCGGTGTCTTCGGGAAGCTGCGTCCAGTTGCTGCCGTCATAGGACCAGGTCTCGCGGCTGTACTGACCGGCGACAAAGCCACCGTGCATCAGGATGCGCTTGTCCTTGGTGTCGTAGACCATGCGGTGATCGGAGCGGACATTGGGAACCGTGGCGGTGGTGCGCTGAATCCACTGGCTGTTGTTCCATTCCCAGGTGTCTCCCACTGCGTTGCCACCAACGGGGATTCCGCCAAACAGGACTGCAACCTTACGCA
The DNA here is from genome assembly GCA_016794365.1 of Myxococcales bacterium. Classification (GTDB taxonomy): domain Bacteria; phylum Myxococcota_A; class Polyangia; order Palsa-1104; family JAEUJZ01; genus JAEUKA01. Next base: position 79,985 of record JAEUKB010000009.1, read on the forward strand.
GCGAGTCAAACGCCATCGCGTGCGCGTAGCGTCCGCTCGGACTGGCTGTCGGCGCTTTCTTCGTCCAGGTCGATCCGTCCCACAGCCACAGCTCGTTGGTCTGCGAGTTGGTGTTGTTTAGGATCGTCAGACCGCCAAACAGCAGCAGTCCCTTGGCGTTATCGTCCCAGATAAACGTCGAGTCGTAGCGCGCTGCGGGCGGATTGGTCACGGTCTGCTGATCCCACGTCGCGGGCGTCAGCTGCCACTGATCCTGACACAGGACATCGATTCCGCTCATTGCGCAGACTCCACCGCGCGTCACCGAGCGATCCCGCAGCTTGTCGTATGCCATCGCGTGACGGGCGCGACCTTGCGCGGGCAGAGAGCAGCGTGTCTCTCCGCGTGGACCCGGCGTCAGGCACGCTTGCGTTGCCGCGCAGCAGTGGGTTGCTCCCGCACATGACACCGGATGCGTCGCATCGCAGGTGCAACTTCCACCGCTGAAGGTCTGGCCGAAGCCACAGGCGGGCGTCAGATCCGGTGGCAGCATCGTCAGATCCGGCGGGTCCGTCAGATCCGGCAGCACCGTCATGTCTGCTTCAGGGGCAGCCAGGTCTGCGACATCCGTTCCGGGCGTGGACTCGTCTTTGCATCCACAGATCGCCAGGACAGAGAGCAAGCAGACAGAGGAAAGCGAGGACAGGGTCAATTTCATGGAACAGGCTCCTATTGCGAGAGGTTCGCACCGTGGATTCCGATTGGCAGCCGTGGTCTTCCGTCATGCTTGCTGGGCGCTGGCGCAAACGCGACGTGGTCAGTGTGGTCGCACTCGGCGCACAATAGAAGCAGATGGAATCGCTGCCGCTGCTTTTGCTGGGCTGTCTGGCCGGTCTCTCGGTGCCGTGGCTGTGGCGGCGCAAGTCGCCGGTTCACAAGCTGCCGTCGTCTTCCTCGCTCGATGATGAGCTGGGACGACTGCACGAAGGCTCGGTGATTGCGCACGATTCGGTGGAATATCTGGTGACGCGCGCCGGTCGCCTGGGACAGGCTGGACCGTGGCAGGCTTTCGTGCTGCTCGACGGTCCACAAGGCCAGGCGCTGCTGCTTGTAGCGAAAGAAGGTCACGTCGAGCGGCTGTGGCTTTTGCACCTGTGTCCGCAGCCTGGCCTTTTGCCGCCCGGGACGGTCGCTGCTGCCGAGGAGTTGCAAGTGGGCACGCGACGCTATCGACTGTCCGGTCGCTACGGAGCGCGACTGTCGTTTGATGGCGCATCCATGGAGGAGACGCGGCTCGATAGCTACGTCGGGATGGGCGCACATCGGCTGCTCCTGTTTCGGCGCGTGAAGGAAGCGCTGGGACAAGCGTTTGTGGGACAGGTGGTAGGTCCAGAATCACTCCGCTTGCTCCCGACGGGAAGTCTGGGAGCAAACGGAGCAGGTCGTTAGCGGGCCTTTCGCGCTCGGTTACTTGACCGAGACTGCGCACATGAAGTTGGCAACCTTGCCCGACGGCGTCTGGTGCGGATCGGCCTTGATCCACAGACCAGCGAGCGCCGTGTCCTGACCCGCCGTGTCCTTGCACGCCACGTTCGAGGTCGGGTTCGGAACCGCGCAGTAGCAGTCCGGATCCGCCGAGCAAGCCGCGATGATCGTGGAGTCGCTCGGGATCGGCTTGGCAGTCATGGCGGTTGGCGAACCAGCCGTCGCCCATGCCTGGCAGCACTTGGCGCTACAGACCGGAAGCTGAACGTCGGGCATCGCCGCTGGCGTGTTGGCATCGACCAAGCCGACGATGCAGATCGGGTTGCCGTTGGTGTCGGTCTTCGGCTTGCCGCTCAAGCAGTTGGCCGAGATCCGGTTGGTGATGCGGTCGGCGACGACGTCAAGAACCGTCGAGTAGTTCTGCGGCTCGCAGATGCTCTGCTCCACGCGCGACTGCGCGTCAAACTTGCGGATGAACGACGACAGACGAATCTGCGCCTGGCCGAAGAAGTTGGCGTCGGTGGCGTTGAGGCAGGCCGCCTTCATGCCCTTGCCTCGGTTGAGCGCTTCGGTCGAGCAGGTGATGCCCGGACCGGGAACGCAGACGGTGTCGTCGTAGTCCACAATCAGCTTGCCCACCTTGGTGGTGTCGCTGTTCGGGTTGTCAAGCAGGCTTGGCGTCCAGATGCCCGCGAGCACCAGCTTGTTCGACGGACGCAGGTTCGAGAAGAAGCGGACGTACTTGTCGATCGACTCCAGGTAGCCGTTGTTGCTTTCTGTGCAGCCCGTCTTCGCGCCGGTCGAGGTGAGCGACTCGTTGCACTTGAGGTTGTTGGCCAAGCAGCGGAAGTCGTTCTTCCAGCAGTTGTACGTAGACATTCCGCTCTTGGTGCAGTCCACCGAGTTCGGATTGTTCTGCGCGCGTGCCGTCATCTGCACCGAGCAGTCGTCTTCGTCCGTCACGAAGATCACCGCGAGCACCGAGTTCTGACGCAGGAAGCCCGCGTTCGCCGTGCTGTGGTTGTCGAGCGCGCGCTTGGCGGCTTCGAGCGGCGATTCCAGACCGCAGCCCACGTCACCGATCGGAGCGATGCACTTGAACGTACCGATGATGTCGTTGTTTGGCGCGTTGGTGATGCCGTCCTCTTTCTTCAGGTATGCGTCACCGTTGGTCGGCTCCAGCTTGGTCGGGCACAGCGTGGTACATGCGCCCTTGGCATCGACCGACCACTTGCTCTGATCGCGGCTGGAGCAAGCCTGCTTTTGTAGCTCTCCGTCGTTGCCCTTGTACGTTTCACAGCCCGGAATGTTCAGGTTGCCCGGCTGGAACGCGGTGTTGGGGGCCTGCTGCGCACCGATGTCCGTGCTGATGACACCGACGTGATAGTTCGATCCGCTCATGTCGATCTTCTTGATGAAGTTGTCGATGGCGGTACCCAGCTGCTTCTGCTTCGGAGACATCGAGGGCGAGTTATCGACCACGAACAGGATGTCCACGTCTTGCTTGGCGCGGGTGTTGATGGGCAGCGCGTCCATCTTGCCGAAGCAAGAAGACAGAATCGCAGCCGCTTCAGTAGGCGTTGCACCAGGAGGAATCGGGCAGGTACCTGCCAGATCCGGTGCGGTACATGCCGAAACAGAGAGAGAGACAGCAGCGGTCGCCAGTGCGCGTGTAAGCGTCGAGCGGATCATGTGGATTCTCCTTGCCCCCATAGAATTCATCTGTGCAAAGCCCCACGGCCCCTCCGTAGTGGTCTCTGCATATGGTCTAGGTATTTTGTCCCGATCGTATCAAAGACCTTACAACGTCTATCGCGATTGAATCTAGATTTTCCACGCGATCGGAACTGCATTCCTTTTGCATACTTAGGAAGGCTCTCACCGTCGGATTCTCTGTGGTTTTCTGGCGTGAAAATGCGCAGAAAAGTGCTGCGCTTGGGATGACTCCTTACGCGGCTTCACAGACACCCACATGTGTCTATGTGTGGTTCTCTGGGAATGCTGTAGGAACACTCCTTACGTAGATCAAATGTCCATCTGGAATCGCTGCTTGTAGATGTGAACAGAGAGGTTTTTCCGTCGGAAATCTCTACCTGAAGGCATCTGGGAATCCGAAGTACGCACCCAGATCAGCACTCCATGCTGGATCGCATCGGTCAGACAAAATTTGCCTGTACCTTTGCGCGCTTAGCATGACAAGATAGGGCGATCCGACTGTTGTAACCATTGGTTCCCATAGACCCCGGACCACCCATTCCCAAGGATTCCCGGAGAGTGTGATGAGTGAGGAGAACGCAAACAACACCGAGGCTGCCGAGCTACCCCCGTTCATCCTGGAGCAAGGGAAGCGCTTCTCGCAGTCCATCATGTGGAAGCTCACGCGTGACTTCTATGAACAAAGAGGAATCAGCGCTTGGGACTCTGGGATTGTTCCTTCGTACGTCACCAGCAATCCGTTCATTGCGCAGTCGTACGCACAGGTGGTGTGGCAGTACGTTCGGGACTGTCTCAGCGATCGCTTTAGCTGTCGCATCGATCCGTCCCAGCCGATCTACATCGTCGAGCTGGCCGCTGGACACGGACGCTTTTCCTATCTGTTCCTGAAGAAGTTCTTGGCCATCAAGAACAGCTCATCGCTCAAGCACCTGGACATTCGCTTTGTGATGACCGACTTCACAGAGACGAACGTCAAGTCGTGGGCCAAGCAGAAGCTGTTTCAGGACTACGTAGAGCAGGGTGTGCTGCACCTGGGACTGTTCGACCTGGAAAGCGATGATCACATCCGGCTGTATCCGTCGGGACAGGTCCTGTCTCAGGACTCGATCAACAACCCGATCATCGTCCTGGCCAACTACATCTTTGACTCGCTGCTCCAGGACTTTTTCCGGTTCGAGAACGGCAAGATCAATGAGTGTCTGGTGACCACGCGCCACAGTGAGCCCATCGGTGACGAGCTGGTGAATCCAGAGGTGATGTCCAACTTCCATCTCGATTGGGAGATGCGACCCATCGCACCGGAGGGCTACTACGGAGACGCCGCGATCGAGCAAGTGCTCGGTTCCTATCAAGGAAGACTGAGCGACACCACGCTGGTGTTCCCAGTCGGTGCGATGCGGACCATTCGTCGTCTGTCGCGCATCTCTGGGAACCGGCTCTTTATCCTGTCATCGGACAAGGGCTACACCCACGAAGACGAGCTGTTCTACATCCATGGTCAGTACGTACAGTTTCACGGTGCGCTGTCCACGATGGCCAACTATCACGCGATGGGACAGCTCGTGCGCTCGCTCGGTGGACACTACCTTGCGACCAACCAGCGGCAGATGAGCCTCAAGACCGTGGCGTACATCATCGGTGGTTCGGCTGAGCAGTTTGCAGACACCATGACCGCGTTCCGGTCGAGCATGGATGTCTTTGGTCCGTATGACTTCTACACGCTGCTCAACAGTGTGCGGACGACGACGCCGAACCTGCCGCTTGATGGTGTGATGGAGCTTATGCGCCTGTCGCACTACGATCCGCAGGTGTTCTTCGACTACGAAAAGATCATCTTGGACAACGCGCACACGCTCAGTGAGACGCAGCGGGTCGAGCTCATCATGAGCCTGGAGAACACCTGGACCAACTTCTATCCGCTGGGACGCGATCTGCCGTTCGAGCTGGGCCGGGTCTATCTGTCGCTCAAGCGTCCGAAAGAGGCGCTGCGCTACAACCAGCTCTCCATGGACATGTTCGGAGAGCATCCGGTCACGTTCTGCAACATGGGAATCTGCTACTACCAAGCGGAAGACACCGCCAACGCGATTGTCTGCTTTGAAAAGTCGCTGGTGCTCAATCCCGACTATGGGCTTCCCAAGGCTTGGCTGGCTCGCATCGTGGCCGAGCAGCATCGCTACGCAGAGCGCTAACAGCGGCTCGCCCACCCGCTGCGCCGATTCGTCCTTACAGCAGCGCCAGCGTCACCGATACGCTGAGCGCCACCGCGAGCGGAATCGTCAGGTTGTCATCAATGTGAGTCGAAAAGATCTCCACGATGGCACCAGTCAGCGCTGCGACCACTGCAACCGCTGCTTGCACCGGCAGCGACGCAGGCAGCATCAGTCGCGCAACCACAAAAGACACAGCCGCCGCCGCCGCGACAAACCCCAGGCTTCCTTCGAGTGATCGTCCCGCCCGCAGCCGCGTGCGCCCGAAGCGTCGTCCGATCAGCGCGGCCACCGGATCGCCGACCCCCAGCACCATCACCGCAATCGCCGACACCGCAGGCTTGGTGGTCAGCGCCAAGGTCAGCAGTGCGGTGCCGTACCACGTCGAAGAGTTCACCCGGTGTCGCTCATGGACGTGCGCCACCTTGCCAAAGAACGCCATCAGTCGCTCGTTGAGCTTCGGGCTCTGGCGTCGCGCCCACTCCAGCATCCAGGACGGCAAGCAGATCGCCGCAGCCCCCGCAATGATGTATGCCTGCGACGGGGCGAGCGTGATGACCAGCAGCGCTGTCAGCGCAGAGCAGACATGGAACAGGTTGCGGCTGTAGTTGGTGGGCCGCAGGCTCGGGGCGGGCAGGGCACAGCTACGCAGCCAGGCCGCCAGCGCTTCGTAGGCAGGATGCACCTCGCGCTGAAACGTCGCCCAGAAGGCGCGGGCTGACTCGGACTCGTGCTGCTGGGCTCGTACCAGCGCCGCTTCCAGCTGCGACAGCTTGCTTTGAAGCGCCACGGTCGAGCTGCTGTGGTCCTTCTTCGATGTCTCGTACAGCGAGCGAACCCGCTCGACAATGCGAGCAAGCTGCGCACGAGCATCGGCTTCGATGTCTTCTCGGAAGGTGGCTGGATCGATCCGCCGCAGCAGGGCATGCAGATCGCTAGAGGCTTCGAGGGTTGCCAGGGAAAGGGCCGCGCTTGTCACCTCTTTAGTGAACCGTGGTCCCTGTCGTGGTGGGATCACAAGTTTGTCACCGTTTCGTCACAGGCCGACGGTCAGACCACTTGTCCACTAGCTGCCCGTGGGAAATGGACAGAGCTGTAGCTCGGCAAACACCCCAAAGTGATCGCTTGGGAAGACGCCATCGGGGCTTGGACGGTCAAGCACGACCCGGCACGAGTGGACCACACCACGTCCGTCCCGGCTCGGTGGGCTGACGAAGATGTAATCGAGCCTGCGATCGTTTTGCAGAAAGCGCAGCCGCTGCGTGTAGGGATTGCGCCGCGACCAGGTAAAGCCTTCCCCGACAGGTCCGTCGCTTCCGCACAGGAACGCATCTTGGTAATACGTCCGCCGTCCCGCCAGGCTGTGCAGTCCGCGCAGAAAGCGCAGCTCATCGCTGTCCGGCGTTGCGTTGAAGTCGCCCATCAGCACCGTCAGCTTGGGACCGATCGGAAGCTGCGCCGCCGCCGCTTTCAGCAGCCGATCGACCGCCTCGACCTGCTCTTCGCGGGCGATGCCATCGGTCATTCGGTAGTGCAGGTGCGTGGTGGCGCACAGCACGGGCCCGGCTTCGGTGGTGATCTCAGCCCATAGCAGCACCCGGCGCTCGTCGGGACGTGCCTGCGGTAGCTCTGCGTGCTGATGCTGTCCGAGCGGATGCCGGGACAGCAGCGCCAGGCCCTCGGTGCCACCACCCCAGTCGGTGGCTGGTGCAAACACAAACGACAGACCCAGGGCACTGGCCAGCGTCTGCGCCGTGTTCGGCAGCCGATCGGGAATCTGTCGCACCTCTTGCAGCGCCACCACGTCGGGCACAAGCTCACGAAGCTGGTCGATACACAGCCGCAGCCTCTCATCGAGTGGTCCCTGTTCCCCCCACAAGTTGAGCGTGACCACCCGAAGCAAAGACGCGGCTGCCATGACTAGCTCCTTCGCTGCGCTGGACCCTGCGGCCCGTAGTAGATGCTGCGTGAGTCCGTAGTCTCCCACACCGTGACGGAGTACAGCCCCGGAAGCTGCGCGGCCAGTCGGTCATAGACGTGACGGCACAGACGCTCGCTGGTGGGGTTTTCCAGTCCCGGAATGTCATTGAGGAGCCGATGATCCAGCGAGTCGATCACCGGCTGCACCACACGGTCCAGATCGTAAAAGTCGATCAGAAACCCGGACTCCTCATCGGCCTGCCCACCGATGACCACATCAATCTTGAACGAGTGGCCATGCATTCGCCGACAGCGATGACCCTCTGGAACCTTGGGCAGAAAGTGAGCCGCTTCAAAGCGGTACTCGCGAACCAACTCGACGTACATCTCGACTCCGATTGCAGGCCGTACTAGGCCTTGACACTGAGTGCGCTTAGACCGCCTAACAAAACCTAGGGCGGACCCCGTCTGCTGCATCGTCGGTCCTCACGTACTTTGGCGTACGCTCCGGGCCTCCGCTTTGCCATCGGGGTTCCTCCTGACGGTTTTGGTAGGCGTTCTTAGTTTGCGCCGTGGCACTTCTTGTATTTTTTGCCGCTGCCACACGGACAGGCTTCGTTGCGCTGAGCCGCTGCCACCACCGGGCGCGCTTTGGTCTGACCCTTCGCCTGGCGCTGCGCCGCCAAGATCGGCGCAAGCTGCTCTCGCATGAAGCGATAGCGATTTTCGTACATCGTCACCAGCTGCGGCTGAGACGACAGCAGGTTCGCCACCAGCACAAACAGGCTGTTGGCATCGACACCACCGGCTGTCTCCAGCACCGCTGGCTCTTTCTTCACCAGCGAGTAGTTTACGACGCCCACCTTCTGCACCGTGTTGCCTGCTTGCGGGACCACCACCGTGAAGACCACGCGTTTGCAGTCGCACTTGGGCTCGATGCAGTAGGCATCTTGCAGGCCGATCGTGACCTTGGGGGCAGGCTTTTGCTCGCTCGCTTCCCCTTCGCTGCCCGTCGGTTCCTCGGAGCCCATCGTAAACAGCGGGATGCCTTCTGCCCGGAAGGCGTGCTGCCACAGCACCAGCTCACCGGGCTTGACCCCCGACCAGTCCACGTAGCGAAAGTGCAGGTCTTTGCCAAACGTCCGCGTGTCGTCGTAGTGCTTGCGCAGCGTCTCGATCGATCCTTGCCCGAGCGCATCACGGACGCTGCGGCGCAGCGACTCCCGCGCGGGGCCCCCTTGGTTGTCCAGAAAGTCAACGCGGCGGGTACCCAGGTCTACCGACATCACGACGCCGCCGATCCGCAGATGGACGGTCGCACAGTCGCAGGCGTAGTCGCCGCAGTAAAACTCCTCTGCGACCTGGCCTCCGATGAGCAAGGGCGGGTCAAGCTGGGGGGAACTGGCCTGTGGAACATCACGGTAAGGAATCAAAGCCATGGCTTTTGTGTCTTCAAAAAGGGCAAGTTGTGGGATGGAGACGGTCTTTACGCTTCGTCGCCTTGCAGAAGGCGCTGCGCCAGCGTGGCGCGCTCGCTTTTCAGGCAGTCGTGCGCAAGGGCTTCATCGTCCGCTGGGGCGCTGCGTCCCTCGGCGTGGGCTCGCTCGGCCTGATAGATGGCGCGTAGCTCGCGGTAGCCTGCTTCCAGTTCTCGGTTGAGGACCAAGTAGTGGTACATCGGGTACTGGCTTAGCTCGTGGCGCGCTTTGTGAAGCCGCGTCGTGATCACGTCTTCACTGTCGGTCTGTCGTCCACGCAGCCGCGCTTCTAAGACCGCCAGCGATGGCGGCAAAATGAAGACCAGCCGCGCCGAGTCCGCAAAGGCTTCCAAGATGCGCGCGGCACCTTGGTAGTCGATGTCGAGCAGGATTCGCTGTCCCGCAGCCAGCGCTTGACGGACCGTCAAAAGGCCCGTGCCATAGCGTCGGCCATGGACCCAGTTCCACTCCGCAAACGCTCCCGCTTCGACCATCTGCGTGAAGGTGTCGTCGCTGACAAAGTGATAGTCGATGCCGTCGCGCTCACCCGGTCGAGCAGGTCGCGTCGTATACGAGACAGAAAACGTCAGCTCTGGGTGCTCGGTCAGCAGCCGCCGACAGAGCGTGGTCTTGCCTGCGCCCGATGGGGATGACACCACCATCAGCAGGCCGCACGGCGATGTGCTCATCGCTTAGACCTCATCGCGGGCGCCCACCTCTGCGTCTCCGGCCAGCGATCCGCTGGCTGCACCTGCTGCGCCGACGCCACCGCGCTCCAGTCGCTCTGCCACTGTCTCGGTCTGCAAGGCCGACAGCACGATATGGTCCGAATCGGTGATGAGGATCGAGCGGGTTCGCCGCCCTTGCGTCCCATCGATCAGCCGTCCCGCCTTGCGCGCTTCTTCTTTGAACCGCTTCATGGGGGCCGACTCTGGGCTTACGATCGCCACCACACGCTCGGCGACCACTGCGTTGCCGTATCCGATGTTGACTAGCCGCACGACGAGACTCCGCTATTCCACATTTTGAACCTGCTCGCGGAGTCGCTCTAGCTCCGCCTTCATCGCTACGACGCGGGCAGCGACTTCTGCCGACTGCGCTTTGGAGGTCAGGGTGTTGGCCTCTCGGTTCATCTCTTGCATCAGGAAGTCAAGCTGTCTACCGACAGGCGCTTGGCTTTCGCATAGGCGCACGAACTCGTCAAGGTGCGCGCGCAGTCGGGTTAGCTCTTCGCTGACATCGACGCGATCCGCAAACAGCGCCACTTCCTGCGCCAGCCGCTGCTGATCAATCGGGGCCTGGCCATCAAGCAGGCGCTGGAGCCGCTCGCTCAGTCGTCGCTTTTGCTGATCAGGGGTCAGGGCCGTCATCTTGGCCACTTCTTCCCGCAGCCGCGCCACCAGCTGAAGCCGCCCGAGCAGATCCGCCTTGAGCGCCTCCCCTTCGCGGGCTCGGCTCTTGTCCAGCTTCTCCAGCGCGCTCTCCAGCAGCGGCGCAAACTGGGTCAGGTAGTCCTCGGCGCTGCTCATCAGCGAGTCGCCCGCCATCAGCACCCCTGGCTGAGACAGCACAAACTGAAGCAGCTGTGGCTCGTCTTCGACCCGCAGGGACTCTGTTCGGCCCAGCTCACCGGCAGCGGTACGGACGGCATCGGCATAGGCGTGCAGCAGCTCTCGATCGAGCCGCAGCCCAGCGGTGGTTGCCTTGGTCGCCGTCTCACTCACCGTAATCACCAGGCTGCCGCGATGGACTTTTTTGCGGACCACCTCCCGCAGGAGCTGATCGAGCAGTGGATCGGCCAGGCCGGACGGAAGCCGCAGCTTCACTTCCAGAAAGCGGTGGTTAAAGCTTCGTACTTCGACGGACAGGTGACGGCCCAGGACTTCGCCCTTGGCCCCCCCAAAACCGGTCATGCTGTTCATGCTGCGTCCTCGGCTCGGTCGGCAAACCAGCGTAACGTACGTTCCAGACCCTCGGGAAAGCGCACAAGTGGTTCATAGCCTAGCAGCGCCTGGGCCTTGCCGATGTTCGCCAGCGAGTAGCGCACCTCGCCTTCGCGGGCGGGCAGAAACTCGGGCTCAATCGACCGACCCACCAGCCTGCCCAGCTCTGTCACCAGCTCTCGCAGCGTCACTGAGCTGCCGCAGCCGATGTTGATGATCTGGCCAGCGACCTGCTCGGCGCGCGCGCTACAGGCCAGCAGGTTGGCTGATACCACGTTGTCGATGTAGCAGAAGTCGCGCGACTGAAGCCCATCCCCGAAGATCTTGGGGGTTCGGCCTTGCAGCACTGCGCGGACGAAGTTGGGAATCACCGCCGCATACTGCGAGGTCGGATCCTGTCGCACCCCGAAGATGTTGAAGTAGCGCAGCGACACCGTGGGCACGCCGTAGATGCGGCTGTAGACCACGCCGTGGTGCTCGCTGGCCAGCTTGGCGGCGGCGTACGGCGACTGCGGTGAGATCTCGTGGTCTTCGCACTTGGCCTCGGCGGGTCGCAGGTCCCCGTAGGCCGCGCAGGATGCCGCGATCACCACGCGCTGGACCTTGCCTTGGCGCTTGGCAGCCTCTAACACCTGCAAGGTTCCGCCGGAGTTTATGCGATCGCACAGGACCGGGTGTTCCACCGACCAGATCACCGAGGGCATCGCCGCAAGGTGCAGCACATAGTCCACGTCGCGCATCGCCCGATCCAGCAGCGGACCGTCGAGAATGTCTCCTCGCCATAGCTCCACTTGGCTGGGTCTATCCGCGAGCAGCTTGGCGACGTTTTTCAGCCTTCCGGTCGCTAGGTTGTCGAGGATACGGACCTGCTCGCCCCGGGCAACCAGCGCATGGACAAGGTTGCTGCCTATAAAGCCGCAGCCACCCGTGACCAGATAAATCGACATCGCTCGCAGATAACCCGAAGCCTGATACGGACGCAACAGGAACGGCGCTCCAGTCCGCATAGGTCGTTGACAGGGCGGGAGCGGTTTCGGGCACTCTGCTAGGCATGAGGTCGGCTCTGGCTGCTGTGGTGATGCGCCTAACTTCGCAACTGACCTGTGGGCTTTTGCTCGCGGTGGCGACGCATGGTGGGGCTGCGCCTCATCCCGCTGCGTCGTCCCAGGTGGTGCAGGGCGTTCCGGTCCTGCCGGTGCCGCCTCGGGCTGCCGTCCCGTCGTCTCTGCCTTCGGCTGCCGACTATGTCCGGCTGGGCGCAGGCCGACTGACCACCCAGGCTCGGGCCCAGGTGCTGGCATATCTGACCGGGATGCCGCTGCCCGGTCGGCTGGCTACCGATGCGTCCGGGCGACTGCGGCTGCTCGTGCGGGTCAGCCCCGCTGGCTATGGGCTGCTGCCTGCCGGGATGTCGATCTCTCCGCTCAGCCACACGGTGGCCGAGGTGCGCGTCTGGGCCTCTGAGCTACGTAGCCTGCTTTTATCCCCCGTGGTGACGCGGATCGATGGCTTTCATACGTTGCGGCCCCTGCTCGATCAGTCCCGGAACCTGACTGGTGCCCAGGCGGTACATGACAAGTACCTCACGCGTGGCAAGGGCGTGCTGGTCGGCATCGTGGACACCGGGGCCGACTTCCGACACGCCGATCTGCGCGATGCCATGGGCAAGACCCGAATCGGCTATCTGCTGAGTCGCACCGAGACGCGCGACGGTCGGCACCCAGAATTTCCCGACTATGACGGCATGCAGGTGAGCACCGCCAAAGACATTGATGAAGTGCTCGACCTGGAAGCCAAGGGGATGCAGCCGCCACAGCCGATTCGCCAGGTCGATATAAGTGGTCACGGCACCCACGTTGCGGGCATTGCGGCATCGACGGGCCTGGCGAAAACTGCGCGTTATCCGGCGGGCCGCTACGTCGGCATCGCGCCCGAAGCGACCTTGTGCATCGTCAAGGCCACCCGCGATGAGGTGACGTTTGACGATGCCGACATCCTGCGCGGGGTCCGCTTTTGCCTCGATCGCGCAGAGGAAAACAAGCAGCCAGTGGTGGTGAACCTAAGCCTGGGCGGCCCAGGCGGCCTGCACGATGGCAGCAGCCTGATGGAAGTGGCGCTGGATGAGCTGCTGGCAGACCGACCGGGGCGCATCTTGGTGGCGGCTTCCGGCAACTCCGGGGACTACGACATCCATGCGGGGGCCTCACTGCTTGCGGGCTCGCACGAGGTCACGCTGAGCGTCAGTCGTCTGGACGCTGCGATCGAAAAGAGCATCGCGGTCCTGGAGCTGTATTACGACGCGAGCGCCCCCCCGCAGGTCGGCGGCAGTGCGGAGCTGACCTTCATCCTGCGCTCCCCGAGCGGACGCCGCTTCGAGGTGCCAATGGGTGAGAGCCTCCAAGCCAGCTTTGAAGACGAAGGCATCGCGGTGATCGATGCCAGCGACCTGTCCGCAACGGGCAAGCGCGGCGTGCTCATTACCCTGAGCGGCAAGACCGGCAGCGAGCCACCGAAGCCCGGCGACTGGCGACTGGAGCTGCGCGGCAAGACCCGCCGCTATGACCTGTGGCAGGTCGATCAGAGCCCCGACCTGGACATCGCGCTGCGTGGCCACCTCGACCCTGACGGCTATGTCGGGATTCCGGCCTCGGCTGCTTCGGCGATCAGCGTGGGTGCGCTGCGTAGCCGCCTTTCGTGGAAGCGCAGCGATGGCAAGGACGCTGCCTTTGACCGCGAGCTGGGCCGGGCTGCGACCTTTTCATCAGGGGGTCCGCTCAGCAGCGGTGGCTTTGCGCCCGATATCTTGGCCCCCGGTGAGTTCATCGTGTCGGCCCTGTCTACGGCGGCGATCCAGAGCGATCCCCGCTCGTCGTTTGCGCTGCCGCACGATCCGGGGCTGCTGATTGCCGACGATGGGCTGCATGGGGTGCTGCGCGGCACCTCGCAGGCTGCGCCGCATGTGGCGGGTGCGGTGGCGCTGATGCTAGAGGCGCGACCCCAGCTTACGACCACCCAGGTGCGAGAGCTGATTCGCACGACGGCGAGTCAGCCCCTTCAGCGTGGCTACGGACCCCGCCGAGGCTTCGGTCTGCTCAACGTCGAGGCCATCTTTGCCCGACTGCGCGATGAGAAGCGCTATGCCCTAAGCGCCTTGGTGTCCGATGTCGGGGTCAGCCGGGATCTGGCCGCCCCGTACGCAGAGGCAACGACTGTGACCGTGACACCGCGCGATCTGCTCGGGCAGCCGCTTGGGCCGGGTCTGCCGGTGTCCATCACCTCCGATCGCGGCGTGTGGCTGGACGAGCTGCGGGACGTGGGCCACGGTCGCTACGAGCGCACGCTGCTGGCCGAGGGTCCGCGCGGCAGCCATGCCACCATGACGGTCCGGGTCGGTGGGGTCGCGCTGGAGCAGCAGCCGGTGGTCTACTTTGTCGGGGAGCGGAGCGAGGTCGGCCAGCCTTTTGTCGTGGGCGCGTGTGCGGCGGTCCCGCTGCGCCGATCGGAGCTGGGGTCTGGCCGGGGGCTTGTCGGTCTGCTGCTCGCTGCGCTTTTGCTGTCGCGGCGGCGTAGACCTTCGGCCACGCTGCTCTTGCTGTCCCCGCTGGGGCTGCTGCTGGCCGCTCCCGGCTGCAAAGAGCCAGCGGTCGAGGGCGAGACTGCGCGGCCAGCGAGCCTGGACAAAGGTGGCGACTTCTTCTGGGCCGTCCGTGAGCCGCTGCTTCACCCGCGCATCGTGATTCACCTCGGCAAACAGCAGGCCGAGCTACTCGACGGAGAGCAAGCGGTCGCGCAGTCCTCGGTGTGCAGTGGCCGACCCAGCCACAAGACCCCCAAGGGCCACTTTTCGGTGCTGGAAAAGGTGCCGCAGTATGTCTCAGGCCGCTACGGCGACTATGTCAGCGAGTCCGGGGACGTGCTGCTGGCCAACATCGACAACCATGATCAGCAGGCCCCAGCGGGCGCGACCTTTCGTGGCACTGCCATGCCGTACTTTATGCGGATCGTAGGCGGCATTGGGCTGCACGCCGGTCCGCTCCCTGGCTTTCCCCAGTCGCATGGCTGCGTGCGCTTCCCCAAGCTGTTTGCCCAGCGCTTGTTTGACGCCGTACCGCTTGGAACCCCGGTCGATGTAGACGACTGACGCTAGCTGCCTTCGCTGCGCAGCGTGACGTAGCTTGCTAGCTTCTGTTGCATCGCCGGTTCGGGCTTCTGAAACAGCAGCAGTCGCCACAGACGCTGCTCCTTGGGCGTATTGGGGGCCACCACTTCACTTGCGGCGCGGGCGAGCAGACGCAGACCACCGTCCCACTCTTCGGCAAACAGCCGGGCCAAATCCTGCGTCGGAGGCGGCAGCGTCAGCCGGATCTGTAGCGGGCGGCTCCACATCTCTTGGGGCAGCGGCGTACGCAGTCGCAGGCCGGTCTCGCTTACGCCAAGTGCCAGGCGAAAGCAGCGCTGCTCACCAGAAGCCAGGGCGATTTCGACGGGAACGCACAGCGGCGCAAGGTCCATGGGCTGCCCTGTTTGCCACAATCGGCGGGGGCACGGCAAGTCTGGCCGGGATCTAATCCGGCTGGGCCCCGGTCATCTTTTGTCAGGCTGTGTGCTGACTTGGGCTTTGTGTGGCGGGCGCGCTATCATGACCGCTCACCGCTTGCCCGAGGGAGGCCCCGATGTTGAAAGCCATTCGTCGTTCCGCTCTGGCCTCGCTGTCGCTTCTGTGGAGTGGCTCGCTGCTGGGGAGCTATGTGGTGTGCTCGCCCGCAGCCGCTGGCGGCAGCCGGATTCCCAAGGCCATGGCGCTTCTGTCTTCGGCCACCTTGGTGGCGGCAGCCTGGCTGATTCGCGGTAGCAGACGGACTGGACCTGCTGCCGACTACAGCCACCAGATCGCCAAGGGCATGACCTTGGGCTTTGTCGGGGATGTCTGCATGACGTTTTCTGTGCCGCTGGGCATGGTGACCTTTGGTCTGGGACATCTGGAATACATCAAGGGCATGCTGCGGCTGCAAAGGGCCGAAGGCGGGCGGCTGGGACCGGGGCAAGTGGCGGCCTGGCTGACCTGGCTGGGGGTCGGCGTGAGCGCCTGGCTCTTGGTGGTTCGCAGTGGCCCGCGCGGCGATCACCCGCTGGCCTGGGCGGCGCTGCCGTACACGCTGCTGCTGGCCAGCACGGCGGGGGTGGCGAGCGGGCTGCTTCTGCGCAAGGGTCGCTATGCCCCGCTGGCGCTGGGCAGTGCGCTGTTTCTTCTGTCGGATCTGGTGATCGCGCTGCGGCTGTTTCATCCGGCGCTGTTTGCCGAGATCCCGGCATCCATCCGGGGGGACTTGGTGTGGCTGCTATACGGTCCAGGGCAAGCGCTGATCGTCAGCAGCGCGCTGTGTGCCAGTGAAGAAGGAGAGAGCCCATGAGTACACATCAGCCCCGGCCCCCATCGGGCTTTGCGCAGATCTTTGGGGAGCCTGCAACCACCTGGGCGTCGGCTCCGGGGCGGGTCAACCTGATTGGCGAGCATACCGACTACAACGACGGCCTGGTCCTGCCGACCGCCATTCCGCAGCGCACCACCGTCGAGCTATGTCCAGCCAAGGACGGACGGGTCACGGTCTACAGCGATGAGCTGAGCGAGCCGGGCACCACGCTGTCTTATCTCCTCGGGGAAGAATCGCCGACGGGTGACTGGCTCGACTACGTGCGCGGGGTCACTTGGGTGCTGCGTCAGTCGGGGCTTGGGGCGCGGCTGTCTGGGCTTAGGCTGCGGATTCAGTCGCAGGTGCCGGTGGGCAGTGGGCTGTCATCGAGCGCGGCCCTTCTGGTGAGCCTTTTGCGGGCCCTGCGCATTGCCCTGGCGCTGCCGCTGTCCGATGTGGAGCTGGCGCGGCTGGCCCGCAAGGCAGAGGTCGAGCTGGTCGGCGCGCCGGTTGGACTCATGGATCAGCTGGCCTGCTCGCTGTGTGGACCAGGCGCGGCGCTGTTTTTGGATACCCGCTCACTGGCGATGCGGACCGTGCCGCTGCCTGCCGCGCTGGAGCTGGTGGTGATTCACTCTGGCGTGGTCCACAGCCACGTTGCAGGGGACTACCGGACCCGGCGCAGAGAGTGTGAGCAAGCGGCGGAGCGGCTTTCGGTACGGTCCCTGCGGGAGCTGGACGAGTCGGTGCTGCCGAATCTCGATGCGCTGCCTGCACCGCTGGGCCGACGGGTTCGGCATGTGGTGACGGAAAATGCGCGGGTGGAAGCTGCCGTGGCCTCGCTGGCTGCCGGGGATGGCGTGCGCCTGGGTGAGCTGTTCCGGCAGTCCCATGCGTCGATGCGCGATGACTACGAAGTCTCGGTTCCCGCCGTGGATCTGCTGGTGAGCCTGGGCGATGCCGACCCGGACATCCTGGGGGCTCGGCTGACCGGCGGCGGCTTTGGCGGCTCGGTGGTGATGCTGGCCAAGGCGGGCTGCGGTCTTGTGGCGGCGCGTCGCATTGCCAGTGCCTACGAAGCCCAGAGCGGTCACTGTCCGACCGTCTTGGTTCCGGGGCTGCCGGGCTGCTAGAGGGTCTGGACCTGGCGCAAGCTGGGTCTTGGGTCTACGGCCTTTGGTCTAGACCCTGACCGATCCGCTGCATCGGGTGCCGTCCAGCGGTGGCGACCCTGAAAAACTGGGGGACTGGTCCGCTTGGCTGCGGTCGTGACCTGGGCCCTTCGGGGTCTACTGGCAGCTTTGCAGGGGAAAGACCCGCTGGCTGCACGGTCTGCGCGGTCTGGGTAGGGTCTGGACCCTGGGGGAACTGGGGGCTGCGCGGCTTGTGCGGGGTCAAGACCCTGCGGGCAGGGGAGCTGGCGGTGCTTCGGCCCGCAGGTCAGGGCGCGATCAGGGGGGGCAAGTCCGGCAGACCGGACGTCGTCCGGGATACGGACGCAGCGCGGTCCAGGTCTGATCCGGTGCGCTGGGCCAGCGTAGCGCGGTTTCCGACGGACAAAACGGTTAAATCGGGCTGCTTGGGCGGACGTTGTGGGCTGGCACGCGGGCTGCTCCCTGGGACTGCGCATGACAAACACGACATTTGATCCATCTCTGTACACCCGAACCCCCAACTTCACCTTGCTCGGAGGTATCACCCTGGCGGAGTCGCTGTATCTGGCGTGTCCGTCTGACATGCCCACAACGGTCAAGAAGGCTGCTGCGGCCATGGAAAAGGTCCGGCAGGCCGCCCAGACCGCGTGGAGCGAGCGGCAGCGGGCCTTAGGCCCCAGCACAGAGGAGGCCGCGCGGGACATCGATGCGCTGAGCGATCGCGGCTGGGCGGCGCTGCGGGCGCGGCTGGGTGCCTACGCAGACCTGCCTTTTGACATCTATCCCAAGGCCAAGCGCGCCAAGGAGCTGCTCAAGCAGCTGTTTCCCGAAGGGCTGCTGTTTACCCAGCGAACCTACGTGGAACAGCTTGCGGCGATGGATGCGCTGCTTCAGCGCATCACGGAAGACAAGCTGGAAAAGGACCTGACGGCGCTGTGCGGCCAAGAGTTTCTGGAAAACGTGCGGCGGCAGCTTCCGCGCTATCGCTCGATGGTGCAGAGCAGCCTGGCGCGGACGGCGAGCGCATCGAACCTGTCCACGCACTTGCGGCTGCTGAGCCAGCGGATCTGTGAGTACACGACCAAGGTGGCGGCTACGGTGGACAGTGACGATGCGGCGACCGTGGCGCGGGCCCTGGCGGCCTTGGCTCCGATCAATAGCTACCGAGAGGCCAGCGCGCGACGGCTGAGCACGCAAGGTCCAGAGCCTGCTCCTGGGCCGCAGCCCGCACTGCCTATGCCAGTCGTCGGTCCGTAGCGCAGGGCGATGCGGGGCGAGCAGGCGGCGGGCTACTGGCCGCGCAGCTTGGCGAGCAGGCCGTCGATGGTCTTTTGCGCCTTGGCTTCATCGCCACCGCGTACGGCCTTGATGGCGCTGGAGACTTGCTCGCCCAGCTCGCTCTTGCCGCTGTCATCGAGGACCACTTGGGCGCGGGCGAGCCACTCGATGACGGCGGGGGCCTCGCGTCCTGAAATCAGCAGCACCTTGGCTTGTCCGAGCGCTTGGCGGCCTTCTTCGATGGATGCCTCTGGGCTCTGGCCGCGCTTGGGCAGGGCCTGGGGGGCACCCGATCCGGCACCGGCTGGGCTTCCGACTGTCGTGGGGGCTGGGCCGGTGCTGGTCGCAGGGGTGGCTGGGGCTGCTGCGGGCGGGGCGGTGGCGGGCATGCCTTGCGCGGCGGGCTGGGGCGGGCCGGGCTGGGGCGGGCTGGGCTTGGCGGCGGCGATGCCAATCTGCTCGCTGGTGTTCGGGCCTTGACCGGACTTGCGGGACGGATCGGGCGGACCCAGCGGTGCGGGCGGCTCGATGCGATCGGCCAGCAGCGTCAGGCGCGTCGCGATCTCTACATCGGAGCGCTGCTGAAGCAGTAGCTGTTGGGCGTCCGCAAACTCTTTGTCGAGCGGTGTACCGAGTCGCGCCGCGATGCCTTGGGTGCGCACCAGGCGCTCAAACGCCATGGCGTAGTTGCCGTAGCGAGCAGCCAGTGCGCCTTCCAGCAGCAGCGAGCGCGCGCGACTGGTCCACAGGTCTTTGGTGGCCTGTTCGCGCAGGGCCTTGAGGGCTGCCTCTTGGCTCTCGACGGCTCTGCGCAGCTCGCGCTTGTGATAGTAGTAGGCCCCGCCTGCACCGCCGCCGACAAGGACGGTGACAGAGAGCGTGAGGGTGAGCCACTTACCGGCTGGTGTCACGAAGAGCCTCCAACGATGAACGCGAGATGCTGGCCGATCTGGGCCCCATCCCGCCGAAACGAGTAAAAGCGCTCTGCATCGCAGCGAGTACAGGGCGGGTTCCCCGCAATGTGCTCTGTTCGTAGTCCTGCATGCATGAGTAACTTCTGATTGTAGCGCCACAAGTCGATGTATCGCCGCCCGGATCGCTCGTGCAGGACCGCAGGATCTTGGGCGACAAACAGGTCCGAGACATCGCGCTGGACCTCGAAGCAGCACGGACCGATCGATGGACCCAGGACGGCCCGGATGCGCTGTACATCGGCACCCAAGGTGGCCAAGGCGGCGACAGCCTCTGTGGCGATTCCAGCCAGGGTGCCACGCCATCCAGCATGGGCCGCAGCGACCCGGCCTTCGTCATCGGCCAGAAGCAGCGAGACACAGTCTGCCGACATCACGCCGAGCGCCAGATCGTGCGAGGTGGCCAGGCCATCGGCTTCCCGGGTGGCGCGCTCGGGGGCGGTGACATGCAGGACCAAGCTGCCGTGGACCTGCCGTACTTGGGTCAGTCGGTCCACCGAAAACCCAGCGATGCGGGCCACTCGGTCTAGGTTGGCGTCAACGGCCTGTAGATCGTCGCCCCAGTTGCGACCCAAGTTGAGCGAAGCATAGCGACCGCGTGAGACCCCGCCGCAGCGGGTGGTAAAGCCGTGACGAACGCCGATGGCCGTGAGCAGCGGTGCAAACAGGACGCTGTCTTGTCGGGGATCGGGCTGCCAGCAAGGTGCGCTGGGGTCCGTCGTTCGATTGCTGGCAGGGGACGAAGAGGCGGACATGTTCGGCGGACTCTATCACGGCAGCGGCTGGGGGGCGTGCGTGGCTTCGGTCCAGGGCAGGCGAGGGGCGTGCTCTTCCCCGCGCAGCAGCGACAGGACATGTAGAAAGTCCTTGGGCGGGGGCGAAGAAAACAGCAGGCGCTCGCTGGTGATGGGATGGACAAAGCCGAGCAGCCGCGCGTGCAGGGCCTGGCGGTCAAGCGACGCTGCCGCCTGCTGGACAGAGCGCTGGCGAGAGGGTCGCCCGTAGAGCGGATCGCCCAAGATCGGGAAGCCGTGCTCGCTTAGGTGAACGCGGATCTGGTGGGTTCGTCCAGTCTCTAGCCGTAGCTCGACCAAGGTGGCGCCGGGGAGCCGCTCTAGCACCTGGTAGTGGGTGACGGCCTTTTTGCTGCCGCTGCGCGAGGTAAAGCGCTTGCGATCGCGGGGATGTCGGCCATAGCGGGTTGATAAGGTGCCGCGCTCGGGGATGACGCCATCGACCAGGGCCACATAGCGACGCTCGATCGAGTGGGCGGCAAACTGGACCTGAAGCCCGACGAGCGTGGGCTCATCCTTGGCGCAGACCAAGACGCCCGAGGTGCCGGAGTCGAGTCGATGGACGATGCCGGGCCGTCGCTCTCCACCGATGGAGAGCTGCCCAAGGTCTTCACCGCCCTGCGACAGGGCGCGCGGGCTTTGGGCGTGGGCAGCCGGGTCCGCAAGGTCGGCGTCATCGTCTGCGTCGTCTTCCAGGGCCAGCCGTGGTGGTGGCAGTGGCAGCGATCCGCAGTGGTAGAGCAGGGCGTTTACCAAGGTGCCGGTCTCATGGCCGGGGGCGGGATGCACGACCATGCCAGCGGGCTTGTCGATCACGATGAGGTGCTTGTCCTCAAACAGGATCGACAGCGGGATCGGCTCTGGTAGATCGCTGGTTGGCGTCGGAGGCGAAGGCTGAAAGCGCAGGCGCTGACCTTCGCGAAGCTTGAGCCCCGGACGACAAGGTCGCCCGTCTAGGGTCACTTCCCCCGCTTCGATCCGGCGCGCAAGCTGCGATCGCGAAAAGGGAAGCTCCTGCTGCGCCAGGTACACGTCAAGACGGCTACCGACGGCAGACTTGGGAACGATTAGTTCAATGAGGTCTTGTTCGGATGTCACCAGATCCGAGACTTTACATGCCCCTTGGACTTGAGCATCACATCAACGATGGCTCGGTCAAAGAGGTTGAGCTCGTAGATCTCTGGCGTCACGCGGCTCTTGAAGAGGGTGCGGCCTTCTTCAATGTGGTCATGCATGACGGTGAAGAGGGTGTCGTTCTCGATGCCCTCGACGATCTCTTTTTCGTGGTAGAGGGTGAGGTCAGACGAAATGGCCCGCGCCAGCTGGCGAGCACGCTCGGGTTTGTCGATTAGCGCCATGGTTAGAAATGTTAGCCAGGCTAGCGAAAAAGCTCAACGCTGTTTGCCGATACACGGCGGGGTGAGTCGGCTGTGCGGTCGGGCTTGGCGGGCGTCGGCTGCAAGTTTGCGCTGCGGACAGACTGCGGCTACCTTGTGCGCCCGCCCGTGGGGCGGAGACAGACCATGACCAGCGTTTCAGAGATCCTCGTCTCGCTCGATGCAGAGACGCAGAAGCGATACCTAAGCTATGCCTTGTCCGTCATCACGTCGCGTGCGCTGCCCGATGTCCGCGACGGTCTGAAGCCGGTACAGCGGCGCATCCTGTATGCGATGTATCACGACCAGCGGCTGCTGCCCGACGCCAAGTTCCGCAAGTGTGCGGCGGTGGTCGGCGATGTGCTGGGTAAGTATCACCCGCATGGCGACTCCTCGGTGTACGAGGCGCTGGTGCGAATGGCGCAGGACTTTTCGCTGCGCTACCCGCTGGTCGATGGTCACGGCAACTTCGGGTCGCAGGATGGAGACGCTCCTGCGGCGTATCGGTATACCGAGTGCCGTCTGCGACCGACTGCGCTGCTGCTGCTAAAAGAGCTGGGACAGAGCACGATCGACTGGCGTCCGACCTTCGACGGGGTGCGGAGCGAGCCGATTGTGCTGCCCGCGCAGCTTCCGAACCTGCTGGTCAATGGCGTACAGGGGATTGCCGTGGGTATGGCCACGTCGATTCCTCCGCACAACGCCGGGGAAGTGATCGACGCCTGCCTGGAGCTGATCGACAACCCGGAACTCGATAACAAGGGGCTTTTGCGCTACGTCAAAGGGCCGGACTTTCCGACGCACGGAGAGCTGCTGACCAGCAAGCAAGAGCTACAGGAAGTCTACGAGACAGGGCACGGAACCCTGAAGCTGCGGGCGACCTACCACATCGAAGAGCCGGTAGACCGTCGGGAAGGCCGACGGATCATCGTCAACTCGATCCCGTATGGGGTGGTCCGCTCGGCGATCATGGAAAAGATCGGCGAGCTGTTTGAAGAAAAGAAGCTGCCGATGGTGGTGGACTGCCGGGATGAGTCCACCACCGACGTGCGGATCGTGATTGAGCTAAAGCGGGGCGCAGATCCGCAGCTGGTGATGGCGTTTTTGTTTAAGAACACGTCGCTGGCAACCACGGTGCAGTTCAACATGACGTGCCTGGTTCCGACGGACAATCCCGAGATCGGGACGCCGCGACAGCTGAGCTTGAAGGACATGCTGCGGTACTTCCTCGACTTTCGGTTCGAGGTGGTCAAGCGGCGGCTGTCGCACCAGCTGGGTGAGCTAAACCGTCGCATCCACGTCCTGGACGGCTTTGCGACGGTCTACGATGCGCTCGATGAGATCTTGGCCATGATCCGTCGCAGCGAAGGCAAAGCGGATGCCAAAGAGAAGCTGATCTCACGCTTCAAGCTGGACGACGATCAGGCCGAAGCGATCTTGGAGCTGAAGCTATACCGCTTGGCGCGTCTGGAAATCCTGGTCATTCAGGAAGAGCTGGCGCAAAAGCGCAAAGAAAAGGCGCAGCTAGAGTCGGTGCTACAGAGCGACAGCAAGCGCTGGGACTTGGTGCGGCGAGAGCTTTCGTCACTGCGGGATGAGCTGGCGGACAAGCGCCGGACGCGGATCGGGGTTCCAGCAGAAGAACCGACGTTTGATGAGACGGCGTTTATCTCTCACGAAGACTGCAACATCGTGCTGACCCGCGACGGCTGGGTGAAGCGTGTGGGGCAGCTGCGCGATATCGGCTCGACGCGGGTTCGGGAGGGCGATGAAGTCCAGCATGTGCTGGCGGGATCGACCAAAGAGCTGGCGGTGTTCTTTAGCAGCAAGGGATCGGCGTACGTCTGTCGGATCTTGGACATCGTGGCGACGACGGGCTACGGCGAGCCGCTGTCAAAGCAGTTCAAGTTTGAAGACGGAGAGACGGTGGTGGCGGCGCTGTCGCTCGATCCGCGCGTACGTCCGCCGGTCGATGCCCACTTGGTCGCGGTGACGCGGAGCGGTCTGGCGATGCGCTTTTCGCTGGAGAGTCACTCTGACGTATCGACGCGCAATGGTCGCTTGTTTGCCAAGGTCGCGGACGGCGACACGGTGCTGGGTGTCAAGGTCGTGCGGGGCGATGTGCTGCTGTCGGTGGTGAGCCAGCTCGGTCGGGCGCTGACGTGTCGGGTCGATGAAGTCCCGGTGCTGCAAGGGCCAGGCAAGGGCGTGCAGGTGTTAAAGCTGGGCGACGGGGACAAGCTGCTGGGCTTTGCGGTGGGTGAGCCGCTGAAGGTCGAGACGGACAAGGGCGCAGCACACGAGATTGGGGCAAGTCCCAGCGAAGTGACGGCGCGTGGTGGTCGAGGGCGCGAGGTCATCAAGAAAGGCAAGATGCAGCGCTGTCTTCTGGCTCCGCCGACGATTCCGCAGCTTGGTGCGCCGAAGACGGCAAGTGGCAGCGTCGCGCTGGGAGAGCCGTCCGTGCAGTCGCCGGTACCGGACATCATTGGGCCGCTGTTTCGCAAGCCGAGCTAAGACACTGCTCCCAAGCGGCGAGGTGCAGCTTGGGAGTTGTCGAGGTGGGACGGAGGATGGACGGGGAGGTCGTCGGGGTCGTTACAGGACGACGTTGATCATCGAGCGGTAGGACGCGGTCGTGAAGTCACGGACGCGACGCTCGTTGCCACGGCTGACGGCGTACAGCATGGCTCCGAGCGCACCCGGCGTGACCATGGCGTCGGGGAACTGCGCGGGCGTGAAGAGCTTTCCGGTGTCCGGATCGTAGTTCTTCTTGCCTGCGCGCGTAACCTCGCCAAACCAGCCTGGCTTCATGTAGCCGTTCGACATCACGTACATCCAGTTGGCTGACATCGGGGTCGAGTCGGCCCAGTCGGAGTTCTTGTTGCTGAACGGATTCTTGGGCAGGTCACCCGAGACCGTGATGACGATGTTGTCCGACAGCTTCTTCGATGGATCGACTGGATCGGGGATGGTGTTCAGGTAGTCCATGAAGGACTGGTACACCAGCGCGAGACCGTCGGCGATGCGGGTGACGCGAGCCTGGTCGGCCCACACAAAGTGCGGGTCGTCGTTGAAGCCGGGCATCATGACCTGCGAGCACAGGCCTTTTTTGAAGGCGTTGGCCGCGACGATCAGGTTGTTGGCGATGGCTTTGACGTTGGCATCGATTGCTGCCGGTCCGCACCACGCATCGACCTGACCCGGTGCCGGGCTGAGCACGCTGCCGAGGTTCTGCGCAACGAGCGAGATCGCGACGCGAGAGTCCTCATAGGCGCGCTGATAGGTCGCGCGGTCCACAGTCTTCACCAGGCCGAGGAATGCCTTGTAGTACTCCTCATAAAGCTTGGCGTTGTTTGGGTCCGACAGACGCGACATCAGCTTCGAGGCCGAGCTGGAGAACAGGTTGATCATCGCGTTGGAGTCGGGAACGCTGGCTGGAGACGGCGCACCCGTGGAGGCACCGTACGGCATGGTGACTCCGTTGCGGCTGATGCCGATGACCGGGACCAGCGACTGAACCGTGGTCTGGATCGAAGCGCAGGCTGCGAACGATCCGATGCTTCCAGTCGGGATCGTGTTGGTGTTTCCGGCGTTCTTCGGCGCAGTCTCGTGGCCGATGTTGGTGCCGCACAGCATCGCCGTGACAAGCTTCTTGTCGCCGTAGTTCGACCACAGGGGCTTGCCATTGACGTTGCGGTGATAGAGCAGCCGGTCTTCCAGGGCCGGAGAGCTGATCTTGCCAGCCTTGGCCATGTCATCCCACGGAACGCTCGGGACGGTCGCAAACTCACGGATGGTGTCGGGCACCGGGAACACCAGCGTTGCCCAGGCGTGACCACCGTCGCCATAGCACATATGGACGGTGCGGTTGGCGTTGATGGCACCGGCAGCCAGTGCGCTGCCACCGACTTCGTCTAGCATCTCAAGCGCGCGCGTCGGACCCAGGCCCAGCGCAGCACTGGCGGCAAACACACCCTTAACAAAGTCTCGGCGGGAGGCTCCCCGCAAAGGAAAATCGCGTTTCATGTGGTTCCCCCCTCCTTAGTCGCACAGAAAGTTAGACGAGGCGATGGTGGCGACGGCCATTCTCTTGGCGCGCACAAAGTCATTGCTCGACAGCGCGGCAATTCGCTTCACGCCTGCGCTGCACTCGCTAAGCTGCGTCGCGGTGAGCGGGCTGCCGAGCAAGCAAGCAAAGCCATCGGCAGTGCAGTTGTTGCCTGTGTCGAACAGCGTCGCGCCCGGACAAGCCGTGCCCATGCCGATTCGATCAGTACCCGTCGTCGGAACCAACTCTTCCGCTACGGCCAGGAAGATATCGAACAGACGCGCTACGCTACCGGTCGAGTTCCGCTCCGCTTCGGCAACGCGGGCAGGATAGTTGGCAACGCCCATGATGTTGGCACCATTGGCGTAGAGCAGACCCGCCGAGTCAGCCGCAGTGTTGCCAGTCGCAATGCCTCGGGAAGACAGGATCCGACCGAGGGTGGCGTAGGTGATCTTGCCGCAGACGTGCATACGCTGTCCGTCTGTTGGCGAGACCTGACGACCGTCCGCGAAGACGTCGCCGATGTTGCCCAGGATGTCGTCGTGGTCAAACGACTTATCGCTGCCTGGCGTCGTGGTGCCTGGCGTCGTGGGTGTGGTCGGAGTCGTCGGATCCTGAGAGGGATCGGGCGTCGCTGCCTGATTTTGGCAGCCCACAAGACCCAGCATTGCTACCAGGCCCAGACGGACGAAGAAACCAGAATTGCTTTTCATGTTGCTTCTCCTTTTCTCTCTGGTCCTAGTACCGAATGAAGCTCGGGTTCTTGAACACAGCCCGGATGTATTCCTTGAGGTTCCAGTTGTTCGCATCGATCTGCTGGGTCAGCTGGGCTTCAAAGTCGGGGGTCAGCGTCGCCTGATCAACGACCACGTCACCGCGCGACATCGCCCAGTTCCACAGCCGAGTGGCCATGCACGACTTGAACGCCGGGTCCGCAGCCATGGCGTCGCCGAAGTCCTTGAGGGTCGAGGTGGGCTTGCCGAAGCGGTACGACAGCGGCTCGTTGACGGGAATCCAGTCCACCAGCTTGCTGGTTGGGTTGCCTGCGACCGGGGTCTGAACCTGGATGGTGCCCGCAACGAACATACCCGTCGCTCCGAAGTTGGCGAACAGCGGGGCCTGGTGGTTCATCGTCGAGTGGCAGTTGGCACAGATGAGCGAGCTGGTGTCCTGGAAGTCCACCAGGGCCTTCGGGTCATTCATGGCACCCGAGACGCTCTTGATGTCCCACGGCGCGTTGTAGACACCGCCAGCGTACTGGACCTTGGTGCCGTTGGTTTCCGCCGGGAAGCGCGAGCACAAAAGGGCTTCCTGGAACCAGCGAACGCGACGGAAGGCGAGGGCCGAGAAGAACTGCGCCTGCACGCCCTGGTCGGTGAGGATGCCGACCGCGTTGGTGTTGGCGCACGTGGTCTGCGCGAAGGTGTCGGTTGCCGGGTTGTAGGTCTGGCAGGTTCCCGTCGTGCCGGTGACCAGCTTGGTGAAGTTTTCGCCCTTCGCGATGAGGTACGTCGCGTAGGTCGGAGCCACCTCGAGGTTGACGTTGACCATACCCGACGGCGTGCTGACCGGCAGCATTCCGCCCATCTTGAACGTGTCACGCCAGAACTGGAGGATCTGCTGATTGAACGTCGGACGGTTGATGTAGTTGTCGATGATCTGGCTGTAGACTGCCGTCTGGTCGGACGCGGTCTGAAGCTGCTTGATCTCGGCCAGCGTGGGGTAGTTACCCGTCAGCTTGAGTGCTGCCGAGCGCAGCGCCAGCATGTAGTCAATCTTGGTGTCTTGAAGAGCCAACTTGTCAGAGTCCGCAACGCTCGGAGGCAGCGTGGCGCGGAATCCGCCCGTCGGATCAGCAGAAGTGTCTGTGGATGTGGCACCGCCGCTGCATGCAGGTAGAACGGCAAAGAGCCCAAGCACAATCGTTTTTTTGATGGAGCTCACTGTCATGATCCCTCTCGATTCGTTAGTTCCTATTCGGTGTCTGCTGGGTGCTTGACGGGCACCGCCACAAAGACCGCCAAAAAGCGCTCGGTTTTGGAGCGCTGAGTCCGTCAAGCGCCTCGCTTCTGGCACCGCGTCGGAGCGGTTAGGGTGACTCTCAAGTACCTACTTCTCTGCTGCGGCCCAGGTACTGACCGCAGCCTTAAAGTTGTTAAAGGTTGTGGCGTCATCCAGCTTGTATGGATGACTTGCCATGCCTCCCAATGACGTTGGTTGGACGTACTGGACCAGGATGCTGCTTGCTGGCGTCATGACGTTGATGCGTCCCAGCGCGTCTACGCAGAGGTTCGCAAGGCCCGTTTGGTCGGTCTTCAAGGCTGCATCCATCGGGAATGCGCGTGTTGCGCGACTGGCCTCTGCGCGAGTACCGACCGAGCTGTGACAAAGCGATGCGCAGGTTGCGAGTGTGGTGCTCACCGGCGGCGTAAACATGGCGAGTGACTTACACGCCACGCTGACGGGCATCGGGTTTACGAGCTGAATCTGTTCAAAGACAAACGCGACCAGCGAAGAAGAGGCTGGGACGTTCGGCAAAAGGAGCGCGCCCGAGCCAATCTGCACGGCTTTGCCTGCTTCCGCCGTCACGTCGATGGTTGACAGTGCGTCGCTCGGTTCCAGCGCGGCACCACCTGCGGTGATGTACACGAGTCGCGGGTGCTTGATCTTGACGCCACCACTTGGTCCCGCCGTGAGCATCAGCTTGGTCAGGCGGAAGGTGCGACCGGATACCAGCTCCATCGTAAAGGTGATGCGCGCGAGCGGATCGTTGGTGAGCTGCCGCAAGCTGATGTAGTAGTCGCCGACGATAAACGGTACGGCTGGCGTGGTTGGGCTGCTGCCGCCTTGGCCTCGCTCGACCGCTTCGACATCGAGCCAGCCTTTGACGAGCGTGTGCTGATCGGCGGTGAGTGCCGGACCTGCGTGCGCACCTTTGGTCAGCAGCGGGCTCTGATCGGCGGAAGACGGCACCATGATGCCGCTGCGATACGCGGTGAGGGACTCGTACTCGCTGCCTGTCTTGAGGAACGCATCAAAGCCGCTGACGCCCGCCGCGTGACACGAGCAGCTGCCCACCAGCTCATTTTTGACTCGATACTCAAACAGACCGCGTCCGTCGAGAGGTCCGGTGCTATCGGTGTTGCTATTGCCCGAGCCTGGCTTTTGGATGACTGGCGGGGCACACCCAGCGCTCAGCGCGCCAAGTACAGTCACGCAGGCAATACCTAGGATCGAGCTAGCCGTTGGTCTCGACGATAGGTGATGGTTCATTGGATCGCTCCCTGAGGCGTGACCAGTGCTGCTGCGACATCTTCTCCGTTGGGAGGCATCAGGCACCTTGGTCGGGGTAAGTGTTTCTGATCAATTTTCGGTAATTCAAAATACAAGATGCGATCAGATTCTAAAGCCTTTGCGAACAAGAATCACCGACGAAGATCGAGCTTTCTGATCTGACGGTGAGTCATTTTGGCTATGGAAGTGTTTTTAAAAGGTAATTTGGCTTAAATAGTTTTTGTTGTGTAATACGGCCCAGCTTGGCTAGACTGATGGAGCCCGTCGCTGAAGCGACTTGCGAAGCAGATCCCTCGGAGACCATGCCTCCATCGAATCCCAAGCAGCCGCCTTCCAAGGCAGCAGACGGTGCCGCCGGTAAAGCGCAGGATCGTGCACCGCGTATCGGTGAGGTCCTTGCCGAAAACTATCGCCTGGTGCGAGAGATCGGTCGGGGAGCCATGGGCGCGGTGTATCTCGCCGAGGACTTGGCGCTAGAGCGTCAGGTTGCGGTGAAGGTGCTGCTTCCCGAGCACGCGGTTCATCCCGGTCAGGCTGCACTGTTTCGTCGAGAAGCTCGTCTGCTGGCCGCCGTGCGTCATGAAAACGTCGTCCATGTCCATACGCTCGGAGAGCACCGAGGCATTCCCTACATGGTCATGGAATACATTGTTGGCCCGACGCTGGCGTACTACTTGGTACAAGCAGTTCGGGTCCACGATGCGATCCCGCTCGACTTGGCGATCAGCTTGGCGCTGCAGCTCTGTCGTGCGGTGCAAGTCGTCCATGCCGCCGGGATCATTCACCGTGATATCAAGCCAGCCAACGTGATGGTGGCACCGGGGCCGCGTGCGATCTTGATGGACTTCGGTCTGGCCAAGAGCACCGACTCGCGAGGCTCGGGCACGCACATCATTGGAACGCCGGACTATCTGGCACCCGAGCAGATCCGTCAGCGTCCACGAACGCCGGAAGAAGCCCGTCGCTGTGACGTGTACGCACTCGGGATGAGCATCTACGAGCTGATCGCCGGAAAGCTGCCGTTTCCGAGCGGAGAAGTTGCGGATGTGCTGCGCAAACACCAGGAAGAGGATCCAATGCCTCCGTCGGTGTTTCGTCCAGACCTGCCGGATGTGCTCGATCGAGCGATCCTCAAAGGAATCGCGCGCGATCCAAGTGGTCGGTTTCAGACCTGCGACGAGCTGATGGCTGCGCTCATTGGTGCGCATCGTCAGACCCTGCGTAAAGCGCCGCAGCGAGTGCTGGTGGCCGACGAAGATCCGCTGGTTCTCGATCAGCTTCGGAGCTGCGTCGAAGCGGCGGCACCGGATGCCGAAGTTGTGATGGTGAGCGATGGAGAACAAGTGGTTCAAGAGGCCGAAAAGCTGTCCGTTGGTCTGCTCATCATGGATCTGTCGCTGCCGCGCTTAAATGCGGTTGAGGTGTGCGCGACGCTACGCGGAATGCCAGCGACGCAGAATCTGCCAGTGGTGGTTCTGTCTACGCGATCCAGCCGAGGCGATCGTGCGCTGCTACGACAGTTCGGGGTGCGCGCGGTCGTCCAGAAGAGCTTGGGACTCGACGGACTGACCTCGATCGTGCGCGCAGTCATCAACGAGCGTCCGATCTAGAAAAAAGACGCCGGGACGATTGACAGAAGGCGCGCGGTTTTGGTAGAAGCTTTCCACGTCTCGCTGAGACGGCTTTTGGCACCTTAGCTCAACTGGTTAGAGCAGGCGCTTCATACGCGCAAGGTTCGGGGTTCGATTCCCTGAGGTGCCACTCCGGGGGAAATGACGCACAGCGTCGGTCCGATGTTCAGATCGAGATGCTGTGCGCAGAACAGCTCACCATCGAGCACGATTGGTTCGGGCTGAGCAAAGGTCAGCGTAGTCTGCCTCGCCAGCACATCCAGGTGAGGCTGACCACACAGCGGCAGACCTCGCAGCATACGCGGCACTTGTAGCGCGTTTTGTACCGTCGAAAGACTGGATGCGATGAGGTGAAAGCGATCACTTACCGATCCGGCTTGCCACGGCACTCGCATGCCCAGGCCAACGTCGGGCACCGTCGAAGCAATCAGCAGTCGATAGGTTGGCTCGCTATGCAGGGTTCCATCGACGCGAAGCTGCGCAGTCAGCGGTGCAAACAGCCAGCGCGCGAGCGGTCCACCACCGGGAATCAGCGACGAGGCAATGGTTCGTAGCGCCAGAACCGAAGCGGACAGAATCCCTCGGTGCGGACTGGCGCTGTACGCTGCCAGAAACCGCGCACCCATCGCGGCGCTACCCAGAAAGCCAATGCGCTGCTTTTGTTCGGGCTGCTCGTCGGTGCAGGGTCTGCCAGTCGTCAGGCTGAGCGGGACTTCTCCGTCGCTGTGTACCACAATCGTTGCTTGCGGTTTGCAGTGCCACTGCCCGCTGCGGATCGCTTCACACAGCTGACGTAGTCGCTGCTCGGGCGGAGTATGCGCACCCAGGTTGCGAGCGATGGTGTTCATGGTTCCACCGGCGAGCGGCAGCCAGTGTGGGAGCTGCGATCCGAAGACCTGATACGCAGCCGTCAGCGTCGCTGTCATGGTTCCGTCGCCACCACACGGTGCCAAGATGTCGATTCCGCGATCGGCGAGCCTGCGCATGGCTTCGTCCAGCTCGGACGGACTGTGGGTTTCACAGACGTGAACGCGAAGGTCCGGTACGTCTTTGCAGATCGCGGCAAGCTGCGACGAAAAACCGACTCGACCGGCGCGACGGGCTCGGGGATTGACGATGATTCCGAGTCGCACAGGCTCTCTCTAATGCATCGACAGCAGCGGACGGAGATACTGGCCTGTGAAGCTCTCGGCTGTCTCGGCGATCAGCTCGGGGGGACCTTCGGCGATGATGCGGCCTCCTCGCTCACCACCTTCGGGACCGAGATCAATCACCCAGTCGGCGCACTTGATGACATCGAGGTTGTGTTCGATCACCAGGACGCTGTTGCCCGCTTCGACGAGCCGATACAAGACACCGAGGAGACGATGAATGTCTTCAAAGTGAAGTCCCGTCGTCGGTTCGTCGAGAAGATAGAGCGTTCGTCCGGTGTCGCGACGGCACAGCTCTTTGGCCAGCTTCACACGCTGCGCTTCACCGCCCGAAAGCGTCGTCGCTGGCTGCCCAAGCGACAAGTAACCTAGGCCTACATCGCACAGGGTATCGAGGATCGGTCGCAGCTGCGGATGCGTCGAAAACAGCTCTTTGGCTTCGACAATTGGCAGATCGAGCACATCGGCAATGCTCTTGTCTCGATAGCGCACACGCAGCGTTGCGTCGTTGTAGCGACGGCCTTTGCAGATCTCACACGGGACGAACACGTCGGCGAGAAAGTGCATTTCGACGCGCTTTAAGCCGTCACCCTCGCAGGCTTCGCAGCGACCGCCTTTGACGTTGAACGAAAAGCGACCGGGCTTGTAGCCGTAGGCTCGCGACTCGGGCAGCTCGGCAAACAGCGCGCGAATGTGATCGAACGCCTTGGTGTACGTCGCTGGATTCGATCGCGGCGTGCGTCCGATCGGCTGCTGATCGATCGCGATCAGCTTGTCGAGCTGGTCCAGTCCGACGATGCGATCGTGCTCTCCGATCGGTGCGCGGCTGTCGTGTAGTTCTTGGGACAGCGCGGGACGCAAAATGCCGTTGATGAGCGATGACTTGCCGGCACCCGACACTCCCGTGATGGCGCTGAACGTACCGAGCGGGAGCTTGACCGAGATGTTTTTCAGGTTGTGCGCGCGTGCGCCCTGAATTTCGAGAAATCCTTGCGGCTTGCGACGAGAAGTTGGAACTTCGATGCTGCGTCGTCCCGACAGATAGTCTCCCGTCACGGAGCCTTCGGCCATCATCAGTCGCTGCGGTGTACCCGAAAACACGACCTTGCCGCCGTATCGACCTGCGCCGGGACCGAAGTCCACCACCCAGTCAGCAGCGCGCATCGTGTCGGCATCGTGCTCGACGATCAGTACTGAGTTTCCTTGATCGCGCAGACGACGCAGCGTCTCGATCAAGCGGTTGTTGTCGCGCTGATGCAGACCAATCGACGGCTCGTCGAGAACGTAGAGAACGCCCGACAGCTCCGAGCCAAGCTGCGAGGCCAAGCGAATCCGCTGCGCTTCTCCTCCCGACAGCGTGGCCGCCGAGCGATGCAGCGTCAGATAATCGAGCCCGACACTGAGCAGAAAGCCAAGGCGAGCGCGAATTTCCTTGAGCAGCTCTTGCGCGATGATGGCGCGCGATCCGTCGAGCGGCAGGCTATCGAACAGCTTCGCTGCTTCTCCGACGGTCATGCTGACGACTTCGGGCAGGCTGTACAGCGGCGGAGACTCCTCGGGAGACAGCAAATACACCGCGCGTGACTCGGGACGCAGACGACCGCCGCCACAGGCGTTGCAGTGACTTTCGCGCAAAAACTTTTCGTAGTACTCGCGCATCTGCTCGCTGACGGTCTGTTTGTAGCGACGCATCAGCGTGTTCAGGACGCCCTCGAAGCGCATCGCCCACTGGCTGCTGCCGTGACGACCTTCCCACTTCACCTCGACGCGACGATCGCCCGCGCCGTACAGGATGAGCTTCTGCTGCTCTTTGCTCAGCTCGCGCCAGGGCTTGTCGAGGTCGATGCCAAACTCTTCCGACAGGCTGCGAACGATGCTGACCACCAGACCGTCGCCGCGCTCCATCGAGGTCGCCCACGGCTCGATCGCCCCGCCGCGAATCGACTTGCGTGTATCGGGAATGACGAGCTGCGGATCCATTTCCATCCGCGTGCCAAGACCCGTACATTCCGGGCACATTCCGACGGGAGTATTGAACGAAAACGACTGCGGAACCAGCTCTGGGAACGCGAGGCTACAGCTTGGACACGCGCGCTTTTCCGACAGCAGAAGCTCTTCGGTATCGCGTCCACCGCCTTCGCGCTGAACCAGGACCATTCCGTCTCCCAGCTTCAGCGTTCCTTCGAGAGAATCGGCCAGTCGTCGCGCCGTCTCCGCATCGTCGCTCAGCGTAATTCGATCGGTGACGATGTGAATCGTGTGCTTGTGTTTTTTCGACAGCGTCGAAATGTCTTCCAGACGAACGATCTGACCGTCGATGCGCGCGCGGCTGTAGCCTTGCTTTTTGGCCTTTTCGAGCGCTTCGCTGTGCGCGCCTTTGCGAGCCTCTGCGATCGGTGCCATCAGCATCAGCTGCGTCCCGACTGGCTGTCGTAGAAGCTGCGTCGCCATCTCGGCGGCAGACATGGCCGCCACGCGTTTGCCACACTGCGGACAGTGCTGCGTTCCGACGCGAGCCCACAACACACGCAGGTAGTCGTAGATCTCTGTAACCGTTCCCACCGTCGAACGGGGATTGGACGACGCAGTCTTTTGTTCGATCGCAATCGTCGGAGACAAGCCGCGCAGCGACTCATACTTGGGCTTATCCAGCTGTCCGAGAAACTGCCTGGCATACGCCGACAGGGACTCGACGTAGCGACGCTGTCCTTCGGCATAGATCGTATCGAACGCCAGCGACGACTTTCCCGAGCCTGACACGCCGGTAAAGACCACCAGTCGCTTCTTGGGAACTTCCAAGTAGTCGATTTGCAGGTTGTGCTCGCTGGCTCCTCGGATGACGATTGCATCGGGCTCTGCGACGGGTGGCGGGAGCGGCGCTTCGACAAGAAGTGGCGGCTCGTGCGATGGTGGCTGCGACTGTGGCTTGGGCTTCGTGCTCGGCATGGCTTACGCTGGCCTGACCTTCGGCGAGGAGTGACCGCAGAGAAGCTATCGCCAAACCTTGTGCCGACACAAGTTGTAGCTTTGACAATGCACGCTGCGACGGAAGCGTTTGGGATAAAAATCGGACGCGACAGCGCTCATTTGCTATCGGGGAAGCGGTCGCAGTAGCTCGTGACCTCCGGATACAGATCGGTGCCACGCAGGACGCGACAGCCGAACCCAAGCAGTCCATCGACGCTGGCGAGTAAGATTCGCGCCGTGCCATCACCGCCCGCCAAAATGACGCGCGTTCCGTCGGGTGTAAACTGGACACTGCGAACGCCGCCTGCTTTGTCTTCGAGGGTGAGCAGCAGCTTTCCGGTCTTGATTTCCCAGATGCGCGCCATGTGATCGTCGCCGCTCGACGCAAGGAGGCTGCTATCCGGGGAAAATCCGACGGAGCGAACCACGGTTCCGTGGCCTTGTAGGTTCCACTGTGCCTGGCCGGTGCGCGCGTCCCAGACCATGACGTTTCCGTCGGCAGATGCCGTGGCGATGCGGGCTCCACCGGGCGAATATGTGGCCGCCAGTACGTCCTGATTGTGTCCTTGCAGCGTCAGCAGCGTCTGTCCACTGGAGATGTCCCAGACACGGCTGTTTCCGTCGCTGCTCGCAGTCACCAAGCGACTTCCGTCGGGAGAAAACGTACACGAGCGGACTTCTCCGGTGTGTCCCGAGAGCGTCGCCACAGGCTGGAGGTTTGCGGTGTTCCACAGCTTGGCGGTGCGATCGGCGCTGGCCGTACACAGCTTGGTTCCGTCGGGAGAGTACGCAACCTGGAACACCGGACCTTGATGACCCAGCAGCGTTCCGACGGGACGGCCCGTCATTCCGTCCCAGATGCGCGCGGTCTTGTCGTTCGACGCAGTGGCGATGCGCTGACCGTTGGGAGAAAACGCACCCCAGTTGACCTCGGCGGTGTGTCCCGAAAGGAGCGCCATGCTGCGCTCGGTCTTGGCATTCCACAGTAGGGCATTGTGATCGATGTGGGTGGTGACGACGCGGCCTCCGTCGGGAGAAAACGTCGCGCTGTTTAGCTCGAACTTGCTTTGGAAGATCTGACCGTAGCGACCGCTGCGCACATCCCAGACGCGCACGTTTCCGTCGGAAGATGCGGTAGCTACACGCGACATGTCCGGCGAAAAGATGGCGGCGCGAATGTCTTGGGTGTGACCCTTTAGCACGTACAGCGCTCGACCCGAGATGGCATCCCAGACGCGCGCGATCCGGTTTGTCGAGGATGTCAGTACGCGCAGTCCGTCCGCCGAGTAGCTGGCGGTACGAACTCCGTCGTCGGGATCAAAGATGTTTAGGTGACTTCTTCCCGTCGAGGCTTCCCAAATGATCGCTTTTTTGTCGCGTCCGGCGGTCAGCACGCGACTGCCGTTCGGGGAAAAGATCGCGGAGGTGACGTCTTCGTTGTGGCCGGTCAGGATGAAGATGCAGCGTCCTCCGTAGGCGTCCCAGATGCGAGCGGTGTCGTCGGCGCTGCCTGTGACCACGCGGCTTCCGTCGGGAGACATGGCGACATAGAGCACCGGGCCCGAGTGACCATTGAGCGTTACCAGCGAGCGTCCGGTGCGCGCATCCCAGATCCTTGCTTGGTTGTCGCCTCCGGCGGTGACAACGCGGCTTCCGTCGCGAGAAAACGCTGCGACGTTGATCTCTTGGGTGTGTCCCGTCAGCGTCAAAAGGCACTTGCCGGTGATCGCGTCCCAAATGCGAGCGGTGCGATCTGCGCTGGCTGTTACGACGCGCTTTCCGTCGCTGGAAAATGCTGCGTGGGTGACTTCCTGGGTGTGGCCTTGCAGCGTTTGGACGATCTGCCACGTCGTGGTGTCGTAAATTCGCGCGGTGCCATCCGAGCTGGCAGTGACCAAGCGCTTTCCGTCGCTGGTGTAGTTGACCGAATAGACCGAGCCTTCGTGCTTGAGCACTTGAGAGACCACCATTTCGCCGGTGGCACGAAACAGCTCTTTGACGCTGTTCGCGGTGGGCGCGCTGCCGCTCGCGAGCGTGCTGCCGACGGTCACGATCGCGTTCTTGAGCACCGTCTGACGGTTGCCGATCTGGTCCAAAAACAGGTCGTTTTGTGCTTCGAGCGCTTCGAGCTTGGCCTTCAGCTCGGGATCAATCGGCGGTGGAGGCGGCGTCAAATCAACGACGCTGAGATCCTGTCCACCGTCGCCAAGTCCTTGATCCGCCAGGGCTGTTCCACCGTCTGGTGTGCCTGTCGCTGAGCCATCGCGATGTACGGGAACGCTCGTCGCACCTGCATCACGAACCCCACCATCACGAGCCGCTGGAGTCGGCGCTTTTGCTGGGCTTTTGTCCTCGGCAGCCAGCCCGGTGTGAAGGATGCCCATTGCACCCACACCACACAAAGCGATCTGCACAACAAGCCGTCGGAACCGCGAAGCCATAACGCTCAGGATATCAGAGCTTTCTGAAGACGGAATTCGTCCTTGATAGACGGTGGCCATCACTCTATGTTCTGGCCGCTTATCCGCCTGTGCCCTGTGGGTCCGAAGAGAGTGGAGTTTCTGATGCCTGTCACCACGACGAGCCGTTTCCGTTCTGGCGCGCTTGTGCTTGTTCTTCTGCTGGGTGGGCTCGCATGCAATCCGTTCGAGCGACGCAGTGGTTCCTATAGTGCGGGGGCCGTCGATCCGATTCGATTTCCCGCGCCGTATCTGGGCGAAGGCGGCGATCCCAAGCGTCCCGGCAGTGGTCGGTTTCAATACGTGACGGCGTATGCACGCGGACTGACCGTCGCATACTATCCGCTGCGTCTTACCGGCGAGCAGGCCAAAGCCAGCGATCCGCTCGATCTGTCGAAGCTGTCGCTGCCGCTTGGGTATCACTTTGATCCGATGCAGACTCCCGATGGACAGGACAGCGCACGCTGCGTGGCTCCGTCGGGATATGTCTATGATCAGGAAGCTCGTCGCAGAGATGCGCTTCGTCAGGATCGCCAGGGCAACATCTTTACTGCGCTGCCGACGGAAAGTGATCCGCCGGGACAGACCGCTTATGTTCCCGTGGTCCGTGAGGTTACTGTTTCGTCGCTGAGCAATCGCTGTCAGGACTCCAAGAGCGAAGAGGATCTGATTGGACGCGACGATGTCTCGCTTTCACGGGTGCCGCCGCCGGAAGGTTCGGTGGGTCTTGCGACGACGGGACGCCCGAGCGGACGCTATCTGTTGTGGATTCTGATCGATCCAGCCGCAGAGGTTCTGTTTCCTGACGGAATGCTCGATAAAACGACGCAGCTTGGGCCGCAGCGCTTTGGCTGGTTCAATCAGTATTTGACCGGCTATCTCGACGGAGGTGTGATTCCGATTGCGCCGCTGTCGCCGCCGGGAACAACTCGCATGGCGACGCAGCGAATTCTGTTTCCGGTGCGCGTGTGGGATTCCTCGTCGGGTCAAGTGGTTCCGGGGTCGCTCGGAATGGGCTTTGACCTACTGGAATTTCGTCGCGGAGAGACGGGTTATTCGCCGATCTGTCAGGTCTTTTCCTTCGAGCCTCACGATCCAACCCTGGGCTTTGAAAAGTCGATCGCGGAAGTGGATCCACTTCGCATCACCGACACCGGAGAAGTCGTGTACTGCCCGCAACCTTCCGCAGCGTCTCGGTAACCATCATGCGCAGAGCACTTTCCCTGTGGTTTGTCCCGCTGGCTGTTGTGGTTCCGCTGTCTGCGTCCGCCGTCGGTGAACAAGATGGTCGTCTGTACGGAGTGGTGACGGACAAGGCTTCATCCGCTCCGCTGCCGGGCGCACGCATCACGGTCAGCAGCAAGCGCTTGATTGGCGGACCGCGACGGGTTCTGACCGACGAGGATGGCAGTTATCAGGTTGGATCGCTACCGCCCGGTTCCTACGATGTCGAGCTGTCGTATGAAGGGGCCAGACCGCTGCGTCGCAAGGTGGTCATCCGTCAAGGCGAGTCATTTCCGCTGAGCATTGCCTGGAGCATTGAAGAGCTGAGCGAATCGACCAAGGTCATCGTCGAAGAGCGCAAGATGACGCGGCCTGATACGACCCAAACGGGAACCGTGCTGTCCGCCGATCAGCAGGCGCGGATTGCGACCTCGCGACGGTATCAAGACATCGTGCAGCAAGTCGCCGGTGTGTCGGGTGGTGGCAATCCCAACATCAAGGGCGCGATGGATTCCCACAATCGCTACTTGGTGGACGGACTCGACATCACGGATCCG
This sequence comes from Myxococcales bacterium, assembly GCA_016794365.1. Lineage (GTDB taxonomy): Bacteria > Myxococcota_A > Polyangia > Palsa-1104 > JAEUJZ01 > JAEUKA01. The sequence continues at coordinate 119,034 of JAEUKB010000009.1, forward strand.
GTGACCAATACCTTTTCCGCCAACATCAACTTCGACTCGGTGGAATCGATCGAGGTCATGACAGGCGGTGCCGAGGCACAGTACAACTCGCTTGGCGGCACCATCAACCTGGTTACGACGGCGGGCAGCAACGAGTGGAAGATCAACGCATCGCAGTTTGTGAATCACCAAGCGCTGTCTGTGGGTCAGCAGTTTGGTACGCAGGTCTATCAAGGGAGTCGTCCGTTTCTGCGGATCGCGCGGCCGCCACAGTCTACGTATCAGACGACGGTGAACGTCGGTGGACCGATCGTCAAAAACAAGCTGTGGGTCAATCTGTCGTTTGAATATCTGCGAAGGGAGTCCTCCCAACCGATTGGTCCTACGTTAGGAGTCCAGTCCCCTTCTCTGTTGTCGGATCGATTCCTAACCAGGCTGAAGCTGACTTATTCACCGTCGGCGAAACATCGCTTGACGCTGTCTGTGTCGGCAGATCCGGCCTCCTTTCAGAACATCAACCAAGACAACCTGCGCTTGGGAGTCGCGGAAGATTATCAGCGCCAAGGTGGTGTCTTTTCGATCGTGCAGTGGGACTATTTCCACAGCGAAAAGGTGAACACCAACCTGCAAGTCGGATTCCAGTACTCGACGGTAGATGTCGGTCCACAGGGCTACTTTGGATCGGTGGATTCCTCTTCCTATCGCGGCATGGGACGCTTTTCTGCGGCCAACGATATCTACGATCCAGATCGTCCCCAGCACTACAACGGAGACGATGGAACCTACTGGTATCAGGGCGGCTCTGTGACGTTTGATAAGCGCTATACGTTTCAGTTTGATCCGTCGGTATCGGTGCGTGGAAAGTGGCTCGGACGACATGAAGCAAAGTTCGGAATCCAGTCGCGCGTGATCTATCACTCCTTTGATCAGTCCGTTCCGGGCGGAAGCTCGTATAGCGACATCGGAGGCGGACCCGGAGAGCGCGGTCTGTGTCTTCCAGAGATCGGACAGACCCAAGGCTGTAACCTGCGCACGGACTCTCCGGCATTTTCCAATGCCCAGGTCGGATTTTCCGTCGGTGCATTTGCGCAAGATCGCTGGCAGATCACGTCCTTTTTGCGCATCAATCCGGGCTTCCGTTTCGACTACGGACGCACGCAAAACAGCCTGGGACAAGAGGTCAGCAGTCTGTTTGGTTTCGGTCCGCGCATCGGAGTCCTTCTGGATCTGACGCAAGACGGAAAGACCCTGTTTACCGCGTACTACGGAAGATCGAATGAAGTGCTGTCTCTGCTGGCGGCTGCGTATGCGGACATCACACCGACTTCCACGACGCTGCGCTGGGATGCGGACAAGAAAGACTTTGTGCCGCTGCGAACGTCCGGTGGCGCAGAAGGATTCAAGCTGGATCCACGCGGAAACACACCACATACCGATGAAGTGACGCTGTCTCTGCGCAGAGAGATCCTAGAAAACTCTGTCGCGAGCGTGGACTACACCTACAAAAAGGTCAGCAACATCTGGGACAGCATCGAAGTCAACCAGATCTGGGATCCGACCGGAACGCGCGTCATCGATCACGTCGATGGAATTTCTCGTCAGATCTTTCAGTATTCCCGACCCGATGAAAACTGGCGTACCTATCACGGAATCGACTTCATCTTCGAGTCTCGACCGCGTCAGGAATGGGATCTGGCACTGGCCTACACGCTGTCCTTTTTGTACGGACCCGGAGCAGAGCAGTTTGCCCAGGTGTCTGGGAGTCAAGCGCTGGGACAATATTACAACCCCAGGATGACTCTTTTTTACGATGGCTTCTTGCCTGAAGACCGTCGCCACAACCTGAAGCTGCGCGCATCGTATAGCTACAAAGGATTTCTGGCCGGAGCCTTCCTAAACTTCCAAAGCGGAGCCCCGCGAACGAAGCGCTTCTTCAACCAAAACGAAGGCGACTACACCAATCGCAGATCGCCGAGCGGAACGGATCCGGGACAAAATCCGAACGATGTCTCTGCGATTGCAGAAGTACGAACACCGTCGGTGCTGACCACGGATCTGCGCATCGCGTACGATCTTTACTCTCTGCTTCAGAAAGTGCATCTACAGATCAGCGCGGATCTGTTCAATGTCTTTAACTTGGATGCTCCGACCGAGATCGAAGTGCGCGATGTGCCAAGCTACGGTCAGGTTCGCGCGCGTCAGCAGCCACTGCGACTTCAGCTTGGCATTCAGCTTTCGTACTAAGCGCAGCCTGCGCAGCTGCACTGCATGTTCATTCCGTTGCGTCATCTACGATCGTCAGCAGCGCTTCCCAAGGGAGTGTGGCACAGCGACGGCGGGATGGATGTTCTCGGACTCCGCAGAGCGCGATCAGATCGCCGATTCCTTCCGGTGTCTGGGATGCTGGATCCGCCTGTAGGAATGTCAGCAGCGTGTGACCCAGTGCGCGCACCGCTTCAAGCGACTGGCCCCGAACAGAGAGCGTGAGCAGCGACGCGGAAGCACGACACAGTGCGCAGCCATAGCCGTCAAAGTGACACGCAGCGATCGTGTCCTGATCGATGCGTACAGCGATCGTCACTTCATCACCACAGAGCGGATTGACCAAGCGAACCTGCTGCGTCGCGTCGGGAAGTGGACCAAAGTGATGTGGCTTGCGATGGTGCGTCAGGATCACTTCCTGATACAGCTTGGCCAGTGCTTCGTTCATCGGAACAGCGCTCCGATCCGAACCAGCGCGCTGCACAGCGTCTCGATTTCTTCGATTGTGTTTACAAAAGACAGAGAGACTCGCACGCTGCCACGGACTCCCATCGCGGCAAACAGGGGCTCTGCACAGTGCAGTCCTGCGCGCACTGCAATGCCTTCTGCGGCCAGTGCGGTCGCGACATCGTGAGGATGTACTCCGTCGAGAACAAACGAGATCACTGGCACTCCCGGTCCTTCTGGACCGATCAGTCGCAGACCGGGAACCTGACGCAGCCTGGCTCGTGTCTCTGTCCGTAGGATTTCTTCCTGCGCGGCGATCACAGACAGACCGATTCCTTGCAGATACTCGACGGCGGCACCCAGCGCGATCACTTCCGCAACGGCTGGTGTTCCTGCTTCAAAGCGATGAGGAATCGACTGATGATCGCTCTCTGTCTCGCGGACCGATAGCACCATGCCACCGCCGGTCTGCCATGCCGGAAGCGTCCGCAGAAGTGCTGCGCGTCCCCACAAGATTCCGACTCCAAACGGTCCCAGCATCTTGTGTGCGGAAAAACAGTAGAAGTCACAGCCCAGCTCGCGAACGGACACAGGAAGGTGCGCAGTCGCTTGGGCTCCGTCGATGATCGTGATGGTTCCGTGCTGCTTGGCGAGCTGACAGATGCTGCGTACGTCGATCAGCTCGCCGGTCACATTCGATGCGTGCGTACAGGCCAGCAGCTTGGTCTTTGTGCTGAGCTTTTGCGCGATCGCGTGCGGAGACAGCCTTCCGTGTTCATCGACCTGCGCGACCACCAGCTTGGCACCGCGTGAGCGCGCCAGCTCCTGCCACGGAAGGAAGTTGCTGTGATGTTCAAGCTGCGTCACCAGCACTTCATCGCCGGGCTGCACAACGCACTGTCCCAAGCTGTACGCGAGCAGGTTCATCGATTCGGTTGTGCCTTTGGTAAACACCACCGACTGCGAATCGGGCGCATCGATCAGCGCAGCGATCTGACGACGAACCCCTTCAAAGTCGCGCGTCGCTGCTTCGCTCTGCGCATACACTCCACGATGGACGTTGGCACAGCGCTCGATGTACGCCGACATCAGCCGATCGAGCACCACCTGCGGCTTTTGGCTCGTCGCTGCGTGATCCAGATAGATCAGCGGCCTTCTGTCGCCACTGTGGGCCGCATGGTGTGAAAGGGCCGGAAAGTCTGCGCGTCGAGCGTAGAAGTCGAGCGGCGCTGCGATCATGGCGCGCACTATCGCACGAAAGGGATGCGGTGCGATTCGGTCGGTGATGGACACGCATGCGAGCGATTGCCTAAGCTGCGCCTCTGCGAGGACAGCCCGTCATGCCACACGAGTCCGCTCCGCTTCTGTCGGTAGGTCTTTCTTGGTGTCAGTCCGGTCACCGTGTCGCGATTGCCACCGTCGTCAAAACCTGGGGATCGTCACCTCGGCAGGCGGGCAGCTTGCTCGTGATCTGCGACAGCGGCGACTTCGTCGGATCGGTGTCGGGTGGCTGCATCGAAGGCGCCGTGATTGCCGCTGCCCAAAAGACCATGTCCGACGGAGTTTCACAGCTTCTGTCGTTCGGTGTCACCCAAGACATGGCGTGGGAAGTCGGTCTGGCTTGTGGGGGCCGCGTCGAAGTCTGGGTCGAGCGCGCCGATCCCGAGCAGCTTCAGCGTCTCGTCACTGCGCTTGCGCGACGACAGCCTCTTGTGGTGGTGACTTCACTGGCAACGGGTCAGCAACAGGTGCTGGATCATCCTGATCAAGCCGCGTCGATGGCATCGATTCCTGCGACGCTGGCGAGCGCGTGTCGGGACGCGTTTGCGCGCGATGCTGCATCCGATGTCGAGCTTTCCGACGGACAACGCTTCTTTTTGTGGCCACTTTTGCCTGCGCTGCGACTGCTCATCGTCGGAGCCGTTCATACCGCGCAGCCGCTCTCTCAGATGGCGATGCAGTGCGATCTCGACGTGACGGTCATCGATCCACGCACGGCGTTTGCGACAGAGTCACGCTTTCCGTCGGTGACGCTCTGCAAAGAGTGGCCCGAGCCCGCGCTGGAGCGACTTGGACTTGATCGTCGGACCGCGCTGGTGACGCTGACGCACGATCCCAAGCTGGATGAGCCGCCGCTGGCCATCGCACTGCGCAGCGAGGCGTTTTATATCGGTGCGCTCGGCAGCGGAAAGACCCACGCGACGCGGCTTCAGCGGCTTCGTGAGCAGGGCTTTTCCGACGATTCGCTTTCGCGCATTCAGGGTCCGATTGGGCTGCGGATCGGTGCGCGCTCTCCGGCGGAGATTGCGGTGTCCATCCTGGCGCAGCTTATCTCTGTGCTTCGTCGAGAGTGCCCATGAAGTTCGGTCAGCTTGCGACCGCCGAAGGGCTGATCCTGGCGCACACGCTGCGTCTGTCCGGCAACCAGGTGTTCAAAAAAGGCCGACGACTGAGCGATCTCGATGTAGCGGCGCTGCGCGGTGACGGACATCAGACGGTGTGGGCTGCGCAGCTAGATGCGGGCGATCGCGACGAAGATGAAGCCGCAGCGATGCTGGCTGATTCGGTGCGCGGGGCTGGGGTTCGCGTCGCGGAGGCTGCCACCGGGCGCTGCAACCTGTTTGCCGAGCACGCGGGGCTTTTGTGGATCGATGTCGAGCGTGCGCGTGCGCTCAATCACCTGTCGCCGGATCTGACGCTGGCGACGCTGCCGCTGTATTCGGTGGTGCGGCCCGATGACATGGTGGCGACGATCAAGATCATTCCGTTTGCGGTTCCGTCGGAGCTGCTTTCGTCAGCGTGTGGCATTGCTCAAGTGGCAGCGATGCAGCAACTGATTCGGATCCTACCGTTTGTGCCGCGTCGGATTGGCTTGATTCTGACGACGACACCGGGCTTGCCCGATGCGCTGCTCGATCGCGCGGCAGCGGCGCAGCGCGTTCGTGCAGATCGCTTGGGAAGCGTCATCAGCGACGAAAGACGGACCAAGCACTGCGAGTCCTCGATCGCGGAAGCACTGGCTGCGCTCTGTGCGACGGGCTGTTCGCTGGTCTTGATCTTGGGTGCGTCGGCGATCGTCGATCGTCGCGATGTCATTCCGTCGGCGATCGAGCAGCTCGGCGGCGAGATCATTCACCTGGGCATGCCGGTCGATCCGGGCAACTTGCTGCTGATCGGACGAATCGGTCAGATGAGCGTGCTCGGTGTGCCGGGCTGTGCGCGATCGCTGCGACGGTCCGGTTTTGACTTCGTGCTGGAACGGCTGTGTGCCGGGCTGACGGTGAGCCGCGCGGATGTGATGGATCTGGGCGTCGGTGGGCTGCTGCACGAAGGTCCGTGGCGTCCGACGCCGCGTGCGCAGCCGGTGCTTCCGCCTCAGGTTGCGGCGGTGGTGCTGGCGGCGGGACGGTCGCAGCGAATGGGCGAGCGCAACAAGCTGCTCGAAGTGCTCGACGGAAAGCCGCTGGTCTGTCACACCGTCGATGAGCTGCTTGCGACCGGCGTTCGTCCGATCGTGGTGGTGACCGGGCATCAGTCCGAACAAGTCCGTGCAGCGCTCAGTGGGCGACGGGTGGTGTTTGCGGACAATCCATGTTTTGCGGAAGGTCTTAGCTCGTCGCTGCGTGTCGGACTGACGCAGCTAGATAGCAGCACTGATGGCGCGCTGATCTGCCTCGGGGACATGCCCAAGATTCGACGCGAGCACATCGAGTCACTGCTCGCGGCGTTTGATCCCAGCGACGGTCGCGAGATCATCGTTCCGACGTTTGCAGGCCATCGCGGCAATCCGGTGCTGTGGGCGGCGCGCTTCTTTCCGATGATGAAAGAGCTGTCGGGAGACGCTGGCGCTCGGGCTTTACAGCAGCGCTTTGTCGATCGCTTGTGTCTTCTGCCCATGCGCGACGATGCTGTGACGGTGGATGTTGATACCAAAGAGGCGCTGGAATCGCTGCGCAGCGTCGGAACGTAGCTTGATGATCAGCCGCTCAATCGGACGCCAATGACGCCCAAGATGATGAGAAGGATCGACGCCAGCTTCGGGATCGAGGTCGCTTCATGGAAAAACACCACGCCCAAGATCACGACGAGCAGCGTGCCCATTCCCGACCAGATCGCATACGCGACGTTGAGCGGAATCTGTTTGAGCGCCAGCGTCAGCAGACCCAGGCTCGACATGTAGAGCAGAATCATCGCGACGGACGGAACGACGCGCGTAAAGCCGTTCGAGAACTTCATACAAGTAGTGCCGCAGACCTCAAGGACGATGCCGAAGAACAAAAGGAGCCAGCTCATGGGGCTTGGTTTTACTCCATGTCCGGGAAGGTAGAAGGCTCTGCGCGTGTGCAAGCGAGTCGAGCGCTGGCCTTTTGGCGGTTTGTGCTGACGGAAATTTGAACCTTTCGATGCGCGGGCTAATGATGCGGACAAAGTTGTCGCCAAAGCTTCTCCCGAGACTTGCTGCGCCGTCCTCGGCCATCACCTTGACACCGCTTGGAACAGACGGGCAGGATCAGAAAGGGCGGTTTGTTGCGTAATGGCGGTCAGTAACGCATTCCTTACTTCGCACGCAGTCGCAGATCTCATCGGGGTGAGCCCCTCCACGGTGCTGTCGTGGATCGACAAAGGGCTCTTGCCAGCGTTCCGAACGCCGGGCGGGCATCGGCGCGTAGAGCCAAGCGTCCTCGTCGAGTTTCTGCGCAATCACCAGATGCCGGTTCCGCGATCGCTGCTGCCGCAAGCACGGCGCATGCTTCTCATCGACGACGATGCGACGTTTTTGCGATCGACCAAGCGGCAGCTCAAGCAAAACTTCCCGGAACTTGATGTCGAGATGGCAGAAGGCCCCGTCGAAGGTCTTCTGAAGATCGGTACCGATCGTCCTGATGCGGTGCTGCTCGACGCGATGATGCCGGGAATGGACGGCGTCGAAGTCTGTCGCCAAATTCGTCAAAACCCCGCCACGTCGGAGATCGCGATCATCGCACTCACGGGTCGCCTCGACGACATGCTTGAATCTGCCTTCAAGAAGGCGGGGGCCACTGCTTGCCTCCGTAAGCCGCTCGATATCAACCAACTCACGCAGCTTTTGGGGCTTTAGAAATGACCGTGCTCGCCGTGGCGCAAGAGGAGAGGGCTGTCCGCACGAGCCATAAGTTACGCGCGTTACGTCACCTGGCCAGCGAGTTTGGCGTCGGGCCGATCGCTTGCACGGCGTGGCATCCGCGCTTTCAAGTGCTCAGCGGGCTGGTCGAAAACCTGTCGATGGGAGGCCTGTGTGTGCGTCTTCCCGGTGCGCTGCGACAGGGAACGATCGAGGTCGATGACTGGCTGCTCTCGGTTCACGTCTCGCTGCAAAGTGGCGAAGTCATCTGTCACAGCGACTCCGTGGTGCGTCATGTCCAAGTCGATGGCGACGACTTGGTGATCGGGCTTCAGATCAAAAAAGGCGTCGTCGATCTGCCGCTGCTGTACGAACGTCAGACGCGCTATCGCTTTGCGGCGCGCTGCGATCAGGCCGAGCGGGTCGCGGATGCCAGCCGCATCCTGCCCGCGTTCAAAGAGTGGGTGTCGGATCTGCGCAACTACCTGGAGCGGATGCGATCGTTTCTCGATCAGGAAGAAGCCGCGCTCGATAGTGAGGATCTGTACACGCACGATCAAATCTGCGCGCAGTACCTCGGCGAAGTCGGGCCGCGCATCATCCAGCGTGTGCAGACCGCCAGTCATCAGATGGGCGGAATGCTCGGTGGCCTAAGCGATGACGAGCACGCCGCACATCGTGCCTATGCGCAGCATCACCTGGGTGAGCTGTTTATGCAGGCACCGTTTGTGAAGCGAGCGCTCAAGAAGCCACTTGGGTACGCGGGCGACTACGAGATGATGAACATGCTCTATCGTCCGACCGCGTCGGAAGGTGGCAGCCTGTTTGGCAAGGTGCTGCACATGTGTACGACCAGCGAGGTCGCAGCGCGCGCCAACATCAACCGCATCTCGTTTTTGCAAGACAGGATCCGCCAGGCTGTTCGCAGCTACTCTGCGACGGGCAAAGGTCGGACGCGGATCGCATCGGTGGGCAGCGGTCCCGCGCGTGAGATTGAACACCTACTTGAGCAAGAGCCGCACCTTGGACCGATGCTCGATGTGATGCTGATCGATCAAGATGTGCGTGCGATCAGCTACTGCGAGCGACGCTTGATTCCGCTGGCGGAAAAGACCGGCGCGCAGATTCACTTTGTTCGCGAGTCCGTGCGTCGGCTGCTGTGCGGTGGTCGGCTCGGCTACACGATGGGCGCTCGACAGCTTATCTACAGTGCGGGACTTTTTGATTACCTATCGGATCGCAGCTTTGTCGCGCTCTTGTCCGCTCTGTATGAAGGCGCCGAAGAGGGTGGCCAGCTTCTGATTGGCAATGTCGATCAATCCAATCCCACGCGCTACTTCATGGAGTACTTTGCGGAGTGGTTCCTGATTCATCGCAACCGCCAGCAGCTGCTCGACAAAGCCAAGCTGCTGCGGCCAGCTCCGGCGCAGGTTCGTGTCGAGTCTGAACCGCTCGGCGTGAACCTCTTTCTCTTCATCCAGAAATGACCGCTGACTTCAAGTCCTACCTTCAAGACTACAACTACGCGGCGGTACGGCTGACCTGCATCCTCTGCGCAGTGCTGATGCCAGCGGGACTGTTGCTTGATCTGCTTACCAATCGTCAGTTCGTCGGAGAATTTCTGGTCCTGCGGGCGCTCGCGGCCTTGGTGTCGCTCGGCATCTTGGGTCTGTCACGGCTGCGCAGCCTGCGTCGTCACAGCTACGTCCTCATCTCGATTGTGATCTTGGCTTGTACCGGCGCCATTGAGCTGATGATCCTGCGACTCGGAGAAGCGTCCAGCTCGCCGTATTACGCGGGACTGAACCTGTGCATCTTGGGCGCAGGCCTGGTCTACGTGTGGAGCGCGCGGCAAGCGATGGGCGTCTGTGTGATGGTGCTTTTGCTGTGGCTCGTGCCCGCGCTGTGGGGACACCCGAGCCTGTACGGACCGTTTTTTAACAACCTCTACTTTTTGGTGCTGACCAGCATCATTGCCGTCGCTGCCAACGCGATGCGTTACAACCAAGCGCACCGGGAATGGGAAGCCAAGTCGGCGCTGTCCCGCACGAGCGCAGAGCTTCAGACCTCGATTGAGCGCATCCAAGAGCTGGACCGACTGAAGAACCAGTTCTTTACCAACATCTCGCATGAGCTACGTACGCCGCTCGCGCTCATCACCGCGCCGATTGAGGAGATGCTGTCTCGCAGCGGTCTGCCCGACGTGCATCGCAACGCGCTCCAGGTGGTGCTGCGCAACGGTCTGCGACTGCATCGGCTGATTGATGGACTGCTCGATCTGGCGCGCCTAGAAGCCGGACAGCTGCGTCTGCGCGTCATCAACCTGGACATGGCGCAGCTTCTGCAAAGCGTGGTCGCGGCGTTTCAACCGGCAGCCGACAGCATGGGCATCAAGCTAGAGCTAGCCGTTCCCGTCGAAGATCCTCCCGGTTCGCTGATGGGCGACAGCGAAAAGCTGGAAGTCGTGCTGACCAACCTGCTCGGCAATGCGCTGAAGTTTACCGAGCGAGGCGGACTGATTCACGTCGAGCTGCGCTATCTGACCGGCTCGGTTGAGATCGAAATCCGCGACAGTGGCCAAGGCATTCCCGAAAACGAACAAGCCTACATCTTCGAGCGCTTCCGTCGCGTAGAGTCCGCTGGTCGCAAGCAAGGCGGCGCAGGCATCGGACTCGCGCTGGTCAAAGAGCTGGTCGAGCTGCACGGCGGAACCGTTTCGGTGACGAGCAAGCCCGGTGAAGGTGCGACGTTTATCGTTCGGCTCCAGCTTGGCAACGAGCACCTGCGCGATGAGCTGATTGATTCTCCGTCACAGCCTCCGTCGAGCCCACAGAGCGAGCTGCTGCGTCCCGGCAGTGCCCAGCAAGCGCTGGTTCACGTCGATGGTGCGCTCGATCCGCGACTGGAACCGGCACACAAGGGCAACTCCAGCCAAGCGATTCCGGTGCTGGCAATGGGCGGAGGCTTCAGTCGCGCGCACGTTCTGATCGCCGAAGACAACATCGATCTGCGCAAGTTCCTGCAAGAGCTGCTCGCGCCGTATTACAGCGTCACCGTCGCCTGCGATGGCAAAGCGGCGCTCGATAGCATTCACGAGCGGATGCCCGACTTGGTGCTCGCCGACGTGATGATGCCGCAGATGTCCGGCATCGAGCTGTGTCAGCAGGTAAAGCGTGATCTGCGAACGCGAACGCTGCCGGTGATCCTGCTGACCGCGCGCAGTGGCATCGACGAAACGCTGGAAGGCTTCAGCCACGGTGCCGACGATTACTTGGTCAAGCCGTTTAGCCCGCGCGAGCTGCTGATGCGAGTGGCGGTTCAGCTTAAGCTGCGACGACTGACCGCGCAGGTGGCCAATGCCGCGCGACTGGCGGCGGTGGGAACGCTGGCTGCCGGTGTTGCGCACGAGATCAAAAACCCGCTAAACGCCATCAACACGGGGGCCGCCGCGCTGCGCAAGCGCGATGAGATGAGTCCGACGCTGCAAGCGGAAATCCTCGACATGATGGAAGAGTGCGTGGGACGGATTTCCGAGATCACGACCGCGCTCACCGAGCATGCCCGGCCCGCTGACGGGGAAGGTCTGTCGCTGTTCGATGTTCAAAAAGGGCTCGATACGACGCTGCGACTGCTGGCGGATCGTCTGCGCGGATCGTCGATTCAGATCGTTCGCGACTTTCGGACCGAGCGGCTCATCGTGGCGCGGCCTCGGCAGATCAATCAGGTGTTCTTGAACCTGCTCGACAACGCGGTGCGCGCCAGTCCGATGGGTGGACGGATCTCGCTCACGCTGTCAGAGACGGATCGCGACATGCTCTCGCTGGTGGTTTCCGACGAAGGTCCGGGTGTTCCGATCGAAAATCGAGAGCGGATCTTCGACCCATTTTTCACCACGCGAGCGCCTGGAGAAGGAACCGGCTTGGGACTGTATCTATCCAGGCAGATCATCGAAGCGCACGGCGGCTCACTTCGCGTCGGAAGCGTACAAGGTCGAGGCGCCGCCTTTATCGTCGATCTGCCGGTGTCCGGTCCGATCGCGCAGAGCAGTACGAGCAGCAAGCAAGGAGCGGCGGCATGAAGAGCCAAAAGCCCACGCAGAGCGGTGAGCGTCGCGCGGTGGTCCTGTATGTAGACGACGATCGCGCAAACCTGCTGGCTTTCCGTGCCATCGCTGAGCCGACCTATGAAGTGGTCGTGGCCAAGAGCGGGGACGAAGCGCTTCAGCTCATCGTGCAAAATCCCGACATCGCGGTGCTGATGGCCGATCAGCGCATGCCCGGGATGAGCGGCATCGATCTGTGCGAGCGCGTCCAAGCCAGTCATCCCGACATCGTGCGCATGCTGGTGACTGCGTATTCCGACTTACAAGCGGCGATTGCGGCGATCAACCGAGGCCATGTCAGTCGCTATCTCCACAAGCCGTGGAATGCCGAAGAGCTGCTGGTCACGCTGCGTGATGCGGTCGAGCGCTATCGACTCAAAGTCACGGTGCAAGAGCTGCAAATTCGGATCGCGCAGAGCGAGCGGCTGTATGCGCTCGGGGTTCTGACGGCCAGCATCGGTCACGAGCTGCGGACTCCGCTGTCGATTGTGTCGGCGAATGTGCAGTTTGCGCGACGGGCGCTGCACGATGCGATGGGCGCGCAAGCGGGCAAGAGCGGCGGTTCGCTTCAGGAAGTCGAGGCCGCGCTGGTCGATGCAGAAGAAGGTGCGCAGCGACTCATCGACATTGCCGATAGCATCTTGCTGTCGTCGCGCAGTGAGCCCGGCGATCGCGAGCCCGTCGATCTGTCTCATGTCTTGCACTCGGTGCTGCGGCTGACGAGATCGGAAGCGACGCATCGTGCCCGGCTGCTGATTGCGCAGTCGGCCAAGCCTCGGATTTATGGATCGGCGACGCGCGTCGGACAGGTGCTGCTCAACTTGGTGTTAAACGCGCTGCAAGCGCTGCCCGATCGTCCGATGGAGCGCAACGAGGTCAAGCTCGCGCTCGATGAAAAAGACGGTCGCGCCATCGTCGAGGTCGCTGACAACGGCGTCGGTATCGAACCGAGCAACCTCGCGCACATCTTCGATCCGTTCTTCACGACCAAAAAGAAGGGCACGGGCCTTGGGCTCGCGATCTCCAAGCAGATCGTCGAAGAGATGGGCGGTCAAATCCACGTCGAGAGCCGACCCGGAATCGGAACGCGCTTTCGCATCTCGTGGCCGCTTCTGTCAGCCAGTCACGCCGCCCAGGCCAGCTAACACGAAGCGCTTGGCTGTCCAGCGCGCGGATGGACGCGCTGCGACGTTACGAAAAGATCAGGCGACCGCTCTCGGTGACTTGGCAGCTTGCGAGCCCGGACCGAGGACGCGACAGCGGACGCTGGGTCTGACTCGGCAGCAGCGACAGGCCTTCGGTCAGACGGCTCTGCTTTTGCGACAGGTGAAGGTGCAGCGCGGCTTGGAAGCGTTCCAGAAAGTATTCCAGCGCCAGGTGCAGCACTCGCTGACGGTAGCGCGAGTCTTGCGCCGTCGATTGTCGCTCGGCATCGGCTTCCAGGGCTCGCAGCACCCGCTCTTGCGCGGCCAGCCCGATCAGCTGCGCAGGCTGAAGTCCGGCGGACCCGATGCAGTCGGGAAAGCGCTGTGCGGCCAGCAAAAACCGAGCGATGCCATCCGCGATCTGCTTGCCATCGGACAGCGACAGCGAATTACCCAGCCCAAACTCCGCGCGCAGACCGGCATTGCTTGGACCTTTGAGCACGCGACGCACCGAGTCCCGATACGCTTCCAGCAAAAGTGCGCTCGTTCGCAGCGTCTCTCCGTGCCTTGGTGACTGCGGTGCCACAATCGTGAGCGGTGCGCGCAGCTTGGCCGCCAGCGGGGTCTTGCCTTGGAGCTCTTCCGCGATGCGCAGCACAGCGCCACACATCTCGCGAGACAGCGCCACTTCGGCATGCAGCGCCGGTTCGTTGGCTACAAACGTCAGCACCGGTCCGAGCGCCATCAGACAGCGATCGATCGGCAGCCGAGGCTCGATTCCTTCATTGCAGAGCTGCCGGGCGCGCTGAAGCAGCGTGTCGAGCGCCGCCGAAGCCGTTGTGGGCCGCCGCGACGCCATCATCATCAGCGCTGGATTTGAAGATCGAAGAGGAAGCTTGATCCGCTGTGGGTTCGGCATGTCGGTTCCTTGATGTAGGACAAATACCTACGGTGCATAGCCGGGTCTGCCAAGTTTTTGTGCTAGTGTCCTCGCTGGATGTGGGATGCAAAGGTTGCGGTGCTCGTGCCGCTACGGGTTGGAGCCGGTCAGTTCATGCTGGCGCAAGCGATGCAGCAGATCGCAGCGGGCTGGCTTCAGCAGCCGCTGGTGATTCGTCACTTGGAATCGGTGCGCAGCGGAGAGCACGGTGTGTTTGTGCAAGCGCAAGCGGCGGAGCTGATCTTGCGGCACCCGATGTTCTACAGCGTGGCGACGTGTACCGGGCTGCTGGTGCTCGGGCTGTGCTTGGGACTGGGGCTGCTGGCGCGGCCTGTGGCCTTGGTGGCGCTCATTGGCTATCTGCTCGGTGGGCTGCTGTTGGGATCGCGGCTGTTTGACAGTGCAACGATCTTGCTGGTGCTGTCCCTGGTTTCGCTGTCGCTGGTGGCATCGGGACGCGTGCTGGGCCTGGACATGCTTCTGCGCAAGCGCTTGCCCGGCTGGCTGACCTGACGCGCTGGGGCCCGATGTGGGCGCGAACCTGTGGCGGTCGGTCCGGTGTCTGCTGCGCTCCTGTCTCGCCCGTAGCCAGCGCAGCCTGGAGTGTCATATGATGACGAGTGCCAATGAAGACGCGTTTGTTCCTTGCCGTTGGTCTGTGGGTCGCCCTGCCGCTTGTGAGCGGCTGCGGTAAAAAAGGCATCTCCGCAGAGCTGGCTGCGTTCAAAGACGCGGGCCGCAGTGTCTCGGAGTTTGTCGATGCCGATGCGAGCGTGATGCAAGCCAAGCGCTGTCAGCAAGGCACCATCGACAAGATGTCCGTGCTGCTGTGCGAATACGGCAGCCGGGATGCCGCGTCGTCCGGGGTTCGCAGTGCCGCGCAGTGGGCCGGTGAGTGTGGAACGTGGCTGGCACTTCAGCGCGACAAGGTGGTATTCGCCGTCGCTGATCGCGCAGAGCTGGATGAAAACGGCAAGACGGTGGCTGCGCTCACCAAAGTGTTCCGTCGCCAGGCCAAGAAATAGCGGCAGACCGAAGGTGACTCGACTACGGTAAGGCCATGAGCGATCCGGCCCGCCCGTCTTCATCTCCCGTTCAGCCCGGACAGCGGCAGAGCTTTCGGCGGCGTTTGCAAAGTTCGTTTCTGCGCTTCATTCGGGCGGAAGCGGCGTCGGGCGTGGTGCTCATCATCAGCACGGTCGTTGCGCTGCTTGTCGCGAACAGCCCGTGGCACGCTGCGTTTGCCAAGCTGTGGTCGCTGCGGATGGAATTGCGGGTTCATCGCTTTGCGCTGTCGCTGCCTCTGCAAGACTGGATCAACGATGGCTTGATGGCGGTGTTCTTCCTGGTCGTCGGTCTTGAGATCAAGCGCGAGCTTTTGCAAGGCGAGCTGGCGTCGATTCGGAAAGCGGCGCTGCCGGTCGTTTCGGCGCTGGGCGGCATGCTGGTTCCGGCGCTGATCTTTTTGGGCTTTACGCACGGAACGCCGCTGGCTCGTGGCTTTGGCATTCCCACCGCGACGGACATTGCCTTTACGGTCGGTGTGATGGCGCTGCTTGGACGACGGGTTCCGCTCGGAGCCAAGGTGTTCGTGACGGCGCTGGCGATCGCCGATGATCTCGGTGCGGTCGTGGTGATCGCGGTCTTTTATTCGAGCCATACGTCGCTGCTTGGTCTGCTTCCGGTCGCGGGGATTGTGCTTTCGCTGACGGCGCTGAACGTGCTGGGCGTGCGGCGGCTTCTGCCCTACTTGGTGATGGGCGTGTTTCTGTGGCTGGCGATGCACTCGGCGGGCGTTCACGCGACGCTTGCGGGCGTGGTGCTGGCGATGTGCATTCCGATCTCGGGACGCCACGACGACAAGGACTTTCTGATCGCGGCAGAGCACGCGGTGTCGATGTACGGCGAGCGTGCCGACAGCGAAGCAGAGCAGGACAACCTGGGAGAGCGTCGAGAAGCGTCCCTGCGTGCGCTGGCGGAAGTGATCACCGGGATGAAGTCGCCGCTGCATCGCTTGGAACAGCACCTGCACACCGTGGTGGCGTTTGGGATTCTGCCGCTGTTTGCGCTGTGTAATGCCGGTGTCGAGCTGCCGGTCGGACAGAGCCTTCAGACGCTGGTGATGCAGCCGGTGTCGCTCGGGGTGTTCTTCGGGCTTTTGTGTGGCAAGCCGATCGGGATCTTTGTCTTCGGTCTGATCGCCATTCAGCTTCGTCTGTGTGAAAAGCCGTCGCGAACCAGCTATCGGGTGCTGTTTGGCTCGGCGATGCTGGCGGGAATTGGCTTTACGATGTCGATCTTCATCACCGGGCTGGCGTTTTCCGATGCACAGCGGATCACAGAAGCCAAGGTCGGCGTGCTGCTCGGATCGCTGTGTGCGGCGCTGCTTGGCTCGCTGTGGCTGCGGCTGTGTTCGCCGCCGTCCGCACAAGGAACGTGATGGCATCGAGCGGGCGCTGTGCCTTGACTGTCGCTCGGTCCGAGCGCTATAGCTTGGCGACGATGACAAGCCACTCTCAGTCTGCGGCCAGCGATGAGTAGCGCAAAACACGTCCATTCTTCTTTGCGGATGCGCAGCGAGGCGTGGAACCTGGTCTATCGCTTCCTGCGTCAGTGGCCCTGGATTCTCGTGGTCAGCGTCTTGGGTGCGGCTGTGGGTCTGTATGCCGGACAGCGCCATCGCCCGACCTATCAGAGCACCGCGCAGGTTCGAGTCGGTGAAGAGCTGGATGCCAAGTCGGTGCCGGGTCAGCGCGAAGATGCGAGTGACTTGGCCGATCTGCCCGATACGCTGGCCAATGCCTTTCGCGCGCGAATCCTCGTCGATGCACGGCTGAAAAAGACGGTTGCGTCGCTGCTCAGTCAGCCCGCGCTTGCGCACCTGCCGGAGCTTCAGACCGACAAAGGCCAAGACGAGCTGGTGGAAAACATCAAAAAGACGCTGCTCATCGAAGCGGTGACGCGGCGACTGTTTCAGCTGACCTACAACGCGCGCGATCCGGTGCTGGCGCAGCAGGTGCTTCAGGCGCTGGCCGATGATGGCGTAAGCAGCGTGATCTCACAGCGAGTCGAGACGGCGAAAAAAGCCCGTGAGTTTCTGGGTGAAGAAGCCGAGCGGGCGCGACAGCGGATGCTCGATGCGGAAAACCAAGTGGTGCAGTTTGTGCGACAGCATCCGAAGCTGCTTGTGTCGATCTCGGCGACGGATCGCAGCAAGCTCGGGCTTCAGGCGGCGGACAAGCTGCTGGTGACGACGCGCGGCAAGGCTGCGGTGAGCCCGGTGAAGATCGCGGACAGCTATTCCTCACCGGAGCTGCGACCGCTGCTGGAAAAGCGCGCGCAGTTTGAAGCGCAGATCACGCAGATCGAAAACGCGCACAAGTACGACCCAATGCAGCAGAAGCTGCTCGACGTGGATCGACTTCAGCAGCAGATCCAAGAGATGAAAGCGCAAGGCTACACCGCTGAGTATCCCGAGTTTCGACGGGCCACCAGCGATGTCGAGCGGCTTCAGCGAGAGATTCGCGACGGAAGAACGCGCAAAGATCCGAAGCTCGCGGAAGATCTGATGGTGCTCGGGCAGGCGCGGGCGCAGCTGTCGGTGATTGATCGGCAGATCACTGCCATTCGGCGCAAGCTGGTCGGCGGTGATGCCAAGCTGTCGGCAGACGAAGAAGCGCTCAATGCCGAGGCGGTCTACTCGCGGCTGTTTCGCGACATGGAGAGCGCGCGGCAGGCCTACGACAAGCTGCGTGAGCGCGAGCTAGAGTCGGTGGTGAGTGAGCAGCTCATCAAGATGCCGGGCAACGCAGCGGCGCAGATCATCGATCCAGCGAACCTTCCGGCGCGGCCTCGCGGGCTGTCGCGCAAGATGATGATGCTGCTGCTCGTGCTGCTCGGGACGATGTCGGGACTGCTTTTCGGCGTCGCGCGGGCTCTGTCGGATCAGCGCGTCTTTACCGCGATTGATCTGTGGCAAGCGACGGGTCTTCCGGTGCTCGCGCGGATTCCGTCACATGACAAGCGCAGTGCGCGCAACGTCTTGCCGGAAGTGCTGTCGGGCGGGGACTCGGCAGAGCGCTTGCTTCCGATGATTCCCGATGCGCTGTCGTCGGCGGCCAAGCAAGGGGCCAGTCGGCTGGTCGAGCTGGGCTATGTGGTGAGTCCTGCTCCGTCCAGCCTGCCGTCGCCCGAGCTGGTCTTGCAGAGCCGACCCGAGGGCGCGCGTGCCGAGCAGTATCGTCTGCTGCGCTGTCGGCTGGCCGAGCGGGGGAACCCGCGTCTGCTGTTGTGCGTGAGCAGCCAGCCGGGGGAAGGCAAGTCGGTGGTGGCGGCCAACCTGGCACTGGCGATCTCGGAAGGGGGCGGTGCGAAGGTGGCGCTGATTGATGCGCACCTGATTGGGCCTCGGCTGCACGCACTGCTGATTCCGGGCAGCGAGGTGGTGCCGTCGGACCTGCGGCAGCGCAAGCCCGAGGTGTGGCAGATCACGCCGGAGCTGTGCTTGGTGCCCGCCGCTGCGATGGGCGATCGGAGCAGTCGGGCCGCGATCGAAAACTCCCCGGCGTTTGCGAGCCTGTTGCAAGACCTGCTGTCGGCGTTTGACTACGTGATCATCGATACACCACCGCTCAGCCTGGCTGCCGATGCGCGCTTGCTCCTTCGTCACGGCGGGAGCTGCTTGCTGGTGGTGCGGGCGGCGCGAACGGATCTGGAGATGCTGCGTCTGGCGCTCGATCGAGTCGGTCGCAGTGCCATCGCCGGAACGATCCTCAACGGCTAGATCGAACGCCCGCCCGGCGAGCAGGGGCCAGCGGGTGAGAGAAGATCTATCAGGGTATGAGACAAGCGCGCTGGCTTGGTGAGAGAAGATCTATCAGGGCGTGAGACAAGCGCGCTGGCTTGGTGAGAGAAGATCTATCAGGGTGTGAGACAAGCGCGCTGGCTTGGTGAGAGAAGAACTCTCAAGGCGTGAGACAAGCGCGCTGGCTTGGTGAGAGAAGATCTATCAAGGGGTGAGAGATCTTCGGTCAGCGGGTGACGGGTGCTCGGTCAGTGCGGGAGAGAAGCGGGACCAGGCAGCGTGGCCAGCTCCGGCGGGAGCTGCCAGGCGCGGATGACCTGCGGCAGCACCGCGCGCGGAAGCTGTAGCAGGCGTGGATGCTTGGCGGGCGCAAGCCAGCGCAGGATCTCAAGCAGCGACGCTTCGGGCAGGGCGGTACAGCCTGCGGTCGGCTGCTCAGGCGGGGGCGCGACGTGAAAGAAGATGCAGCTTCCCGCACCGGGCCGAGGCTGGCTGCGGTTGTAGCCGAGCACCACCAAGTACTTGTAGTGGTCGGTCGGCATGCGCAGCGACTCGGCGGACTGCCAGGTGGAATCGGGACGCTCTTTGACCAGCCGGTTGTAGTCGGGCGACTTCACATCATCGACGCAGCGATCGAGCGGCCCGGCCTTGTGATAGGGCAGGGTGACGCGGTCGGGGGCCTTGTCGGCGTAGCCCCACAGCTCGTCGAAGGTCAGAAGTCCAGCGGGGGCTCGACCGTCGCCTTCTTGTTTGAGGGGTCCAGGTGCGGGCGGCTTGGGCGATCCCGGATCACTGCGCCAGCCGAGGCCACTTCGTCCGACCCAAGCGGGACGCGGCTTGCCCCACAGCACCCAGCGCCCATCTTGTCGCGAAAGCGGATAGAGCATGCCGCGCGGCGCATCCCAGCCATCGGTCAGCACCACGACAAGCTGCTCACTGTGGACAAGCGGCGGCGTGGGCCCGAGCGACAGCAGCGGTGCGAGCAGCCAGGCGCTAGTCACGCTGAAGGGCTCGCAGTGCGGCCCGCAGGACTTCTTCGATCTGGGCGTCGGGCTTTTGCAAGAGGGCTTGATCGGTGGCGCGCTCGGCGTCGGCGGGTCGATAGCCCAGGTTGACGAGCGCTCCCGCGACATCGGCAAACACACCACCTTGGGCAGGCTTGTCCGATGCGGTCGCGCGCGTCGCTTTCGCTTTGCCGCTGCCTTCGGGCCGAGGCACCTTGTCGCGCAGCTCGAGGATGAGACGCTCAGCGGTCTTGGGACCAATGCCGGGCACCTTGCGCAGCCGCGCCACGTCTTCGCCGGCCACCGCCGCAAACAGTCCCGCCGCATCGAGTCCCGACAAAAGCCCAATCGCCAGCTTGGGACCGATGCCCGACACCGCGATGCACAGCTCGAAGGCGCGGCGCTCGTCTTTGGTGGCAAAGCCAAACAGCTGCATGGCGTCTTCGCGAACGTGCAGGTGCGTCAGCAGCTCGGCCTTGTGTCCGACTGCGGGCAGTGCCGTCAGGGTGTTGAGTGAGACGGAGACTTGGTATCCCACACCGCCGACGTCCACAAGGACGCCGTCGAGGGTCTTATCAATGAGGGTGCCGCTGAGACGAGCAATCACGGGCCCGACTGTGCCAAATCGAGCCGTGGGCGTCAAAGAACGTGGCTACAGCCAGCGCTTCCAGCCGTCGCTCGTGAGCTTCCAGTTGTCGATCTTTTGTTTGAGGCTGCTGTCTCGTCCGCCAAACATCATGAAGACGCCCTGCGCAAAGGTCAGGCTGGCGTCGATGCGCGCGGGCGGAACTTGGGTGGTGCTGACGGTGGCCCACGTCGTGCCCTGGATGGAATAGCGGAAGGTGTCGCTCAGCAGGTTGCCCGCGCCGTCAATGCCGCCAAACAGCACGATCTGCTGGCCCTGCGAGTCAATCGTGGCGGAAAACGCGCTGCGATAGCTGGGGGCACCGCCTTCTTGCGACACCACCGTCCATTTGGGCGGCATCGCCACCGCATCCAGCCGATAGACCTGGACCGTCGACTTGGTCATTTCATCGCTGCCGACCAAGTAAACATCGGTTTGGGTTGAGAGCAGCTTGGGCGACTTGACCTGCGGCGCGCCTGTCGTGTTGACCAGCGCCAGGTTGGTCATCCCCGGTGACTGCATCCGCCACAGGTCGCTGAGCGGCGAACCTCCCGATCCCGTGATGCCACCAAACAGCAGCGTGGTTGGGGTCATCGTCGCGCTGGGTACAATGGTCAGCCCGGCAAAGGCGCGCGGTGGCGTCGGTGCGGTGACGGTGGTGATCGGCTGCCAGGTGCGCGCGTCTCCGGGCATCGCGGCTTGGTACTGCCAGGTATCCAGCTGGACGACGCCGCCTGCGCCCATGCCTTGGACGACGAGCACGCGGTCAGACAGCGGATCGGCGACCATGTTGGGCTGCCGCGGTCCAGGGCTCATCGGGCTCGTGATGCGCTGCCAGGTGTTCTGGCTCAGGCTGTATTCCCAGGTGTCACCGAGCGTCTGTTCCCCGCTGACCACGCCGCCAAACATCACCAAGCTGGTGGGCGACTGGAGAGGAACAGCAACCAGACCCGCTCCGTAGCGCGGCTCGGGACCGACAAACGGCAGCTTGCTCACGTTGCGGTCGAGCGTGACGACGATGCGCTTGTGCTCTCCGGCGGACAGGCTTTCGCTGAAGGTGCCGCGCAAGGTCGGGGCTGCCGCCAGCTCTCCGATCACATCGGCGGACACGCTGCCGCCACTGCCCACGGTCAGGGCAAAGACGATGGGAAAGCCTTTGGGCTCGCCGGTCGATACGGCAAACCCTCTCTGCTGCTTGGCCGCGCCGTCGATGCTGTAGATCGTGCGGATGAGATCCAGCTCTCCGCCGGGCGATTCCACTTGGACGGTCAGACAGGCTTCGCTTTGGCCTTCACACGGATCTACTTGGCTGCATCCGGTCGTGGCGACACAGCCGAGCGCGAGCACAGAGCCAGCGATGCGTACAGAGCGCAAACCCAGGCGCCAGGTTGCAATACTCATGGGGTCACCGGATCAAAGACTGTGACGGTGGGGCCGCGTGTTCCGAAATAGACACCCAGGCCGATTGCCGTGCCGAGCAGCACCGCTCCGCCCGCCGCGCCCGCGATGATCAGCCAGGTCTTTTTCGAGATCGGCTGCCGCGCAGGCTTGGCGACAAAGCCCATGGGCGGTGGCTCGGTCGCTGTTTCCACGGGATAGGTCTCAAGCGGCGTCAGCTGAACGGTCGGCTTGGGCGCAAGCTGCTGCTCTAGCTCGGCGACGGTCGTTTCCACTTCGGCGCGGTTTGCTGCGGTCGGCGCATCGCTCAGATAGCGCTTGTAATAGGTCAGCGCTTGCTGCGGCCGTCCCGCTTTGTTGTGCGACTGCGCGATGTTGAACAAAAACACCGGCTGCGGCAGCGACTTGTAGCAGAGCTCGAACTGCTCGATGGCTTGGTCCCACTCTCCCTTTTTGTAGAAGGCGGTTCCTTGCTCGTACGCTTTTTTGGCGGCTGCTTTGGCGGCTGCACTCGGCGGCTCTGCGGCAAACGCCACCGGAGACGAAAGCCCTATCAGTCCCCACAGTAGGAGCGAGCGGGCGATAACTTTTTCCACAACTTATCGTATCACGCCTTTTTACCGATCTGATAGGCGCAAGGTCTGATAGGAGCAAGGCCTTGACGACCTCGCGGGGAAACCATCACGACAGCTCAGAACCGAGCGGGCCTACGCCGCGACCTGGAGGAGGAGGAGGAGGAGAAGATCATCCAGGGGTGGGCGAAGCGGTGGGCCGTGTCACGGACGCTGTGATGCTGTTTGTGGTCGCGCTCGTGCTGCTGCTTGTGCTGGGGGCTTGTGTGTCATCCCTTGGGCTGTCCCGACGGGCCGGAGTCTTTGGCCCGCTGCTGTCGGTCGCGCTGCCCGAGCTGTTCGGGCTGCTGCTGCCCGCGCTGCTGTTCATCTGGCACAGCGATCAACAACAACAACACCACCACCAACACCACCAACACCACCAACACCAACAGCGGGCGCGCTTTCGGCAGCTGATCTGGCCACCGAGTCGGCGCGTGTCGGCGCTGCTGCTGCATCTCTTGGCGGGCGGGCTGCTCGGGCTCTGTCTGTTTTACGTCCTGTCGGCGTGGCTGGAGCCCCTGTACGAACACCTGTTGCGACTGTCCCCGGCCGAGCAGCGCGCGCTGGAGCGAATGATTGTGCCCGCGTCGGGCCTGCGACCGCTCGGACTGGATCTGCTCACGTTTGCTCTCGTCCCGGCGCTGTGTGAAGAGGTTCTATTCCGTGGCGCGATCCTGCTGACGCTGCTGCCTGGTGCCGAAGACCCGCGCACGCGACCGCTCGACGGACGCAGCCTGGCGATGGTGCTGCTCAGTGCTGTGCTGTTTGGGCTGATTCACCTGTCGTGGGGACGCATGATTCCGACCACGCTGCTCGGGATGGCGTTTGCGCTGACGATCCGCTGCGGCGGCTCGCTGTGGGTGCCGGTCGCGATGCACGCGGTCAACAATGCGCTGGTGGTGCTGATGGTGCGACGTGGGCTGTCGTCCTTTACAGCGCTGGGTGTTTCGGTGCGCCTGGGACTGCTTCCGGTTGCGGCTGGGCTGCTTGTGTTGGCCTGTGTACTGCTTGGGCGCGGCTCGGCGGCGTGGAAAAGCGTGCGCAGTGCTTGACAGCGGCGGGCGCTGCCGATTTGCTTGTGAGTAGTGATCCGCGTGCGTTCACGACGATATGTGACAGGCTGGGCTGCGCGACTGGGCTTGTTGGGGCTCAGCGTCTGGCCGTGGCCTGGTCTGGCGGCGGGATCGCAGGCGCCGCTCTTGCTGGCCCCGGTGTCGGCCCCCGCCTCGCTGCCGGGCATCGGCAAAGAGCTTCAGCGCGCGATGGTGCAGGCCCTTCACGAAGCCAACGTGAGCGCGCAGCCCACCACGTCCGATGCCGAAAGCACGCTGTCGGCAAAGCTCGAAGAAGTCGGGGCTGGGCGGCTGAAGCTGTCCCTGACCCATCGCAGCGGGGCGCGGGCGGTCCGTGCCGATGCGATGGGCGATCTCGAGCACCTTGATGATCTGGTCTATTCAGTGGTGGCCGAGCTGCGTCCTCGCCTGCTGTCTTCGTCCGATCCGTCACCCGTGCCGCAGCGGAGCCTGACTTCGCCGCAGCTTGCGGGCGCTGCGCCGGTTGCAGTCAAGCTGGCGTCTTTGTCGGGTGTGTCCAGGCGCTCCGAGCTGGCGCTGCTCGGCCCAAAGCCCGAAGCGAAGCCCGAAGCCAAAGGTGAAGCCAAGCTTTCTGGAAAGTCCGAAGCCAAAGGCGAAGCGAAGCCCGAAGCCAATCTTTCTGGAAAGCCCGAAGCGAAGCCCGAAGCCAAAGGCGAAGCCAAGCCCGGTAGCTCACCCTCACCTGTGGGCAGTACGCTGCCGCCGCCGCCCACGGTCACGGGCCCGATTCCCGCGCCGGTGGACGCGCTTCCCAAGCAGCGTCCGCGTGTCGCGGTGGGACTGTTGGGCGAACCTGTGGCGGGCCTGCCGACGGGCTATTACGGACTGGGATCGATCGGTCAGCACGCGCTGATGTCGTTTTTGCAGCAGCGGCTTCAGGTTCCGGTGACGGCGACGCGCCTGTACAGCTTGGTCGGCGGCTACGAGGCACTGGAGCAGTCGCTGCGCGCGGGCGCTCATCACACGCTGATGGCACGGCTTGATGCGCTGGCGGTTCAAAACGGGGTCTTGAGCGGACGCATCCACCTGGTGCTGCTGCAAGATGGCAAGCTTCTCTACGATCGCAGCGTGCAGCTCATCCCGACGGTATCGACCGCTGGAGAAGTCCCCAGCTCGCTGTTTTCACGGGCCCTGTCCGCCACGCTGGACACGCTGCTGGCCGATCTCTCCACGCGCCTGCCGCCCCGCTAGCCCGCCCATTCGTCCCGCTCGTCCATTCGCCCCGCTCGTCCATTCGCCCCGCCAGTCCATTCGCCCGCTCTGTTTTCTGGATGAATCAGCGCACCGAGCAAATCCGGTGGTTCGGCCAGTGGACTGTGCAAGCTTGCGCGGGCTTGGGCGGGCTTGCGCGGCGGGGTGAATGCCGCCAATTGACGCTAAGTTGGCTTTTGCCATACGATAACCTTCGCAAAATGGTGTCCTCACTGAGAGCCTTGGTGGATCACCAGTCAGGACGCTGAGGAGCACGCGTGGCACTACCTTCGCCTTTTGGAAAATACCTGCTCCTTGAGCGAATATCCGTCGGCGGCATGGCTGAAGTCTTCAAGGCGAAGACCTTCGGCGTCGAAGGCTTCGAGAAGATCATCGCCATCAAGAAGATCCTTCCAGCGATGGCCGAAGACGCTGACTTCATCCAGATGTTCATCGATGAAGCCAAGATCGCAGGCCAGCTCAATCACGCGAACATCTGCCAGATCTTCGAGCTGGGCAAGATCGACGACAGCCACTTCATCGCGATGGAATACATCTGGGGCAAAGACTTGCTACAGCTCCAGAATCGCTTCCGTCGCTTGAAGAAGCACATGCCGGTGCAGATGGCGGCGTTTGTGATGGGCAAGGTCTGCGAAGGCCTTGACTACGCGCACCGCAAAAAAGACGCCACCGGCAAGCCGCTCAACATCATTCACCGCGACGTTTCGCCCCAGAACGTCATCACCAGCTACGACGGCGAAGTCAAGGTCATCGACTTCGGCATCGCCAAAGCCGCCTCGCGATCCTCGAAGACGCAGGCCGGTGTGCTCAAAGGCAAGTTCGGCTACATGAGCCCGGAGCAGGTCGGCGGCAAGCCGCTCGATCAGCGCACCGATATCTTTGCGGTGGGGACGATCCTGTACGAGCTGCTCACGAGCGAGCGGCTGTTTATGGGCGAGAGCGACTTTGCGACGCTGGAAAAGATTCGCAGCGCCCAGGTTCCGCCGCCTTCGACGATCAACAAAGAGATTCCGCCCGAGCTAGACCGCATCATCATGAAGTCGCTGGCTCGTGATCCGGCAGAGCGCTACCAGTGGGGTAGCGACATGCACGACGATCTGGCCGACTTCGCCGCGCAGTTTGAGCCGGTCTATAACGCCAAGGCGCTGGCGACGTGGATGCGCGACGCCTTTTCGGCAGAGATGCGCAAAGAGTCGGCGGTGCTGGAGCAGCAGCGCAAGATCGGCAAAGAGGCGATGACCCAAGGCGGTCCGTCCAAAGCCGGTGCGCCGCCTTCGGCCCGACTGCGCACGCCCACGCTGGCTCCGACTTCTTCTGCGCCTCGGGCTGCGCCAGATCCCACGTCTGCACTCAACGACAGCGAGATCGAGCCACTCACCGAAGGCGACGGACACGCGGGCGGGGAGGGCGATCTGCTCAACCAAGCGACCGCGATCGTCATGCCGGATCAGCTGCCCGGCGCGGAAGGCGACCTTCCGAATCAATCGACCGCCATCTTCGACAGCGCCAAGCACGGCGGAGAAGGCGACGAAGGCGACATCAAGGCGCAATCGACCGCGATCTTCAACCCGAACGAACATCCGGGCGGACCGCAGGCCGCGCAGCCGCAGCAGCCCCAGCCGCAGCCGCAGCCCCAGCAGATGATGGATCCGTACGGCGGCGGCATGAACCCGAACTTCCCGGCCAACGCGAGCATGGTCGGTCCGATGGGCGCGTTTCCATCTGCCTATGGCTCGGCGGTGATGCCTGCGATGGCGATGCCGTTTGCTTCGGCGTCGATGTCAGCGATTCAGCCCGGCGCGATGGTGATGCTGCCCAACGGAACGGTCATTCCAGCCGCCGCCGTCCAGCAAGCCCAACCGCAGCCGATGCCGCAGCAGCAGGCCGAGCAGCGCGGCAACTCGCTCGCCAAAGACATCCTGGTCGGAGTGATCGTTGCGATTGCGGTGGTGGGCTTGGTGCTCGGTGCCAAGTTCGCGATGCAGCCGGGCAAGGGCACGGTGGTGGTGACGGTGTTTCCGCCTCGGCAGGCCACGGTCTACGTCGATGGTCGCGAAGCGGGACGGGTGGAACAAGGTGGTGCGCTGCTGCTGCGCGACATCACACGCGGTCCGCACCAGCTCTTGGTTCGCGCCGAAGAGGGCGAAGCCCAGCAGGTCGTAGAGGTGCTCGCGGGAGACACCGTGCAAGCGCCGGTGCAGCTTGGCGCGGGCAGTGCGGGTGCGCAGCAAAACGGCCAGGGCAACGGCGTGATTCGGCTGCGCGTGCCGCCCGGCGTCTTCATTTCCGTCAACGGCATCCTGGTCAAAGAAAGCGACATCCTGAAGGGCTACTTGGTCCCGGCGGGCCAGGTCCAGAACGTGTCGGTCAAAAAAGCGGGCAAGCAGCCGGTCAACTTCCAAGTCACGCTGTCGGCAGGTCAGGAATACGATCGCGCCATCGAGCTTCAGGAAGGTCGCGGCAAGCTGATCCTCAACACCCGACCGGCGGGCGCGGACGTGCTGGTCAACGGTCGCGCGTACGGCAAGACGCCAACAACCGTCGAGGATCTCGATCCGACCAAGACCGCCAAGGTCGTGCTCAAGAAGCGCGGACACGGCACGGTGACCAAGCTGGTGTCGTTTGGCGACTCGTTTGAACAGAGCCTCGACATCGATCTCGGTGGTGGCGGCAGCGGTGGCAGCAGCAGCAAAGACGACGACAAGGGCGCGGGCAGCAGCTCGTCTGCCAGCGCGAGCCCCAGCCCAGCCCCCGCGCAGCCTGCCGCATCGAGCAGCAGCGACAAAGAAGGCTATCTCATCGCCAACAGCCAGCCGTATGCGCGCGTCTTCGTCGATGGCAAGGACACCGGCAAGACCACGCCGATTGCCCCCCGCGATCGGATTGCGCTCAAGGCGGGCAAGCACTCCGTCACGTTCGTCACCAGCAGCAAGCGCCTGAGCTTCGATGTCGTCATCCGCGCGGGCGAAGAAACCAAGCTGGTTCGCAACCTCAATGAAGACTAGCCACCCGCGTCCGCAGGGCTTGTTCGGCGCGGCCTTGGCCTGTCTGCTCGCTGCTCGCCGCTCGCCACGCATTCTTGGGAGGAATCGTCATGCGTAGATCCTTTGTGACCGCTGCTCTGTGCCTTGTCGGACTGGTTGTGGGTTCCCTGACTGGTGCGGGCTCGCTGGTTTCGCGGGCCCACGCGGACCTGTCGCAGCAGCCCGCTGCCGCCCGCAGCGAAGCCCGACCTCCGTACGATCCCAAAAAGAAGAACGACGGAGAGTCCTGTAAGACCTCTGCCGAGTGTCAGCCGCACTCGACCTGCACCCCGGTTGGCGACAAGAGCGTCTGTCAGGCCCCGCCGCGTCCGCAGCTTCCGCCCGGCGCAGTGACCTAAGCGCGCCACACCGCCATCGGTTTCGTTGGGCGCTTGATGACCAGCTCGCCGGGGAAGGCGTATCCCAGGGTCCAGGCCGCGTGGCTTTCGGGGCCGCGCTTTGACCTGGGCTTTGTCGTGGGCATCGCGCTGCTCGCGGCTGCGCTGTCGCTTTGTACGGTGCGCGATCCCGATCTGTTCTGGCCGGTGCTGACGCTACACACCTGGCTGTTTGGCTATGAGCACCTGGTCGCCACCTACACACGGCTGCTCGTCCATCCGGCGGACCGCGCGCGCTTTCGGACCCTGACGCTGCTTGCGCCGCCACTTATGCTGGCTGGGCTGGCTGCGGTCGGGCTTCGCTACGGACTGCGCGGCATCTACGCGCTGTACTTTGTCGGCCAGTGGCATCACACCGTCCGGCAGAGCTGGGGCCTGGCGCAGCAGTATCGTCGCAAAGCCGGAGGCCTGCCGTGGGACTCTCCTTTGTGGTCGCAGGTCACGATGTGGTCGGTGCCGCTGTGGGGACTGTTGCATCGCTGCGCGCAGCGGCCTTCCGAGTTTCTGTTCCAGCCGTTTGCGCTGCCGCCCTGTCCATCGTGGCTGGTGACGCTGGGCGCGCTGGCGAGCGGCCTATTGTGGCTACACTTTGCCGCGACGCGCATGGCCGCCTATCGACGCGGAGAGCTGGCCCTCGGCCACACGCTCTACATGGTGTCGCACCTGCTGGTGTTCCTGGGCGGCTACGTTCTGATTGACGAGCTGTGCTCGGGCTGGCTGCTCGTCAACGTCTGGCACAACGTCCAGTACATCGTGTTTGTGTGGCTGTATAACCGCTGGCGCTTTGCCCACGGACTGGACCCACAGGCGCGCCTTCTGTCGTGGCTGTCCCAGCCCGGTTCGCTGCGCGCGGTGCTGTACGGCTTGGCCTCGATTGCGCTGGCGCTGCCGCTGTACTACCTGCTGCCGCGCCTGGGCCTGCTCGTCGATCGCTTCCTGGTCGATGCCGCCGTCCCCGCCGCCCTCACCATCGGCCTGACCTTCACCTTCCACCACTACCTGGTCGATGCCGTCATCTGGAAACGCCCCCGAACTGAACCGCCCGCAGCACGTTGAGCGGGGGAGTCAGGGGCCCTTGCACTGGGCCCAGCCATCAGGTCACGAATTCAAGCTTGTCTCAATAACCTTGAATTCAACCAAGCAAAGGCGCGCTGTATTCAAGGTTAGGTAGGTCCAGCTCGCCAGCCGCAGCGTGCGCGCTCACAGCCGGGCCGCACACAACCCCAGGCCAAAAAGCCCAAACATCCCCACCACCCACCACGCCCCCCAAGCTGCGCGACAAACCGTGCATGGCAGCCGTGAAGTCACCCCAAGTTTGCGACAAACCGTGCATGGCAGCCGTGAAGTCACCCCAAGTTCGCGACAAACCGTGCATGGCAGCCGTGAAGTCACCCCAAGTTCGCGACAAACCGTGCATGGCAGCCGTGAAGTCACCCCAAGTTTGCGCAAAAGAGTGCATGGCAGCGCTGCCAGCACGATGTTGTCGCGCAAGTTTGTGCGTGGCAGGGCTGCCAGCGCGATGTTGTCGCGCAAGTTTGTGCATGGCAGCGCTGCCAGCACGATGTTGTCGCGCAAGTTTGTGCATGGCAGCGCTGCCAGCACGGATTTGTCGCGCAGGTTTGTGCATGGCAGCCGAACCGGCCCCTTGAGTTTGCGACAAACCGTGCATGGCAGCCGGGGAAGGCACCTTGGATTTGCGACAAACCGTGCATGGCAGCGCTGCCAGCCGGTTTTTGTCGCGCAAGTTTGTGCATGGCAGCGCTGCCAGCACGGATTTGTCGCATCAGGTGGGGCGTGGCAGGTCTGCCAGCACGGATTTGTCGCATCAGGTGGGGCGTGGCAGGTCTGCCAGCACGGATTTGTCGCACCAGGTTGGGCGTGGCAGGGCTGCCAGCACGGATTTGTTCGCTGTCTGGGGTGCGCGCCGGGTCGCAGCCGCGCAGTGGGACACTCGCGCCAGCGGGCATCCAACCTTGCATTCAACCAAGCAACGGCGCGCTGTATTCAAGGTTCGGTGCGTCCAACTCGCCAGCCGCAGCGTGAGGAACGAATCCGAACCTACGCCACGGTGCATGCCGGCCAGCATCCGTCTGCCTGCAACATCTGGCGACCACAGGATACAAGGAGCGCACGGACCCATCGCTGGGCGCTTGCAACGTCGATGTTCTTGGCGCACGTTGACGCGCATGTTCCTTGTCGCAGGCCGCAAAACAATCTTTGACTACGATCTCGAACTGCTACGCGAACTGACCCACCTGCTAGACAAGAGACTGGATGCCTTGGATCAAGACATCCGGCGATGCCCCGATCCAGATGCATTTGGGTTGTTTGACAGTGCCGAGGGTGTGTGTGGCCTTGGTTTCGTGGCATGTCAGCAGTACCTGACGACCACAGCCAGCGAGTTGGGCGTTGAAAAAGCAAAAGCCCTTCCTTGTGGCCCGATCCATTCGTGCGGTGACACCATCGTCTCGATCGTGAACCATGCGGCTAACTACTGGAAGCATAGGGATGAGTGGGCATTAGGAACCAGCAAGAAGCAACAGCGGAAAACCCAGGAGGGTCTTGAATCGGTTCTAGCCGATTTCGAAGTTGGCTATCCGCTCACTGTCATCCTTGCTCGGCTCGTCGAGCCTATAGAAGCTTGGAGATTTCGGCATTTGTTCCCATTTTTGGAACATTGGCGCGATGACTTATACGAGCGATATTGCAACAGATAGGATTCCCACCATGCATCAACACTCAAGTCCCCGTGTCGATGAAGGAAGACGATCCGGATCCCATTGAATCGTTGCAGGCGGCAAGCCGTGCTTTTGGCGGCATTCCAGATCGAGCACTTCCCAAGCGACCGTCCGCCCGGCGCGCCCGTCCGCGATTCCCTGTTCAATGCTGGCGAACAGAGCCGCCCGTTCCGCCGGATCGCTCGGGAGCGGCGGCGGCACTGGTTCCATCATCGCGTCGTCATCGGCCCGCTTGCGCGCACGCTGCGAATCAACTGAAGCGGGCTGTTTCTGCGCCGGAGCTTTCACCGGCAGCGCTCGACTTGCGGACATGGGACACCGTTCCTTGGCTTCCTCGTAGTCCAAGCCGCAGCGGAACGCAACAGAGCGGGGCGACAGCGAGAGCACCGACCCACCATCGCTATACCGCGCCACATGCAAGCCCGAGCCACGTCACCCGTCGTAGCAACCGCTTGACCTCGTTTGAAGGCAGCGCGATGAGCCGCCCGACTACACGATCCGCTATTGGCGCATCGCGGCCCACGACGACAGGAGACAAACGACATGGGACTCTATGAGGATCTGCGGCAGTTCTCCGAGCAGGTAAAGAAGCGGCAAGGCTTCATCAAGGGGGAGGAATCAACCAAGCAAGCGCTCGTCTTGCCGTTCCTC
>JAEUKB010000022.1 GCA_016794365.1 Myxococcales bacterium
GTCTGTCAACCACGAACCTACATCCCCGTCGATAAATCGTAAAATATAGCCAGGTAAACAGCTGGTAAAAAATGACAGAGGCTAAAATTTATAAGTGATTCTGATTACATTCTGGATATGTGGCTACACGATGAAACTTGACAGGGAATGGAAGGTGATCATGGGGATTCCGCCCGCTTTGGCCCACATCCGATCCCGCAGTCGGTGAGCCACCGCAAGCGCTCGATCATCCATGATCGAGCGCTCGAAAATCCTTGACAATGGCGATCGACGATAAGGCGTCCCTTTTGGTGCCGCTTGTGCAGGTGCGCCGGTAGGAAACAAGCAGCGGCAACCCTTCTCCCCAGAACTGATGGCTGCCAGTTTTCACAGCTCGGCGCTAGCACGTCCCAAGAAATCTGCAAGGGAATCGATTCGTACGATGGGGCGGAGTGGTAGTGCGCCAGTGAAACTAGCAGAGAGCAGAGGATGAAAGAGCCTTACATCGAAGGGCTAGCGACCCACGATGACCCCGAGTCATGCGGCTGCATCCCGCAAGGGAGTGGTCGAAGCGTTGACAGGGGCACACGCGGGCTGGGTACTGAGCCGCGAAATCAGCCATGTCGGGGTGCCGACGGTGTTACCCTAACCGGAAGGCGAGATGAGCAGGCGCGAAAGCGCGAGAGCCTGCTCGACCCTGCGCGGTCGAAGACCCCATGCACGCGTGGAAGCTCTCTGCATAGGAACTGGGAGGTCCTCGGGTCGCCCGCAGAGGATGGAACTGCGGGCCGCATCGGAAAGGCAGAAAGCCGCAACCCGGTGATGCACGACGCGAGGAAGTCGGA
Organism: Myxococcales bacterium; assembly: GCA_016794365.1. GTDB lineage: Bacteria > Myxococcota_A > Polyangia > Palsa-1104 > JAEUJZ01 > JAEUKA01. Next base: position 825 of record JAEUKB010000022.1, read on the forward strand.
TGGTCCCGAGGTACCTAGGAAGTCTCCGAACAAGGGCGGTTCACCGTCTGCGGAGGGGATGGAGGGAAGGGGGCCAACCAAGGGGAACGCGAACCAGCGAACCACGTGCCGGACACAGCGCCGGGAGAGCGTGTCAAGCGAGCTGGAGCGCGTGCGAGAAGCAGCAAGAAAGGACAGGAAAGCGAGGTTCACGGCGCTGTTTCACCACCTCACGCTTGCGCGACTGAGGTCGTGCTACGTGGCGCTGTCTCACAAGGCGGCAGCCGGAGTAGACGGGGTGACCTGGGTGCAGTATGGCGAGTATCTGGAGGAAAATCTTCAAGACCTGCACGCGCGGCTGCATCGAGGAGCGTACCGAGCACAGCCCTCGCGGAGAGTATTCATCCCAAAGCCCGATGGACAGAAGCGACCGCTTGGGATCGCTGTGCTGGAGGACAAGATCGTCCAGCGCGCGGTGGTGGAGGTGATGAATGCAATCTACGAGGTGGACTTTCTCGGGTTCTCGTATGGATTCCGGCCCGCACGCAGCGCGCACATGGCGCTGGATGCACTGTCGGTCGGAATCTCGCGTAGGACGGTGAACTTTGTGTTCGACGCAGACATTCGTGATTTCTACGGAACCATCGATCACGAGTGGATGATGAAGTTTGTCGAGCACCGGATTGCGGATCGCAGGGTGCTGCGCCTGATCCAGAAGTGGCTTACGGCGGGCATTCTGCAAGAAGGGAGCTGGACGGAGACGACAGAGGGAGTGCCGCAGGGGGCGACGATCTCGTGCCTGCTGGCGAACATCTATCTGCACTACGTCTTCGATCAGTGGACCCAGCAGTGGCGAAAGAGACATGCGCGCGGCCAGGTCATCGTGGTGCGCTATGCCGACGACGTTGCGCTGGGATTTCAGCACGAAAGGGAAGCTCAACGGTACTGGAGCGAGCTGGCTGAACGATTGACCCGATTTGGCTTGGCGCTGCACCCGAACAAGACGCGGCTGCTGCGCTTCGGAGCGTATGCAGCGAAGCAGAGGAAGAGCAGAGGAGAAGGGAAACCAGAGACCTTCGACTTCCTGGGCTTCACCCACATCTGTGGGAAGAACCGCGCCGGATGGTTCCAGCTGCGAAGGCGAACCGTGACCAAGCGGCAGCGAGCGAAACTCCGGGAAGTAAAAGAGGAGCTTTCCCGACGGCGCCACCATCCGATCCCCGAACAGGGGGCGTGGCTGGGTAGCGTGGTGCGCGGTTATGCCGCCTACTATGCGGTGCCCCTGAACTGGCGCCAGGTCGATGCATTTCGTCGAGAAGTGAACAGGTACTGGTATCGGGCGCTGAGACGCCGAAGCCAACGAACCCGACTCAACTGGGCGAAAATGCAGAAACTGATCCGTCGCTGGATTCCCCTCGTCCGCATCACGCATCCCTGGCCCGAAGCGCGCTTCTTCGCCAGAACCCGAGGTAAGAGCCCAGTGCGTTAGTAGCGCCCGCTGGGATCTGTGCGGGGGGCGGCCCGACCCCATTGAGCTAAGGGCCGTCTCTACCGCGACCTTGCCTGGATGGGCCGTGATGCGTTAGGAAGGTCGCTTATGTACTGGCTGAGCGATGGGTCAAACCAACGCCTTTGCTTCAATCCCCGCCCCCTTCCGGAGAAGGGAGCGACCATTTCCGACACAATCACAGCCTTCGCCGAGAGTGGCGTTTCAATCCCCGCCCCCTTCCGGAGAAGGGAGCGACATGGTGGTCTAAGGAGCGCTTCCCGCAGATTGAAGTTTCAATCCCCGCCCCCTTCCGGAGAAGGGAGCGACGGGCAAGTTGTAGGAGTCCCCGGTTTGGTCGGCCAAGTTTCAATCCACGCCCCCTTCCGGAGAAGGGAGCGACACCTCCTTTCGACCGAGTCGAGCCACGACCAATCGGTTTCAATCCACGCCCCCTTCCGGAGAAGGGAGCGACTCACCGACGCGTCCCAGGATGTAACGTACACGCTGTTTCAATCCACGCCCCCTTCCGGAGAAGGGAGCGACTGGCACCTACAATTGATGGAGTGAGAGAGCCTGTGTTTCAATCCACGCCCCCTTCCGGAGAAGGGAGCGACTACTTTTCTCTCCTTGACTCTCCCGACAGAAGGTCGTTTCAATCCACGCCCCCTTCCGGAGAAGGGAGCGACAGCCCGCTTTGGCCACTTCCGGCAGGTGATACAGCAGTTTCAATCCACGCCCCCTTCCGGAGAAGGGAGCGACACCGAGCGTGAGTCCACAGACCAAACCTTGACGGTCGTTTCAATCCACGCCCCCTTCCGGAGAAGGGAGCGACCTGCGTTCACGGATCAAAAGGCCAGTGCTTTCCAGAGTTTCAATCCACGCCCCCTTCCGGAGAAGGGAGCGACAAAGGTCTTGCGGTGCATAAATGGCAATGCGCCAGTTTCAATCCACGCCCCCTTCCGGAGAAGGGAGCGACGCGCTACTGCTGGCGCTGGGGGCGTGCGCGGCGCTGTTTCAATCCACGCCCCCTTCCGGAGAAGGGAGCGACCCTGAGCCCGTTCCCCCCACCGATCCAACGCCGAAGGTTTCAATCCACGCCCCCTTCCGGAGAAGGGAGCGACCCCATATGCCCGTCACACATCCACGCAGATTGGGTGTTTCAATCCACGCCCCCTTCCGGAGAAGGGAGCGACCGGCTGCAAAGGTTGCGAAAGATGCCGCAGCGCTGTGGTTTCAATCCACGCCCCCTTCCGGAGAAGGGAGCGACATGATGTCCTCGATCCGGTGCAGGACCTGATCGAGTTTCAATCCACGCCCCCTTCCGGAGAAGGGAGCGACCGAGGTCGAACACCGCGAACTGGTCGAAGGTGAGCTGTTTCAATCCACGCCCCCTTCCGGAGAAGGGAGCGACATCAGCTCAGCGCCCCGGCTGTTGGCGTAGGCGCTGTTTCAATCCACGCCCCCTTCCGGAGAAGGGAGCGACGGTCGGTCCGGCGATATCCTGGTCGTTCTCGTCCAGGTTTCAATCCACGCCCCCTTCCGGAGAAGGGAGCGACTTGACGAGCTGCGCGCGGGCAGCTTCCTCGATGGTGTTTCAATCCACGCCCCCTTCCGGAGAAGGGAGCGACCAGCCCCAAAAGCTGTTTGGCCTTGGGGTTGTCGGTTTCAATCCACGCCCCCTTCCGGAGAAGGGAGCGACGCTCAGTTTGCTGCGGTGGTTCGCGCCGCAGTCGGGTTTCAATCCACGCCCCCTTCCGGAGAAGGGAGCGACGCCGCCTCAAACTGCGCTCGCGTCTCAGAGTTGTTGTTTCAATCCACGCCCCCTTCCGGAGAAGGGAGCGACTGGGGCGTTGGATAACGTCGATGGAGCGCTTGGGTTTCAATCCACGCCCCCTTCCGGAGAAGGGAGCGACACGACTTGCCGATCACCGCCGTTCCTGCGCACTGGTTTCAATCCACGCCCCCTTCCGGAGAAGGGAGCGACACGGCAGCAGACCCGGCGATGTCTTCAGCAGGCCGTTTCAATCCACGCCCCCTTCCGGAGAAGGGAGCGACATGTTGGGGCGTTCAAGTCGGACGCCGATCCATACGTTTCAATCCACGCCCCCTTCCGGAGAAGGGAGCGACTACCCGAATCACGAGCTGTGGAGCTACCAGCGCCTGTTTCAATCCACGCCCCCTTCCGGAGAAGGGAGCGACAAAAGAGGGGCCAGAGGTTGCGCTCTACGGAGTGCGTTTCAATCCACGCCCCCTTCCGGAGAAGGGAGCGACGTCCAAGCACTCATCGCACTGCTTCGAGTAGCTGGTTTCAATCCACGCCCCCTTCCGGAGAAGGGAGCGACGTCCAGCTCGCCTTGAGGTTTCTTCCTTTCGGCGTTTGTTTCAATCCACGCCCCCTTCCGGAGAAGGGAGCGACTCGTCGCTGTGGACGTGGACGGACCGGGAGCGGGGGTTTCAATCCACGCCCCCTTCCGGAGAAGGGAGCGACGACCGTTTGAGGGGGTGCGAGTTCGTCGCGAGAGGTGTTTCAATCCACGCCCCCTTCCGGAGAAGGGAGCGACCAGACCTCCGAGCGGGGAAGCGGTCACGGAACGGTTTCAATCCACGCCCCCTTCCGGAGAAGGGAGCGACATTGAAATGAAGCTGGAGAAGCGAAACTTGATGGTGTTTCAATCCACGCCCCCTTCCGGAGAAGGGAGCGACTGGTGCGTTTTTTTTCCGATGGTGGCGACGCGCTGGTTTCAATCCACGCCCCCTTCCGGAGAAGGGAGCGACTGGAAGCACTTGCAAATCAGGTGTTTGCAAGCCGGTTTCAATCCACGCCCCCTTCCGGAGAAGGGAGCGACCGGTGCTTTTGAGACTGCCAAGATAGGCCGGGATGTTTCAATCCACGCCCCCTTCCGGAGAAGGGAGCGACTCGTCTCGGGCGGCGACGGTCTGAGTGACGATCCGTTTCAATCCACGCCCCCTTCCGGAGAAGGGAGCGACGAATACCAGACCCGTCGCTGACCAAGTCCTCGATGTTTCAATCCACGCCCCCTTCCGGAGAAGGGAGCGACTTCGCGAGGCTGCGTATCGCCTCGACGGTGGGAAGTGTTTCAATCCACGCCCCCTTCCGGAGAAGGGAGCGACAAGAGGTAGTCATCTGCAATGCGCGCCGACTCTGGTTTCAATCCACGCCCCCTTCCGGAGAAGGGAGCGACAGCAGACGCTGCGATCAAGTCTGGTCGCTGGCCAGTTTCAATCCACGCCCCCTTCCGGAGAAGGGAGCGACACGCAGACAGCAAGCTTGACGAGCTGGCCGGTGTGTTTCAATCCACGCCCCCTTCCGGAGAAGGGAGCGACTCCAGGCTACGATCGGGGCGTTACGGGCCGAACAGGTTTCAATCCACGCCCCCTTCCGGAGAAGGGAGCGACGCGCGCGATCAAATCGGCAAGCTGTACGGGACCCTGTTTCAATCCACGCCCCCTTCCGGAGAAGGGAGCGACCGGCAACCTGTCGCAGCTCGGCAACGTGGGCGTGTTTCAATCCACGCCCCCTTCCGGAGAAGGGAGCGACCGCCTCCCAGCTCGCGACCCTGCCTACCGACACGCAGTTTCAATCCACGCCCCCTTCCGGAGAAGGGAGCGACGCGTACCCCACCTGCATCGGCGTGTTCGAGTACCTGTTTCAATCCACGCCCCCTTCCGGAGAAGGGAGCGACTGCAAAGCACGACCTTCTGCGCGTCAAAGGCGGGTTTCAATCCACGCCCCCTTCCGGAGAAGGGAGCGACGCTGCGCTCAGTGGACTGTCGCTGGTGCGAGCCGTCGTTTCAATCCACGCCCCCTTCCGGAGAAGGGAGCGACTCCACGTTTTTTGGCAAAACGACCGGGCTTCGTCGGTTTCAATCCACGCCCCCTTCCGGAGAAGGGAGCGACCTTGGCAATGGTGCTGGTGCCACCTACCTTCCCTGGTTTCAATCCACGCCCCCTTCCGGAGAAGGGAGCGACAGGTGGCCGTGTGCCTCGGGCTGATCAAGAACGAGGTTTCAATCCACGCCCCCTTCCGGAGAAGGGAGCGACACGGCTGGACCTGAGATTTCGTCTGATAGCGACGGTTTCAATCCACGCCCCCTTCCGGAGAAGGGAGCGACGACTACAAAAGGCAGCCGCTCTACTCGATCCGGTTTCAATCCACGCCCCCTTCCGGAGAAGGGAGCGACGCGCCAGACTCGGCGGCGAGCGAATCTCGCCGAGTTTCAATCCACGCCCCCTTCCGGAGAAGGGAGCGACCCAATTCCAATTTAGCTTTTGATTCGGCTAGCGAGTTTCAATCCACGCCCCCTTCCGGAGAAGGGAGCGACTTCCCCAGCTTCGCCACGCCACCTTTGCCGCATCGTTTCAATCCACGCCCCCTTCCGGAGAAGGGAGCGACCAACTTGGCGACGCGCGCAATAGGAGGAGCGCGTGTTTCAATCCACGCCCCCTTCCGGAGAAGGGAGCGACCTGCGATGCGGCGGGCGGAGAGGGAGTGTGCAAAGTGTTTCAATCCACGCCCCCTTCCGGAGAAGGGAGCGACGCGGGCGGCGGTTCAGGGATTAACCCTGGCGGAAGGTTTCAATCCACGCCCCCTTCCGGAGAAGGGAGCGACGTTGGTCGAGGACGAACAGGTACTCGATGCGGCTGTTTCAATCCACGCCCCCTTCCGGAGAAGGGAGCGACAAAGGCCGCGGTTTGCGTCTCGCCTCGCGAGTCCTGTTTCAATCCACGCCCCCTTCCGGAGAAGGGAGCGACGTTGGTGGGGCTGGGGTCAGCGCGGACTACGTAAATGTTTCAATCCACGCCCCCTTCCGGAGAAGGGAGCGACGCGCCACAAACCTCGCAGGGCGCATTCGTAGGGTAGTTTCAATCCACGCCCCCTTCCGGAGAAGGGAGCGACTGACAGCAGCGTTGTCGTCCACCAGCTCGCTTGAGTGTTTCAATCCACGCCCCCTTCCGGAGAAGGGAGCGACCCTGTGAACGGGGATGCCCTTGATGCCACTTTCATGTTTCAATCCACGCCCCCTTCCGGAGAAGGGAGCGACGGGACGCGGAAGGGCCCGTTTCTTGGGTGGTGACGAGTTTCAATCCACGCCCCCTTCCGGAGAAGGGAGCGACCGCCGTTTAGCGATGCTGAGGCACGCGCGATACTGTTTCAATCCACGCCCCCTTCCGGAGAAGGGAGCGACTAGTCGCCACTTTCACAATTGTTCGGATCGCAGCGTTTCAATCCACGCCCCCTTCCGGAGAAGGGAGCGACTAGAACCATTGCCAAGCCAAACTTTCGAGCTTCGCGTTTCAATCCACGCCCCCTTCCGGAGAAGGGAGCGACTTGGTCGGATGCGTCTGGCGTGATTCTCCGCTTTGTTTCAATCCACGCCCCCTTCCGGAGAAGGGAGCGACGGTGATTTAGCCATCTGCGTGTCTCCCTTGTGAGTGTTTCAATCCACGCCCCCTTCCGGAGAAGGGAGCGACCCTCGATCGTCACGGTCAACTCTTTGCCAGCGACGTTTCAATCCACGCCCCCTTCCGGAGAAGGGAGCGACTTGTCTCGGTATCGCCGATCGCCGTTCTCGACGGTGTTTCAATCCACGCCCCCTTCCGGAGAAGGGAGCGACACCTTCGACGAGCACGCCCTTCATTGCCCAGGTGTTTCAATCCACGCCCCCTTCCGGAGAAGGGAGCGACTGGTCCAGCTTTCCGTCGATCCCTTCGGACCAACGGTTTCAATCCACGCCCCCTTCCGGAGAAGGGAGTGACTCTGGTCCAATGATCCGGCCACCCCTCCGTATCAAGTTTCAATCCACGCCCCCTTCCGGAGAAGGGAGCGACGTCGCATGCCAGCAAATCGCTCGTATCCACGGCGGGGTTTCAATCCACGCCCCCTTCCGGAGAAGGGAGCGACCTCACAGGGGAGATTTGGCGCAGGCCGAGTTGTTGTTTCAATCCACGCCCCCTTCCGGAGAAGGGAGCGACAGGCGAGAGCGGAACTACTTATTCCACTCGACGGGCGGTTTCAATCCACGCCCCCTTCCGGAGAAGGGAGCGACAGCAGCTTTGCGCCTGCTCGGAACAGAGTCGCCGTGTTTCAATCCACGCCCCCTTCCGGAGAAGGGAGCGACCGGATCTCAATGCCAAGGCGGCCAACCTCGAAAAGTTTCAATCCACGCCCCCTTCCGGAGAAGGGAGCGACCCGACGAGGAAAGCAAGTCGTCATGAGCAAGGAATGTTTCAATCCACGCCCCCTTCCGGAGAAGGGAGCGACGGTGATCGGGTGATCGCCTGTGCGCCTGTTCAGGCGTTTCAATCCACGCCCCCTTCCGGAGAAGGGAGCGACTCGGCTTACGACCAGCACCCAGGCGTCAACTGGTCGTTTCAATCCACGCCCCCTTCCGGAGAAGGGAGCGACGACACGCCCGCTGTTTGACCTAGGCGCGCCGTCTGTTTCAATCCACGCCCCCTTCCGGAGAAGGGAGCGACAGCCGCCCGTCCCGCGCCAGCGGATCGCGGAATGGGTTTCAATCCACGCCCCCTTCCGGAGAAGGGAGCGACTTTCGCGGTCTTCGCCGATCTCTGAGAGCGTTTGTTTCAATCCACGCCCCCTTCCGGAGAAGGGAGCGACCTGCACACTGACCCTTTTGCACAGGCGGCAGCGCTGTTTCAATCCACGCCCCCTTCCGGAGAAGGGAGCGACTGTCTACGTACGAAGCCACCGCAGAAGCGATCGGTTTCAATCCACGCCCCCTTCCGGAGAAGGGAGCGACCTACGGGATGTCGATATGAGGGCCGAACGGGATCGAGTTTCAATCCACGCCCCCTTCCGGAGAAGGGAGCGACCGCCGCGTTCAGGACCAAGGCGGCAGAGCGCAAGACGTTTCAATCCACGCCCCCTTCCGGAGAAGGGAGCGACTCGCGTCGGTCACGTATGCCGTTGTGGTACAACAGTTTCAATCCACGCCCCCTTCCGGAGAAGGGAGCGACACAGTACGCCCCGAGCGAATAGCGATCGGCAAGGGGTTTCAATCCACGCCCCCTTCCGGAGAAGGGAGCGACGACGCGGATGTCCCGGTCGCTCTTGCCGTCCACCTTGTTTCAATCCACGCCCCCTTCCGGAGAAGGGAGCGACCCGCACCGCTACCATGTCGCCTCGTGTCAGCGACAGTTTCAATCCACGCCCCCTTCCGGAGAAGGGAGCGACTCCCGATGGCGTCGCTGCTGCTCAAGCGATGGCCAAGTTTCAATCCACGCCCCCTTCCGGAGAAGGGAGCGACTCGCTGGCCCAAGAGGTGATTTTCCGCTTTATCCTCGTTTCAATCCACGCCCCCTTCCGGAGAAGGGAGCGACACTTTCGCGTCGAAGCTCAGTACGCGCTCGACGGTGTTTCAATCCACGCCCCCTTCCGGAGAAGGGAGCGACCGACGGAGTTGGTGCGGGACTGACGCGGACAATCGTTTCAATCCACGCCCCCTTCCGGAGAAGGGAGCGACCCAGCGCGACGCTGCGCCAAACCCCGCCGGTACCGTTTCAATCCACGCCCCCTTCCGGAGAAGGGAGCGACGGTGGTCGCCCCAAAGTAGCGGGCGATGCGCTCTTAGTTTCAATCCACGCCCCCTTCCGGAGAAGGGAGCGACGCCATCGACGACGAGTTGCGCGGTCGCCAACCGTATGTTTCAATCCACGCCCCCTTCCGGAGAAGGGAGCGACTTACGCAGCCGTTGGAGCCTTGGCATTTACAACTGTTTCAATCCACGCCCCCTTCCGGAGAAGGGAGCGACAAGCTGCTGGCGTACCTGGCTTCAAGGGAGCCGCAGTTTCAATCCACGCCCCCTTCCGGAGAAGGGAGCGACCCAGACAACGTCACATGGTCGCCAGACCAGACCGGTTTCAATCCACGCCCCCTTCCGGAGAAGGGAGCGACTCGCAGCAGGTCCAAGAGAAGCCCGTTGATCCGAAGTTTCAATCCACGCCCCCTTCCGGAGAAGGGAGCGACTGTCACTCAACATATCAGCGGAGGAAGCTCCGAAGTTTCAATCCACGCCCCCTTCCGGAGAAGGGAGCGACGTAACTACACGGTCCTGGGTGGCCGACACATGTTGTTTCAATCCACGCCCCCTTCCGGAGAAGGGAGCGACTCCGTCAGCGTCCCGATCCCGGCTCGGATAAGTCGTTTCAATCCACGCCCCCTTCCGGAGAAGGGAGCGACGGGGACTCCTACAACTTGCCCGTCGGGGCACCGTTTGTTTCAATCCACGCCCCCTTCCGGAGAAGGGAGCGACCGGCGGCTCTTGCGCTGGCCATGACCACCGCGAAGGTTTCAATCCACGCCCCCTTCCGGAGAAGGGAGCGACGGGTTTACCTGCGCATTGGCAAACGCCATCCAATAGTTTCAATCCACGCCCCCTTCCGGAGAAGGGAGCGACTTGCCAGCCGTCATAGCAACAAAGCCCCAACAGGTTTCAATCCACGCCCCCTTCCGGAGAAGGGAGCGACTTGTCGCGTTGGTCTGACGAGAGGTTGCTGGTCATGTTTCAATCCACGCCCCCTTCCGGAGAAGGGAGCGACGGGTTCTCGCTGTACTTCGTCTCCGCGTTCAGCGGTTTCAATCCACGCCCCCTTCCGGAGAAGGGAGCGACTGCCCGCAAACACCGTCGTCAACTCGTCGGCCTTGTTTCAATCCACGCCCCCTTCCGGAGAAGGGAGCGACGGAGTACGCACTGCGGGCCGCAGTGCTGAGCCGGTTTCAATCCACGCCCCCTTCCGGAGAAGGGAGCGACTTGCGATGAGCCGAACGTGGCGCGCTGGGCGATTGTTTCAATCCACGCCCCCTTCCGGAGAAGGGAGCGACTGTTGGTGCCGCTTGCGTTTCGCAGTATCGCAATGGTTTCAATCCACGCCCCCTTCCGGAGAAGGGAGCGACCCTTAGCGCTGGTGTCGGCTCTTGGCACGACGACAGTTTCAATCCACGCCCCCTTCCGGAGAAGGGAGCGACCTTCCGAAGTGAAATGCATCGCTTGTGGATGCTTAGGTTTCAATCCACGCCCCCTTCCGGAGAAGGGAGCGACATCCTCTATCGCCGTGACAAGTTCCCAGGAGTCTGGTTTCAATCCACGCCCCCTTCCGGAGAAGGGAGCGACTGTCGAGCTGCTGGCAACCTACACCGGCAGGATCGTTTCAATCCACGCCCCCTTCCGGAGAAGGGAGCGACGAGCTGGATGTCGAGCCAGCCCTCGCAGGCTAACGGTTTCAATCCACGCCCCCTTCCGGAGAAGGGAGCGACCGTCCGTCGTCGGACCGGCGAAGAAAACGGACGGCGTTTCAATCCACGCCCCCTTCCGGAGAAGGGAGCGACTCGGCGTGCGACTTGAGCGCCCAAATATGGACTGGTTTCAATCCACGCCCCCTTCCGGAGAAGGGAGCGACCGGGTCTGAACAGAGAAAGTATCGGCCTTCCCATTGTTTCAATCCACGCCCCCTTCCGGAGAAGGGAGCGACCATTCTCCCGCAGCGCTGCCAAGGTTGCGGCGTGTTTCAATCCACGCCCCCTTCCGGAGAAGGGAGCGACGGTCGGCCCGCTGCTGCTTGCGTGCAAGCTTGGCGGTTTCAATCCACGCCCCCTTCCGGAGAAGGGAGCGACTTGGTGTCGTCGCTCTCTGCCTGATTGGCGGGCAGTTTCAATCCACGCCCCCTTCCGGAGAAGGGAGCGACCGCCCAGTAAGCATGCCTCCGCTGTAGAGCAAACGTTTCAATCCACGCCCCCTTCCGGAGAAGGGAGCGACCAGGGCTCAGTGACGCCGATAAGACGCCCGTTTGTGTTTCAATCCACGCCCCCTTCCGGAGAAGGGAGCGACCCCTGGCAAGCAGCGCAGTTCGTCCAAATGCTGGTGTTTCAATCCACGCCCCCTTCCGGAGAAGGGAGCGACGAGTGACGTGGCGGCATGCATACAATCAGCCGCTTGTTTCAATCCACGCCCCCTTCCGGAGAAGGGAGCGACGACGGAGTGCGATGTTTCGTCTCTCTCCGTGAGCGGTTTCAATCCACGCCCCCTTCCGGAGAAGGGAGCGACCGCAGCAGATAGCCACTCGGTCGTGGCCATCGCGGTTTCAATCCACGCCCCCTTCCGGAGAAGGGAGCGACACGTCGAAGATCGATGCCCACTCATTGGATGAGTGGTTTCAATCCACGCCCCCTTCCGGAGAAGGGAGCGACATCCGGTCACTCGGACCGACAGCACCGAAGCCGAGTTTCAATCCACGCCCCCTTCCGGAGAAGGGAGCGACGTCGCTTCGCGCGCTGGACGTGTCAGTTTTTCGACGGTTTCAATCCACGCCCCCTTCCGGAGAAGGGAGCGACCAGCAACCAACACACCACCGACTTGCCGCGAGTAGTTTCAATCCACGCCCCCTTCCGGAGAAGGGAGCGACATCCTTCGACAGACTGCTCGCGCATGGTCTGCGCGGTTTCAATCCACGCCCCCTTCCGGAGAAGGGAGCGACCTTGGTCGGCGCTATCTATCCGGTGTGCGAGCCGAGGTTTCAATCCACGCCCCCTTCCGGAGAAGGGAGCGACCGCCCCGGCGGAAGCGGCACCCACGCAGAGCGAGGTTTCAATCCACGCCCCCTTCCGGAGAAGGGAGCGACGACAGACTTTGGGCGGGATGTGCGCGACTTCATTGTTTCAATCCACGCCCCCTTCCGGAGAAGGGAGCGACGCGACCTATCGAGAGGTGGCGCAAGCCACAGGTCTGTTTCAATCCACGCCCCCTTCCGGAGAAGGGAGCGACCACAGAAGCGACTCCAGTATCACCGTGGGTGTATGGTTTCAATCCACGCCCCCTTCCGGAGAAGGGAGCGACCAAGATGCACTAATTGACGTGCTATATCTTGGAAAGTTTCAATCCACGCCCCCTTCCGGAGAAGGGAGCGACCCGTAAGGTATTTCGGCAGACCGCTGACACTGTGGTTTCAATCCACGCCCCCTTCCGGAGAAGGGAGCGACCCCAGCTTGCGACGCGAGCAAGCGCGCCGTAGACCCGTTTCAATCCACGCCCCCTTCCGGAGAAGGGAGCGACTGCCAAGGCTCTCCAGGTATCGACTTGAGCCCGAGGTTTCAATCCACGCCCCCTTCCGGAGAAGGGAGCGACGATGACAGGGACCGATCGACCGACATCAGCCCGATGTTTCAATCCACGCCCCCTTCCGGAGAAGGGAGCGACGTCGGGCAATGCGTTCTTGGACTTCGGCGCGCAAGTTTCAATCCACGCCCCCTTCCGGAGAAGGGAGCGACTGTGTGTAGCCTGTTAGTACGGGCTACACACGAAGTTTCAATCCACGCCCCCTTCCGGAGAAGGGAGCGACACCACAAGTACGGGACGGTTTGCCATCAACGTACTGTTTCAATCCACGCCCCCTTCCGGAGAAGGGAGCGACGTCCGGGTCGCAAGAGAGTAGAGCGTATCCGACTCGGTTTCAATCCACGCCCCCTTCCGGAGAAGGGAGCGACGTCCAAACCTACTAGACAGTCTTGTATCAAATCTGTTTCAATCCACGCCCCCTTCCGGAGAAGGGAGCGACACCCCACCAATCAATCTGAGCGACGGTGTCGAGGTTTCAATCCACGCCCCCTTCCGGAGAAGGGAGCGACGTTCTGCGTGACACTCTTCCCAGTCGCCTCTTTAGTTTCAATCCACGCCCCCTTCCGGAGAAGGGAGCGACGCCTCGGATTGGAGGGCCGCATGGCCCCCACAAAGTTTCAATCCACGCCCCCTTCCGGAGAAGGGAGCGACTTCGGCTGCTCCTGTCGTCGCTGAAAGCGCAAGCTGTTTCAATCCACGCCCCCTTCCGGAGAAGGGAGCGACCGGATGCACGATCGAGAATCAGGAGCAGGCAGAGTTTCAATCCACGCCCCCTTCCGGAGAAGGGAGCGACGACCTTGACCTATTGAGGAAGAAACAACAGGAAACGGTTTCAATCCACGCCCCCTTCCGGAGAAGGGAGCGACTGCCCCAAGTAGTGCGCGCTCTCTCTGTCGGAACCTGTTTCAATCCACGCCCCCTTCCGGAGAAGGGAGCGACCCGACGGGGCAGGCGGTCAGTGGGTCGGAGATTGGTTTCAATCCACGCCCCCTTCCGGAGAAGGGAGCGACTCTCGGGCATCCGAGCGGATGAGTCGGCGCAGCGGTTTCAATCCACGCCCCCTTCCGGAGAAGGGAGCGACACCTGACGATGAAAGCACGGGCATAGCCCAAGCAGTTTCAATCCACGCCCCCTTCCGGAGAAGGGAGCGACCGGGGCCGAACCGAAATTAGTGCGGCCCAAAGTGTTTCAATCCACGCCCCCTTCCGGAGAAGGGAGCGACCCGCTCAGTGAGTGTAAGATGTCCGTAGCTGCCGAGTTTCAATCCACGCCCCCTTCCGGAGAAGGGAGCGACCAGGAGCGCCGTAGGAGCCGACCCACCTGGGAGTTGTTTCAATCCACGCCCCCTTCCGGAGAAGGGAGCGACGTCCGGGCCGTCGAGGCAAACGGCTGCGAGCAGAGTTTCAATCCACGCCCCCTTCCGGAGAAGGGAGCGACGACTTCCTCCCGGCCCTCGCCGGGAAGCTAAAGGGGTTTCAATCCACGCCCCCTTCCGGAGAAGGGAGCGACCACTCCGCGTGCCGCTCTGACGTTCCGTTTTGAGGTTTCAATCCACGCCCCCTTCCGGAGAAGGGAGCGACGACGCCGATCCCGGTGTTGTGCGGTATCACCGGGAAGTTTCAATCCACGCCCCCTTCCGGAGAAGGGAGCGACCTACTGTTTACAATTCCTTCACTCACGGTGTCAAGTTTCAATCCACGCCCCCTTCCGGAGAAGGGAGCGACACGACGCTCGGGCAGCGCTCAGTGATCTGCATGTGTTTCAATCCACGCCCCCTTCCGGAGAAGGGAGCGACAAGTGCGGGTGCGGGTTTCTGCGCGGCTGCTTTCGGTTTCAATCCACGCCCCCTTCCGGAGAAGGGAGCGACTTCGCGCAGCTGCTGCACACTTGAGATCGCGTGCAGTTTCAATCCACGCCCCCTTCCGGAGAAGGGAGCGACGACTGCAAGCCCTCGGGTTTCTCCGCACGGACGGTTTCAATCCACGCCCCCTTCCGGAGAAGGGAGCGACTGTGACAGAGTGGCAGACACCTGCGCCTGTGCATCAGTTTCAATCCACGCCCCCTTCCGGAGAAGGGAGCGACCCTCGCCGAAAATCTCGTCGTGCGCGAATACCGGGTTTCAATCCACGCCCCCTTCCGGAGAAGGGAGCGACGGGGCAGCTTCGGGACAAGGCTGTCGAGCTTGGCAGGTTTCAATCCACGCCCCCTTCCGGAGAAGGGAGCGACTAGACCCTCGCCAGCACGAAAAGACGTACTATTGGTTTCAATCCACGCCCCCTTCCGGAGAAGGGAGCGACAAGACGTGCCGGGCGTCCGTCCGCACAACTATCAGGTTTCAATCCACGCCCCCTTCCGGAGAAGGGAGCGACCATGCTTCGATCAGGTTGTCGGGCTCACCTTTCGGTTTCAATCCACGCCCCCTTCCGGAGAAGGGAGCGACCGGTGCAGCTCGCTGAAGATCGGACCTCGATCGATGTTTCAATCCACGCCCCCTTCCGGAGAAGGGAGCGACTCGAGACGTGCGAGCTGGTTTATGACCTGGGGCCGGTTTCAATCCACGCCCCCTTCCGGAGAAGGGAGCGACCGCCGCAGACCACGACCTTTTTTGACACAAGGTCGTTTCAATCCACGCCCCCTTCCGGAGAAGGGAGCGACGCTGAGCGGTTTAAAACACTACCCGACGGAGCCAAGTTTCAATCCACGCCCCCTTCCGGAGAAGGGAGCGACCCGAGCACCTGCAAGCGTGCGCGCAGGGCGAGATTCAGTTTCAATCCACGCCCCCTTCCGGAGAAGGGAGCGACGGCGGGGCTTTCGGACCTGCTCGATAAGTGGATGGTTTCAATCCACGCCCCCTTCCGGAGAAGGGAGCGACAAGTCACACTGTACCAAGCGCGAAGCTCACACGAGTTTCAATCCACGCCCCCTTCCGGAGAAGGGAGCGACACCATGACTACCTGCTCGTAGCGCGTTCGCGATGTTTCAATCCACGCCCCCTTCCGGAGAAGGGAGCGACTCCCGGTAGGTCCGCTTGCTCACGCGGATACCGGGGTTTCAATCCACGCCCCCTTCCGGAGAAGGGAGCGACCTGCCACCTTCGCGGGGGACCGGCGCGGTAACGC
Source organism: Myxococcales bacterium (assembly GCA_016794365.1). Lineage (GTDB taxonomy): Bacteria > Myxococcota_A > Polyangia > Palsa-1104 > JAEUJZ01 > JAEUKA01. The sequence continues at coordinate 16,563 of JAEUKB010000022.1, forward strand.
GTTTCAATCCACGCCCCCTTCCGGAGAAGGGAGCGACCAGGAACGCGGCCACATCAGGGCGGTAGGTAATCGTTTCAATCCACGCCCCCTTCCGGAGAAGGGAGCGACTGCCCAGCTGGAGCTGTTTGCGTCTGGTCGGTACGTGTTTCAATCCACGCCCCCTTCCGGAGAAGGGAGCGACCGTCTCATCGTTTCACCTTGACGGCGGCAGACCTGTTTCAATCCACGCCCCCTTCCGGAGAAGGGAGCGACTTGATCCCGGTCCCCTCGTACCCCGCCTCAAGCTGGTTTCAATCCACGCCCCCTTCCGGAGAAGGGAGCGACTCGAGATTCTGGCGGGCGATTGGTTCTGCCAAGAGTTTCAATCCACGCCCCCTTCCGGAGAAGGGAGCGACCCAGGTCAAACCTACGCCCGTGAATCATCGAGCTGTTTCAATCCACGCCCCCTTCCGGAGAAGGGAGCGACCGGGTTGCACCGGAGCCGTGTGTACGGCTTGCGCTGTTTCAATCCACGCCCCCTTCCGGAGAAGGGAGCGACGGTTTGCGGCCTCGCTCGTCGGCAAGTCCGTTGATGTTTCAATCCACGCCCCCTTCCGGAGAAGGGAGCGACAGCACGGTGCGCACCTGTCCGCGTTCGCGCTTCGGGTTTCAATCCACGCCCCCTTCCGGAGAAGGGAGCGACTGCCCAGGTCTGCGGCAATGCCCGGGTCTACGGTGTTTCAATCCACGCCCCCTTCCGGAGAAGGGAGCGACGCGACTCGATACCGGCATCTTTCGTCGCAAGTATCGTTTCAATCCACGCCCCCTTCCGGAGAAGGGAGCGACCTTCGTCCGGGCTACTTCCGGCAGTGGTCGGAGATGTTTCAATCCACGCCCCCTTCCGGAGAAGGGAGCGACCCGACCTCAAGAGGGCGGTGCATCCCTCAGAATGGTTTCAATCCACGCCCCCTTCCGGAGAAGGGAGCGACATGCCCGGGTCTGCGGCAATGCTCAGGTCTGCGGTGTTTCAATCCACGCCCCCTTCCGGAGAAGGGAGCGACACGCGGAACACGATCAAGTTCGACCTTGTGTCCAAGTTTCAATCCACGCCCCCTTCCGGAGAAGGGAGCGACCGGCGCGCACCTGTCCGCGTTTGCGCTCAGGGAAGGTTTCAATCCACGCCCCCTTCCGGAGAAGGGAGCGACGGTACGCGAACTACCATGACCTAGCCGCTCAGGCTGTTTCAATCCACGCCCCCTTCCGGAGAAGGGAGCGACTCCTCGGCACCGCATCGCGCAACGAGTGGTACTGCAGTTTCAATCCACGCCCCCTTCCGGAGAAGGGAGCGACCGATGGCTCGGTTCCGATTGACCGTCGCTTCCTGTTTCAATCCACGCCCCCTTCCGGAGAAGGGAGCGACTTTGAGGCGCACCCTCGCAAGCGCCTTGTGAAAAAGTTTCAATCCACGCCCCCTTCCGGAGAAGGGAGCGACCCGAGCGGTTTAAAACACTACCCGACGGAGCCAGGTTTCAATCCACGCCCCCTTCCGGAGAAGGGAGCGACTCGCGCACCTCCTTGTGCCACGCCTTCCGCGCCTGGTTTCAATCCACGCCCCCTTCCGGAGAAGGGAGCGACGGTAACTCTGATGGATAAGCTCTGGCCTAAGTGGTTTCAATCCACGCCCCCTTCCGGAGAAGGGAGCGACTACGCAGCGATCTGCCACACTTTGATATCAGTGTAGTTTCAATCCACGCCCCCTTCCGGAGAAGGGAGCGACTAAACGGCGGGTTTGTGATCGTCCAGATACCCGGCGTTTCAATCCACGCCCCCTTCCGGAGAAGGGAGCGACCAAGGGGGCGAAGCTGCTCAACGGGATGAGCGCAGTTTCAATCCACGCCCCCTTCCGGAGAAGGGAGCGACCGGTAGATGGACCGGAGCCGATCGCGTTCGTTTCGGTTTCAATCCACGCCCCCTTCCGGAGAAGGGAGCGACCCTCGCCGAAAATCTCGTCGTGCGCGAATACCGGGTTTCAATCCACGCCCCCTTCCGGAGAAGGGAGCGACCAGGCAGCATCTGCCGCATCAGCGGAGATGCACCGGTTTCAATCCACGCCCCCTTCCGGAGAAGGGAGCGACGGAGTCGTTCAAACGCGCCGAGGACAGTGCAAAGTTTCAATCCACGCCCCCTTCCGGAGAAGGGAGCGACGTGCCGCACTCCGGGTCACCGCCAAGCGCGATGCAGTTTCAATCCACGCCCCCTTCCGGAGAAGGGAGCGACGACTGGCTCCAGCGCCATCACGGGATCGGACTCGTTTCAATCCACGCCCCCTTCCGGAGAAGGGAGCGACTAGAAACGCCCCCTTATTGCCCTCGACGGAGCGGTTTCAATCCACGCCCCCTTCCGGAGAAGGGAGCGACAAAGCTTCCCGCTCGGGCCATGGCATCCGCACCGGTTTCAATCCACGCCCCCTTCCGGAGAAGGGAGCGACCTGCAAGCTGTTGAGATAGTCAGCGAGTGGGTCGTTTCAATCCACGCCCCCTTCCGGAGAAGGGAGCGACGGAAGTCCTGGGGAGCCTTGCCGTAGGGTGGACGGTTTCAATCCACGCCCCCTTCCGGAGAAGGGAGCGACAGGAGCGCCGTAGGAGCCGACCCACCTGGGAGTTGTTTCAATCCACGCCCCCTTCCGGAGAAGGGAGCGACGAGTCGTCGCGGGTTAGAGTGGCATGGATGCCACGTTTCAATCCACGCCCCCTTCCGGAGAAGGGAGCGACCGGTTCGGCCCCACTCAAGCGCACGCGGGGCGCGTTTCAATCCACGCCCCCTTCCGGAGAAGGGAGCGACCTGGACAGCGCCGAGTCAACCGACGCCTTGAACTGGTTTCAATCCACGCCCCCTTCCGGAGAAGGGAGCGACGTTTCTCATGTTCAACTCGCAGCTCACGGCGGCGAAGTTTCAATCCACGCCCCCTTCCGGAGAAGGGAGCGACGGAGGCTGTCCCCACGCGAGTTACTGTCCGAAAACTGTTTCAATCCACGCCCCCTTCCGGAGAAGGGAGCGACTCTCACCGGAAGTTCGGTGCTCTCGAAGTAGTCAAGTTTCAATCCACGCCCCCTTCCGGAGAAGGGAGCGACCCGCAGCATCTGCGGAGATGCACCGGAAGCACAAGGTTTCAATCCACGCCCCCTTCCGGAGAAGGGAGCGACGCGCTCGTCGTCGAGAAACCACTCGCCTTTGAAGTTTCAATCCACGCCCCCTTCCGGAGAAGGGAGCGACCATGTCGACGACTGCCATGTCTGACGGGACAGCGGTTTCAATCCACGCCCCCTTCCGGAGAAGGGAGCGACCAGAAGCAGTGCCTGCTCTCCCGACGGCGTGAATGTTTCAATCCACGCCCCCTTCCGGAGAAGGGAGCGACCACCAGATCACGCACACATCGTGGTTCCCAAGCTGTTTCAATCCACGCCCCCTTCCGGAGAAGGGAGCGACCGCCAATCGAAGCCATCTCTTCGAGCGAGCGATTAGTTTCAATCCACGCCCCCTTCCGGAGAAGGGAGCGACAAATCACATGCGTTGCTTTTGGCGTGATGTCCTCGGTTTCAATCCACGCCCCCTTCCGGAGAAGGGAGCGACGCTGAGTCCGTTTAGGTAGTCTCTGATCGAGCCGGTTTCAATCCACGCCCCCTTCCGGAGAAGGGAGCGACGACGATTGCAAACGACAGACCGGCCCGCGCGATCTGTTTCAATCCACGCCCCCTTCCGGAGAAGGGAGCGACAGTGTTGCGTGTCGCGCTGCATGATCCCGTCGTGCGGTTTCAATCCACGCCCCCTTCCGGAGAAGGGAGCGACACCTGCAAGCATGCGTCTTGCAGATCCTGCAGCGGGTTTCAATCCACGCCCCCTTCCGGAGAAGGGAGCGACGTGCTCATTGGCTGCTCTTTGGTTTGGAAAAGATGTTTCAATCCACGCCCCCTTCCGGAGAAGGGAGCGACCTCGAAGTCGCCCAGCTAGCAGCACAGTTCACCAGGTTTCAATCCACGCCCCCTTCCGGAGAAGGGAGCGACAGGTATGTATTCGCGCAAAGGCTGACATTGCACGGTTTCAATCCACGCCCCCTTCCGGAGAAGGGAGCGACATGCTGGTGTTCTTAGGGTGTCTGTGCTCCATCGGTGTTTCAATCCACGCCCCCTTCCGGAGAAGGGAGCGACGGGCGAGATAATGAGCGTTTCTTACGCGACGATGGTTTCAATCCACGCCCCCTTCCGGAGAAGGGAGCGACGGCCACCGATCAACGTACGTCGACCGACCGACTCCTGTTTCAATCCACGCCCCCTTCCGGAGAAGGGAGCGACTTCGTTCCTGGTGTCCCAGGCTCGTATGGTGGGCCTGTTTCAATCCACGCCCCCTTCCGGAGAAGGGAGCGACACGACCCAATCAGCGCGGACCACCCTGGCTTCCGTTTCAATCCACGCCCCCTTCCGGAGAAGGGAGCGACTCCTCGGCACCGCATCGCGCGCCGAGTGGTACTCAAGTTTCAATCCACGCCCCCTTCCGGAGAAGGGAGCGACAGCAAGCTCATCAGAGGTGAGCGGCTGCGGGTGCGGTTTCAATCCACGCCCCCTTCCGGAGAAGGGAGCGACCGGGAAGCGTGACGTTGGCCTTCGCCAACTCCCGATGTTTCAATCCACGCCCCCTTCCGGAGAAGGGAGCGACGTGTTGGGCGTCCATGTGCCGCCCACGTCAAAAATGTTTCAATCCACGCCCCCTTCCGGAGAAGGGAGCGACTCTGCACTGCCGTCGATCCGTAACCTGGATTTTCGGTTTCAATCCACGCCCCCTTCCGGAGAAGGGAGCGACGACTTCGCTTGGCAGCATCTTGTCAGAGGTCGCGAGTTTCAATCCACGCCCCCTTCCGGAGAAGGGAGCGACCGACGCGCTTCAGGAAACGCGCATCAATCGGCAGTGTTTCAATCCACGCCCCCTTCCGGAGAAGGGAGCGACGGAGATCGTCGTGCGACGCATGCACCAGGACATCTCGTTTCAATCCACGCCCCCTTCCGGAGAAGGGAGCGACCGGTTTACTCCCAACGTAAACCCACGTTCACACTGTGTTTCAATCCACGCCCCCTTCCGGAGAAGGGAGCGACCGCGGGCCTCGGCGCGGTCTGTAGTCGTATTCCGTGGTTTCAATCCACGCCCCCTTCCGGAGAAGGGAGCGACTCGTCACGCAGCAGCGCTGCGCGGCTTGGGATGCGGTTTCAATCCACGCCCCCTTCCGGAGAAGGGAGCGACAGTTCGCCCGGTGCTCGTTGTGACAGCTCGCAGAAGTTTCAATCCACGCCCCCTTCCGGAGAAGGGAGCGACGGTTCTTTTTCTGGCGCACCCTCGCAAGCGCCTGATGTTTCAATCCACGCCCCCTTCCGGAGAAGGGAGCGACGAGTCCACCAGGGGGAGCGAGTGTTGGGACGCGTCGTTTCAATCCACGCCCCCTTCCGGAGAAGGGAGCGACGCGGCAACCGACATCTTGCACTCTGACAGAGGCGAGTTTCAATCCACGCCCCCTTCCGGAGAAGGGAGCGACGAGGATCGGGGCCAGCTCGTCGGGAGTGTAGCGAGGTTTCAATCCACGCCCCCTTCCGGAGAAGGGAGCGACCGAGCTTGTTCTTGGCTTGGGTCAGCTGCTGATTGTTTCAATCCACGCCCCCTTCCGGAGAAGGGAGCGACTCTCAGGCATTCGCTGCCGTGCTCGAAAGGGGCCGTTTCAATCCACGCCCCCTTCCGGAGAAGGGAGCGACTCTACCTTCTGCTGTGCCTCGCGAGCCACTTGATCGTGTTTCAATCCACGCCCCCTTCCGGAGAAGGGAGCGACGAGCTGGCGTCCGTCACTCAATGTTCGCGAAACAAGTTTCAATCCACGCCCCCTTCCGGAGAAGGGAGCGACCCGAGCCTAAGCGTGGTGCTACTCGGTGCTTTGTCGTTTCAATCCACGCCCCCTTCCGGAGAAGGGAGCGACCCGCCGGTTCCGTCCACCACCAGAGCCGCGAGAGTTTCAATCCACGCCCCCTTCCGGAGAAGGGAGCGACACCTCATGGATCTTGGGTAGTACATCACGGGCATTGGTTTCAATCCACGCCCCCTTCCGGAGAAGGGAGCGACGAAAATCTGTCGATCAAAGCTGTGTCGAGCGCAGGTTTCAATCCACGCCCCCTTCCGGAGAAGGGAGCGACGAGCTGAGAGCGGCATCGACGGAGGCCTTGAACTGGTTTCAATCCACGCCCCCTTCCGGAGAAGGGAGCGACCATTTTGTGATTTTTCCCGTGCGGTGGGGCAACTGGTTTCAATCCACGCCCCCTTCCGGAGAAGGGAGCGACGACAAATCCGTGTCTCCAGGTTGTCGAATCAGAGTTTCAATCCACGCCCCCTTCCGGAGAAGGGAGCGACCATCACCGGCAAGCAGCGCGAGATCATGTCGTGGGTTTCAATCCACGCCCCCTTCCGGAGAAGGGAGCGACAAGCGGTCGGTTTCTCTTCAGTGATCCATCGCTATAGTTTCAATCCACGCCCCCTTCCGGAGAAGGGAGCGACGGTGATGATTTCGAGCTTATCGAGGATCAATCGGTTTCAATCCACGCCCCCTTCCGGAGAAGGGAGCGACGCCAAAGCGGGCTGCGATGGCTCGGATGACACAGAAGTTTCAATCCACGCCCCCTTCCGGAGAAGGGAGCGACCCTGCGCTGCGATCTCTTCCAGGTTGTCGCCGCTGTTTCAATCCACGCCCCCTTCCGGAGAAGGGAGCGACTGGCAAGATCACCGAGGACCACGGCAAGTCCTCTGGTTTCAATCCACGCCCCCTTCCGGAGAAGGGAGCGACAGGTCGGCGGCGACGCTCGGGCGGATGCCAAAGTGTTTCAATCCACGCCCCCTTCCGGAGAAGGGAGCGACCCGTCACGCTCTCTGCAGTTTTCAACGTCTCCCATGGTTTCAATCCACGCCCCCTTCCGGAGAAGGGAGCGACGCCATGACACGGGCAAGCCAAGTCGGAGTCGGGGTTTCAATCCACGCCCCCTTCCGGAGAAGGGAGCGACCGTGATCGTGTTGCCGGTGTGCGCGGTGATCGTCGTGTTTCAATCCACGCCCCCTTCCGGAGAAGGGAGCGACCGCTTGGTTTGTGCAGCACGTTGATCTGCGAATTGTTTCAATCCACGCCCCCTTCCGGAGAAGGGAGCGACCCGGTCGCTGTCCGTCGGGACACACCTTGACGGTGTTTCAATCCACGCCCCCTTCCGGAGAAGGGAGCGACCCGCTGATCAAGAGTGTGTCGGTGGACGCTGTCGGTTTCAATCCACGCCCCCTTCCGGAGAAGGGAGCGACAATGGTCAGACGACAGGGAGATATTTTGACCAGTGTTTCAATCCACGCCCCCTTCCGGAGAAGGGAGCGACGGCTTGACGTGCTGCTTGATTGCCGACAGTGCGTCGGTTTCAATCCACGCCCCCTTCCGGAGAAGGGAGCGACTTCGGCTGTCTATCAGCACCGACGGAGGATCAAGTTTCAATCCACGCCCCCTTCCGGAGAAGGGAGCGACAGGTCTTGATTGAGCGCGAGGCCGAGCGTCTGCTGTTTCAATCCACGCCCCCTTCCGGAGAAGGGAGCGACACCAGATCCAAAATCAAACGTCGTTTTATCTTCTGTTTCAATCCACGCCCCCTTCCGGAGAAGGGAGCGACAAGCGGTCGGTTTCTCTTCAGTGATCCATCGCTATAGTTTCAATCCACGCCCCCTTCCGGAGAAGGGAGCGACGCGCGCGGACGAGGCGGCGAAGGTGCTGCCGGAAGCGTTTCAATCCACGCCCCCTTCCGGAGAAGGGAGCGACCCGCTTTCCATTCTGCCCCGTACGGGCCAAGGTTGTTTCAATCCACGCCCCCTTCCGGAGAAGGGAGCGACTATCAGCACCGACGGAGGATCAAGAAAGTGAAATGTTTCAATCCACGCCCCCTTCCGGAGAAGGGAGCGACTCTGGTCCTCGACGAACTCAAGACGTATCTCGATCGTTTCAATCCACGCCCCCTTCCGGAGAAGGGAGCGACCCGGCAGATAGGATTGTCACAAAACGTGACAAATGTTTCAATCCACGCCCCCTTCCGGAGAAGGGAGCGACCCGCCGCGCAAGCCGGTGGCGCTGGAGCTGGTCATGGTTTCAATCCACGCCCCCTTCCGGAGAAGGGAGCGACTGTGTGCCAAGGAGACGGTAGCGCGCCAAACTGCTGTTTCAATCCACGCCCCCTTCCGGAGAAGGGAGCGACCACCATCCCAGCGCGAATCATGCACCGTCGGCAGTTTCAATCCACGCCCCCTTCCGGAGAAGGGAGCGACAGCTCACCTTACCCAGCTTCCCGCCGCCGATCGTGTTTCAATCCACGCCCCCTTCCGGAGAAGGGAGCGACCTGCATGCACGTCTTACCCATGCCACAGTCGGCGTTTCAATCCACGCCCCCTTCCGGAGAAGGGAGCGACCCGCGCTGAAATCTGGCGTGCCGTCGGGGTTCGCAGTTTCAATCCACGCCCCCTTCCGGAGAAGGGAGCGACCGCGAAGGGCTGGAACTCGCGCAGCATTGGGATTGTTTCAATCCACGCCCCCTTCCGGAGAAGGGAGCGACGTCTACGAGCGTGCGCACTTCCTCACAGACCAGTGTTTCAATCCACGCCCCCTTCCGGAGAAGGGAGCGACCGCCTGTTCGATCGCAGCGTCGAAAGCCGCTTCGGGTTTCAATCCACGCCCCCTTCCGGAGAAGGGAGCGACCGTTCCGGCGGGCGTCGGGCCGCGCGGATAGAGTTTCAATCCACGCCCCCTTCCGGAGAAGGGAGCGACGACTTGCCACCGCTCAGACTGCCCGAGACGATGGGTTTCAATCCACGCCCCCTTCCGGAGAAGGGAGCGACCCGACCATCCCCTCGCGCCGGCCAAGCGCATCGCTGTTTCAATCCACGCCCCCTTCCGGAGAAGGGAGCGACTCCGCTTTGCGATGTCTTGAATGGTCGTCATGGGAGGTTTCAATCCACGCCCCCTTCCGGAGAAGGGAGCGACCGTGCCTCTTCCAGTTAGGGCATCCATTGTCTTTGTTTCAATCCACGCCCCCTTCCGGAGAAGGGAGCGACGTCCGGTCGCTGTCCGTCGGGACACGCCTTGACAGTGTTTCAATCCACGCCCCCTTCCGGAGAAGGGAGCGACAGGCGGCGGCGATACGGGATTTACTTGGAAAAACGGTTTCAATCCACGCCCCCTTCCGGAGAAGGGAGCGACGACCAATATGGAACCAAAAATGATGACGTGGCGGGTTTCAATCCACGCCCCCTTCCGGAGAAGGGAGCGACGCCACCGTAGACGATGCGTGACCCGTTCGGGTAGATGTTTCAATCCACGCCCCCTTCCGGAGAAGGGAGCGACCCTGATCAGATCCGACACGTGATCGCGTGCTGGGTTTCAATCCACGCCCCCTTCCGGAGAAGGGAGCGACGACGACTGCCTAACCATCTGCCGCGAAGATGTGTGGTTTCAATCCACGCCCCCTTCCGGAGAAGGGAGCGACACCAGCGCCGGAGAAGCCCAAACCGCACGCAAAGGTTTCAATCCACGCCCCCTTCCGGAGAAGGGAGCGACGACCAGATCTTGCTGAGTCTCGTTTTCAATTTGGCAGTTTCAATCCACGCCCCCTTCCGGAGAAGGGAGCGACCGGGTGATGCTACTTCAGCCAGGCGACCCAAGAGTTTCAATCCACGCCCCCTTCCGGAGAAGGGAGCGACTTCCTCGTCGAGCAGCACTTCTCCGCTCACCGATAGTTTCAATCCACGCCCCCTTCCGGAGAAGGGAGCGACCGTCTGTGATTCCGTGCGAAGTCAGCCTTTGCGCGAGTTTCAATCCACGCCCCCTTCCGGAGAAGGGAGCGACTATTGTAGACGACGACAAAGTGTCACTTCAGAAGTTTCAATCCACGCCCCCTTCCGGAGAAGGGAGCGACAGCACTCGGATTCAGTACAACATCTGTCGTCTGAGCGCCACACGAAAAACGCGAACCCATGCGCACGCTGCCAGAAGCGGTGGGCTGCGCTGGTGCGGCACTGTGCCGTGCTCGTCGATGTCGCATGGCGCGCGAACCTACGAGGAAGACAAACATCGGGAAAGGTTCGCGCAACACCGGACAGAGCAGCAAGGATCAAGATGTCCCCCATTTCTGAAGGACTCATACCACAAGCGGCGCGGACACGTCGATCGGAGTTCTCACCCCATGATGTTCGGTCTTTCGCGCGCTGTCTTCGCTGAGCATGTAGAAGCGCAGACTGTCTTTGCTGTCGTCGTACAGCTCCAGCAGTCGCGCTCGCAGACACACCCAGTCGCGCTCCGAGATCTGGCACTCAAACAGGGAAAACTGCACCCGAACGCCATAGTCGCGACACGCTTCTGCGATCTTGCGGAGTCGCTTCTGTCCGTGGCGATCTGTGTTTGCGACATCGTAACAGACGAGAATCTTCACGGTATTCCTGACCAAGTGCTGGATGTTTCTGACCAAGCTCTTGAGTTATCAACCCACAAGCCTCGCGCCCCGTTCGCATGCTATCGAAAGACAAAGTGTTGCCCGTGTTGGTTGGCTGCAATTTTACTGCGCCTCGCGCCCCGTTCGCATGCTATCGAAAGACAAAGGGCGGATACTCATCCAAGTCGCCACGTAACGTGCGAGCCAAGAGTGCGGCTTGAATGTGTGGCACGCGTCCCCATGCAATGCGCTGTTGCAGAAGCGGGTGCTGTACGTCTCCTTGCTTGGACTCTTGGTACGCCAACAGGAATCGCTTGCGCGCTTCATCGATCAATCGCCAGCCGCCACCGTCATCACATATGAAGTCCGATGGCGCAAACTGACTGCGATTGAGCATGGCAACCACCAATCGATCGACCACTGGACAGCGCAGCTCTTCCATCAGATCCAGCGCCAAAGAAAGTCGGCCAGGTCGCTCTTCATGCAAGTATCCGACGGCAGGATCCAGTCCGACCCCGGCCAAAGCACCGGCACAGTCCTGCGCCAGCAGCGCGTACCCAAACGACAGAAGCGCATTGACCCGATCGCGCGGAGGACGACGACTGCGACCCCCGAAGTGAAGCTCTGGTTCGGTTCGTTTGATCAACAGATCGAAGACCGAAAAGTAGTCCTTGGCTGCGATTCCTTCAAGGCCACGCAGCTCGTCCACGGTCTCTGCGCGCGCCAGCGCTGCCAGGTGAATCGCCAGTCGATCGCCCGCATGCTCGAGTGCATCTTTGCGATCTGCTGCGGCATCTCGGCGTGCGTGTAGAAGGAACTGCCGACCGCCACTGAGCTTTCCGAGCACCATGGATCGCGACAGGCGCAGCGAACACGCGACGTCATCTGCGGCGCGATGTTGTTGTCTGCGCAACAACACATTTCCACCAGGCATTCCTTCGACGCGCGATAGGAATCTCCCGGTCATCGAGAAAAACGCAATGTGAATGCCCGATTCACAGCATGCAGCCATCAGCTCTGGAGACACAAAGATCGGCCCCATGCACACGATTCCACAGAGATGGAGCAGTGGCACTTGTAGTCGCTTTGTACCTTCTACTTTCACGACCACTGTTTCGTGATCTTTGTAAAGCTGCGAGCCCTCTGTCGTAACGTACAGCGTGTTGAGCAGCGTGGACACCGTCTCTCCTTGATGCTGGCTTGTCTATTCGTACAGCGTGGACAGATATCGCTTCACGCGATCGCGCTGCGAGGTCAGCTCGGGCATGCACATCGGCTCGAGCGAACAGCCAGCACAGCGCGGTCCAGGCTCCGCAGGTGGAACCCTGCGCTGTTCCACAAATGAATGAAGTCGCGCCGCTGCTGCGCGGGTCTGCTTCCGCAGGGTGTCATCAAACGTCACGGCAACCCGGCGATGACTTGCATCATAAAAGAGCGCACCTTGCGGAACGGACATCCCATGCAGCTCTTCCAGACAGATCGCTTGTGCGCAGAGCTGCACTTGATCCGCGAGCAGAGAGCGCACCCGTCCCCGCTTGTATTCGACGGGAAACGGCTGCTCTGCGCTGCCCTTGCGATCGATGCGATGATACTCCACCGTGTCTGCGATTCCTGACAGCCGGAGCGTTGCCGAAAACAGCGGCATCGATCGCACCACGCGAACGCCACGGCGATGATCACGACCTGGGACATCGACACGTTCATGAACGATGCGTCCCAGAGCCGTCGCTGTATTTTCCTGCCAGATCTTATCGACGTGAATCAGCGCCGCCTGTCGCTCGCAGTACACGACATGCTGAAGTCCAGACAGAGGCAGAAAGGAATCGACCTCACTCAGACCGCCCAACGACACCGTCATGAGGAACCCCGATTGCAAAGCAGAGGACCGAAGCGTACGCAAGGACTCACGGACCACCGATCCAGCAGACGGGGTCCGCAACAGGCTTGGTTCGCCGTTCGCAATCCCTGGCTTACAGCGTCCATGGCTTACGGAGTGTATTCATGGACCGTCACCCCAGCGGGCGGCGCTGCAATCGTCACAGCGAAGTCCGCGAAGCTGCGACTTGGGCGCTTGACGGCCTCGATCTTGACGCGCTCAAACAGCCGATGCGCTGCCGCGTTTCCTAGCTCGCTGTCGTGCTTCCAAACGATCAGCTTGCGCAGCGTCATCAGACCGCGCGCTGCACTGCGATCGTGCTCGAACATCTGCTGCATGGCCTCGAACAGAAACGCGGTGTCTTCTTCTGAAAAGCCAGTCTGTCTGGCCAGCAGGGGGGAGATGAATCCGTGTCCTACGTACAGTCCGTACGGGATGGTGTTTTTCCGTCCCATCGTGCGATTGCCGCCGCCTTGTTTGTCTGCTTCTTCTTGCGTGGCCACTGCCATCCGGGTGATCGAGTGTTCCTGCGTCAGCACCGGCTCTACCGATCGTGAAAACGTCAACTGAACCGGGCCGCGCACCTGACCGCAGTTGTTTTCCTTCAGTGACATGACCGCGCCAAACGCTCGCACGTCAAAGAACTGCTTACACATCCAGTCCCGTGCTCTTTCAATGACCTGGCCGTCACTGGACTTCTTGCCGCCTGACTTGGCCGACTTCTTTGCCTTCTTTGCGCTCGCATCCTCCGCTGCATCGGCTCCCGCTTTGTCGGCGTCTCCTTCCGCTGCTGGAGCAGACAGACCGAGTGCTGCATACGCTTGACCCTGCACGGCACCCAGGATCGCCTTTTCCTTTACATAGATGTCGTAGCCGGGGGCTCCACCTTTCGCGAGCGATACGAAGTTGCGCAGCTTGCGCTTGATGCAGACATCGGTCACAAGACCATGACCAGTCTCTGGATCGACGCGAGGCATGTTTCCGGCATCTGGATCACCATTGGGATTTCCATCGAGTACATCAAACAGAAAGAGGAAGTCGTAACGATTGTTCAGCTCAGACATGGGAGGCTCCTTTGCGGTAAAACGCGCTGCGTAGGACGGATCTTCGGTAGATGACTGCGCCTTAGGACGGATCTTCGCTGGATGACGATGACGGCGCTGCCGCACTGGCTCGCTTTTCAAAGCGCTTGTCACGCTGGTGGTAGTAGCCGATCGCGAACAAGCCCTGTTCTTCGAGCCCCAACATCCTGGGGAATGCGACCGGTGGCAGCGCTGCCATGATCGATGACATCAATTTTTCCAGATCGTAGCGTTCCGCTTTGGCTGCGTGATGCACGGACAGCTTGATCAGGCGTGGAAACGTAAGCCCCGGAGTAGACGATGCCGCTCCGAAGTAGCGATCCCGGATCGTGCTGTTGATGTCCCGTTTCATCGCTTCATCCTGTAGATGTTCCAGCACAGCGAACAAGCGACCCAACAGGTAAGGTACATCGCGATTGTTTTCGTCGAGCGACACGGTAACCTCCGAACTCGATACGCGGGTTGGGCAGCGCCGCAGATACGCTTTCACGATCGCGCAGCGCCGCTGTAATTGGATGGAATCGTAGCTGTCAGCGGGCAGCCGGATGCGATCCAGTGCTGCGCTCAAGACCTGACGCGGCAGTGGCTGATTTTGAAACGCGGCCCGGATCATCTTGGGAAGAAGCTGCGGTGGCAGAGCGCGCGACTTGGTCTCCAGTGACGACAAAAGGAGCGGCAGCGGAACGGACGGACCCGACGCACTTCCCAGGCTGAGATCCGACTGAAACTGTCGCAGGTTGTTCCGTACTGTCTGCGCGGTGGTCTCGATCCAATCCCGAACAATCACACGCGCATGTCCGCTCAAAACCGCCGCATAAAACGCGGTATCTGTTTCATCCGGCGTACCCAGGCGCTTTCCTGACCAGAGAGCATCCCCCACCGAGCTGACTACCGATTGCAGCGCGCGCTGTTCGTCTGTCTTGACATCGACGCCGCCGGTCAGCTCTGCGGCCACTTCATCCACGATCTGATGGGGATCTTTGGTCCAAAAGACCATGACCGTCTCATCCCCGAGCTGCACGCCGTAACGAAACCGACGCGATGGGGTAGACTCCAGCAGCCAGTTGAGCGCCGTCACATAGCCTTCTGCCGCCGCGCGTGATACCGGCGCGTTGGTGTCTTCCACGGTTCCTTGTGACAGGAAGGCATCGGAGTTAAACGACACCAGCATGGCCCCCGAGGTCTGGGCCTGCGGAATCCGCTTGACCGCTGGATGAAGACGCGTCGGAACCGTCCACTCCCCCGTGACCAGACAGCGCGTTTCCACGCCGTGGGCCGCTGACTGGGCACGCTGCGCGGCAAAGTAGCGACGAACCGAGTCCCGCTGATGAACCAGGGATTCATCTGGATCGTAACGGAACGCGATGTTTTCGCTTCCAGTCCAGTCGCTGGCAGCTCCAAACGGATAGCGCGACAGGATCGCTTCCCGCTGCTCGCTCAAGCGATCGAGAAAGCGACCCACCGCGAGCACTGCCGGATCTTCTGTCTGCACAAGCAGCGGTGCAAGCTCCTCACGAAACGCCGCCACACAGAGCGCCAGACGCTCTGCCTTGGCTTCCTCACTGCTTACGCCCAGGACGTACTTGGCATTGTCGAACAGGAGTCCCGCCTTCACGGCCTGGGTGCGAATCGGCAGTCTCGGTACATCGATCGCTGGACCCCGGCCCACCTTTTCGCCTGCTGATTCCAGACTCAAGAACCGACCGTCCGCATCAATCCGCAGGAACAGATCGACTTTCTTTTTTTCGTAATCCGGAGACTCCAGCAGTCCTTGCCGCTGGGCGAGATCATAGAGCGCACGCAACATCATGGCCGCACCTGTGTGACTCGGTGTTCCGCAAGAACCTGCGCGTGCGGAGGAACGTGTAGGACGCCATCCCGCAGGCGCGCTTCAAAGAACAGGGGACGGACCAGCTCGTCACTGCGATCAAAGTCATAGAACAGAAGTCCCAGCGGACGATCCACTCCGTGATGACAGGATGGTGGCGCAGTCAGCGCTGGCTCAACATCCGCAGCAAACTCACGACAGCCCAGATAGGGCTGATGAAAGTGCTGACCCTTTTCGAGCCGACGCGCAAACATCTCCTCAAACTTGCGAACAGAGTCTTCGTTTCCTGATCGGTCTGTCAAAACAAACGAAGCAGAGACAACGTAGTCCACATCTTTGAGTGCGACCGTATGACGCTGCGCGCGATCTTCATCTGCGCAGTAGTCCGTACGTCTTGCCGTCATCCGGCTGGATACTTCATTGCGGCGAAAGCTGGTCCACACAATCGGAGCCAAGACTTCGATGGTATGAATCTGCCAACGAATCGCAGGCTTCCACAGAATCGCTTCCAGCACACCCCGCGCGGCTGACGGTGTCATGACTTCGTAGCTCACCCGCTCGACCTTCATCTCTGGTCTGGTGAAGCAAGCAAGTGAACCTCGGATCCGAACGCGGAACTGTCCGCTCTGCTTTCCGTCCATGCAGCCCTCCAACTGGCTGCATTCATACCGTGCGGACCCGCAGACTACGCAAGCAGAAAATCAGAACACATCATCCCAACCCGATCCGGACACAGGCCGAAGCGCTCATCGTACGCTGCTGCATACTCCGGCTTGAGCGCCACCACCGTATCGGCGATCCACTCGACAAAGCCGCCCGCCAGCCAGCGCTCCCGATCGGTCTTGTTCACCGTGACCGTGTATCTCTGTAGGGCTCGCAATCGGTCGCGGGATGGTCCCAGCACGGCCAGCTCGCGCAGGATGCGATCCACTTCGGATGGTCCACTGTGACACGCCGCATCCTGATCGGATTCCCCCTTCCGTTCATATCGCACCACAAGCGGAGCCGACCATCCGTCATCGATCATGCGGAACGCTTCCGCCACGCTCTTAAATCGCCACTCTGTTCGCATCTGTTGGATGTCCTTTCCATCGAGCGTCAGGTTGGCATACAAGCGCTGAAAGAACAGCCGGAACAGCGCGGGATCCCCCAGGTCGCGCTTGCCTTGCGAAAGGAGTCCTTCTGTGATGGTCAGCGCACTGCGTAGGACTCCACCGGGTGGGTCAGTCGGCGCGCGAAAGATCCGGAGCTGACCCAGACCAGTAAGGAGTCCTTCGCGATTGCAGCGACCGGCAGCCTGGGCCAGGGAATCGAGTCCGGCCAGCGCGCGATAGACCACCGCAAAGTCCAGATCCACACCCGCTTCGACCAGCTGGGTCGCCACGACACGAACAGGGCGCTCCTGCTGCTTCCGTTCTTTGATCAGGGACAGGACGGCGCTTCGATGGGCTGGACACATCAGCGCAGACAGATGGAGCGTCTCGGATTCCCCGGTCACTGCATCTACGCGCAGACAGAGCGCGCGCGCATCATGACGGCGATGAACCACCGCGAGCACATCCGGCTCTTGGGCCAGCTCCACCGCCAAGGCATCCCAAGTGACCGGATGTTCTGATGGGGGCCAGTGTACTTCTACCCGACGCAGGCGCTCAAAGGCGCGCAGGCTGGCAGGCACAATCTCACGGATCTGTGCAAAGCCAGGAAGCTGTCCGTTCTGTTCCAAAAGCAGACCGCGCTGAAAGGCCGGCTGGGTCGCCGTGGAAAACACAATCGACACGCCGAACTGTTCCACCAGGGTGGACAGACCATCAAGAATCGGCAGCAGAAGCTGCGGTGGCAGGGTCTGGGCTTCGTCAAAGACGATGACGCTCCCAACCAGGCGATGGAGCTTGCGACATCCCCCCGGACGGTTTGAAAACAGGCTCTCTAGGAGCTGGACCGTGGTGGTGAC
Organism: Myxococcales bacterium; assembly: GCA_016794365.1. Taxonomy (GTDB): domain Bacteria; phylum Myxococcota_A; class Polyangia; order Palsa-1104; family JAEUJZ01; genus JAEUKA01. The sequence goes on from JAEUKB010000022.1 coordinate 33,805, forward strand.
CACAATCGGAGCATCCCAGTTTTCACTCGCGATGCGGTTCTTCGGATTCTCTTTGGCGGGGTCGAGCGCGCAGTGATGTTCGATCACCGCGTCCTCTCCCAAGTGGGAAAACACGCGGCGATAGACCTCTGCGGTCTGCTCGATGATCGAAGTGTAAGGAATCGCGACAATCACCCGCGCAAGCGAGCTGTGCATCGCATGACGGAGCGCAAAGGACAGACCGGCCAGCGTCTTTCCTCCCCCGGTAGGAACGGTCAGCGCAAACACGCCGGGGGCTTGCTTGGCGGACTCTGTACAGGCAGCACGAACCTCTGCGCGGACGCGATTGACAGGGGTATCCTTCGCCTTCCGTTCAAGCCGATCCAGGTGGTCATCCAGTGCGTGGGAAAGCTGCGCAATCGACAGCGTGCTGCCGCGAAGCACACTCCGTTTGTCATCAAAGAAGCGCTCTGTATCCAAGAAGTCCGCGTCACACAGCGAGGAAAACAGCAGCCGCGTCCACATCTCTAGGAAGCGCCGACCGGCAGGCCCCGCCAGGATCGGCGGTCGTTCCTTGGTGGGCGCGGTGTTGAGAATCTCGGCATCAGCCCGTGCGATCACATCGCGGTACAGCTTGCGCTTGTCCTCCTGCTGGAGCCGCAGCTCGAGATCGGTGCGGTCCGGCATTCCGGCGTGATGACCGGCCACCGCAAACGCAAGGAGCAGCCCGATGGCACCCAGCTTTTCATGCAGGTGAATCGCTCCCGCTGTGGAGTGATCGCGCGGACCGGAGGTGTCTCCTTCGATGTGCGCGTCCACTCCGTTTTCCTCCCAGATCATGCGCTGAAAGCCACCGGAGTATTTCCCCAGGTCGTGCCACAGACCGGCCAGGTGCGCGAGCTGCGACGCCCCAAAGCGGGCGGCAAACTGCCCGGCGAGTGCGGCCACTTGCTCCAGGTGATCGCGCAGCAGGTGAACCCGCAGGTCTCGATCAAGATGCGCAACCGCAGCGTCGGAAGTCCGAGTTGTTCCAGGGGGCAGCGTCGTCATGGACTCGGTCTATACCACGGCCCCCTCCGCTCGGCTCACCCCCCCTGCGGATGCAACATCCCCCCCACAGGCAGTGACCACGCAGCGGTTCAGCAGGAACATCCCCCCCACAGGCAGTGACCACGCAGCGGTTCAGCAGGAACATCCCCCCCACAGGCAGTGACCGCGCAGCGGTTCAGCAGGAACATCCCCCCCACAGGCAGTGACCGCGCAGCGGTTCAGCAGGAACAACCCCCCCACAGGCAGTGACCGCGCAGCGTTTCAGCAGGAACAACCCCCCACAGGCAGTGACCGCGCAGCGTTTCAGCAGGGAGAACGCCGAACGAAACCGTAGTGAGGCACCCCGATGGCAAAATGGCAAAGAGGTGGCCCGGAGCGTACGCAAGTATGTGAGGACCGCCGATGTAGCCAGCGGGGTTCGCAATCGGTTTCGCTCGGCGTTCTTACGTGCGTGCGACCTGCTCTTGGGGCAGCAGGCAGGCGTAGAGCATGCGAAACACCGGGGTGGGCACCGCCGCCGCCGCGCCGAGTCGCACGACGGCACCGACCAGGGCCTCTAGCTCGGACGGGGCACCGCTTGTGATGTCGCGCTGAAGCGAAGAAGTCCCGGCAGCGGGCAGCCCATCGATGTAGGACAGGACGCGGGCGGGGAGATCGACCGGCAGCGGGACTGCCTGCCCGGTGGCCACGGCATAGACTTCCTCGACCGCTTGGGTCAGCAGCGCGCGCGTCTCGGGCAGGTGACGCAGCACCCCGGCTGGCACCCGCGCCGCCGCCCCCACGCCGCCAAAGGCCGCCATAAACGCGAGCTTTTCCCACAGCGCAGAGACGATGCGGTCGCTGACCTGACAGCGCACCCCCGCGCCGCGTAGGGCCTGGGCCAGGCGGGCCGCCGCGTGATCGACTTCGCCCTTGGCACCGGGCAGTGGACCCAAGATGATCTCGGGCTCGGCCCCGAAGTGGCGGATGTGGGCGGGGGCCACCTGCTGCGCCATGATGCGGCACAGCCCACCGAGCACGCGCTCGCGGCCCAGCACGGCGGCCAGCTGGGTGGGGGCTTCGACCCCGTTTTGCAGCGGCAGCACGACCCCGCCACTCGACACAAGCGGGCGCAGGCTGGCCGCGAGCGGCTCGACCTGCCAGGTCTTGACCGCCAGCAGCACCACATCGGTGGGACCGATTTCTTGCGGGTCCGCAGCGGCGCGCACCCGGTCCGGGGTCAGCACCAGGTCGCCGGCCAGGCTGGTGATGTGCAGGCCGTCTTGGCGCAGTGCGGCCAGGGTCTTGGATCGGGCGATGAAGTGGACTTCGTGGCCCTGCGCGGCCAGGCGTCCGCCGAAGTAGCCACCGACTGCGCCGACGCCCACCACCGCAATCCGGAGCGGGTTAGTAGCCAAGGGCCTGTCCATCCTTGCGCGGGTCGGACGCGCCTTCCAAGGTGTGGTGTTCCAGGTCGATGCGCACCGCTTGCACGCCGCCGACCGCTGCGCGCACCGTGAGCGGCGGCTTGGGCTTGGCGGCGACATGACCTCGCGCCACCAAGCGCTCGACCACGGGGGCCGGGACGGACTCTTCAAACACGACCTCGCCGCCGCCTTGGAACAGGTAGCGCGGGGCTTCGAGCGCGGTCTGAAGGGGCAGCCCCAGATCGAGGACTGCCGACAGCACCTGGACCTGCGCCTGCGGCTGCATGTCGCCCCCGACCACACCGAGCGCCAGCACCGGCTTGCCGTCTTTGGTCAAAAGGGCAGGCATGATCGTGTGGGCGGGACGCTTGCGCGGCTGCACGCAGTTTGGGTGCTTGGGGTCCAGGGAAAAGCTCGCCGCGCGGTCTTGCAGAAGGATGCCGGTCTGTCCCGCCACGACGCCCGAGCCGAGCATCATGTACAGGCTGCCGATGTAGGAAACGACGTTGCGATCCTTGTCCACCACCACCACGTAGCTGGTGTCGCCGGGCCCGAGCGCACCGGGGGCAACGGTCGGCTGGGCACGGTCCTTTGCGATGAGCTTGCGCCGCTGCGCCGCGTACTCTTTGGACAGAAGCTGCGCGACCGGAATCGCCGAAGTAGACGGGTCGCCGAGGTAGCGGTCGCGATCCGCAAACGCCAGCTTGGTCGCCTCGATGAGCGTGTGATAGTAGGCATCGGGCTGCTCGGACAGCTTCTTCAGATCGAAGCCTTCCAAGATGTTGAGCGCAAGCAGCGCGGTCAGGCCCTGGCTGTTCGGCGGGGCTTCAAAGATGCGATGGTCCCGGTAGGTGGTCGAGAGGGGCGTAACCCACTCGGCTTGATACTCGGCCAGGTCGGACAGGGTGAGCGGGCCGCCGTGTGCGTGGGAATGGGCCGCGATGGCCTGGGCGATGGCGCCTTTGTAGAACGCGTCACGGCCACCGGCAGCCAGGGTGCGCAGGGTCTTCGCGAGGAGCGGCTGCTTGAGGATCTCTCCCGGCAGGGGCGCGCGTCCCTGGATAAGCAGCGTCGTGCGGGCCGTCTCATCGGCCTGGAGCTTGCTGGCAAACGCCGCCCAGTCCGCCGCGCTCTTTTCCATGACGGGAAAGCCCTGTTCGGCGTAGGCAATCGCGGGGGCGAGCAGCTCGCCAAGGGGCCTGGTTCCATAGGCATCGCGCAGTGCCGCCCAGCCCGCCACCGCACCGGGAACGGTCACGCTGTCCCAGCCGGTCAGGGGAATCTTGCTGGTTCCTTTGTCGGCAAAGTAGGCGCGGGTCATGGCCTTGGGGGCGCGTCCGGTGGCGTTGAGCGCCTTGACCTCGCCGCGCTGGGCCAGATAAACGAGCGCGAGCGCATCGCCTCCCAGGCCGCTCATGCCGGGTTCGACGACCGCGAGCACTGCGGCCATGGCAATTGCAGCATCGACGGCGTTGCCACCGCGTGACAGCACCTCGATGCCGACGCGAGAGGCGAGCGGCTGACTGGAAGCGACCATGCCGGAAGCTGCGCGTACCGCCGAGCGTCCGGGCGCAACCTGCCACGGTCCGGGCGCGGGCTTGGTTGCAGTCGCGTTGGCAGTCGCAGTCGCGTTGGCGCTTGCGTTGGCAGTTACAGTTGCGTTGGCAGTCGCAGTCGCGTTGGCGCTTGCGTTGGCAGTTGCGAGGATGACCAAGAGCATGGGCCACACCCGAGAGAAAACACGCTGCGCTCGACGGTTCATATAATCCGATTGCTCAGGCACAGCGCGGCAGGATATAGAAACTCTTTCCTGATAGAAACCATCCGCTACCAGGTGGAAGAAGAATCGTACCGTGCAGCGCATTGAAGTCCCCATCGTTCACGCCACCCGAGAAAACACGGCTGATTTCGGCCTGTTTATCGGCACTGACATTCCCAATAACGGCCTGACCATTCCTTTTTACAAGGGCTCGGTCGAAGAAGGTCACAACATCCCGTTTGAGTGCCACGGCAAGGCTGTGATTCGCTCGGCGCGGATCAGCAAGCGCAGCGGCGACATCATCTGGCTGGAACGTCACGTTCGCATGACGCAGCTGTTTGTCGGACTGGGAGACGCGCCGTTTGCGATGGTGCTGGCCCCACCGAGCGAGTCGGGCGCTGACGTGCCGGATCTCGACAAGGTGCGCTGCTTCATCCTGGCCCCTGGTCACGGCATCATGCTGCACAAGGGAACCTGGCACGACTTTCCGATGTCAGTGGGGCCGACGGTCACTTGCATGACTGCCAACTCCGAAGAAGTGGTCGCGGCGCTCGCTGCCATGAAAGAGCCTGCCGAGATGAGCCACGGCGATGTCTATAAGATTGACATCGTGAAGCGGATGGGACGGCAGCTCCACGTCTCGCTATGACAGCCGCACGTACGGTCGAAGCGTTCCGTTTTCTGACCAGCGGTCCGAGCGATGTGTCGGGACTGGCTGCGCTGTTGCAAGCTGGCGCGCTGCGGGCCGACGATTTGATCTGCATCTTGGGCAAGACCGAGGGCAACGGCGGACGCAACGACTTCACGCGAGAGCTGGCGATGCGGGCGCTCGAAGAGCTGCTGGCCCCGGCGCTGTCGCTGCCTGCGCAAGCGGTGCAAGATCGCGTGATCCTGTCGTTTTCCGGTGGTACCGAGGGCGTGGTGACTCCGCACATGCTGGCGTTTGCGCAGCGCGGCACCTTTCGCACGACGCGGTCGTCGCACAAGCGCTTGGTCATCGGCACCGGCCACACCCGCGCGTTTTTGCCAGAGGAAATCGGTCGCATGGCGCAGGTTCACGAGACGGCGCGCGCCATCCGCGAGATCGTCGCTGGCATGCACCTCGATTCGCCGCAAGACGTTCACCTGGTGCAGATGAAGGGCGCGATTCCCAGCGCAACCTATGAACAGGAAGAAGCGGCGGCCCGACGTGGTCAGCCGCTGCGATCGAACATGGTGTACAGCCGAGGCGCCAGCGCGCTCGGTGCGGCTGTGGCGCTTTCTGAGCTGGATGCGGACGGGGAAGCCCGGCTGGGGGATTCGTCGATCTGTGCCGACTTTTCGCTGTATTCCGGTGTGGCGTCGGTTTCGGCCAAGCCAGGACTTGCGCGCACCGAGATCATGGTCTTTGCAAACAGCGCGTATGCGGACGGAGACCTCGTCATCGGGCACACCGTGATGCGGGACATTCTGGATGCGACGAGCGTGCGGGCGCTCTTGGGCGAGCTGGGACTTCCTTGCGAGGGGCAGCTAGATGCCGCGCAGCGTCAGCGTCTGGTCGGTGTCTTGGCCAAGTCCGAGGCCGATCCGCGCGGGACGATTCGCGGTCAGCGTCACACCATGCTCAGCGACGATGACATTGGGGATACCCGCTACTCTCGCTGTGTGCTGAGTGCCGTGCTGGCCAGCATCACCGGCGATCCGGCGGTCTATGTCAGCACACGCGCCGAGCATCATGGACCGCTGGGCGGCGGACCCGTCGCCGTCATTGTGCGCGCTGCCGGAAGCGGCGCAGGAGCTTGATCATGTCGCCGATGCTACTGATTCCCATCGCGCTGGGTGCCGTCGCTGTGCTGCAAGGAGCCATCAATCGTCGCGTCGCTGCGAACATTGGCTTGCCCTCGGCGGTGCTGCTGACACACAGCATTGCGCTGTTGTGTGCGTTTGCGTTGTGGCTGTGGATGCGCAGCGCGCCCGCGAGCCTGCCGAGTGTGTTTCAGCCGAGTCAGCCCGGCGGTCGTTCCGAGTGGTGGTATGTGATCCCCGGACTGGCTGGCTTTTTGTTCGTCTGTGGTCTGCCGCTGGCCTTTGCGCGAATCGGTGCGTTTCAGTCGCTGCTGCTTTTGATCGTCGCCCAGCTATGCATCGGGCTGGTCTGGGATCAGCTCGTCGAAGGACGACCGCTGACGCTGACACGGATGGTCGGTGCGCTCGTCACGATGGTTGGGGCCGCCCTGGTGCTGCGTCGCTAGCGTCCAATCGTCGCCCAAGCGACCCCGCCCAGCGGTCACATCTTGAACGAAGCGTCGATCGTCTGGACTCGGCGCTGTAGCTTCCACACGCCGTCTTTTTTGAGCAGCTCGTCGGTGTAGTCGCCCGAAGCCACGATCGATGTGCCGTCCTTCGCGTGTACCACCCAGTACGACGAGTACGAGGTTGCGCGATCTCCCGCTACGTCGATGCGCCAGGCGCCGATCATGTGACGCTTGCCAGCGGTGATGCCGCCTTGGTGCCACGTATGAATTGTGGCGAGGATCTGCTCTCTGCCCGTGGCTGTCCCAAATGGGCTTACGTAGACGGCATCGTCGTGGAAGTTGTCAGCGAACTGCGCGTCATCGTGGGTATCGATCGACAGGATGTAGCGATTGAGCAGTTCGAGGATCTCGAGCTTGTCGGCAGTCATAAGGAGTCTCCTTCCTATCGGTGATGATGGCCTGGCTCACTTTGATCCGACAATTCGGTTTCATCCGAACAGTTTGTCAGGTATAGCTTGACGATGATCTCTGCCGCCGACATGTTGCTGTTCGCCGCCGTGGTGCGCGAAGGCAGCTTCACTCGCGCCGCGCGGCGCCTGGGAATCACCAAGCAGACCGTCAGTGAGCGCATCGCCAAGCTGGAAGCAGAGGCCAAGGTTCGGCTCCTGGAGCGGACGACGCGGCGGCTGCGACCAACCGACGCGGGCGCGGCCTACGCGGAGCGGTGCGTGCTGATTGCGGCGCAGATCGACGAGGCCAACGCAGAGCTTTCGCGCAAGCACTCTGAGCCTGTGGGTCCGCTCCGCATCTCGGCTCCGGTGCTCTATGGTCGCCGGTTCCTTTCCGCTGTCCTTTCGGACTATGTGGCGCGCTTTCCGAACGTGAACGTAGAAGTCGTGCTCGCTGATCGGCGGGTACATCTCGTCGAGGAAGGGTTCGATCTGGCCATTCGGGTCGGTGAGCTTGACGACTCTTCACTCACTGCGACAAAGCTCGGCGAAGGGCGCATGTACTACGTCGCAAGCCCTCGCTTTCTTGCCACGCACGGACTGCCGAAGCCGACGGAGCTACGGACCACGCGCTGCATCTGTGTCAGCCACTTCGAGACCTGGGAAGTCGGAGACATGAAGCAAAAAATCGAGCCGGTTCTGAGCGTCAACGATCTGGAGGTGGCGTGTGACGCAGCGATCGCGGGGGTTGGTGTGGCGCGGCTTCCATCGCTGGTGTGCTGGGACGCGCTGCGGGCCGGGCACCTTGTCCCACTGTTTGGCGCTGAGCCCGCGCTCTTGCGTCCCGTTCACGTCGTCTATCCGAGCCGCAGCTATCTGCCAGTCAAGGTGCGCGCCTTTGTTGAAGCACTCAAGGCACACGGGGCGCTCATTGATCCGAAGCGCACAGCTGAAGCCAGCCACCGAAGCACACGCCGCGTCGGACGACGATGATGTCTGAAAACCTGAAAACCTGAAAACGGAGCGCCGCTGATGTGTACCAAACTGTTCGTATCTGCAATATCCGTCGTGCTGCTTGTCCTGGGTGGTGTCTCTTCTTCCGCGAAGGCTGCTTGCAGTGTCGTTCTATCGCCTGGCGCTAGCATCCAGGTGGCACTAGACAATCCAGCATATGCAACCATCTGTCTTGCGCCAGGAACCTATCAACTTTCCAATCAGTTAACGATTCCCGACGGCAAAATCCTAGAGGGAACTGGCACTGGACGTGATGAGGTTGTCCTTCAGTCATCGGCTGACATCGCTGTTTACTTACACAGCAATACACAAATCAAGAACCTGCGCATCCAGAACGAGCGAGGATTTACTCCAACCTACGGAGTCCTTACTTACTACACAAATAATGTCATCATCTGGGGCCTGCGAGTGCTTGGATCAGATATCAACATCGGCATCAACGGCTCTCGCAATGTCCATGTCTGGGACACGTTCATGGCCATGAATGGACGCAATAACGGCGAAGCAGATCCCAACCTCTGGATCACAGATGCTCACGACATTGAGATCCTGTGGGGAGAAGCGCTGGGTCGCAACAACGGACCCGGTGGCGATGGTGAAATCGCTGCATATCAATCAACAAACGTCAGTATCTATGGAACTTACGTGACCAACTCTGGTGCCAGCGCAATCTATCTGGTCGATTGTGATGGATGCAAGGTTGAAAACACAACGATCGTCAATGCCAACGAATGGGGTTTGGATATTGTCAATGGATCAGACAATTTCATTGCCAAGAATAACCATGTATCAAATAGTTATTATGCTGGCTCTGTGTTTAACGGCTCTGGCTATTCTGGTGTGAACCGAAGTGGTCAATATATCGGAAATGACTTCAGAAACAACAATCGCTCTGGTACACGAAGCTTCTGCAATGGAATAACCTATAGCGGATCGTTGACAGAGCTAACAATAAGCGGAAACACTGGCAATCATGTGTTGCAGTGTAAAGCCTGGTGAAAGACGCTTCCATTGCGATGTTGGATTGCTGCATCACAATGGATACAGACAGATAAGACAGTAGGTTTGGCGCCTTTCATTGGATCATAAGTGCCAGATGGGACGAAAAACGAGGCGCGGGCAGACCGGAAATCTTGTTTCGGCGGGAGCATACGTTCCGACGGAAAAAGCATCGAAGGGAAGGCGAATCTGCGCCGTGAAGACTGAGCAATGACCATATGAAAGCTCGACGCGCCGTTGGTCCGCTTCGTTGTGCGTTCCATTTGACGGTTGCTTAGGGCTTGGTTCCGAGGCTGGGCAGCGGGAATCGATAGAGCCGATAGGGCTTGCTCGCTTTGAGCTTTTCGAGCGCGGGAGGCCGCAGGAGCTGATCGATATACGAAGGGATGCTGCTATCGGTGAAGAGCACGTCGCCCTTGGTTGTGATGTTGACTCCGTCTGACCACACCACGCCGCCCAGTCGAACCAGCGTCTCTCGCTTTCCCTCTGCGTCCACCCGCACGATCGAGCCATGCTCTATGTCGGTCAGCAAGACGCTGCCATCTGGTGCGACCTCGATGCCATCACTGAGCGGCTTTTTTCCGATCGTCTCGATGTGTGCCGCCAGCTCATTTGGCGATAAACGACTATCCAGAAGATATGAAGTCTTGATGCGATACAGCGTGTCGTGGCTCATGGTTGCGTAATAGAGCCATTCTCCATCTCTGCTGAGTGCAATGCCATCGACACCCACTTGAAACGAGAGAAGACCAAAGCCAATTCGATGAACTCCTGAGCGTGTGCGAATGACCCAGTTTTGCGGTTGTGTCGATGGATCATTGGCCAAGACTTCACGCGCGGTCCAGGTTGCAATATCAATCACCACAATGGAAGCATGTGTGAAACGAAAAGCACCTGTATCGGCCAAAAATAGAGTCTTACCATCAGGTGAAATACGCAAATCTTGTCCAAACCGCGCAACACCGCTTTCTAGCTCGTGATCGATGACTTTCGTATTGGTATTTAGATCGTACGCAATGAGTCGTGTCTTGGCACGATCGAGTGTGGCTGGCGATGTAATCCAGAGTCGATTTTGTGAATCAACTGTCATTCCGAAGACGAACTTCAAGTCCTGTTGTGATGAAATGTCAGGAAATGGTTCTGGTTTTCCGCTTTTTATCTCAAACAGAAAGGAACTTGTGAATCGATGCGACTGTGTAAATGGATGGATATTGAAAAAAATACGCCCATCGGAAGAGCTGGTGACATTTCCCAGCGGCATATCAAGCTCAGCCAGGATTTCAACATCTTTTTCAGCCAGTCGTGGCGGTGTGTTTACATCAGGATACAGGCTTCCAAGCCCATATCTCAGCTTGACAAATATCAGCGTAGCCACCAAGAGGCCGACGAAGGAAAGAGCGACCCGAACCACAGGACGATGAACGAAGGATCGATTCATCTGAAAGACTCCATGCGATTGATTTTCTGCACGCTGGGGCTTCACAAAAAGCACCCAGCGATCGATTTATATTATGCGATATGACCCCACTTCTTCAGATCTTCCACGGTGTCTAAGATGCTCTGTTCGACTTTGCGGAAGGCCAAGCCAAGCTCTCGTTCGATCTTCGCATGACTGAAGCGCGGGACGCGACCCACATGCGTACGTAGGTAGGAACCAACCCCTTTTGGCTGTAGATACGACGAGATCTTCACCGCAAAATCACCAACCGAACAGTCGAGCCCGAGCTTCGGTAGCTTGCGACCTTCTCCCCAGCCTTTGCTATCCAGCAGTGCGACGACATCCCGCATCGAGATCGTGTCCGCCGCGCAGATGTAGCGCCCTTGGGCCGTCGCTGTTTCCATCCCGAGCACATGCGCCAGCGCGACATCGCGTACATCCACAAAGCCCCAGGTCAGGTTCATGATTCCGGGGTAAGTGCCCTTTAGCAAGTCCACAAAGAGCTGGTTGCTCGTGTTAAGCCCCGGTGAATACGACGGACCGATCACCAGGAACGGATTCACAACCACCAGGTCAAAGCCCGCGCGCTCTTCCTGTAGGAACTTCCAGCCCTCTTTTTCGGCCAGCGTCTTTGACAGATAGTACGGATTCCGTTCGAGCGTTGACTTGGTGTTCCAGTCTTCTTCAGTCAGTAGATGATCGCTCTCTGGTTCATCGGTGATCGCAGCCATCGACGACGTCAGCACAACGCGCCGGACCGTCCCGGCCTTTTTGCACGACGCAAGGACACCGCGTGTGCCCTGTACCGCAGGCTCGATCAGATCCTTTTGTGGGTCTTTTGCGTCGAGCACATAAGGACTTGCGGTGTGGATCACATGGCTGCATCCACGCGCCGCATCATCGAAGGCTCCGCCCTGTAGCAAGTCCGCCTCGAACAGCTCCAGCCGCTCGGCAAAGGGCATCGCTCGGAGGTGCAAGAAGTCCTTTTCCTTGGCCAGCGATCGCACGCTACCGCGTACGCGATACCCGCGAGCGAGCAGCTCTCGTACGATGTGGGAGGCAATGAAACCAGACGCTCCGGTGACGAGAACAAACGAGTCGGTGATGGGCATGGTCGCTCCTTTGTAAGCACGCAACTTGAACTAGAATAGTAAAAGTAGTTCAATCGATCAAGCTAGACAGATTTTACTGCCATGGTACAAACGGTGGTACATGGCTCGGACTTCGCGCGCATCGAAACCTACACCGCTTGATCCCCGTCGCGCTGCAACCAGGACGCGGATCGTAGAGGAAGCAACCCGTCTGTTTTCCCAGTACGGCTTTCGGTTGACATCAGTAGACGCAATCGCTGCTGCCGCAGGCTGCGCAAAGCCAACGCTGTATGCTCACTTCCCAGACAAGGACGCGCTCTTTCTTGCGGTCTGCGAGCATGTCCTTTCGGGAATCCTGGCCAGGGCTGAGGCCGCAGCCACAAGTAACAAACCGATGGAACAGCAGCTCTGCGCTGCGCTATCGGCCAAGTACACGTATCTGTTTGAGCTGGTGCATGCCACGCCGCACGCCGCCGAGCTGCTGGGATCGTCAAACCGAGTCGCTGAAGAGCTGGTCGCAGAGGCCGATCGTCGCTTCCGTGAGATCGTACGGAAGCTGCTGCAAGCGTCCGTTGAGCGCGGTGAGATCGCTCCGGCACGGGCTGGACTGACGGTGACCCGACTTGCAGACATGTTGTTGCGCTGCGGGTACGGCGCTGGCTATCACATCACAGACCCGGCGCAGCACAAGAAACACCTGGAGGAGCTGGTGCGCGTCATCCTCCTGGCGGTGCGTCCCGAGGAGAAGCCTTCCCAGATTCACGCACGGTCCCGTCGTCGCTAGCAGGTGGGTGGCTGCAATCATTGAACCGTTATTTTTTGATAGGCAATCAAGATAGATGGTTGGACACTCGTGTTGCGCTCTTTGGCAATGCAAAGAAGAGATTGATGTTGGATGCGGTGTGGACCGAAAATATCCAATGACATCCAGTGAAAGAAATCTAGTTAGAGAAATCTAGTTAGAGAAATCTAGTTAGAGACATCTGGTTAGAGAAATCTGGTTAGAGACATTGGGTCTGATCCATTCGCAAGCATCGTAGTTTTTTGTGATACGATGATCTACGCGAACATGGACGATGAGTGGGAATCGATAGAAGAGTCGGTACGCTGGGCGCTTACTCAAGAAGACACCTGGCTGGAGCTTGTCTCGGAGTCGAATCGAACGACCGATTCGTGGACGTTTTGGACCTATGCCTTTGATGTCGCGTGTGAGCAGCGCCAGTTGCAGCTGGCCGATCAGATCATGCGGGATCGGGTCTGTCGTCATGAAGACTACAGTGCGCAGCCGTGGCTGCTGGCGGATTACGCGCTGGTGCTGGCGCAGCTGGGTCGCACGGACGAAGCGCTGGGTGCGATTCGTTCCGCGATAGAAGACCTGCCGTTTGATGAAGAGCTGTTGGAGATCGAGCGCAGGCTGCTTCAGCCAAAGGCGGAGCGCTGACGGGAGGGACGACAAACTGCGCCCCAGCCCGATCGGGCGCTGAGCGTGGGGCAGGGCGCAGCTTGGTGCGCAGCTTGGTGTGCTGCTTGGTGGGCGCTGCGTTACCAGCCGCCGAAGAAGTCTTTGACCTTGCCGACGGTGTTTCCGACGGTCTTGGCGGCTCCTCCGAGACCGTTTACGAGCGTCGAGCCAGCACCCTTGATGCCTTGCCATGCGCCCGCAGCCTTGTCTCCGACCCAGTCCTTGGCCGCGCCGATCGCTTTGCCTGCCGTGTTGACGGCGTTTCCGGCGAACGCTTTGGCTTGACCTGCGCCAGCGACGACATCACCCCAGCCGAGCTTGCCATCGCCATCGCGATCGGCGGCGTTGTGTAGCGCTTTGCCTGCGGCTCCGGCTTTTTCACCGACCCAGTCTTTGGCCGCACCGAGTGCCTTGCCGGTGGCGTTTATGGCGTTGCCCGCGAACTGCTTGGCTTGACCCGCACCAGCGACGACATCACCCCAGCCGAGCTTGCCATCGCCATCGCGATCGGCGGCGTTGTGTAGCGCTTTTCCTGCGGCACTGGCCTTGTTGCCGATCCAGTCCTTGGCCGCGCCCGCTGCGTTGCCAATGGCCTTGCCCGCAGAGCTGGCTTTGTCGCCAACCCAGTCTTTGGCCTGGCTGACTCCCGCGACGAGATCGCTGAAGCCGAGCTTGCCGTCGCCATCGCGATCGGCAGCGTTGTGTAGCGCCGTGCCCGCGTTGGCAGCCTTTTCGAGCAGCCAGTCTTTGGCATCCCCGGCCTTATCGACCGCCCAGTCTTTGGCCGATCCGAGCGCGCCGCCGATCTGGTGCATTTTTTCGCCCGCGAAGTTTTTGACCTCGCCGATCCCGGTCAGCACGTCACCGATGCCGAGCTTGCCGTCTCCATCGCGATCGGCGGACTTCTTCAGCCATGCGCCAGCCTGCTTGCCCTTTTCGAGCGCCCAGTCCTTGGCATTGCCGAGCGCCTGACCCGCCTGACCGATCTTGTCTTTGGCAAACTCTTTGGCTTGCGCCGCACCAGCGACGAGATCGCCGACACCGAGCTTGCCGTCTCCGTCGCGGTCAGCCATGTTGTGCAGGGCTTTTCCCGCCGCGTTGACCTGATCGCCAGCCCAGCCGAGTGCCTGGCTGCCCTTGTCCGCCAGCCAGTCTTTGGCCTGTCCTGCGCGGATCTTGACGTCGTTGAACGAAAACTTGCCGTCCTTGTCGCCGTCGAGCAGCTTCTGTGCGCCGTCCCAGCCCTTGTCGAGCAGGTTTGCGCCGCCTTGTGCCAGCTCGCCGATGCCCTTGGCTGCATCGTTTAGGCCCAGCTTGCCGTCGCCATCGCGATCCAGTCCGTTGTGGATCTGCTTGCCCGCCCACTTGGCCAGCTCGTAGGTCTGCTTCAGATCGAGCGTCGCATCGAGCGAGACCGAGCCGCCCAGGCCCAGCGCTGCGCCGATCTTGCCGCCGATGTGCAGCTTCCAGTCTTCCAGCGAGATGCCGCCCGAGGCTTCAAAGCCAATGCCCGCGATGCCCGAGACGCCCGCCTTGCCCTTGAGCGGCCCGAGGTTGGCGTGGATGTCTGCGTTGCCTTCGGCTCCGGCGAAGCCACCGATCTTGCCTTCGATGCCGGTGAACTTTTCGCCAATGCCTGCTTTGACACCGGCGCCAAGCTTCACACCGGCAAAGCCATCGGCATGTACACCGACGCCCGCATTGAGCGGCGCAGTGACGATGCCATTCATCGAATCCAGGCGCGCATCGGCGCTGGTCAGGTTGGCGTCGCCTCGAACACCGATGCCTGCGCGCGTGCTTGCCTGTGCGCCCGCTTCGACACCCGTGGATGTGACTTTGGCGTTGGCTCCGGCTCCAGCTTCGGCGTTGGCATAGATATCGCCCGACGCATCGGCTGTGCCGTATTCACCTTCGACCTTGACCCCACCGCGCAGACCGGCCTGTCGTCGCGCACCGGCGACCGTCGAACCGCTCCAGATGTCGGCGCTGGTGCCGTCTTTGTTGTACTTGCCCGAGCCCCACTTTTCCTTCCAGGGCACGGTTCCAGCGACCGACTCATCATAAAAGCCGTTCGCCGGTCCTTTTTCCGCATCGGGCACTTTGAGATCGGACAGGTTGACCTGATCGACGCTCGGAGCCCCCATCGTGGAGTTTTTCACCGTCGCTGGAGCATCCGGCTTTTTGGGATCAGCCTGCGGCGTGTCGTTCTTTCGGTTGCCCGCGCCGAAGCCCCAGGCGTCCCAGCTCTGATAGCTCGGTGTGTAGCCGCCCTGCGTCTTTTCCGTCCCAGAAATGTCGTAGTGGTTCACCGGCGCCGACAGTCCATCGAATGCGGACCCGCCAGAATGAGCATCGCTATGTTCTTGCTCAAAGTCGCTCACGAGATTCCCCCAACTGCTTTGTTTGGATTGTCGGTGCCGCCGCGCGAAAGTTGCCGCTGTTTGGAACACCCGATGCGCACAAGCTCACATCAAGCTCGGCCACCCATCCCCAACGAATGATATTATTCGGTGTATGAAAACCGTTGCAATCTCCGTCGGTATTCTTGTGCTGGGGATCATCATCTGGGTGGCGACGCGAAAGCCGCTGTCGATCGATGAAGAGCTGGGAAAGCTGCCAGCGGACGAACGACAAGCGCTGGAGTCCTTGGCCGCTGCGATCGGTGGTGCCGCACAGCTTCGCGCCGTCAGTCCCGGTGTTCTTTCGTACAATCCCAAAGCGGTCGCGGTGCAAGATGGTCACGTCGTCGAGCTGCGCATCGCGGACGCTGGGCTTGTGCGGCTGGACCCGGTGGCCAGTCTGACTCGGCTGCGAACGCTCTTTATCGATGGCAGCAAAGTCGAATCGCTGCGACCGCTGAGTGGACACAAAGCGCTCAAGACGCTGAACCTGAGCCGCTGTCAGCTGACGACGATCGCCGAGCTTCGCGATCTGCCCGCGCTGGTCAGCCTCGATCTCAGCGGAAATCAGGTTACGGACGTGGCGTCGCTCGTGGACCTACCGGCGCTGGAAAAGCTGACGCTGACTGGAAATCCACTGGCCAGCCTGCCGCCGAACGCACCGAGTCGCTGGGTCGTCAAGTCCGACGCCCAAGCTGCCGACTCAGCCCGCAAAACGGAGCCGCCCATGGAACAGCCTGATCACTGGGTCGAAAAAGAAAAAATGCCAGCCGGTTCGGGCAAGTCGTCCGTCGGTCGCGTCGCTGGCGTCGTGACCAATGCGCGCTGGGAAGTCAAAGGCGAGGTCGCGTCGCTGTCCGGCGCTGTGGTCATCGATCGCATTCCCGGCGACAGTGGCATCAACGGAATGGATGCCGCGCTGGAAGTCGAAGTCGAGAGCGGCACCGTTCGTGGCTACATCGAAAAGCCGCTGCGCGTGCCTGGCAGCGCGATTCGGCGTCGTCTCGGCTATGCATTTTGTGAAGCCTCGCCCGGAAAGCCCGGAAAGATCGCAGGCACGCTGGCTAGCGCTGGACCCGGCGGCTACGGCGTCGCGCAGAGCTACCACATCGTCTTAGAAAGCGTCGGTGGCGAAGCCAAAGGCATCAAGTTCCGACTCCTGCCGCCCAGCCGTTAAGAACGCCTAACCAAACCGTCATGAGGAACCCTGGCAGCAAAGAGGAGGACCGGAGCGTACGCACAGTACGTGAGGACCGACGATGCAGCAGCCAGGGTCCGCAATAGGTTTCGTTAGGCGTTCTAAGTCCGCGTGCGCTTTCTCTGCACATCCCGCTGATTCCTAGCCTGCCACCCACATTCCAAGCGCTTGACGAAAAGTCTGAATGACGAGCAGGATCGTCAGTACGCTCGTACATAGCGCAAAGCTTCTTCGCGACAGAGGCAACAGCGCAGCCGCAACAAAGACCGGAAACAGGACTGTCACAAAGCGCCCAAGTGAGTTTGGACTGCTCATTGAAATAAGCAGCGTGAGCAGCGCCCACACCAGATAGGAAAGCGTCAGCTTCGAGCGCGCCCACCACAGCAGCACAACGGACGGAATCACAAACAAAAAGAGCTGCGGATGACCAAACAGTCGTCCCATCACACCCAGCAGCGGAACAGAATCACTTGGCTGAAGCAGCGCGCCTCCCGCCCAGCCTGGTGCTGCTTGACTCAAGACAAACTGCCATGGTGTTCCACAGTGCTGCCACAAATAGATCATATGTATAAAAAGACCGATTGGACATAGTAATAGAAACAGCGCACGAGCATCCAAGCGAGAAGGTGTAAATTCAATCGATTCAAGATACGAAATGGCAAGACCGATAGACAACAGCACACCGACGTTTCTCGTTGCGCTCGCGGCGGCTGCAAAGAGTGCAGATTTTAAAAAATGTCTTCTTTCTGCATAATAAAAAGCACACACGACCAAGCACAAAAACAGAGGCTCTGTGTGAAATGAGCTTAAATACAATGAATAGGGAAAACAATACAGTAGCAAGAGCGTTCGTTCTGCGATGGCAAAGCCAAAGCGATCTCGAACCAATCGAAACAGCATGAAGCTGGCGATCAGACACGCAAGCTGACTGACAATCAGACCGGACCAGGCTACTTGGCCAATGAGCAGGCTCAGTCCTTTGGTCAGCGAAGGCAACAACGGAAAAAACGCCGTGTTGCTCTGCTGGCCTGGCACGATGACGCGATCGTATCCTTGTGTTGCAATGTTATGATACCAGCCCGCATCCCAGCGCAGCCAGCCGTCCAGCCATGGATTGTCGGGCAATGCTCGCCACGTTCCAGCCGTCAGGTGCTCTGCAAAGAATGACAGCGCGACATATCCGACAATCAGCAACAGCAAGCGATTGCCAATCAGAAAGCCCACAAGCAGCGCTTTTCGCCAAGCTGGCACGGACGATGAATCAGACACAGAAGCAGACATCGCGCGCAGGGTGTCCCAAGCCATGCAGACAAGTCAACGTCCGCAAGGTCTGGTGCCTGCGCTGACTGTTGTTCGGCGCTGTAACCTGAGTCCACTCCGAAACCAACGGATGGAGACTGAGCGCGGGGGCGACCGGAGCGCTTTTTTTCGGACCACCTGCGGGACGGAAAAAGTCTCGTAGGGTAGCGGGGCCCACGAGGAATGTGCGGGTTTGGGAATGGATGGAGTGTAAGTCGCTGTTTTCTGTCGGCAATGCTCGTCGTACTTTCCTCAATATTAGTCATTTGATATAAGTAATTTATGGCAAGAACATGGACCCAGCGCATGTCTCAGTACATGTCCCAGTATATGTCAGAGACAGCGAGTCTGTCGCTGGTGCTTGTGCTGGCCGCGTCCGTCGGAGCTGCGCTCGGTCTGGGCGTCTTTACGTTTCGCTATGCCAAGGGATTTTCGTACTTTAAGACCGATCCCGCAGCG
The DNA here is from genome assembly GCA_016794365.1 of Myxococcales bacterium. Taxonomy (GTDB): domain Bacteria; phylum Myxococcota_A; class Polyangia; order Palsa-1104; family JAEUJZ01; genus JAEUKA01. The sequence continues at coordinate 52,041 of JAEUKB010000022.1, forward strand.
TGCGCGAACTGTCACATCATGCAGCGGCAGTACGATGGATGGCAGACGGCAAGCCATCACACGGTGGCGCGCTGTGTGGACTGTCACTTGCCCGATTCCTTCATTCCCAAGTATCTGACCAAGGCTGAAAACGGCTGGCGTCACGGCAAGATGTTTACGCTAGACCGCTTTGTCGAACCGATTGGCCTGACAGAGAGTGCGCGTCGCGTGCTGTTAGACAACTGCAACAAGTGTCACCGCGCGCTGACTGCGGAGCTGGCTCCTTCGCGTGTGCAGCATGGCGGATCGGACTGTCTGCACTGTCATTCCGCAGTGGGTCACGGACAGCGGGCGGCGCTTGGTGGACCGCTACGCAGCGACGAGATTGAGCGAATCCTCCGCAGTGAATCCGATCCATCGCAACCAAAGAAATGAGCGCAAGATGGTGAATCAAGAAAACGTCACCTGGTGGAAGACCCGTGGTGCTGTGCTGGCTGCGATTGCAGTGTCCGCGATCGGATCTGCAAGCGTCACCGCGCTGCTGACCAACATCACAGAAAAGAAGACAGAGCAGCGGAACCAGTACGTTCGTACCGTGGACGTAGGAGAAGACGATACGGACCCCGAAAAGTGGGGCAAGAACTGGCCCGCTCAGTACGATGGTTACCGACGGACCGCCATCAAGACAGCAACTCGCTTTGGGGGACATGCCGGAAGCGAAGCGCTGCCCGATGAAAAGATCGATCGAGATCCATGGCTGCGGCGAATGTTTCTGGGCTACGCATTTTCGATCGACTACCGCGATCGGCGCGGACACGCCTACATGCTGCATGATCAGGAAGCGACGCAGCGCTTGACCAAGCCACAGTCTGGATCGTGTCTGCACTGTCATGCATCGGTGATGCCGCTGTATCGCTCGCTCGGCGGTGGGGATGCAGTGAAGGGCTTTGAACAGACCTTCAAGTTTAGCTATCAAGAGCTAAACAAACAGCTTCACGACAGCGGACATGCGCATCCTGTCAGCTGTGTGGACTGTCATGATTCCAAGACGATGGCGCTGCGTGTCACGCGACCAGGATTCCTAAAAGGAATTGCTGCGCTGGCTGCGTCCGATGCGCCGGTTCCTGCGATTCCTAGCATTGCGGAATATCGAAAGGGATCCAAGGACAAGCCGTACGATCCGAACGAGCGCGCATCCCGCAATGAGATGCGATCGTTTGTGTGTGGACAGTGTCACGTTGAGTACTACTGCTCGACGAAGATGCCGCTGACATTCCCGTGGGGAAAAGGGGTCAAGGTCGAACAGATCGAAGCGTTCTGGAACGAAACCAAGTTCCCGGATGGCAGTCCGTTTGGTGACTACGTTCACAAAGAAACGGGGGCTTCGATCCTGAAAGCACAGCATCCAGAGTTCGAGCTGTGGACCGAAGGAGTTCATGCGCAAGCAGGGGTTTCCTGTGCGGACTGTCACATGCCGTATCAGCGCGAAGGTGCGTCGAAGATTAGCGATCACTGGGTGCGGAGTCCGCTCCTCAATGTGAATCGCGCCTGTCAGTCCTGTCATCGTACCGATGAAAGTGAGCTACGTCGGCGGGTCGATACGATTCAGCAGCGCAACCATGATCTGATGCAGCGCGGTGGGGCTGCGATCACTGCGCTGATGGATGCGATTGTGGCTGCGAAGTCACGCGGCGTAACGCAAGAACTGCTTCGTCCGGCACTGGAACTACAGCGCAAGGCGCAGTGGCGACTCGACTTTGTGGCAGCGGAAAACAGCATGGGATTTCATGCACCCCAGGAAGCCGCACGGATCTTGGGAGAAGCGGCTGACTACGCACGTCAAGGTCAGCTCGCAGCGGTCCTTTCTGGCGCGATACCGAGCGGAGCACCAAGTGCAACACCTGGCGCTGCACCAAGCGCAACACCTGCAAAGTAGACCCGCGCAGCGGACGCCCGATTCGCTTTGTTTCGGAGTCCGTACGCACGCGGTCTGAGCGTCCAGATTCCTTCCTAAAACACGATCGGAATGTCTACTTGCAGCGTGTGATACTTGCGGGTGGCCAGGACTCCCCAAAGGCCTGGTTCATAGACGAGCGCCGGTCGCAGCCAGTGACCACCCGGTAGCTTGATGTGAAAGCGCGGTCCGATCGCCAGCGAGAGGTTCTGTCGCAGACCTTGGACCGGCAAGCCTTTGTCTGCATTCGCTTCATCTGCGAGCACGGACTTCGGATCGGTCAGCCAGCGCTGAAAGCGAAGCTCTGTCCCAAGTGACAGCCACTGCGCGATGAAATATCCGATGTGTAGTCCTGCTGTGAAGTTGGCCTTGAAGACATCGGGATTGGCCAGCTCATTGCGCGCGCGGAACAGCTCAAAGAACGTGACTTCTGCTTGTACGGTCCAGCGATGTGCGATGTATGCAAGGTCGATTCCCTCGACGAGCGCCCAGTCATTGACCGCGAACATCACGTTGTCCATGGCCGATCGGGAAAGCTGTCCTGCGGGGGCCTCTGCTCCGCTTGCGCCGGGCTCGCTGGCTGCGCTGACCCCTGATCCAACCGGAATCGTGGTCGCAGCAAAGACAGAGAGTCGGACACTCGGGCTGAGCTTGTGCGAATAAAAGCCGCCGATCTGAATGTTGGTGGATGCAACGCCACACTTGGTCAGCGTGGTCTTGGTCTGCATCGTGGTTGGATCGGTGGTTGTTTGATCTGCGCAGTTGTCGGCTCCTGGCTCGTCGCCCGTGATGCGCGGAGGACGATTCCCAACGACACCAAAGCGGACGATTCCCATCCAAGCAGGATGAAAGCGATACCCGATGGTTGGTAGGAATGCGCCGGTAAAGCCTTGTGCCAGCTGCTCGGGCTGACCGCTTGGTGCGATGTTCTGCTGATAGAAAGAAAACACGGTGTCCAGTCGCAGCACTGAGACAGGAATGATAGGACGCAGTCCAAACGGCAAGGAGTACGGCGCAGGGGGCGGCATAGGAGTCGCAGGCGTCGCAGGTATTGGCACAGACGCTGGTGATGAAGCAGCGCTGCTGATCGATGCAGTCTCTGATGCAGCAGAAGACGTGGCAGCAGGTGCAGGGGGAGGCATCAAAATATAAGGAGGCGGCGGCGGAAGCTCGCTCGGCTTCGGTACAGGATCTGTAAAGGGGGGACTCTGGATCTGTGCTGGACTCTGTGCCTGCGCGGGCAGCGCGCTACAGTAGGAGAGCAAGAGTCCCGTAAAGAGCCCTGGTCGCAGCAAAGAGTGAGCGCGACAGACCGTCATCTGATGTTCCCTTCCGAAGCTCGCACTGTTTCGTGTACGCATGAACAGACCGCCCGCTGCTTTGGTGTGGAAGCAGCCTCTCTGCGTCGCTGAGACTGTCCCAGCGAGCCCACCACAGTTTTACGACCACTCCTTGCTGCAAGCAACCAAATATGAATCATTTGCTTTGCATAATAATTTCTATGACTTTCCGTCGTGTCTGCGAAGGTGCGATGAGTTCGACAGGGCGGCAGTCATGTGGTTCGCGCTGAGTCATGAGCCGTAGGCTTCGACCACATCGTGCATGGATCGATGGATCTCTGCTCCGTCGGTATCTGGCTCGACAGAGCGATGGTTCGCGCCTATCCTCATGCCACCATGCTCAGACGCAATTTCCTTGGTCATGCTGTCCTGTTTGCAAGTGCATTCCCTTCGTTTGCCAAGTCTGTACGCGCCAGCCAGTCTGCACCGTCTGTCTGGATGGAGATTGCCCAACAGGTCATTCAATCGAACATCAGCCCTGGCATTCAGCTTGTTGTCATGAAAGCGGGTGTATTGACCGAAAATATCGCACTTGGCTTTGGTAACTTAGAAACAAAGACCGTAGTTTCGCCGCAATCTGTTTTTCGGATTGGCTCACTGACAAAACAGATCACTTGTACGCTGCTACTGAAATTGCAAAGTGAGAAAAGGCTATCGTTCAACGATCCAGCTGCAAAATATCTACCATTTTTGAGCAAGCATGCAGCGTGTACGATCAAAGAACTTGCACAGCATACAGCAGGAATTCACGAAGAACCAGAAGCGCCTGAGCTACATGGTGAAGTGACACAACTGCGATTGGCACAAGCGATCTCTGAACAGAGACAGTTTTTCGATTTTCCACCAGGAACTGCATGGTTATATAGCAACGCAGGATATATCATATTGGGAGCGATCATCGAATCGGTTACCAAGCAGTCACTCAGCAGCGTCGTTGAGTCTTATCTTTCAAAGAAACTGAATCTATCGAATACAACTTACGATGATCTGATGCCGATTGTGATGGGCAGGACTTCAGGATATTCACAGACAGAGTCAACCAAGCAGCCTTTCAAGAATGCAGCTGTGATTGATGTGATCCAATCGGGTGCTGCGGGAGCAATGCGCTCGACGGCACTTGAGCTGGCGACGCTTCATCAAGCACTCTTGCTTGGATCCTTGCTGACGCCGTCCGAGCGAGCCGAGCTTCTCTCTCCATCGTTATTGAGAAATGGAAAGCCATCCAATACAAATCGATTTAGCGAGCAAGATCGAGCCATGGGAGATGCCCACTATGGGCTTGGTGTGCATCTTGATTCATCGTCCACTCGCGACAAGAGCTTGATCGTTCATCATAGCGGATTTATTAGTGGATTTTCAGCGTACTTGGCAACCCATATTCAATCAAAAACAACGATTGTGTGTCTGTATAATGTGGATGCAAATCCTCGGCTTCCGTTTCGTGACATTCGCCGTGCAACCTTTCGTGATGTGCTGCTAACTGCCAAGCCGTAGGAAGGTTCCAGCGAAAAATGGTTTCCGGTCGGCCCACGCTTCGTTTTTCGTCAAAAAGGACACTTGTGACCTGCTGAAAGCCTGATGGCTCCCTTCCGACTTCCCTTTTTCGTCCCGGATGAAGATCATTGTTGGCTGTAATGTCCCTGGCGCTGCGCGACGTTTTCGTCTCAGGTGGACTCCTTGCGTGCGCTCCATGACACGCTGATTCGTCGGTGTATGTGAGTCGATGACGGCTGCACGCAATCTCGCTCTACGTCCCTGATCCAGAGCGCTGCGCCGATGCCGGATGCTGGTGAATTACGCAAGAAAAAGAGCCGTAGGACGGCCTGTGTCTGCGCTGTGGGAGGGATTCAGAACGCCTCACAAAACCGTCATGAGGAACTCTGGTGACCCAGAGGAAGACCGGAGCGTACGCAAAGTACGTGAGGATAGACGATGCAGCCAACGGGGTCTGCAATCGATGTTGTGCGGCGTTCTGAATTACACCACATGAGAGGACTTGTAGTGATCTACATAGCGCAGTGCGTTTCCATCAGTCTGGGCAATTCCGTAGAGCCGCTGTCGCTCTTCCAATAGCCACACCATCCCGTGTGATAGGTGCGTAAAGTGTTTGGTGTTTTGGTGATAGCTTCCAAGCAGTCGCATCGTTCCCAGCATCAGCGCGTTCATGGTGCGAGCGAGGAGTCCTTCCCGACAGAATGCGACGGCGTCAATGCGTAGCTTGATTCCGTGCTCGGCCAGAAGGCGACGCGACTCTGGCGGGATCGCGCCGGCCTTTTCCAGATCGGCCAGCACAAAGCAGCGACCGTACTTGGTCTTGACAGATGAGATCAGCTCGACCAACTGGCGTGCCGCATCTGGTGCCAGCTCACCGTCGGGAGTCAGGAAGACCAAGTCCTGATCACTTCGGTACATATTCCGCCCCACCGCAATCGTCTGTTGCACGACCGCCCTCTGTGCAGAGTGTAGCGTGCGAGCGTGTTAGGGGACCGATAAATTCTGCAAGCCAGATAGAAAGTAGTGTCTCTGTCTTCCAATCAAAGTGACTCTGTTTGGATTCCTTTGTGATGCAGAGAAGTCCATTTTCGTACCTAAGATTCCGTCGGAACATGTGAACAAAAGGAGTCTCTTGGGAATTCTGTCAATTGTCCGCCAATGCGAGATGAACGGGACTGGTTCCGACCCCGCTGGATGCCGCTGCATTGAAGGTTCCGCTGCCGTCATTTTTGTTCAGGAAGACGTTGAGGTTTGATGACGCAAAGCTGACGGTGGCAAGGTCAATGGCACCGTCTCCGTTGAGATCTCCTGCAACGATGGCGCGCGGATCGGCTCCGCTGGTGTAGTTCATTGCGCTTCCGTACTGACCCGATCCGGTGGCCAGACGAACAGAGATGTCATTGCTGGCGCTGTTTACCGCTGCGAGGTCTAGGTTGCCATCGTTGTTAAAGTCTGCGACCGCGACTCCGTACGCTGAGCTGCCAGCGGTAAATGCCGTTGCTGCTTGAAACTGACCATCGCCACTTCCCAGCCGAAACATGACCGCTTGATTGGCGTTGCCGCTGTTGGCAGAGACGATGTCTGGCTTTCCGTCTTTGTTCAGATCCACCGCCAAAACCTGACGTGGATAGGTTCCCATCGTAATGGTGGACGGAATTGAATACTGAAGTGTGCTGGTCAAAAACGAGACGAGATCACTTCGCATCGCAGTCTTTCCATCGGGATTGGTGACCACGATGGGAACTTGTCCGCAGGTCGCTGCCTTGAGTGGACTCTTGAGCTGAATCGTCGTCGAAGAAACCACCGTTACATCCTGCGCGGGGACTCCGGCGATGGTTACTGTGGCTCCGGTTTGAAAGCCCGTTCCGGTCAGTGTGATCGCGGAACCGCCAGAGTTTTTGACCTGCTTGGGAGACGCATCGCTCACGGCGAGTGTCTCAACTGGAGGAGGCATCTGCTGTTGAGCACCGGGATTGTCGGTTGATCCGCAGTGAGTGGTCAGGGATGCAGAAAGTAGCGCTGCAGAGATCCATACAAGTCGGTTCCGTACCTTCATCTTACGTCTCTCCTCCGGTGATGGAATGAATGCTTAACCTGCTGCGTAGGCGGTCGGGACATCGCGCCCCAAAAGCGACGAGCCCGTCGAGATCGTATCATGTCCGCGAGGATCGGATATCCTCGGTTTGCAGCGTGGCTTGACCTTCAGAAAAAAGCGCAGCCGCGACCAGAGGATGAAGCGATGACAGAACAACTGCGTACACCGGATCCGGATCAGCCAGAGTCCATGGACTTCACGATTGCGCCAGAACAGGACGCGCTGCTGGTGGTTGATATGCAGCCGGACTTTATGCCAGGTGGTCCGCTGGCTGTTACAGAAGGAGACACCATCGTGCCGGGAATCGCTGCGCTGATGCAGCGCTTTTCATTCGTGGTGGCGACGCAAGACTGGCATCCCGCACAGCACATCAGCTTTGCTTCCAGGCATGGACGCAGTCCGTTTGAAGAGATCTCGCTCTACGGTGTTTCGCAGACGCTGTGGCCCGATCACTGTGTAGTGGGAACGCCTGGGGCCGCGCTACATGAAGGGATTCCGCAAGACCGAATCGGACTCCTTTTGCGCAAAGGAGTCTACAGCTACATCGATTCCTATAGTGCCTTTCGGGAAAACATCGGTCCTGATGGTCAGCGATGGACAACTGGGCTCTCTGCATTCCTGTTGGCGCGTGGAATTCGCCGGGTTTTTGTGTGCGGTCTGGCGCGTGATTTTTGCGTAGGTTGGTCTGCGCTGGATGCACAAGCGGAAGGTCTGGCTGCGATCGTCTTGGATGATCTAACCCGCGCTGTGTTTCCTGATCGTCAGGCAGAGACCGATGCGATCTTTGCAAAGGGTGGCGTGATCCACGGACCGAGCAGCTGGCTCAAAGGGGGCGCACTGTGAGTCTGGATTCTCTGTCCATTGATGTCTATCAGCTCACGACGCTGATCGCGCATGCAGCGGATGGTCGAATAGACGATGGACCGCTTGCGATGAGCTTCTTTTTTCGCAAGCTTCCCAAGCAGCGAAACTACGTGGTTCTGTGTGGAATCCGCAGCATCCTTGAGCACTGTCAGTCGCTTCGGTTTTCTCAGGAAGAGCTAGAGCTGCTCGATTCCCATCCGATCTTGGGACCGGCACTACAGACACGGCCCGGACAGAGAGTACGCAGCGAGCTGCAAGCGATCGATGGCTTTGAAGGAGAGATCGATGCAGCACCGGAAGGAACGCTCGCCTTTGCGGGTCCAGCGCTGCGGGAAGATGGCACACCACTTGTGGTTGCGGGCATTCCGCTGACGGCATATACGCCCCTTCTGCAAGTCCGTACCAGCCTTCCTTTGTGTAAGCTCATCGAAACACCTTGGCTGTCTCGCTTGAACTATTTGTCGATGATTGCATCCAAGGCCGCGCGTGTGGTGTCCGCTGCGCAGCATGATGGCGTGGCGCGATCTGTCATCGAGTTCGGACAGCGCAGAACGCATCCTCACGCTGCCATGGATGCCGCCTATGCTGCCTACATTGCGGGCTGTACAGCGACGAGCAACCTGGCTGCAACCTACCGATATGGGATTCCTTCGGTGGGCACCATGGATCACTTTGCCATCCAAGCGTGCGAGCGACTTCAGACTCCGGTTTCAGAAACAGAGACACACTTTTTTCAGCGATTCTGTGAGCTGTTTCCGGGCAACGCGACGCTCCTTGTGGACACCTATGACACGTTTCGCGGAATCGAACATGCGGTGCGCGGAACGCTGGGAAAGCTGACCGGAGTTCGACTGGATTCGGGTGTAACGGTCGATTCCGTCAAGCGTGCGCGCAAGCTGCTGGATGATCTGGGCGCTTCGCATGCCAAGCTGTTTCTGTCCGATGGCCTGGATGAATATCGTGTGCGTGAGCTGGCTGCCGCTGGCGGAGATGGCTTCGGAGTCGGTGAAAACATCTCCTGTTCACCTGATGCAGCGACGGGAATCGGCGCGGTTGGCAAGCTGGTGCAGAACGCAAGTGGGAAGCTGACCATGAAGCTTGCGCGGGGCTCTGGGAAGGCGACGTTGCCGGGCAGACTACAGGTCTATCGCTTTTCGGATCACGATCTATTGACGCTTGCGGATGAGCCCGCGCCGATGCTTGGAACGCCGCTCCTTCAGCCGCTGTGGCGTGGCAAGCAGCCGGTTTCTGCGCTTCCGTCTCTGTCCGAAACGCGAGAGTATGTTGCCAGACAGAGAGCCGCGCTTCCTTCGCACCTGCAACGACTGGAGACACCGAGTCCCGATCATCCAAGTGGTCCGTGGCCCATCAAGCTGTCGAAGAGACTTGCGCATGTGATAGACGAGCTTGTGTCCAAGATGTAGCGTGGCTGTTCCGATCAAAGCCGCGCCGATCAAAAAGACTGTGACAAAAAGACTGTGACAAAAAGACTGTGAGCGTGTGAATGCGTCTACTGCGACTGGGCCTAGCCAACGTCAACACTACCGTCGGTGCCACCGACTCCAATGTCGAGCGCGTGATTTCCTTTTGTCACAGACTGCATGCCGAAGGGACAACGCTCTGCGCACTGCCTGAACAGGTACTTGGTGGATATCCACCGGAAGACTTGCTGCTGTGGCCGGGCTTTGTTTCTGCGCAAGCAGAGTCGCTGTCCAAGCTGGCACACGCGACGGCAGAGCTGCCGATGGTGATTGTCTGCGGAGTGCTGGTCCAAGCGATGGAACAGGTCTTCAACTGCGCGGCATTCCTCTTCAAAGGGAAGGTCTACGGAGTCGTTCCCAAAGAAAAGCTGCCGCTCTATAACGTGTTCTATGAAGCGCGCACGCTGTCGCGCGGATTCCCAGGACTGTATGCAGAGATTCCGCTGGGCTCCTGTGGCAAGGTTCCGTTTGGAGACTTGCTGTTTGACTGTGACTTCGGACGGGTTGCGCTGGAAGTCTGTGAAGATGTGTGGTCTCCCGACGGACCGATGCGACGACGAAGCTATCAAGGGGCCGAGCTGGTGGTGAATCTGTCGGCATCTCCGTTCCGCATTGGAGTCCATGCCACTCGTCGGGAAATGCTGGCAACTCGCGCAAGTGACAACAACGTCACGGTCCTGTATGTCAATGCAGTGGGCGCAAATGATGGTTTGATCTTCGACGGTGGCGGCTTTGTCTGTCAGAACGGAAGAGTGGTTCATGAAGCACCCCGTTTTGTCGAAGGAATCTCTACCGTTACGATTGATCTGCGGCGGACCACGCGAATCCGTAGCGAACAGACAACGTGGCGTATGGATCGAGAAGAGTTTCTATCGCGTACAGCAATTCCGCAGCCGATTCTGCCAGGTCAGATCAAGGACTCCTCAACCTGTGGTGCGCATGTGATTGCGGTGGGAGCGATCGATGCGGGATCGATTCCGCTTCGCTATCCGGCGCCTCCGCATCGCAACTTCTTTTTGCCAACACCGACGGAACCGCGCGACATTCGCCGCGAGTTCTGTGAAGAGCTGCTGAGCGCGATGACGCTGGGAGTCGGTGACTACTTTGAAAAGACCGGCGCGTTCAAACAGATTGGTGTGGCGCTGTCTGGGGGTCGCGACAGCTTGCTCTGTCTGCTCATCGCGCATCGCTATGTAAGCCGAAAGCATCAACACCTGGGACCGGACAAAGTGAAGGAACAGGTTGCGCAGACGCTGCGTGCGTTTTACATGCCAACGCGCTATTCCTCGACGGAAACTCGCGGTGCAGCAGAGATCGCAGCCACCGAGCTAGGGATTCCCTTTGTGATTCTGTCGATCGAAGAAGCGTTTGATCGGGAAGTGGAAGCGGCGCGCAAGATGCTCCAGCCGGGAGAGCAGCTGACCGCGCTGACCGTACAGAACATCCAAGCGCGACTGCGTGCCCAGCGGATGTGGAACTGGGCGAACGCGGTGTCGGGTCTGTTTCTTCAGACCGGCAACATGAGCGAAAAAGCGTCGGGCTACACCACGATTGGCGGTGACCTCATGGGCGCGCTCGCGGTCATCGCCAACCTTCCGAAGACCGTGGTGAACTACCTTCTCGACTACTTGTTGGAAACAGAAAAGCTGGAAGGAATTCGCCAGACGATTGCGATTCCTGCGACGGCGGAGCTGGCTCCTGATCAGCAAGATGAGCGCGATCTGATGCCGTTTGTGGTGCTGGATGCGTGCATCGCGCTGCATGTCGCGGAAAAGCTGGATGCAGCCGAGCTTGCGCAGGCGCTGTCCGACATCTTTCCAGAGTTTCCTCCAGCGACGCTGCGGACCTGGGCCAGCAAGTTCACGGGGCTGTTTTCACGGGCGATTTATAAGTGGGTGCAGGCGCCGCTGTCTCTGCATCTGGGCAACCTGGACTTGGAACGAGAGCGCGCGCTACAGCTTCCGGTCGTCACCCGCAGCGAGTGGCAAAAGCGAGCCTAGCCTCACGCGGCGATTTCCGTCGCTGCAAAGCTATTCCTTGGTTTCCGCTTTGGCAGGAAGCTGCTTGGCTTTCATCGCGGCCAGTCGCGCTTCGATGTCGTTTTCTTTGCTGCTGCCGCCCGGTCCGAGCAGTCGGTTGAAGCGCTCTTCCGTCGCGCGATCGCGGTCGTCTTGGCGATGCACACCCAGCTCGGGGTTTAGCTCTGCCATCACCACCGCTTGCTCTTCTTTGGTCTCGATCTCTGCGACCAAGCGATTGAAGCGATCGAGCGCGCTGCCTTCACTGCTCGTCGCTTGCTTGGCGGATCGCGCCCGCGACTTGAGCACTTCTTTGCGTGCCTTGATCTCGACGAGCTTTTGGTCACCCGACTTGAGATCGTCGCTCAGCTTCTGAACGTGACGCGACTGCTCTGCGTGGATTCGCTCGGCTGCTTCCAGCTTCGCTTCCGCTTCGACGCGCCGACGCAGCGCTTCTTTGGCTAGCTCGTCGTCGCCCGCTCGCACCGCCCGCTCGGCATGCTCTTGCCACTTTTGGACGTTGCGATATTCCTCATCGACTTTTTTCTGCGCGAGCTTCTCTTGGACAAGCTGGTCGCGTAAAGTGACGCGCAGTTGTTTCAGCTCGTCCTCCATTTCTTCGACAAGCAGGTCGATTTCCTTCGCTGGGTCAGACAGCTTATCGACGGCAGAGTTGAGGTTGGACTTAATCAAGTTCCCGAGCCGACCGAGGATGGACATGCTTCGCAGTGTAGCAAAGCTGACGCCGAACCACGACCCCAAGACCAGCGATTCCCGAAGGAAAAGGACCCCACGATGAACCTGAAGCCTCTTGCTCTCTCGCTCCTGCTCCTGGCTCCAGCCTGCGCCAAAAATGCCCCGAAGAACCTGGCGTCTTCGTCGATGGCTGGCGATAACACCGTCGTCGCAGTGATTGGTAGCCAGCAGATCACGATGGCTGAGCTGGACAAAGCGGCGGGTCGCGAGCTGTTCGAGGTCCGAGAGCGCGCTCTCGAGAGCATGATCAACGATCGCGTGGTCAAAGCGGCTGCCAAAGCGGTGAACCTCGAGGAAGAGGCCTACATCAAGCAGCTCGTCGAAAAGCGCGTTCCCGAAGTCTCGGTGGATGAAGCGCGCAAGTTCTACGAGGAAAACAAGGCCCGACTGCCGCCGCAGATTGCCAACCAGCCGTTTGAGCAAGTGCAGGCGATGATCGTCAATGGTCTGACCGGCCAGAATCGTCAAAAAGCCGTCGGTGAAGTGATCGAAGAGATCAAGCAAAAAGCGGGCGTCAAGATCCTGCTCGCTGCGCCGAAGGTTCAGGTTGGCACCGACGGTCCAGCGAAGGGACCGAAGACCGCCAAGGTCACCATCGTCGAGTTTTCCGACTTCCAGTGCCCGTTCTGCTCGAAGGGCAAAAAGGTCATGGAAGAAGTGGCCGCGAAGTACGGCGACAAGGTGCGCATCGTGTTCCGTGACTTCCCGCTCAGCTTCCACGACAAGGCCCAAAAGGCCGCCGAAGCCGGTCAGTGCGCCAACGAGCAGGGCAAGTTCTGGGAGATGCACGACTGGATGTTCGACAACCAGGGCAGCCTCGATGACGCTTCGCTCAAGGGCGCTGCACGCAAGATCGGCATCGACGGAGACAAGTTCGACCAGTGCCTGACCAGCAGCAAGTACGCCTCGTCGGTTCAGAAGAGCCTCAAGGAAGGCAGCGAGGCTGGCGTCAAGGGAACTCCCGCGTTCTTCGTAAACGGCGTGTTCATCAGCGGCGCGCAGCCGTTTGAAAAGTTCAAGGTCGAGATCGATCGCGCGCTGGCCGAGTAGTCCTTCGCAAGACCAAAAGCCGCTGACCCTCCTTGGGCCCTGTTGTTCCGGGGCCGTGACCGAAAAAGCGATGGCAATTTGTTTTCCGCTCGGATAACGTCGCCGAAGGTATCGCTTCTCTCGGTCCGACATGGCTGACAAACCAAGTTCCGACTCCCCAGAAAAAGCGTCCGGTTCCGACAAAGACCCGCCGCTGGTTACGTCCGCAGAGCCCGGTGCTCCGATCGATCCAGATGCGATCGATCCGGAGCTGGTGAACCTGAAAGTACCGCCGCAGCGTCGCCATCCACTGGTCGCTGTTGCGGTGCTGCTGGTGTCGCTGCTCCTTTTGTATAAGCTGCGCGCCGACATTTCCTACGCGCTGTTGCCGGAGCAGCCCATCTCGCTCGGTGTGGCGGACGCTTCCATCGGAAGCAAGCTGGCCGGGCAGGGCGACAAGTTTGTGCGCGTCGTCGGGCTTCCTGATCATCGAAACTCCGTCGCATACGATCCCAAAGGGGGACGAGGCCGCGTGCAAGTGTTCCGCGTGGCTGGAACCGCGACGAAGCTCTTGGTGGCGCGGAAGGTCTCGCTGACAGCGGATGTCACCAACGAGTTTTCGGGACGAGTGCGACCGATTTCCGATGTGTGGTTTGCTGATGCGCTGCGCGCGTACTTTGAGCAGACGCAGGCGCTGCGCGCGATGGATCTGGATCGTCTGAAAGCGGTTCCGACAGGCAAGCTGGCGCTGCCGCTGAGCATCCTCGATCGATCCGGTCAGCCACTGTCGGTGAGCAAAGAACAAGAGCTGCTCATTGATGTGCTGTTTGACGACGACGTGCGGGTGCTGCTCTCGAAGGAAAAGTTCCCGTCAGAACCCGACGCACGCTATGAAGTCGAGCGCTTGGGTCTGCCGCACGGGCCTGGCATCGAGACCCGCGACGGCTTCGGTTATGTGCTGCGCCTTCCGCCAAAAGGTCCAGCGCGTCAGAAGCTGCTGGCGCAGATTGACTCGCTCGGGATTTGGCTGTGGCATCGCATAGAGACGTATCGCGTGCCGAGTGCGCTGGTCTCGGTCCTGCCCGATGGTCTGGAAATTCCAGGTCCAGAGTCGCTTCAGCAGCCTGTTCGCTATCGAGCACCGGCTGCGGCTCCGTCTGTAAACCCTGCGGCGGGAAGTCCGACGACGGCTGGTGCGGCCAGTCCAAGTGCTCCCACGGCTTTGGTCGGCCCGGATGGTGGAACTGCGACGACTCAGGCCCCAGCGACGACTTCGGCTGCGACGGCTCCGGTGGACAGCAAGCTCCTACAAGCGATCCGCGAGCCCACCACGCTTTTGTCCTTTGCCGAAGTCCAAGCTGTACAAGTCAGCGAGCCACTTCGCGTTCCGAGCGATGCCTTCGTTCTGTTTGATGGAGAGTCGCCGAAGCAGCTTCAGTGGGCTCCGCCGGTTGCGGCGCTGCTGGCTTTGTTTGTCCTGCTCAACATCTACTACTTGATTCGGCTGCGTTCCCGCTCGGGCGAACCCAGCTGATCTCGCTTGGACCACGCCCCAAAGAGCGGGGCATTCCCTCACACGCGTTACACGTCGCTTACGAAGCTTTGCTTTGCAGGTGACGCTTTACGTCTTCCAGGTGTCGGCCCACCATCAGCTCGTGGTTGAAGACCGCTTCGATGCGACCCTCGGGACCGACGACGTAGGTGACGCGCTTGGTGACTCCCAAAATTGGCCACATCACGTCGAAGCTCTTGCCGATGGTCTTTTGGGAGTCGCCGATCATCGGGAAAGACACGCCTTCGCGATTGGCGAACTCGCACTGCTTGTCGTTGGAATCCACCGAGACACCAATGACTTCCGCACCGAGTGCAGAGATCTCTGTGTAGTGATCCCGAAACAGGCGCGTCTCGATGGTGCAGCCCGTGGTCATGGCTTTGGGAAAGAAGAACATGACCACGCGCTTGCCGCGTAGCTCAGACAGCTTCACGGTCTTTCCGTTCGTCGCTGTCGCCGTGAAGTCTGGGGCGATGTCGCCAACTTTGAGCACGATAGAACCCCCTTTAGCTGGATGCGTGTTTGGATGCCGCCGATTAGGTTCGGCGAGTGATGAGTCCGCGCGTCGGATCATAGGGCGAAACGCCCACCAGGACCTGATCTCCGAGCACCACACGGATACGGAAGCGTCGCATCCGACCCGACAGCCGGGCCAGGATCTTGTGTCCTTCGGGAGTAACGACCTCGAAGTTGCCGCCGACCATTACGTTGGTGACCGTTCCGTTCATTTCGACCAGATCTTCGCGACTCAAATGCATTCTCCTGCGGGGTGTACGTGTCTGTGAGGGATGTGCCAGCGTTGACTAATCAAGCTTGTGCTGCCGACGGAGCTGTTCCATGACTTTCTGATATTCGATTTCCCAGCTCGCCGTTCCTTCTTGTAGGTTCTTGATGCGGCGACGGACTTCGTGATCGATGTCGCTGTCAACCTGCATGTGCTTGCGAAGGATCAGTTGGATCTTCTTTCGCATGTCGCCATCGTCGCCGAAGACTTCATCCACGAAGCGCGAGTGCATGAAGGCTTCGAGGATCTGATTCGCGATGTATGACACGGACTCATCGCCGATGCCAATGTCACGCTCGTCGGCCAGCGACCGTTTGATCTTCGGCAGCTGCTCATAAGGCAGACGCCGCTTTTCCATGTAATCCTTGGCTTTTTCCGTCAGCTCGCGATCGAGGCGCAGGTACTCTTTGAGCACCGCCTCTACATCGAGCTGCGCTTCAGCCACGTCGCTGACCTCGATATCGCCTTCTTCTTTGAGCTTGCGAATCAAGTCCTGCGCGATGCTCGGAATCTTTCCCGAATAGAGCCGCATCCTGGTTCCCTTTAAAAACGACCGCAGCATACGCACCGAGCCGTTTGCAGGTCAACTGCTTGGGCGCCTTCGGGAAGGCCATGTTGGGTTAAAATGCATCAAGCTGCGGTTTCCGTGGTCCGCTAGGAGGCTTCGCTGCGAAGGCCGATTCCATGGAAACGAGGAAAGGACTTGCTGATGATTCGCTCGCTTTCGGCTTGGTGTTCGATTGGACTGGTTGTGACGGCATCGTCGCTTGCGGAGGCCCAGCCGAGCTATCCGACGCAGGCACAGTACGGACAGCCGAGCTATCCGACGCAGGCGCAGTACGGACAGCCGAGCTATCCGACGCAGGCGCAGTACGGGCAGCCGAGCTATCCGACGCAGGCGCAGTACGGACAGCCGAGCTATCCGACGCAAGGGCAGCCTCTGTACGCCGGTGACCTTCCGATGGGTCAGCGGGTGGACATTGCGCCGCCTGCGCCACAGATGGAAGTGCAGCCGCTGGCTCCCTCTCGGCTTCATACCTGGATTCCCGGTCACTGGACGTTTCGCATGGGTCGCTACGTCTGGGTTCCCGGCTATTACGAGGTGACTCGCCCAAACCATGTGTACGTGCGGGCTCACTGGGTGCGCGTCGGTCATCAGTGGGTGTTTTCGCCGGGACACTGGGCACCGATGAATCAGCCGCAGATTTCGCCGCCGATGCTGGGCACGCCACCACCGAGTACGCTTGTGGTGCAGAGCTCTCCGCCGCCGATGATGACGGAAGTTGTGCCGGTCGCTCCGTCGGTGCATCACGAGTGGGTGGGCGGTCACTGGACCTGGAACGGTGCGCGCTGGGTGTGGGTTCCCGGTCACTTTGTGATGCGTCGTCACGGCTTTGTTTGGCAGCGTCCGGTGTGGATGCAGCACGGTCCCAACTGGCGCTATGTGCCCGGTTACTGGCGTCGGATGTAAGCGCGCGGTACGCTCGGGCCTGCGTTGACATCCAAGCTGCTTGTGAGACTGATTGTTGCGACGCTGCTGCTCTGTGTGCTGCTGTCGGTGCGTCTTGCGTCTGCGGAGCCCGCTTCGTGGCGCTACGTCGTGAAGCTGGATTCGCTTGCGCGGGCGTCGATTCAGCTCTCGCTCCGTGGCGTTCGCTCGCAGCGAGTCTGTGTCGATATGAGCGGCGCAGGTCGCTTCGTGCATCGCGTCGAGCAGCTCCTTGCTGGCGGTAAGGCGGTTGCGCTGCCCGTTCACGACGAGTGCTGGACGCTGAAAGACACTGGCTCGCTGTCGGCTACGCTGCGCTATGAATACGACTTGGCGTCGGCAGCCGATGCGTTTGGCAATGCGGACTACGTGCAGAGACTCGGTTCCGCAGTGACGTTTTCCGACGAAGCTGTGCTGCTGCGACCCGATCCGCTGCCCAAAGAAACACCGTCGCCCACAATTGAAGTCGAGTTTGCGCTGGCCAGCGGACTGCATCTGACCGCGCCGTGGCTGCGACTGCCTGGTCCGGCGCTGCGGTTTCGTCTGGATGCCGCTCAATACGACGGAGGAAGCTACATCACCGTCGGGAACTTTCGCTCGCTTGGTTCGATTGCGCTGCCACACGCTTCCGTCGAGCTGTTCTTGATTGGTCAGGCCAAAGCGAGCGATCAGGCGCTGCGGACTTGGATCGAACAAGCCGCCAGGCTCAGCGACGATTTTTACGGAGAGCTGATGCCCGCGTCGGTCCACATCGTCCTGTTCGCGATGTCCGGTCACAGCAGGCCCGGTGTGTTTGGAACCGTGATGCGACCGATGCGTCCGTCGCTGGTGATCTTTTTCGGGGCGGACGCTGCGCAGCTTTCACTGCACGACGACTGGCTGGCTCCGCACGAGATCTTTCACATCGGAAACCCGCTGCTCAAGTACAAGATTCCGTGGCTGGCTGAAGGCGCGACGACGTATTACCAGGATGTGCTGCGCGGACGCTCACGGGCGCTTTCCGTCGAAGAAACCTGGTCCGATCTGTGGGATGGTTTTTATCGTCACTGCCAGACGGACGGACCATCGCTGCGCACGGAGAGCGAGCAGCTTCGACGGACCCATCGCTATAGCCGTGTGTATTGGGGCGGTGCGTGCATGCTGGCGCTCGTGGACATCGAGATTCGGATTCGCAGCAAAGGAAAGCGCTCGCTCGACGATGTGCTACGTGAGCTGCGAAAAAAGAGCTTGGTCCAGCCGCTCGATGAAGACGATGTCATTTCCGCGCTAGAGCACGCGACGACCAAAGGGCTTTTGACGCGCTATTTGGACATGCCGGGAAAGCTGCCGGTGCGCGAGGTGCTGCGCTCGATTGGGGTCGAGCCGATTTCTCCCGATCGGGTGCAGCTACGCGACGATGCGCCGTTTGCGAGCATTCGGCGCGCGATGTTCTGACGGTCTACGCAAGCTTGCTTAGCGATTGACGCGGACATCGACGGACGGATCTTCTTCTTCGCCAGCCTCTGCATCAGAGCTGCTTCCCATCGGAACTGGAATCGGAATGGGAATCGGGATGGGAATCGGAATTGGCACATAGTTCGTGCTGCTCGTGTGCTCTTTTGGACTCTCTTCTTCGTCGGCAGGAAGGTTGACGGTGGTCGAAATCAAGCGGCTTGAGCCGTAGCTCGATCCCGTCGGGAGCGACACTGGCTTCCAGTCGAACACCGCCGGATCGTCCCAGCGTCCGTCGCGATAATCGAGCTTGTGGTTGTAGATGCCCGCGACCTGAGCTTGCGTGAGCCGTTCGCCCGGACAGTCCGTCGGAAGCGAGCTTCCTTCGACACCTTCACAGACGCTGCAATAAGGATGCGCACGATCGACCATCTGATGAGTCATAACATCCAGTATACGCGGGGACTCTGTCTCGCTGGGCGGTTGTCGGCGGTACGCGGCGGGCTGCCATTGCGCGAGCGCAGCGACTCGGGTACGAGTGATTCATGGCGCAGCTAAAAAAGCGGAGCAAGACCAGTGCTTCTCCGCCGAAGGAACCCAAGCTAAACAGCCCGTTTTTCGAGGCGCGTAAGGAGCTGTGGGAGCTGTACGATCAGTCCAAGCAGGTCCAGGTTCGCAAAGAGCCGCCACCGCCGCCGCCGGTTATCGCCGAAGAAGAAAAGCTGTCGGATTCAGAGCTGTTCTATCGCGAGATGCAGGGAATCCGTCGCATAGCCTCGCAGGGTCGTGATCGTCCCGTCGAGATGGAGCGTGCCGCGAGACAGCGACTGTCGGAAGATGCGGAAGCTTATGCGCAGCTGTCCGATCTGCTGTCGGGAACGGGCTCGTTTGACATCAGTGACACCGACGAATACATCGAAGGAATCGCGCACGGGCTCGACCGGCGGCTGCTTGTGCGACTGAGACGCGGCGATTTTTCGATCCAAGCGCATGTGGACTTGCACGGTCTGAATCGCGAAGAAGCGCGCATTCGCGTCGAGACGTTCTTGCATGAGTCACGCACCAACGACCGTCGCTGTGTGCTGATCGTGCATGGTCGCGGGCTGAACTCCAAAGACCAGATTCCGGTGCTGAAAGAAGCGGTGCGGCTGTGGCTTGTGCGCGGACGGATTTCCAAGAGCGTGCTGGCGTTTGCGACAGCGCGTCCGACCGACGGTGGAGCCGGTGCGGTCTATGTTCTTTTGCGTCGCTGACCCAGTGAAGCAAGCTGCGTGAAGTCATCGTCAGCGGTTGGGTCCGAACAGGCTGCGGCATGTGGTGCGACGAGCGGTCCTTGTCCTGCAACGATCAGCAGCGGACCGTGTTTTTCAACCAGCACCGACGATGAAACTGTACCGTGACAGATGCCGCTGCGATGGATGGCCGACAGCGTCTTGTGCAGCAGCGACTCGTGGGCGACGGAAAGCGGAGCCTGCTCCGTCGGTTTGTGTCCAATCGGTTCTTCGTAGTGAACCTCGGGCTGGGCGCTGGTCTCGACGATGCGTAGCACGCGCTGAAGTCCCGGTCCGCCAAGCTGCGCCATCTTCTGAAGCCAGCGTCGCTGCGCTTGTCCTGGCTCGGTATCGAAGCTGCCCGGTGCAAAGCGCTCGATCCATAGGCTGCGTCCCAGGCGCAGATCCACGCTGTGAACGATCTCACTGTGCGGAGTCCGGGCGACGACCGCTGCGGGTGACTGCGTCTGGCTCGGATGCAACTGCGTGGACGGATCGTCTTTGGTCCGCTCGGTGATGGGCTCAAGCTGCGCGTCAGCAGAAGGTCGCTGGCCAAGTTGTAGCGTCACGGGCTCTGCGCGATCTTCAGTGGGAAGCTGGCGAAGCTGCACAAGCAGCGCTTCGAGCGAAGCGGGTCGCTCGGCGGCAGACTTGCTAAGGAGCTGCTGACACAGCATCGACCACGGCGGCGGAACATCGGGTCGCAGGCTGCGTGGGTCGGGCGCGGGCTGATACAGATGCTGCGACACCCAATCGGGACCGACAAACGGCAGGCTTCCCGTCAGAAGCTGAAACATCGTCACACCCAGCGAGTACAGGTCGGTGGCAAACGAGAGCGGCTGTCCATCGAGCTGTTCCGGGGAAATGTAGGCCAGCGTTCCGACGATGCTCTCGGTCTGCGTGGCACCCAGTTGTCCGAGCAGCGCAGCCCCGAAGTCGCCGATCTTGGTGCGATGGGCTTCGTCCAAAAACAGGTTGTGCGGCTTGATGTCACGATGGAGCACCGCCGCGCCGTGGGCGACCTCAAGTCCCGTCGTCACATCAATCAGAATCCGCGCTAGCTTGGGCAGCGACAGCGGGAGCGGCAGCTCTCCGAGCGATCCGCCGCGCATGTATTCCATCACCAGCAGTCCCGCCGCGTCGGAAAAGTCGAGCAGCGTCACGATGTTGGGATGTCTCAGCGCCTTCAGGATCTTGGCTTCCGCACAGAAGCGCTGCCACGCCTGCGAGGAATGTCCGTGCTGTGACGACTGCGGCAAGAGCTTGATCGCCACGGTCTGTCCCGTCACCACATCGTCGGCGCGAAAGACGCGACCCATGCCACCCGCGCCGAGAAGCTGCCCGAGCCGATATCGTCCAAGCAAGAGCCGCTCGTCGCTTCGTCGCGCTGGCGTCAGCCGAAGCCAGTCGGACAGAAGCAGTGGTGCGCTCGGATGTCGCTGCCGATACGAGTCATGCAGGGGCTGCGCTGCATCCGGCAGTCCAAGCTGAACCAGTCCGTGGGCAAGCTGAAGCTCAAGCTCGTCGAGCAGCTCGGTCGCTGGCTGGCGCTCGGTTCGCAGTGCGCGTCGGGCCGCTTGCAGCATGGGAACCGCTTCATCCGTCCGTCCCTGCCGAAGCAGCAGCAGTCCCAGCCGATGCACCGCCGATCGATTGCCTGGATGCGATGGCTGGAGCGGATCGACCTTTCGATAGAAGGACTCTGCCTGCGCGTCGTGGCCCAGCTGCTCGGACACGCGGCCTGCTTCGAGAAGCTCCCCGGCCTGTTGGAACAGTGACAGCGCCTGCGAGAGCTGTCCACGCTGCTCATACAGTCGCGCGGCACGCTCTGACAGCCCGTGATCGGCCAAGATGCGCGCGGTCTGCGCTGCGATCTGTGGTGATGCTTGTCCGAGCGCGACGATCAGCGCGTCGATGCCTCCGACATCTTGCGTCAAAAGCGTCTGACGCAGGGCCTGAAGCAGTGACTCTGCCTGCGCATCATGAGACGATCCCTGCGGCACAAAAAAAATCTATCAGAGCGTGTAAGGCCGGGGAACGGATCGCGTTTGTAAGACCAAACCAGGGGGGAGGGACGATCGATGCGTCTCGGAACGTCGTGGGCTGCCAAGCGAACGCTGGTGGGCCTTTTGTGTTTGTCACTGTTTGGTTGTCATCAGTCGAGCCAGAGCGTGCGGACCGATCCGCGTGCGGGCGTGGACGCGACGGGATATGTCAGCTCGTCGGGGTCGGAATACCCAAGCCCACCGCCTGAATCGAGCACCGGGGCAGGGCAGCTTGCACCGTCGTACGCGCCGCAGGTCTTGGCCGACAAGCGAGTGGAACAAGATGCCTCTCTGCGTCGGCAAGCAGAGCGTCCGGGGCTCGGCACCGAGTACGGAGAGACTCGCTATTCGCCAGTTCGTGATGTGCCTTTTGAGCGCGCAACCGATTCGCCGCTGTTCATCGGGAGCGTTCACTACAACGATGCGCAAGGTGCCAGGGCGCAGCAAGATCGCTTGGTCCGTCGCTATTATCCCGGCGAGCCGCTCTGGCGCATGTATCAGGGCAATCGTCCGACGCCGTGGGTCGGTGTGACCGTCTCTGTGGTCGATGAGTATGGTCAGCCGCTGCCGTCGTACCACCTCGCGAATCACATCTTGGTCGTCGGCACAGCCGGTCAGCGCTACGCCATTCAGGTGGACAACCGAACCCCGCATCGCTTCGAGCTGGTCGCTTCCGTCGATGGTCAAGATGTCGTCGATGGTCAGTCGGCAAACCTCAGCAAGCGCGGCTACATCGTCGATTCCTATCGTCAGGTTCGCATCGATGGCTTCCGCAAGAGCATGAGCGAGGTCGCCGCCTTTCGCTTCGGCTCGGTACGTAATTCGTATGCTGCACGCACCTCCGAGTTTGGCGATCGCAACGTCGGGGTCATCGGCATCGCACTGTTTGGCGAGCGCGGCATTCCGATGTCCGCCTACAGCCCCGACTTGGATGACGAAGCGCGTCGTCGCGAAGCCGCTGATCCATTCCCTGGACGCTTTGCGCCGCCACCCCCGCAACCCCTTACGCCGCGACCGTATTACTAAGAACGCACCCTGGACTGCGCGACCGATAGCGTCCTTTCTCCTCGATGAGAAGACGGAACCGTTCGTCGCTACTTGGTCGTAAAGACCTTCATCGGTGCGCTGATTCCTTTGAGCATCACTTCGCCCGCTGACTCCACGGGAAGGGCTCCTGCGACGTGCTCGGCCACCGCTTCGCTCAGCAGCAGCGAGGGCAGCGGCTCGCGCGCTCGACCTTCCAGCCGCGCCGCCAGGTTGACGTGGTGCCCGATCACCGTAAATTCCAGCCGATCGACCGTCCCCAGGTAGCCTGCGATCACTTCGCCCGCGTGGATCCCGATGCCCGCTCGCAGCGTGATGCCTCGCGTCGCCAGTCTCGCGTTGTAGTCCGCGAGCCGCTTCTGCATCTGCTGCGCCGCTCGCACCGCCCGAATCGCCGGTTCTCCGTGCGTCTCTTGTCCGAGCAGCCCGAACACCGCCAGCAGCGCATCGCCGATGAACTTGTCGATCATCCCGTTTTGCTCGTAAATGGCGGCGACCATCTCTGCAAAGTAGCCGTTTAGCACTTCGATGAGCTGCTCGGGCGGTAGCGACTCTGACAGCGGCGTAAAGTCCCGTAGATCGCTAAACAGGATCACCGCCCACTTGCGCTGACCGCCCAGCTCTGCGGTCCTGCCGAACTTGGCATACTTTTCGATGAAGTCGCTGGCCACCTGCGGCGATACAAACCGTCCGAAGGCATCGCGAATTCGCTCTCGCACAAGCAGTCCGTGCGCCATTTCATTGATCCCGGTTGCCACGAGTGACAGCTCATCGGGACGACTGGTCACCGCTGCGGGCTGGAAGTTGCCTTGCCCGACCTGCTGCACTGCCAACAGAAGCTGCTCGCTGTCTTTGCGCAGGCTCCGTCCAAACAGCAGGGCTGCGAACAGCGCCGCGCTCGTAAAGACCACCGATAGCATCGTCGCTTCGATGACATGTCGCCGCTCTCCGTGCAGCTCGCCGACCACTCGCAGCAGCGTCAGCAGCAGCACCAGCGCCGGAGCCACCGTGAACACGACGTAGCCTTCGACCAGTCGCCAGCGCATTCGCTCGCGCAGCGGCGCACCCGGATCGATAGACGGCAGCGGCAGCGCCTGCTCAAACAGCAGATACTCAAGCTGACCGACGATTCCGCCACCGAGCACCCAGAACCCGAGCGCAAACTTGAGGTGACTCGCCATCGGAAACCATGGATACAGCACGACGTGCAGCAGGATCGCCAAGGCTCCGGCGCACAGCCACGAAGCCACCGATCGCAGATAGGCAATCCGAGCCGGTGAGCGTTGTCGATCGCTGCGCTGCGTGATCGGGCGACTGAGCAGCACAAAGCGCAGCACGAAGTGACCAAACGACACCAGCGCGATGTTGCGCCCCAGCGCATCCGATGGCAGCGCGCAGATCGCGACGCAGACCAGGCGTGCGTAATAAAACGTAAACAGCGCGACCAGCACCGTCCCCAGCAGCAGCAGCGCCTGGGTCCGTAAGGGCAGCCGATACGAAGCTCCAGCCATGGCGACCTCGTCAGAGAAAATCCGCAGAGCGCTTGACCATTTGACCACAGCTCGCTTCTGCCGTGTGCGGAGACATTTCTGCGCGTACGGGCAAATACGTCGAGACGGATGGTTCGCTCACGCTATAATGGCGAACCTATCGTCGAGACTGGCTCTCCGCCGGTCGCCCTTTGTGAAGGAGGACTCGTTTCATGAAAAAGCTTACGCTTGCTTCCGTCGGACTTGGCGTGTGTCTTCTGTCATCGCTGCTCGTTCACTGTGACAGCGATCCGGGTAGCAATACCGATACGGCGGACATGACCCAAGCAGCAGCCGATATGGCCGTTCCATCGGGCGACATGACGCCGACGCCTCCCGACCTGGCGGGCGCTGCGGCTCCGACCAAGGTGATGGGCTTTATGCAGCCAGCTTCGGCGTTCTGGGATGCGACGACCAACTCTTGGTACGTATCCAACGTCGTCACCAACAACATCACCGATCCGAAGGCGTTTAACGACAACAACGCCTACATCACCAAGGTTCCGGCCAACCTACAGAGCCCCGATCACAACTGGTTCAAAGGCACCGCTGCCGTCAAGCTGTCGGCACCGTTCGGTCTGCGCATTGTGTCGAATAAGCTCTACGTCGGCGATATCAACAAGCTGTGGGTGATCGATATGACGAACCCGACGGGCGCAAACACCATCCAGTCCGGCACCGTGGCAGCGGGTGGGCTTGCGGGACTTGCGGGCTATCCGGCCTTCCTGATTGACGTTGCCCTCGATGCCTCCGGCAATGTCTACGCGGTGGATGCGACGGGCGGTCGAGTTCTCAAGTGGAATGCGGGCTTTGCGGCGGGTGCCATGCCGTCTGCGACCCCGGTTGCGGCCGACACGCTGGCCGGTGCGAGCGGCATCAACATCGATGGCACCAAGCTCATTCTGGCCGAAGCTGGCATCAACCAAGTCCTCATGAAGACCGGCGGCATCAGCACGGCCAACCTCGATGGCTCGGGACTCAAGCGGCTCGTCAACAGCACCAAGATGACGCTCGCGTACCAGGGCATCGAAAAGGACACCGCCAGCAACAAGTACATGATCGCGTCGCCTGGCGATAAGGTCGTCTACTCTGTGGACCCCACAACGGGTGCATCCACCATCTTGCGCGATGTTTCTGCGGACGGTGCCACCACCGCGACCGACATTGGCTGGGATCCCGTTGGCAAAGTCCTGGCTGTCCCCGACACCGGAGCCAACGTCGTCTACTTCTACAAACTGTAAGCAGCGGGCGTGGACCGGGCTGGGCAGGCTCGGTCCCCAAAAAGTGCGGCCCCTGCAAAGATTTCTTGTTGACAGGGGCGGTCCTTTTATCGCAATACATACGCACTTCTTGCACGGGCCCATAGCTCAACTGGCAGAGCAGCGGACTCTTAATCCGTTTGTTGTAGGTTCGATTCCTACTGGGCTCACAAAACAGGCCGTAGTCCTTGACTACGGCTTTTTTTTTACCGATGTTCTAGGTGGCGGTCGTTTTGGGCCGCATGTTTGTGTCTCTTCGCGAGAGTGGCGGAACTGGCAGACGCACCAGACTTAGGATCTGGCGCCGGAAGGCTTAAGGGTTCGACTCCCTTCTCTCGCACTGTGTGACTTCGCGTGGGGTGATGGCACGCGATGTCTGCGCTTGTCCGCGAGCCTCTTGCATTGGCTGCGGCTCCTGTCGCAAGTTCGTGCCGATCGCACGCTTGCGATCCTGGAGGATCGGCCATGTCTCGTGTTCATTTTGCGCTCTGCGCACTGCTTGCTTGGTCCACTGGCTGTGGTGCGGACGGCGATGAGCCTCTGCGCTTTGCCACCGAAAAGCCGCGCTTCTTTCAAGGCCTGAACCTGCTAAAGGACGAGACACGGGCAGCCTTTCCCGAGTTCGAGAAGCGCTGGGATTCCATCGCCCAAGACACCATCGCGCGACTCGAAAACGGCGAGATCGTCGAAGAGAAAGAGCAAAAGGAAGCGGCTGCCGCGCTGCTCTATTCCGCGTTTGCCCTGGTCGCGGGTCAGCATGCCATCGAGGACGGCTACCTCAAGCTGACCGATCTGACCAGACCGCCGCGCTATTCCAAGGGTGATGACATCGACGAACAGAAGGCGCGCATGGTCAAAGCCAGCGAGTGGCTGCGTCGCGCTGCCGAGCTAGACCCCAGCGATGAGCGCATCCCTGCCGTCATTCGCTCGTGTGCGTTCAACTTGCAGACCATCGATGGCACGTTCACCGCCGACGTGCTGCTCGGCCTAAACGGTGCGGCCAGCCAGAGCTGGTTTGACACCTACACCGCGATCCTGCTGCTGCGCGATCCCAACCTGCATCCAGGCTACGCGCCGCAGATCGAGCAGCTCATCGGCATTGCCTGCGGATCGTCGCGCTTTAACTGTAGTGGTGGCGGGCCGCCAAAAGATCCGGCGACCGGCGAGCGCTGGCTGACCAAGGAAGTCATGGGGCCGCTGCTGATGAGCGATCTGCTGGCCAAGCGTGGTGAGTCGCAGCTGCACCGGGCCGACCTCAATCCGGCGATGGCGGGCACGCTGATTCCTGAAGCCGTGATGCGGCTCAAGGGCGCAGAAGCCTTCCTGTTGGCGGCCAAGGCGGCGGTGACGGATCCCGCGCTGGCTCACTTTCCGGCCAAGTCCCGTCTGGCAGAGCGCAGCGATCGGATGACAGCACTTCTCGCGGCTGCCAGTGGTCGTCAAGGCGGCGGCACTGGACCTGCGCTACCCGATCCGAACTACTACAAAGGTCGCGCTTATCTCGACGCATATCAGTGTGTGGCTTGCCACACTGCCGGACCGACGACACAATCGCTGCCGCGCTAAGATCTAGCGCAGATCGGTCGATGTCTTGGGGCAAGGGGCAGCCATGCGCGACGAACAACCCGTGATTTTGGATGGCGGGCACGGCGAAGGAGGCGGTCAAATCCTTCGGACCGCGCTGTCTCTGTCGCTCTGTACCGGACGAGCTTTTCGACTGACCGCGATTCGCCAGAACCGGGAAAAGCCGGGCCTGCGTCCGCAGCACATGCTGGCCGTCTTGTCGGCGCAGCGACTTGGGTCAGCCTATGTCGAAGGCGCACAGGTGGGCTCGCGTGAGCTGTGGTTTGAGCCCAAGCAGAAGGTCACGCCGGGCACGTACTTCTTCGACATCGGAACGGCGGGCAGCACCTTGCTGGTCTTACAGACGCTGCTGCCTGCGCTGCTTGCGGCCTCTGGGCCCTCGTCCCTGACGCTCTGTGGTGGCACCCACAACCTGCATGCGCCGACCTTCGAGTTCGTGGAGCGCGTCTACTTGCCTCGGCTGGCGCAGCTCGGACATCGGGTGTCGATTTCGCTGCTACGCCCCGGCTTCTATCCGATCGGCGGCGGCAAGCTGACTGTGCAGGTGACCCCGACGACCGAAACCCAGCCGCTTGAGATCCTGTCACGCGGTAGCGTGCGCTCGGTGCAGGCCGAGGTGCTGGTCAGTCGCCTGCCGATGCACATCAGCCAGCGGGAGCAGGCCACCTTGATGAGCCGCCTAGACATCCCCGCCGATCACTGTCATGTCCGCGCGCTGACCGACTGCGCCGGTCCCGGCAACGCGCTGCTCGTTCAGATCGACACCGATTCAGGCAGCGAGCTGTTCTGCGCCATCGGAGAGCGCGGCGTCCGTGCCGAACAGGTTGCCTCTGACTGCGCCGATGAGGTGGATCGCTTCCTCCTCGCCGATGTTCCGGTCGGTGAGTACCTGGCCGATCAGCTCCTACTCCCTCTCGCGCTGGGATCGGGCGGGCGCTTTTTGACCACCGCGCCTTCGCTACACACCCTGACCCAAGTCGATACCCTGCGCGCCTTTTTGCCGGTTCAGATCGCGATCGAACAAAAAACGGATCGCGCCCACCTCATCACTGTTTCGCCGCGCTGACCGACGGACCGCTGCGCTCACAAGCCTGCACACAAATTGAGCGGTTTGCTGCTGAACCTATGGCGCTGTCAGAGGCATCAGATGTAATGAGGTTGTTGCGGCAAGTGGTTTGTCGCAGCCGAACAAACGGTCCCTACAGAGATTGAGGAGTTCCCCATGAAGACTGTACTTGCGATGGTCCTTGGCTCGATGTTCCTGGTGAATGCGGCGATTGCGTGCCCCGGTGAAGGCCAAGCCGATAAGGGCACCAAGTCGGCTGACAACAAGACCAAGACCGACAAGGACAAAAAGACCACCACCTAGTGTGATGTGGCAGGCAGCTCCCGCAGAAAGGGAAGCTGCTTGACGGTCTGACCTCTTGCACGCCGCGCTGGTGCTCGCACCGGGCGGCGTTTTTTATTGCTCAGCCAGCGGAGCCAGTGCCTTTGGTGCCTGACTGGCCACGGGCTTCGGCGCCATCCTCGTCTGAGTCATCGGAGTCAGACGCTTGCGGCTGGCCCCCTTGTAGCAGCTCGCGTGCGGCGGCCTCTGGGTCTTGATCCTTCGGGGTGCTGTTGCGGCTTCCTGTAGACATAGGGGAACCGTACAACACTATTTCGTCCCTTGGAAGTGCTGGCCGACTTGGGGTTTTATGTGAACGCGACGTGTCCGCTGCCGTAGCAAAGACTGGCCGCGTCGCTTTCCTTCGAGAGGAGCATGCACATATGATCGTCGCTGTCACTGGCGCTTCCGGCTTCGTGGGTTCCAACTTGGTTGAAGAGCTGGTCGCTCAAGGTCACACCGTGCGGGCCTTGGCCCACACAAGCGAGCCCACGCCCAGACCGCCTGCGGGTTCCTCGGGGGCTGTCTCGGTGATCCCGGGCGATGTGCTCGATCCGGGCTCGCTGTCCCGTGCCTTTGCCGGGGTCGAGGTGGTGTTTCACCTGGCTGCGCGGATTTCCATCACGCGACACGATGAAGAAGCCGTCATGCGAACCAACGTCGAAGGTCCGCGCAATGTCGCGGCGGCGTGTCTGGAAACCGGCGTGCGGCGACTGGTTCACTTTAGCTCGGTGCATGCGTTTGCGGTGCCGCGTGACGATCAGCCGATGGACGAAACGACGCCGCTGGTCAGCGAGTCCAGCCGCGAGGCCCCGGCCTATGACCGCTCCAAGTCGCTCGGGGAGCGTGAGATCCTGCGCGCGGTCGATCGCGGACTCGATGCCGTCATCCTCAATCCCTCGGGCATCATGGGACCAAACGATCGCGCCCCTTCGCGGATCGGTCAGACCGTGCTCGACTTTGCCAAGGGCCGCTTTCCGATGCTGGTGCCCGGTGTCTACAACTGGGTCGATGTTCGCGACGTGGTCTTTGGTGCAATCGCCGCAGCCACTCGCGGTCAGCGCGGCCACAAGTACATCGTGGCGGGAGAGGTCGGCTCCGTGCGTCGCATTGCCGAACTGGTCGCCGAGGCCGGTGGCAAGCGGGCGCCGCGCTTCAACGCCCCGATGTGGCTGCTCGGTGGCGTCGCGCCGGTTGTCGAGACGGTGGCTCGCTGGCAGAACGCCTCTCCGCTTCTGACCCCACAGTCGCTGGCGATCTTGCAAAGCCCCTGTGACTTCCGCTCCGACAAGGCCGGGCGCGAGCTGGGTTACACGCCGCGTACGCTGTCCGAGACGATCTTCGATACCGTGCGCTGGTTTCGCAAGGCTGGGCACCTCGACTAGCGGCCCTCTCGACTACACCACATCGACGGCGGACATGCTCGGCATGCGGTCCGTCGATTGTCGCCCCGAGCTGCGTCGTGGCGTCTCATCGATCAGCGGCAGACCCATCGCCTCTGCCAGGTCGAGCGCGACCGCCCGCTGGTTGCCAAACTCCCCCCCGGACGACACCCGCCGAAACACAATCGGTCCCAGCGGCTCGCGCTTGGGGTTTTGCCAGCACAAAAAGATGTACTGCTGACGGAACGGTGCCGCCAGGCCATCGGACACCAGCTCCGACCGCAGCGACACCGAGGCAAAGTCATCGAAGCTGCCGGTCTGTTTGCGCTCACGCAGGCCCGACATCACCGTCATCTCATAGCTGCGGGCCTTCAGATCGCCGTTCAGATCGACAAAGCGCGCATCGGTCAGCAGCGAGATCGGGATAAAGATCAGCGACACGAGCAGCGTCAGCCCCAGCCACACCAGGCACAGCAGGATGAAGATGCGCTCGGAACGGACCGACAGGGCCAGCGTACAGGCCGCCACCGCTGCCGATGCCATGCTGGCATCTCGGATCGTCCGCAGCGCTGGCTTGCGAACCCGCTGCGGGGAGCGCAGCGCCACGGTCTCATCAGAGAGGCGACAATCCAGCCAATCCTGCATCTTCAGCGCACTCCCGAGCTTGGCATTTTGTGCCCCTTGCCGCTGGCGCTCCCCCCTTCCCACCACCTGGACCCAACCAACAGAGCGGCCAGTGAAGTCCAGTCTACCGTAACTTGCCCTCGAAAAGGCGTTACGAAAATGTCACAGCTTCGCCGGGCGAAAGACGTACCTACGGCCCGGCCCAGACCCTACACTGCCGGTGCCTGCGAAGAGGGATTTCAGATGGCAAAGATCGTAATCATCGAGGACGAAGTCGATCTCCAGCAGATCATTGCCTGGAACCTAAAGAGCGCCGGACATGAGGTCCTCACCGCAACCCATGGACTCGCTGGTGTGGCGCTGTGTGAAGAAGCGCACCCTGACTTGGTCATCCTTGACCGCATGCTGCCCGATATTGCTGGGACGCAGGTGCTGCTGAAGCTGCGCGCCGGGGCGAAGACCGCAGGCATCAAGGTGCTGTTTCTGACCGCTTGCGGGGAAGAGAGCGATCGCATCGTCGGCTTCGAGCTGGGCGCTGATGACTACGTGGTCAAGCCGTTCTCCGTTCGTGAGCTGCTGCTGCGCATCACCGCCATCTTGCGGCGGGGCGCAGCGGATGAAGCGGGCGCACCTTCGCAAAGTCGCCCCGATGCCACCGCCACCCGGCCCGAGGACGTGCTGCAAGTCGGCTCGCTGCGGATCGATCGGGGGGCGCACCGGGTCTTTGTCGCTGGCGATGAAAAGAAGCTGACCGCCCTGGAGTTCCGGCTGCTGTGGACGCTCGCCAGCCAGCCCGGCAAGGTGCTAAGCCGCGCGCAGCTTCTTGATCAAGCCTGGGAAGACTGGAACACCGAAGGCGCGATCACCACCCGCACCGTAGACACCCACATCAAGCGCCTGCGCGAAAAGATCGGCGATCTGGGCGATGTCATCGAGACCGTTCGCGGCGTCGGCTATCGCTTTGCGCAGAGCCCGACCGCAAGTGGGACGCAGGTTGTGTCGTGAAGCTCGGGATCCGCGCCAAGCTGTTTCTGCTGTCCCTGTCCCTGATCGCGCTCACCTTGGGCATTACCTACGGCTATCTACGGCGAACGCTCGACGCCAACATGACCACGCGCATCGAGCAAGAGCTGCGCGAAAAGCTACGGCTGATTGCCCATACGGCAGAGCAGACGCAGCTCTCTTCCGCAGATCCCAGGCGCTGGCAAGAGCTGGCGCGGGCGCTGTCCCCGCTGGCCGCAGGGCGCGTGACCTTGGTGCGCCAAGATGGCGTGCCGCTCGGGGACTCCGAGGTCGAAAGCGATGGGCTGTCTGGCCTGCCCAATCACCTGAGCCGTCCCGAGGTTGCCTCGGCCCAGCAGCACGGCTACGGACAGAGCACCCGCCAGAGCGCCACCTTGCGTCAGCGCATGATGTACGTCGCGATGCCGTTCCGTCAGGCCGATGGTCAACGGGGCGTGGCTCGCCTGGCGATGCCGCTGACCGCTGTGGATCGCGCGATGTCCCAGCTTCACGTTGCGCTGCTGGTGGCGGCGGTGCTCGGGCTGGGGGTTGCGGTCCTGATGTCGAGCGCGGCGGCCCACCTGGCGGCGCGCAGCCTGCACCGGCTGACCGATACCGCCCGCAAGATGGCGCAGGGCGATCTGGGGACGCGGGCACGCTCTGAAGGCCAAGACGAGCTGGCGGTGCTCGGACGCGATCTGGACTCGCTGGCCGACTCGCTGTCCCGGGCGCTGACCGAGCTGCGCAAGCTGGAGACGATGCGGCGCGACTTTGTCGCCAATGCCTCGCATGAGCTGCGGACCCCGATTGCCACCCTGCTGTCAGCGGTCGAGACGCTGCGCAGTGGGGCCCAGAACGATCCCGGGGCCAGCCAGACCTTCCTCGACATCATCTATCGGCAGGCCGACCGCATGCAGGCACTGGTCAGCGACCTGCTCGATCTGTCCAAGCTGGAGGGCAAAGACCGACGCCTGCCGCTGTTCCCGGTCAGCTTGCCCGATGTGATCAAGACGCAGGTTGCCCAGTGCTGGCCGCGCGCAGAGGAGCGCAAGCTACGCCTCCACCTGCTGCCGTCCCCTTCGCCCTGTCTGGTCCAGGCCGATCGGCTGCGCCTAGAGCAAGTGCTGGCCAACCTGCTCGACAACGCCATCAAGTACTGTCCCGCCGGGTCTGAGGTCGGGGTGTCCTGGACGATCGACACCCTGCACCGGATGGTCACGGTCGCGGTCGCCGACACTGGCGCAGGCATCGAAGCGGTTCATCTGCCCCGGCTCTTTGAGCGCTTCTATCGCGTCGATACCGGCAGGTCGCGCGCGCTCGGTGGCACGGGGCTCGGACTGTCGATCGTAAAGCATGCCGTCGAGTCCATGAACGGTCAGGTCTTTGTCGAAAGCACGGTCGGACAAGGCACCACCTTCCGCTTCACACTTCGGCTGTCCGACTCCGAATAGTCCACATAGACGACGCGCTCGGCCCCGCCTACGATGAGGAAAGAGTCCTTCTTTCTTCCTTACCTCTTCGACCACTGGGGGTCTTGTGATGCGGTCTA
The DNA here is from genome assembly GCA_016794365.1 of Myxococcales bacterium. Lineage (GTDB taxonomy): Bacteria > Myxococcota_A > Polyangia > Palsa-1104 > JAEUJZ01 > JAEUKA01. Next base: position 84,983 of record JAEUKB010000022.1, read on the forward strand.
CGTCCTATCTGTGCTCTACGCTGCTTGTGCTGTGTGTCGCTTCCGGCTGTAACAACGCCACGATCGGCGGCGAAAGCGACGGCGGTCTTGATGAAGACATGTCCCAAAGCGGCGTGCTCTTTGACGTGTCCCCGGCGACGCAGCAGACCCTCTCGGTCACGACCGGCCAGCAGACCCCGACCGTGACGTACTCGGCCACACTCGATGGTCAGCCCTGCTCGGCGGTCTGGAGCGTCGATCGCGGCGACATCGGCTACGTCAATGCCGGTCCTTCCAGCACGACGCTGTTTTCGCCCCGAGGCTCGGCAGGCGGCCTGGTTACGCTGCGCGCAACGTGTAGCGGCCAGTCCCTGACCCGCCAGATCCTGGTCAACCTGAGCGGCAGCCAAAACGGCGTCAACACGAGCATCCCCGCTGAGGCCAATCAGGTACCCAAGTCGGTCGGCGACCTGACCGCTGGGGGCGGCGTGGGCGGTGTCGGTGGAGAAGGACTCGGCGGCGCAGTGACCGATCCCGCCACCCAGACCGCGCTTCAGTCCCCGACCAGCACGGGCGCAGCCCAGAACCTGACCTTTCTGTATCCCTATAACGGGACCGTCTGGCCGCGCGGCATCTTGGCCCCGCTGCTTCAGTGGCGCTGGACCCCTGCGGACGCCGACGCCATCAAGATCGAGCTGTCCAACACCAGCGGCTCGTTTACCTGGAGCGGCACCTTCGGTCGTCCCGCGATCCTCGCGACCACCAAGGGCCCGTTCATTCGTCACCCGATCCCACAAGACGTGTGGGAAATGGCAACCAGCAGCGCCGGAGGCCGCACCCCCGATGGCAAGCCAGAGCGCCTGACCCTGAAGGTGACCCTGGCCAAAGGCGGCGTCGGCTACGGTCCGATCACCCAGACCTGGACGGTGGCTCCTGCCCGGCTCACCGGCACCATCTACTACCAGTCGTACGGCACCTTGCTGGCGAAGAACTACGGCGGCGCGGTGGGCGGCGACAAGATGTTCGGTGGCGCGATCCTGTCGATCCGAGTCGGCGATACCGGCCCGAAGCTCCTGGCGGGGGCCAACGGCAACGACGCGCAGTGCCGCACCTGCCACTCGGTGGCAGCCAACGGCTCGCAGCTTGTGACCCAGCGCGGCGACAACTACGGCGTCAGCGCGGGCTACACCATCAAGCCGTCGGGCGTGACCGAGCAGACCTTGGCCAACGGCGCGACCTTCCCCGCGATGTATCCCGATGGCTCGCTGGCGCTGTCGCCGACCGGCCAGCTCTTGACCCTGCCGACCGCCAACATGTCGCAGGCGGTGACCGGGCTGGCAGCGATCACCTCGAACCTGGGAACGCCTGCGTTTGGTCCCAGCGGCAGCCTGCTGGCGATCAACCCGATGAACAGCGGGTCGATTACCAACCCGACCCAGAAGCTGGTCGTCATGAACTTTTCGGCGGCCAACCGCGCGGTGTCAAACCCGGTGGTGGTGGTCGATGACACCGGCCAGCCTGCCGACAAGCGTCCGGGCTGGGCGGCGGTCTTCCCCGATAGCAACTCGGTCATCTTCCATCACCAGCTCAAGGCGGGACTCGACGGCAACGGCGATGGCGCGATGTACACCCGCAAGGGGGCGCAGGCCGAGATTGCGTGGACCTCGGTCGCGGATGCCAAGTCGGTCGTGGCGCTGAACCAGCTCAACGGCAAGGACGCAGCGGGCAACGTCTATCTGCCCAAGCTGACGACGCCGAGCACCCTGGCTTGTACAGCGGACGGCGCGCCAGTCGGCGCAGGCTCTGGCTACGATGTCGATCACAGCACCGATGCGGTGACAAACTACGAGCCAACCGTGAACCCCGTTGCCTCGGGCGGCTATGCCTGGGTCGTCTTCACCAGCCGCCGCATGTACGGCAACGTCGCGGCCATCCCGCCGTACTGCTCGGATCCGCGTGGCGTCGATCTGGTGCAGAACATCACCACCAAGAAGCTGTGGGTGGCGGCAGTGGACGTAAACGGCAAGGTCGGCACCGATGCCAGCCACCCGGCGTTCTATCTGCCCGCGCAGGAGATCCTGGCTGGCAACTCGCGCGGGTTCTGGGTGCTCGATCCGTGCAAGTCGGACGGCTCGTCGTGCCTGTCGGGTGACCAGTGCTGCAACGGCTACTGCGAGCCAAGCGGTGCCAGCGGCGCGCTGACCTGCACCAGCACGCCATCGAGCCAGTGCGCCAACGTCCAAGACAAGTGTACGACTGCCGCCAACTGCTGCGACCCGACCAACCTCTGCGTGAACGGCTTCTGCACCCAGCCCACGGTCGGTTAGCGCCCGCTCGCCACCCCCAGCCTGCCCCCAAAGGGTCAAGACCCCCGCCAAACTGGACCCAGGGCCCCTTCGCACAGGGGCCGACCCACCCAACACCAGGCACCCAGCCCAAGGCGCAAGGTCAAGACCCCAGGCAAGTCGGATGACGAGGTGTTTGGGCAGGGTCAAGACCCCAGGCAAGTCGGACGACGAGGAGTCTGGAAAGGGCGAAGACCCCCGCCAAACTGGACGACGAGGTGTTTGGGCAAGGTCAAGACCCCCGCCAAGTCGGATGACGAGGAGTCTGGAAAGGGCGAAGACCCCCGCCAAACTGGATGACGAGGAGTTTGGGAAGGGTGAAGACCCCAGTCAAACTGGACGACGAGGTGTTTGGGAAAGGTCAAGACCCCAGGCAAGTCGGATGACGAGGTGTTTGGGAAGGGTCTGCATCAGGGGGGATCGGCCCAGTGCCAGGACCTGATCTCTCATAGGGTAAGAGAGGATCGGTCAAGCAGTGAGAGAAGATCTGCCAGGTGGTGAGAGATCCGCTACCAAGCGGTGAGAGAAGATCTGCCAGGTGGTGAGAGATCCGCTGCAAAGCGGTGAGAGAGGATCTGCCAGGTGGTGAGAGATCCGCTGCGAAGCGGTGAGAGAGGATCTGCCAGGTGGTGAGAGAGGATCTGCCAGGCGGTCAAAGAGGGGGGAATCGGTCGTCAAAGAAGAGCGCTCAGATCGTGAGAGGTGCTCTGCCAGATCGCAAGACAACGTCGATCAGTGGGGCCGCGTTACGGAGCCTTCGGCGGCTCTGGGGCGTGCTTTTTGCTGACTTTCATGTAGTCCACCACGGGGGCCAGTGCGCCTTCGACATCGGGGATGCGCGAAGCCAGCGAGGACAGCACGCCGTAATACGCCAAAAAGGCCTGCCATGCCTCGGTATCGGCTTGCATCGTGGTGTCCTGCACAAGCTGCATGGCCCGCTCCAGCTGGGCCCCGATCGGCTGGAGCACTTGGGTCAGGCGAACATCGTTTAGCATGCTGCTGCGATCGACACCTGGTACCGAGATCTTGTGTCGCTCTGCCAGGTCGGCCACCCGCTGCACCATCGGCTCGCTGTCCTTGCGGGCGCGCAAAAGGCGCTTGCGCTCGTCTTTGGAGAGCACGATGCAGAACTTTTCGAGCTCGCTCACCACCTCTGCGAGCTTCTTTTGGATGTCGGCCAGCTTGACGGGGGTCGGGATGTTGTCTCCTACACGGTTGTCCATAGTGCGTGGGCCTCCTATTTGCCCACACTAAGCGTGACCTGCGCTGTTCGATCCGCACGCGAAATTGCACCAAAAATCGCCCGACCCTTTGCCTGGCCCATCGTCCCCTTGGAATTGCCGCCCGAATCAAAGTAGCGTGGCCGCATGATCGATGAGCTTGAGATCCAAGGCTTCCGCTGCTTCCACGCGTTGACCGCCAATCCCCTGGGCCGCGTAAACCTGCTGGTCGGCAAGAACAACGCCGGGAAGAGCGCCTTCTTGGACGCAGTAGAGCTGCTGGTGTCGGATGGGACGCCTCCGGTGTTTCGCAGCCTGGTGCGTCGGTCGGAATACTCGCGCAAGACCTATGAAGAGGTTTCCGGCAAGCTCTTTACCCAGTTTGAGCTGTATCCAGCCAATCTGTTTCATGGCCGTCAGCTGTTGCCAGATACAGAGTACTTCGTTCGCTCTCGCCATCAGGGTGTGTTCGTTCGGTATGTTGAAAAGTCTCACGAGATATCTGGCGGCCTCGCTGGGATGAAAGTTCGCTTTCGTGAAAAAACGCAGCTCGTGGCTCGCTGTCTACCAGCGGATACGAACACAGAGTGGGACCTTGGCTTGGATAGAAGTTATTCGGTCAGAGCCAATAGCCTGGAGCCAAGCCGCGCCGAATCAAAAACACCGGCCTACTTTCTTCCAACCGCGCGAGCCGATATCCAGCTCTTGTCCAGGCTGTGGGATGACGTTCAGCTGACCGATGAAGAAGCGCTGATTCCCCAAATCCTTCAGTTCATAGAGCCTCAGGTTGAGAAAGTGGGAAGGCGAGGGGATGGCGAGAACCTTCATTTTGTCGTGAGGTTCAAAGGAGACAAAGAGCCGAGGCGCTTGGGCTCACTCGGCGATGGCATGCGGCATCTGCTGGCGATTGCGTTGCATCTGGTTCCGGCGCGAAATGGGTATCTGTTCATCGATGAGATCGATACAGGGCTGCATCACTCCGTGATGGCCCAGATGTGGCGGATGCTTATCGAGAGTGCGCGGCGATTGAATGTTCAAATCTTTGCGACCACGCACAGCATGGACTGTATTTATGCCCTGGCCGCAGTCCATCAGCAGATGAACTTGACCAAAGAAGACTTGATGCTGCATCGGCTGGTGGCAGGGATGGACAAGACCATTCCCTATACGCCAGATGACCTGGCGGCTGTGGCGGAGTTTCAAGGCGAGGTGCGCTGATGAAAGGGCCAGCTTCTCGCATGCCAAACGAGAGCAGTGACTATCGCTTGTTGGTGGAAGGATCGTCCGATCAGCACGCAATCATTCATTTGATGAAGCGGCACAAATACGACTGGGAAGATGGGAGCACGCAGCGGCCTTACGTGCAGTCCTATGATGGACTGCCCAATCTGCCCCGGGCCATGACGGCGGCAAAGGCCAAGTCACGCCTGGGGATTGTGGTCGATGCCGATGAGTCCCCCGCTGCGCGCTGGCAAGAGCTGACCCGATGGCTCGCGCCGATCGTACAGAGTGTGCCCAGTGAGCCCGCAAAGGAGGGGCTGGTCCTGGAAGGGGTTGTCCCGGGCACCTGGGTGGGCGTCTGGATGATGCCGGACAACTGCGTACGCGGGGCCCTGGAGGATCTGGTGCAAGAGCTGCTGCCATCCGACGATCCCTGCTGGGCGCTGGCGCAGGAACAAGCCCGGACGGCAATGGATCGCTACGGTCGCAACTGCTCCTTTGGGTTTGCGCTCAAGAGCCAGCTTCATACCTGGCTGGCCTGGCAAGAGGAGCCGGGCATGTCCTTTGGTCAAGCGCTCAATACCAAGCTGCTGAAACATGACACCGAGAGAGCGTGTCAGTTTAAGGAATGGTTTTTGAAGCTATTTCCGACCCAACCAGCCGCTGCGTAGCTCGGTGAGGAGGGCGGCGAGGAGGGCGGCGAGGTCGATGAGGAGGCGGGGGAGGGCCCAGACGCCGAGGGCGAGGACCGGGCTGAGGAAGACGGCTCTGCGTGGTTCGGTGATGGCGGCTTCCAGGGTGGGGTGGATGTCCAGGACAAGGGGCGCTTTGGGGCAGCGCAGTGCGTGCTGCTGACAGGACTGGCGGGCTGCGGTGGCAAAGCCGCTTGTGCGAAACAGGGTCGGGGTGACGCCAAGGGGGGCAGTGGGCGGCAGGCTGGGGCAGCCGTGGCGGTAGCCGCTCGTGCAGGTCACAAACGCCGCGACCGGATCGCCTGGCTGCCAGTCGGAATCGACCAGGGGCGCGACCACGTAGGTGGTGCGGGTGGTGCCGCCGCTCTTGCTCTTGTGGACCGAGACGTAGCGATGGGACAGCTCGCTGCGGATCTGAAGCGTGGCGGGGAGCAGGTAGACGCGACCGGACAAAGACGCAGCGGCGGAGCGGAGCGAGGTGACGGGCTGCGGGGTGGCGAGCGAGAGGGCAACGTAGTCCCCTGCGGTCATGGCGGTCATGACGATGGGGATCGAGCCCAAGATGAGCGCCCACCCGTCAAACCACGGCTCGTACTTGCCAAAGAAATAGGCACTGATCCCCAGCCAGCCCAAGGTGGCGCAGATGACCGGCAGAAACCACGGGAGCACGACACCGAAGATCGCGCCGACCAGCCAGAGCGTGGCAAAGAACGCGAGGTTGTAGCCCAGCCTGGTCGCGAGCTTGCCAAGGTGCTCCACGAAGACTCCCCCGAGCTTCATGGACAGTAGTTTACAGCGAGAGCGCGAGGAAGAAGGGCATGGCTTCGTTCATCAGGTCGAGGGTCGGGTCGAGCTGCTTGCCGATGCCCTCGGTGACAGCGATGGCGATGTTGACCATGGTGAAGGTGGCGTTTACGCGGACGCGGTAGCGGCGCAGGATCTGGAGCATGTCGTAGACGACCTTGGCGACCTCGACCTCGCCGAGTCGCTTGCCGTGCAGGCGATCGACAAAGCCTTGGATGGCCTGCTCAAAGCCTTGGCGGTCTTTGACATAGGGGGACGGGCTGTGGGTGACCATGATCTCGGCCATGGTGTGACCATCGCCGCGTGCCCAGGCGGCAAAGTAGCGGGCGAAGGCGAGCCGGTGGGTCTGATCCATCTCGGCGACCAGGCCCAGATCGAGCAGCGCGACCTTGCCATCGGGGGTGACGAGCAGGTTGCCGGGGTGGAGGTCGGCGTGAACGAAGCCGTCGGCAAAGATCATCTTGAGCATCACCCGAAAGCCCAGCTCGCCCAGGGCGCGCCGCTCGGGCTGGCTGCCGGTGCAGTCGAGGATCTTCTTGCCTTCGATAAAGTCCATGGTCAGCACGCGGCGGCTGCACAGCGCGTCGTGGAGCCGGGGCACGATGACCTGCGGATCGGCGGCAAAGTTTTGGGTGAAGCGGCGGTTGTTCTGGGCTTCGATGGTGAAGTCGAGCTGCATGGCGATGGCGCGACCGAACTGCTCGACGCTTTCCAAGGGGGCGAGCGTGCGCAGAGACGGAACCAGCTCCAGCAGGCGGGCGTAAAACGACATCACGGACAGGTCGAAGGCGCACAGCTCCTCGATGTCGGGGCGGCGGACCTTGACGGCGACCAGGTGGCCATCGGGCAAGCGGGCGCGGTGGACCTGCGCGACCGAGGCCGAGGCGATCGGCTGGGGGGAAAACTCGCGAAACAGGGCGGCGATGGGCTGTCCGAAGTCTTCGGCAATGGTGCGCTCGACCTGGGCAAAGGGGAACGGACCGACATCGTCTTGCAGGCGCGACAGGGCCAAGATGACATGCGGCGGCAGCAGATCGGGGCGCGTGGACATGATCTGCCCGACTTTGATGAAGGTCGCGCCCAGCCTGCGAAACAGTCCCAGGACGGACTCTCCAAACAGGGCTTGCCGATCGGCCAGGCTGCGTCCGGTGAGCCGATACCCCAGGTAGACGAGTCCGTAGCGCAGGGCGGTTTCGACGAGCAGCAGGCAGATCACAAGCGCGCGAGCCAGCAGTCGCAGCTTCTGCCGAATGAGGTGCATGGGCGGATTATACGTGACGGGACGGCGTGAGCACGCAGAACACCGAATCGCAGCGCGCGGCGGCCTGGGCGGGGGCGTCGATCACGTCAGGCGTGGGGCGGGACCGGCTGGGGCGATGGGCTACGGGGCCTTGGGCGGAACCTGGATGAGCATCATGCGACGCGGTCCAGTGATCTCGGCGTTGTCTACTTCCAGCAAGATGCGGTCGCTGGGGAAGCTGGGCACGGTGCGCGAGACCTGAAGCAGCGAGAGCAGGGCCACCTGACCGGACAGAAGGGTCTGGGTGGTCCGCCTGTCGGGATCGAGCAGGGAGAGGCGGTTGTGATCGCCGACCGTGGCGAGGTTGTCGTTTACGAGGAGGCGGCCATCGGACAGGACGTTGTAGTAGCCGACGTTGTCAGCGAGCCGGACAAAGGCGGACTGGGGATCGGTGGCAGAGCGGTCGAAGCTGCGCAGCTGGCCGAGCCTGCGCAAGGTGGCGGCGTTTTCCTTGAAGTAGACGTGCTGGCAGTCGGGGGAAAAGCGGACATCGCGGCCTCGGTCCATGAACTTGCGTCCGGCCAGGTAGCCATCGCCGACGCCGCGTCCGTAGCGCTCGGGCGGGTCGAGGGAATAGGCGAGGGCACCGTCTTCACACAAGGCGTAGAGCTGCTGGCCCAAGAAGTTGGTCAAGACGATGGGGGCCGATTTGCCGCTGGTTGCCGCTTGGCGAAGCTGGGTGCCGACGTAGTACAGGACGCTCTGCTGGGGGGCGGCGCTCCAGTCGGAGGGGCGGCAGGGCTCGCGATCGATGACGACCACAGGGCCCGCGCTGGCAAACAAGGGGACGCGGCGCAGTCCATCCCAGTCGCAGGTGAGGATGGCCTGGGCATCGGGATCTGTGCCGACCACCGCGCCGTCTGCGGACAGGCGAACGCCCAGGTAGCGGCTCTTGCGGCTGTCGATGTCGTAGAGGAGGGGCAGCCCATCGGGATCGACAAAGAGCTGACCGCTCCTGGTGGCGGCCCCCCAGTAGACGATGCCAAGGTTCACAGTCTCATCGGTGTCGATGTAATAGGCGCGGGTGGTGATGTCGCCGCCCAGGATAAACAGGACGCGCTCGCCTGCGTCATAGACATACGGTCCCTGCTCCCAGGCAGGATCGGCGTCGAGAGGCCAGGGCAAGATGCGGTGCATGATGGTGCCATCGGGCTGCCTGCGGATCAGGTCGATGCCGATGTTGTCGCGGCTGCCACCAAAGGCGGCCAAGGTGTGCTCACCACACAGCAGCTTGATCTTGCCGCTCGGCTGGGCCAGCGCGGTGTAGGGTCCGTCTTCGGGCAGACCGGGGCGGTGCAGGGAATAGCGCGGCAGGTCAAAGCTCGACCCGCTGGGGAGCTGTGCGGTGCAGAAGCCATGGCTCGGAGACGCCGGAAACGCGACCGCACGCTCGGGGATTTCAACGCGAGGATACGGCGGATCGAGCCCGACGACCTGCACCTTGCCAATCACGGGATTGTCGGTCGGCTCGGGCTCGGGCGTGACCAAGGCCACCGAGACTTCTTCGCTCTGCCCAAGCAGGATGTGCGCGGCACGCAGGCGTCCTTCGATCGGCAAGAGCGTCGTGGACAGGCTCTGGCCTTCGATGCGCGTGACCTCGAGTGGCTCCGCACCGACCAGCTCGGAACATGCAGACAGAACCGACAGCCCAGCAAGCAGGCCGTAAGCTGCGAATTTCCCCACCAAATATGCCCCCACCCCAGTGTACGCGGCTTTTGCAGCAGCCTGGAAGCGTCAAGCTGGCTACTATCGGTGGGCGATGAAACCTAGCTACTTCCTGGTGAAAAGCGAGCCGTATAAGTACGCCTTTGCGACGCTGTGCAAGCAGGGTCGGACGATGTGGGATGGCGTGCGGAACTTTGAAGCGCGCAACAACCTGCGCAGCATGAAGGTGGGGGATCTGCTGCTGTTTTATCACTCGAATGAGGGCAAGGCGGTGGTCGGGGTGGCGCAGGTGGTGCAAGCGGCGTATCCCGATCCGACCGCACCGGGGGAAGACTGGTCGGTGGTCGATGTCGCGCCGGTCTGTCCGCTGCGTGCGGAGGTGACGCTCGATCAGATTCGGCAAGAGCCGCGCCTTGCGCAGATCGCGCTGCTGCGGCGCAGTCGTCTGTCGGTGGTGCCAGTGACCGAAGCGGAGTTTGCGGTGGTGCTGGAGCTGGGCAAGACCAAGCTGCCCAAGGGTCGCAAGGCGGCGGCAGCACGGGCGATGGACGCGGAGGCTTCCGTGCAATGACTGATCCGGGCGGTCTGAGCAGCCAAGAAGCGGCGGAGCGACTGCGGCGACACGGTCGCAACGTGCTGCTCGGTCGGGAAGGGCCGTCGTTTTGGCGAACGCTCGGGGCGGTGCTGACCGAGCCGATGCTGATCCTGCTACTTGCCTGCGGGACGCTGTACTTGCTGCTCGGGGATCGCGGGGAAGCGGGCCTGCTCTTTACGTTTGTGCTGGTGGTGGTGGGGCTGACGCTGTGGCAAGAGCGGCGGACAGAGCGGGCGGTGGCGGCGCTGCGCAGCATGCAGAGTCCTCGGGCGACGGTGCTGCGGGATGGCAAGCAGCAGACGATCAGCGCCGAAGAGGTGGTGCCGGGGGATCTGCTCGTGCTGAGCGAAGGGCTGCGGGTGGCGGCGGATGCGCTTCTGCGCGTAGGCGAGAACGTCGTCTGTGATGAGTCGCTGCTGACCGGGGAGAGCGTGCCGGTTCGTAAGCGGCCCGTTTCGGGAAGTGCGCAGCCTGCGCGGCCCGGTGGGGACGATCTGCCGCAGCTCTTTATGGGCACGCTGTTGGTGGGCGGCAGCGGCTGTGCAGAGGTGACGGCGACGGGCGGGCAGACTGAAGTGGGCAAGATTGGCAAGGCGCTGGCCGAGATCGAGCCGCCGAGGACCCCGCTCGATGTGGAGATGAAGCGGCTGGTGCGGGGCATGGCGAGCATCGGCATCGTGCTGTGTGTGCTGGTGGTGCTGCTGCGCGGGCTTCTCTATAAGCAGTGGATCCAGGGGCTGCTCGCGGGGCTGGCGATGGCGATGTCGGTGCTGCCGGAAGAGCTGCCGATGATCCTGACGGTGTTTCTATCGCTGGGGGCGTGGCGGATTGCCCATCACAACGTGCTGCTGCGCAGGCCGGGGGTGATCGAAGCGCTGGGGGCGGCGACCGTGCTGTGCTCGGACAAGACCGGGACGCTGACGCAGAACCGGATGACGGTGGCCAAGCTGTGGTGTCAGGGGGTCTTGCACTCGCTTGATGCGGGGGCGCTGCCCGCGTCCTTTGTGGATCTGGCGGTGGCGGCGCGGCTGGCAAGCCAGACGACCCCCAGTGATCCGATGGATCAGGCGCTTTTGGACGTTCAGACGCAGAAGTCGCTGCCGCTGGGGCTTTCGCTGACGCAGCTTCGGAAAGAGTATCCGCTTTTGCCGAGCCTGCTGGCGGTGACGCGGGCCTATGCGCAGCCCGATGGGACGCTGGCGCTGTTCTGCAAGGGCGCACCAGAGGCAGTGATCCTGCTGTGTCGGCTGCCCGAGACTGCGCGCAAGGATGTGCTGGCCGAAGCAGAGCGCATGGCGCAAGCGGGGCTGCGGGTGCTGGCGGTGGCCAAGGCGGACGCGGTCGCGGCGCTGCCGGACAGTCCCGAGCAGGTGCAGTTTACGCTGTGCGGGCTGTGCGGGTTTTTGGACCCGCTGCGTCCCGAGGTGCCGCAGGCCGTGGCCGAGTGTCGGCGGGCCGGGGTGCGGGTGCTGATGATTACGGGCGACTATCCGGCGACGGCGCTGGCGATTGCGGCGCAGGCGGGGCTGGATGTCGCAGGCGGGGTGTTATCGGGCGCGGACTTGGAACAGCTATCGGACACCGCGCTGCGCGAACGGGTGGGGAAGGTGTCGGTGTTTGCGCGGATGGTGCCCAAGCAGAAGCTGCGGCTGGTCGAGGCGCTCCAGGCAGCGGGTGGCATCGTGGCGATGACCGGCGATGGGGTCAACGATGCGCCCGCGCTCAAGGCGGCGCACATTGGCATCTCGATGGGCAAGCGCGGGACGGACGTGGCACGGGAAGCGTCGGCGCTGGTGCTGGCGGATGACAACTTCGCAAGCATCGTGGCGGCGATGCGGCTCGGGCGGCGGATCTTCGACAACCTGCGCAAGGCGGTGGCGTATACGTTCGCGGTCCACGTTCCGATTGCCGGGCTGTCGCTTTTGTCGCCACTGCTTGGCTGGCCGCTCATCCTTTTGCCTTCGCACATCGCGGTGCTGGAGATGATCATCGATCCGTCGTGCGGGCTGATCTTTGAAGGGACTGAGGCCGAGCCGCACATCATGGAGCGTCCGCCGCGTCCGCTTGGACAGCCGATGGTGACGGGCTGGGTGCTGGTGCTGTCGCTGTTGCAAGGGGCGATGGTGCTGTGCGGCTGCACGGCGATGTATTACCTGGCGGCGGGGCTGGGTCATTCGCCTACGCAGATTCGGGCGATGGTGTTTTCGACGCTGGTCTTTGCAAACCTGGGACTTATCACGGTCAGTCGTTCGTGGAGTCAGTCGGCGCTCCAGACGCTGTGGCAAGGCGGCAAGCTGCTGTGGGCGCTTATCGCGGGGACGGTTGGGCTGGGGGCGCTGGTGCTGCTCATGCCGCCGCTCCAGCGGCTGTTTTCACTGGCGCCGCTGTCGCTGCGGGACGTGGTGCTGTGTCTGGCCGTGGCGGTGGGCAGCGTGGTGTGGTTTGAGCCGGTCAAGCTGGTGCTGCGCAAGCAGCTGCGGCAGATGACGCAGCGGAATCGATAAGGAGTGGCGATGCTGGCTGCGATTCAAGAGTTTGTAGAGCTGCTGCGCAAAAACGGCGTGCCTGCTTCCACAGCAGAGCTTCTGGACGCGCTGCGTGGGATCGAGCTGGTCGGCCTGTCAGATCCGGCGCTGGTGAAAGCGACGCTGCAAGCGTGCCTGGTGAAGCGAGCCGAAGACGAGAGCCGCTTTGAGGATCTGTTTTCGCTGTTTTTCTTTCAGGCGGGCGCGCTGGGGGAAGACTTTGCGGAAGCGCCGCTTCTCGATGCGCTGCGCAAGGCGGGACTTGGCGATGAGCAGATCGAGCATGTGCTGGCGCAGCTTGCGACCGAGGCGGCACGGCTCGATCCGACGGCGCGGATGGGTCTGGGCCTGCGCCGGGTGGGTCTGGATCTGCTGCTGCGACTGTCGGGGATGCGGATCGACGTGTCACGGATGCAGAGCCCGCTGCAAATTGGCTACTTTACCCAGGGACTGCTCGACAAGCTGCGGTTCCGCGAGGCAGATGCGGAGCTGCGATCGATGATGCAGCGGCTCGGGCCCCAGCTGGGAGAAGAGGTCGCGGCGGCGGTCCTCAAGCAGGCCGAGCAGAACCTGTGGCAGCTTCGTGGCGCGGTGCGGGGCGAGGTCCAGCGATCTTTCGACAAGCAGAACGTACACTTTGCCGAGACGATGCGCAGCGAGCTGCTGCTGCACAAACCGCTGGGCAGGCTGTCTATGGCAGAGCTGGCGGCGCTGCGGCATGAGGTGACGCGGCTTGCGGACAAGCTCAAGACGCAGAAGCAAGACAAGCCAAAAAAGCTGCGACACGGACGGCTCGACATGCGCAAGACGATGCGAGCAGCGATGGCCAGTGGCGGGATTCCGTTTCAGCTTCGCTTTCGGACGCGACATCCGCACAAGCCTCGGCTGGTGATCTTGTGCGACATCTCGGACTCGGTGCGGCAGGTTGCGCGCTTTATGCTCCAGTTTGCCTACACGGTGCAGGAGCGCTTTGCGAAGGTGCGTTCGTTTGTGTTTGTGTCGGATCTGGGGGATGCGACCGATCTGTTTGAGAGCCATGAGCTGGATCGCGCGGTGGAAAAGACCTATGCCGGAGCGGTGGTGAGCGTGGCGGCGAACTCGAACTACGGGCGGGCGCTGCGGCAGTTTGTCGAGCGGCACCTAGAGACGGTCACGTCGCGGACGACGGTGCTGATCCTGGGGGACGGACGGTCAAACTACTTTCCGTCGGAAGCGTGGGCCCTTGCGCGGGTGAAGTCGCGAGCGCGGCGGATCTTGTGGCTCAACCCAGAGCAGCCATCGTCGTGGATGTTCGGAGACAGCGCGATGAAGGACTACCTGCCGCATGTCCACCGCGCAGAGGTGGTGAGCAACCTGGCTTCGCTGCGGCGGGTGATCGATGAATTGATGGTCTAAAAATTTGTAAGCCCGTTTACTTCCGTGGTTTTTTGGCGGTATGATCGCTGCGGGGGACTGCGCATCGCACAGGCGGTGGCTCCCCCAGGCGCTACATGTCCAAGACCTCGGCTTCCACGTTGTCCCTTTGGTCGGCTTTGCGATCGGCAAAGCGTCCCGTTCGTCGCACGCTGCTGACTGGGCTCTTGCCGCTCGTTTTTCTGGGGAGCGGTAGCCACGCGCAGGTGCATGTCGATAAGCCCGCAGCGCAGGCCGCGATGGTGTCGGCGGCTCCGATGGCGATGCAGCAGGCGATGCCGTCTGCGGGGACGGGCTCGGCAGCGGTCGTTCCGGGTGCGACGGGTGGCGCAGGACAGCTTGCGCCAGTCAGCCCGGAGTGGACCGAGCAGCTCAACCGGATCGTGTCGGACCCACCGCCGCCGCACCTGGTTCGTGGGACGCACTACGTGATCTCGAACGAGGATCGGCACGATCTGTGGCTCAAGACGATTGCCAACAAGGGCGGCGCGTACATCGGGGTGGGAACCGACCAAAACTACGTGCTGGCGGGCTGGCAGCGACCCGAGCTGATGGTGCTGTTTGACTTTGACCAAGTGGTCGTCAACGTCCACTACGTCTATCGGGTGTTCTTCATCCACAGCAGCACGCCCGAGGAGTTCAAGGCGCTGTGGGAAGCGAAGAACGAAGTGACAGCGCTGAAGCTGCTAAGCGATGCGTATCCGCACCCAAAGCAGCGTGCGGCGATTGTCGAAGCCTACAAGATGTCGCGTGCGTCGGTGCTGTCGCGCTTTCGCAAGGTGGCTGGCATCTACAAGATCCACAACATCCGCTGGTTCCTAGACGATCAGAGCCAGTTTGACTACATCGCGCAGCTCTTTAAGACCGGGCGCGTGGTGATGGTGCGTGGCGATCTGACCGTCGGGACCAGCTTGTCGAGCATTGCCTCGGCGATCTCAGCGATCGGGCTGAAGCTACACGTCCTGTATCTATCGAACGCCGAGCGCTACTTCACCTACAGCGAGGGCTTTAAAAAGAGCATGCTCGCGCTGCCGTACGGGGACGACGCGGTGGTGATTCGGACGCGGGCACGACCAAACGGCGTCTACATGTACGTGGTGCAAGAGGCGAAAAACTACGTCGATTGGGTGAAGCATCCGAAGGTAAACACCGTGTATCAGCTCACCCATCAGATGGATCCGGACCCAAGTCCCGGCCTGTTTTACATCCGCCAGACCGCGACGGCTGCGGTTCCGAGCGTGGCTCATCCTCCCTTTGCGCACCTAAAGAGCAAGTAACGTACAGCGCACAGCGGGGAGCGGTTGTCGGCGGCGGTCCAAGCAGCGTAGCATCGGAGCGAATAAAGCGCGTGGTCATCCCATCGCAACAAGGGATAGTGTCTTGCTCTGCTAGGCGTAAGTGAGGAGTCAGCGATCCATGGGTTCGTTTTCGGGTCTGTCGCGGATGTTGATGGCTGTGATGGGGTCGGCGCTGCTGGCGGTGCCGGTGGCGAGCGCGAGCTTTAAAAACTTGCAGGTGCTGCCAAAGAACGTGTCCAAGGCGGCGCTGATCGCGCAGATGAACATGCAGGTGGTGGCGCTCGGGAAGGACTGCACGCACTGTCACGATCCGAAAGACCCGGCGGCAGAGACTCCGATGAAGGAAAAAGCGCGCGAGATGATGCGGATGGTCAGTGACATCGGCGCGAAGTATCCGGCGACGATGAACCGTGTCACCTGCTGGTCGTGTCATCGCGGCAAGAACGTGCCGGACAAGCCTCCGGGTCAGTAAGCAGCGAGGGCGCGACGGCAGCGAATCGGCAAGCTAGCGCGACGTGAGCTGGTAGTCGTCTTTGCGAAACTGGCTGGTGCGGCGGCGGAACTCGAAGGTGAAGCCGGGCCACAAGGTGGTGTTCTTGCCGCTTTGGGTGTGATACCAGCTGGAGCAGCCGCTCGACCAGACGGTGCGACCGAGTCGCTCATGGATTTCCTGGTTGTAGCGCGCTTGAATGTCGGACTTGACCTCGACGGTGGATAGCTTGTCCTTGTGCATCGTGGCGAGCGCGGACTGGATGTAGGCGATCTGCGATTCGATCATGTAGACCATCGAGCTGTGTCCCAGCCCGGTGTTGGGTCCAACGATCAGGAACAGGTTGGGGAAGCCCGCGATGGTGGTGCCAAGGTAGGCCTCTGCTCCGTCTTTCCAGGCGTCGTGAAGCTGGATGCCTGCGCGACCTTGGATCGGGAAGGGCGCGACGACATCGGCGGCGGCAAAGCCGGTGGCCAAGATGATGGCATCGAGTGCGCGCTCGGTTCCGTCGGCACAGCGAATGCCGGTGGGGGTGACTTCTGCAATGGCGGACGTGACCAGCTCGACGTTCGGGCGACAGAGCGCTGGATAGTAGTCGTTCGAGAGCAGAATCCGCTTACAGCCCAGGGTGTAGCTTGGGGTCAGCTTGGCGCGTAGCGCGGGATCGGGAATGCTGCGCGCGATGTAGTGCCTGACCAGCCGAGACAGCAGCGCGAGCAGCTTGGGCTCGACGACAAAGCCGAAGCCTGCCAGCTCGTGGCGCAGGTAGCACAACAGCCGTGCGAGCTTCTGAAGCAGCGGATGTTCTTGGTAGCGACTGCGCTGCGCTTCGGAAAAGCGACGATTGCGCTTGGGAATGATCCACGGCGGCGTGCGCTGATACAGGTGCAAGGTGCCAACCTGCGGAGCGATGGCGGGGACGATCTGGATCGCGCTGGCTCCGGTGCCGATGACGGCGACTCGCTTTCCGCTGAGCGAAAAGGCGTGATCCCAGCGGGCAGAGTGAAAGACCTTTCCGGCAAAGGAAGACAAGCCAGCCAGGCTGGGAATCGCGGGACGGCTCAGGCCGCCGCAGGCAGCGATAAGGCTTCGACAGGTGATGCTGGTACCGTCGCTGGTTGTGACTTCCCAGGTTCCGCTGTGGTCCTCGTAGCGTGCAGCGGTTGCGGCGCAGCGAAAGCGAATGTGCGGACGGATTCCGTACTTGTCTGCGCAGTGGATGAGATAGCGCAGGATCTCTTGTTGCGGAGGGTACTCGCTGGTCCACGCGGGATTGGGCTCAAACGAAAAGGAGTAGAGCTGTGACTCGATGTCGCACGCAGCGCCGGGATAGTGGTTGTCGCGCCACGTTCCGCCGACTTCGTCGCCTTGTTCCAAGATGGTGAAGTCGTGAAAGCCCGCTTGCTTGAGCCGAATGGCCATCCCGAGTCCGGCAAAGCCAGTTCCCACGATCACGATGTGTTGGTTTGTCACGGCGTTTTCCTTTGCGCTGCGCACTATGACAGCTGTGCGGTGAGCAGATAGTCCTTGGCCAGCTCGTCGAGCGGGAGCTTGGCGGGATGGAAGTCCTTCTGTAAGTACTCACGGATGCCGGGCAGGAACACACCCTTTACGTGGTTCCGCTTGCGGACTTCGCGAAGCTGCTTGGCGTCGTTCTGAAGCGATCCGTTCAACCGCTTGCGATCCTGCCACAGCAGCATCAGCGTCGCGGTACACCAGAAGCCACCGAGCAGCGTCGCCGCCACCGCAAGTCCGGCCACCCGCATCGCGTAGGAAGGCGACACCTTCTGCATCACATCGAAAGCGACCGAGCGATGCTCGATCTCTTCGGCGGCATGCCACTTGAGGAGCTGCGCCATGGTCGGATCGGCGTGGGACAGGACATCGAACCGGAGCACGCGCTCGGCCAGCATCGCCGTAAAGTGTTCACAGGCTGCGGTGGCGGCGAGTCGCAGGGACGGAGATGCCAGGCGTTCGATGACACCGTAGGCAATCCGCTCATAGATCGATAGGAACGTCTGTACGGAGTAGCCCTGCTCGCTGAGGATTTCGTTCCAGCGGTCGTGTTCCTTGGCGTGACGCCCTTCCTGACCGAAGAAGCCTTTGATCTGCGCCCGCAGGAGCGGATCGTCGATCTGGTCCATGTAGTGAAAGACGGAGCGGACAAAGAAGCGCTCTCCGGCTGGGAAGAGCATGCTGACGCCGTTGACGAGGTGGGTGGCCAAGACGTTGCCGCCGAACCAGTGGCGGGGAATGGCTTGGCCCAGGTTGAGCTGCGGGGAGCGAGGCGTCGGCACAGAGGACGTTGACGGATTCGCGGCGGTAGACATCGCTGTTGACTCCTGTTCAATAGCCACTGCTTGAACGATAGCGCTTATTGAACGGAAGTCAATACGAGCAGCCTGCGCCGCTTGGGTCGGGACCGTTTCAGACGGCAATGACGCCGTGTTGGACGGTCGAAAGGACGCTCAGCAGCTCGCGGTGAAGGCTGGGATTGGCGCACACGACCTGGCCCACGGACAGATCGACGGGCTGGCCGTGCCAGTCGCTGGTGACGGCTCCGGCTTCGGTCGCGATGAGCAGTCCCGCCGCGATGTCCCACGGCTTGAGCTTCATTTCCCAGTAGCCATCGAGGCTGCCAGCAGCGACCAGCGACAGATCGAGCGCAGCCGATCCGAGCCTGCGAATGCCTTGGGCGCGGCGCTTGAGCGTCACAAACTGCGCGAAGTTGTTGTCCTTGGCGGTCTTGCGGTCGTAGGGAAAGCCGGTGACGAGCAGGGCGCGCTCGATGGTTGGGGTGCTGGTGACAGAGATCGGCTGACCGTTGCGCTGGGCACCGTGTCCGAGGCTGGCGGAAAAGGTCCAGCCGAGCGCGGGCGCGGAAACAACCCCGACGCGGACTTGGCCTTCCCACTCGCAGGCAATCGAGACGCTAAACAGCGGCAAGCCGTGCGCAAAGTTGGTGGTTCCATCGAGCGGATCAATGATCCAGCGCGGTGCGTCGCTGGCTGTTCCGTGTGCGCCACTTTCTTCGGCGAGGATGCGATGATCGGGAAAGCGACTGCGAATGGCGGCGACGATGACTTCCTCGGCGGCGCGATCGTAGCGGGTCACCAGATCGGTGGTGGCGGACTTGCTCTCGGCATCGTGACGACGGAAGGCGCCTTCAGCCAAGACGCGACCGGCGGCCTGCGCAATCGAGAGCGCGGCATCAAGACAAGACAGTTGGAAGCTTGGGCTCATGGTCGATGGAGCCCGACGCGAAAGTGGTGAAACGGCAGAAGTTGCCCTTCGAGGGGCGACGTGGGCTCCTGCGCCTCTTAGCGGATGAGCACAGAGAAGAGAAGCCCAATCAGCAGCACGATCAGCGCACCGATGCCTGCGGCCACCAGCTCTTGATGACGAAGCAGCAGGGCACGCAGTCCGGGCTCGGGCGCTGGCGGCACATTGACGGGCTTGTTCGGAATGGCGCGCGGGGCCAGCGTGGTGTGTGCCGTCGAGACTTGCGCGGGCAGCACCAGCTTCGGATCGGGCTTGGGGCTCTCTGCGTGGGCGAGTGGCTCTTTGGGCGGCTCCGGCTTTACGATCGGGTTGCTTTCGAGCAGTCGCTGCGCGTCGGGCAGAGGCTGGCTCGCTGGGATGGGCGGACTGACCGTCGCTGGCGGCGGAACGCTGGGTGGCGGCACACTCGGCGGCGGAACGCTCGGCGGTACACTTGGTGACGGCGGCTGGCTCTGCGATCCGGTCAAGACCCGACTGAGCAGATCGATGCTGGGAATCACCGCTGCGGTCGGCTTGTCGTGGATGCTTTCGCCGCTGTCTGCGCTGATCTTGCCGCTTGGCTTGGCTTCGATCGGAATCACCGGAACCACGCTCGGTGTCACTGCAAGGCCCAGGTTGGGCAAAAGTCCCGGAATGGCTTCGACGGCAGCTTGGGTCGGTACCGCCGAGATTTCATCGATCGGCAGCTTGGTGCGCGTCGGTGCTTCGTGTAGCGCACCCAGGCTGGGCGGCGGCGAAGTAACCGGCGGTGTCAGCAGCGACTCGGGCGCGACGGGCGGCTTGGTCACGGGCGGCGTCAGCAGATCTCCGAGCATCGCGGGCACAAGTGGCTGCGTCGGTGCGCTCAGCAAGGCTGGATCGTGGCTGGTGCGCAGGCTTTCCAGCGCGGCGGATGTGGGCACGGCGGACAGCGTCTGCGGTGGCTCGGGAATGCGCGGCGGCTTGGGCGACTGTGCGCTCGGTGGCAAAGGTGGCGTCGCGGGCGAAATAGGAATCGCCAGCAGCGACGGCATACTCACCAGCAGGTCTTCGACGTTATCGACCTGGAGCGTGGACTCACTGACGCGGCGCTTGGACTCGGGCGGCTTGGTGGTCGCAGCCACAGGTTTTTCGTCGCTGACCACTGCCGAAGCGGGAGGAGCAAGCGGCGGAGCGGTCTTGGGCGGCTCGGGAGCGGGCGGAGCAAGCGGCGGAGCGGTCTTCGGTGGCTCAATCGCTGTGACGACCGGCGTGATGGCGGCCACCTCGAAGGGCAGGGCCGCAGGCGGTGGACCTTTCGGTTCGACGGCGAGTCCCGGCTTGCGCAGACGAGAGAGCGCTTCAGCCACGTTCGCTTTGAGCACAGGCTTGGCTTCCGCCTTGGGCAGCGTCACTGCATCGACGGAAACGACCGAAACGGGCTCCTGAGGCTTGGGCTCCTGAGGCTTGGGCTCCTCTGGCTTGGCAGGCGCAGCTTCGACGGACGCAGCTTCGACGGGCTTTGACTCGGGAACCTGAGGCTGAGGCTGAGGCTGAGGCTGAGGCTGAGGCTGAGGCTGAGGCTGAGGCTGAGGCTGAGGCTGAGGCTGAGGCTGAGGCTGAGGCTGAGGCTGAGCTTGAGGCGGAACAGGCGGCTCCGCACGGAGGGCAGGCTCAGGCTGTCCAACCAGCGTCACGGCTTCGGCAGGTGCTTTGGCGACTTGCGGCTGAATCGTGTGCTCTTCGATCGCGCTTCCGTCGGCAGAGACGGTCAATACCGGGAACGCGCTCGACAGCTTTTGCAGGATCTGGGTGACTTTTTTCTTCGGTGCGGTGATCGCTTGCAGCGGCGCGAGCGTCTCAGCGGGCTTGGCCGAAGGTGCGGGACTCGTCGCTGGCGCACTCGTCGCAGGACTTGACGAAGGCGCAGGACTTGACGAAGGCGCAGGACTTGGCGAAGGCGCAGGACTTGACGAAGGCGCAGCGGGCTTTGTCACCGTCGGGAGTACGGGCTCCGCAGGCGGTGGTCCCAGCACCGGGAAGACTCCCGAGCGACGCTCAAGCAGACGATGCATGCGCTGCTCGGTCTGATTCGATTCCGCAGAGGCGGACTCGGGCGCTTCCGTCAGAACCTCGGGCAGCTTCAGGCCTTTGCTTTTGCTCAGCGCTTCGAGCCCGACGACCAGCGAGGCCATATCGGGCAGTCGCTCTTTCGGATCGCGCGCGCATGCACACTGAGTCAGCTCGTCGAGCGCTTTGCACAGCTCTGGGGTCAGTCCAAGCTGCGGATTCGGCGACAGGGTGCGCGGCGGCTGATGCAGGTTGTCGATGACAAAGTCAGCCACTTCGTCGAAGAACGCGGGCCTTCCGGTCAGGCACTCGTGCAGGATTGCACCGATTACAAAGACATCGCCGCCGGGATGCGGTCCCGTCTCACCAGCGAGAAGCTCCGGCGGACGATACATCAGCTTGTAGAGCGGTAGCTGATCATCGAGTCCCGACGGACGACGACGCAGGTGATGCAGGCTGTGCTCGACGATGACGACCTTGCCCGCGAAGCTGGACTTGGCCTGCGGACGCACCAAAAAGATGTTTTCGGGTCGCAGGTCTCCGTGAACCGCGCCCGCTTTGTGCAGCGCGTCGAGCGCCTTGGCCACGTACAGCACGATCGCGATCGCTCGCTCGACCCGCAGAGGCCCGCGACGGAGCCGCTGACGCAGGGTTTCTCCGTCGAGAAGCTCGGTCGCAAAGCCGGGAATGTCGAACTGATCGACGATCATCTTCACCGGCATCAGGCCTTGCGCTTGCAGCGGCTGCGCCGCGCGAAGGTCTTTTTGCACCGACAGCATCATGCCTTGTGTGGGCTTTAGCTCTCGGCGCAGCATCAAGACCGCAAACTTGCCTTTCAGACGGGAGTTTTCGGCTTCATAGGTCACACCCAGCTCGCCTTCTCCAAGGACGCGCAGGATGTGGAACTCGTTCTGGAGAACTTTCCCCAGACGGGCTTCAGGCGGCACAGGATTGCCAAAGGCCCACGCGGGCATCGCCTGGACTGCTTTGGGGTCGGCGGGGCTCGTCACGACCTTAGGATATCAGGAGCAGGCCGATTCGATGCCAATAGTTGCGTAGGTGGTTTTGTCATTGCCTCACGGAGCGCGCGCGCGCTAAAACCGCGAAAAACTTGACGTTCCGCCTCGGAGGCCAGCCGTGTCAGATCGCGTATCCGTGTTCTCTCTGCGTCTGAGGACTGTAAGTGTGCTGTCGGGTCTTATGCCCGCTTCAGCCGCGCTGGCCCTGACGGTCTGTGGGCTTCCGTCGGCATTTGCCGGTGGATTCGAGATTCCTGCGAACGGCACCGAAGCACTGGGCCGAGGTGGGGCCTTTACCGCCAAAGCCGACTCTCCGCTGGCACTGGAATACAACGTCGCAGGTCTGGCTCAGCAGCGCGGAACCCACGCGCTCATCGACAACAACCTGGTCTTTTCGCGCTATCGCTTCGCTCGCGAAGGTGGCGATTCGTTCGGTCCGTATCCGAGCGTGCAGGCCGATGGCTCGCGTCCGTTTTATGCGCCGTGGTTTGGCATGACGACGGACTTTGGCTTCTTCGAGCGCTTCACCTTTGCGTTTGGCATCTACGGTCCGTCCTCGATCGGTCAGCGTACGTTCCCGATGTTTGTCAGCGACGAGAGCGGCAAGCTGCGGCCCGGACCGACGCGCTATGACGTTGCGACGACGGATCTACTGATCTTTTTCCCGACGCTGGCGATTGGATTTCGCGCGCACAAGATGCTCGATCTGGGCTTTTCGGTGCAGCAAGCGTCAGCGCAGATCAAGCTGGCGAGCGCAACCTACGCGCCGCAGAGCCTGCCGGTGTTTCCCGAGAGTGCAGCCTGTACCAAGCAAGCAGAGGTCGCGGGCTGTGACTCGGTGACGCGCTTTTCAGGAACCAGCTACGACAACTACTTGCTGTCGCTCGGCGCGCTTATGCACCTGGGACGATCGGTGGATGTGGGCGTAAACGTGCGGAGCGCATCGAACCTGGGCATTCGTCCGATGACGATTCGCGGAACGGTGGCAGCGACGGAACCGCTGTATCTGCAAGGTGCTGGCATCGGGGCCGAGCAGATGGACGGCGAGTTTACCGTCTGGCTGCCGTGGGTGTTTCGCGCTGGCGTTCGTTACGGTCAGAAGCTCGGCGGGATGCAGCTCTTCGACATCGAGCTAAACGCGGTGTACGAAGCGTGGAGCTGGCTCGACGGGACGGATCACTATCTGACGCTGAAGAACCCGCCGCCGCTCGTCAACCGAGGTGAGCCGCTCACGATCACGCTGCCGCATCGCTACAAAGACACGATCGGGCTGCGACTTGGGGGCTCGCTGTATATGCCGATGACCGCCGACGCGGGTGTGACGATGCGAATGGGCGGTTTTTACGACAGCTCCGCGAGCGCCGATCAGGATCTTCGGCTCGACTTTGACACGCTGGCCAAGCTGGGCATCACGGCGGGACTTGGCATTTCGATGCGCGGGGTCGAGCTAAACGCGGCGTATTCGTATCAGCACTCGCTGTCGCGAACGGTGACGAGCGGAGAGCTGCGAATCATCGACGGAACGACGGGCCAGCCGGTGCGAATCAACGATCAAGTGGCACCCGCGATCAACAACGGAACCTACAGCGGATCGACGCACGTTCTGTCACTGGGTCTGACGCTACGCTTTGATGAGTGGCGCACCAGCAAAGCGCTGTCGTCACAAAGTCTTTAGGTAGCGACTGACGGCATCGACCAGCTCACTGCGGCGACTGCGCAGGCTGCCGACCCACGCTTGCCGAACAACCCCGCGATCATCGACGAGCAGCGTCAGCGGCTGCGCGAAGTTTTGCAAGCTGGCGCGCAGCGTATCGTCGGCGACTTGATACAGCGGCGTGTTGGGAAACCAGCCTCGGTGCTGCTTGATGAAGTCGCTGAGCTTGGCTTGATCGCGCGTCTCGCTGGCGATGATCACTTTGATGCGTGGATCTTGGCTCTGCGCCGAAAAGAAGCTCTGAAGCGTCGGTAGCTCGTCGAGACACGGCTTACATTCGACCGCCCACAGGTGAATAAGGAGCAGCCGAGACAGAAGCGGCTCGACGGGAACGAACGCTGACCCACGCTGGACACGCAGCATCGACAGATCGATGCGCCGATGGAGCAGCAGGCTTTCTTGACGACGCAGCAACAGCTCTTCCGGCTGTCCCGTTGGTGATGGCTCAGCAAAAGCGATCGGTTGGGACAGCAGCAGCGAGATCAGGAAAGCAGCGGTTCGCATCGCGACTCCTTTGCTTGCAGCTTAGAGCGGACGAAGCGTCGGCGGGATCTGACAGTCGTCACAGCTCGACAGCTCGGTCTGGTCCACGGGCGTCGCACAGTCGATCCGGATCACCCACACGCTCTGCGACAGCGAGCTTCCGACCGGCGGATTGTCGTCGGTGTTCAGGGTCTCGTTTTTCTTGAGCGAGAACGAATACACCCAGTGCAGAACCTGCTCGCGTCGCAGCTTCTGTCCGCCGGGAAACGTCAGATCGAGCAGCTTTTCGATGATCTGAAGACCTCGTCGCTCGGCCCGTGCAACCTGCGGATCTTGCGTCGAAAGCTTGCTCGAGCTGATGACCCCGAGCGGCGGCTGCGGCAGGTTCGACACCACCAAGAACTTGGTCGTATCCAGCCACGGCGGCTGCGGTGCCAGCGTGCGCTTGAGCCGCTGGAGGTACAGTCCTTCCAGCCCGTCGATGAGCGTGTCTTTCGGGGTGAAGTACAGCACCGAGTGCGTCTGTCCCGACATCATCGCGACAAAGCGTCCAAGGTGCGTCGGATCCGCGTCTCCGACCAGCGTCGCAATCTTTTGATCCAGACAGACATCTTCGCGCTTACAGACCTGCGCTACATCGTCGATGAGCTGACGAACCGGCGGACGACACAGCGCCAGCGCCAGCCCTTTTTGAAGCTGTTTCTGACCGCAGATCTGACAGCGCTGCATGCGCTCGACTTGGCCGCGCAGATCCGCAATCTCTTCCGCATAGCAGCTCGCGGAACACACCGTGGCTGCCAGGAGCAGCCCCCTCAACCGTCGCCAGTTCATGGACTGGTCTTCCCCTTTGCCTTGCCGCTCAGCGTCACGACTTTGGGAATGACTATGCCGCTTATTCGCAGCTTTAGGCAATCGCGAAAGTCGGAGCTGGTCTGAAACGCATCCGCTGTGCCGCGTGGCGACACATACAGCGTACCGCCAATGTTTTCGAGCACCACGCGATACGGCAGCGTCGGTTTTCGCACCAAGCGCAGACACATCCGCAGGCCGTTTTCTTGCGCGGGCAAGAGCTTTCCTTCTTGGCTCGTCACGTCGATTTGCACCGCTGGCTCGCTGTTTGGGCTCACCGTAACGAGTGGCCCAATCGGACGATCTGGCTCACCGATTCCGCCATCGCGACGGAGCGCTGGGCCCTTTGCTGGCTGCGCTGCGACACCGGACACTGGCTTGGTTGCGACAGGCCGGGCTCCGTTTCCAGTGCCTGCATCGACCAGCGTCGGCTTTCCAGCGCGTAGATCGGGTGCGCTTACTTCGTCTGGAACATCGAGATTTTCCGTCGCTGCGTCGCTGTCTTGGGCCGATCCATCACTTGACGCCACAGATGCATCGATCTGTTCGTCCAGATCGTGGCCCACATCGACGTAGACCGGCGGCTTGCGATCCCACACGAGCTTCTTAAACCCAAACAGCAGCCCGAGCCCACACAGCGCCCACAGCGCACCTTGCACCATCGGCAGCCACAGTCGGAAAAAGGACTCGACCGGCGCGCGCGGACGCGGTGCCAGCGGGACAGTCTGCGTCGGCGGAGAAAATCCCCGAACGTCACCACCGAGCGCCGTCACAAAGTCACGAAGCTGCGGATAGCGCACGCCGCGTGATCGACTGAGCGCACGCTGAAGCGCCAGCTCGACCTTCTGACTGAGCAACAGCGGCAGCGGATCTTCGGCGAGCACACGCTGGACCACGACCTCGCGCGGCTCGTCTTCTCCGCCGATGAACGCGGGCTGTCCCGACAGAAGCTCATACAGGATCACCGCCAAGCTGAACTGATCGCTGCGCGCATCGACGGGCTGACCGCTGAGCACCTCGGGCGCCAGATAGCCAGGCTCCGCAAAGCGCGCGGCCAGTGACGGTGGATACAGTCCAAAGTCGGTCAGCTTGACGCGCCAGCTTCCTTGCTCTTGAAGCACGACGATCCGACGCAGCGACAGCGACAGATGATACAGCTCTTGCCGATGCGCAGCGTCGAGCGCTTCCCCAATCAGCGTCGCGAGCTGCAAGACCTCTGGCTCTGTCAGCGGTCGCCCGAGCCCGTGTAAAAGCTCCGCCAGCGTTTGACCTTCCAGCTCGACGGGCTCGCGCACCAGGCAGGTTCGACCGTCTCCATCGAGCGCAATCAGCTCACTTGTCTGCGACAGCGACGGATGACGAAGCTGCACCAGACGACTGACGTGTAGCTTCCACGACTCCAGCTCGGACGGGCTTAGCTCGGGCGCGCCACCGGGCCACGCAATCAGCTTCAGCAGCAGCGGGCGTCCATCGGTGATTGTCCGCACGGCATAGCTTTCCTCATGCAGATAACGCTGGAGGAATCGCTCGACGCGATAGCGCCCTGCCACGATATCGCCAGGGCGAAGTGTCCCGATCGGGGTCACTTTTGCGGACATCTTTCGACAGCCTACGGAATCAGCAGCGAGACAGCCAGGCCCACACCGAGAAATGCGGTGGTGCCAAAGCCAGCTTGCGTCGCCGTGTGCATTTGATACGGAACCGGCGTACCGATCTGGTTAAAGCCCCAGGTCTTTCCGTCGAGACCGGCCATGGCGCTCGATACCACAAGACCTGACAGTGCCAGGCTGCCGAAGGCTCCGACTGCGAGTCCGCGACGAAACGTCCAGCGACCTTCGGGCTGCTCGGGGCAGGGCGGCAGGCTGCCTTGGGTCCAGCGCTCCCATGGGGCAAACGATGCGGCACCACCGAGCAGCGCGACCGCCGACAGTCCATACAGCGTACGAGCGGTGCGTCCAAAGTTGTTCAGCATATCGGTCGGAAAGGCGGCTCCGTCGGCGGGAAGATAGACATCTCCGTCGGTCGCCGTCAGCGCAATCGCACTGCCAAGAGACGCCAGACCCAGTGCCGACAGCGCTCCAGCGAGCAGTCCGCGCTTGAAGGTATAGCTACGTGCCAGGCAGCGTGGGCGCTGCTCCAGCTCAAGGCCCACCGTCGTCTCTTGCGCGGCAGGCTGCGGACTTTGCGGGTTCGCGGGCTGCGTCGTCGCTGGCTGCGTCGTCGTTGCGGACGGACGCGCATCACTCGACGCGGCGGGCTGCTGATTCGTCACAAGGGCCAGCGCATCGACCAAGCGACCGGCTGCGCGAGAGACGGACTCTTGCAGCAGCTCCTCGGAGCACTCGGTGCAGCGCTCTTCGACGAGCGTCGGCTGCTCACTGTCCAGATCGTAGATCCACAGCCGCACCAGGAAGCTGCGATCGTTTGGGAAGATCTCCCCGCCGAGGATGCGTCGCGCCGAAAAGGCTCGTCCCAGACGCTGAAGGCACGCTTGCTCGGTACACAAAAGCTCGGCGGACCCAAGTCCCGGCGACAGCGCGGGCTCGCCCATGCGCAGCAGGTGCTGGACGACGACCTGTCGCGCCTTGGTCGTTGGCTGTCCTTCGCGCTTCAGCCCCAGCACCAAGATGAGCGGCGACGCCGACGCAGCCGTTGCCGACAGAAGCAGCACCAGCGCGGACAGCCACCACAAGCCAGAAGCCACGGTCCGTACAGCGGGGCAAGGGACGACGCGATGATTGGGCAACATTTTGCCTAAAAGCAGACCAGCACAGGCGGTAGGCTGTCAATTGACAAAACGGAGCCGCGACGAATGTGGCAGTGTACTTTTCTTCGACTGCTGACGCTGGGACTCTTCGGCTGTGGTCCGTCGCTTCCTCCCGCATGGCTGATTGAACCCGAGCCGCTCGACGCACGCGGAACGATCGATCCCGACGGCAAGCTGCGGGTGCTGGCGCTGACGGTGGATCCGCCGCAGGCACCGCCTCTTGCGCGGGTGTCGGTGTCGTCTTTGGTGGTGACGCATCCGAGGTTTGGGCAGGTGGTGTTACAAGGTGGTCAGCCGGTCCACACCCTGACGCCGCGCGGGCTGTCGCTTGTGTATCGAGCCTGCGTGGTGCCGGACTCTGCGACGGTGCTGCGTCCCTGTGACTTGTCGGCTTCGAGCACGCTGGTGTGGGACTTGCCGGTGCGCGCCGATGGCTCGACCGAGCTTGTGATTCCGGGCAGCCAGCCGACGCCGAGCACGCTGCTTGTGACGCTGATTGCTGCCGATGAAGCGTATCCGGGCGGAGCGACGGCCTGTGCGCAAGCGGCGGCGCAACAGGATGGCTTATCGCCGATTCCGAACCACTGTGTGATTGCGGTAAAGCGAATCTTGGTCAGTCACGATGCGATTCCCAACCAAAATCCGCAGCTTGGTCGGCTGTGGCTTGGCGCTGCGCCAGAGAGTCTGTCTGATCTGGAATCGGGAGAGGCGCGCTATCCCAAGCTCCCTGCGGAGCTGGCGGATGCAGATCGTCCGTCGTGGCAAGTGGTGATTGAGCGAGCTGCGGACTCCGAACAGATGGAGCCCGATCCGCTCGATCGGAGCCGTCAGCGTCCAGAGCTTCTGTCGGCCTCTGTGTTTGTGACATCAGGAAATCTGGAATCAGGACGCGGCAGCTTTTGGGATCTGGACTGTCCAAGTGAGTCGTGTCCGCAGCGTCTGACCACGACGTTTTCCTGGCAGCCTGCCGCCGCTCGCGCTGCGATCGAAGCACCAGAGGATCGCACCTACTTTGCGGTGATCTTGCGCGATGATCGCGGTGGCGCAAGCTTCCGTGTGGGTGAAGCGAAAGCTCGCTGATCAGTAGCATTCAGAGTCCACGATCGCGATCAGGTTCCCGAAAAGATCCAGAAAGTGATTTCCGACGGCAACGTCGCGAATTCCTACAGCTATTTGGGATCGATTCCGGGCTTGCGATTCCTACCATTTTTTGTGCGATCGGAAGGAACCTTTGCGCGCGCTCTGTGTCTGTTTGATGCGAAGACGGACGATACGGAAACGCGGTGAAGGAGAACTCCCATGACGACCTCTGTAAGCCTTGTGAAGGGTGCTTTTGGAATCGGTTCTGCGACGGTACAAAATGATGCAGCGCTTTCGCAGATTCGGGCTCAAGCAGAGGACAGCGGAGCCCGCGCAGTAGAAGTGACCGCTGTGTTTGATGGTGCGGTGCAGCAAGTACGTCACTTTGTGAATCCGCAGGCTGGAAAGATGACGCTGCTCACCAAAGGAGTGCTGGCTCTGTCGGCAGTTTCTCTCGGTGCGGTGATGACTCTGTTTGGTGCAAGCTACCTGCAAGTGAGCGTGGAAAAGAGCGCAGCAGAGTCGTCCAAGCAGAGCACTGTGAAGCCGCTTCCGCAAAAAGATCACAGCCGTGATGTTGCCGCAGGAACGCTGCTGATGCTGGGTGCTGCGGGGCTTGCATACGGTGTGCAGCGAATCGGAAGAGAGCGCGGAGACAGCGAATACAGCGTGGGAGCCGATCCGCAGGCGACCTATCAAGTGAGTACGGAAGGACTCCCTTGTGAGCGATTCCCACTGGTTCGCGGCAGCGGTTCATCGTTTGAGCTGGTGCTGGCAGAGTCGATGAACGGAACGGTTGTACGCGACGGAAAGCAGATGGATCTGCGCGAGTTTGCGCAGTGTGAGAAAGCGGCGCGTGATGCCAGCCTGCAAGGCGCTGTGGTGCTGCCGATTTCGCAAGGTGTGCGCTACTCGATCGAGCACGGAGGCAGTACGTTTGTGGTCGCTGAAGTGGCCAAGCCTCGGCACTATCCGGTTCCGCTGCGGGTGGACTGGGCTACGCAGTCCTACACGGGCGCGGTGATGGCTGGTGCAGCGGCGTTTGTGGGACTGATGTTTGCGCTGCCGCCTCCGGCCAAGTCGCTGTCGCTGGATGGCTTTGATGCGGGACGGCTCATCAAGCTGCAAGCCAAGCCCGAAGCTGTAGATGAGCGACCGGACTGGCTGACTGCGAAGAAGAAGGAAGAGATTCCCAAGCAGAAGCAAGCGGCAAACAGCAACCAGCGCAACCATACGCTCAGCGCGCCCATGCGCAGTGATCGAGTGGTGACGGTGAAACATCCCGGTCCGGTTGGAAAGAAGGAACAGCAAGAGCTGGCCGTGCAGCAGGCAACCCAAGCGGGAATCGTCGGTCTGATGAAGTCGGGGATGATGGCAACGATTCTGACCCAGGACTCTGCACTTGGACATGATGCAAGGATTGCGATGGACGGACTGGTGGGAGTCGATCTGACGGATCCGTATTCTCCTGGTGGTGGACTGGTTGCTGCGAGTGGTCCAGGTGGCGGCGGCGATGGAACGGTGAACACGACCGGAATTGGACCATTTGGCCCAGGCGGCCCAGGGGGTCGTGGTGGCGGTCCGCGTGGTCCTGCGCTGGGTCCGTATCGTCAAAAAGGAATTCCCACCACCGAAGTGGGTCGGGTTGAAGTCAATGCAGGATCGATGGATCGCGAAGTGATTCGTCGCGTGATTCGCAGTCACATGCCGGAAGTGAAGTTCTGTTACGAGCGCGCGCTGATGGCGCAAAAAGATCTGTCGGGTCGCGTGCAGGTGAAGTTCATGATCAGTCCGACCGGCAAAGTGACCGCGAGCATCGTGGATGCTTCGACGCTGCGTAGTCCGACGACCGAGCACTGTGTGGCCGAAGCGGTGCGTCGCTGGGACTTTCCCAAGCCGCCGAGCGGAATCGTCAGCGTGACCTATCCCTTCGTGTTCCGACCAGCGGGAGAGTAGCGCCGCATCACTGCGGTGGGGGTCCAAACGGACGAACAGAGGGACGGTACGTTCGCGGCAGAACCGGAATCGAAGTAGAGATCGCTCCGTCGCTGGCTTCGACCTCTGCAATCAAGATGGCATCCGCTCCGACCGGCTGACGATAATGCCACGCGCCATCGTATTCACGCTGTAGCTCATACTGACCGAACGTGTAGCCGCCGTTTTGACTGACCGCAAGACGGACTGCTTTCGGGGGCGGATCCATCATCACTCTCACCACCACTTGCTCACGGACTCTCTGCACAAAGGGGATCGGTGGCGCTGCGGAATAGGGGCGCTTGGGATGCGCGGCAAACTGCGCAATCAGCGCACGCAGAAGCAGCGAGCGACGCGCCAAAAAGTCAGCATGACGATTGTAGCTGCCCTCTGGTCCACAGTACGGAGGCTCTGCTGCGCAGATCTTGGGACACTGAAACTTGGCACAGTGCGCAGGCGGATTTTGCAGCGGATCGGTCTTGCTCTTTGGCATACAGTCCGCAGGACAGCCCGCACCAAAATACCAGCCATGATCGTAATCAGCGACGATCGCGAGTGTCTTTGCAGAGGCCCGAACCGCTTTGTAGGTACGGATCATTTCACTTAAGGGAAAGAACTCATCTTGCGCTCCTGCCAGCATGTAGAGCGCTCCCTTTTGAATCGGCGCAAAGGCCAGCGGATCGAGTCGTCGAAACAGCGCACGCGGTCCGGGATCGCTTGGCTTCATTCCGTTTGCAGACAAGATCAAGCGACGCCACCATGTCTCTGCTTCCGCTGCACTGGCCAGGCCCCCTGATGCTGCAATGGGCATCACAGCGCGCACGCGATCATCTGTTCCACCGACGATAAAGGTTGCGATTCCGCCCATGCTAAAGCCGGTGACAACGATTCCTTTGGGATCCACGGAAGGAAGTGTTCCCAGATACGTGACCGCGCGCAGGATGGCGAAGACGTATTGATACAGCCAGCTCGCGCGCAGATCCTTTTCGGTCCGAAAGATCGGGCGCGGATCCTGCGGAGTCGGTGCTTCTCCTTCGGAATCCCCACTTCCTGGTGCGGACAGAGACAGCGCCACCACGTTCAGGTTGCGGGCCAGCTCTGCAATGTCGCGCGGATCGGCCTTCGATCCCAGTCCGTGCGCAGAGACAAGTCCGGGCAGCTTGATCTGCGGTGACTTGGCTGGATCTGCGGAAGTAGGAATCGCAACAAACGCTTGAATCCGAATCGGCTTGGCGACTCCGTTTTCATCCCAGCTTGTCGAAGTAAACCGGATCTCTTTGACGTGGACAGAGGGCGCACTCTCGATCTGTGTTGCGCGTACTTCAACGTGAAGATCATCGGCTCTGCGGGCCGCTTTGAGATCGAAGGTCGCTGGTCGCATCGGCTCTGGATAGGGAGCCGCGTGCGCGCTCGAACACAACAGACCGACAAGTAGTAGGAACAGAAAGGACAGGACAGAGTTCTGGGACAAAAAAACCAGAGGGAAGTGCAGTCGCTGCGCCAGCATAAGCGTCCATTTCAGCAAGTGTAGGTGTCCGTTCCGTGATGTCGCACGGCGCTGGCGTAGATGCAAGCCTGGCGCGGTATGATCTGAGCTTTGCAGAGCAGCGCGTCCGTCGCAAACGGTGTGGGATTCGGTGCTGTTGCTCTGCGTCAAAAATCCTTCTACGATGAGTGGTTCTATGGTGCGCATCCTGGGTCCGTACTGCATGGCGCTGGTATGGGGCTGGCTGCTTTCGCTGCGGCTACGTACCGCGCGCTTTTCTATGCTGTGGCTGCTGCTGGGCGCTGCGCTGCTGACCATCACGGTGTACGGAATCGCGGGACGCTGTCTGTCAGAAACGCACGCGCTGCCTGGGATCTTCGCAGTCTGTGTCGGTTCATTTGCGCTGCATCGCTTTCTCTTTGCGCTGCTTCGTCTATCGAGAGTACGGAGCAGTTAGGAGTGTGTCATGGCTGATCCACAAGTGGTTACGCAGCCGCTTACGCACGCGGTGTCCTCTCTTTCGCTTTGGGGCGCTGGCTGTTTCGGCGCGATGATTGGCTGGTATGTCTACTACATCAATCGCTACCGCAAGGGAGACGTGCAGCTGTCTGACATCGTGACGCTCATCGGAATCATCGGGGGTGGCGCAATTCAAGCGCTGTTTAAATCCGATGGCAGTCAGTTTGGTGCGTACGGAGTCGGTCTGGCCTGCGGCTTCTTTGGCTACTACCTTTGCTTGGTCTTTATGGTCGGGGTGTCGAAAAACTTCGATGTGGACTGGTTTCTCGACGGAAGACGTAAGAATGTAGCGCCGGATTCCTTCATTCCTGAGAGCAATCGACAGACTGTGTCTGCGATGGATGCGGGCGCTGATCGGCGATCAGGAATTGTGTAGCCTACGACGCTGCGTAGGCTCTGCTTTCATTCCTTGTTGGCTGCTTAGGCAGCGCAGCGGTGAGGTCTTGTGGTGAGTCATAGCGCTGAGCTTTTGTCACTGTTTTCCGAAGTGGTTGAGCACCTTGCTCAGCCTGCGGATTCCCTGCTGTGTCCTGACGTTCTGTGTGCGCTGGCTCCCAAGTGGCCCGTCGAGCTGCTGCCACAGACGATTGCTGCGCTGCGTGACCTGGGTCTGTCCGCTGAAGTACATGTGCAGCTCCTTCAGTCTCTGTCTGTGCGAATGGACAAAGAGTCTGCGGCCAAGATGCTGCGGATCGAGCAGTCTGTCCGTCCTGCGCTGACCGAACATCTGGATGAGACAGCGAGCCACGCCGGAGCTGCAACTGCTGATATACAGCGCGCGCAGCGATCGGAGGGAACAGACTCTGCGCAAAGACGGAAGCTGCTTCTGTCGGCGATTGCACCGATCCTGACTTCGCTTCACATTGATCCTGCGACGTTGACGGTGCCACGCTATCCACTTGTATCGGGCTCTGTTCTGCGCTGGCGGATCGCGCAGCTTGCGAGTTGCAGCGAGCCGCGCCTGTTGTTTTCGCTTGTGGTTGCGCTGCTGGAACGTAGTGCGCTTCACACGCAGGGAACAGGTCGCTCTGCACCGATTTCTGATCCAAACGCAGGCGAAGGACCGGACGAACCGACAGAGATCAACATCCCTACGTATCCGACGGTACCACTGTCCTTTGATCAGGATGATGAGCTGCCTCCTGATTCGGATTCCGCGCAGGTGATAAGCTGCGGATTTTCTGCGCCGCACAGTCCTTGTGATCCGCTGCCCAGCAATCGCGGGCTCCTTACGGGGGACTCCTATCTGTTCTGGTTTCAGATTGGGAATCCGGTCGCGCAGTCGATCGAGCAGCAGGTGTCATCCCTTCCGAAAGAGTATGTCGAGCAGGGTGCGGTACTCAAAGTCGTGCTGTTTTCCTTTCCCAATGAGCTGATTGTAGATCCAGCGACCAGCGTCGGGATCTTGCGAGTCGGCGCCAGCGGAAAGACCGTGGTTGTGCAGCAGCCGATGTCGTTTGAACAGCGTTCTTTTGCGCAGTCTGTAGATCGTCTGTTCTTTCCTGTCTCTGTGCCCACGTCCGCGCGTCCTGGCCAAGTTCTTGCGCTGCGCTGTAACCTGTACTGTAATCAGGTGCTGCTTCAGTCTCGACTGATCTCTGTGGACATCGTACGTGATCAGGAAGGCTCTGTTTTCCCCCAACCTGCGCTGCGATCGGTTCTGGATTACAGCATCGCGGATGAGATCGGAAGCGCTTCAGCACTCGGTCGGATCACACCGCACAAGCTGAGCGTGCTGCTCAATGACAACGCAGATGGATCGCACAGCTTTCGTTTCTTTGGATCCGAACAGTCGGTGGATGTTCGTCATGATGCGCTGCTGGATGATGACACGCTGCGGGCGCATATCCGTCGAGCGCGCGGTGCGCTGCGCAAAGCTGCTTGGGGTGATGAGGAGTCCTGGAAAGGAGCAAGCGGCGGTCAGTCCTATCGCTACGCAGAGTCTTCCCTTGGCAAGCTGAGCGCGCAACTCTACGAAGATCTGATTCCGCTCGCGGTGAGTGGATCGCGCTTTTACGTCGGAATCATTCGTAGCCTGACCGGCGGAGTCAAAGAGAGCTACAAGCTTCAGAGCCTGATGCGGACACCTGGGTTTGTGCAGATTGCCAGCAAAGTGAACGCACGACACATGGTTCCGGCAGCGCTCCTCTATGATCATCCGCTCGACGATGGACAGCCTGCCAGTGCGTATCGAATCTGTCCGACGTTCCGTGCAGCCTTAGAGCGAGGAATGCCACTCGAAGCGTGTGACTGTTTCAGCGGAAACTGTCCGTCATATGATCAGGACACCGTGATCTGTCCGAGTGGATTTTGGGGCTTCCGTCACTTCTTGGGAATGCCGCTGACTGGACCCAATCGCGTCGAGCCGCAGCCGCAGATTCGCTATCAGCAGGCACCGCAGCTTGGGGTCGGAATCTCGCTCACCTTGCGAGAGTTCGCGCAGCATGAAAAGGTGCTGCGTTCGCTGCGCAAGGATCTGATCTGGCAGTGTGCGGACAGCGCAGCAGGGATCTTTTCGCTGATGCAAAAAGGACAGTCGCACGTTGTCTACTTCTACTGTCACGGAGGTGTGGTGCGTGACATGCCGTATCTGGAAGTGGGCAAGAGCGATGTCATCACACCGTCGAGTCTGTATCGCAAGCACATCTTGTGGGAAGACCCTCGGCCCCTTGTGTTTCTGAACGGATGTCACACCACTGCGCTCGATCCCGAACAGGTCATGGATCTGGTGACAGAGTTTATCGAGATCGGCCAAGCGAGCGGAGTGATCGGAACCGAGATCACGATCTTTGAACCGCTGGCGCGTGCTTTCGCGGAAGAGTGTCTGGGACGATTTTTTGCGGGACAGCCGATTGGTCAAGCGATTCGTGGTGCGCGTCTACAGCTTCTGCAGCGTGGCAATCCGCTTGGCCTTGCCTACGATCCGTTTGTGCTGGCCACAGTCTGTCTTTCACCAGCCTCTTCCTAAGAATGTCATGAACGCAGCACTTCGGATTTATGCACGGCGGCGTGTGCTCTCGATGTGGCCGCTTGGCTTTGCATCAGGACTGCCGCTGTTACTGACTGGCAGCACGCTGTCTGCTTGGCTGAGTCAGGCCGGTCTGTCGCTTTCACAGATCGGAGTCCTATCGCTCTTGGGACTTCCCTACGCGCTCAAGATCCTGTGGGCTCCGCTGCTCGATCGCTTTGCGATTCCGCTGCTTGGGCGACGGCGTGGCTGGATTCTGATCAGTCAGGTTCTGCTGTCTGTCTGTCTGCTTTTGTTAAGCCGCGTATCACCGCAGCAGTCTGTCTCTACGGTCGCTGTTCTTGCTTTGCTGGTTGCGTTTCTGTCTGCCAGTCAGGACATCGTGATGGATGCGTACCGCACCGAGCTGCTGCGCAGTGAAGAGCGAGCCGCAGGAACCGCAGTGTTTGTGTTTGGCTATCGTGTCGCGATGATCTGTAGCGGGGGACTGGCACTGATCGTGGCAGAGCATCACTCCTTTGCGCTTGTCTATGCGCTGGCTGCGCTGCTTCTGATTGGCGGATCGGTGCTGACGCTGCGGATGCAGGAGACTCCTTCTGTTCGTCCGCCGCGTACCTTGCGCAGTGCGCTGATTGATCCGCTGCGTGACTATTTTGGACGAAAGAGCGCGCTGCAAATCCTGCTGTTCATCACGCTGTATCGCGTGGGGGACACGCTGGCCAATGTGATGCTGATGCCGTTCTTTCTGTCGCTTCACTTTACGCAGACAGAGATCGGAGTGGTCTACAAAGTCATCGGAGTGGCCGCAACGATTGTCGGAACCCTGCTCGGAGGACTGCTGACTGTACGGCTGGGTCTTGCGCGTGCGCTGCTTCTGTTCGGCTGTGGTCAAGCGGCAGCCAACGTATGCTATTCACTGCTTGCTCTCGTCGGAAAAAGTCACACTCTGCTGGCTCTGTCTGTAGGGGTCGATCACCTGTGTACGGGGCTTGCGATCGCGGCGCTGGATGCGCTCTTGATGTCGCTGTGCAATCGTCGCTTTAGCGCGATGCAGTATGCGCTGCTGGTCAGTGTGTCCGCTGTGCTCGGACGCGTTCTGGGAGGCAGCGCCGGTGTGATTGCCAATCATGTCGGATGGCCGCTATTCTTTTTCCTAACGGCGGTCTTGTCCGTGCCAGCGGTGGTGCTGTGGCACTACCTACAACCGAGCATACGTCATGGCGATGAAGACGCTGATGGACACCAAGTACTTTCGGGTCGAGCATGATCCCGCGCGAAAGCTTGTGATCATGCGTCGGACTGCGCAGGGACTCAGTGTCAAGACGCTGGAAGAAGAGCGCAGCCGTGATGTGGCCATTCGCGATCTGTTGTCCGTGCTGCGTGCCGTGCGTGGGCAGCGATTCCTTCTGGATGTTCGTGCTGCACCAGGAAACAACGATCCGGCGGTGGAAGTGGTGGTTCAGAAGCTGCGCCTACAGCTCCGAGAGCTGTTTACCGTGTCTGTGACCGTGGTTGCTTCTGCAACAGGTGTACTGCAAGTGAACCGGCTCGCGCGGGAACGCAACGAATCGATGACGATCTTTCGAGACGAACAGGAAGCGATCGCCAGCCTGATGGAGCGCGCACTTCCCTGAGCACTTCATCCGCATCAGCCCGCGATAAACGCAAGCGTTGGGAGTGCGTTGGGAGTGCGTTAGGAGTACGTTGGGAGTGCGTTGGGAGTGCGTTGGGAGTGCGTTGGGAGTGCTTCGGTTTAGTACATAAAGGCCGCACCAAAGCTGATGCGATCGTTTCCGCCCGTGCCATCGTTTCCTTTGAGCGTCCGACGGTAATCAAACTTAAACGCCAGCTCGAGGATCGGACGATAGCTCAGTCCTGCGGTGAAGAACTGTAGCGCTTCACTGTTTCCTGGATCGGTCACTTCAGCCACCACCGCGCGCGTGTCTACATACTCGTAGCGACCAAACAGGATGAGCTGCTGCGTCGTATTCTGGATGGGATACAGGACGTTGTAGCCTGCTTCTCCGTAGAAGCCTTGACCTTGCGAACCAATCGCAGAGGCCGTCGGTGTGCTCTGCCGGATCACTTGCGTGATGCGATCCGCTCCTTGAATGAAGGTTCGTGCGTACTGTGCGCGCAGCATCATTCCGTAGCGCTGAAAGCGTGCGTCGGCTTCGACGATTCCCAACCGGACTCCGTCCAGGTTCTGATCCTTCTGGTTGGCCGATCCGTAGTAGAAGCTTCCGGCGATATCAAAGCCCAAGATGCGGCTGTAGTTGATGCGTCCGGTCACCGCTGCATTCTGGGTGTTCACCACAAAGCCACGCGACAGACCCGGACTGATTCCCTGATCTGCAGAGAACTTCGATCCATCGGCTCCGGTCACTACATACACTTGATAGCGCAGGCCATCGACGATGGTTCCGAACACTCCGGCTCCGAACTCGCGCCAGGTGGTGGGAATGATGATCTGATCCATCGTCGGACGATCCACGCTGTGGAACACCGGCGGCTCGTGATACAGGTTCACGATGCTAAGCGGCAGCAGCACCAGTCCGACCCGGAATCCGATCGGCACTTTGCGAAACGGCTGAAGCTCAAGGTAGGACTGCTCGATCTCAAAGCGGCTGACGTTTTCGACTTCCAGCTCGGAATAGACAGAGGCCCAGTCCGTGAAGTGATGACCGAAGAACAGAACGATCCGACGCAGCGTAAACTGGGTATCGTTCTTGAGCATGACCAGGTGCGTTTCTCCGTACGCTCCGATCGGAATGCGTCGTCCTGATCCCAGATCGGTGGAAAACGCTTGGCCAGTGGCCATCGTAGGATCGTAGTCGCGTGGGAGTGCTGGTTTGCTCGGTGCAGCGCTGGGATTTGCGGGCTCTGAAGGCTCTTCCGCAGGCAGTGAGATGACCGGACCCACTGACTTGCCATCTGCTTGCACAGCAACGGTGGAAGGAGTCTGTTCGGTGGTCTGTTGCGCGGTCTGTTGCGCGGTCTGTTGCGCGGTCTGTTGCGTGGTCTGTTGCGCGGCTGCTGATCCAGACAGAATCGTCAGCAGCCCAAAGGACAGAAGGAAGGTTCTCATTGGTTTCCTGGTGCCAGGACCGATGCGATGATGTGATCTTGACGCTCGGTTCCAGCAAGTCCATGACAGCGATTGCAAGTGACTCCGGTTCCGGCCGTATCGGCGTAGCCGTGTCCCGGTGCGCTACCGTCGGATTCCAGATCCGCAGGGTTGGTTCCGCGCGTAACGATCACCGGAACTCCGCTCGTGCTGAACTTGAGCGTGAAGAACTCCCAGTCTTTGGCACCACCGAGGTTGTATTCGCCACCGCGCTTGGCCATGGCGAACATCTCCCACTCTAGCTTGCTGGTTCCAAACTCTACGGTCTTCACAAGGATCGATCCAACGGGATAGGTCGTCGATCCTTTGGGAGCAGGTTTGTTGATGAATCCGTGACGTCCGCCGGTTGGATGGCCGTCGAGGGGACCGTCTCCTAAAAAGAACTTGGGCCAGCTCTCAAACGACGCAAAGTCGCTCTGGAGCGCGATGAAGACAGCGCCCGGCTCGCCTTCCGTACATCCGGCTGCAAGCGCGGCACAGAGCAGCAGGCAAGTAGATCGTAGAGTCATTGTGGTAGCTGCGGAATTCCTAGCAGATCCGCACTCTGGGTCATGACGTTGACAAGCGATCCCGCATGCTCGGGATCGGCTTCTTGCTTCACAAGCTGATAGAGCTGACCAAACGGAGTCGCGAGATCCGAGCTGGACGGATTGGTCGAGCTCCACGTCGCTGGAACCTGCGGAATCGCATCCCCAGAGATGCTCTGATACTTGCTTTGAAGACGCGCAAAGCCCGCTTGGATCTTGGACTCTTGCTCACGGCCTCCCTGCGCGATCAGCCAAGGACGGAAGGCGTTAAAAGTTGCGATTCCGGCGTCTACGTTGGCGCGCATATCAGCAAGCGTATACTGCGCATAGCGCGACTCTTCTTCGCCGCTCGCGGCCTTGTTGGCCTTTTCGACTTGCTCGTTCATCGATCCGATGACGCCTCGGTACGCTGCGGCTGTATCCAGCGCAAGTGGCCCAAAGTCGGTGCGCATCCGCTCGATGTCTGCCACGAGGCGCGTACACAGCTTCTGTTTGAAGTCACGCGCTTCCTGTTCGGTCTTTGGGAATGCTGCTTCTTTGTATCCGGGCAGTCCCATCTCGAACGTCTTGACGTGCGAAGGAATCGAATCCGACCACAGGATTCGCTCGATCGCGTGGACTCCGGTGACGCCCTGATCATCGAACAGATAGTTGTCCGGTGAGGTCGAGATAAAGCCGTCATAGCGCTCATCGGTCGAGACATCGATGTCAGGAAACAGGACCGCAATCGCGCCTTCAATGTGTTCGTACGCGATGCGCGCGCGCTTCCAGTCCGCTTTCATCTTGGCCACTTGGGCTGCATCGGACTGCGCGTTCCATCCGTTTGCATCGGGCGCTGGCGCATCACTTTGGATCGCCTGTGCAGCCGCGAGCAGCTCATCCATGTTGGTCTGGATGTACGCCTTGACATCGACGAGCGCTTGCTCTTGCGGAGACAGGTTCTGCGCGCAGCCAGCAAGTGAAACAGAGAGAGAAACAGAGAGCGACAAGAGCGAAACAGAGAGCTTACAAGAGCGCTTCATGGTGGGTGATTCCTTTTGTGTGTATCGCGCGCTCTACAGCGATCCGACATACTTCAGCAGCAGCTGTTTGTCGTCGGGCGTAAGCGCTTGATACTTTTCTACGGAGCCGCGTGCTTCCGACCCGGTTCCGTTGTGCTTCAAGATGGCTTCTTCAATCGTCTTGGCGCGGCCATCGTGTAGATAGTTTTGGAAAAAGCGCAGGCCAATGAGCGGAGCCGTACGCCACTGTCGAGAGCTTGCTTTTCCGTCGGTCAGTCCGTCCGCAAGCTCGGTTCCCATGTCATGCAGGAGTAGGTCGGTAAACACCGGAGCATTCACTGCGGCAAGCTGCGCAATCGGATAGTCCGCGCGTGTCTTGAGCGAAGGAACGTGACACGCACTGCACTGCGCTGCTTCAAACAGTGCAACGGCCTGTTCTTGTGGTGCTTCCCGCTTGGGAATCGCGAGCAGACGCATGTACTCTGCCAGCAAATTGATCGTATCAATCGTCAGATCCACGCCTGGCTTTTTGTCATCGGTCAGCCCATCTGGATTGGCCAGCTCGGTGGGTCGCAGCGGAGACGTCATGCTCATGTCTCCTTGTGCT
This sequence comes from Myxococcales bacterium, assembly GCA_016794365.1. Taxonomy (GTDB): domain Bacteria; phylum Myxococcota_A; class Polyangia; order Palsa-1104; family JAEUJZ01; genus JAEUKA01. Next base: position 125,961 of record JAEUKB010000022.1, read on the forward strand.
GCATCGGCTGAAAACTCGTCGAGCGTTGCGATCCGGGCTTTGTGTCCGAACCGACCGATGAGTCCTGTCTGTCCCGGTTGATGCTGGTGATATCGCCGATCTGGGTTTGCTTGCGATTGATAGGAAACGCGGTTGATCTGTCCGTGGATTCCGTCGGTGCGCTTGGCTTGTTCGGCTTCGATGCGCTCGATCTCGCGATCCTCAATCGCTTCCAGATAGCCTCTGCCAAACGTCGCAAGACCGATGCGCGTGGACAGCTTTAGATTGGGACTACTCGGTGGTGGAGTCAGTCCTTTCTGCGCTCCACCCGCGTAGTATGGACGTGCGGTCGATCCCCAGGGCAGCGCGGACTGATCACTGTCAGGAGTGAATCCATCCGACTTCACCATGACCATTTTTTGAACGCTGCCTGGACCCTTTCCTGCTGCTGCGTGACATGAGCCACAGGATGTCCGAATGTAGTTGGGACCGAGTCCGTCGCCTTCCAGAAAGACTGCATCGAAGGCTACATCACCCTCGAAAAACAGCTTCTTGAGCTCTGCGGAAACGCCCGCGATGGGAATGTCTGTTGGATCTTCCGCAATCACCTTGGGATGACTCTGTGAGTCTGGGGATTCACATCCAGAGAGAAGCGGAAGGACTCCAAACAGGCTTACAGACAGCAGATCACGGAGTCCTTGGGGTTTCACGATGGCATTCCTTTGTTGGTGCGCGGTGCGAAGCGCTGTGTGAGATCTGCGAGCCATTTGGCGCGCTGCGTGGTCGCTCCGCGTGAGGAGGTTTCTTGCGATTTTGAATATTGAAATCAATATCGCTTGTCAATCACTTCAGCGTTCTCGACGGAAATCACAGGGTTACAGGGATCGCAGCGCGGGGTCGGTCCAGCTGGCTCGTCGTACGCTGTGGTGGGTCGATTGCGTTCACGAGCCCAGTCAGGTGTGGTGGCAGGCGCTCTTACAGAGAGCGCGGCATGTTCGCAGCGCGCACAGAGCGAGCACAGAGCCAGTGATAGAGAACGATAGGAGTTGCGCGATCAGGGGTCACTTCAGCCGAGCCGAATGGCACGGGTCGGACAGTACTTGGCGGCTGCTTGCACCAGCGTGCGGTGCGCTGGGTCCACTGTTTCGGATAGCAGCGCCACCTTGCCATCAGCGCCGATGCAGAACACTTCGGGGGCTTCTCCCACGCAGACCGCGTGTCCTTGGCACAGATCCTTGTCGAGCAGCACGCGGAGCTTATTCGCCGACGCTGCGACCGATTCCTGAGCGACCGATTCCGTTTCCGTTGAGATTGATTCCTGAGCGACCGATTCCGTTGCGTTTGCTGCGCTGGATGCAGACGGAGTTTCGGATGCAGGCTGCATGGGAGCGGAGTGTGCAACCGGACAGCTTGCAGCAGGAGCGGAGTGTGCAACCGGACAACCTGCTGCTTTGCTCGGATCGGCTGTGGCGGCTTGTGCAGCGACTCCCATTTCGTCGGCCAGCTTCGCAAGCGCTGCGGCCCCCGCAATCGTAACAGAGGGCTCTGCACGACGCTTGTAGCGCAGACGGCACGGAACCTTTGGTCCCACCACCAAGCCGTGGAAGTCGGAATCGATCGGATCTCCGGCCAGCTCAAACTCATACTGACCGAGCAGCAGCGCCAAGATCGCTTTGATCTGGAGGATCGCAAATGCATTGCCCAAACACTTGTGACGACCACCGCCAAACGCGATGTACGCAAAGTCGCGCTTGTCTTCTTCACGCGGTGGCGCAAAGCGATCCGGATCGAAGGCTTCAGGATGCTTGAAGATCTCTGGAATGCGGTGCGCTACCGTCGGAGAGATCAAGATCCAGGTTCCTTTGGGAATCAGCCACTGCTTGAAGACAAAGTCCTGCTGCGCAACCCGCACCAGCATAAACAGGGGAGGATGCAGACGCAGGGTTTCTTTGACCACGTTTTCGATGAACGTCAGCTCGCGCAGCGCTGCATGGTTGACGGCACGACCCGATGCAAAGACGCGATCCACTTCCGCAATGGCGCGCGAAAGAGAGTGCGGATTGCGCAGCAGCTCGATCATGCTCCAGGCTGTGGTGACAGAGCTGGTGTGATGACCGGCAAACATTCCTGCGAGCAAGAGCCCGGTGATCTCATCTTCGGTCAGCTCTTTTCCGTCGGAATAGCGCGCATCCATCAGGGTCTGAAGGAAGTCTTCCCCCGTTCGCTTTTCCCGCCGTCGCGCTTCCGTGATCTTGCTGATCATCTCGACCAAGCGAACACGCGCGCGATCTCTGCGGATGAACGAAGGAATCGGAAGGTGCGCGTTCAGATACGCAAGCGGAGTCACTCCCATCTCCAGATCATGGTAGACGGAGGCAAACTCATCGTTCATTCCTTCACGGAACTCTCGACCGAGCAGACAGCGACTGGACGTGAAGTTGGTGAGGACGCGACAGAACTCTACAAAGTCGAGCGTTCCTTGATCGCCCCAGCCGCTGACGCTCTCTTCCGTTTCCAGGACCACGGCTTCCCCGTAGGTCCGCATCCGCTTGTCCTTGAGCGCAGGCAGCAGCATCTTAAACTGCTCTGCTTGCTTGTCCGGCGGCGCGTCATAGACGATTCCTTTGCCGAACACAGGCGTCATGATCTTGTACGCTTCCGACGGACTGAGCACCGTATCGGGCGCACGGAACACCGCTTCTTGGGCATCGGGTCCAAACACCGCAACCATGCGGCGATGGAAGACGTTCAGACCCGCGATCTCTCCGTGTTCGCGATGCGCACGAAACAGAAGCTGAATCGCTCCGGTCACAAACTCCGACGCATGACCAAGCACCGGAAGGCCTCCGCTCAGCAGTGGCGGCAGCTTCAGTCCGGGCGGAACAGAGACGCTCGTATCGCGTCCCATCGCGCGTCCAAACGCGCGGTCTACCAAGTTAAACACTTGCATCAGATCCCCTTATTTCGCTTTTGCAGCGCGAGGGCCCAGGTTCTTTTCATCGGCGGTTCCGAGCAGCCGATCCAGCCACACGAAGTTGGGCGCAAAGTTGCGGTTGAAGCGGCGATGGTGCCGATCGTGAAAGCTTGCGCTCACCAGGAACGGCAGAAAGCGACTGGGACGCCACGGAAACTCGTATCCGCAGTGAACCGCAGTGGCTTGTAGCTGCTTGGTCACAACCCAGACCAGCAGCGTAAACAGATGAGGACGCAGGATTAGCATCGGCAGCACCGTTCCGAACCCGGTAAACAGCGTCTCTAGCGGATGTGCGTAGCTTGATGCCATTCCAAACGGAGTCATGTAGTGATGATGCAGGTAATGGATCTTGTCCATCGCCCAGCGCGTATGCAGCGTCCGGTGCGCAAAGTAGTGCCACGCATCTTCCACCACCAGACAGAACGCGAGGGTGAGGAGCACGGTTGTGATGCTCGGAAGCGGCAGATCTTTGCTGATTCCTAACCACACAAAGAACGGATAGGAACCAAACGTCAGCGGAATTTCCGAGATCAGCTTGTTGCGAACGGAGTGACGGATGACGCGCCAGAACTCTACCGTTTCATTGACGTGATGCTGGATCTTGTATTTTCGCAGCGAAGGAATCGAGTCCAGCCACAGACAGAACAGACCGCTCAGCAGCCAAGTGATGTTCACAACGATCGTCGGCCACAGCGCGTACAGCGTGAAGTCCGAGGATCCCGAGATAAGCGTTTGCCACAGCGTTTCCATGGTCGATGGTTCCAGATTCAAGTGGCGGTCTTATAGCAGAAGCGGAGCGCAAGTAGATCGCGGAAGGTGGCGGAATCAGCAGGGTTGCAGGAAAGGAATCGCAGCGAGCTTCCGTCGCTGTGCAGTTCCGCACGGTACGAGAGAGAGTCCCGTGCGAATGCGTGAATTTCGAGTGCGGAATCGCCCAATCAGGGCGAAGGAAAAGCTGACGTTACGGCGCTTTGCAGACACCTTCGTAATCGACCGAGACGCCGTTTCCGTACGCTACGCAGCGGTTGGAATACGTGGTGCCATCACAGCCGCAGACTGGCATGTACAGCGTCGTGCAGATCTCCGGTTTCTTCTGGCAAGTTCCCGGTGCATCCGCGCGTCCACACATCGCGGTGTCGGGACGCTGACAGAACAGTCCTGCTTCACAGTCCATGGGAACGCCACGCGATCCACAGGACTCTCCCAGCTTGCCTACGCGCGGTCCAGAGACCACAAACGGAGTGTACGCTTCGCTTACAGAAAAGACCTGACGACCAGCGACGGTGCTGAGCGTTCCGGCGCTCAGGATTCCTTCCGGCTTCTTGAGCGCGCTCTGTAGCTCGCTGACCACCGGGGCCGAAAACCGCGTCGCATCAAACACCACGCTGTGGGACTTCACCGAGCTGCTCTTGTTGAGCGTCGCATGTCCGAACTTGGTGCAGGTTGTACAGGTGACGGCCAGCTCTGTGGATCGCACAAAGGTTCCGCTGGGAGTCGCCAGTGCTCTGCCCATCCACGCTTCGCTCACCACCAGCTTGTCGTAGGTCTGTCCCGCGATCGGTGCAGTCTTTCGGATCGATCCACGCAGCAGCGCTTGTCCTTTGTGAACCAGATCGCTCAGCTTGCTCTGTGATGCCGCATCGAGCTTGAGCGCGCTGTAATCAAATTCCAGAATCCGACATTCCGCTGCGATGCTTCCGTCGGAACAGGTCGTAGTCTTTTGGTTTACGCGCGCGGTGAAGTAGCCGCCACACATCGGGTACGCACAGCGCCGCGCATCCATGCGATTCACTACAAAGAACGTCGAGTTTCCAAGCGCAGTCAGCTCATTTTCTTGCTCGACAATCGCTTCTTGGGATTCATCCGTCAGGGTTCCTTCCGCAGAAGGAGCACATGCAGACAGCGAGCACAGAGCGGACAACATCACAGACAGGAAAGTTTTATTCATGAGGGATTCTCCGTAAGGGTTTTGGTGCGCGGCAAGCTAGATCCGATTGTCAAAATGCGTCAAGTTCCCTGGTCTTTTCACCGATGCTGGACGCGATTCCTATTCGCTCTGTAGACCCGCATTCCGACAGTTGTCCTGATGGTGTGCAAGCATCTCTGGATTGTCTTGTCCGCGCGGCAGCTTGATTCGGAGTGCGGATGCGAGATCGCTGCGCGCTGCACAATCAGACAGCGCATCCAAGTAGCGAAGATCTTCCTGTGCGATCTGAAGCGCCTGTTGCGCAGACAGCGGTGGACCGTGACCGGGAAACACAGTCTGTGCGTTCTGGGACATCGCGCAGAGCGTGTGCAGCGTTTGACGATACGCAGACAAGTCTTCGACAAAAGGAATCTCACAAGGGGACAGATAGTCTCCGACGATGAGAAGCCCGGACGTAGGAAGGTGAAGCGCCAGTCCGTCTTCACTGTGTCCGGGAAGCTGAAGGACAGACACCGTCTCTGTTCCGATCGAAAAGGAGTCCCCATCACGCAGTCCACAGAGCCTATCGGTCGGCGGCCAGGCAAGCGGCGCTCCTCGATCGACATACCACTTGCGATCGAAGTCTTGGGCATCGCGCAGGTTTTTGTGGGCCAGCGTGCTCTGTTCAGCAATCGCATCGCGCAGCCGAACATTGAGCAGCACCTGCGACGGAGCAAACGCCTGCCAGCCTACGACGTGATCCCAGTGTCCGTGCGTAAACACCACCCGACATGCAGACGGCGGAACCTGGACCAGCGTTTGTAGTTCGGCAAGCTCTCTGGGAAAGTAGCCGGGATCGATGATCAGCGCCTCGTGTCCGTCGGAAAGGACGGCGCTGGTGAGCTGCCAAATTCCGCTGTGTCGAACCTGCCACGTCACACTCATGGGTCTTTCCTTTGGCTGCGCGCGCTGGGCCGCTCCGAGGCGCTGTGATTTTGTCTGCTGCGGCGCGAGATTGGGGCTTGCCTAGTCCGGCCTACCTTTGGTCTTCTTCTACCACCTTCGCCCACGCGGGGGCTCTAGGAGAAAGATCGCTCATGCTCCGTCGGAAATCGAACCTGCGCTGGCTTGTTGCATCGTCTGCTGTGAGTCTGTTTGCGCTGCCGATTTTGGCAAGCGCTGCGTCGGGAAGCGATGCCAATCAGAGTCCACCCGCTGCGAGTGCAGAGCCCTTGGCCGTCGATGCAGCCAGCGGAGCGCGCAAAGCTTCTGCACACAGTCAGTTTGGTGCGTCGGGAAGTCCGCCTCCAGCTTCGGCTACAGCGACGGGATTTGACTTTGGCAGCTACGGTCGCGTCGGCATCGGCAGCGATCTGAGAGGCCACAGCGGTCACGCCGTCAACGTCGTTTCGTTCGGTTCCCGTCTGGAAAAGCCCGCTTATTTGGAGCTGAACTTTTACTACGGCGGCACGATCGGCGACGATCAAGACAAGCGCTGGCGCGTGGTGTTCGTCCCCGCATACTCCGGCGATCTGTTTCATTTCACCGGCAACTTTTCGCAGAACTTCGCCATCCGCAACGCCTACGCCGAGGTCGAAAACCTGGGTGTAAGCGGTCTGTCTTTGTGGGCCGGATCGCGCATGTATCGTGGCGACGATGTCTATCTGTTCGACTTCTGGCCGCTCGATAACCTAAATACCGTCGGTGGCGGCGCAGCGTATTCGTTCAATCAGAAAAAGACGCTGCTTCAGGTTCAGCTCGGCATGAACCGCCTGGCGGACTTTTATCAGTTTCAGCAGATCTCGGTTCCGTCGCGGCGGCTGCCCAGCTCGACCTCGGTACTGACACCGCAGTCAGCGACGGGAACTGCAACGACGCTGGACCGACAGCGGCTCGTCGTTTCGGCCAAGGCGACGCAGTTTGTGCGTGCGCTCGATCAGCTTCCGAACGGCAAGATCATCGTCTACGGAGAGTTCCACTACCTTCCCAAGGGTGAGCGGGTTCCCGAGACAACAGGTCAGCCGCCGCTGCCACTTCCCGACGACTACGGGTATGTGCTGGGCGCGCAGCTGGGTGGCTGGCTGCGTAGCTTTGTCTTTGCGAACCTGTTTTTCCGTCACGCGGGGGGACTGGGCGCGTTTGGCGATCTCGGCAGACCGTTTGGCTTTGGCAGCGATCAGCGCGTCTGGGGTGCGACGGAAAATACGCTGGCGCTGTCTGCCAACTATGAATCGCAGACGTTCGGTGTGATGGCCGGTGGCTACTTTCGTAAGTGGAGCGACGCAAATCCAGCAGAAGACAGCGGCTATTCCGAAGGTGCGCTGGCGGTTCGTCCTACCGTGTACTTCACCAAGTATCTGCACACCGCCGTCGAGCTGTCCTATCAAGTGCGTCGTCCCACCACCGTGGATCAGGACACCGCACGATACATTCGTCCGATGGTGGCGCGGGTCAGCTTGATTCCGATCGTTGCGCCGCTGGGACGCGGTACGTACTCGCGACCGTTTCTGTACGGAATCTATACGCTGAGCTGGTTACACGCCGACGCTCAGTACTATCTGTTCGAGCCGCAAGACGTACGCGCAGGACGCTCGATCGTTCACTATCTTGGGCTCGGTGTGGAGTGGTGGTTTAACAGCTCTTATCGCTAGCACAGTCCGCAAAGCGCGTGTCAGCGTCCGCACTTTGGGTCCGTTCGGAATTGATTAGGAGTCCGTTCGGAGTGCGATAGGAGTCCGTTCGGAATGCGTTAGGAGAGCTGTCGAAAGCGAACCTGCGCGCGCATTCCGTGCTTCGGACGTAGCGTGATGAGCGGCTCTAGCTCGATCCGTTCTGGTGCCAAGACCGTGATCTCGACCTTCTGAATCAGCGCGCTCAGCACAAGCTGAAGCTCCATGATTGCAAAGCCCATTCCGATGCACTGACGCGGTCCTGCTGCGAACGGAAAGTAGGCTCCGTGATGTCGCTTGCTGGCGAGATCGGGCGCAAAGCGCTCTGGATCAAAGCGCAGCGGATCAGCAAAGAAACGAGCATCGCGCTGGACCAAAAACTGCGACATCAGGATGTGCGTTCCCGGCGCGATGGTGTGTCCATCGATGACATCCTGCGCGATGGCGCGACGACCGATCGCCCACACGGGTGGATACAGACGCATTGCTTCTTCTGCGACTTGCTTGGCATAGCGAAGCTGCGGCAGATCTTCAAATGTTGGGGCGCGATTCCCAAGCACAGAGATCGTCTCTGCATACAGCTTGTCTGCGATGTCGCGATGCTGGGTCAGCAGCATGAACGCAAACGACAGTGCATTCGCAGTGGTTTCGTGTCCCGCAAGCAGCAGCGTCATCACTTCATCGCGAATTTCTTCGACGGAAAGAGGCTGTTCCCGTTCGCTTCCTTCGGTGTGAAGGTGCGCGCTCAGGAGCATTCCCAGAAGGTCCGATCCGGTGTCTCCTTCTGGACTCATGCGCGCTTCAATGAGCTTTTTGACCACGCGATCCAGCACCGCCAGCTCGCGTCGGAACTTGATCGTAAACGGAGTCGGAAACCACAGCGGAGTCGGCACGAGCGCATTGATGTACTCATTGGTCAGCCGCAGCAGCTCACCAAGCGACAGTCCCACTTCTTCGGTCTGACTGGACAGATCGCTGGAAAACAGACTCTCTCCAACGATCTCCAGCGTCAGTGCCATCAGCTCTGCGTGAATGTCGAGCTGCATCGTTGAACCGTGACGATGCCAGTCATCCATTCGCTGCGCGGTTCTGCGTAGCATGATGCTTGCAAAGCCGGGAAGTCGCTGCTTGTGAAACGCGGGCTGCGCCAGCTTGCGATGACGCCTCCACTCCGCTCCGTTTGCGGTCAGGAGTCCCTTTCCTAACACGACCTCAAGACGCTCGTAGTCTTGTCCTTTGTCGTAGTTTTTGTGGTGTTCCTGAAGTACGTAGCGAACAGAGTCAGGATGTCTCACCGACAGCAGCGGGAGCCCGAGCGGAATCCGAACGGTGTCTCCGTAGCGCTGATGAAGATCCTGTAGGAATCCGATCGGATCGTTACGGAATGCGGACAGACAAAAGGGAGTCTGCCAAACAGAAGGACCAGGAATCGATTTGTGGGTGGCAGCTGCGCTGTGCGAGTTCATGTTGCGAAGGACTCCGATTGGGATAGCGTGTGATGATCAGAATGCGAGCAATTGCTCAGGTTTTGTACTCGCTACATATTCGCGTTTGGCTCGCATTTGATATCGACGGGAAAATACGAAATGAAGAAGAAAGCTCGCATAAATCCTCGCAAGTTGCCCACGCAGGAACGATCGAAACAGCTGGTCGATTCCTTGCTGTCTGCGACCGCGAACATCTTGGTGCGGCGTGGCTATGAAGGACTCACAACCAACCGGGTGGCGGACGAAGCAGGGGTGAGCGTGGGCTCTCTGTATCAGTACTTTCCGAACAAGGAATCGCTGGTCGAAGCGCTGATTCGACGCTGGTCCGATGGACTCATGGAAACGATCGCGGATCACTATCTGGAAGTACGCAACGAATCGATTGAGACAGCGGTGGATACGATGGTTCGTGCGGCGCTCGATTCCACCCGGGTGGATGCGAAGCTGCATCGCATCTTGACGCAGCAGATTCCCAACGTGAATGCGCTGCCCGCGCTGGAGCTGTTCAATCGTCGCATGTCCGAGCGGGTCGCGAGCTGGCTGGAGCTGCATCGCGAAGAGCTGGAAGTCGAAGATCTGCACCTGGCGGCAGAGATCGTGGTGATGACGCTGGCGGGACTGTCGGACTATGCGCTGATTCAGCGGCCAGAGCTGCTCGATTCACCGTCGTTTGTGCAGCACTTGTCGCGTCTGGTCTTGGGCTACCTGGCTCCGACGCGGGCGAGCCAGCTTTCCGCTTCAGCAGGGAAGCGTCGGCGAACCAGCAAGCGGCTGGCGCAGTCGTAGTTGCACGTTGCCGAGAGACGCAAGGACGTGCTAAGCCTTGCGACAATGTTAGAGACGCTAAGTAAGGGCTTTCGCCTCGCTCGTGAGAAGCTGACCGGGCAGGCCGAGCTAACGGAAGACAACATCGAAGCAGCACTGCGCGACGTTCGGATGTCTCTCTTGGAGGCCGACGTTGCGCTGCCGGTGGTCCGCTCGTTTTTGCAGCGGGTCAAAGACAAGTCGGTCGGTCAGATCGTCAAGCTGCGTGCCAAAGCAGAGCTTCCTACCGACGGAAAGCTTGGCGAAAAGTCCCTGAAGTCGATGGAGGTCACTCCCGAGTGGCACTTCATCAAGATCTGTCAGGAAGAGCTGACCTCGCTGATGGGCAACCCCGAAGGGGGCCCGACGGAGTTTAACTGGGCGAAGAAGGGTCCAACCGTCATCATGATGGTCGGTCTGCAAGGCTCAGGAAAGACAACCACCGTCGGAAAGCTGGCGCGCTGGCTGCATAAGATTCACAAGCGCAAGCCACTTCTCGTCGCTGCGGACGTGTATCGTCCCGCCGCTGTGCAGCAGCTTCAGGTCATCGGTGACAAGCTCGGCATGACGGTGTTTACCGGCGACGGCAAAAACCCGGTTGAGATCTGCGACGAAGCCTACAAGTACGCCTACACCAAGGGCTACGAAGTGGTGCTGCTTGATACCGCAGGCCGACTGGCGATCGACGAGCCGCTGATGCGCGAGCTGGACCAGATCAAGCAGCGCGTCAAACCGCAAGAAGTGTTCTTGGTCGTCGATTCGATGATCGGTCAGGACGCGGTGAATACGGCGCGGACGTTCCACGACCGAGTGGCGACGACGGGCTTTATTCTGACCAAGCTCGACGGTGATGCGCGTGGCGGTGCGGCGCTGACGATTCGCGAAGTGACGGGTCAGCCGATTCGCTTCTTGGGCGTCGGTGAAAGCCTCGACAAGATCGAGGAGTTCCGTCCCGAAGGTCTGGCCAGCCGCATCCTGGGCATGGGCGACATCGTCGGCCTGATGAAGGACTTCGAGCAAGTCGTCGATACCCAGAAGGCTGAGCAAGACGCGATGCGGATGCTCAAAGGGAAGTTCGACATGCAGGACTTCCTCGAGCAGATCAGCGTCATTCAGCAGCTTGGGTCGCTCAAGGACATCTTGGCGAAGATGCCGATGTTCGGAATGCAGCTTCCCGAGGGTGCAAACATCGATGACGGCGAGCTGGTGAAGATCAAAGCGATGATCAGCTCGATGACGATGACGGAGCGACGGCAGCCCGAGCTGTTTATCGAGACCTCGTGGGAGCAGGTGATCTCGGGCGGACAGGTCAAAGGTCGTCGTCGGGTCGCCAACTACGTCGAGAGCCGGGTTCGTCGCATCGCGCGGGGCTCGGGTCGCAAAGAAGTTGAGGTGATGGAGCTGCTGCACAAGTTCGCGCTGATGCGGCAGATGATGCTGAGCATGGGCGCGCACGCGGGGCTGCTCGGGAAGATTCCGGGGCTGCGATCGCTCGGCAAGCTCAAGCAGATGGCGGGAATGGATCTGGGCGCGATGATGGGCGCGGCGGGTCTGCCTCAGGTCGAGGGCCGTCGGTCGGCACCGCGTCCGAGCGTCGATAAGAAGCGCGAAAAGATCAAGCGCAAGGCCGCCAAAGAAGCGCGCAAGAAGAACAAGAAGAAGTAAGTCGAGGAACAAGCGATGTCCCAGGCGAGCAGTGTGGGCTTTCGGGGCGTATTTACGGCGCTGGTGACGCCGATGCGAGCGGGCCGTGGTCCCTCACCAGAGCTGGACGAGCCGAGCTTGCGTCGGTTGGTGGATTCGCAGATCGCGAGCGGGATTTCCGGTCTGGTCGCTTGCGGAACCACCGGCGAAGCAGCGACGATGTCGCCAGAAGAGCAAGCGCGCGTGATTCGCATTGTCGTCGAGACAGCGGCGCAGCGCGTTCCAGTCTTGGCTGGCGTGGGATCTTCATCGACGGCAAATTCGCTGGCGCTCGGTCGGGCTGCGCTGGCTGCGGGCGTCGATGGGCTGCTCGCAGTGACGCCGTACTACAACAAGCCGCCGCAAGAGGGTCTGTATCAGCACTTTGTGAGCCTGTGCTCGCTGGGTGCGCCGATCATGCTCTACAACGTGCCGGGACGGACGGGCTGTGACCTGCTTCCCGAGACGGTGGCGCGACTGGCTGAGAGGCCGGAAATCGTGTCGCTCAAGGAAGCGTCGGGATCGGTGCTTCGGCTGCAAACCCTGCATCGTCTGCTCGGGAATCGCTTGACGCTGTTGTCGGGGGAAGATGCGCTAAACTTCGCGCTGTACTCGGTGGGCGCAAGTGGGGCGGTGTCGGTGCTGTCAAACGTCGCGCCGCAGCAGACGGTGGAAGTCTGGCAGCGCTTCGCAAGCGGTCAGCACGCCGATTCGCTACAGCTTCATCAGCGCCTGGTGCCGCTGTGTGACTTGCTGTTTTGCGAGCCCAACCCGATTCCTGCGAAGGCTGCGCTGCATCTTCTCGGACAGCTTGACGACGTGCTGCGGCTGCCGCTGGTTCCGATGTCGAGCCCGAACCGTGCCAAGCTCCAGGCTGAGCTTGCGTCGCTGAGGCTTCTTCCATGAGCGGTGGATCGTTCCCGAGTGAGCGAACCAATCCCGATGAGTCTTCGGATCAGTTCCAGCCATCGTCCGCGACGGCAGGGAAGGGCGGTAGCGAGCTAAATCTTGAGATCAACCTGCCCGTGCGCGTCGGGGTTTATGGCGCATTCGGACGCATGGGCCAGATGATCATGCGAGCGCTCTTGTCGGGCGTGGATTCGGATCGCGATCCGAAGCTGATGCTAACGGCTGCCGTCGAGTCCGCGAATCATCCGCACCTGGGTCGCGACATCGGTCCGTCGTGCGGCATGGGTCCAGTCGGAATCGATCTGACCGACGATCTGGCGCGCGCGCTGTCCAACGTCGATGTGATGATTGATTTTTCGTCTCCCGCTGGGACGGCTCTGCTGGCGGCTGCGTCGGTGGAAACCCATACTCCGCTCGTGATTGGTACAACCTCGCTGCATGCGGCGGCGCTGGCGTCGATAGACTCGGCGGCCAATCGGGTTCCAGTGGTCTGTTCGGCGAACATGTCACCGGGAATGAACGTGATGATTGCGCTGCTCAAGCGAGCAGCGACGGCACTTCCTGACTACGATGCAGAGATCGTCGAGCTTCATCACAAGTGGAAGCGCGATGCACCGTCGGGAACGGCGCTGCTGTTGGCAGACTCGATTGAAGGTGCGCGGGCGAAAAAGAGTGATCTGCGCTTCGGACGCTCGGGGCTGAGCGGTCCGCGTGAAGCCGGTGAGCTGGGCGTGATGGCGATTCGTGGCGGAGATGTCGTCGGTGAGCACACCACGTTCTTTTTCGGAACCGGCGAGCGACTGGAGCTGACGCATCGAGCGCACAGTCGCGAAGTGTTCGCGCGTGGCGCACTGATGGCTGCGCGCTGGGTGGTTCATCAGCCTGCGGGCATTTACGGCATGGAAGACGTGCTGGGCGTGATTTAGCGAAACCTCGATGCAGCAGCTTCACGGCAACCTCACCGGCCTGTCGGCCAGCGATAAGCAGCTTCTGGAACGAATTTACCGGCGACGGGTGGCTCCAAGCGAAGTGGTGTCAGAGGAGCTGGGCGCGTTTCTGGGTCAGTGCTCGACGACGGTGAAGCGTCAGGTCGGGGTCTTGCTGGATCGCGCAGGAATCGTCACCCACGTCATCGTCGGCGATCATCAAAAGCTGTTTTTGCCCGATCTCGGACGAGCGCGCGCCGGTCGTGGTCGTCTGCGCGGTCTGCGTCTGGTTCACACGCACCTTCACGGCGAGCCGCTCAGCCGCGACGATCTGCTCGATCTGGCCAAGCTGCGACTCGATATGGTGGTGGCGATTGGCATCGGACGCGCTGGACGGTCGGAGCGGCTGTTTATGGCGCACCTTCTGCCGCCCAATCCGCAAGGTGAGCTGTGGCGAGAGCTTCCGTCGCAGCTTCTGCATCAGCAAGACGTGGTCTTCGACGAGCTGATTCCGGCGCTCGAAGCGGAGTATCAAAAAGCGGCGCAAGCTGCAGCGGTGGTCGATGACGGTCGCGATCGTGCGCTGGTTGTTCACGTCATCTGCACCGGCGACGATCCCAAAGATCGCGGTGAGTCACAAAATCCAATCGCTCGCGTCGCTGAGCTGCGAGAGCTGTGTCGAACGGCGGGCCTGCAAGTGCTGGATGTGGTGACGCAGAAGCGGCATCAGCTTGATCCTCGGACGCTGCTCGGGAAAGGCAAGCTCGACGAAGTGGTGCTGCGCGCGCTGCAATACGATGCGACGGTGCTGGTCTTTGACAAAGAGCTTCAGCCTGCGCAGGCTCGGACGATCAGCGACGCGACGACGCTGAAGGTGATCGATCGGACGATGCTCATCCTCGATATCTTTGCCCAGCACGCGAAGAGTCGCGACGGAAAGATGCAGGTCGAGCTGGCACAGCTCAAGTACACGCTGCCTCGGCTGATCGAAAAGAACACGATGATGTCTCGTCTGACGGGCGGCATCGGTGGTCGCGGTCCCGGTGAGACGAAGCTAGAGATCAATCGTCGTCGAGCCCGCGAGCGCATCACGCTGCTTCAGCGTCAGATTGATAACCTGTCGTCGGAACGTCATGAGCGACGGAAGATGCGACGACGACGAGCGCTGCCGGTGATTGGCATCGTCGGATATACGAACGCGGGAAAATCGACGCTGCTCAACACGCTGACCAAGAGCGACGTGCTGGCCGAAGACAAGCTGTTTGCGACGCTCGATCCGACGAGTCGAAGGATGCGCTTTCCCGACGAGCGTGAGCTGATCTTGACCGATACCGTCGGCTTCATTCGGGATCTGCCGCAAGATCTGGTGACGGCGTTTCGGGCGACGCTCGAGGAGCTGTCGGAAGCGGATCTGCTGATGCATGTGCTCGACGCGAGCGATCCAGCGATGGAAGAACAGCGACGCTCGGTCGAAAAGATCCTGTTCGAGCTGGAGCTGTCCGATAAGCCGAGGCTGCTCGTCTATAACAAGATCGACAAGCTGGATGCCGAAGGATTTGCGTCGCTGCCGCACGATCGGGAAGCGGTGGCTCTGTCGGCGTTTGACAAAGAGACGGTCAGGCCGCTGCTCTTTGCGATTGATCAGGCGCTGGCGCTGTCACCGCAGCGACGTTACTGGGTTGGCTGGCCGGGATGTGATGATTCGCTGGCAGCGGGCGCAGACGAAGCAGGAGTAGACGGTGCAGACGAAGCAGAACCGGCTGTGGATGACGGTGTGACGACTGCTTGAGCCGTAGGACGTGACTGTGACCACGCCAGCGTAGATACCAAATCGTCAACCTGCACCGACGAGTAGCGCTCGGCTTCTTTGAGAAACAGCGCCATCGACAGCGCAGACAGTGCGAGCCCGACCCATGCCAAAAAGCCAAGCTGCATGTGTTCCAGTCGAGCGCGCGACGTGAGCAGCACGGTCAGCCACAACAGCGACGAGACAATCATTCCGTCGCACAAAGCAGCCATCACCCAGTAGCGATTGAGCAGCACTTGCGACGGTGCCAGATCCATTTGCTGACGGACCTGCGTCCACATCAGCGTGTACAGACGCAGCGCGGATCGACGCACGTCCTCGGTGGGCTTTGCGCCGGGCTGATACTTGTCCTGGATGACGCGCAGACATCGGGCTTGCGGGCTGATGTCGTCGCTGCGCGGCTGTAGCTCATGCTGGAGGATGGCGTCGCCCACTTGCTTCGTCAGCCTGGTCGCAAACGGCGCGCGCGACACAGCCAGCATCACCAGCCGTCGCAGCAGCCGTCCAAGGACAAAGCTCAAGATGCCGAGCACGTAGCAGCCGAGCACGATCAGCGCACCGCCGTAGCCTCCCGAGACCCAATCGGGAAAAGCCGCTGGACCGTGCAGCTTATAGATCAGCACCAAGGCCGTCAGGCTGCTCGCGCCCGAGACGATGAACGACAGATCGAAGATATCGAAAAAGCCGCTGATGCGTCCGAGCAGCGCTTGCAGCGACTGAACGGCCTCGGTCATGTCTGTGCCTCGATGCGACCCGGATAGGCGAGCAGCGCGCGTCCGAGCAGCTCGACGGCGCGACGCAGCGGCGCTTCGGCGAGCACATACGCGATGCGGACTTCGCTTTGACCCGCGCCGGGCGAACGATAAAAGCCAGGTCCAGGCGCGAGCATCACCGTCTCACCTTGATGAGAAAAATCGGACAGCAGCCACGAGCAAAAGCGCTCCGCCGAATCGACGGGCAGCCGCGTCATCAGATAAAACGCACCCTGCGCCTCGGGTGCCAGCACGCCTTTTAGCTTGGCCAGCTCTTCCGACAGGACATCGCGACGGCGACGGAACTCGTCGATCATTCCGTCTACAAACGGTCCAGGATCTTCGATCGCAGCCATGCCACCAAGCTGTCCCAGCGTCGGCGGCGACAGTCGGCTCATCGCAAAGCGCGTCGCGGCATCCAGGATGTCGGCTCGCTTGCTGGTCAGACAGCCAATGCGCGCACCACAGGCGGAAAAGCGCTTCGACAGCGAGTCAATGACGACGGTGACATCGGCAGCCTCGGGAAGCTCCAGCACGCTTTGTTTCTTTTGGTTGCCGTAGACGAAGTCGCGATAGACCTCGTCGCAGATGAGCGTCAGGTTGTGCTTCCGACACAGCGCGACGACTTGCGCCAGCGCCTCGCGACTATAGACCGCGCCCGTCGGATTGGATGGATTGCACAGCAAGATCGCTCGCGTCTTCGGCGTGACGGCTTTGGCAAACTCTTCTGGCGAAGGCAGACGGAATCCGTCTTCGATGCGCGTCGGGAGCGTCTTCAGCTCTGCACCGGCCATCAGCGTGAACATGCCGTAGTTTGGATAAAACGGCTCAGGCGTGATGACTTCGTCGCCAGGATCGCAGATCGCAAGCAGCGTAAAGAAGATGGCTTCTGATCCGCCCGTCGTGATCAGCAGGTCGCGCTCCTCGATCGGAACCGCCATCCCGAGCGAGTTATAGTAACGCGCCAGCGCTTGTCGGTAGGAATACAGACCCGCTGACGGAGAGTAGCTGAGCACTTCGCCCGCTTCGAGCCGGGCTTTTTGCAAAAAGGCCGTCGGAGTTGCGATATCCGGCTGGCCAATGTTTAGGTGATAGATCTTCAGGCCTCGCTCGGTTGCGGCCCGCGCGAGCGGTTCGAGCTTGCGAATCGGACTGGCTGGCGCATTGCGACCACGCTCCGAAAGGCGAGGAAGAGAGTTTGCGGACATACAGGCTCCTTCATTCGTGACGACGACGAGCGCCACGCCTTCTCGATATCATGGAATGCCGCTGGCTCGATACGGACAATGCCGGGTCAGCCCGCGCGCATACGACATTTTCAAGCACGACAGACGACGACTGATTATAGTGCCGTGCATGAGCAAAGCGTCCGCTGTTCCCCCGTCCGAGCACGTCCACGGCCCCGGCTGTAGCCACGATCACGACCATCATCACGACGACCTGGATCCGAGCGTGTTTTTGGCCCGTCAGCCGTTCATTCGCCCAGATCCCAAGATCGGTCGCAACGATCCGTGCTCATGCGGCAGTGGCAAAAAGTTCAAGAAGTGCCACGGCGCCTGATTCGTTCCTTACGGATACAGTCGCGAGGTCGTCCAGCCTTCCCCTTGTCGCTCGTAGACCAAGCGATCGTGCAGGCGTCCGGGGTGACCTTGCCAAAACTCCATCTTCCTTGGCACAAGCAGGATTCCGCCCCAGTTTGCGGGACGTGGAATCTCGACGCCTTCAAAGCGCGCTTCCGTCTCTGACACGCGCTTGAGCAGCAGCTCTCGAGCCCGCAGTGGTGCGCTCTGCTGCGATGCCCACGCTCCAACTTGGCTCAGGCGCGGACGGCTGCGAAAGTACGCATCGGAGTCTTCGTCGCTCAGTCGCTCGATGGTTCCTTCGACGCGAACCTGCACTTCCTGCTTCGGCCAGTAAAAGCACATCGCCGCGTGGGGATTGTGCGCAAGCTCATGACCCTTGCGTGAGTCGTAGTTGGTAAAAAACACCAGTCCACGCTCGTCGATGGCTTTGAGCAACACCATTCGCACCGACGGAACACCATCGGCAGTCGCCGTAGCCAGCGAGAGCGCCGTTGGATCGTGCGTAACGTCTTCTTTGGCTCGGGAAAAGTACACACCGAACAACGTGATGGGATTTTCGTAACCGGAAAGAACCATGGCTATTTTGTCACGCTCAGCTTGAGGAGCTGTTCGATGTCGGTCTGGTCAAAGCCTGCTTCTTGCAAAATGGCGCAGCTGTCTTGTCCATGCAGCGGCGGCTTGCCACACGGCAGGTTCCGAGGTCGCAGCGGCGTCCGAACCTGAGGCAGCGGTCCCGCAGCGCGATCTTCCGAAGGATTTCCGTCGAAAAACACCGCGCGCGCTTGATGAAGCGGATGCTGTCGCGTCTCTCGCGGAGAAAGCACGGGCTCGACGCAGGCATCGGTCTTCGCAAAGATCACTTCCCACTCGGCGCGGGTCTTTTGCAAAAAGATCGCAGCCAGCTCGGCACGGATCTTCACTTGTTCATCGGCTGGCGCGAGCAGCTCACTCGGATCAATCGCTCGTCCGAGTGCGTGGTTTAGGTTGGCCCAAAACTTTGGCTCCAGCGCTGCGACGGCCAAGAACTTGTCGTCGCGTGTGCGATAGACGCCGTAACACGCAGCGCCGCCGGTCAGCAGATCCGCTCCCCGCTCGGGCTCCTCACCTTCGGGCAGCACATCCAAGTTCCCGAGGTCAGGAATCAGAAAGCTCAGCGCTCCTTCGGACATCGCAATGTCGAGCTGACTGCCTTGTCCGGTCTGTTCCGCCTTGCGCAGCGCCGCCAAGATGCCCACCACCGACCACAGCGCGCCGCCTCCGATGTCGGCAAGCTGAATCGGCAGCGGATGCGGCGGCCTGTCTGGACCTTCCCCCGACATCGACAGCACCCCCGCGAGCGCCGCGTAGTTGAGGTCGTGTCCTGCGCGCTCTCGATACGGTCCGTCTTGCCCATAGCCCGAGATCGAGCACACCACCAGCTTTGGATTGTGCGCGTGCAGCACATCGATCCCAAGTCCCAGCCGATCGATTACGCCGGGCCGGAAGCTTTCGACGAGGACGTGATAGTGCGGCAAGAGCCGAAGCAGCGCGCGGCGACCTTCTGGATGCTTCAGATCCAGGCACAGCGAGCGCTTGTCGCGATTGAGCGCCACGAACCGACCCGACAGGCCCGGATCTTCTCCGGTGCTCGGGCCAAGCGGCGGCATCAGTCGCAGATAGTCACCGACATGCGGATCTTCGACCTTATCGACCTGCGCACCCAAGTCCGACAGCACCAGGGTGGCAAAAGGACCAGGAAGAAGCCGCGACAAGTCCAGGACGCGAACGCCAGAGAGCGGCTGCATGGATATGTGGTCTGTAATCGCTGAGAGGTTGTACGTGGGAAGTAAGGCTGGAACCGACCGTCGGTGCTACTTGATGAGAGCGAACAGCTTCTGCAGCTTCATCGCCAGCATCGGATCGCCCGACACCTTCAGCTTGCCGGTCATAAACAGCTGCATGCCGAGCGCCGGGTTCTTCATCAGGCCGAGCAGGTCAGAGTTGGCCAGCTCGAGGGTGCAGTTCGCGCCGGGCACAACGCCCTTGGTGATCTTCGGTCCCGAGGCCGAGAGGTCAACGCTCCACTCGCCGCCGCCTTCGCCCGTGACCTTGAACTGATAGATCGCGTTCACTTCGCGCGCCGCGTCTGGCGTAGTCGCGATCGCCGGGGGAAGGAGGTTGTCGAACAGATCGGTTGCGGACGAAGCAGAAGCAGCGTTGGCCATGGATTCGGGCTCCTATCGATGTGGTTATGCACAGCGTGGTGCAGTCAGTTCTTCGGGTAACACGCCCCAGCGCCGACTGTCAATGGAGCGCGCGTTCGTCGATTTTGCGCAGAAAGGAGCCCGCTTTTGGCCGATTTTGCCCCACAAGCTGCGCCAGACACGACATGCCGGATTCCGTGTTGAAATGTCGCTTGCGTTCGTACTAGGGTGGGCGGAAGTAGGGAGGATTTCGCCATGTCCGAACGTCGTTCTGAAAGCCAGTCCTCAGTTCCTCAGTCGGTGGCATCGACGATGGAACCAAACCCTTTCCGAGCTGCTTCGTCACTTCGACGGACGGCACGCGTGGCACGGTCGGCACTACTGCTCGGCTGCTTGGGAATGTGCTCGCAGCTTACGTGCGGCCAAGGTGGTCGTGGCGAAGGTGAGCAGTCACTGGATGAAGAAAATCCGGATCAGCCGCGACTCGTGTCGCTCACGCTGAAGCCGAACAACGACATCCTTCTTGTGGACCTGAACACCGAAGGCACCAAGCCATTCACGGTGCGCGGTCTGTATTCCGACGGTTCAAGCGCTGACTTTACCCGAAAAGTGCGCTGGTCGCTGGACAACACGGCCGTCGGCAAGTTCAGCGGACCGACGTTCAAGAGCACGATCTTGGACAAAAACAAGGTGGACTTCACCAAAGTCTTCGCCAAAGTCACCGACGGTGGCCGAGAGCTAGCGACGGTGGCCAACCTGACCGTGGTGTGGCTGCGCACGACGGGGAACTCGCAGGACTTCTTCTTCAACCTTCCGTACAAGATCTCGCCGCAGACCAAGCCGCTGACGTTTTCGACGCAGGTTCAGTCGCTGGATGTGTTCTTTGCCGTCGATACCACGGGCAGCATGGGCGGCTGCATCAGCCAGCTTGTGCGCAGCTTGCAGAGCACCATCATTCCCGGCGTGAAGGCCTCGGCGGCCAAAGATGCTTGGTTCGGGGTCGGCTCTGTCGATGACTGGCCCTACGGGAGCTACGGCTCGCCGGGCTGCAACGGCAACCACGATCAGCCGCTCATCCTGACGCAGCCGATGACGGACGATGTGATGAAGGCGCAGGCTGGTGTGCAGGGACTTCTGCGTGGAAGCTCGCCAGTGGGTTGTGGCGCCGATACGCCGGAAGGCCAGATGGAAGCGCTGTATCAGATCGCGACCGGAGACGGTCAGATGAACGCAGGCGCCAACGTCCCGGCCAATCACAAAGGCATCGGTGGCGTGGAGTTCCGCGACGGTGCTCTCCCGGTGGTTGTGTCGATTACCGATGCTTCGTTCCACGATGTCGGTGACTCGCCGCCGCGCAACTGCTTTGGCTCGCCGGTCAGCTATTCGGGAGAAGTTGCGAAGTATGCGCACTCTCGACAGCAAACGGCGGAAGCAATGAACAAGATCTGCGCCAAGTCGGTGGGAATCTCGGCGCAGCTCTCGTCGGATGAAAACTGTAGCGGCACCAAGGATCTGATCTACTTCGCCAAGGAAACCGGCGCGATGGTGCCTCCCGAGGCGTGGGACGTTCCGATGCGCCCAAATGGCTGCGCGGCTGGCAAGTGCTGCACGGGTCTGCGTGGCGCGGGAGAAGAGCCCGATGCCAACGGTCTGTGCCCGCTCGTCTTCAAGGTCGAGTCAAACGGAACTGGCGTCGGTGATCAGGTCACAGCAGGCATCGCGCAGCTTGCGCAGTTTGCGAGCTTTGATGTCGTGACGGATGTCGTCGGTGAAAAACAAGGCGAAAAGGGAGAGCTGCTTCCCGACGGAAAGACCACCGCTGATTTCATCCAGAGCATCAAGCCGCTCGATGCGCTGCCGCCGCCGCCGCCGCCGTTTATTCCGGCTCCGGTGATGACGGAAAAAGGCTTTACCAAGGTGGTGCCGGGCAGCTACGTGCGCTTCAACGTGACGGCGCACAACGAGATCATCAAAGAGACGTTCCGTCCGCAGGTGTTCCACGCAACGATTCGCGTGCGAGCCGGTGGCTGCGCCAACCTTGACTCGCGTGACGTGATCATCTTGATTCCGCCGGTTGCACCGACGCCGGGCTAGTCCAAGTCGTCGTACGCCTATCGGAATGCGGCTCGGATGTTCTGTCCGGGCCGTTTGTTTTTTGGCGTTCCATCTGTGGCCGTGGCGTCTACTGTTTCACCATCGACCATGCAAACACGCTGGGTGCTGATACCTGTTGTCGTCGTTCTTGTCTCGGCAGGAGCGTATAGCAAATTTTTGCGACCGATTCCGGTCTCAGCGACGGCGGTAGCGCGCGGTGTGGCGGTCGAAGCGGTCTACGCATCGGGCACGATTGAGGCCGTCGAGCGCGTCGATGTCAAAGCGCGCATGTCCGGGCCGGTGGCGCAGCTTCTGGTCAAAGAAGGCGATCAGGTCGAAGCCGATCAGCTCCTGGCGCGGATCGATGCGCCGACGCTGAACTTTGATGTCACTCGCGGTAGAGCCGAGCTGGATGCCGCGACGGAGCGAGCCTCGACGGCTCCGCAGGTGGCAGCGCTGGCTGGACAGGAATCGGCACTGCGCGCGCAGCTGGCCCAGGCCAAAGCGGACTTGGATCGCGCCGATCGGCTGAACAAGTCAGGGGCTGGTGTCGCGCTGGAAGTCGAGCGAGCCCGGACGCAGGTGGCAGCGCTGGAAGCCCAGATCAGCACGATCAAAGCGCAGACGCAGGATGTGCGGATTGCCTTGCGTGCGGATCGGCTGCGCAGCAAAGCGGGCGTCGATAGCTTGCGAGCGCGGGCGCGGGATGCCGAGGTGCGCGCGCCGATGGCTGGAGTCGTGCTCAAGCGACGGATCGAAAACGGCGAGGTGGTGGCGATGAACCAAAACCTGCTGAAGATCGGCGATCTGACCAAGCTGTGGATCGAATCGCGCGTCGATGAGAGCGACATCGGTCGGGTTCGGGCGCAGATGTCAGCGTCAGTGCGACTCTATGCGTTCGAGGGCAAGGTGTTTCCGGCGCACGTTGCCCGGATTCTCCCCGACGCAGATCGCGATCGAAAGTCGTTTGAAGTGGACCTGGAATTCGATGAAAAAGTGCCAGGGCTTTTGCCGGGCATGACCGCCGAGATCAACATCATCGTCCGCAAGCACGAAAACGCGCTGCTGGTAGCGTCCGACGCGGTGCGAGACAAAGGTGGAGCGCACGTTTGGCTGATTGGCAGCGACGGAAGACTTCATCGTCAAGCGGTCAAGGTCGGTATCCGTGATCTGGTGTCCGTCGAGCTGCTCGAAGGTCTGTCCGAAGGTGCGGTGGTTGCGCTCGATGAAGAAGAGCTTCTGTCGGAAGGAAAGCGCGTGTCCGCGACGATGAAAGCGGCCAGTCGCTAGCGGACGTTGTCCATGATCGTCGGTCAGTTTTCGCGAGGAATCGGATGCGGCTCGTGATCTTTATCGCGCTGCGACAGCTCTGGGAACGCAAGCTGCTCAACGGGATTGCGCTCGGCGGGGTTGCGCTTGGCGTGCTGGTGCTCATCGCGATGAACGCGGTGATGCAGGGCTTTCAGCAGAAGTTCAAAGGCGAAATCCTGAAGGTGTCGCCGCACGTCACGCTGTACGACAAAGAGCTGGGCTCGCAAAAAGGGCTGCTTGAGACGGCGCTCGATGGACAGCGAATCGCCAAGTTTGTGCATCATGAGCAGCCATCAGATCGGGTGACGCGGGTGAAGCGGCCTCGGGATCTGCGACGAGCGTTGCAAGAAATGCCGCAAGTGGAAGCGGCGTGTACGTCGCTGACGGGTCAAGCGATTGTGTCGGCGGGGACGGTCGATCTGGGCGTCGATATGCGCGGGGTGGTTCCGCTCGAGCAGGAAGCGTGTACGCCGCTCGGACGCTATGTGCAGAGTGGATCGTGGCGAACGCTGGCGATTACGCCCGACGGAATCGCGATGGGCTCGGGTGTGGCGGAAAAGCTCGGTGTGCGCGTCGGAGATCAGGCTCGCATCGTGGCGCCCGGAGGCGTGCCGCAGAACCTGAAAGTGGTGGCGATTTATGAAGCGGGCGTGCCGCCGATCGACAAGACGCGGGTGTATGTGAACCTGACGACGGCTCAGACGGTCTTGCGTCGCGCCGATGTCGTTGGACGAATCGAGCTGCGACTGTGGAATCCGTTTGAAAGCCAAAAGCTGGCGCTGCGACTGGAACGAATCACGGGCTACGACGTCGAGAGCTGGCAAGAAGCGAACGCGAACTTCCTGGCGCTGTTCGATATGCAAAACATGATCATCAACATGGTCATTGCCGCGATTCTCGTCGTCGGTGGCTTCGGGATTTTGGCGGTTCAGATCATGATCGTGCTGCAAAAGACGCGCGACATTGCGATCTTGCGCTCCGTCGGTCTGCGTCGGCGAGACATCTTGCTGGTCTTTTTGATTCAAGGCGTCATCGTCGCGCTGCTCGGTGCGGTGCTCGGGGACTTGTGTGGCTGGCAGCTCGTCGAGTTTTTGGGAACGCTCAAGGTGAAGACCGAGGCGCTGGTGAAGACGAGCACGTTTCTCGTCTACAAAGATCCGATGTTTTATCTGTACGGGACGGTGTTTGCGCTGGTGACGGGAATCAGTGCCAGCTTGCTCCCGGCGGTGCGCGCGAGTCGCGTCGAGCCCGTCGATGTGCTGCGAGGTCAGATCTGATGAGCGACGTGGTCGTCGAGACGCGCGATCTGGTGCGGACGCTCGGTGAAAAAGTGCAGCAGGTGATCTTGGATCACATCTCGCTTCACATCCGTCGCGGAGAGTTTGTCGCACTGACGGGACACAGCGGCTCAGGCAAGAGCACGCTGCTGTATCTGCTCGGAGTTCTCGACAAGCCCACGTCGGGACAAGTGCTGATCGAAGGACGCGATACCAGCATGCTCAGCGACGATGATCGCGCAGCGCTACGCAACGACAAGCTCGGCTATGTGTTCCAGTTTCACTTTCTGCTGCCAGAGTTTTCGGTGCAAGAAAACGTGATGATTCCGATGCTGCGACGGGGATTTTCAAGCGTCCGCGCGCAAAAACAAGCGAGCGATACGCTGGAATACCTGGGCCTTGGCGAGCTGGGCAAGCGTCGTCCCAACGAGCTTTCGGGCGGTCAGCAGCAGCGGGTGTCGATTGCGCGAGCGCTCGCGGGGAAGCCGACGATTTTGCTGGCGGACGAGCCGACGGGAAACCTCGATAGCAAAAACGGAGAGATCGTGATCCAGCTGTTCGAGAAGCTCAACCGCGAGCAAGGCACGACGCTGGTGATGGTGACGCACGATCCGCTGTTTGCCGAGCGCGCGAGTCGGCGGGTTGCGCTCAAAGATGGACGGGTGATCTCTGACTCGGCGGAGCCTGGACGTTCCGTCGCTGTGCCAGATGACTTGGCGCAAGCAGCCGATGCGCAGCGCGAGCCCTAAAAGCTGGATAGAAGCTGGATAGAACCTGGACAAACAGACGTGATAAAACCCGCGCCGTGAAGATCTTGGCCATCGATACAGCGACGCAGCTCTGTGGGGTCGCGATCCTCGACACGGACAGCGGACGCTCTGCGCGACGACAGCTTGCGGTGACCACGCACTCGGACATGCTGCTGTCGATTCTGTCGGACTGTCTGGCAGAGCTTGGGCTTGTCATCAAAGAGCTGGATGCGGTGGCGCTGAGCGCTGGACCGGGATCGTTTACCGGGCTGCGAATTGGCTGTGCGACGGCAAAAGGGCTGTGCTACGCGCTGTCGATCCCGCTTGTGATGGTGTCGTCGCTGCGTGCGCTGGCTGAGCCGCATCGCGCGCACGGCTCGGTGCTGGCAGCGCAAGATGCGTTTCGCGGTCAGGTGTACGTGCAGCTTGTTCCGTCGCACAATCCGAGTCCGCAGCTTGTGTCCGTGCTGACCAAGCATCCGCAGCTCCTGACTGATGCGGCGTGGCGTCCTGCCGAGCTTGGGACGATCCTGCGGGAGGTTGCGTCGGAGCTGTGGCCGTGTGGCGGTGGCATTGCGCGTTATCCCGAGCTGGGTCTGTCGCTTCGCTCGCAGCAGCCGAGTGAGCACGCGCCCGATCCGCTGGTGTTGGCGCAGCTAGGACGGACGCTGCTTGAAAGCGGACAGACCGCGCACCTGGCGAGCGCGCTGCCGACGTATGTGACCGTTTCGGCAGCGGAAGAGCAGTCCGCGCCATCCACGTCCGTCTTGGGCAAAGAGAGCGCAGCATGGACGCGGTGATCGGGCTTGGATCAAACGTCGGCGATCGGCTGCGTTATCTGCGAGCGGCGGCGCAAGAGCTGATGCAGATTGGCAAAGTGCAGGCGCGCTCCGCAGTGTATGAAACCGAGCCCGTGGGCGGTCCGCCGCAGCCTCGTTATCTGAATGCGGCGCTGTGGCTGGCGACTGAGCTTCTGCCCGATAAGCTGCTCGCTGTGCTGCATTGCATCGAGCGTCATGCCGGACGATTTCGAGACGGTGAGCGCGATCAGCCGCGAACGCTCGATCTGGACATGCTGCTGCTTGGCACGCAGGGCGACGTGGTGATGGTCACAAGCGACTTGGTGGTTCCGCATCCGCGCCTACATGAGCGTGCGTTTGCGCTGCGTCCTGTGCTCGATTTGGCGCCTTCGCTGGTGCATCCCGCGCTCGGTGTGCCGCTTTCCGACCTGCTGGCGAGCCTGCCGCGCGTCGATCATCAGACACAGCCCATCGGCTGGTTGTAGTATCGAGGGCTGGCCATGGATGCTGACTCGAACCTACTTGAGCACTTAACGACCGCTGGAGAGCTGCTGCGCAGAGGCAAGATGGCGGAAGCCGGTGCCGAGATTGCGGCTGCGCTGCGGATTTCTCCGTCGGATATGCGTGCGCTCAACCTGCTTGGACTGCTTCGCTTTCAGAGCGGTCAGGTCGATGAAGCGTACGCGGTGTATTCACGACTGGTCAGCGAACATCCTGCCGATCCAGCGCTGCGACTGAACCTGGGCCTGTGTGAGCTTCGTCGCAATCAGCCCGAGCAAGCCGTGATTCATCTGGCGCTCGTCGTTCGCAGTGAGCCGGACAACATTCGCGCGCTCAGCTACTACGGCTTGGCGCTGTTTCGCGCGGGACGTCTGATCGAAGCGCGACCGATTCTTCTTCGCGCCGGACAGCACGAGCTTGTCGCCGAAGTTGACGCGAAGCTTGGGACGCAGCCTGGCGATGCGCTTGAGCTTGCCGATCTTCCGTCGCTGCGTCCGCCACGCATTGTGCAGCCGCTGATCGAAGAATTGCCACCACCGACGGCTCCACCTTTGTCTGATGTGCTGGCTGCCACGACGATCGGAGAAGCGCCCGCCGCGTTTTCCCTGACCAGCGACGGACTGCTCTTGGTCCAAGTCGTCGGTCATGTCCTGCTGCGTGGGGATGGCGTCGTGGCCAGCATGGGCACGCTCGACTTTGTGCCGCTCGGTTCCGAAGAAGAAGAAGAAGAAGAAGGCGAGCCTACTGCCGGTGCCGTCGCGCTGTTTCGGGCCGAAGGTCGCGGATCGCTGCTGCTGTCGCCGCAAGGAGGCCGCTTTATTCCGCTCTCGCTGGCCGACGGAGAAGAGCTGCGGGTTTGTGAGTCAGCGCTGTGTGCGTGTTCTCCGTCGCTGTTGCCGGTTCCTGTCACGACAGTGCAGCAAGAGGGTGATCTTCCGTCGCTGCGACTCGTGGGCCCGGGTGAGCTGGTCTTGCGATCTCCGAGTGAGCTTCACGCGCTGATGGTTCGTCCCGGTCAGAGTGGCTACTTGGATGAAACCTGTGTGCTCGGCTGGACCGCCGGAGTCACCGTCTCACGCGATGCCTGGTCTGAGAGCGATACCGACGGGCACCTGATCTGCTCGGGACACGGTCACATCTTGCTATCGGTGACTGCTTCGGCTCGTTAGGCTTGCGATGTGGCGACGACGGCTGATCTGGATCTGGCTCGGATGGTCACTGACGCTGACGCTGCCCGGACGTGCGGATGTTCCGTCGGCTGGCTCATCGTGGGCTATCGAGTCTGAGCTGCTTCATCGGCGACTGCGTATCGACGATCTTCAGGCGTGGACTCCGTCGCAGCAGCGCTGGCAGCCGCGAGCGCTCGACAGCGTGCCGGTGACGGTGCTTCATCTGTGGTCGCCTCGCTGTGTGCCCTGCGTCGAGGAGCTGCCGCTGCTGGCGCGACTTCTCGACGCATGGAAAAGTGAGCCATCCGTGCGCTTTTTGGTGGTCGCAGATCACGAAGGAGACGGAAGTGAACTGATTCCGTTTCTTTCCGCGCAGCCGCTGCTGTGGCGAAACAGACCGCTGCTGCGACTGGGAACCGATCGGCTTCGCGACGGACTGGGCGTTTCGGTTCAGCCGCTGACGCTGCTCATCGATGAACAGCGAGTCATTCGCCAAGCGTTCGTCGGACCGCTGTCGGGACGAAGCCTCGGTAGCGCGATCTCTCGGCTGCTGGCGACGCGGGCTTCGTCGTCGAAACAGTAGCTCGCCGAGCGACTAGCTCAGGCCGTATTTTTCGACGCGACGCAGCAGCGCAAAGCGCGAGATTCCGAGGATTTCCGCCGCTTTCACCTTCTTGCCACCCGCCATCCGCAGCGCTTCTTCCAGCAGTCGTCGCTCTAGGTTTTCCAGCGTGTCGCGACCGGGCTCGAACGTCACCGTCAGTCCACCGTCGGTCTTGGTACCCAGCGCTTGCGGCGTCACAAGCTGTCTTTGCACCGTGATTTCCGACACACGCTGCGGCAAAAGCTCTGGCGTGATCAGCCCTGCACCGACGGGACCGAGGATCGCAGCCCGCTCCATCAGGTTCCGCAGCTCTCGGACGTTACCGGGAAAGTCATAGCGCAGAAGCAGCTCGCAGGCTTCGCGATGCAGCTCCAGCTTTTTGCCCATGCGATCGCCGAACTCGGTCAAAAAGTGTTGTGCCAGCAGCACAATGTCGTCGCCCCGATCGCGCAGCGCGGGAATCTGAATCGGAAACACCGACAGCCGGTGATACAGATCGAGCCGGAACTTCTTTTCCGCGACGAGCTGCGACAGATCTCGGTGTGATGCGGCCACCACCCGCGCTTCGAGTTGAATCGGACGGACGCCACCGACGCGCTCGAAGGTTCGCTCTTCCAGCACCCGCAGCAGCTTGCCTTGCAGCACCGGCTCCATGTCGCCGATCTCGTCGAGCAGCACCGTGCCGCGACCTGCCACTTCCAGTCGTCCGGGCTTGAGCCGCTCTGCGCCGGTAAACGCACCTTTTTCGTGACCAAACAGCTCACTTTCGGCGAGCGGAGCGGGCAGGGCAACACAGTCAATCGCGACAAACGGCTCAGCGGCTCGGGCCGACAGCGCATGAATCGCGCGCGCTCCGACGCCTTTGCCGGTGCCACTTTCCCCACACAGAAGCACCGTCGTATCGGGAGACTGCGCGACTTCTTGAATGCGCGTCCGAACCTCTCGAATGCTCGGAGAATCCCCCAAAAACTCTTGTGCCAGCCCGCTCTGGCTCGTGGCTGACGGAGCTGGTGTTGCTTTGAGCGCCGCCCGAGCCACTCGCTCTGCTTCAATCACTCGCTCGACGACATCGGCCAGCGCGGTGGACTTGGGCACGTAGTCGCTGGCACCGCGACGCATGGCTTCGACCGCGTTGTCGATCGTGCCGTACGCGGTCATCATCAGCACCGCTGGCGTCGGACGAAGCTGTCGCAGCGGCGGAATCAGATCAAGTCCCGTTCCGTCCGGCAGCATGTAGTCGAGCACAACCAAGTGATAGGGATGACGACGCGCGCGCTGGAGTCCCTCGGCAGCGGTGGTGGCGACATCGGCTTCGATTCCCCGACGGCCAAGCAGTCGCTGGAGCGCCCGCGCATACGTCTCTTCATCGTCGATAATCAGGGTGCGGCAGTCGCTCATCAGCCACCTCTAGGCTCATTTAGGCTCATTGGCGAGGATGTCACGGAAGCGATCTCCGTCGAGCACCTCGTGTTCAAGCAGCTCTTTGACGGCCAGCTCTATCGCGGGACGATGGCTTCGGATCAGCTGACGGGCTCGCTCATATTGGCTTTCTAGGAGCGCGCGAACTTCCTGATCCACGGCCCAGGCTGTCTCGTCGCTAAACTCTCGGCTGGCAAAGCCTTGCGTGTCCAAAAACTGACCTCGGCCACTGTCGAACGCTTGCAGTCCCAGTGCTTGCGACATGCCAAACTCGCTGACCATTCGTCGAGCCAGCGTCGTCGCGCGCTGTAAGTCGTCTTGTGCGCCCGTCGAGATGTCCGTCAGAAGCTCTTCTTCCGCCGCGCGCCCACCGAGCAGCACCGTGATCCGATCGAGCAGCTCCGTCCGTGTGAGCAGATAGCGATCGCCTTCTTTTTCGTTCGGTTGCTGCATCGTGTAGCCGAGCGCGCCAATTCCTCGCGGCACAATGCTGATCTTTTTTACCGAATCAGCGGACGGAAGGCTCGTCGCAACCAGCGCATGACCGCACTCGTGATAGGCAACCACTTGTTTGTCTTTGGGAGACAGCCGACGCGATTTTCGTTCCAGCCCTGCGACCACGCGCTCCAGCGCTTCTTGAAAGTCGATGTCCGCGACCGCTTCGGCTTTGCGTCGGGCTGCCAGCAGCGCCGCTTCATTGACCAGGTTGGCCAGATCCGCACCGACGAGCCCCGCCGTCATCGCCGCCACTTTGTCGAGCCGCACACTGTCAGCCAGCACCACTTTGCGTGCGTGAACTTCCAGGATCTCGGCGCGATCTTCCAGCGTCGGACGATCGACCACCACGCGTCGATCAAAGCGACCCGCACGCAGCAGCGCCGGATCGAGGATCTCAGGCCGGTTCGTCGCTGCCATGATGATCACGCTCGTGCTCGTGTCAAAGCCATCCATCTCGGTGAGCAGCTGATCGAGCGTCTGTTCCCGTTCTTCGTGCGTCACCACCGGACCTGCAACGCCGCGCGCCCGACCGATCGCATCCAGCTCGTCGATGAAGATGATGCTCGGCGACTTTTCCTTGGCCTGCGCAAACAGATCACGCACCCGCGCTGCACCGACGCCCACGAACATCTCGACAAACTCCGATCCAGAGATCGAAAAGAACGGAACCTTGGCTTCTCCTGCGACGGCGCGTGCCAGCAGCGTCTTGCCAGTTCCCGGCGGTCCGACCAAGATCACCCCGCGCGGAATGTGTCCGCCCAGCTTGGTGTAGCGCTCGGGCGAGGTCAGAAAGTCGATGATCTCAACCAGCTCCGCCTTGGCTTCGCGCTGTCCTGCCACGTCGGAAAACGTCACACCTGTGCCTGCTTCGCCCCACTCTTGGGCTTTGTTTTTGCCAAACTGGAACACCGAGTTCGAGATCCCGCCGAGCCCACCGCCGCGTCGCATCAGCCAGTTGGCCAAAAAGAACAGCATCACCATCGGCAGCACCCACGATCCGATCGTGACGAGCAGCGACGGAGTAGACACCGCATCAAACGGAATCTTTTTTTCCACCAGCTTTTGCACCAGCTCTCGCTCGGCAGACTCGAGCCGTCCGGTGCGATAGATCGGTCCGCGACCTGCTGCGCCTTCGTTTCCTTCACCGATGATCGTATCGACTTGGAAGCTGACGCGACGCAGCTTGCTCTGCTCGACCATCGATGCGAACTGATCATACGAGACGCGCTTTTCCGACAGCCCAAGCAGCCTCGGCAGCCCAACCAGCAGCATCAGCAGCAACAAAAACAGCCATAGCTTCGGTGATGAGCCGCTCGAAAAGCCGCTGTCACCGTCGGGATTGCCGCGTCCATCCGATCGAGACGGCTTGGTTCCGCTGCCTTTTTCAGAGCGACTGTCGCTCTGACGGGATGAGCTGGGCTTGGCAAGGAGCATGGAGAGGCGACTCGTCATGTTGGCTTCGGGCAGCCACTGGCGAAATGCGCCTCGGGGCTGTGCGCTGACTGTACTCGCTCTGCTCTGCCACCGCCACCTGCCTGTAGGTGCTTTGGCGACCAAAAATGGAGGAATTGAAAAACCTTCGCAAAGTCCGCATAGTAGTGCTTGTATGTCAGCTAAACTTCCCGTCGCAGACCGTATCGCATCTGAACTCCTTCATTGGCTACCGAAGCAGGCTTGGAGCCGTGGCATGGGCTGGGCCTCTCGACTCCCGCTTCCTCGTCCGCTGCGTGACCCGGTCTATCGGGGCTTTTCGCTGGCATACGGAATCGACCTCGGCGAGCTGGATCGTCCACTCGGTGAGTTCGATCGCTTCGATGACTTCTTCTGTCGTCCACTTCCCGAAGGTGCCCGCTCGATTTCGCCGCAGCACAACGCGCTGATTACGCCGTGTGACGGAGTGCTCAGCGGCTACGGCATCGCGGAAGATGGACTGTGCATTCACGCCAAAGGTCAAGAATACACCGTCGCAGGACTGCTCAATGACGAGGTGGCCGCACGGCGCTTTGTCGGTGGCATGTTCGCGACGATTTACCTGGCTCCGCACAACTATCACCGCGTTCACAGCCCGCTCGACGGACAGGTCATTGGCTACCGTCATGTGCCGGGCGCGCGCTATCCGGTGAATGCGCTGTCGGTGCGGACCGTACCTCGGCTGTTTCAGCGCAATGAGCGGTTTGTCACCTACATGCGAACCGAGTTTGGCGAAGTTGCGCTTGTGATGGTCGCAGCTACCGGCGTGGGCAATATCACGGTAAGCTATGAGCCTGCCCTGGCTACGCCAGCAGGTGGGCCAGATCGGGGGGCGTGTATCTATGAACACGGCCAGGAAAAGCCAATCAGCAAGGGGGCGGAGCTTGGCAAATTTCACCTGGGCTCGACAGTCATCCTGCTTTTTGAGCGAGGGCGGGCATCGATTGATGTCCCCGCTGGCACCGTTGTCCGTTTGGGCCAACCGATTGGGCAGCTAACGCCAAGCAAACAGGGTCAGACATCTTGAGCACCAAGCAGCGCATTCCCAGCGACGATTTGTCGTTCGAGCCAGACGAGCTAGCCGAGGTTGGGGCGGTCCTGGCTCCGGCCAGCTCAGGCCTTGATCGAGAGGACGCAGCCAGTAGCAGAACCCCTGCTTCGGCCATGCCCTCGTTCGATGATCAGGTGGATGCGGCGTTCTCCGAAGAAGAGACTGCCGAAAAGCAGCCATCGATCGCGGACGATGTGGACGTTCAGGGCGACATGGCCGGGCTTTCAGACGGTGGTTTCGATTTACCACCGACGGCTGGTTCGCTGCCTGATGTGGTGAGCGTAAACCCTTCGCTCAGGCCAAACTCCGGGCAAGCGAAGAGCTCATCGGGGGAAATCGACGACGCCACGCCGCCTCCTTCTCATGCTGAGGTTGGCAGCCTTCCGTCGGTGATCTTCGATGACTCGCCGTTTGGTGAAGATGCCAAGGCCAGCATCGACGACAGCTCGGCGATTCCAGCGCGGGTTGCTGCGATCGCTGCGGCCATGGATGGTCAGCAGCAGTCCGTCGGAGACTCCGTTCTTAGCTCGTCGCCTTCGCCGAATGCCAACTCGCTGCATGTATCGGTGCAGAACCAGAGCGGAGGCAGCCTGGCCGGCATGTCTTCGGGACGCTCGGCGGGACAGAGCGAAGGCAGCGGCTCTGACGATCACGAAGATCCGTTTACCGAAGCGGCCTCGCCATCCAGCGCCACGCCGGTTGTGCATCTCGACGACGCAGAGTTTCATCTCGTCGAAGATCACGATGAAGCCCACGCGCTGGCTTCCGGGCGCACGCCAGTGGCAGAGCGCGTCGCTGAACCGACCGCCGGAGATCCGATCACCAGTGCGCCGCCGCTCGACGGACATCCCAGCTCGTGGGCTGCTTCGGCTGCGACGCCACCTGCGGTATCCGAAACCAGCGAGATTGACGCCGCTTGGAACAGTGGCAACGACGCAGACAGCGGCCCGGTGACCACGGTTTCTGCCGACGAAATCGATACGTCAGGGGACACCACCGAATCGGCACCGCTGCCTGCTTCGACCCTCGCGGATGTGCCCGCGCCTGCGCCGGTTCCCGCGCCGGTGCTCGCTCCCGTTCCGGTTCCCGATCCGAGTCCATCGCGAGACTCCGGTCCGCGTCGTCCAAGCTCAGCATCCGCTCCAGCGACTCCAGCAGCGCCGCCACCGCCTCCGGCGGCTCGTCCGGCACCGCCACCGCCTCCACCAGCGGCGACGCGACCGGCAGCACCGCCTCCACTGCCTGCGGCCAAGCCCGTTTCCGTTCCGACGCCAGCACCCGCGCCCGCTCCGGTTGCGGCAGTGCCTATGTCGAAGCCTTCGTCTGCGCCGACTCCGGCATCGCTGCCGAACTTTGGCGAAGACACCAAGCTAAAGAAAAAGCGTCGCAGCAAGCAGTGGTTCGAGGAAATCTTCGACGAAGACTACCTTCATACGCTGCCGTTTTTGACGCCCCAGCAGACCGAGCGCGAGGTTGAGTATCTGCTCAATGCGTTCGATTTTCCGGCGGGCGCGCGCCTGCTCGACATTGGCTGCGGCTACGGTCGTCACGCGATGGAGCTGGCTGCACGCGGCTATCGCACCGTCGGACTGGATCTGTCGCTGCCGCTGCTGATTCGCGCCACCGATGCTGCTCGTCGCGTCGGCGTCAGCGTCGATTTTGTGCATGGCGACATGCGCGACATGACGTTTGAAAACGAGTTCGACGGTGCGTACTGCTTCTTTAGCACCTTCGGCTACTTCGACGACGAAACCAACCGGCGTGTGGCCTCGGGCATCTGTCGATCGCTCAAGCCCGGCGGTCGCTTCGTCCTCGACCTGCTAAACCGAGACTGCCTGATCGGCGATCTGCCGACGCGCGTGTGGTGGCAAGGTCACGGCTGCGTCGTGCTGGAAGAGGTCGATTTCAACTACTTTACGTCGCGGCTCGAAGTCCAGCGTCAGATCATCCTCGAAGACGGTCGCCAGCTTGTCCAAGACATCTCGATTCGCGTCTACAGCCTCCACGAGATCGGCAAGATCCTTCATCACGCAGGCTTCCGTGTCCTGGAAGTGTCGGGCAACTTCGAGCTGCGCAATCGCTTCTACGGCACCGAGTCGCGCCAGCTTCTGATCGTCGCTGAAAAGAGACCGCCAGACGCGCCTGCATAACCCGGCCTGACCCGTTCCTTTTTCGCCCTGCGGAGGTTCGTTCTCCATGCTCTCTCGAATGACGCTCGCTGCCTGGGTTCTTACCGGGCTTGCGCTGACTGCCTGCAACAAAACGGAACCGACTGCTGCGCCTGCGCCCGCACCGACCGCTGCGCCTGCACCGACTGCTGCGCCTGCGCCGACCGCTGCGCCCGCACCGACCGCTGCGCCCGCACCGACCGCTGCGCCTGCACCGACCGCTGCGCCTGCGCCGACGGAGCATCCCAAAGACTGTGAAGTCGAGCTGATTGGCGATCTCAAGGTTCCGCCGCTCGCTGCCGGTGAGCACGTCTACGCCTACGTTGCCCAAGACAGCGACTGCCTGGCCAAAGACGCGCACATCATTGGCAGCAACAAGACCACCGACGATGGGCACATGTTCATCGAGGTCTTCAGCCGCTGGGGTGCCGACCTGACTGTGTGCGCCGCCGTTTCCAAAGAGCCCGGTGCTCCCTCGACGGTATACGGCAAAGCCGACAGCAAGTTTCACGCGGAAGCCGTCGGCGAGATCATGATCCCCAAGATCTCCTTCGAGCTAAAAAAAGGCCCACGGCACGTCTTCCCCGCCGTTCGTCCCGCGCTGCCGCCTGCGCACCCGCAATAGACAGGCTTTACGCGTCGTCGTCGTCCGTGGTATCGCCGCAGACGAGGTGAAACCATGACGACTTGTGGACCTTCTGGCCGTCGGATCGTGCGATCCGGCTTGATTCAGTGCGCGAACCCCCTAAACGATGAGTCTCGCTCCGTCGCGGAGATTCAAGAGGCGATGTTTCAAAAGCACCTGCCGCTGATCGAGCAAGCGGGTCAGCGCGGCGTGCAGATCCTGTGTCTTCAGGAAATCTTCAACGGTCCGTACTTCTGTCCCTCGCAGGATCGTCGCTGGTACGATGCGGCAGAGCCTGTGCCGGGACCGACCGTCGAGCGCCTGGCCCCGATCGCCAAAAAGTACGGCATGGCGATGGTCATTCCCGTCTACGAGCGCGCCATGGCTGGCGTCTATTACAACACCGCTGCTGTGCTCGATCACGACGGCACCTACCTGGGCAAGTACCGCAAGATCCACATCCCGCACACCTCGGGATTTTGGGAAAAGTTCTTCTTTAAGCCCGGCAACCTCGGCCTGCCGGTGTTCAAGCTCAGCTCGGGCATCACCATCGGCGTCTACATCTGCTACGACCGTCACTTCCCCGAAGGTGCGCGCGCGCTTGGCCTGCACGGTGCAGAGATCGTCTTCAATCCGTCCGCCACCGTCGCCGGTCTGTCGCAGTACCTGTGGAAGCTAGAGCAGCCCGCGCACGCCGTCGCCAACGGCTACTACATGGGCTGTATCAACCGCGTTGGCACCGAGGCTCCGTGGAACATCGGCAAGTTCTACGGCACAAGCTACTTCGTCGATCCGCGCGGCAACTTCCTGTCCGTCGCCAGCGAAGACAACGATGAGCTGGTTGTCTCCGATCTCGATCTGTCGGTCATCGAAGAGGTTCGCCGCGTGTGGCAGTTCTTCCGGGATCGTCGGCCCGAGTCGTACGGCGATCTCACCGCAGAGCTGCCGTAAGCCGATCGCGCGGCCTAGACGGAACATCGGGGCGCTGATGCTCCGGCGACCGCGTGGGCCGCTGTGAAGCGTGTTTTGGGATTGAAGTAGAGGCTGGACGCTGGGGGGACGACTCGCACGCGGGGGATGCGTGCGAGGGGTTGCTGGCTGCTACTCGGACTTGACGCCCGACTCGATCCGCATGCCGTAGAAGCTGCGGTAGACGAAGAACATCGCGACCGCCAGGCAGATGGCTGCCGGAATCACGCGCGCCGTGGTGCCGTTTTCACGTCCCAGGACTTCCGCCAGCTCCACCGCGAGCAGACCGAACAGCGTGGTGAACTTGATGACAGGGTTCATCGCAACCGACGACGTGTCCTTGAATGGATCGCCCACGGTGTCGCCCACAACGCACGCTGCGTGCAGGTCGGTGCCTTTGGCCTTCAGCTCCGTCTCGACGACCTTCTTGGCGTTGTCCCACGCACCACCGGCGTTCGCCATGAACAGCGCCTGGAACAGACCGAACAGCGCGATCGAGATGAGATACCCGATGAAGAAGAACGAGTTGTAGAACGCGAACGCCAGCGTCGAGAAGAACACCGTCAAGAAGATGTTGAA
The DNA here is from genome assembly GCA_016794365.1 of Myxococcales bacterium. Classification (GTDB taxonomy): domain Bacteria; phylum Myxococcota_A; class Polyangia; order Palsa-1104; family JAEUJZ01; genus JAEUKA01. The sequence goes on from JAEUKB010000022.1 coordinate 162,907, forward strand.
CATGCCCTTTTGCGCGTAGACCGTGCAGATCTCGACGACCTTCTTCGAGTCCGCCACCGACGCCTTTTCCACGCCTTCAAGCTTGATGTTCTTCTTGATGAACTCGACCGCGCGATACGCACCCGTCGAAACCGCCTGCGTCGAAGCGCCCGAGAACCAGAAGATCACCGCGCCGCCCATCACCAGACCGAGCAGGAACGGCGGGTACAGCAGCGTCAGGTTCGACAGCGCCTGCGCGTCTTGCAGGTGGTTCGTCAGCATCATGATGATCGAGAAGATCATCGTCGTTGCGCCCACCACTGCGGTTCCGATGAGCACCGGCTTGGCCGTCGCCTTGAAGGTGTTGCCTGCGCCGTCGTTTTCTTCCAGGTATTCCTTGGCAGTCTCGAAGTTCGGCTCGAAGCCAAAGTCCTTCTTGATCTCTTCCTTGATGTTCGGAACCTGCTCGATGAGCGACAGCTCGTACACCGACTGCGCGTTGTCCGTCACCGGGCCGTACGAATCGACCGCGATCGTCACCGGGCCCATGCCCAGGAAGCCGAACGCGACCAGACCGAACGAGAAGATCGCCGGGGCGACCATCATCTCTTGCGGGAACGACTGCGACACGTAGTAGGCGATGCCCATCAGCACCGTGAACACCAGGCCCATCCAGTACGCCGAGAAGTTCCCGGCGGTGAGTCCTGCCAGCACGTTCAGCGATGCGCCACCTTCTCGCGAAGCCGTCACCACTTCCCGAACGTGCGACGAGCTGGTCGAGGTAAAGACCTTGATCATCTCGGGGATGATTGCGCCAGCGAGGGTGCCACAGGTGATGATCGTCGAGAGCTTCCACCACATCGTGCCATCGCCGAGATCCTTGATGAGCAGGTTCGACACCGCGTAGGTCACGCCGACCGAGACAAACGAGGTCAGCCACACCAGGAACGTGAGCGGGTGCTCGAAGTCCATCTTCGGGGCGTTGCCGTACTTGCCCTTCGCGATCGCTTCGTTGATGAGGTACGAGATGCCCGAGACGACGACCATCATGATCCGCATCGCGAAGATCCAGACAAGGAGCTGCACCTGGATTTGCTCAACCGGAACCGCCAGCAGGATGAAGGTGATGAGCGCCACGCCCGTCACGCCGTAGGTCTCGAAGCCGTCCGCCGATGGACCCACCGAGTCGCCCGCGTTGTCGCCCGTGCAGTCCGCGATGACGCCTGGGTTGCGCGCGTCGTCTTCCTTGATCTTGAAGACGATCTTCATCAGGTCCGATCCGATGTCCGCGATCTTGGTGAAGATACCGCCCGCGATGCGCAGCGCCGCCGCACCCAGCGACTCGCCGATCGCGAAGCCGATGAAGCAGGGACCGGCGTAGTCACGCGGCACAAACAGAAGGATGCCGAGCATCAGCACCAGCTCCACCGAGATGAGCAGCATGCCGATCGACATACCGGCCTTCAGCGGGATCGCGTAGGTCGGGAACGGCTTGCCTCCGAGCGATGCAAACGCCGCCCGCGAGTTCGCGAACGTGTTCACGCGGATGCCGAACCAGGCCACGCCGTAGCTGCCGAGGATGCCGATGACCGAGAAGATGAGGATCGTCACGATCTTGGCGGCACCGAGCTTCTCGAAGACGCCGAAGTAGACCGCCATGATCGCGGCGATAAAGACCCACAGAAGGGCGATGAAGCGGCCCTGCGTCTCCAGGTAGGTCTTGCAGGTCTCGTAGATCAGCTCAGAGATTTCCCGCATCGAGCGGTGAACCTGCATGTTCTTGAGCTGGTTGTAGATGGCAAGACCGAAGACCATGCCGAGGATACAGACGACGAGTCCGCCCATCAGCAGCGATTTGCCAGTCATGCCCATGAACTGCACCGACGCGAGATCGGGCAGTACCAGTGTGGCTTCACTGACGTGCTTGGTTGGATCGGCACTAGCGGCAGAAGCAACACCGCTGAGCAGCGTCGCCAGCGCCAGCGTCCCCGACCGCAGGGGGCGCAGCAAGTTCTTGACCATGTCTTTTTGGGTCCTCCAAGTAGGTGTATGTACCAGTCTGGGCCGCGTTATAGCCACGCCGACTGGGGAAGTAAAGACCCGATCCTCTGGACGGCCCTTGCAAGCTGCCTGCGAAGTGCTATAGGGGCCGCAGTTGCGCAGGCGCAAGCGCGCAGGGTAGGGTGACTTCATGACGACGTACGTTTCGCCCCACGCTGCGGTTGTGGAGCTGCTCATCGACGCGCTGCTCGGTCGGCCTCTTGGTGACATCCTGCCGCCCGCGCGGCTGTGCGCGACCTTGCAACAGCTGGGGCGGCTCTATCTGCCTTCGTCGCAAGCCGAGCAGCACGCCATCCTTGTGTGGCAGCGGCTCGACCGCTTGCTCGACCGGCCCGGTACGCTGCGCGACGTGGTGCCGCCCCCGATTGTCGATGTCCTTCGCACCCTGCTGAGCCGTCCGTACCTGCTGCCGCGTCCGCTGCTTGTGTCGGTGCTGTCGCGTCCTCCGCTGCGGCGGCTCAGTCGCGAGCTGATGATCGGCACGCTGCTCGACTACAGCCGCAAGGTGCGCACCCAGGTCGGCGAGGTGTCTCAGTCGCGCGGCGGCATGCTCGGCAGGCTGGCCACCGAGGCTGTCAAAAAGAGCACCTCGGCGATTGGCTCGCTGGCCCCCGGTGTCACCGCCGCTGTATCCGATGAGCTAGAGCGCCAGTTTCGCAGCCGCGCCAGCGAGTTTGCCGACTCTGCGGTCGATGACCTGGCGCAGCGGCTCGCCGCCATCTTGACCGACCCCGCCCGCATGGCCGAGCACAAGGACTTGGCGCGCTCGCTGCTCGACTTTGCGCTGGATCTGCCGCTTCAGACCGTCCGCGCCGAGCTGACCCGGCTGGATCCCCTTGCTGTCACGAGCGAAGTGCGCCGCGCCGTCCATGCCTGGCTTCTGCGACCCGAGTCTGAAGCCGAGCTGCTCGCGCTCCTTCAGCTCCTGTCCGCCGACCTGAGCACGCACTCGCTCACCAGCCTCCTTGGCGAAGCCGCCACCCCCCTGCGCCAGCTCCTCCAAGACCTCTTCACCACCGCCCTGCGCCCGTAAGCCCTGAAAAGGGGGCGCTTTGGCCGAAGCGCCTTGCACTGGGGCTGCGCAAACCGTTGTGCAGGGCTTGGGGCCGTGCGGGCGGTGGCGGAAACGGCTTGCGAGGCGTTTGGGCACAGGCCAATCGGCCCACCTACGTTGTCTGTGCCTGGCTGCATGTCCCGGACCCTGCGCAAGCCGTTGTGCGGACTGTTTGCAAGCGACTGGAACCCGCGCAAGCCGTTGTGCGGACTGTTTGCAAGCGACTTTTGGCTGCGCAAGCCGTTGTGCGGGTTGTCTGCAAGCGACTTTTGGCCGCGCAAGCCGTTGTGCAGGTTTGCTGCAAGCGACTGCTACCCGTGTAGACGTTGTGCGGGCGGCGGGCACGGGACCGCAGGGCTCGCAACCGCTTGGCGGGACGATTTGCATGTCCTTTGTCGCGGGTCGAGCCGTTGTGCAGGCTGGCAGCAAGTGGGCGGATGAAGTGGCAGATCTTGCTCAGCCCGAGCGAACGGTCGCAGCCCGTGGTCGCGGGTGCGGAAAAAGGGCTTGCGCTGCGCGGAAGCGTGGTTATCCATCTGGCAGTCCAATGGATGGACCATTTTGTTCAGAGATGAACACTCGAAAGGACCGACATGAGAACGCTTCCCGCTGGATTTCCCCTGATTGAACTGGTTCACGAGCTGAGCTTTTCGCTGGCGCAGCTCAAGGCGCAGCCGCTCGGGGCGCCCCATGTGAAGGAGTTTGAGGAGCTGCTGGCCGCGACGCACAAGACGCTGCTTCGGCAGCTTGAGCTGGTGACCGAGACGGCGGTGGCCGATGCCAAGGTGGTGCGGGCTGATGATGTGCTCAATCAGCTGGTGGACCAGCTCAGCCTGACGCTGCTGGGTCTGCTGAGTGGCGACCGTGAGCACCCGCTGTATCAGCGCTTTTTTGGCCGGATTCGTCCAAGCGAAGCCAAGCGTCCGATCCTGGGCGCGCAGCTTGAGCGGATGCGCGACTGGGTGGCGACGCTGCTTGCGGCCACTCAGCCGGAGCTACAGGCCCTGGGAACCCAGCTTGCATCGGCGGTCAAGACGGCAGATGCAGCCGTGGACGCGCAGCGATCCGCCGATCAGAAGCTGACCGACTTTTCCGAGCTGGGCGACTTCCCCCTGCTCATTGAAAAGGTGAACGGCGTGCGCAAACTGACCTACGGCAAGCTCGGCGAAGCGGTCCACAAAAACCCGGCGATGAACCTGCCGTCCGACTTTGCCGAGCAGTTCTTCGTCCGAGAAGTACGCAGCGCCGCCCCCGCCCGCAGCGAGCTGGTCGCCAAGATTGCCCGCGCCGAGCAGCAGCTCGCCAAGCTACAGCAGCAGCTCCACGATCACGACGCCCGCCAGCAGTCCCTCGAACGCAGCGCCCGCGCCGAAGAAGCCAGCGCCCTCCGCGAAGAAGTCGCCCTCATCGAAAAGCGACTCACCGAAGAACAAGCCCGCGCCCAAGCCCTAAAAGCCAAACTAGCCACCCTAACCCCCTAACCCCAAGCCCCCCGCCGTCCCCTCTAAACCGCCTTCCCCCACGCCAATCAAAGAAAAGCAAAGGCAAAGCCAAGCAAGAAAAGCAAAGGCGAAGCCAAGCAAGAAAAAGCAAAGGCGAAGCCGAGCAAGAAAAAGCAAAGGCGAAGCCGAGCAAGAAGAAGCAAAGGCGAAGCCGAGCAAGAAGAAGAACTCCCTCCCCCGAACGGCTCACCATTGATCACAAGTAATTGGGATGAGGGGGGTTTTGGCGGAGGTGGGCGGCGAGGAGTTCGATGCGCTGGAGGCCTCGCGTCAGGACGATGATGCCGGGCGGACCGCCGGAGGACTTGCCGGTGTAGCCGCCGA
>JAEUKB010000053.1 GCA_016794365.1 Myxococcales bacterium
CCACTCCGAAACCAACAACTTGAGTGAAGAGACTGGGGGCGACCGGAGAGCTTTTTTCGGACCGCCTGCGGGACGGAAAAAGTCTCGCAGGGAAGCGGGGCCCCAGTCGAAAAGTGCGGGTTTGGCAGTGGACGCGGTTTACCAAGTGCCCGAGACGATGGTCAGCGTCTCTTTGTACGAGTTCACACCGATCGCAGTCTGCTTGTTCTGGGTCAAGCGGAAGCAGTGATCGGCAAAGGTGCCGACCACCGGACCGAGTCGGAAGGTGTCTCCGTTGGCCGTGGCGCCGCCAGAGTAGCAGCCCGAGCTTTCCGTGAGGCTGAGCAATACAGTGGCATCGCCAGAGGCCTCGCGATGGATGTCGTTCATGCCTTTGCTGTAACGGAAGCAGTTCTTGAACATGCCGCCGCCGATGTTTACCTGATACCCGAAGATCGATGTGATCAAGATCAGGCGCTTGGTCGATCCGCTGTAATAAAACGATGCGTTGCCGGTGTAGTAATCGCCCGTGAGCGGAACATTGGCCCACGCATCGCAGACGCCTACGTCTTTACAGGTTCGGGTGTACTGCTCGGTCTTGTAGAGTCCCAGCGAAACGGACTCGCTCGCGTACGGCGAAAAGCCGGACTCCGAAGGAATCGAGGCTTTGGGACGAGTGGTCATCATCTCATCGATGCCACTATCGGTGAGCTTGCCACTGCACTGCACGCCGGGCTCGGGCGGAACACACATGCGCGTGGTCGCGGTGTGATGATAGGTCGATCGACACAGCGCCAGCGTCGGACGAGCAAATGCAGCCAGGATCACCGGACGTGTGACTTGGGTTGTGACCTGACAGGCTGCGCTCGGAGCTTCCAGCGAGGTATCAACGCGCACTTCATCCCCGACGGTGCGAATGCGATGAACGGTGGGAACGAAGCCGTCGGTGCTCTTGTTTCCTGCGCTGTAGAAAAACACCCACTGCTTGGAAAAGTCGATGCTGCTCGGAGCCTGGGTTCCAAAGTAGCGCTCGAAGGCGGCGCTGCTCGTGAAGATCTCGCGCGTTTCGCTCTGACCGAGCTGCGCAGGCACCGTAAAGCCAGTCACCGCTGAAAAGGACAAGTCCGCTGGATCGGTCTTGGTGTCGATCATGGTTTCGGTATGAACGATGGGATCGGACTCACAGCGGCCCGAGCCCTCATTCACCATCGTCATGTCTGGGCTGTCTGCCATATCCACAGAGCTTCCGGGATCTGAGCCTCCCGAACAGGCAGAGAGCAGCAGACACAGCGAGGACATCACCAGCGGTCGCGAAAAAGTGTGCAGCATTCGTTTTCTCCCAAATGTCAATTCAAGCGAAAGAACAGCTGATCAGCTTCCCATCCTCGATGGTCTAGGTACGCAGTGCGACAATCGGCAGGAAGGCATGATCACCAAGCTTGGCAGCGTAGCACGCGATCCTGACAACGCGACACACGTCCGGCACTGTGGGCGTCGATCGACTCGGTCGATGTTTTGCTGGGTTGGTCCGCTGGGTTTGGATCGCTGAATTGGATCGCTGCGGGCGCAGTCGCTCTGTCGGAAAATCAGCGCGCTGCGGAGACTCTGTACGCTGAAGTAGTTCCCCTTGCTGTCGGCAATTTGTTAGCTTCTGCGGCATGTCAAAGCCAAGCAGCGACCGCCGGTCGAGTCCTCGTTCATCACAAAGCCGTACAGCCACAGCGCCGAAGCGTCGCAAGCACAAGACGATGTCGGCGGGCGTTCCGGTGCTCGACAACCGTCAGCGAGCGATCCTGCGAGGCCTGGGGCATCATCTACACGCGGTGGTGCAGATCGGAAAAGAAGGCATCAGTGAAGGGCTGCTCGCGGCGGTGGCGGAAGTGCTCGGACAGCATGAGCTGATCAAGCTGAAGCTGCTCGAGAGCGCGCCGGGCGACCGTCACGAGCTGGCCGAAGAGCTGGCCAAAGAGTGTCACGCCGCTCTGGTGCAGGTGATTGGCCGCAACGTGATCTTGTTTCGACCGCGTCCGCTCACCGATCCGCGCCCCAGCCTGGAGATGGAGCTGTAACGAGCATGCGCAAGCTGACCGCGACCGTGCTGTGTGTGACCGGCTTTTTGTCGGTTTCACTGGCTGCCGCACCGACTGTAACGACGCCAACCAGCCAAGCGACCCCTCCGCTGCGTTCAGCAACGGGAGCAGCGCGTCCAGCGGCAGCCATCCCAAAGCCTGCGCGAGCGGCGCCAGCGTCTGCGACTTCGGCCAGCGATCCGTTTGCACTCACCGCCGAGCGCTACACTTTACCGAGCGGAATGACCGTGCTGCTCCGTCGCGATCCATCGGTGCCGCGTGTGGTCGTTTCGCTGTGGTTTTCCGTCGGTTCACGCGACGAAGCACCGGGACGCACCGGCTTTGCGCACCTGTACGAACACCTGATGTTTATGGGAACGCGCAACGTCCCCGACAACCGCTTCGACGCGATCATGGAATCCGAAGGTGGCGGCAACAACGCGACCACCAGCCCCGACCGGACGTTCTATTTCGACTTCGGCCCGAGCCATCTTTTGCCGACGCTGCTGTGGCTGGAAGCGGATCGCCTGACCAACTTGCCGGATACGATGACCGACGAAAAGGTCAATCTCCAGCGTGAAGTGGTCCGCAATGAGCGACGACAGTCCTACGAAAACCGTCCCTATGGCATGGCTGAGCTGCGCATCTCGTCGGCGATGTATCCAGCCGGGCATCCCTATTCGTGGCCGGTCATTGGCTCGCACGAGGATCTCATCGCAGCCAGCACCAGCGACGTAAAGCAGTTCTTTTATAAGTTCTACACACCGTCGAATGCCACGCTGGCCATCGTCGGAGACTTCAATCCAGAAGAAGCCAAGCGGCTCATCCATACCTATTTCGGCTGGATGCCCAAGCGTCCCAAGCCATCGTCGCCATCGCTGCAAACTGGCGTGCCGCAGATGGTGGTTCCCGTCGAGCAAAAGCTCACGATCGAAGATCAGGTGAAGCTGCCGCGCGTCTATGTCTTATGGCATGCTCCAGCGACGGGAAGTCCCGAGTTTGGAGAAGCTGTCCTTTTGGGCGATGTGCTCGGCAAAGGCAAAGCCAGCCGTCTTCACCGTCGGCTCGTCGTCGATTTGAAGCTGGCACAGTCCGTCGAAGTGGAAGTCGATCCCCAGCAGCTTGGATCGGTCCTGGGACTGACGGTGACGGCGCAGCAAGGTGTCACAGCAGAGCAGCTATCCCAAGCCGTGTCAGAAGAGCTGGCTGCGTTCGTCAGTACACCGCCGAGCCGCGACGAAATTCTGCGTGCGCGCAACGTCCGTCTCGTCGAGCTGGCCCGAGAGCTAGAGACGCCGCTCGGTCAGTCGCTGTGGCTTCAGCAGCTTCATGCCTGGCTGGGCGATCAAAATGCGCTGCCACAGATCGTCGGAAAAATTCAGTCAGCGACGCCAGAAGCCCTCCTAAAGCGCGCGCAAGATCTGGGCATTGGCGATACCTATCGTCGCCTGGAAATTCAGGTGGTGCCTCCGCAAGGATCAGCGACGGAAGCGAAAAAGCCCGCAGAGCCAGCCAAGACGCAGCCAAAGCCCGTCGCCAAGCCAGCGGGGAAGGCTCCGCCGCTTGGGGTGCCGATGCGTGCGCCGTTTGATCTGGCCAAAGCGCCGAAGCCGCTGCCGCTGAAAGCCCCGACGCCACCACCGAGCGCGCACTTTCGCGTCCATGGCGTCGATGTCACGCTGGTGCAGCGCACGGGAACTCCGCTGATTGAAACGGCTGTGGCCATTCCCGTCGGAGAAGCAGACGCATTGCCCGCAAAGTCCGGCCTGGCCGATGCAGTGGCTGCGATGCTGAGCGAAGGCAGCGGACAGCGCACCGGAAGCGACTGGGCAGCGGCAATGCAAGCTGCGGGCGCAAGCTGGAAGACGCAAGTCTCGTCGGACACAACGCTGGTGACGATGGGCGTCTTGGCGCAGACCTATTCCGAGGCGGCTCCGCTGTTTTACGAAGCCCTGCTGCGACCGCGCTTTGATGCCACCGATTGGAACCGCGTCCGAGGAGAGCGCCTGGCCAGCCTCGAACAGAAGAACAATGAGCCCGCGCAAGTAGCCGATCGTGTGCTGCGCAGCGGTCTGTTTGGTTCGTCAGAGCCGTACGGTCGCTGGCCTCAAGGCTCGGCGGCGACGCTGCAAAAGCTGTCCGCGTCGGATCTTCGCTCGTTTCATCAGAGCTTTTATCCGCCGCGCTCGTGGAAGATTGTCGTCGCGGGCGACTTCGAGCTAAATCAGTCCGTCGCTGACAGGCTGCTCGGTGCGCTGGGTAAGCTGCCGCTCAATCCGCCTTCGTCGCCGCTGGCTCGTCCGGTGCGCACGCCGCCCAAGCCGCAAAAAGGACTGATCTTGGTCGATCGTCCGGGCTCGCCTCAAGCGGAAGTGCGCGTCGCCAACTTGGTTCCGGGAGCGCTCGATCCCGAGCGTCCGGTGCTGGACATGGCGAACGTGCTGCTCGGCGGAATGTTCACCAGTCGGCTCAATCAAAACCTGCGCGAAAAGCACGGCTACACCTACGGAGCGCGCTCGCAGGTGATGCGGATGGACGGGCTGGGATATTGGGTGGCGCAAGCGGCGGTGCGCAGCGACGTGACCACCGAGTCCATTCTGGAGCTGCGCAGTGAAGAGCGACGGCTGCGCGACGAGCTGTGCTCTGCCGAGGAGCTTCAGAGTGCGAGAAACGGAGCGATGCAGCGTCTGGTGATGCAGAGCGAGCGCACGGCGGGGCTGGCACAGCTCTATGCCCAGTTTGCGCGCAATCGCCTGCCCAGCGACGAGTTTGCCAGGCTGCTCGCCGGAGCCCAGAGTGCGACGCCCGCGCGCCTCAAAGAAGTCAGTCAAAGTCGTCTGCGTCCCGACGAAGCTACGATCGTCATCGTCGGAGACGTTCAAAAGCTGCTGCCCAAGCTGCCACAGTCGCTCGGAGTGTCCGAAGTGCAGCTCCGCGACGCAGACGGCAACGTCATTCCGTCGAAGACCGCCCAGTAAAACGAAGCGACAAACTGGACAAATCCTGCAAATTCGCGGGGTTGCAGCTTGACGGACAGGGCCTTCAGGATGTAGCAAAGGATCCTACGGTGACGCTGTTCACCGAGGCCAATACCGACATGCCGCAAACCGAACCGAGTGAAGGCCCGCAATTTCAGCTTGCAGGTCAGTGGGTAGCCGTCGCACAGGTCGAAAAAGGCAAGGGCCAAGGTGGTCCGGTGCTGGTCGATTTCGATGCAGAGATCGATCAGCTCTGCCAGCGACTCGCAGCCAGCGGACGCAGCGGACTAACCATCTTCCGTTACCCCGCTTCCTGATTCATCCCAACATTCCTGGTTTGCGCAGCGACGACTTACAGCGACAGCCTGATCTTGGCGATGGCTGCTAGATCGTCGATGACCTGTTCCAGCGAGCGATCGCTTGTATCAAACAGGACCGCATCATCCGCACACTTGAGCGGGGCCGTCGCACGAGTCAGATCGCGGCGATCGCGCTCTTCTTGCTCTCGACGCGTATCGCTCACATCGGCACGGACCCCGCGCGCTTCCAGCTCTTTTTGACGACGCTGAGCACGCACTTCCGGCGACGCGGTCAAAAAGATCTTGAGCGGGGCATCCGGCAGCACCACCGTCCCGATGTCTCGGCCTTCGACGACGCACGGACCGCTACGCGAAAGCTGACGCTGAAGCTCAAGCAGCATCGCTCGAACCTCAGGATGCGCTGACACCTGCGACGCACCCAGCGAGACTTCCGGCGTCCGAATCGCAGTTGTAACGGTCTGCTCAGCCAGATAGACAGCGCCATCTTCGTCGCCTCGACCAAAGCGAATCGGAAGCTGCTCGGCCAGCGCACCCAGGCGCGGACCGTCGGCCCACGACACACCGTGCTGCTCGGCAAACAAGGCCAAGCTGCGGTAAATCGCGCCGGTATCGAGTAGGAAAAACCCAAGTCGCCGGGCCAGCGCACGCGCAACAGTTGACTTTCCGGCCCCAGCGGGTCCGTCGATCGCGATGACGGGAAAAGGAAGCATCGGTTGGTTCTCGCTATGACTAAAAAGAGTGTCTGGCGCGATCACTGACGAACCAGCACCGTTCCTTGGGCTCCGACGGCATACAGTGGCTGGCTGGATGACACAGCGCTCAGCGTCGCTGTGGTTCCACTGTCTTCGACGGTCCACGCTTTGGATGCACCGTCTCGTCGCAGGATGCTGCCCAAAGAGCCCACCACCGTCACATCGCGTCCGCTCACCCCGAGCGAGAGGAAGTGAACCGTTTGGCCGCTCTGCGCAAGTGCCGTTTCCCGACGCCATTTATCGGAATCTCGACGCAGGAATCGGCTGTATTCTCCCGCAACGAACAGCGCATCACTCGTCGAAACCACGCCATAGAAGTTGCCGCGATCGGCAGCATCGACGGAGACGCTGTCCGGGCTCCACTTGCCAGCGCTGCGTCGGGCAATGACACCACCTAATCCGACGGCGAATAGCTCGTCTCCCGTCGCAGTAGAGATCGCACGAAAATCAGCGGTGCTCAGCGCTGGATCGACGGAGTCTTTGACCCACGCGCCGCCCATTGGCTTATGCAGAATGACCCCGGTGTCGCCGACGGCATAGAGATCGCCGGAGCTGGTTGCAGTGATGGCAAATAGCGACGACGCAAGTCCAAGATCTTTGCCTTCTTGCAGCCACTTATCGACGGAACGCTTGACGATTACACCGGCTTCTCCGACGGCATAAAAGTCGCTACCGACGCTGACTGCGCCGTAGAAGTTGCCGCTGATCGTCTTGGTGCCATCGACAGCGGGCTCGCTGACCCAGCCGGTGCCGCTGCGACGCAAGATCGTACCTTGATGTCCGATCGCGAAGACTTGGCTGCCAGAAGTGACGATGGCGCGGAGCGTCTGACCGCTGCGGACGCTCTGATCGGGCAGCCAGCGCAAGCGACCTGCGTCGGGCTGTGTCCCAAGATCCAGCTTGCTCGTTGACAGATCGACAATGCCCGACGGCTTAAAGTCGGGAACCGTGATCTCTGGGTCGGGCAGACAAGCCGCCAGCGCGAGCGGCGAAACCACGGCCAGAAGCGAAGCGCAGCGACGGAAAGTGCGACAAAGTGAGCGCAGCATGTGGGGCCAAACTTTTCGTGACAGACCGAGGATTGTCAAGTCACAAACCCGCAGCCATGGCCGCAATCAAACCCGTAGCAAAGGCCGCAAATGACCGCGCTGGCGTCGTCGTTGACCCTCTCTGCGAAGGCGTGTATCAAAGGCGATATGCTGACGCAGCTTTTGCAAAGCCTGGGACACAGTCCGCTGCTGCTCTTTTTGGCGCAGGCTGTGGTCATCATCGGCTTGGCGCGCGGACTTGGGCTGCTCGTGCGCTACATCGGGCTGCCGATGGTGATTTCCGAGATCCTGACCGGCATCCTGTTGGGTCCGTCGCTGCTCGGCTGGCTGCTGCCCAGTGTGTCGTCGGCGCTGTTTCCCAAGTCGTCGCTCGGACTGATTCAGCTCTTTGCGCAGACTGGGCTCGTGCTGTTTATGTTTCTCGTCGGACTGGAGCTAGACACCAAGATGGTGAAGCGGCACGGTCGGATGTCGCTGTGGGTGAGCCTCGCGGGGATCGTCGTTCCGTTTGCGATTGGTGGAGCCGCAGCGTCGATGCTGTACGAAAAGCTGTCGAGTCCCGACGTGCGTCCGCTGTCGTTTGCGCTGTTTTTGGGGACCGCGCTGTCGATCACCGCGTTTCCGGTGCTCGCACGGATCTTGTCAGCGACGGGAATGCTGCACTCCAAAGTGGGAACTGTGGCGCTGACGAGTGCGGCGATAAACGACGTGCTGGCCTGGTGTCTGCTCGCGTTTGTGGTGGCGACGGCCAAGTCTCACAGCCTGGCGCAGTCCGTGCTTCCGACGCTGCTTACGATCTTGTACGTCGCGGTGATGTGGTTTGTGGTCAGGCCATTTCTGCGACGACTCGGACAGCGCGGTTCCAGTCGGGAAGGGCTCTCGCAGAACCTGGTCGCGGTGGTGTTTCTGCTGCTGTTTTTGTCGAGCTTTGCGACGGAGCTGATCGGGATTCATGCGCTGTTTGGCGCGTTCGTGTTCGGCGTGCTGCTGCCCAAAGAGAGCAGCTTTGCGACGGCGCTGGCCGATCGACTGGAAGACTTCGCGGTGGTGTTTTTGCTGCCGCTGTTCTTTGCCTATTCGGGGCTGCGGACGCAGGTGGGACTGCTCAACCAAGCCAGCATGTGGGGACTGTTTGCGACGCTGCTGTCTCTGCTGCTCATCGGGAAGTTTGGTACTTGCTCGCTGGCTGCACGCGCTTCCGGCATGTCGTGGCGAGAGTCCGCCGCCGTCGGGGTCATGATGAACACCCAAGGTCTGATGGAGCTGGTCGTGCTCAACATCGGGCTCGATATGGGTGTGATCTCACCGACGATGTTTACGATCATGGTGCTGGTTGCGCTGGTTTCGACGGTATCGACCGCGCCGCTGTTGCGCTTGATCTATCCCGATCGGTTCGTCGCCGCAGAGTCCACAAAAGATCCGCAAGGTCCGCTCGATGCGCTCTGTCTGCTGCTGTGTGTGTCGTATCCAGCGACGGTGCCGGGCATGCTGAAGCTCACGCGAGCGCTGCTTGGACAAGGTGCGCAGCGAAGCCGAATCTATGCGCTCAAGCTTCAGCGAGTGACGGAGCGCTCTTCGTTTTATGTCGCCGATGCCCAAGCACCGCAGTCGGAAGCCGACGCGCTGCGTCCGATCATCAAGCTCGCCGAGGAGTCGCAGCTTCCCGTCCGTCCGATCTCGTTTGTGTCGCACCACCTGGCCCGCGACATCGCCAACGTGTCCGAGGTCAAAGGTGCCGATCTGGTTCTGCTGGGCTGGCATCGTCCGCTCGTCAGTCGCGCCGCGCTGTCTGGAACCGTTGGTGGGGTGCTGGAAGAAGCGCGCGCCGATGTCGGAGTGCTCGTCGATCGCGGACTCGAAGCGCTTCAGCGTGTGCTCGTGCCGATTCATGGAACCGCTCACGATCAAGTCGCGCTGCGCGTTGCGCGTCGGCTGCTTGAACAGTCCGGCGTCGCGGTCACGGTGCTGCGCGTCGTCGATCCAGCCGGTTCCGCATCCCCAGCATCCGCCGAAGCCACGCTCCACGCTGCGCTCGCCGACACCTACAGCCGCGTCACCGTCGATGTTGCGACAGCCAGCGAGCCCACCGAAGCCGTGCTCTCTGCGCTGCGACAAGCCACGCATCCCTACGACTTGGTCTTGGTTGGAATTGGCCGTGAGTGGGGACTCGAAGCCAGGCAGTTTGGCATCCAACAGGAATATCTCATCCGCGCATGTCCAACCTCGCTGCTGATCTTACGAGGCTACGATCCAAGCGTTCATGGCGCCAAAGCGACGCCGTCCACCCAATCTGCGCTCAGTGCTGGAAGCCAGCGCAGCCCGTCGTAGCGTCCGTGCTCTATCTTCGCAGCGCAACTTCTGATAGATGCCCAAGCAGCGAAGTACGATTCCCGAACCGAACACCTGAGCCGACTCGATTTCGATGGCTCTCCTCGAAACAGTCAAGATAAGAATCCTTTCAAAGTCCTAATAAAGGAGACCCAAGTCATGGCAACCAAGCAGTTCTCTTACGATGTCATCGTGGCGGGCGGAGGACCGGCGGGCTCGACGACAGCAAGCTTCCTGCGCAAGCAAGGACGATCGGTGCTGGTGCTGGAAAAAGAGCGCTTTCCTCGGTTTCACCTGGGAGAATCGCTTTTGCCTTGTGGCGGCGAGGTCTGGGACGAGCTGGGTGTCTCCGACGAGATGAAGCGACGCTACATCCACAAGCCGGGCGCGCGCTTTATTCACAGCGAGTCGGGACTGACCCAGACCTATTACTTTTCCGAAGCGATTCGTCCCGATCATCCGTTCGCGTACGAAGTGCAGCGTGCCGACTTTGACAACCTGCTGCTGCGTCGCAGTGAAGAGCTGGGCGCGGTGGTTCGCGAAGAGACTGCCGTCCGCGATGTCCAGTTCGATGATCACGGTGTCGATGTCACGATTCGCAGCTCCGATGGATCAACCGAAGTGGTGCGCAGCCAGGTCTTTGTCGATGCCACCGGACGCGATACCTTCCTTGGCACTCGCTTTGGCTTGAAAGTCTCGGACGAGCTGGTCACCACCAACCTCGCATGCTTTACCCACTACGAGCACTGCGTTCGTCAGACCGGCGCGGATGAAGGCAACATCACCATCGTGCTGTTCGACGGCGGCTGGTGGTGGTTTATCCCGTTTAAGGGAACCGTCACATCGGTCGGCTGCACGCTGCAAAAAGAGTTCACGCTGTCGCGCAAAGGACTCACAGCCGAGCAGATGTTTATGGCCGCGCTCGAAGCAACGCCCGCGATGCAAGAGTTGCTGCAAGGAGCCACGCGCGTCCGTCCGGTCGATACCACCGGCAACTGGTCCTATCGCTGCAAGCAGTTCTACGGCGATCGCTTCCTGCTTGTGGGTGACTCCGCTGCGTTCATCGATCCGCTGTTTTCCACTGGCGTGCTGATGGCCGTGACGTGCGGAAAGTACGCAGCCAGAGCGATTCACGAAGCCCTGCTGGCCGGAGACTGTTCCGCCGAGCGCTTCGCCAGCTATCAGCAGCAAGCCCTGCAAGGTGCGGATCTGTTCAAGGGCCTGGTTCACGAGTTTTACGCACGCAACCTACGGCCTCTGCTGGTTCGCTCTGCGGCGCACCCTTCGACGTGCGCGGCCATCACCAGTGCGCTCGCTGGCGATGTCTACCGTCCCGCGATGTGGCAAGGACTGTTTCGGGAAGGCTTTAGCGAGCGCGCCGTCGATTCCTACGGAACCCAGCGCTCCTCGATGGAAAGCTAGACGACATGACGATCCTGGCTGGAGACTTGGGGGGAACCAAGACGCTGCTCGCTCTCTGTGACGATGACGGACAGCGCTTGGTCAGCCAGCGCTTCGCCAGCGCTGCGTATCCAGACTTTGAGTCACTTGTCGCGGAGTTTTTGGCCGCGCACTCGTCCTATCCATCGCCGCGTCGCTTTGCGCTCGGGGTTGCCGGTCCGGTGATCGATGTCGGATCGCACCAAACCTGCGACATCACCAACCTGCCCTATCGCGTAAGCGGAGCCGCGCTCGCCCAGCGCTTTGGCTTTGCGTCCGTGCGACTGATCAATGACTTCTACGCGGTCGCGCTGGCGATTGCGCAGGTGGCCCAAGGAACGTCGCTGCCTGGACTTACGCTGACTCCGCTCAACCCTGCGGCCCAGCCGATTCCCCGCGCGCCGATTGCGGTGCTTGGGGCTGGAACGGGGCTCGGCGAAGCGCTGATTGCCTTTCATGGCGATCAGCCCGTCATCCTTCCGACCGAAGGCGGCCACAGTGACTTTGCTCCCCACGATGAAGAGGAGCTGGCCCTGTGGCGCTTTCTGTCCCAGCGCTTTCCCGATCACATAAGCCAAGAGCGCGTGGTCTGTGGACCGGGCATCGTCACCCTGTACGAGTTCTTCTGTCAGCAAGCCCAAGCGCCGCACAGTCCGCAGATCCAAGCAGAGATCGCGCGCGCAAGTGATCCGGCCCAGGTGATCTCCGCGCATGCGATGCACAAGTCCGATCCACTGTGTCAGCGCGTGATGCAGCGCTTTGTGATGCTCTACGGAGCCGAAGCAGGAAACCTGGCGCTCAAGTCGCTGGCACGCGGAGGCGTATATCTAGCCGGAGGCATTGCCGCCAAGATCCTGCCGCTGCTCACAGACGGTCTGTTTCTGTCGCACTTTGCCAACAAGGGTCGCTTTGCTGCGCTGCTGCGATCGATTCCTGTGTACGTCGTAGACTGCGCTGAAATCGGTCTGTTCGGTGCGATGGCGTGCGCGCGACAGCTTCCGCTGTAACGGTGCGCAAAGGACAAAGAAGATCATGTCAAACAACACGGTGCGAACCCTGGGTGCAGCGCTGGTCATGATGTGCAGCGCACCAGGCTGTCAAAAGACCACCCAGCTACCACCCATCGAAGCGGCGCCTTTGGTGTCTGCTGAAGCCAAAGCCGCCGGGGCCACGCTCTACTCCGAGCTGTGCGTACGCTGTCACGGCGTGTCCGGCTGGGGCGATGGTCCCGAAGCGCTCGCCAGTCGCAAGGTCAGAGTCCAAGACCTCGGCGATCCGGTGTGGCAGTCGAACGTGTCCAACGATCGCTTGCGCGCCGTCATCTTGCGCGGCGGTCCCGGTGTCCGCAAGAGCCCGGTCATGCCCGCCTTCCCCCAGCTTGCCAAAAACAAAGACGAGCTAGACGGCCTGGTTGCCTACGTTCGATCGCTGTCTCGCAGCGTGCAGTAAGCGTTGTGTGCTAGAACGATCGCGTGACGACCTGGAAGTGCAAAAAGTGTAGCTACATCTACGATCCTGCCGTCGGAGATCCCGATGGCGGAATTCCTCCCGGCACCCCCTTTGAACAGATTCCTGACTCCTGGCGCTGTCCAGAGTGCGGAGCCACCAAGAAGGACTTTGTGGTGATTTCCACAGCGTCCGCACGCTCTACGCAGCCCGCTGCTCCGACATCCCCTTCTGATGCCAAAGCTCCCGCAGCCGCCAAAGCCCCTTCCGCTGCTACGGAGTCCGTCCGTCCCGCGTCCCCATCCGGCCACGCCAGCGTCCACAGCCTGACCGTTGGTTCGCTCAAAGGAATCCGTCAGCCGTAACGGCACGCTCACCCAGCCAACCGCCGCCAAAGCCCTTTCCTACGCGGCCTCCTATGCGGCTTCCTGACTCACTTTCATCCCCACTACGCCGCTTCATCCATCCTGCGCACGCTCACTTGCTATCTGCTGCGGGCTCGTCGATGGATGGACGACTCTGGCTAAACTCTGCCATCACCGCTTCGGTCTCTGGATTGGAGTTCTGAAGCGTGGAAGGCAGCGGCAGTCCGCGCTGACTCTTTGTCGCATGCGGCAGCCACACCACAAAGATGCTGCCTTCCCCCAGCTTGCTCTCTGCCGAGATCGCACCGCGATACTGCCGAATGATCCCGTAACAGACCGACAGCCCAAGCCCCACCGTGCGACTGGCGGACTTGGTTGAAAAGAACGGCTCAAACAGCCGCTTCATCGTCTCTTGCGACATCCCAACGCCGGAATCTGCAACCTTGATCTCGACGTAATCACCCGGCAAAAGACCATGCTGCGCCGACTCTTCACCGAGCGTCACATTGCGCGTCGAGATCTCGATCTGTCCTTGGCTGGGAATCGCATCGCGCGCATTGAGCAGAAGCTGAACCATCACCTGTTCAAGCTGTCCGACATCGACCATCACCGCGCCAAGTCCTTCGCTCAGGTTGATCGAAAGCTCGATTCCTTTTCCGAGCAGACGCAAGATGAGCGGCTTCATATCCCCCAGGATCTGGTTGAGATCGCACTCGCGCGGGACACCATGCTGACGACGCGAAAACGTCAGTAGCTGTCGCACCAGATCCGCCGCGCGTGCTGCCGCTTGCCGAATCTCTTTCAGATCTTCTTGGCCCGGATGATCGCTCGACAGTGACTCCGCCAGCAGCTCTGCATTGCCCGAGATCACCACCAGCATGTTGTTGAAGTCGTGCGCAATCCCGCCCGCCAGTCGTCCCAGCGCTTCGGTCTTTTGCGCCCGCAATAGCTGTGCTTCCAGGCTGCGGCGATCCCGAATGTCCCGAATCACCACCAAGTGCTGCGACACCCGTCCGTCTTCATCAAGCTGCGTCGAGATCGTGTACTCCAGCGGGATCTCCTGCTTGTCCCCCACCACAAAGGAGCCCGTCTGGACGCCCTCCGCTTGTCCGACGTGACGCTCTAGCTCACGCAGGAACGCATCCCCAGTCACCAGGTCGAGCCGCGCCCCCATCACACGCTGCGCATCCACCCGAAACAGCCGCTCAGTCGCTCGGTTGGCATAGGTGATCTGAAACGATCCATCGACCGCGATCACCGCATCTGCGACGTTGGCCAGCACCTCTGCTTGAGAGCGCAGCTTCCGCTCCGCATCCTTGAGCTGCGTGATGTCCGTTCCCGATACCACCAAGCGACGGACCTGCTGATCCTCTCCGCACTGAGGCACCGCAGTGAGCAGCACACGCTGATGCTGGTCCCCCGAAAAGCCGCGATCCTCGTTGTGCTGGATCTCTTTGGTAGACAGCGCCCGATGCAGCATCGGATCGGTGGTCCGCAGCTGTTCCCGAGGCAAGACATCGCGGTGCCGACGCCCGAGCAGCGGCCCTTTGGGCAGTCCCAGGAGCTGATACACCCGGGGATTGAGCGCCGCCACCCGCAGCTCGCCCTGCTCATCGACATCGAACACCGACACCCCGATGTCAATGTCGCGAAAGACATCGATCAGAAACGCTTCCCGCTCACGAATGATCGCCAGCAAGCGATCGATCACCAGCGCGCCCATTGCCACCACCATCGCGCGGCTCACAAGCTGAAGCCCGAGCAGCCACGACCACGGCTTGCCACCATCGCGCTGGCTCACAAGCGCAAAGTACAGGCTCGCCCCCATCACCACCAGCGCCGACAGCGTCACGCCCCGGCGTCCGTACTGAAGCCCAAGCAGCAGCATCGGCACAACCGTCAGAAACTGCCACGCGCCCGCATCCGAGCTGCCATGCAAGCTCAGCGACACCGATGCCAGCACGCCAAACGACACGATCTTGCTGGCCAGCATCGCCGATCGAAACTGGAGCGACAGCGCCAAGAGCGCCGATACCAACAGGAACAGCGCCTGCATCACAAACAGCGGACGCACCGTCGCAACCAGGTGCTCTGCACCTGCAATCAGCAGCGCGAACACACCCATTCCCAGCAGCACAAGCAGGCTCTGTCGGAACAAGCGATCCACCACCATGCTCGCGATCGGCAGTCCATCGATGCTGCTGTGGCGCTCTCCACGCGGCGGCGCGCTGGGACTCGGCGGAAACGAGTGGCTCACGGCCAGCACTCCGGCTCGATCGACTCAAACCTCGGCGACGGCTTTGCAAAGAAGTAGCCTTGCATCAGGTCACAGCCCAGCGCGATCAGCATGTCCCGCTCTTCCGCTGACTCGATTCCTTCGACAATCACCTCGACTCGCAGCTCCCGACACAGCTGCACCAGCGACTGCGTCACCGCCTGCCTGCGCGGGTCGCTGTTGATGTTGCGGACCAGCCCCATGTCGATCTTGGCGACTGTCGGACGAAGCTGCAAAAAGCTCAGCAGCCCGGCATAGCCTGCGCCCAGATCATCGATCGCCACCCCGAAGCCAAGCTGCCGCAGGGCCCCGGCATGCGCTTCTACTTCCCGACGGCCCGAGATGTCCGTCCGCTCTGTCACTTCCAAGATCACCCGCGCAGCAAACGGCGTAAGCGGAGCGGACTGCGACAAGATCTCTGGATCTTCTAGGTCCGACGGATGCAAGTTGACCAGCAGCCGCGTCTCATCGGGCAGACTGCTGATCGCCGCCGCTGCCAAAAAGCGAACCCGCCGTCCCAGATCGCGCAGCCGATCCAGGCGCTCTGCGGCCTCCAGCACCGAAATCGGCGTGGGCAGCACCGAATCCGACGATCGCAGCAGCGCTTCATAGCCCCAGATCCGCCGCTCTTTCACCGAAACCACCGGCTGGAAGTGAAGCTGCATGCACTCGAGCACCCGCGAAAACGCCGTCTGGAGCCCGATTCGATCTGCCGCCAGCGGATGCATCGTTCCGACCAGCGACATGGCCTCTTGCTTGAGCAGCGCCAGCCGATGAAGCCGCGCCGCCTCTCGTACCGTCTCGACCAGCAGCCGATGATCGATGGGCTTGGTCAGGTAGCGCATCGCGCCCAGCTCCACCGCCCGCATCGCCGTTTCCAGCGAAGGATTCCCCGTGGCGAAGATCACCTGCACCGTCAAGTCACGCTCACGCACCGCCGCGAGCAGCGACACCCCTGACAAGCTCGGCATCGTGATGTCGCTCAAGATCACATCGAAGCTCTGCTTTTCTAGAATTCCCAGGGCTTCCATTCCATCGCTGGCTTCGGTCACGTCCATCTCGGCGCGACTTAGTACCTTGGTAAAGATGCGCCGCACGCCCGCTTCGTCATCAATCACCAGCACTCGAATCGGCGCCCCAGGTGCCACCGCGTCGGACATCTAGAAACCCCCGGAGCTTCATCGTAGAAGACAGGACCGAGGGCTTACAAGTTCTCATTTTGGCAGTGCCAGCTCCGCCCCCAGCCACATCGGCAGCCGCGATAGATCCGCCTGCGCGCGCAGCGCGGACAGATCCACGCTACTGACCGTGTTCACAAACAGCACCCGCTTGCCATGGAGAAGCCCCGCATCGGCATCCGCAAGCAGCGCCGCCAGCGTCTTGCCGGTGTAGGTCGTCTCTAGCTGGAGCCCCACCGACCGAGCCCGTGCGACCGCTTGCCGCGCCGCATCCGTGACCGCACCATAGCCAATCCCCGGACCGACGTAGCGACCCTCTACCGAGAGCTGCGGGATGGGCCGCAGTGACTCCCCCGAAAGACGCAGAAGCAGCGCGCTCGCTCGACCTGCTAGAAACCGAACCCCCTGTTCACTGGCAATCGGCCACGGCACCACCCGCACACCGCGCAGCGACTTGGCCGCCTGCCCGAGTCCCAGCCACAGTCCCGCTGCCGTTCCCCCTGTACCAATCGTCACGTACACCACATCAAAGGGGGGCTCCCCCCGCTGCGCAAGCTGCTCCGCCACCTCCAGCCCACCTCCTACCCAGCCGAGCACACCAGCTGGCGAGGATCCACCCGCCGGAATCGTCCACACCGGCTCATGCGAAGCAAAGCGCGCCTGCACATAGCGCAGCCCCATCCCCGCAAATGTTCGGGACGGCCATAGATGCGCCTGCGCCGCGAGCTGCCCGGCCAGCTGCTTGCGCAGGTAGGGTGCCGTCTCTTGCGTGAGCGGCTGCGGAAACAGCACCGTGTCCACCCGCAGACCCAGCTCTCGCCCGTACAGCGCCACCGCCAGCGCATGGTTGGATCCCCACGCCCCGAGCGTCAGCAGTCGCGGCCTGGACGCGGGATCCACAGCACCGATTCCGCCCAGCAGCAGCTCCAGCTTGCGGACCTTGTTGCCGCCATAGATCACGCCCGCTCGGTCTTCCCGCTTCACCCACAGCTCTACGGACGGCGGACACAGCCCCTCCAAGCGCTCCAGCGCCGTGGGGAACTGCCCAAGCGACCGAAACGGCAGCCGCTCGCGGAGTCGGGGAAAGCGAGCAAACAGAAGTGACATGCCTACATCCTATGTGCTAGACGCAGACAAAGCGCCGTCCAAGTTGAAAGCTCGATGCAGTCTCCCCCAGTCGCCTCGCCCCCAAAGGTTCCTTCGTTTCCTCGCTCCTTCTGGGTCGCCAACGCGATGGAGATCTTCGAGCGCATGGGCTGGTACGGCTTCTACGCAGTCTCCACGCTGTATCTCACGTCCCCGATCTCGGAAGGGGGCCTGGGTCTGTCGTCCAAAGATCGCGGTGTCATCCAGGGCCTATCGACCTTCTTTCTGTACTTTTTCCCGGCGCTGTTTGGCACGCTCGCGGATCGCTACGGCTACCGGCTGATGTTCGTGCTGTCCGCTGCGGTCATGGTGCCCGGCTATCTGCTGCTCCACCTGCCGCATACCTTCTACGGCTTCTTCTTGGTCTACATCCTGGTCGCCTGCGGCCACGGCATGTTCAAGCCCGTCGTCTTGAGCACCATCGTCAAGACCACGAGCGCCCAGAACGGCACCCTGGGCTTT
The DNA here is from genome assembly GCA_016794365.1 of Myxococcales bacterium. Lineage (GTDB taxonomy): Bacteria > Myxococcota_A > Polyangia > Palsa-1104 > JAEUJZ01 > JAEUKA01. Next base: position 17,788 of record JAEUKB010000053.1, read on the forward strand.
GGCATCTTCTACATGATGGTCAACATCGGCGGTCTGCTCGGTCCGCTGATCGCTGGCGTCGTGCGCGGCTGGAGCTGGGACTACGTCTTTTACACCTCTGCTGGCTGGATCGCGCTCATGGGCGTGCTCTGTCTGCTGCTCTATCAAGAGCCGCCCCGCGAGCGCCGCAGCGAGCCCCTCTCTGCCGTCCTGCGCCGCATGGTCGCGGTCATCGGCAATGCCCGCTTCTTCGCGCTCGTCATTGGCATGCTGCTGCTGCTGGTGCTGGGCAGCAAGTGGTGGACCTTCCGCAGCGCATCAACCGTCGCGGTGTGGTGGCTGCTCGTTCACCTTCTGTGGGATCTGGCGCTCCGCTTTCGCCGTCCCCGCCCCCACGATCCCTTCTACCTTCAGCCGCTCAAGGTGGGCGAAGGCCGCTATCTGCTGTTCCTGCTGCTGATGTCCGGATTTTGGACCTGCGAAAACCAGCTTGCGCTGACCATGCCGGAGTACATCCGCGACTACGTAGACTCGCGCGATCTCGTCGCATCGTTTTCGCCGATGGCGTCAGTCCTCTTGCGCGGTCTGTCCTATCTGGGCTTCGATACCGCTTCCTTTTCGCGCGCCGTGCTGGATCAAGGCCGCGTCAAGCCCGAGCACCTCATCAACTTAAACTCGCTCGGCATCATCTGCCTCCAGGTCTTGATCTCCTTCGCTGCGCGCAGCCTGCCCCCGCTCGCCACCATCATCAGCGGCGTGCTGCTCACCGCGCTGAGCTTCCTGCTCTTTGTCCCCTTTGCGGCCCACGGCTCCGGCTGGCTGGTTGTCACCTTCGTGCTGTCCTTTTCCATCGGCGAGATGCTGGCCAGCCCCAAGTCCAAAGAGTACGCCGGACGAATCGCGCCCCCCGACAAGGTCGGGCTCTACATGGGCTACTTCTATCTGTGTGTCGCCCTCGGCAACCTGTTTGGTGGCCTTCTGTCCGGCTCGGCCTACCAGCACTTTGGCAAGCGCGGCACCAACCGACCGGACCTGCTCTTTTTGCTCTTCGCTGGCCTCTCGGTGGCTTCGGCCCTGGTGCTCTGGCTCTACGATCGCTGGCTGCGCCGTCATCCCGCCACGAGCTAGGGTCTTCACCCCAGCAGCCGTCCCCTTTGCCGCCCCAGTTCCGCTATCCTAGAGCGAAGATCAAAGGAGTGTGCGAATGGGAAAGCAGAAGCTTCTGTGGGCGCTGATCATCGTTGGCATCTTCGGGGCTGCATCGGTGGCATGGGCCAAGATGCGCATCGTGACCACAGCCGCAGGCTGTCACGCAAACTTCAAGGGCAGCGGCTTCTATCGCGCCTGTATGAGCTGCGTAAAGTCCCATCACAAGTTCAAGCTCGACCTCCGCAACAACTGGATCTGCAAGTAGCGCAGGCATCGGACCGCACCCAGCAGACCCAGACCGTCCATCCCGATCGGTCCAACACCTCAGGTATCTACCTGAGATAAGCCGCATTTCCCCAGCCAGCGCAGACGCTTCACCACAAGCTCTGACCTGAACAAGGTCTACAGCCCATCTAGGCAACACACCTAGGCTTTTGTCTATTCGATAGCGCTGGCCCGTTCAGGTAGGCATCTATGCTGAAATAGGAATCCACCGTGTATTCTTTGCGCGCAGCTTGCTTCGATTATACTTACCTTCGCTTTTTGTCCCCTTGGAGATATTCATGAACAATCACCGCACCATCCTGTCTGTCTTGGCCTCCATCTGCTTGTCCGGCTGCGCCGCCCTGTTTGGCAGCGGCTCCGGGCTTGGTACAGTCATGTCGGATGGCGCAGCTGGCAGCGTCGTCTTTGCCAATGCGGAATACCCTGACTACACCGCAGCCGCCCAGCATGCCGTCAAGGAAGTGCGTGATGGGGATGAAGTCTGGATGTACGTCAAGTTCCCCGGACCACTCGCCAACTATGTTGGAACGGGAAAGACCACCCATCCTGATGGAACTGTCAGCGAGACAGCAGTGGTTACGGTCGAATGCGATGCCTCTCGCAAGGCCACGGACTCTGATACCACGGTGGCAGAGCAAGCCATCTTCCTAAAAGGCGGCAACAAGTCGAGTGCGCGCTTAGAAAACATCGATGTCACCACCCAGAACGAGCTCAAGATCTATCTCAGTAAGTACGTTCGCCACAAAAGCTCGTTCGTGATGCTCAAGTGCATTACCAAAAACCAGGCAGAGCCGCTAAACGTCAGGCTCTTGCTCAAAGGTAAGAACCTGGATGTCATCACCAGCAGCACCTTAACAGGTCTGTTCGACAGCGGCTTTCCAACCTACATGAAGCAGTGGAATGCCTACGACAAAGTCCTTACCTCTGGCGATATCCTCGACAACGAGCTACCGCCGATTGGCAAGTTCAGCGATGCCAAGATCCGCGATGCGATCGCCACCACAGTGCAAGCGGACGGCATCTCGGCCCCCAAGATCTATTTCACCATGGATGCCTGGCGCGAAATGAGCAGCACGCGCCCCAACGTCCTCAAGGAGCGGCTGATCTACGCCTTCGCGCTGTACAAAAAAGACGGCCAGTGGATGTTCATGCGCGCGGAGATCCACCAGCTCATGGGCGGCTCCGGCAAGTGGAGCGCTCCGTCCATCAACCTGTACGACAAGGACTCGCCGCTGGACCCGAGCAAGCTCCCCAAATAGCCACCGGGCTGCCGCGTAACCCGCCCACCGCAAAGCAGCCGAGGAAAGGTCTAGACCCTTGCCAAGCTGCCCACCACCCCAGCTCGCCAGGGTCTTGACCCTCCACGCACACCGCATCACCGGCTTTCGCCCTGGTCTTGACCCTCCACGCACACCTCGTCACCCAGCTTCGCCTGGGTCTTGACCCTCCACGATCCCCGCATCACCGGCTTTCGCCCTGGTCTTGACCCTTTGCGCACACCTCGTCACCCAGTTTCAGCAGGGTCTTTCCCATCCAAGATCCCCGCAGCCCCGGCTTTCGCCAAGGTCGGCACCCTTTCCAAGTCCCCCACGCGCAGGACGGACGGTCAGTTGGCGCGCTGGGCGAAGCAGCTTGGACAGGAGCACTGCTTGCGCATCCGCTCGACTTCTTCGCTCGGCAGCTCCGCCAAGATGGTCATCTCGACCGCGCACAGGCCGCGCTGGTTTACCGCCTGCACCACCAGGCCGACAAGCCGCGTCCACAGTTGCTCACGACAGCGCGCCCCCAAGGTCCGGGTTCCAGCAAGCGTATTGGCGGTGGGAGGTCTCATGAGGCGACGGTATTTCTGCCTCCCGACATCGGCTTCAATCGGTAGGCGCGGCGCATAATATCCACTGGCGATCTCAGCACCAGCATTTCTTGACATCATCTACCAGCCGCCCTTGCCAGCGCCCCCAAAGCAGCATGCTCTCCGTCTGAAAGCGGCCTGGCCTAACCGCTTCGTCCAGCGCGTGCGCGGCGTCCACGCAGCCGCTTCCCCTTGTCCGACTGCCGCAGCGCGTCACTTCTTTGGCTTTACAGCCTCGGACAAAGCGGTGTAAAGCCTGGGCACGCATGTCTAGCCACGATCCGCACATGGAACAGCTTGTCGCCGAGATTGCCCGCCGGGTGGCCGCCCGCCTCGGTGGCTCGGCACCGCTTGTCACGCTGGGGACCGCTCCGCCACTGCGCGAGACCCCTTGCCAAGACGGACCCTCTGAACACTGCACCGCTTGTGGACTGTGTACCGTCCGCAGACCCGAGGCCGTCCAGAACATCGTGGCGGAAGGGGCCAGCCGCATCGGTAGCGGGATGGGCACCGGACAGACGCCGGGCGACATCGCCGCAATGATCGATCACACCCTGCTCAAGGCCGACGCGACCTCAGCAGATGTCGAAAAGCTGTGCGCCGAAGCACGTCAGCACCGCTTTGCATCGGTGTGCGTGAACACTGGCTTTGTGCCGCTCGCCAAGCGCCTGTTGCGCGGCTCTGGTGTGATGGTGTGCGCCGTGGTCGGCTTCCCGCTGGGTGCGATGGCGCCAAACGCCAAGGCCTTCGAGGCCCGCGAGGCCGTCCGCAGCGGTGCCGAAGAGATCGACATGGTGATAAACCAAGGCGCGCTCAAGAGCCGCGACTACGCCACCGTCCACGAGGACATCCAAAAAGTGGTCGAGGCGTCCCGTCCCGCCAAGGTCAAGGTCATCCTAGAGACCGGCGCGCTCACCCAAGAAGAAAAGGTGATCGCGATCTCGCTGTCCAAGGTCGCGGGCGCTCACTTTGTAAAGACCTCGACCGGCTTTGGTCCGGGCGGTGCCACGGTCGAAGACATCGCGCTCATGCGCAAGCTCGTCGGTCCCGACATGGGCGTCAAGGCCTCGGGCGGTGTGCGGACCTGTGAAGATGCCCAGAAGATGAAGGCCGCCGGAGCCAGCCGCATCGGTGCCAGCGCCTCGGTCTCGATCGTCAAAGGCTGCGCCACCCCGAAGAGCGAAGACAAGCCCAAGCACCCGAACCGTCCGTGGCTCCGGCAGAAGCAAGAGCCCCCGACACCGCGTCCAGCAGACGGCAAGCCATCCGCTTACTGAGGCGAACTGCGGCGCGTCGGCACAGAATCTAAGAAGTAAGAAGACGGAAGCGGAAGGACCAAGGACATGAGCGCAGTGCAGAGCGCGCCGTTTGAGCGCGTGGTTTTGATCGTCCTCGACTCGTGTGGCTGCGGCGCGGCCCCGGATGCGGCGCGCTATGGCGATGCGGGAGCCAACACCTTGCAGCACATTGGGGAGCGGCTCGGCGGTCTGCGGCTGCCCCACCTGGAAGCGCTGGGCCTTGGCAACATCACCGAGATTCCCGGCCTGGCCCCGGTCAGCCAGCCGCTCGGGGTGTTTGGCCGCATGCGGGAAAGCTCACGCGGCAAAGACACCACAACGGGCCACTGGGAGCTGGCGGGGCTCGATGTCCAGAGCGAGTTTCCGACCTATCCAAGCGGCTTCCCCACCGACATGATCGCACGCTTTTCGGCCCAGACCGGGCGCGGCGTGCTCGGCAACAAGCCCGCATCGGGAACGGTCATCTTGGACGAGCTGGGTCCGCAGCACATGCGCACCGGCGACCTGATCGTCTACACGTCGGCGGACAGCGTGTTCCAGATTGCCGCGCATGAGAGCGTGGTGCCGCTCGATGAGCTGTATCGCGCCTGCGAGGTGGCCCGGACGCTGTGCGATGAGCGCAACATCAGCCGGGTGATTGCCCGTCCGTTTGTGGGAGAGCCCGGCAAGTTCCGGCGGACCTACAACCGTCGCGACTACGCGATGCCGCCGCCCGAAGCCACCGCACTGTCGCGCATCGCCGACAGCGGTCGCAAGGTGGTGGGCGTTGGCAAGATCTGGGACATCTTTGCGGGACACGGCATCACCGACAACATCCACAGCGAAGGCAACACCGATGGGCTGCGGCTGACGCTCGAAGCGCTCGACACGGTGAAGCAAGGGCTCATCTTTGTGAACCTGGTGGACTTCGACATGCTGTACGGACATCGCCGCGATCCGCAGGGCTACGGCAGAGCGCTCGCAGAGTTTGATGCGTTCTTGCCGAGCCTGCGCAGCAAGCTGGGGCCAGCCGACCTGGTGCTGCTCACCGCCGATCACGGCAACGACCCAACCTGGCCGGGCAGTGACCACACCCGAGAAGACGTTCCACTGCTGGCGTTTACGACGCAGGCTCCGCTGCCTGCCCGCGCCGACCTGGGCGTGCGCGATGGCTTCTTTGATGTGGCGCAGACGCTGTGTGATGCGTTCGCCCTACCCGCCTGGCCACGCGGCAAGAGCGTGCTGCCGCACCTTCTACCGTCCTGAGCGGCCCGTAGCGCTCGGCCTTTTCCCCCACAGAGCCCTGTTCGATGACGCAAGCTGCGACCTATAACCCCGTTGAGATCATCCGCAAAAAGCGCGATGGCAACGTCCTCTCGGATGACGAGATTCGCTTTTTCATCTCTGCCTATGCGAGCGGCAAGCTGCCCGATTACCAAGCGGCGGCGCTGCTTATGGCGGTCTACTTTTCCGGCATGTCCGAAGGGGAGCTGCTGGCACTGACCGATGCGATGCTGCGCTCGGGCGAGGTGATCAGCCTGTCGGACGTTCCGGGTCTGAAGATCGACAAGCACTCAACGGGGGGCATTGGCGACAAGATCTCGCTGCACTTGGCCCCGGCGGTGGCGGCGTGTGGGGTGCGGGTGCCGATGATCTCGGGTCGCGGCCTGGGTCACACCGGGGGAACGCTGGACAAGCTGGAGTCGATCCCGGGCTTTTCGACCCGGCTGTCGATCTCGGACTTCCGCACGGTGCTGCGGCGCACGGGGCTGTCGCTGATCGGACAGACCGATACGCTGGTGCCAGCCGACAAAGCGCTGTATGCGCTGCGCGATGTGACCGCCACGGTAGAGTCGATTCCGCTCATCGCCGCATCGATCATGTCGAAGAAGCTGGCCGAGGGCATCGACGGACTGGTGCTTGATGTGAAGGTCGGCTCGGGTGCGTTTATGAAGACGCGCGACGATGCGTATCAGCTGGCTTCGACGCTGGTGGCGATCGGTCGGCGAGCAGGCAAGCAGGTGACGGCGTTTTTGACCAACATGGATCAGCCGCTCGGGCGCTACGTCGGCAACGCCGCAGAAGTGCTAGAGACGCTCCAGGTGCTCAACGGTCAAGGCCCTGACGACCTGATCGAGCTGACGCGCGTGCTCGGCGGCGAGATGCTGCGGCTTGGCGGCGTGGTGGCGACAGACAAAGACGGAGAGGCGCGCATCCTGGAGTCGCTGCGAAGTGGGGAAGCGCTCCAGCGGCTTCAGCGCTGCGCGGCGATGCAGGGGGCGATGATTGATCTGCGCGACCCGAACGAGCCGTGGCTCAAGAGCTGCCTGCATCAGTACCCGGTGTACATCACTGCGCCGGAGGCCGGTTACGTGTCGGCCATTGATGCGGAGGCGATTGGCTGGGCTGGCGTGGCGCTCGGTGCCGGTCGTGAGCGCAAAGAGGACACGATTGATCCGGCGGCGTACATCTATCTCGATCGCAAGGTCGGTGAGCTGGTCGAAGCCGGTGAGCCGCTGTGCCACTTTGCCTGTGCGCCGGACTGGCCGGAAGGTCGTCGCGAGCGAGCGCATGCGCTGCTGCAAGGCGCGTACAAGATCTCGATGACTCCCCCAGCGGAAAAGCCCCTGATTCTGGATGTGCTGCGATGAGCCGAGCTGAAATCCACCACGATGCAAGCGACCTCTTTGCTGCGGTGAAGCGATCCGCAGAACAGATTGCCGCGTTTTTGCCAGAAGGAGCGGCCCCCAAGATTGCGCTGGTGCTCGGATCGGGTCTTGGCAGCTACGCCGACGCGCTGTCGGACGCCAAAGGCATTGACTACGCCGAGCTGGGCTTTCCTCGGTCGGGCGTGGTGGGACATGCCGGACGCCTGGTCTATGGCCGCGCGGCAAAGAGCGAGACCAGTCCGGGTGTCGAAGTGCTGCTGATGCAAGGTCGCGTCCACACCTATGAGGGTCACAGCCTCCAGACGGTGGTGCTGCCGGTGCGCGCGATGGTCATGGCGGGCTGTAAGACGGTGGTGCTGACCAATGCGGCGGGCGGGGTCGGTGCGGGACTGGAAGCGGGCGACTTGGTGCTCTTGCGCGACCACCTAAACCTGATGGGCGATTCGCCGCTGCGCGGTCCCAACGATGACCGCTTCGGGCCGCGCTTCCCCGACATGACCGAGGTCTACGATGCCAAGCTGCGCGCCGTGGCGGAGCAGGTGGCAGCCAAGCTGTCGATTCGACTCAAGAGCGGTGTCTACGCAGGGCTGCTTGGCCCGCAGTACGAGACGCCATCGGAAGTGCGCATGCTGCGCGGGCTCGGGGCGGACTTGGTCGGGATGTCCACGGTGCCCGAAGCGATCGTGGCGCGACATATGGGAGCCAAGGTGCTGGGGATGAGCTGTGTCAGCAACCTGGCCGCAGGCATGTCAGGACAGCCGCTGTCCCACGAAGAAGTCACGGAAACCGCGAACCGCGTGCGGGCTACCTTCATCAAGCTACTCGACGGTATCATGGCAGAGCTAGTCAGCCTGTGCTGACCGAAGGAGCCTGGTTTCGATGACCCACCGATCGAGTGCCCAGCCTGCCACAGATCGTGAGATCCGCGATGTCGCCACGGGACAGCCGCTCCCTCCGCTGCTCCACGATCTGGCCGAGCAAGCGCGCGCCGCACAAGCGCTGGCCTATGCTCCGTATTCCCACTTTCCAGTTGGGGCCGCGCTGCGGACCGAGGATGGACGGGTATTTGTCGGAGCCAACGTCGAAAACGCTTCCTATGGGCTGACGGTCTGTGCCGAGCGAACAGCCGTATTTCAAGCCGTCTTGGCAGGAGCGCGCCGGATCAAAGCGATCGCGATCTGCACCAACCTCTCACCTCCGGCTGCACCGTGCGGAATGTGTCGCCAGACGCTGGCAGAGTTTGCCGAGGAAGCCGAGATCGTGCTGCTGTCCCCAAGTGGGCCCGCACAGCAGACCACACTGAGCGCGCTGCTGCCGCTCGCGTTTCGCCCCAGTGCGCTCATCACGACCGAGAGCTCGTCGCAAGCAGAGGATGTTCATGGCGCAGGCAAATAGCTGGCTTCTACGCGGCGGCACGCTGGTCACTGTCGATCGCAGCCAGCCTGTACTGATCGGGGATCTCCTGATCGTCGATGGGGTGATTGCCGCGCTCGGCCCGGCAGTCAGCAGTGATCCAAGGAGCGCGTCGGTTCCAGTTATCGATGTCTCGGGCTGCGTGGTGATGCCGGGGCTTGTGCAAGCACACATTCACTTGTGTCAGACGCTCGGACGGGGACTGGCGGACGATCTGCCGCTGCTGCGCTGGCTAAGCGAGCGGGTGCTGCCGTACGAAGCGGCACTTGATGAGCGCAACATCCAGCTTGCGGCCCAGATCGGCGTGGCCGAGCTGCTGCTTTCGGGCACCACGACGCTGCTCGACATGGGCACTGTGCGTCATCACGATGCGCTGTGTGAAGCGGTTGCTGTCACGGGAATCCGCGCCACGCTGGGCAAGGCGATGATGGACTACCCGGACACGGTGCCGCTCAGCTTGCGGGAAGACAGCCAGGCTTCGCTGCGGGAGGCTGACGCGCTGTGTGCGCGCTGGCACGGTCGCGGCAGGCTGCGTTACGGCTACGCGCCGCGCTTTTTGGTGTCGTGCAGTGATGAGCTGCTACGCGGGGTCGCAGAGCGCTGTCAGCAGCACAGCACAGACGGACCGGGCATCCACACGCACGCCAGCGAGCAGCTCGATGAGATTGAGCTGGTTCAAAAGCGGACGGGCAAAGACAACGTCGAAGCGCTCAAGGCCCTGGGCATCGCCGGTCCGCGTACGGTGCTGGCCCACTGCGTACACGTCTCGGACCATGAGATGAGGGTGATGGCCCAAGACGGCACGCACGTCACGCACTGTCCGTCCAGCAACCTCAAGCTGGGCTCGGGCATTGCCAAGATCGTGCAGCTTCTGGCGGCGCAGGTAAACGTCGCGCTCGGAGCCGATGGTGCGCCGTGCAACAACCGGCTCGATGGCTTCGCAGAGCTACGGCTGCTGTCGCTGCTGCAAAAGGGACTTCACGGACCGGAAGCCCTGCCCGCCGCGCAAGCGCTGGAGATTGCGACGCTCGGTGGAGCCAAAGCGCTGGGTCAGGCCGCTCAGATTGGCAGCTTGCAGGTCGGCAAGCGAGCGGACGTGGTGGTGGTCGGTCAAGGCTCGCCCGGTCAGCTCCCGGTTCATGATCCGGTGTCCCTGCTGGTGTATGGCAGCCAGGGCAGCGATGTGCGTCACGTCTTTGTCGAAGGAGAGCTGCTGGTTGAACACGGCCAGCTCACGGCGAGAACGGGACTGGATGTCGAGCGACTGCGCGCGCACAGCGCAGAGCAGATGCCCGTGCTGCTACGTCGCGCCGGTCTGCGGTAAGCCAGCGGGACTGGCTCCGCCCGGACCGATGCGGTCTACTTCAGCTCTTTGCTGCCAATGATGGTCAGGTTGGCGCCGACCTGAACCTGCACCGGCTTGCCGTCCACCACAATGGTGGCTTTGCCGGACAGATACCAGCCAAACGAGCCGGTGGAAAACTCCTTGGGCTCAGCAGTGAGCGGCACACCTTCTACCGAGACGCTCACAGGCTTGGCTTTGGTCTTAAACTCTTCACGAGTCACTGGGCATGGGGACTTGGCCACGGGTCACGCTCCTATCCAGGAATAGCTGACTCCCACCGTAACACGATCTCTGCCCAGGTTCTGCGGGTTTGTCACGGCTGCGCAGGGTCGCACCGCACACTCCGCTTCCGTACTGCGTGCTTGGTGCGTGGTCGTTACCAGGAATGAAGCGCCAGCGAAGGGAGCGAGGAGAGGAAGTCCAGACGAAGCGTCCCACGATGGACGCAGGAGCCGTCCGACTACAGGCGAGGCTTGCGGGTGATGTTGTACTTCTTGACGTTGATCTCGGCACCCTGACCGAACAAGCGGCTGCCATTCACGCTGTTTGGATCCACAAACGTCTCTTCCGTGGGCTGTCCCACAGAGGGCTTGTAGTAAAAACCAGGAGCCGCCGAGAGCTTCGCAAGTCCGCCCCGACCCACCGTATTGGCATCGAGCAGCGTAAACAGACCCATTCCGCAGTTGAGCTGGTTGAGCGACACTTCCGTCGGCGTTCCGCCATGGTCGAGCACCATGTTGCTGCGATCAATCGGGAGTCCCACGCGGCTTACGCGCTGCACTTCGCGGCCATCGACTTCCCAGCGCACCGTGTTCGAGGCCTTGTCATACGAGATGCCGAGCTTGTGCAGCTCTCCTGGACAGTTGTCCGCTACGCGCTTGGCAAAGGAAAATGCAGCGTAGTCACCCAGAACTTCTCCGCGACCGAACGGAAGCCGCTCGTAGAAAGCGTAGATGCCTTCATTGGTGATAAAGAAGTCGAACACCATGAAGGTTTCTACGTCGATGGTGTTGAGTGCAAAGGCCGCGAGTCGCAGATCATCGTTGGCGTCCACAACGGCATTCCCAAACGGATGTCCGCTGGTTCCGTACGTCTTGCCGCCGACCCATGCTTCACAGCCAACCTGACGACTGGTGGTTGCGTCAAAGCCTGGGTAGCCCCTACTGGAAAGCTGCGAGCTATAGACCAGCCACTTGACGTGATCGACACCACCCGGAAGTCCCAGCGAAGCCTGACTCGTCTCTTGCACCACGGTGCTGGTAAACGCGGGCTTGCCAGTGGAAGGATTCACTCCCTTGGACACCACGCGGAGTCCGGCGCTGCTGGTGCTTTCGATTCCGTCGTTTCCAGTAAAGGCGGGACCGAAGCCAAAGTAGTCCCACTTGTCCGTTCCTGAGGCAGCCGAAAAGCCATTGCGGAAGTCATCGTAGAGCTGCGTAGAGCCTCTGCCTTCCTGTTCCACTTGATCCGCCGCTACGGAGTCCGTCACATCGGCGTTACCGCACGCGGAAGCAAACAGAGAGACCGTCAGACCCAAAAGTGCAGCCACATTCCCGAAACGCTTCGACATGGAAGACCCCTTTCTGGAACAGCAAATCAAAGACACACTACGGCTAAGCAGACTCTGTGCTCTCCCGTCAGGCTTCACCATCCCGGTGCGCCTTCGGGAAGACCATCGCAGCAAGCGATTTGGGGGACTCTGCTTCTTCGTAAGAAGAACGTTTCCCCACTTTCCATAGTACCAGGTTGGGATTCACGCTCAAGTGTTTTGTGCGTGTTTTGGGAGTCCGATCTGCGGGCTCCTAAGTGACTGATTTTCCGTCGGAAATCAGCCATGTGATTTGGCTCACAAACTACAGAAAGTAGGGAGTCCCAGCGCTGTCAAACAGTGATGCGTTACACACCGTAACGACAACACCATGAGATGCTTTGGGAATCGTGTCTGTGCGGACTCACTTCGCAGGTGATCGCGATCTGGATCGGATTCTGTAAGGGGCGATCTGGGTCTGTTTCTGCGCAGCGATCGGCGTCAAAGGAATCCAGTCGCACAAAAGGAGTGCTTCCTAGCGAGGAAAGACACAGCGAGCGCCTTGGCTGTCACTGCGCGCTGTCTCTGGCGTATGGAAGTCCCGCCACCACGCCTTCAGCTCTTTAAACTGTGTGCTCTGAAAACCACCACCGCGCCGTCCGCGTGTGACTCCGGTGAGGGGTCCGAGCGGATCGGTACAGCCCATCGCGCAGTCTTTGTACGCACTGTCCGCGTAGTAGTCCGTAACCCACTCCCAAACATTGCCAGCCATGTCCACCGCGCGACTGGCGGAATAGAGCTGCGCCCCTTGCCTGCCCGATGACACCGCTGACCACGGCTGATTCAGACAGCCGGGCCCAGCGTAGTTTGCACCGGATGTACAACCCAGTGGCTGAAGTCTGCCCCAGGGATACATGCGTCCGTCGCGACCACGCGCGGCCTTTTCCCACTCTGCTTCGGTCGGAAGTCTGCCCCCTTGAAAGCGACAGGCCGACTCTGCTTCGGACCACAGCAGGCAGGTCATCGGCAGCGACTCATTGCCTGCGGGCGATTCCGTCCAGGTCGCGAGATCGAGTGAGCAGCGCAGCGCACTGGAACCCGGACAGCGTCCGGCACTGACGCAGGCACGATACTGCGCAACGGATAGCTCGGTCGCACTGACACACAGCGCGTGATTGATCTGTACGGTGGAAAGCGGCTGTGCGCTGGCGAGACAGTCTGGATCGGATGCGTCACAGCCCCGGGAAAAGGAGCCTGCGCCGACATAGACCGTGCCCGCAGGACAGCCCGGATCGGCACAGACTCCGCCCAGGCAAGCACGCAGCGCGGCTTGGGAATCACAGTCATCATCCGAGCGACAGGCTGTACCTGGAATCACGTTGGCAGCCATGATTCCGTCACAGCCGGTCAGCAGAGACAGGAGCGATACGAAGCGGAGAGCGTGGGACATCTCCTAGATTGTCTACTTGGTCTTGGCGCGTGCCAAAAGGCGAATGGGCGTACCGACGAAGCCGAACGTCTCACGGAGCTGATTTTGCAAGTAGCGGCGATACGAAAAGTGCATGCCTTCGGTGTAGTTGACGGACACCACAAACGTCGGCGGTCGCGTCTGCGCTTGGGTGATGTAGTACAGCCGAATCGGCTTCCCTTGAAACAGGGGTGGCGGATGCTTTTCGACGATTCCTGCAAAGAAGCGATTGAGCGCGCTGGTCTTGACGCGGCTCGCAAAGGATCGATAGCAGCGCGTCGCTTCATCCAGGATCTTGAGCACTCCCTTTTGCGTGTGCGCGGAGCACCACATCCTGTGTGCCCACGGAACAAACTGGAGCTTGCGGTCCAGCTCTGCCTCGATCTCTTTCATCCGTGCAGCGGGCACCAGATCGCGCTTGTTCAGCGCAATCAGCAGCACCCGTCCGGCATCAGCGACCAGTCCGGCAATCCGCGCGTCCATCTCGCCAATGCCTTCGCTGGCATCAATCACCAGGACGGCTACATCGGCTCGCTCAATCGCGCGCTCGGCCATCGTCATCGCGATGCGGTCGCTTGGCTCGTGAACCCGGACGCGCCGACGAATGCCAGCGGTATCGATCAGTGAAAAGCGCTGGCCACCGTGCAGAATCGGCGTGTCGATCGGATCGCGCGTGGTTCCGGGCGTGGAATCGACGAGCATTCGCTCTTCTCCGCACAGCGTGTTCACGAGCGATGACTTTCCGGCGTTTGGACGACCCACAAGCGCAATGCGAATCACATCCTTGGACAGATCCGCTTCGCTGACCGTATCTGGTCCCTCATCGCCGGGCCCATCGTCTTCCTCGTGTGCGGACTCCGCTTGCTCGATGGCCGCCAGCGCGTCTTCGGATAGCGCCGTGTCGTCATGCTCAAAGTCAGCCAGCGGAGGCTCGACATGCTGCGCTTCTTCCTCCTCCACCGGCAGCGCCAGCAGGATCGCATCAAGCAGATCCGGCATGCCGCGACCGTGCGCCGCCGAGACACCGAAGATCTCTCGGCAGCCAAGCTCGTACATGTCGTTCACATGGCTCTCATGCCGAGGTCCATCAATCTTGTTGGCAACGAGCAGGATCTTTTTTCCAGCGCGTCGCAGCTTGACAAAGATCTCGCGGTCGTCGGGCAGCAGACCATGCTGGCCGTCCACAATCAGCAGCACCACATCGGCTTCGGCGATCGCCATCTCGGCTTGACGACGCATGCCGACGGCGATGCTACCTTCAGCGGTAAAGTCGATGCCGCCCGTGTCTACGACACGGAACTGCCTGCCGTCGTATTCGCAGTTACCGTAGCGACGATCGCGGGTCACACCCGGCTGATCTTCGACGATGGCAAAGTGACTGCTCGTCAGGCGGTTGAACATCGTGGACTTGCCAACATTGGGGCGACCCACCAGCGCAACGACTGGCAGGGAGTAATCCACAATCGGCTTGGGAACGGCTTTCATCGGAGCGCCTCGCTCTCGTAACCCATCTTGCGCAGGCCCGCAGGAGTCTGCGACCAGTCTTCATCGACGCGCACAAACAGCGCCAAGTGAACGCCACAGCCGAGCAGCTCTGCGATCTGTTGACGCGCCAAGCTACCGACCGAACGAATCATTTGACCGCGCTCACCCACCAGGATCTTTTTCTGGCCTGGCTTTTCCACATGGATGGTCGCGTCAATCTGAACGCCGATGCGCTCGCCGCGACGCTTGCCGTGGTCCGCGATCCGCTCTTGCCACTGATCAATCGTCACAGCGACCGCGTACGGGATCTCTTTCTGGGTCGCCAGAAACACCTGCTCGCGAATCAGCTCGCTCACCAAGAAGCGCTCGGGACGATCGGTGATGACATCCTCTGGAAACAGCGCGTCGCCCTTGGGAAGCACTGCGGACAGCTCGGTCAGCACGCGCTCCACGCCGTCACCGCGAAGCGCACTGGTGGGAACAATCGGGGCTCCCGGCAGCTTCTTCGCCAGCGCGTCGATCATCGGGAGCAGCATCCGCTTGTCGGGCACGATGTCGGTCTTGTTAATGACCACGATGAGCGGCTTGCCCAGCCCAAGCAGCTGCGTCGCGATCTGCTCATCGGAAGGAGCCAGCGAAGGCAGCACTTCCTCGGTGGACTTGCCTTCGGGAACACGCATCTGAACCACGAGCAGCACAGCATCGACGCCATCGACGGCTTGCTGCGCCTCTTCGACCATGAAGCGGTTGAGTGCGGTGCGACCTTTGCCCGTGGTTAGGTGTAGGCCCGGCGTATCAACCAGCGCCAGCTGAACGCCCGGCAGGTTCTTGATGCCCAGGATGCGATTGCGAGTGGTCTGCGGCTTGGGACTTACGATGGAGAGGTGCTCGCCCAAGATGCTGTTCAGCAGCGTCGATTTCCCGACGTTGGGGCGACCCACCAGGGCAACAAAGCCAGAGCGCTCTATCGATGTGCTCTCGCTTGGCTGCGCCAGTTTCTGTTCTGTATTCGACGGAGATTGCATGAAGGGCGCTTGCATAGCACGTCGTCACCTGCAAGCGCAAACGCCACGATCGGGACATGCTCAGACGAGCCCAGCACGACCTGACGAGTCGATGGCGACGCTACAGCCCCGCGCCCGGACGCGGCATCGGCTGTCCATAGCCCGGCGGTGGCGGGGCAGGAGGCGGTGGTGCGTAGGGTGCGCCAGCGGGATTGTAGGCCGGTGCCCGCGTGGGCGGACCCGAAGGCGGCGTGTTCACCACGGGCGCAGGGTGGCCATACACCGGCTGCGGTGGTGGCGGGGCATAGCCTACAGGTGGTGGCTGACCGTAGGCTGGCTGCGGCGCTGGTGCAACATAGCCGGGAGGTGGCGGCGGATAGCCCCGACGGTACGCCCGCTGGTCTTCACGCAGCTCGCGCTGATCTTCGCGCAGCTCGCGACGCGAGCGACGCACTTCCTGCTCCGCCAGACGGATAAAGCGCTGCATCGCCTGCCTTGCATTCATCAGCGAAGGCGTGTTCGGTCCCCACTGATAGGTCGCAGCAACCGCGCGCTCCAGCTCGTTGAGCGCTGCAATCTCCTGACGCAGCTCTTGTCGCTCTTCACGCGCATCCCGGCGATCATCGCGGGCATCGCGGGCATCCTTCCAGGTTCGATCCCGGCGCGCTTCCCAGTTCGAGCGCTGCGCTTCGTTGTGCGCTTGCATCGTCTCGCGCTGCTGCTCTGCCACTTCGGCGCGACCTTGCGACACGAAGCTGTTAAGCGCGGCGTTGACTCCACCTGCATCGCGACGCTGCCAAGCCATGTCAAACGCAGCGAGCGTCGCCCGAAAGTTCTGAAGATCCCGGATGTCGTCCTGAAGCTGATGTGCGCTGCGTGCGACATCTGCGCGATCAGCATTGCGTTCCATTCGACGCATCGGCTGCGCCTGCGCGTTCCCCACTGCACAAACAAGCAGCAGTACACCACCAAGAATCGATCGACAGCGGTCCATGAGATCCTCCAAGCTGATTCTGTGTCCTATTGTCTCGTTCAGACGCACGCGCCGCCACTTCATTCGAAGGCTGCACACCACAAAGCGCCAAGTCACCCAAAAACATCGGCGTGATGCGCACTTGCGTGCAGCCGACTGCCTGCTGCGATCCGCGCACTTCCGATCATGCTACCCAGCGACCCTACTTGAGCAGCGGGGGAAGCTCTTTGCGGAGCTGCTCGAAGATCTCTTTGTCATGGCTGCGCAGGCTGCGCGCGCGGGTCACGCTATCGAACAAGATCTGATGACCACGCGAAAACGCCAGCACGGCCTTTTTGAACGATAGAAGCGACTCGTAGCTTGTGCGCAGATCGTGTTCAAAGTGGAGCAGCGCCACAAGCTGGGCCTGTCTCTGCTGACGCAGCACCGGGTCTACGATCTTTTGACTGCGCTCGACCTCTGCCAAGCTGCGGCGGCGAAAGGACAGGCTACTTTGCGACATCTGCCGGGCCGACTCCGAAAGCAGGGTCGTACGACTCAGCACTCCTTCACACAGCGCCATCACCAGCGGATGCGACTGCTTGATGATCTGCTCTAGCTTGTAGCGTCGCCACTCTTCACTGATGGTTGCGAGCAGGCTGGCGGCCCCTTGCTGGGTCGATAGCGATGCGGCATCCACAGGCATCGCCCCCCAAGCAGAGACCCTTTGGATGTTAAACACCAAGATCCGCGCCGGATCGGCACCACGCACATCGTTATAGTCCGCCAGGTTCCGCAGCGCGGTTGCGTACTCGGTCAGGGCTTTGGCATAGGAATCGACCTCTTCGATCGCTTGCAGCGTCGGCTCAAGCTGACAGGTCGGCGGATTGTGAACCCCTGCCAAGATGTTTTCTGCTTCGCAGTACAGCGCAAGATCCTTGGCCGCCATCACACGCGCGCCAATCCACGTTCCGACCGCACCAGTGGCAGACACACTACGCAGAGACAGACAGCCGCTGAGCAGAGGCAGGGCAACCAGCACGATCCACAGACCGGCGGTTCGGTATCGCCCAAAGCTGTTGCCCATCGTCATAGCCTGCGATGCTAGCATGCGCCGTCATGTCCGCAGATCCCAAAGACGGCTCGCTCCCTTCTCTTACTCTCAGTCACTTGGACGCAAACGGTCATGCCCACATGGTGTCTGTGACCCACAAGCCAGAGACACTCCGTACGGCGCGCGCCAGCGGTCGCGTGATCATGCTGCGCAGCACGCTCGATCGCATCCTCTCCGCTGACATTCCCAAAGGAGACGTGCTGCAAGTCGCACGCCTTGCAGGAATCCAAGCGGTGAAGCGGACTGCGGATCTGATTCCGCTGTGTCATCCGCTGCGCATTACCTCTGTTCAGCTTGCGCTATCCCCAAGTCCGCTGGCGGATTCCGAACCGTATAGCAGCGTCGTGATCGAAGCCACTGTCAGTGCGATGGACAGAACCGGCGTCGAGATGGAAGCGCTCACCGCAGTCTCTGTCTGTGCACTGACGCTCTATGACATGTGCAAGGCCATCGATCGCGGAATGCGCATCACTGACATCGAGCTAGACGAAAAGAGCGGCGGTCGCAGCGGTCACTATACCAAGCAACAGACTCCGTAACAGAGCGCGCCGAAAGACCGCGCTGTCCTGCGCTGCGCTCGCACCTCGCAAGACCCCACGCCAGGCGTTGTGTTAACGTGAAGCGCATGAGCACTCACGGTTCTTCTTCGACGACCAGCACTCCTTCGCAGCCCGCCGCAGCCCGCGCAGCGCTCGCAAGCTGGCAGCAGTCCAAGCGCCAGAACTTTTACGACATCGATACCGATCTACACGCAGTCCTGTCCTACTACTTGGGGGCCGACAGACTGCGCGAAGAGAGCCCCGGTCTGTCTGCCTTTGGTGCAGAGTCCGCGACGATCTTGGATGACCTGATCCGCGAAAACAATCGCGATGAACACCTGCCCGTGCTGCGTCGTTATGACTCGATCGGACGACGCATTGATGAGGTCATCTTTCATCCGAGCTACCTAGAGATCGGGCGTCGTGCCTATCGCACCGGGGCGATGTCTCGCTACGCCCAGCCCGGACAGGAGCGGATTCAGCTCGCGTACTCCTATCTGCTGGCTCACCACGGGGAAGGAGGACATCTGTGTCCGTTTGCCTGTACCGCAGGACTTATCAAGATCTTGCAAGCACGCGGAGACGAAGCGCTCAAGGCCCGACTGCTTCCGGGTCTGCTTCATACAGATCGCTCCGATCCCGCGCACTATCACGGTGCTCAGTTTCTGACAGAGCTGCAAGGCGGCTCCGATGTGGGACAAAATGCTGTGCGCGCACGTCGCGATGGCGATGCCTGGCGGATCTCTGGGGAAAAGTGGTTCTGTTCTGTGATCGATGCCGACCTGTACCTGATGACAGCCAGACCGGAAGGAGCCCCGAGCGGAACCGCAGGGCTCGGAGCCTTTGTGGTGCCGCGACTTTTGCCTGATGGCACCCCCAATGCGGTGTACATCCGACGCCTCAAGTACAAGCTGGGAACGCGCAGCATGGCCAGCGCAGAGGCCGACTTTGACAACGCCCTGGCGTGGGCAGTGGGAGATCCCGCTCAAGGCTTCAAGTCGGTCGTAGAGATTGTCCTAAACACCAGCCGGGTCTACAACGCGATTGCTGCCTGCGGAATGATGCGCCGGGCCGAGATCGAAGCCACATCCTATGCCGCACATCGCGAAGCATTCGGGCAGACGATTGACTCCTTTCCGCTGGTCCGGCGCACGCTGTCCCAGATCACCGCCGAGCGCCGAAGTGCGGTCGCAGGAACCTTTGGACTGATTGCGCTTTCTGATCAGCTTGCGCTTGGCCAAGCCGATGACACGGTGCGCGCGGTCTTTCGCTTGGTCGTCAACATGAACAAGTACTACACCTCGATTCGCTGCACCGATGTGATCCGGCAGGCCATCGAGGTCTTGGGTGGCAACGGCGCGATCGAGGACTTTTCCGTGCTGCCCAGGCTGCTGCGCGACAGCATTGTGATCGAAGCGTGGGAAGGCACGCACAACGTCTTGTGTGCCCAGATTCTGCGCGACCTCCAGAAGCTCAGTCTGCATCGCGCTTTCTTTGCCTTTGTCAGCGCGCGCGCGAAAAGCCAGCTGGTGCGGGACTGGACGGCCCGCTGCGAGCAGCAAGTCCACAGCCTGTTACAGAGCAGCGCGGACGAGGCAGCGCTGCACATTCGCGCGGTGGTCGATGCCCTGTTGCCGCTGTGGCAGCGCGTCTGTGTCGAGGAAGCGCTGGGCACTACGTAAGGTCGTGCGCCCGCGCCGTCCCGCCCTACTTCTTGTCCGGTGCGGTCATCCGCAGCGCTTCAATCGCCGGAATCGCACCGCCGCAGCTCTGCTCGTGACAAGCGCGGCAGCCATCGAGCACGCGACCATAGGCCTTGGCCGCATCGACTGGAGGGGCAGCATCCAGGGCCGCCACGGCTTGCAGATAGCTCTGGGCCGACGCATCAAAGGCAGCGTTGCGATCCGACTGGTTCGTCGGCCAGACGCAGCGAATCTTGCGAAAGCGCGGCCACAGCGGAGCCACCTTCTCGCCTCGCTCGATCGCGGCGCGCGCCAGCTTTAGCTCCGACTGCATCGTGCGCATGTGCTCGGCCAGCTCGCTGTTTCCGTTTGGATTGATCGCGGACGGGATCAGGTGCCCCGGACTCCCTGGAATGCCCGGCACAAGCTGGGTGTCCAGCGTACACGGAGCCTCTGCCGCCAGCGCTGCTGATGAAGCCACTTGGCTGGGCTGCGGGGCCGATGCCACTTTGGGCTGCGCGGGACTTGCGGACGTAGCAGGCGGAGCGCTCCGCTCTGGGCAGCCGGTCAGCATCCAGCACAGTCCGAGGCCAATAAGGAGATGTCTGTTCACGGGCTGAACCTACCACAAAGTCCTCACCACCCAGCCCCGAAGAGCCCCCGACCGCCGCTGCCGCCCAAAGACCTCTCACTAGACAGAGGAACGATCTCTTTGCTGGAACACTGGACCAGACCGTCATGAGGAACCCTGGATGCAAAGAGGCGGCCCGCAGCGTACGCAAGTACGTGAGGACCGCCGCTGCCGCAGACAGGGTCCGCAGTAGGTCCGGTCCTGTGTTCCTACTTGCCGCAGAGCATCGGATCGGGCGCGGGCGGCAGTGGATAGGCAGCCGTCGCAGCTTTGGCAAACTGGCAGCGCTTGTCGGTCGGCTTGCAGTCTGCCGAGCTGATGCACTTTCCGCCCGCATCCGTACCCTGGCACAAGCAGCTCTGATCCCCAGGCGCGCAGATCTCCAGCAGCTCCATCATGCCTTCGTCTTCGTGGTTGAGCTTGTGGCAGTGCATCACAAACTGTCCTGTGAACTTGCTGTAATGCATCAGCAGCTCGCGCCCGCCATCTTCCGCTTGGACCCAGTAGGTGTCGCGCCAGTGCGCGAAGTTTGGCTCTTTGTTGGACCCGGTGGGACAGACCAGGAAGGGGTTGATGTGAACGTGAAAGGGGTGTCCGTCAAAGGCGCGGACTTCCCACTTTTCCGACGTTCCCACCGTCATCACGCGATCGCTGCGATAGCCCCAGGCGCGGCGCTCATCAAAGCGGCGGCAGCTGATGTTGGGACTGGGACAGACGCAGGTCGGAAGGGAGGGATCGACCTCGTGCTGATGGTGATAGGCCGCCGGATCACACGATGCAAGCGACGGAGTGCTACCAATCGGCGGCGATCCTTCTGGGGTCGGAACCAGCAGCACTGCCTTTTGCTGCACGGTCTTTACGGTGTCGCAGGCCACTTCCATCTGCTTGCCTTCCACGGTTCCCATCCAGCGGGTGGGCTTGGCATGTGCGGTGACTGCGCTCTCTTCGGGAAGGTTGACCTCGGTCGGACTGCCCGCTGCTGGATCGACATCAATCACCGCCAGGACAGAGCCGGTCAGGTCGCGAACCCGCCGTCCGACGAGACACAGGGTCTGCTTTTCCTGCGGCATCTTGACCATCGCATCGACGCGATAACCGGAAGACACCCAGATCGTGCTGTTGCGATAAAACTGCGGCAGGGTCAGACCATCGCGCGCGATCTGGGTCAGCTCCATCGGCGAAAGGATGTCCCACGAGCCACAGTGATCATCGAGCGAGCGGTGCAGCTTGAGCCCCATCTCATCCGGTGTGCCGCCGTAGATCATGCGCCAGCGCTCGACCTGTCCGGGGGGCGTGACGATGCGAGGCCGCAGCTTGCCGTTTATCAAGGTCGGACTGTCCTGCGTCACGGTCAGGAAGCTGTTTACAGACAGCGTATCTTCGCGACAGGACTCACCCGGCGGCAGCGGCACCGTCTGCTCGGAGTCAATCGGCACCTGATGCATCACCATCACACGCTCTTTGGACTGCGCAATGCCAGGCAGACGATCGACCGGACCCTCGATGATGAGCGCGCCGAGGGCTCCGTTGATGACCTGGATGGACGTGCTGCCGTGGATGTGGGGGTGATACCAGTTGGTGCCTGGCTCGTGGACTCCGTCTTCATCCAGATCCCAGCGATACTGCGCCTTGCCGCGCGCGGGCACCTCGATGAGGACATTGTCGCCGTAGTAGCGCGAGCCCGGCGCACAGCCATCCCCATAACAGGGCAGCTCACCGGCTGCTGTGGCGAAGTTTGGCTGTACGTGTGCGCCGTGTGCGTGCAGGTTGGTGGCGTTGAAGTCGTGACACGATCGGGTCGCGTAGCCTTCCATTCCAGCAATCTCGCGGTAGTCGGATCGCTGTAGGTCGTTGTGTAAGGTGACGCGGACCTTGCGATCTGTGCCTTCGGGAATGCGCAAGGTAGGACCGGGTATGTGCCGGTTGTAACCACGCAAGCAGAAGCGCTTGTCTCCGATCTGAACCTCGGTGGGAGCCAGGTGCAGCTCGTACACACCCTGCGCATTCGGAGCCAGGCTCGGTGGCTCCTCATACGGGACAGTTGCAGTCTCACTGCTACAGGCAAGTGACAGTACAGACAGCAGACCCAGCATCCAAACAGACCGATCGATGGTCATGGTGACCTCCCCCAAGCAGCACGTCGATGGGAACAGAACTGGAGGATAACCGGCAGACTCACTCACCCAACATGGCCAATTGTGATCACTTGGTGGTCAGATCTTGAGCTGTGACAGGTGCGTTGGCAGGGCTTTTAGAACACCTCACAAAACCGTCATGAGGAACCCTGGAAGCAAAGAGGAGGACCGGAGCGTACGCACAAGTACGTGAGGACCGACGATGCCGCAGCCAGGGTCCGCAATAGGCTTTGTGAGGTGTTCTTAGAGCGTGCTGGATTTCGCTAGCCGCCTGCGCTGCTCTGCGATCCACGCGCGCGCTTCTGACTCCGTAGCCGTAAACACCGTTGGCGTGTGATCGCCCCGGAACAGCCGGATCGCTGCGATGGCCAAGCTCGATACGGCCCGCGCCGCCACACTGCCACCAAACAGGGCAATGCCCGAGATCCGGTTCCGCTTGGACCACTCAGCGATGTGGCGACGGGCTTCGGGCGCTGTCTTTTCTGCTTGGGTCAGATCGAGCAGAAAGAACAGCCGACCGTGCGCGGCCAAGACCTCGGCCATCACCACCGTCACTTGCAAGACCTCTGCTTGGACGTGATCGCCGATCTGGGTCAGCACAACGATGTCGTCTTCGACCGTCAGCTTGTGGCGACCAATCATCATGGGAAACCTGGGGGACTCGCTCATGGTCAGACGCCATCTGCTGGCTCCGGTGATCGTATCGGGACACGCCTGCTTTGTATAGGTGAGCGACGGAGCAGGAGTACAGCAGGGTCCAGACCCGCCCGTACCTCGGCAGCCCCTAGATGGAAGAGGGTCTTCACCCTCCCGCAGCTCGGTACACGGCCAGTTGGCGAGGGTCTTTTCCTCTTGCTGCTGCCTGCTTCCCCACGTTGGGTGTGGTCGTCACCCTGAGCGAACGGGTCCGCGCCCCGATCTGGCTGGGTCTTCACCCTTCACTTCCTACATCGCGCCCTGTTCGGACAGGGTCTTTTCCTTGGCAAGCTGCCTCCGTCCCCAGTTTGCAGTGGGTCTTCACCCTGCCCGGTCGGTTCGCACACCGGATCCAGGTAGCGCTTGACCCGGTGGCAAGTGCAGACGTAGCGTTCTGGTTGTGTAGTTAACGTCCACATCCCACTGGTTCTGGAGGCGTTCGCATGCGCAAGACCGTTTTGACCGCAGTCTTTTCGGCAGCTCTGCTGGGTCTGGGTTCGCTCAGCGCATATGGGTCCCCTCTTGGCGCAGCGCTCACCACGGTGAAGACGTTCGGCGCAGGGGAAAGTCCTGAGTCGATTGCCATCGATCGATTTGGGAACTCGTTCATCTCGGTGGGAAACACCATCCGCAAGCGAACGTACAGCGGCACCGAGAGCACGTTTATGACGCTGCCGATCTCTGCGTTTGTGCTGGGCGTCAAGGTCGGAAAAGACGGCTGCGTCTACAACACCAGCACCAGCTTGGACCCGGCGATCCCGGGTGCGTTTGTGTGGAAGACCTGCACGGCAGGCGCTCCCACCAAGTATGCAACCCTGGATGCGAGCGGCGGTCCAAACGATCTGGTGTTCGATGATGACGGCAACCTGTTTGTCACCGATGCCTTCCTGGGTCGCGTCTACAAGATCACGCCCAGCAAGACGGTCAGTGTGTGGCTGTCGCATCCACTGCTCAGTGGCAACGCAGCGTCTCCGTTCCTGCTGTTTCACGCCGTGGGAGTCGATGGCATCGCCTTTGATGAGGACAAAGAAAACCTCTACCTGGGAAACCTGGACTACGGACGCCTGATCCGCGTTCCCGTTGCATGTGATGGCAGCGCCGGAACGCCCGTGGTGGTGGCCACCGATACGCGGCTGCAAGGAATTGACGGCATCGCGCTCGATAAGGAAGGCACGATCTTCGCCGCCATCAATGGTCAAGACGGTCTGGTATCGATAAGCCCCACCGGAACCATCACGACGCTGTTTACTGGCGTGCCCCTAGACGGTCCCGCCAGCGTCGCGTTCGGAACCCGGTCAGGAGATCGCCAGACGCTCTACGTCGTCAACGGTGCGTTCATGCGCAGCTTTGGGCTCAAGCCCGGCACGCCGAGCCCGACGCTGCAATCGACCACCACCTGTGAGCCCGGCCTGCCCCTGCCGTAAGGTCCACTGACCGTCTATACGGCCTGCCAGCGAGGCCGTCACACCAGCCGACCCCACGCCAAGCTGTGGTATGAGCCAAGTGGGTGATCTCCACCATGAACACACACGACAAGGACGCAGCCACCTTGCGGATTGGCCTGCTGTCGATTAGCGATCGCGCCTCGCAAGGCGTGTACGAAGACAAAGGAATCCCAGCGCTGCGGGAGTGGTTTGCGGCGGCGCTGACCTCGCCCTGGCAGCTTGAGGCGCGCCTGATTCCCGATGACCAGGCGACGATTGAACGAACGCTGATTGAGCTGGTGGACACGGCAGGCTGTCACTTGGTGCTAACGACTGGCGGCACCGGACCCGCGCCGCGCGATGTGACGCCGGAAGCGACGCTCAGCGTAGCGGACAAGGTGATGCCGGGCTTTGGGGAGCAGATGCGCCAGATCAGCCTGCACTTTGTGCCGACCGCGATCCTGTCGCGTCAGGTGGGCGTGATTCGCAAAGGAGCGCTCATCCTGAACCTACCGGGACAGCCCAAGTCAATTCGCGAGACGCTGGAAGGGGTCAAGGACGCGGCGGGACAGGCGGTGGTTCCGGGCATCTTTGCGGCGGTGCCGTACTGTCTGGATCTGATTGGCGCGCCGTATGTCGAAACCGATGAGCGCGTCGTGAAAGCGTTCCGCCCCAAGTCTGCGGCAAAGCCCAAGACCTAAGCGGATCGCCCGGTTGCTGGTGAAGCCCCAGGCGTGCCCCAAAGCGCAGCGCCCAGGAGAGCGGCTGCGCGAAAGCGGCGGTGCGAGCTGGGGTTACGGCCAGATGCCGCGATCGCCGTAGGCGCGACGGATGCGATCGAGTCCGATGGCGTAGGCGGCGGTGCGCAGATCCAAGCGCTTTTCGTGGGCGAAGTCACGGACCCAGCCGTAGCTGCGCTTCATCTGCTTCTCTAGGCGGGCCTCCACCTCTTCGAGATCCCAGCGCTCCGAGCGCTTGTTCTGAAGCCACTCGTAGTAGGAAACGGTCACGCCACCGGAGTTTGCCAGGATGTCCGGCACGACGGTGATGCCGCGCTCGTTCAAGATGGTGTCGGCTTCGGGCCAGGTGGGGCCGTTGGCACCTTCGACAATCAAGCGAGCCTTGATGTTGCGCGCTTCCTGCTCGCCGATCTCCAGCTCGAGGGCGGCGGGAACCAGGATGTCGCACTCGACGGCGAAGAACTCCTCGCGGCTGATCGGCTTCGAGTGCTTGTAGTCCACGACCGAGCCGGTCTTGCGAACGTGCTCCGCGAGCTTGTGCGGGTTAAGACCTTCGGGGTTGGCGATGTAGCCCTTGTAGTCGCCGGTCGCGACCAGCGAGACGCCGAGCTTCGACAGGATCTTGGCGGTAAACGAGCCGACGTTGCCAAAGCCCTGAATCGCGACGGTCTTGCCGGTCAGGTCAAAGCGACGATCCTTGGCCCACTCGGTGATGCAGTGGACGCAGCCTTGGCCGGTGGCGGCTTCGCGTCCGAGCGATCCGCCCGAGGTGATGCTCTTGCCGGTGACCACGCGGCGCATGGCGTTCTTGTCGAGCGCGCCCGCGATGTTCATGTACGTGTCCATCAGCCAGTTCATCACCTGACCGTTGGTGCCAACGTCGGGCGCGGGGATGTCGTACTCGGGACCGATCGAGCTAGCGAGTGCGTGGGTGAAGCGGCGAGTGATGCGCTCGATTTCGCCGATGCTGTGCTGGGTCGGATCAAACTGCACGCCGCCTTTGCCGCCACCGAACGGGATGTCGTGCAGCGCGCTCTTCCAGGTCATCGCCGAGGCCAGGCCGCGCACTTCTTCCAGACACACATCTTGGTGATAGCGAATGCCGCCTTTGTACGGTCCCAGGATGTTGTTGTGCTGAACGCGGTAGCCGGTAAACATCTGGTACTTGCCGTTGTCCATCCGCACCGGGAAGTGAACGATGATCTCGTTCTTCGGCTGGCCGAGGATGAGCGCAATCTCTTCGGGGAGGTTGATGGCCTTGGCCGCACGATCGATGTGGGTGTTGACGATCGCGCCGAGGTTGCCCTTGGGATGCTGCGTCGATTGAGCAGCGGGCGCGGGGACCGGAGTAGCAGACGATTTTTCTTTTGACATGGCTGTTTGTTCCTTGGCTAGTTCGCCTAAAAGCGCCACCGGATGTGAGTTTTGAAGACAACTAAGCGGCTAACACGGCGGCAACTAGGTCCTACATGAGAACCCCAATCTACTCCAAAGCTCCGCGCCGAGATAGGTCCGCTGAGAAGGATTTTCTCGACGCTGCGCAGCATATTGAACCGCTGGGCCGGTCGGCCTCTGCCATCGGGAAGTCCGCTTCTGCTTCTGCACAAGGCGCGACGGATGCCCAGCTGTCCTACGGGGCGCAGCCTGAAGGTCCAGCCGGGAAAGCAGTGACTGCGATCTTTGACGCGGTGCAGCAGACGGCTCGGCAAAAGGGCTGGTTCGCGGCCAGCGCGGTCATCGGCAAGAGCCTGCGCGACGATCGCAAGCTGCACTCCCGCGAGCGGCGCTACGTTGGTGACACCGTGCATGCGATGCTACGTCGGCTGCGACGGCTGCGAACGCTGTGCGGTGGGAAAAATCCATCAAGCCAGGCGCTCTATGCGGCGCAGCTGGTCGATGAGTGGAGCGATGGACCCCAGAAAAACGACGCGCTGCCCGATGCGATCCATCGCTTTGCCCGGCAGTGTGGGCTGACGGTGAGCGAGCTACAGTCGCGCGGGGCGCAGCTCTCGGCGCAGCTTGGTGCGCTCACGTCGCTTTCAGAGCCCGAGCAGGTCAAAGCCATCGGTGAGGCGCTGTCGTATCCCGACTGGCTGGTGTCGCTGCTGCTGACAGAGCTGGGGTTGGCTGCGGCGCAACAGATCCTGCGGGCGCAAAACGCTCGGGCGCGTCTGACGCTGCGCGCGAACCTGCTCAAGTGTAGTCGCGACGAGCTGCTGGCGAAGCTGCGCAGCCTGGGACTGTCCGCAGAGCCGACGCCGCTCGGGCCGTGGGGCGTGGTGCTCGATACGCATCTCAATGTCTACTCGCTGCCGCTTCACGAAGAAGGGCTGTGCGAGGTCCAAGACGAAGCCAGCCAGCTGGTCGCAGAGCTGTGTGCGCCGCCTCCAGGTAGCTTGTTCGTCGATGCCTGTGCGGGAGCGGGCGGCAAGACGCTGGCCATCGGAGCGATGCTCGGCAATCGGGGACGGATCTTGGCGCTGGATATCGATGAGCGAAAGCTGTCCGAGCTAAAGCAGCGTGCGCGCCGAGCGGGCCTGACCAACATCGAAACGCGCTGCCTGGATGAAGACGGCCTGCTTCACATGGTTCCCGAGCGCTTGGTCGGATCCGGCGCGCAGCGTGTGCTGGTCGATGCACCGTGCTCTGGTCTTGGGGTGCTGCGTCGCAATCCCGAAGCACGCTGGCGACTGTCGAAGACCGATATCGACGAGATCACGGTCAAGCAGAAGCGGATCTTGGCCGCGAGCGCCCGCCTGGTTGCGCCGCACGGACGGCTGATCTACGCGACCTGCACGATCTTGCGCCGCGAAAACGACGACATCGTTGATGACTTTCTGCGCAGCCATCCCGACTTTGTCAGCGTCCCGGCCAAAGAGATCCTGGGATCCGCGCGCGCCAGCCAGTTCGGAGACGGTGAGCGCCTGCGCATCTACCCAACCGAGCACGGTCCCGATGGCTTCTTCGCAGCGGTGCTCCGTCGCAAGCTAGGTTGATGGATCGTCGCGCCGAGGTGGAACCGCAACCCGACTGAAGTCTTCGGCAGCCACCACATCGGGAAACACAGCGGCGGCCTCGGCAATGTGACCGGCGGTGGACTGATAGCGCTGGGAAAAATGGGTCAGCACCAGCTTGCGCACGCCCGCTTGCTGGGCAATCCGCGCGGCTTGCTCGGCGGTCATGTGGGCGTATTCGTGCGCTTCGTGCTCATGCTCGCGGGTAAACGTCGCTTCGCTGACCAGGACATCGGCTCCTTCGGCCAGACGCACTGCGTTTGGACAGGGCCGCGAGTCCATCACCACCGTGACCTTCTGGCCCAGACGCGGCGCGCTCACATCGGAAAGCCGGATCGTTTGGCCGTGCTGCTGAAGCTGACCGTCCGTCTGGAGTCGCTTGATGTCCGCGCCCTTTATGCCAAGCTGCGTAAGCCGCTCGGGCAGCATGCGATGACCGTCGGCTTCTTCGATGCGATAGCCAAAGCACTCGACGCGATGATGCAGAGGCCGCGCCCAGATCTTGACCTTGGCCGCTTTTGACTCCGTCACCAAGATCGGTCCGTCGGGCGCATCGGGCGCTAGCTGGATCGGCTTTGGGACCAGCTCGGCCTGCTCTTTGTAAATCGATGCGTAGCGCAGTCGCTCAAAGAACACCTGACCGCTCGCGGGATAGATAACCTCGACGGGATGAGGCACGCGATCGAGCGAAATCCGCTGCGACAGCGCCGCCAGCCCCAGACAGTGATCGCCGTGAAAGTGCGTGATCAAGATGTGGGTGATCTGCGTCGCGGCAATCCCAGCCAGCAGAAGCTGACGCTGCGTGCCTTCACCGGGATCGATCAAGATCCCGAGTGTGTCAAAGCGTACAAAGATGCCGTTGTGGTTGCGATGACGCGTCGGAACCTGACTGGCGGTGCCAAGGAATGTGATCTCGCGGGCGGACATGTTCAGTCAGCATGCCAAACCTTGGACCCGGCGGTGGATCCAAACTGTCACTTTGCCGCGTTTGCATCTTGAGCGCAGGCCCCGTTCCAAAAGAAAATGATCGGATACCCGTAGTGTTTGTGGAGGAGCTATGCAGCCACGTATTCGCAGACGGATGATTGCCCTGCTACTGCCGGTTTGGCTGGTGGCCTGCGGCAAAAATCCCGAAGAGAAAGCTGCCGAGATCGGCAAGGAAGTCGATTTGGCACTTGGCTCGCAGCGCTGGGAGCAGGCCGAAAAGAAGGCGCAGGAAGTGCTCGCGATTGCCAAGATCAGCGACGCGACGCGCGATCAGGCACGGCTCAAGCTGGAGCAGGCCAAGAGCGAGCAGCAAGCCAAGCTTCACTACCAGCGCTTCGTTGGAGCCGCCGATACCGATCACGACACCGCGATGGCTGCCTATCGCGACATGGCCCAGGGCTCGTACTATCGGACGCTCGCGAAGGGTGAGCACGATCGCATCTTGCCGAGCTACGTCGCCGACCACATGGAAAAAGCCACCAGCGCATCCTTTAACGGACGCTGTGCCGACGCCAAGCAGCAGCTTCAGCTCGTCCTCGATGTCGATCCGCAGAACGCCAAGGCCGTCGAGCTAAGCAAAAAGCCCTGCACCAAAAAAGCCGACTAAGAACGTCGAACCAAACCGTCATGAGGAACCCCGAGTGCCAAGAGAAGGCCCGGAGCGTACGAAGTACGTGAGGACCGACGATGCAGCAAGCGGGGTCCGCAGTAGGTTTGATTCGGCGTTCTAAAAGTCTGCGCGCAGTCCGAGGTTCGGAAAGAAAGGAAGACCCGTCACGGGCGCAGACTGAGAGAGCTGTCTGCCACCATAGGCGAGCTGCTCGGTATTTTTGTTGGCATAAAGATTTTGCAGATCCAGATACAGCGCAAACTTCCAGCGATTGAAGACCCAGGTGCGATCGATTCGTAGATCGAGCTGATGAAAGTCCGGCAAGCGATCGGAATTGAACGTACCCACAATGGGAGTCCAGGTCTGGCTGCCGGTGTCGCGGATTCCACCGAGGACGGGCGTTGTGGGATTGCCAGTGATGTAGCGGAAGCGTAGGCCGACCTCGAGTCCGAGGCGTTGCCAAGGGAGTCGGTAGCTCGCGATCAGCGTCAAGATGTGGGTCTGATCGTACGAAAACAGTCGCCATGGCTCATCGGGAGAGTCCTTCCGTTCGCTGCGTGAAACGGTATAGGACAGCCAGCCAAACAGTCCCTTCCACAGTCGCTGACGCAGCAGAAAGTCTCCGCCCACTGTGCGTCCGATTCCGAAGTTGCTGTAGCGCGTATAGGGATCGGTCACGATCAGCGAACGGAACTCTCGATAGAAAAACTGTCCTTGCGCGCTCAGCGTGGGGGTGAGATCGGACTCAAATCCGGTGACGTAGGTGGTGCTCTGTTGTTGATCGAGCTGAGGATTCCCATAGCTTAGCGAGGCTTCGCGCACCGCAGGAACTTGGTGAAAGGAGCCGATTCCGAACTTCCAGCGCAGCCAGCGCGGAATGATCTGAAATGACAGAAACAGCCGAGGCTCTGGAGTCACAAAGTTGTTCGAGAGCGTTCCTTCATACGCTTGCTGAAACAACATGGAGAGACGGAGCTGCGGCGACACGATCAGCCGACCATTCCAGAACTCAAAGTGCGAAATGAGATACGGCGCTACGCTCACCGAGTGGAGGACAGTCTGTTCCGCAATCGATTGCTGAAGCGTAGAGGGTGCATCTGAACTACCCCGATCGGAGCTGCCATCACCCAGCGTTCCGGCCAGCCCTTGGGTCGTCTGCACATCGTATTGAGTATGATATCCAGCCAGCTCGATTCCTGTGGTCAAGCGGACAAAGGGAGGGAGTCTCTGCTGAAGCTCTGCGCGCAGTCCGTAATCGACCGACGTACTGTCTGTGGACAGCGGAATGCCACCCAGACCCAGCTCTCCAGTTGTGGCGCGCTGGACGGTGCCGCCGAAGTAGGGCTGCACGGTAAGCACGCTCTGTGCAGAGAAGCGATGAATCCAGCGCAGGATGACCCGACTAAAATAGGAGTGTGTATCCAGCGCAAGCTGCACAGCTGGATCGGGTGCATCGTTGCGGATGCTGATTCTGTCTGTTGCACCCAAGATGAAGACATCCAATTCATTGCGAATGCTCGGACGATAACGGAGTGCAAGCTGATAGTCCCAGTACGAAGGTGAGAGCTGATAATCAGACACCTTGAACAGCGGCAAAAACGCAGAGATCCAGCTGACGCGGGCCCCCGCAAAGAAGTGAAGGTTCTTCGTGATCGATCCTTCCAGCGTCACTGCTCCATCGATAAGATCGAGCGACACCGATCCATGCAGCTTGTCCGAGCTGGGCGCACGGAGCTTGATGTCCACCAGGCCTCCCAAGCGACGACCGAAGTCCGCACCGTACGCACCGGGCTTGAACGATACCTCGCTGACAAAGTCCCCCGGAATGACAGAGCGCAGACCCGCTGCATGAAACGCGGACGGAATCTCGACTCCTTCTGCATAGACCGCAGTGTCTCTGGGCGCAGATCCCCAGATGATGAGCTGACCACTTGTGACCGGCACGCGTGCGACGCCAGGCAGGTTCTGAATCGCTTTGATCGGATCGTTTTGGTTGCCAGGAATCCGCGTCAGCTCACTTGTATCCAGGACGTGCTCGGCGGCACTGCGGGCCTGCTGGGTTGCGCGCACGACCGCACCAAACGGAACCTTGCGCAGCGGTGCATACAAGACCAAGCCTCTGCGTAGTGGCACGCGGATGAGCTCGCGGACTTCCGTGGGTTCGATCAGCGGCCCTCGTAGTGCGATGCGATAATCGCCCGCTGGTACAGCTGGAAACAGAAAGCGACCGCTGGCATCCGTGCTGGTCTGCTGGATCGGCTCAGGCTGTCCGAAAGTAGACCGCAGGAGCTGTACTTGTACGTCTTGCAGCGGATCGCGGTTCCCTTGCGTAAGCACCGTTCCTGCCAGGCTACTCTTTCGTGATGTGGCAGACAGGGGCGCTCCGTTTGCGGCAAAACCCGACGGTGCGGGCTCCGGTCCTTCTCCGATGGGGGCGGGCTCCTGTTCGTCTCCAGCGGGTGCGGGCTCTGGTCCTTCTCCGATGGGGGCAGGCTCTGGTCCTTCTCCGGCGGGTGCGGGCTCTGAATCGTCGGGCGCTGCGGAGTGTGCCGCGTACGTCTCACGAACAGACAAAGTCAAACAGGACAGAAAGACTGTAAACAGACTGATCCCGCGCACCGTGATGTTCCCCCAAGTGCCGAGGAATCAATGCGAGTCCGCGAAGGCCTCGTGCTGCGCTGCGCAAGCACGCTGTTTGGCTCATCACGCCGCGCCCCAGCTCCGCAGGTAACGTCCAAGGAAATGATATCACGCACAGCGGACTACGCGAGCCGGTCACCAGTGCGGTCGCGCTCCGATCTTTTCCGTCGGAAGCATCCGATCCACTGGCCTTCAGAGCACAAGATCACACCTGTCCCGACAGCACAGCCAGTTCCGTTTGCGTGTCGCTTCAGACGCTGGTTAGGAATCGATTAGGAGTCCGTTAGGAGTCCGTTAGGAGTCCGTTGGGAATCGGTTAGGAGTCCGTTAGGAGTCCGTTAGGAATCGATTAGGAATCAATTAGGAATCAATTAGGAATCGATTAGGAATCGATTAGGAATCGGTTAGGAGTCGGTTAGGAATCGATTAGGAATCCGTTAGGAATCGATTGGGAGTCCGTTAGGAATCGATTGGGAGTCCATTTTGTAGGGGGGACGCTGTCAGTGGATCTCCTCTCCGGGGTCATGGCGCGGGTCCTCTTACCCTATGACGCTTTTTCCGTCGGTCTTGACAGCCCGCCGAAAAAAAGTCTCCGGTCGGCTCACGCCTCGTTTCTCCGCCGGAGGAGCGACCCGCTATCGAACAATGATTACTATTTCTTTCCCTTTTTATTGATGTTCATATCGACAGCAGTATTGATGACATCAATGGCACCCAGCACGAGATCTGCTGTATCAGCCGCGCCGCTTGCTCCACCTGCTCCAGCAGTCGCCGCTGCCCCAATTCCCAGCTCAGAGATAGTAATCATCTTCTGAAAGACTTTTACATAGGCTGGCTTCTTGTCTTTCAGCAAAGTCACGAGTGTTTGCCATTCCTCGATCAGCTCTTCTTCCTTCTTTAGCTTCACCGAGGCCAGCCGCAGCGTCTTGACAACTTCTTTGGTTGCAAGAACATTGGCTTGTAGCTCTTCCAGCTTCTTTCTAAGCGCTTCATCCAGACCGGGAGCTTTGAGCTGTGCGGCAATTTTTCGGATCTGGCCGCCTTTGCTCTCCACATCCTTCACCAACAGCTCTTGCGCATCCATCAGCTCAGCCAGTTGGGTCATCAGCGGCCCTTGCAGCTTGACCTGCTTTGCGTGCTTTCCTGCGAAGTCTTCGATTTTCTTTCGCAGGCCTGTGATGGAAGGCATCTCTTTTGCAACAAACGTCTCCAGCGCAGTGGCTGCCAGTTCACCTTTTGTGGTCTTGGATACGCTGGTGTACTTCTGCTGTAGCTCGGTGATCGTTTCCTGGATTTCTTTTCGGAGCGCTTTGGTTTCCTGTCGCCCAGCCTTCCAGACATCGACGCTATTTTTGATTCCTTTGGCCAGTCCATAGGTGCTCACCACCACACCAGCAGCACCCACTGGACCGGATACGACGATTGATGCAGCAGAGGCACCAATACCGGCCAAAGAACCACCAATTGAGGCGATAGCAAACACCTTGCGTGTGACCAGCTTGCGTTTGTACGCTTTGGCGATCTTCTTTTCCTTGATGTAGGCCGCATGCGCCTTGTCTACTTCAACAAAGATCTTGTCTCCGGCGTCTTGGAGCTTGGCGTCAACCGCCTTGAATAAGTCGGCGCTGGCCTTTTCAAGCTCCGTCTGGTCGTCGATACTGTTCATGGCAACCACTGCGTCTTGGATCAGCTTGATGATCGCAAGCAGGGCACCTTTGTGGTAATGCGCGGTGACCGCTTGGCCGACAGCCGTGTTGAACTTTTGATCGAGCTTGAGCGCTTCGACGGTTGCTTTGTCGTCCATTTCGTCAAAGATCTCAAAAGGAAGCGAGTCAGGCAGTAGGATGTTGCCTAGATCTGCTTTTGAGTTTTTGAGATCCTTGGTCAAGTCCGTTTTGAAATAATGAAGCTCGGGCATCTGATGTTCCTTCTCTCCTGAATCATTGTGAAAAAGGCACTATCTAACGAATCGCTCTGCACGCTACGGATCAAATGTTGGCGTATTGCGAAGTGACTTCGCTGGCTTCGGACGTTCGCTCGATGTTTCCATAATAGTTTGTGCTACATAGAATCGATCGGCGTTGATCGGCCAAGTGGAACAGACTGATCAAAACATGCGCCACAGATGACAGCAGAGTGCAGCTACTGGCCACTGAAAATCAGCGTAGCAAGGATAAATGAAGCAAACAAGTCAGAGAAAAATGTGATGATTTCTCATTGGTTATTTGCTCTAGGGCTCGCACTGATTAAAATATACATAATGGACGCTGTTTAAAAAAATTCGCAGTGGATGAAATGAAAATGCTGAACATCCTGTGATGAGAAGCCAGCTTGTCAGGAAAAGGTGTTCTCTGGCTCCTCAACCGGCGTTATGGGCGGGAAGTGTGCGATGAAAGGCTGGCTGCGCTGTTGCGTGCGGCCTGTGCCAGCAGGGCCGCGACTTCGCGTGCAGCGTCGGGGCGTCGCAGCGCTTGGGTGGCCGCTGTCATTCGCTGCTTTTGCGCTTCATCGCTCATCACCCGCAGCGCGGCTTCGATCGCAAGGTGCGGATCGCGCTCATACAGCGCTACGCCCGCAGCGGTCAGTCGCTCGGCCTGGACTTCTTCTTTGCCTGGAGCCGGAGCCAACAGGATCATTGGCTTTTCCATCACCAGCACTTCTGTCGTTGTCATTCCACCCGGCTTGGTCATGACCAAATCGACAGCGCGATACCATATTGCCATATTGCGCTCGAAGCCTTTGACGTGAACTGGAAATGGAAGCGTATTGGCCAGTTCTTGTATGCGCGCACGCAGCGCTTTGTTCCAGCCACATATCACCACAACCTGGACGTTTGCTTTCCGCACAGCCAGCGCTTGGAGCAATGTTGCGTAGTCCACGTCACCGCGCGCACCGCCCATCAGCAGGATCGTCTGTGCCTCGGGGATTAAGCCCAGATCGTGACGGAGCTGTGACTGCGAGCGCGAATCGGACTGAAGCAGCGTCAGCGACACCGGAATGCCGGTTGTGTGGATGCGCTCACGGGGGACTCCGTGTCGCAGCAGATCGTCGCGCACAGCGTCGGTGGCTACGTAGTACTGACCAATCGCTGGCTGCGCGTAGACGCCATGGGCAACGTAGTCTGCAATGGCTGCATAGACCGGCGTACGGAGCCTGCCGCGCTCTCGCCATGCGTTCAGCGCGACGTTGGGCCGAAAGTGGGTGGAGACAATCAGGTCCGGCTGCTCTCGGTGCAGAAAGTCGAGCAGGCGTCGGACGCCGAGCGGCTGAAGGATCGATCCCAGGTGTCGATACAGCGCGAACACCGGATTGGGGGACAGCGCAAAGGTCTTGAAGCCGAAGCGCGCGAGCGGTCGAACGTAGTGACGGAAGTCCATGAAGGCCGAGTACATCTTCTTGCGCGCCGACGGAGCCAGACTGTCGATCTCCAGGACGGAGGAGTCGATGTCCGCGAGTTCTTTGAGGGCTTCGTCGATGGCGAGTGCGAGGCTGCGATGCCCGCCTGCGCCGTTTTCGTACACCACCAGGATCTTGGTTCGTTTCATGGATGATCTGCTCACACTGGCCCAGCGTCAGACGTTCTGGAGCGCCGCTTCTCGGTCCACATTTTACGTGTAACTGCGCACAATCTGTGGGCTTTGAAAAAGCCGTGTGGCAACCAAGAACCGTCACGCCAAGGACCGTTGCAAAAGGCGCTGCGAAGCCACGCGCTCCAACTTCCCCGCATGATTCAGACGGAAACAGGGACATTTCAGCAGATTTCTCGACGGAACAGATGTTGGACGGCTTGATGTTGAATCCCAAGCGGTCGTCGATGCGGTGATTCCTCCCGAACACTGTGGGAAGTATGCGGGAAGCTGCGCGCGGCTGCTGCTGTCGTTACGTGGCTGCGGATGTGGTTGCGCGCCAAGCGCTATCGATGGGAATGCACGTTCCGTTACAGCAGAGAGCCAAGCAGACCACCGCCCAGCACCAGCCAGGCAGAGTTTACGCGAAAGCGAAGGAGGAGCAGCAGACTGAGTGCGAGAAGGCCCAGCGTCCAGCTGCTGATGATCGCTGCGCGTCCCAAGTGCCAAGTGGTTCCTACCATCAGCGCAAGGGACGCAGCATTGACACCATCGAGCGCTGCGCTCGCCACGCGAGATGTACGCAGCCGGGGAATCAGTGGTGCGCTGAGCGCAACAAACACAAAGGAAGGCAGAAAGATTCCTATCGTTGCAACCAGTGCTCCGCTGACACCGCATAGGAGATAGCCGATGAACGTCGCGGTGGTGAACACGGGACCGGGGGTGAACTGACCGATAGCGATTGCATCGAGCAGCTGGGCCTCGGTCAGCCAGTGAAAGCGATCGACCAAGTCAGCGCGCAGAAAGGCAAGCAGTACGTAGCCACTCCCAAAGAGAACAGAGCCCACTTTTAGGAAGAACAGTAGGAGTGGCCAGAGTCCGAACGGAGTCGCGCCCGCTGCGAGCGGAGCGAGTGTGGACGGAAGCGCAGCGGGAGACGCAAGCAGCAGCAGTGCGGCAGGGGAACCGGGCTGATGGTTGCGCGGTAGAGCGCTGCGTAGGATCATCAGCAGACCGGCTCCTAGCAAGATGAGAAGCTCGTGAACGCCTAGCAAGCTGGCATACAGACAGAGCAATCCCATCGCAACCAGCGACGCATTCTTTAGTGCTGTGTGCGCAAAACCCCACAGCGCTTGCAAGACGATCGCGATGATGACAGGCTTGATTCCGGACAGAATCCCAGCCGCCGCAGGGAGCATTCCGAAGCGAGCGTAGGCCCATCCCAGGGTCATTACGATCAGCACCGCAGGCACGATGAAGCACACTCCTGCGACGATCAGACCTGGCCAGCCTGCGCGACGGTGTCCGATATGAATCGCAAGCTCTGTAGAGCTTGGACCCGGAATCAGGTTCGTAGCGCTGAGCAGATCCAGAAACTCTTCGCGGGACAGCCAAGCGCGACGGCGCACCACTTCATCTTCCATCATCGCAATGTGGGCGGCGGGTCCACCAAAGGAAGTCGCTCCCAGCCGCAGAAACAGCCAGGCCAGCGCGGGGAGCGTGCCGCGTTCCACAGAAGGAGAAACAGAAGAAGAAGAGGAGGAATGATGCGCTGTGTTCCTGTGCATCGGACAGCGCACATCGTACTCAAACTACGAAGCGGAAGCGAGCCCACATTGGCTCTGCAAGAGCTGCTGCGTAGCCCAGCCTGTATCGGTGCTACCATGAGCGAATGCTCTGGCGTTTGGTATCGACGCAGACCAAGTACCGACTGCTGTTTCTGTTCTATAGCTCACCTGCGGTGCTGGGAATTGGGTATCCGCTCTATCGGCTCTGGATAGGGGACCGTCCGTTCCTGTGGGGATCTCTGCTGATCTTGGCGATCGCAGCGATGCTCTACTTGGACTGGCTGTATCTGCCGCTGTTTGATCCGTCCGGTCTGTCGATCCATCGTGGCACTGCTGGCAAGGGACGCGTTGCCTTGACCTTCGATGATGGACCCAATGGATCGACGACCGCAGCGATCTTGGATGTGCTGGCGCGACATGGTGCGCACGCGACGTTTTTTTGTATTGGTCGCTTGGCGGCAGAACAGCCAGAGTTGCTGCGTCGCATGATCAAGGAAGGCCACGCGATCGGCAACCACAGCCAGGATCATCGCAAGCTGGCGTGGCTGAATCGGCGTGAGGTTGCGCACCAGATCGATGC
Organism: Myxococcales bacterium; assembly: GCA_016794365.1. Lineage (GTDB taxonomy): Bacteria > Myxococcota_A > Polyangia > Palsa-1104 > JAEUJZ01 > JAEUKA01. Next base: position 56,117 of record JAEUKB010000053.1, read on the forward strand.
AGCGCAGGAATCAATTGCGCGAGCCGGAGTTCCAACGCCGGTGGTGTTCCGCGCTCCGCATGGTGTGAAGTCGCTGTATCTGTTCGGACTCCTTCGCAAGCGCGGACTGCGGCTGTGCGCGTGGTCACATGACATTCGGGACTTCGCGATGCCCGGTGCTGCTGCGCTGGTTGAGCTGGCGAAGGATGGGCTGCAAGATGGCGCGATCGTACTTTTGCATGATGGCGGTGGCGATCGCAGTCAGACAGTGACAGCGCTCGATGGAATCTTGCAGGAATGTCGCGCGCGCAGTCTGATTCCCGTCACAGTTCCCGAGCTGCTGAGCCCTTCCTAAGCGTGGTTAGGAAAGCGTCTGTGGGCCTTTCACAAAGGCCCAGATCAAATGCAAGAGTACCAGCGCCCAGATGCCAGCGTAGAGCGGAACAAAGTGCTGTCTGCGCTGTAGATATTGCGGATGCAGGATGGGCTTGCCTGCGAACTTGCCGCGCGGCTTGCTTGGAAAAAAGAACGTCTTGTAGGTCTCGATCGATGCGACGGTCATTCCTTCTGCGCAGAGCGCGATCACTGCCCAGGAAGACGTAAACTGCGTCACGGTGACAGCCCAAGCGATGGCGACCCCCGGACTGCGAAAGAACTTGAAGGTCTCAAAGCCTTCGACCGGAGCGTCTTTCCATGCGCCTCCGAACGCGGAGATCCAGCCAAACAGACTGCCAATGGTGAGCGCAACCAGCCAGCTCGGAACGCGGCTGGCGAAGCGCTGCTCCAGTGCGCGAATTGCGAAGAAGACACCCACGCAGCACAGCGCGATCAGGAGTCCGATCGGAATGCGCTTCCACGGATTTTTCATCGGCTTTCCCATGATCCCAAACTGCATGGGAATGAAGTATTTGGACTGATCTTCTTCGCGGATGAAGTACTTCCAGAACTCTGTTGCGGCGCGCTCTAAGCAGTAGATCAGGCCGAAAAAAACAAAGCGTGCAGCGGGCTCACGGAGATCCCAGCCAGTGAAAAAGTGAGCCGCGATTCCCAGCGTGGTTCCGACGAAAGTAGAGCGAAAATACTTGGGCCAGGTGAAGCCTTCATGGGGCGCATCTTTGTACATTCCCCAGGTCGAGATATGAAGTCCAGCCAGAGCCCCAATGATCGCTGCGACAAGATACTGCATGAAAAGTCCTTCATCGCTCCGTGGCGCTTGCGTACGCTTGTTCAATCAGGAGCAGATCGCGACGCGCATGTGCCAGCGTAAACGCGGCGGGCTGCGATGACTGAAGCGCAGCCACAATGTCTGTCCACATCGCTCGATAGCCCGCTAGATCGACAAGTCCCGGTACATACAAGCGCGTCCGTTTTCCGTGACAGAACACCCACAGTCCGTTTGACTCAAAGGTGATGGTTCCCGATCGTCCGTAGATCTTGGAAAGTCGCAGCCCGCGAGCGGTCGAAGGAATCTCCCAGGAATAGGACAGCGTACCGACCGCTCCCTCTTCAAAGGTACAGGAAAGGAGCATCGATCGCTCGAGCGCTGCGTTGGGAGCCAGGGCCGGTCGGAAGCCTTGCACGCGACGCACGGTCATTCCGATGTTTGCGATCAGGCTGATCCAGTGAATGCCACCTTCATACAGTGCGCCACCCAGCGCCTGCGTCGGATCATCGCGCCAGTCTCCGCTTGTCTGCTGCTGCTTGATGGCGTTCACATGGACAAACAGGACATCTCCGATCACTTGCTCGGACAGGAGTCTGCGCAGACAGCGTGCGAGTGGCTTGTAGAAGTAGTTTTCCGCGACATAGATGTGCGTCCCCGCAGCCTGTGCCGCAGCGGCCAGTCGTTCACAGTCTGCCGACGTGGGCAGCGCGGGCTTTTCCAGTACAACGTGCTTTCCTGCGGCAACCGCCAAGAGCGCCAGCTCAAGGTGCAGAGCCGGAGGCGTCAGGATGACGACCGCATCGATCTCTGTGGATGCGAGCGCTGCTTCATAGGATGCAAACGCGCGGCCTCCGAAGCGCTCTGTGAGTGCGTGCGCACGCGCCGGTTCACGGCTGGCAAAGGCCAGGCTGACTTGCTGTCTGTGCCGTCGCAGCAGCCCAGCATGAAGCGCCGCTGCCCGACCGCATCCAAGCAGGGCCAGACGAATCACGCTTTCCCCATGGTCGCGACGATCCGATCAGAGACGCGCAGAGCGTTGGCCGCAATGGTTAGGCTGGGATTCACAGCAGCAGACAGCGGCAGCGCGCTTCCGCAGGTGATCCACAGGTTGTGAAGGCCACGGAAGCGACAGTCTTCATCAAGAGGTGAAGTCGCGGGATCGACTCCGGCGCGGACCGTGCCGACAGCATGCGAAAAGGTACTCACTTGATGAGTATAGAAGACCCAGGCTCCGGCTTTGCGCAGAACACGCTTGGCTCTGCGTACCAGGGCTGTGAGCGCTTGCTGATCGCGCGCGGAATAGCGATGGTGAATCACAAGTCGAGGCAGTCCGTAGGAGTCCCGCGAGCTCCAGTCTACAGAGACTCTGTTTTCGGACTGCGGCTGATCTTCGGCGATGCACAGAAGTCCGGTGGCGTGTTCGACCAGGCTGCGCACCACCATTTCTTGTTTCCAAGACAGCTGCGTCATCACAAGATGCGCAGACGGGGGCATGACCTGCTGAATGCCTCCGAGCTTGCGCATTCCCATCACATCACGAGCGTCTCTGTCTCCAAAGTAATAGTCATGAATGGCGATCTGTTTGTGGAAGCGACGCTCTGGATTGGGCTTGCTTGCGAAGCCGCCAAACACCATCGCGTTGTTGTGTCGCATCAGGTAGCGCCCGACGGAGTCACGCGCTGGGGAATGCTCCTGTAGCTTGGAAGACAGAATCAGGTGCGGGGTTCCGAGCGCTCCTGCTGCCAGGACAAACAGATCGGCTTCGACCGACTGCATCACACCTGTGTCTTTGCGATGAACGTAGAGCTTGCGCACGCGCTGTCCTGACTCCTCGAGTCGCACCGCCACGGTGTCTGTCCACAGCACCAGTCCGCGCGCCAACAGGGGCCGAATCATCATCGTGGCGATGTCGTTCTTGGCTTCGATTGCACAAGCGTAGGTGTCACAAGTGGAGCAGGTCACGCAGGCAGCTCGCGCGGCATCGGCCCCGTAGTGAATCGCGAGCGGAAGCGAAAAGGGAGAGAGCTTGAGCGCCTGCGCCGCAGCCACAATTCGCTTGGTGATGGGCGCGAGCGGAGCCGGTGACTGCGGAAACGGAGCAGAGCGCGGCGGCGCAGTGGGATCGCAGGAATCATCTCCAGCGATCGAGAGCAGCGCTTCGGCTTCTGTGTAGTAGGGCTCCATGTCGGGATAGCGACAGGGCCAAGCTGCTCCTGACGCTGCGATGACATCGGCATCACCGATGAAGTCTTCTACGCGATAGCGAAAGGACGTGCCGCCATAGAACACAGAAGGTCCACCCACGCAGGCGTAGCTGCCGATGTCCTCGACTGCGCGACCATCCGCGATGACAGAGTAGCGAATGTCGCGTGCGTAGCTGGGCGTAAATGCAAGAGAGGAATCGTCGCGCCATGCGTTGGGACCGCGCTCGACCCAGCCGCCCCGCTCGATCATGAGCACGCGCGCGCCCGCTTGCATCAAGCGGTAGGCCGCCATGGCACCACCGAATCCGCTGCCGATCACGACAGCGTCCCAGCGCTCTGTGCGGCTTACCACTCGCGTGCCTTTGTACAGAGTACGTACACCTCGCCAAGGGAGACGCGATCCATGCTCCTCTTACAGAATCCAGAATGCACAAGGCTGGCTGTCATCGGAGCGCTCCTACGGACCTGAAGACCCGCTTCGTCATCATATCACGCCGAACGCAGACAAACGATCGGCCAAGTGCTTGGGAGTGCAGGCTTTTTCGGCTTGGGAGCGCGGAAGAACAGACACACACAGTCGGACGGTGCGCTACGTTCGATCACCTTCACGCTGTGCGAGGATCTTGTGCTGCGTGACATCCAGCGATCGGAGTCCGGGAAGCAGAAGGATCGCAGTGAGCGCACATCCTGATGCAAAGACAAACGGAATCCCAACCAGAGAAGACGTAGTGCTTCCGGTTGTCACCAGCGCAAACAGGTGTGTGTACAGCGGGGCTCCTACGATCGTTGCGAGGTTGCCAATGGCAATCAGGGTTCCTTGTCGTTCTCCCTGAACGTCGGAAGGCGCATCCCGTGAAAGGAGTGCGCGTAACGCAGGCTCGATGATGGCGGAAGGACACGCTGCGACAAGGAGTGCATACATCATCCAGCCTTGCGTCGCGAACGCGAATCCCAAAAAGCCCGCAAGACCGAATGTACAGCCAATGAACAGAGCGATGCGCTCTCCGAAACGCGCGGCCAGGATGCGAACCAGATAGCCCTGGGAAAAGGCAATCAGGACTCCGATGAGCGACATCGATGCACCGATGGCAGCGGGGGACCAAGCAAAGCGGGTCCGGGTGTAGACGGCCCAGACACTGGAATACACCTGGAAGCCCAAGCTGACGACAAAGTGCAGCAGGAACAGCCTACGAAGCGGCGATGGCTGCCAGATCTGATGAAGGAATCGAAACGGAATCAGCTGTGACAGAGAAACCTTGCGACGAGAGGAAGAGGGCAAAGACTCCGGTAAGAGCAAGTAACACAGCACGACGTTCAGCAGGTTGAGCAAAAGCGCAGCCATGCTGGGAACGATGACTCCGAAGCGACTGAGCGCACCGCCGATTCCGGGGCCTGCGATGAAGCCGACTCCGAACGCGGCTCCGGCGAGTCCGAAGCGTGCTGCGCGCTCGGAATCCGTTGAGACATCCGCGATATAGGAAGTGGCGACGGTTACGTTGGCTTCCGTCAATCCAGACACCACACGTCCGAAGAACAACCAAAACAGGCTGGGAGCGATTCCCATCATCAGGTAGCTACAGCTTGCGCCGAGCAAAGACAGCAGCAGCACGGGCCGTCGTCCATAGCGATCCGAGAGCGATCCGAGAGCAGCAGAGGCAAGCAGCTGCATCAGCGAGTGAACAGAGAGAAAGTAGCCAAGGTTGTGATGGACAAACGCTGGGCTTGCGTTCAGTCGCGCAAGGATGTCGGGAAAGACCGGAACCAGGATTCCGATTCCGAGCGCATCCAAGAACAGCGTTGCGCAGATCAGACCGATGGCTGTCCGATGGGTGAGCATGGGTCAACGTATCGCGAGCGCAGAGTGCAGAGTCCGGAGTATGGTACTGCGGCTGTGCGCGCTTGGGCAGTCACTGAGCCACCGCGCCGATCCTCCGGACGCGGCAGCCTTGCTCATCCAGTCGCGTCAGTTCGTACGAGGCTCCACTGCCCCTGGCATACATGGCTTGCCCGGAGCCGGTATCCGCGAGTTCCCAAAATAGTCTCTGGGAATCTTATTACAATAGTCCAGATCCGACTTCGGCCGAAACAAATCATCCCACATTCCATTGGGACTGATCTGCGTCTGAACTCCTGATGGCTCTGGCCATTTGTTTCCGGTCCACTTGATTCCCAGTCCAGAATCCAGTGCCTTCGCAGAAGTTCCACATGTTTCCATAATGAGAACTGCGTCATAAGTAGTAGATGCCAGCATGCTTGGTAGCTGCGTTTTGCTCAAACCAAGCGGACACGAAAAGTAAATCGCATAGTTTGCAGAACTATTAACATAAGCATCGGCAAAAAAGTTCACAAACAGAGAGTTTTTCGACACAAAACTACCTATTTTAGTAGCTCCAGTTTCTCCAAAATGAAACGCAGCAGCAGAGTAATTAGAAGCCTTTGAAAGGTTGGTATTCTGAAGGACTGTTGAATGAGCCACTTCGGCAGATCCATTATATAAATAGACCGCTGCGCCTTTGGCTTCTCCGGTTCCACCTTCGTGATTCGCTAAGTTATCATAAATGACTGAATTTTCCAATTTTATGATACGATTTCCAATACAAATCGCACCACCAGCAGCGATGATCTCATGCCTCGCTTCATTCTTTGTTAGCAGAACATTTATCAATCGCAGATCACCGCCAGAGACAATGGAACCACCGCAAGCCATGTTCAGTCCCTGGCTGGTAGGCAGCAGCATCGGCCAGCTTGCCCCCGACGGAGTTCCACGGGCCAGACCATTCTTCAGCGTCAGGTTTTGAAGCACCAGAGAGCCTTGTGTAGTGACCAAAAAGTGCCGATTCAGCCCATTCGCATTGAGAGAGCTACCGTTGCCATCGATGGTGACGTTTTTATAAACAATCGGCAGTGCAGACTCTTCACCGAGCGCAGCGCCAGAAGCCAAGCTCCGCACCGGCAGTTCGCGTGGCTCTGGACAACCAATTAGAATGCGAGGACTGACAATGTTTTGTTGCTGAGCTTTCTCAATTGTCCGATATATATTGTCACCAGAAAGCTCTGAGTTATTTACAAAACAACACGTTGTAAATGTATCGCCATTCTGAACATATGGCGTATCAATTGTACAACCAGAAGTCACAGATGCATCAGCGCCAGTTCCAGCATCTGACGGAGTTCCAGCGGCATCAAGATTGATGACTTGATATGAATTCCAGAAGTCTGCGCAGCCGGATAGAATAAACAACGAGGCCAAGGCCATCTGCTTAAGCATGGTCGTCTCCTTGGAGTAAGAAATATCCGTCGCCAACTACATTAAGGCGGCAGATATTTAAATAATATTCGTAGCAAATCGCTCTGCTGCTTAGGACCGGGAATTGCAATCAGCGCACCACCAGCCAGGCCAACCAAGACGCCCGATGCGACAAGGCCATTGCCAATCGACGAGCTGTCTCGGTAATACGATGTGCCATCGGTTCCCGTACAGGGACTGCTCAGTGAACAGCTATTGGATGCACTGATTGCGCTTACGCCAAAGCCCAGCAGCACCAGGCCACCCGCGATCGTCGCTCCGCCCGCCAGCCAGCGCCAAAACGGACGCGGATGATCGATGGTGCGCGGCGTAAACTGAATGTCAAAGCGCGATGGTGGCGGCGGCGGCGGCAGCGTCACACCCGGCTGTAGAACGACCTCCAGCTCGCTGGTCTTGCCGTCTTTGACTTCCGTCTTGGCACTCTCGGGCGCAAACCCAGGCTTGCGGAACGTCAGATCGTAGCGACCCACCCACGCCGCGCGCGAAAACGGTGTCTTGCCAAGCAGCCGATCGCCCGCGTATACCTCGGCACCGTCGGGATTTGAGCGCACGCTCAGCGTTCCGCGCCGACGCAGGCTGGCATCCCCGATGATCTGCGACAGCATCTCGGTCATTGCCGTCGCTGCACGCTCGGGAGGAAGCTCACGGCTGGCTTGACCTGCGATCGCACCCACCGTCGGGTCAAGGAGCTGTAGCGTCAGCTTATACGACGGAGCACCACCCGTTCGCGCCGTGGTGTTTTCCACCGTCAGACGAATCAGACCATCGACCTCGGTCTTTTCCGCCAGCTTGGCCTGACAGTCGAGCTGATCCAGACAGCCCGACAGCTCCGGCGCAGACTTGAGCGCGACCTCTTTGCGCAGCACCGACTTCTTTTCGCCTTGCACGCCCAGCTCGATCGCTTCGTCCAGCTTCACCGTCGAGGGCTGCGGCACATCGGTATATTCCGTCAGCACCACATACGCGGGCAGCAGCGTCAGCAGCGTCGATCGCGTCGCACGGTTGATGCGCAGCTCGGCAAAGCGCCCCGCCGACATCGTCACCTGCGCGGGAATCTGCTGCTCGGGAAACTCCAGTGAGATCGTGTGCGCATCGCTCGGCGAGATAAGCAGCGGCTGCACCAGCGGCAGCGAGCCCACCACCCGACCATCGACCCGCACAATTGCGCCATCGTCTCCAAGCACCAGCACTTTTCCGCTCGGTGGACGCTGCTTCGACAGCAGGCGCAAAAGCTCGGCCTTCATCTCTGCGTCGGGAGCACTCGCCGGATCCGACTCATAGCGACGCAGCAGATCGTGCGCATCGAGCAGCCGACCTTCGCGCGACGCCACCACACCCAAGTGATACAAGATGTTCGGCGACGGCCACTTGATGTACGCGTCGGTCAGGAGCCGCTGCGCTTCGACCAGGTTCTGTTCCCCGAGCGCCTTTTGTGCGTCTTTGACAAGCTGCGTCGAGACTTCCTGATCCGCCTGGCTGCGCTTGTGAAGCTGCGGACCCGGACTGCGCGTCCTCGCCATCGACTCGGGACTGACGAGCGAAGCCACAAGCCACAGCGACACCGCCGCCCGACCACGACTGCGAAGGATGGGCCGACTCACTACGGACCTCCGTCGCAGCTTCCCACTTCACGCTGATCGCCCGCGCGCAGATCGACGGAATAGCTCTTCCCCTGTGCATCGCGGACTTGGTGCTTTGCAGGAATCATCCAGTACACCTTGCTCTGGCAGCGCCCATTGACGAGCGACTTGACGATCACCTGTCCCAACCGACCACGCAGCCGTCCCGTCGTCTCGATCAACTGGTTCTTGAGGTCCGTTCGACCTTTCACTTTTTCGCCCTGCTCCAGCGCTTTTTGGTACGCGTCCATCGCAAGGTGCCAGTCTTTGGCGCTCTCGTGCATCCGTCCCAGGTGATACGACGCATCGAACACAATCGAGTAACACGGTCCGTCGTGGCTGTGCTTGCGATCCTTTTGACAGGTCGCGCGCGCCCGATCGAGGTTCGTCAGCGCCTTCTTGCTGTCGCCGCTCTTGGCTGCCGCGATGCCGATGCGCAAAAACTTTTCCGCTGGAGACTCGACCAGCTCAATCTTCGCGGGCTCGCCTCCGACCGAGATCGTCACTTCCTGCTCACTGCTCAGCGTCGATACCGTGTGTTTTCCCACCGACAGCTCGACGGTCGTAGGCGCTTGCTGCCACGGTCGCTTGCCCACTTGGAACAGCACCGGACCTTGCGCGCTGACCATCAGCTTGCCCATCGCAGCATCGGGCGACGGCTCTGTGTCTACGGAATTTCCGCTCTTGGGTGGCTCCGTCTGAAACACCGCACGCCGAGGAGGCAGCGTCGGTTCCACAATCAGTGCATCTTCCGGCGTCAAAAGCCGCGCGAGCAGCGACCGCGCCAGCGTCCACACCATCGCATCGCGATCTTGGCTCAGGTCCCGCAGCAGCGCCACGCCGTAAAAGCCCTTCGGACCGCTCGGCAGCGCCGCCGCAGACTCCGCCACAGCACGACGAACATCGACACTTGGGTCCGCCGCCGCGCGACGCAAAAGATCCAGCGCCAGCTTCGGATCGACGTGACGCAGCGCCGTCACCGCTGCCACCCGCTCTTCAACCGACTGACTTCGCAGCAGCCGCAGCAGATCCGGCGGAACCTGCTCTGACACCCCGACGCGACGCAGCAGCCCAGCCGCCATCAGGCCATCGACGCCACCGACCGCAAAGAACGCCTTCAGAACCGGAATCGCGCGCTTGTCTCCCGCCGTCGCCAAGATCCGCGCCGCGTGCAGTCGCACCGAGTCCGTTCCGTCGTTCAAAAACTCCACCACAAACTCACGATCGCCCGCCAGCACATCGAGCAGCAGGTGACGAATCGCCGGATCGTGCTGCGTCTTTTGCGCTTTGAGCCGCTCCAGCTGCTTGCGATCACCCAGCCGCCACAGCACCGCCGACGCAATCGCTTGCTCTAGCTGGGAACCGCGACGCAGGATCTCTTGCAGCACACCCTCAGCAGGCTGAAGCAGACCACTTGCGTCCCGCTTCGACAGCCGCTGCGCCAGCTCCAGCAGCGCCAGCAGCGCGGTGTTGCGCACCTTTTCACTGCCGTCCGACACGCTCTCCAGAAGCACCGTCATCGCCGTCCGCTCATTGCGTCGTCCCAGCGACAGCGCCGCCGCCAGCCGCACTTCCACCGAGCCATCCTGCATCGCCCCCGCGAGCAGCGGCACCGCTTGACTCGACGGCAGATCACCCAGCACTTGCAGCGCGGCCAGCCGACGCTTCGACGAACCCGAGCCCAGCTCGACCTTGGCCCAGCTCAGGCTTGCCGTCGTCAAAAGACCCGGATCGCCGCTCGCCAGCCGCAAGATCGCCGCCGCCGCCGACTGACGAACCTGCGCCACCACCTTCGCATCCAGAAGCGGACCGAGCAGCTTCACCTGCGGCAGATCACCACTTTTGCCAACGCCTTCCGCCGCAAGCTGTCGTCCCGCCGGAACGCCAAACTCGTTTTCGACAATCGGACGAAACACCGACAGAAGCTGCGGCTCTTCCGGGCTCGACAAGCGATTGGCCGCCAGCAGCTGCTCTTGCCCGCGCTTTTCCGCCAAGCTGCGCAGCTCTTTGAGCGCGACCTCATCACCCAGCTCCGACAGACGAAACAGCGCTTCCAGCTTCTGCTTGCGGCTCTGACCCGAGTCCTTCTTCGCCAGCAGCTCTGCCCGCGCCGCTTCCTCGCCCAGCCTCGCCAGACACTGGAGCGCCGAGAAGTCTTCATCGTCCCGCAGCCCGTTTTGGTTGTGCAGGCTGCTCAGGATCGGCTTGGCTGCTTCGTCGCCCAGCTCGCACAGATACAGCGCCGCTTGCTTCTGAATCAGCGACTCTTTGGCCGACAGCGCCGTCACCAACAGCTGATGACTTTCGTCACTCCCCAACAGCGACAGCGCCATCGCCGCCGCCAGCCGCACCTCTGGCGGACCCGTGAGCGCCGTCTTCAGCGCCGCTTCCGCCTGCCGATCCCCCAGCGATCCAAGCGCCAGCGCCGCCGACACCCGCACCTGATTCGAGGAGTCCCCGAGCAGCGCTTCCAGCCCAGTGCGCAGGCTCGGATCGCGCGTCTGTGCCAGCGCCGTCGCCGAGCTTGCCCGCAGCCCTGCATCATCACCGCTCGCATACTCGCGCACCACCGACAGGGCCCGCTGTCGCAGCTCCGCCAGCTCTTCCGGCGTAATCGCCACCTGCGCCTGTCGCTCACGCAGCAGCAGCAGGCTCGCCGCCCCACCCGCGACCACAAAAGCCAGCAAAAGCGGCAGCATCACCCACAGCGGAATCTTCCGTCCCGCGATGCGCAGGTGCGTCCCCGCTTGGGTCTTGCTGAGCGCCTCGGCAATGTGCGCAGGCAGCGCCGTATCGCCTCGCGCCAGCAGCCGCAGCTCGACTTCCTTTTCCAGCGCGTCGCCCACCGCTCGCATGGTCGGAAAGCGCTCTTCGGGCTTCTTCGCCAGCAGCCGCGCCACCAGTGCATCCAGCGACGGAGTACTTCCCGATACGCGCTTGCTCAGCAGCGGCGGCTTGGTCGAGATGTGATGCTGGAGCATCTGCCCGATGGTGCTGGCATCAAACGGAAGCTGCCCCGTCACCATCTCAAACAGCATCACCCCGAGCGCGTACTGATCGACCCGGAAGTCTACTTCCTGACCCAGCGCCATCTCGGGTGCCAAGTACGCGGGCGTTCCCATCAGCGTGCCCGGCATCGTCTGCGACGACAGCTTCAGGTCCGACACCACGCTGATCTCATCCTGCGAGTTCCGCTTCCGCACCATCGGCGCGTCGCTCGTCGCCTTGGCAATGCCGAAGTCAACGATCTTGACGTTGTCCTTTTTGCCGTCCTGCTCCAGCAAAAAAACATTCTCAGGCTTCAGGTC
>JAEUKB010000066.1 GCA_016794365.1 Myxococcales bacterium
CCACTCCGAAACCAACAACTTGAGTGAAGAGACTGGGGGCGACCGGAGAGCTTTTTTCGGACCGCCTGCGGGACGGAAAAAGTCTCGCAGGGAAGCGGGGCCCCAGTCGAAAAGTGCGGGTTTGGCAGTGGACGCGGTTTAACTATGTACGGTCTCTGTATGGATTCTTGCTTGAATCACAGAGTCCCCCTTCCCAACGTACTGTCAGTTCCCGTTGGAAATTCCCATCCCTTGCTGCATTCCCAATGCCGTGTGACAAAGAACGCTGAAGCAAACCGTCATAAAGAACCGTGCATGCAAAGATGAAGTCTGGTGCGTACGGAACGTAGGAAAGGACCGACGAGGCAGCAAACGGAGTCCGCAATAGGTGTTGTTCGGCGCTGCTAAGGGATCAGCTCAAACGCTCCCAGCGTACACTGAGTCGGCCTTGGCTGACCGCGCGCATCGATTGCTGCGCAGTTTGTTCCTGCTGCCACCGCTGGGCTCCCTGCCGTCAATGCCAGCGTTGGGACGGGACCGCCATTGTCACCAGGAACCCCGCTTACCAAGGGATCGGCGATGACCGATCCGGATGTGCAGTAGGGATTGTTGTAGGAGCTGCTGATCGTCGGCCACTCCAGGTTCCCGCTTCCTTGCAGGACTGGCGAAGGATTGTTCCCGAGGTTGCCAGGCTGGCTACAGTTCTGCTTGTTGCCATACGGATTCTGCGCGGTGTTGTCGGCCACCAGGCTGGCGAGCAGCGTGATGCGCTTGTCTCCGAGCACTGCGCCTCCTTCGCTACCGGCCTGGTTCTTGACGATGGTGGCATTGCGAAGCGTCACGGTGCCGCTGCTGAGCATGAGCGCACCACCGAGCGATCCAGCGCGGTTGTCGTACAGCGTCACGTTTTCTGCTGTGACCGGAGCGCTTTCTCCAATCCACAGCGCGCCTCCCTGGTCAGCCGAGCTGTTACCAAGGAACGTAGAGCGAAGTACGTTCAAGGGTCCGTTGCCGTGGCGTAGCGCACCACCGAGTGCATCGTTGCGCGCGTTGCGGACGACCGAGTTTCCCTGAAACAGGCTGCGATCGATGGTCACTTTCTGTCCGTAGACGAAGCTAAATACTGCGCCTCCCTGTCCTGCGCTGGTGTTGCTTAGGAAGCGCGTGCCGCAGATGGCAACCTCGCCGCTGCCGCCGGACTCTGCTGCGCCATCGATGTAGATCGCCGCACCGTATCCGCCTCCGGCCTGTCCGTTCTGGGTGCCGCTGCTGGATCCCGACGTGGCGTCGTTGTTTGAAAAGATGGAATCGATGACCCGTAGGTCCGACAGCAGCGAATGAAGCGCGCCGCCAGTGCCGCCTTGGTTGTGGGTAAACCGGCTGCCGATGATGACACCGTGACTACCGCTCTTGAGATACAGCGCGCCGCCGTCTTCGCCGCTGGCACCTGCGATGTTGCCGTCGAACGTAACGCTCTCAACATAGACGTTGCTGCGGTAGGACGAAAGCACGGCGGCACCGCTACCACTTGCAAATCCCCGGCTGAGGCTCAGGCCACGCAGCCGCAGGTTGGCAGCCCCTCCTTTGTCCATGTTGAGGATCCGGGTCTTGCCGTTGCCGCTGATTGTGATCAGTCCTCCACCGTCGAGAAAGACATCCTTTTGGGGAACCAGCTCGGTGCTTAGGGTGATGGTGTGGGGGTCGCTGCCGCAAGAAAACGTGATCGTTCCCCCGACGCTGACCGCCTGGATGAGAGCGGCTTCATGACAAGAAGCGGGGCTGCCGCTGCCAACGACCTGTCGCGCGGCGGCAAACGGAGCGTCGGGAATGCTCGGTCGGGTGCAGCCTGTGGCCTGTGGAACCTGCTGCGCGGGATCGTTGTCCACGCGCTGGCCGGTGGTCCCTTCATCGGAACAGGCCGACAGAAAAAACACCCATGCAGAGCCCAGATACAGAGCGCGCGCGATCGAGCGATGAGCGGAAATGAAAGATGCCACGGCTGCTGCCTCCCCAAAGACTCTGCTGGCGAGTCCTTGCGAATCAGGATAGCTCGTTTGCTACCGTTTGGCGGTTGGGAAACGCGCTGTCAGCGTCGGGCGATCGATGTGGAGTACGGACTTCGCGGTGACCCATCGAACCAGATCGCACCGCCCGTCCCGGTGGCGCGGTTGTCGGTCATCTGGACTCCGCACAAGCTCAGCGAGGGAGCACGCAGGCTGCCTCATACCGATCTCCGAAACGATTTCACAAGACTGTTTACAACCGATTTCCAGTGAGCTGCTCCACTGCGCCAGCTCCACGCGGCTCCATCGCAGCTACGGCTATCGCACCCTGCAAAGCCAAATCACAGCTCGCCCCTTTCACCTCGACAGCATCAACCAGTTTCCATAGATAATTATCAACGTAAATCAATCACAAAGCAGAAAAATATCAACACAAAACAGGTCTGAACTTTCATTTGATTAAAATATCTCAAAAATACAACAATTAATTCCAAGTGTAAAAAATCAACACATATGACAACAATGAACACCAATCTGCGACAATGAACATCAAACAGAAACAAGGTACGCGCAAAGGGATTGGTTATGGTGCGCTGTGCGTCCCATACCGATACAGAGAAGAAATCAAAGAGAAGGCTATACCTATCGACGAAAAGCAGACCTGATTGGCGACACCTTTTGCGTCGTGTATTATAGGCCCGCCTGAGTCTTGCCGATGGACGACAACCTACCGCAAAAAATCCAATCGTACCAAATCGTCCGAGTGCTCGGAAAAGGTGGAATGGGAGCCGTTTACGAAGGCATCAATCCCCAGCTCGGTCGTCGCGTTGCGATCAAGGTTCTCCTCTCGCAGTTTAGCAATGACAAAGAGCAGGTTGCGCGCTTCTTCAACGAAGCCAAAGCATCTAACTTGGTTCGCCATCCCAGCCTGGTCGATGTATTTGAGTGTGGATACGCCGAAAATGGGACAGCGTTTATCATCATGGAGTATCTGGATGGTGAGACGCTGCGTACTCGCTGCAAACGCCAAGGAGCACTTGGCGGAGCTGCGATTCCGATCATTCGCCAAATGGCCACCGCCCTCGCCGCCACCCACGAAAAAAACATCGTTCACAGAGAT
>JAEUKB010000011.1 GCA_016794365.1 Myxococcales bacterium
CGAAGAAAAAGTCTGGACGCAGGTCATCTCGAAGAACTGTCTGAAGTGCCACGCACCAGAAGGTGTGGCCGCAACCAAAAACGCCAAGTTTATTCAGTATTCGCAGTCCTTCCCAGGCTTTCTGGACCTAAACCTCGCCAATCGATCTGCCGACGCTGCATAACCGGATTCCTTCCCTGTGATTCGGGCTCTGTAGGGAATCGGTCAGGGGTCTTTGGTCGTGCCTGGCTTTGCGATATAGTCAGGACTTCATGCAAGTTCTCATCTGCAAAAAGTCACTGGATCGACTGGGCTCTGCGGCTGCTTCCTTGATCGAGGAGATGCGCGATCGCTACTACTCTCCGACGATCAAAGACTGTCTGAATCGCTGTCAAAACTGCGAGCGCGGTCTGCTCGTGGTGACCGCAGCGGGACTCCCGATGGCTGCGCACTCTGCGGAAAAGCTGCTGAGCGATCTGGAATCGCTTGCAGATGAGGATTCCTAAGAGGATTCCCAAGAGGATTCCTAAGAGGATTCCTAAGAGGATTCCTAAACGGTATGTGCGCTCGGTTGAGCGCGCTGTGATGCCGCTGTTCCTGCCATGTCGGATGAAGTACGGAAGGCGCGCTGCGGGCGCGGTGATTCGGAATGCTCCAGCGTTGCGCCGGACTTCTGTGGGCCTGCAAGTCGTCTCCCGCCTGCGATAGAATGCGAGTACAATTGCGCGATGCCTTCAGCCAGCCTGTTTACTCTGCTTGATGACATTGCCTCTGTCTTGGATGACGTGGCGGTCTTGACCAAGCTTGCGGCGAAAAAGACAACCGGCGTGCTTGGCGATGATCTCGCGCTCAATGCCGAACAGGTTGCGGGTGTGCATGCAGAGCGCGAGCTTCCGGTTGTGTGGGCGGTGGCCAAGGGCTCCTTTCGCAACAAGCTGATCTTGGTTCCGCTCGCGCTCGCGGTCAGCGCGCTGCTGCCGTGGGCTGTGGTTCCGCTGCTGATGATGGGCGGTGCATACCTGTGCTTTGAAGGGGTCGAAAAGCTGGCGCATCGCTTCCTGCACAGTGCCAAAGAGGATCAGGAACACCACACCGCGCACGCCCAAGCGCTGGCCAATCCTTCGGTAGACATCGTCGCTGCAGAGCAAGAAAAAGTCGCCGGTGCGATCCGCACAGACTTCATCTTGTCCGCAGAGATCATTGTGATCACGCTGGGAACGCTGACCGCTGCAAGCACCCTGACGCGCTTGACGGTCCTCTCGGTGGTTGCCGTGCTGATGACCATCGGAGTGTATGGACTGGTGGCTGCGATCGTGAAGCTAGATGATGCAGGAATGTATCTGCTGCGCAGCGAAGGAGTTGGTAAGGGAGCGACAGTCCGTCGTGCTGTGGGTCGCGCAGTCCTACGTGCCGCTCCGTATCTGATGAAGGGTCTTTCCGGGGCCGGAACGGTGGCGATGTTTCTGGTGGGCGGTGGCATTGTGACGCATGGAATTGCATCCGTTCATCACGCCATCGAAGCAGCGGGTGCAGCTGTCTCTTCTGTTGCGGTGATTGGGGGTGTCCTACACGCAGTGATTCCTGCGCTACTCAGTGGCCTGTTCGGAGTCCTGACAGGTGCCGTCCTTTTGGTCGCTGTCTCACTGGTGAAGCGGCTGAGTCGTTCTTAACGTCACACGGATGTCGCAGGCTGCACCGATTCAGAGACTGCGCTGCCTTACTCTAGGCCATCGAGTGTTAGAAGGACCCGTCGCTCTCCGCTGAGACGCTGCGTTGGTGCCAGCATCGGTGATCGATGTACTGCACCGCGCCCAAGGTTGCCTGGCCAGGCTTCCCCTTTGAGGATTCCCACCGAAAAGGACTGCATCTTCTGAACGGCTGAAGGATGACGGATAAGACCGGATGTTTCGTCGGTCAGATAGCTTGTCTGTAGTCCCAAGTGGCGCCGATCCACATCGCAGGAATCCAGCCACTCTGTTCCCGGTCCGTGATACGTCAGGATGAGCCGCGCCATCACGCGATCGACATGAAAGCGCGGACACATCGCCTGATGGACACTGCATAGTCGCACCCCGACACGCGGCGGTCCCAGTAAGTCCGCAAAGACCTGAATCCAGCAGGCAATGTCGCTGAGCAGCGGTCCCGATTCCGGCTCGTCATCTAGCGCAAGCTCGCGCAGATCTGGACGCTCTGCATCGACGACAATCGATCGACTGTAGTCCTTCTGCGCAAGCACCTGCTGTGCAAAGTCGATGGTGCGCTGTCCGATGCGATCGATCGATCGATTCAGCACGCAGACATTGACTTCATCGTCGTATAACGCGGTCAGCTCTGCGATCTCGCGCAGGTGACGAGTCGATGGCGGAATCACCGCAGCGGAAGGCTTGGGCGCATGCACGGAGCGTGTCGTCTGTTGTCGCATCGGAGGCTCTTTCTTGGTCCTTGATTCACGGTCTACGGCAAGGTGTAGCGCTTCCTGGATGGGTATCAGCATCTTGCTGTAAATGCAAATGAATTGCATTTGGCTTGGTGGTTCATCAGCTCGTGAAGACAATTTTACGTCTGAAAAAAGAACTAGGCTTTTGAACCAAATGCAAGTAACTTTCACCATTGTGACAAGTCGGCGTGCAAGCAAAGAGCCCTGGTATGAGCAAGCCAGACAGCGACTTCGGGCTGCTGGCCTGCGTGTCACAACACCGCGAACGCTGGTACTGAGCGAGCTTTTGTCCGCTGGCCGACCGCTACGAGCAGTTGATCTGATCGAGTCGGCTTCTCCGCAAGGAATCGATGCAGTGACGGTGTATCGGATCTTGGATACGCTGACGGAAGCGCAGCTTGCGCGCGCAGTGGAAACGGCCCAGCGTGGTCGTCGCTTCGAGGTGTGCAGTTCCAAAGCCGAGCATGGCGATCATCCGCACCTTCAGTGTCGGCACTGCGGCATGATGACGTGTCTGGAATCGAGCGCTCTGCATTCCTTGTCAGTTCCTGCGATGCTTGCTGGCTTTCAGGTAGAGCATGTCAACCTGTGCTTTACAGGAGTCTGTGTTCACTGCCAGCAGTCTGTTCGTTCGGATTCCTAAGAACGCCGAACCACGCGACACTTCCCAGCGACTTCCCACAGCAGCGCAGAGAAGCCAAGGTTCCGACGGAATCGCAGTGGAAGGGCTTGACCTCGCCAACATCAACGAAGTGGCTCGCATTCAGTTTGATGGAGAGTCAGAGCTTCTGCGCAAACCACTCGGTGAGATGGATCACGGTGGTGGTGCGGTGCTGAGCAAGGACTCTGACGAGTACAAGATCCTTGCAGAGA
>JAEUKB010000018.1 GCA_016794365.1 Myxococcales bacterium
TTCCCAAACCCGTACATTTCGCGAGGGGCCCCGCTACCCTGCGAGACTTTTTTCCGTTCCGCAGGCGGCCCGAAAAAAAGCTCTCCGGTCGCCCCCACGCTCTTTGCTCAAACTGTTGGTTTCGTAGTGGTCGCAGGTTAGTCCGTTTTAGCCGCTCCGGCTGTCGCCCTGTTTGAAGGTGGGCTCTGCCAGGTAGCGGCGAAATTTGGGCAGCAGAGCTGCGCAGCCAGCGACGGATGCAACGCCGATGATGCTGGATACGGTGATGGCGCGGCGGACTCCCATCATGCCTGCCAAGATGCCAAGCTGCGTGTTTCCTAGCATTGGTCCGCTTAGGTAGGAGATCATCTCGATGCCTGCCAGGCGTCCGCGCAGCTCGCTCGGGATGGTCTGATTCCAAATGGTGGATCGATAGACTCCGCTGATCATGTCGGCGTATCCGGCAGCCATCAGGAATGCCATCGCAACCGGAAAGGAATGCGAGGCACCAAAGCCAATCATCAGCGCGCTCCAGCTTCCGGCAGCCCAGATGACCATGATGCCGTGGCGACGGATGTTCTTGGTCCAGCCGCTGGTCAAAGAGCCCAGCAGCGCGCCAATCGCCATTCCGCTGTGCAGCCAGCCCAGGTAGCTTGCGCCTCCGTTTTGGGTCTTGGCAAACTCCTCTGCAACGGCTGGGAACAGCAGATTGGGCATCGAAAACGTCATCGCTACGATGTCCACCACGTAGGTTCCGACCAGCTCTTGACGGCTCATGGCGTAACGGAATCCTTCAGAGATCGACTGAAGGGAAAAGCGCGAGCTGGCTTTGGCGGAAGGAATATGATGCAGACAAGAGACTGCAATCATCGCTGCACAGAAGGTCAGTCCGTCGAGAAAGAAGGCGAGCGCTGGACCTTGTTTGGCCAAGATCAGACCCGCCAGTGCAGGACCCGCAATCGCGCCCACGTTGTAACGGAATGAGCTGAGCACTCCGATCGCTGGCATGTCTTCACGCTTCACCAGCAGCGGCGTCAGGGCTTCGATCGCGGGACGATGGACTCCGCTTAGGATTGCGGTCAGCGCAGAAGCCACGATCAGAATCGGTGCGGACAGCATTCCTTTCCATGCCAGCCCAGACAGAAGAAACACACACAGCGCCATGCCTCCTTCGCTTAGCAGCAGCAGCTTGCGACGGTTCACTGCGTCGGCCAGCGCGCCTCCGAACAGACCCCCAACCACCGAAGGAATGAGCTGAATCACACCCAGAAGTCCGAGCAGCTTGGGTGAGTGTGTGAGCTGATACAGCGTAAAGGGCAGCGCAACGTAGCTTAGCATCGAGCCAAGCAGCGAGATGAACTGACCAAAGTACAGGACTCGAAAGTCGCGATGATGTCGCAGCGGCTGAATATCAGGAAGGATCGCCATGGCAGTTGCGTGATTGTGTCACAGCCGGGGTCTGCACATAAGTGCGACGATGTGAGCAGAGCAGATTGAGCGCAATGCTATCGTCGCTGAAAAAGAAAATGTTAGGAATCTGTAACCAAACGCAGGGCTCGTACGTGAAGTGTTTGGAGGTCGTACTACATGACAAGCCAAGCGCCATCTTCACCTGCTGCGGTTCCTGTTTCTGTGTCCGTTTCCGGGTCTGATTCTGGTTCTGTTTCTGGTTCCGATGCTGTCTCTGTGAATCGTACGGAGTCCGCGCATCCTGCCGATGCTTCCGTTCCTCGATTGATCAAGCTGGGTCACATCCAAGCGCTTTCCGGTGCGGTGTTTGCGCTGTTCTTGGTGCTGCATCTGGTCACCGCCATGTCGGGCGCACTGGGCATCGCGAGCTACGATCGCACGCTGATCACACTGCGCAGCGTGTATCGTCCATGCCTGTTTGTGGAAGTGACGATGATCGGACTTTCGGGTGTGATTCACCTGATCTGTGCGGTGATGCAGATGGTTCGTAGACGCAAAGTAATTGCATTACGCGGACCATTGTGGATGAAGCTGCACCGGCTGTCTGGCTACTTTTTGATGACAGTGATCATCGGTCATGTCTTTGCAACGCGGATCGCTCCGACGCTGGCGACTGAACCTACGGCGACTCAGGCAGCGGACTTCGCGTTTCTGGCGTTTGCGACTTTGGCTGTGCCCGCGTTCTTTTGGCCGTACTATCTGCTGCTTGGGATCTGTGGTGCGCTACATCTGTCCATCGGTCTACATTTGGGTTCCCGCATGCTTGGACTGCGTACGCAAGGAAGTGGTGGTGCGCCCACGCGGCTGCGACTTGCGCTGACGTTTGGCGTTACAATGCTGGTCGCAATCGGAGTCCTTGGCATTCTGCTTCGCGCAAGTGACGCACCAAGAGATCGCTTTCCAGAGTATCAAGCGCTTACAAAGAGACTCCTTGGATGAAACAGAAGACGACTCCCGCGCGCACATCGTCAGCCAGCCAGCCCAGCGAAAACGTACAGCCTCACTTGGATGCGGTACTCGGCCTGATGCTGGAAGCGGAGCGGCCATTTCTCCGTCGGATGGCCTATCGAATCACCGGCACCACTGCGGATGCAGACGATGTCGTTCAGGAGTCGTTTGCCAAGGTCTTGTCTGCGCCTCCCAAGCAGCTAGATAGTCCCCTTCGACCGTGGCTTCTGCGCGTGACCTGTAACCTGGCCATTGATGTGCTGCGCAAGCGGAAGCGCCGCAGCTATGTCGGTCCATGGCTGCCCAGTCCGTTTGCGGACAGTGTCCCAGAACAGGATTCCCCCGCTGCACGCTACGCAGCAAAGGAGTCGTTGACGTTTGCCTTTTTGCTGGCGCTGGAAGCGCTGACTCCGAAACAACGAGCGGTGCTGATCCTGCGTGATGTCTTGGATCTGGATGTACGCGAAACCGCTGTCTCTCTCGGGATGACAGAGACAAATGCAAAGGTATTGCATCTACGCGCGCGACAAAAGCTGGCCGGTTACGATGAAGCGCGGGTGGATACCTCAGCGCTTGCCCAGCAGCGGGTGCAGGATGCGCTCCACAAGCTACTGCTTGCGATGGCCAGCGGACAGCCGGAACAGATCGCTGCGCTGCTGGCCGATGACGTGGTGATGCAAAGTGACGGCGGCGGAAAGTATCTGGCTGCGCGCAAGCCCGTGGTGGGCGCGCGTCTGGTCACGACGTTTCTGTGTAATGTGGCGCGCGGCTTTGCACCTGGACAGCTGGCGCTGGAATCACGCGAGCTATGTGGTCTGCCCGCGCTGTGCGTGCGGCTGCTGATTCCAAGGCCGGGCTTGGCTCCGCAGTCTGTGCTGGCGGTGACGCTCAACGCGCAAGGAATGATCACCGCGATGTATCAAGTGCTACATGATGCCAAGCTGACAGATACATCAAACGGACACGGGCCGCTCGGGTAGAGAGAGCACGCGACAGAGTGGACAGCTTTCGACAGTGTGCGGTAGCGACGTGCGATGATCTTGCAGCAGGAAGCGGGAATCCTCTGCGAGGCTGCGACGCACTTCTCTGCGCATTCCTTTGACACGCGGAATGTGTAGCTGATCGTACTGCGTTGTTTGATGTCGCAGCCACGCAATCACGGCTGCGCGGGCGCGATCTTCGATCGGAATCTGCTGGGTGCGTGCGACGGTTCCGCTGCCCACAGGGGTTGCATGCAAGGTGACGCGCAGCGCAAGCTCTTTGGCCAGCTCGTGATAGTGCGGAGCAAATGCCAGGTACTGATAGACCGCGCTGGCAAAGTGCTGAACGTACTCTGTCTGGACGCGCTCCCTTCGATCGGAATCACTCTGTCGGCGCTTGGCATATGCGTCGGTGCTGCGCTCTGCTTCTAGGGCGGCGCGGGCGGCCTTGATGTGCGCAGCAGGAGCCCAGACTCCCAGCGAAAAGATCTTGCGACCTTTCTTTTCCTGAACCGTCCAAGAGGGCCCCGCTGCTTTGACTCGGCGCGTGAGCCCCGCATCACCGGGCGGAAGACACTCCCAACCGGCTGGCGGAGAGACTCTCTGTCCATCGGGCGTTAGGAATACACCAGGCTGCGCAGTGGGAGACAGGACCAAGGATGTGGACATCGTGGGAAACAGTCTCTGTTTGCGTCATCCCCTGTCAAGTTCCGTCCGTTCAGCGCAAAAGAAGGTCGGGCCGTAGAACAAGTGGTGCGGCGCAGCGACGAAGCGCGCGGCGATCGGGTGGTGCGGAAATCAGGCGGAATTCGACGGGATGCGCACGGCAGTTGTCGTGGCCGAAAAAACATGTACAAGCTCGATCCATGATGTATTCCGCGTTTGAGTTGCAAAAGACGCTGTTGAGTCCAGCCGTCAAGCTGGCGAGTGCGACCAGTCGCTTGCTGCTTCATCCGCGCAACCCGATAGCAAAGACCTATCTGGGACGCACCATCGCCGCGAATCATGAGCTGTTCGCTCGGATTCATCGTCGCTATCCCAAGCCATCGTTTGGGATTGATGCGATCGAAGCAAACGGAGTGCAGGTTCCGATCCTGGAAGAGCTGGTGGTTGCCAGACCGTTCTGTTCGCTGCTCCGCTTGCGAAGGGAGGACTCTGTTTCGGCCCCTAAGCTGCTGATTGTAGCGCCGCTGTCGGGTCACTTTGCGACGCTGCTGCGCGATACGGTGCGGACCTCGCTGCACGACTTTGAGGTCTACATCACCGATTGGATCGATGCACGCTTGGTGCCGCTTTCAGAGGGTCCGTTTCACCTGGATGACTACATCGACTACGTGAAGGACTTCCTTTCCTTTTTGGGTCCGGGGTCGCATGTGCTGGCGGTCTGTCAGCCGACGGTGCCGGTGCTGGCTGCGGTCGCACTCCTGGCAGAGCGTAATGATCCCTGTACGCCCAGCACGATGACGCTGATGGCCGGTCCGATCGATACGCGCCTTCATCCGAGCGAAGTGAATCGCTTTGCCAACAGCAAGTCGCTCGCCTGGTTTGAAAAGAACGTGATTCACACAGTGCCAGTGAATCAGCCTGGTTTCCGTCGCAGAGTCTACCCAGGATTTTTGCAGCACATGGGCTTTGTGGCGATGAATCCGGATCGTCATCTCAAGGCGTATCGCGACTTCTACTTGGATGTGATTCGCAATAAGCACAAGGATGCGGAAGCCCATCGCGCATTTTACGATGAGTACAACGCAGTCCTCGACATGGCTGCGGAATACTATCTGGACACGATCCGCGTGGTGTTTCAGGATCACCTGATGCCGCGTCGCATGATGACGGTGCGTGGTCATCTGGTGCGTCCAGAAGCGATTCATCAGACTGCACTGTTTACGGTGGAAGGTGCGCAAGATGACATCGTAGGAATTGGACAGACGCGCGCAGCACAGACGCTCTGCCGAGGCATTCCGGAATCGATGCGCAAGCACCTACTTGCTGAAAAAGTCGGTCACTACGGAGTCTTTAGCGGTCGTCGCTTTCGCGAACAGATCTATCCACAGATTCGCGACTTTATCCGACAGCATGGTCTACCGATAGCGCCAGCGGAGACAGCTCTGCCAGCGCTCTGCGACGACTGATCAGGATGGCACGACCGACGAGCAGAATCGACAGAAAACCCAGGCTGATTCCCATCGACATCGCGGTGTAGTAGTAGGCGCGGCGGGCTTGGTTTAGCTCATCGGTCTTTTGCTGATGAAGCCAGCGCGGCTCGGCATCAAAAGAGAACCCCTGACACGCGGACAGGAGCTGTCTGTCCGCAAGCACTCGCTGCTGACAGATCATGTGATGCAGCTTGTCGCGGCCCGGAAGTCGCTGGGCATCATAGCGCTGTAGAATCGGCAGAAAGTCCGGCAAGTGTGCGCCATTCATCGTCGCCAGATAGGGCAGGGCAGCGGTGACTTGTCCTTGCGCAAGCGCTTCCTTGGCCCAGTCCGGTTCACGCGCAGGCGGTAGCTGACAGACTTCATGCTGCGCGTTTGGCTGCTGCGCGCTTCGCAGACAGAGCGCCGCAAACAAGCTGTCGCGCTTGGGCTGTTTGGCGCGATCATAGGCCAGCAGAACCGGCGCAAGCTGCGAAGCATCCGTACCTTGAAGCAGCGACGGTGGAATCGGTGTGGTCAGGGGATGTTGCAGCAGTCCGTCCAGATAGCGCTGACGCAACGAGACGGAATCCTGTTCCTGGCGCTGAAGAGCAAACACCGCATCGACACAATCGACAAACACACCCGGCTCGTGACTTCCTTCCAAGATCAAGTCGTACAGAGACTGGACCCGAAGCTGACAAGTGACCCGAAAGACGTAGCGGCGCAGCGCAGTTCCTTCGGTCTGGGACCAGTTGAACAGACTCTGTAGTGCGTGTGCGATCTCTGGCTGCTGTCCGTTGGCGAGCGCTTGCCGACACTGCGGCTGCGCATAGGAAACCGTCTCTTGCGCGACCTCTTGCCACTGTCTGGTTCCGAAAAATGGCTGATGCCAGCGAAGCTGCGTAAGCAGAGTCTGACAGGTTTGCGGACTCTGTCTTTGGATTTCTTCCGTCGCGGATACCGGATGAACCTGCGCCTTGACATCCTGACTGATCAGACCAGAGAAGAGCAGCACTGAAGCAAGCAGCGCGCTCGATGGATGGAACGGAATGCGCTGCGATGTGACGTTCACTGTGTGCCTCATGGTGTACCTCTGCGTGCGGACTTCGTTGCCAGAGGTCCATTTCAAGCGCAGTGCCAAGTCCAGCGCGGCAGCCCGATCATGCAAAGGAATTGCACTTGTGAGCGACGGACAACGAATAATTTGCGATGCGATGAAGCGGTGCGAGAGAGCCGCGACTTGCTCTCACAACGGCTGTCCGAAAGGTGTCCGAAAGATGTCCGAAAGGTGTCCGAAAGGTGTCCGAAAGGAATGGATCGAGTCGTCGCTACTTCTTGTTCTTCTTCGACGGTCGCTTGCTCTCTGTTGGCTTGCTCACTTCTGAAACGGTGGGACATGCCGGACAAGGTGCGGGCTCTGCACACTTTTGCTGCGGACAGACTGGAGCAGCAGGCGGAGGCGGACAGCTCTTGGTCGCTCTGCCGGACAGAACACCGAGACACAGCGCGAGCACAATCGCTCCGGCCGCACCCCCGATCAGCATGCCCCGTTTGTCTGTGAGCAGCGCAGAACCGGACTGGAGCTTTCCTTTTTCGGCCCGAACCACCGTCGTGGGCGCAATCGCTGGGGATGCCGTGGTCGGAGCTTGCGGGCCGCCTTGGTATTCGTCTTTGGACAGCTCGCCACTTTCCAGGAATCCGTTGATGGTCTGCTCGGCCTGTCGCATCTGCATGCGCTGTCCTGCGTCTTTGAGCAGCAGCGACATCACAAAGTCCGCGATCTTGGCAGACAGATTCGGTGCGCGCGGTCCCAGCGGCTGCGGAAGCTCGGTGCAGTGCGCACGCATCACCTTGCCCATGTCTCCCACAAAGGGAGGAACGCCCGCAAGGAGCTGATACAGCAGGACTCCCAGCGAATACACATCGGTTCTTCCGTCGATGGTATCGAGTCCCATACACTGCTCGGGAGACATATAGGTAGGCGTTCCCAGCGTCATTCCTGCTGTGGTTCGCCGCTCAGGAGAGTCGAGAAAGCGCGCCAGTCCGAAGTCGAGCAGCTTACAGCGCTCTCTCCCTTCCACATCGGGATCAGGAATCAGGAACACGTTTTCCGGCTTGAGATCTCGGTGAATCACACCGCGCTCATGCGCTTGCGCCATCGCGCCCGCAAGCTGTGATGCAAGCTGAAAGATCTTGCGCGGAGACAGCCGCTTTCCGTCGAGCTGATACTTGTCGATGCGCGCCTGAAGGGACTCTCCTTCCAGGTATTCCATCAGGATGTACATCGTTCGATCGGGCAGCTCTCCCAAGTCGAAGATCTTGAGCACACCCGGATGGTTGATGAGGTTCACGGCGCGCGCTTCATCGACAAAGCGCTCAATGTATTTCTGATGCTTGGGATCACTGGCCAGCGCAGGAGACAGAAGCTTGGCCGCAGCGCGGTGCCCAATGCTCTGCTGAACCACTTCATACACCACGCCAAAGCCACCCCGACCGATCTCGCGGGTTACTTTGTACTTCCCAACAAACGAATCAACCAGCGACGACTTATTCGGTGAATGCATGGCGGTGGTTCTTGGGCTTTCTATCTGTTAAGAGAGAATTTCCCGTCTTTGTAGTGAATTCTGTACCCATTGTATCCCACAATCCAAACATCGGATGTACTGACGCCGTGGACTGCTGTGGTGACAAAATTGTCCAATGGTACTCTATAAAATGAGTCGATTCCTAGATCATTCCATGGTGTTGCTGTTTTGGTAACTAAATGTAATGTCTGTGAGATCCTTACTCCAAAAGCAATGGTCCAAATATCAGTCTGGGATGCACCCCAGATGACTCCAAACTTGTAACCCGAAGAGTCTCTGTTGTTAATTCCAGTGGGAAGAAATTCTGTTGTTGAATCGAGAGGTGGGGTTGATGTGATATGGAATAATCTATCTGATCCGAGCCATAGATCATTGTCACTTAGTCCAAAAATGGCGAAATCATCACCAGTTGGTTTGCCATCTTCTGCCAGTGAGTTAAATATTCTGATATCGGGTCGTGGTGTTAGTGATATATTGTTTTGTTTAAAAATGGAATATGTGCTATATTTGAATTTTTCGATAACTGGTGCTTGTGTACCAGTTGTTTTTGTTCTCTCAATGGAAACTGAGCCTGATGTGTAGAAATTGTTTGGCAATGAATAGATTCTTGTTGGCAAATAAGATGCTGAGTCAATTTTATATGTGCATGTCGAGCCTGCTGAGCACTTGAAGCGATGGATGCAGTCACTTAGCTGGATTGGCTGTGAAAAAATGGCTGTTTCCAGGTCGCCTAGCTGTTTCGCTGTGGCTTCATGGGGTACGTATTTGCCATTTGACTTGATTAGTTTTATTGCTTTTCTGACTAATCCTGGGACAATGCCAATGACCAGCAACTGGTCTTGTGTATTTGCCAGTGAAGTGATATCGGTCCAAATAATATTTTTTGAGAGATCAGCGGTGAGGCTCCATGGATTTCCGATGTCGATTTTTTCCCATGCGTTATTTGAATAATAGTAGATCGATGAGTTGTTTCCAATGGCGAATAGCGTATTGTCACTTGCTTTGTATAGCTTTGTAATGCTTGTGAATGTAGTGATTTTGTCTGTGGAATCGGATGGATTGGTGCCTTCAAAGATCTTCTGCTTCCAATAACATCCATCCCAATGAACCAGTGTTGTGCCAGCTGCCCATACATCATTTTCAGAGAGGGCTTGAACAGAAAATAGATCTTGAGCAATCGGATCGTCTGTGCGTTTCTCCAATGGAGTGTTGATTGTATAATCGCCGTTTTCGACAGAACCAAAAACGCCGCTCCAGCCAGCTAGCTCGCATTTGCTGTCTTTGCTTACAACACTCAGTCGAAGAGGTAGACCGCGCGTATCGAAAGGAATATTTACTTTGACGATTAGTGCATTTGATTCTTTCTGTTCTTGGCTGATTGGATCAATGCTGTAGCTTTTGTTGTCAATTGTTGCGCTGATTTTTATCTCTGCAGAGTTTTCTGGTATGTTACTAATGATCATTGTCAGACTTGAGCTGTTTGTACATGAAATAGAAGTGCCCAATAGCAATGACAGCAGCCCGTATTTGAAATGGCGAGAGAAGCGCATGGTTGTCCTCATAAACTAGAAGTGAGAAATGGTTAAGGCCGGTTTCAGATCGCGCTCGATGGCTTGGCCAGGAAGGCTGGTTCCACTCTGTCCCGCGACGACTCCGGCGGCGATTCCGGCACCGATTCCGGCGGCGGCGCCTCCGATGATCGTCCAAAACCACCAGCGCTTGTAGATGGGCTTCTTTTGGTCCTGCTGCTCTTTTTGAAGCTGTGGCAGGTAGTCTTCTGCGCTCTTGCGCTCCGTCGCAAAGTCGGGAGGATGCGTGTCACGCAAAAAGCGCTGATAGGACGCGATCGCTTCACCCGTGGCACCCGCTTGACGGGCCGACTCGGCGATGCGGAAGGTGTAAATCGGTCGCGGCTCCGAGCGATACGCAGCCTGCCACGCGGCCATGGCTTGGGTGTGCTCGCCTGCGAGGGTGTGCTCCTCGGCTCGTCGCTCTTCGTCCATCGCGCGCAGATGCGACAGGTGACCGAGCACTTCCGGCTGGCGCTCTTCTCCCGTCGCGAGGTTTAGGTAGCGCTCGTACGAGAGGATCGCTTCGCGGCTCTGTCCGCCGATGCGCTGCGCCTCTGCAAGGTGGAACACATACAGCGGCTTTCCGTCGAGCTTGAACGCTTCTTCGGCCAGTGCTGCGGCTTTGGTGGTGTCTTTTTGCGCAAGCAGCTCTTTGGCTTGCTTATCAAGCTGCGCGGCGGCTTCGACCTTCAGCGTCGGGATGTGACGACGGCATTCGATTGCGATGTTGTCGTCGGGATCGCTCGCCATCACCTCTTCGTACAGCGTGAGTGCTTCTTTGGTGGCGCCGCCTTCGCGACAGGTCTGCGCCAGGTTAAACAGCGTCTCGACCTGCGGACTGCTCTCGTAAGCCTTCTGGAGCGACTTGGCCGATTCCAGGTAGTTGTTTTCGTCGTAGGCCTTCTTCGCAGCAAGCAGGAACGTCCGTGCGGTCTTCTGTGCGTTTTTGTCGGCAGGCCCAGCCTTCGTCTGCGGCTTGGTGCAGAACTCTTTGGGAATCGCTGCTGCTGCGCTGCTCGCGGCACTGCTGGATGGCGCAGGCTCGTGCAGATCGGGCGCTCCAGCCTCCGCGACGCCAGCCCACAGCGATGCGACGATGACGACTCTCCATCCAACCCGCATCCACCGAGGCGAAGACGACGACCGCTTCCAATGCAAGCTCACGGAGCATTCCCTTTCTTCTTCTTCTTCGTGTGAAACAGCAAGACGTCGCTGGTACCCTTGTCTACCAGCTTGCGAAGCGGGTCCAGAACGTCGCCTTTGTCGCCCTTGTCCCGCTTGCCGGGCTTGCCAAGCTTGGTCGTACCTTTGCCGCTGGGGGGCTTGGGTGTCGCTTCGGTGACCGGCTCGACGGGGCCTGTGCTTTTTGGTGTCTCGACGGAGGTGACGGCTTGCGGACCTTTGCTGCCCGCTTGCTCACTGGGCGCTTTCGGCGCTTCTGGGCCGCCGGTCTGTGGCGCGGTGACCTGGACCGGCTCGACGGGCTTGCCTGGTTTTTTGCCTCGCAGCAGCCACAGTCCCCCGCCCAGCCCGAGCAACAGCAGCATCGCGACTGTACCCGCCACGACGGACGTAGACAGCCGACGGGCTGGTGCCGCAACCATCGGTAGCACCGTCGAAGACGCTCGTCCGCCGAACATTGCTTCAAGCTGGGTGACGACGGATGCCATGCTCGGGCGCGAGGCCGCTTCTTTGTCCAGCATCTGGCCAATCAGCGACGCAAGTCCTGTCGGAATGCTCGCGGGCAGCGGCGGTGGCGGACGGACGATGTGCATGCGCAGCACAGCGGCCATCGACTCCGATACAAACGGCGGTGCGCCCGTCAGTAGCTCAAAGCTCATGACCCCGAGCGCATAGACATCGACGCGATCGTTGATGGTTGCGCTGCCTTCGCACTGCTCGGGGGCCATGTACGTTGGCGTGCCGATCGCGACTCCAGCGGTGGTTCGTCGTCCTTCGCCGCTCGGGTCTTCCAGTCTCGCAATCCCAAAGTCGAGGATTTTCGCCCGCTCTCCGCCGGCAGCTTCGCTGTCTTTGACCAAAAAGATGTTTTCCGGCTTCAGATCGCGATGGATGATGCCACGCTGATGCACCGCGTCGAGCGCCGACGCCACCTGACGAACCACCCGCGCCACATCTTCGAGTGGCATTCCGACGGGCTGGCCCTTCTGATGCTTTTCAAACCGTGACCACAGCGTCTCGCCTTCGAGCAGCTCCATCACGATGTAGACTTGACCCTCGGCGGTGCGGTCAAAGTCGTAGATCTTGATAAGCCCCGGATGATTGACCATGCTTAGCAGCTTCGCTTCGTCGAAGAAGCGCTGGACATGCTTGGGCTCACTCGACAGCTCGGGCTTGAGCAGCTTGACCGCTGCGCGCTGGCCGATCTCGACGTGAACGGCTTCAAACACGCTGCCCATCCCGCCTTCACCGAGCTTGCGCACGACGCGATACTTGCCGATCCGCTGGTCCACAAGGTTGGGCGGAGCCTGTGGATCGCTGTGCGCAGTGACGGGCGTGTTCATGTTCCAGGTTCCGCTAGGGTGCGTCAGACACTTCTAATCAGAGCAATCATAGCAGATCTGGTCGAACCGCAGCTAGGGCAAACACGGGTGTTCTTCGTCGTGGATGCGTGCAAAACGGAGCCGATGAAGTGGACTCTGCGAAAAGGTCTGACGGTGTCTGACATCCGTTAGGAATCGCAGTCCGCACAGAAGAAGAAGCGAAGGGAGTCGGAAGGGAGTCGAAAGGGAGTCGGAAGGGAGTCGCGCAGGAAGCGAAAGGGAGTCGAACAGAAACTACTCTGCTTTGCCCTGCGCTTCGATCTCTTTGCGGACTTCATCCATGTTGAGTCCGCGCACTTGATCGAGCAGCTTGTCAATGGCTTGCGCGGGCAGCATTCCTGCTTGCTGGAACAGTCCGATGCCGTCGCGGAAGACCATTACGGTCGGAATCGAGCTGATGCCAAAAGATCCCGCCAGCTCTTGCTCTTCATCGGTGTTGACCTTGCCAAAGACCACATCGCTGTGACGTTCGGCGGCGGACTCAAAGATCGGTGCGAAGGAACGACAAGGACCACACCACGGAGCCCAAAAGTCCAGGATCACAATGCCGGGCTTGGTCAGGGTCTGTTCCAGGTTTTGTTCGGTGATGACCACAGGTTTCATTGGTTTCTACCTTGGGTGCGAGTGGAACGAAGCGAGCAAGCAGGCCATAGCTTGCCAAAAGCGGAAAGAGATTTCTTTGCGGGCAAATGCAACATCATTGCATTTACAGTGAACCGCCCGTCGATAGCACGCGATGACGCGCCACCAAGTGATAGTACAGCGCGCACAGCGCAAACAGCACGGCGGTCAGGGTTCCAAGCAGCGGCTGACTGCGCAGCACAGCGATGAAACAGACCGCAGCCAGAACCAGCGCAAGCAGCGGAAAGATCGGATAGAGCGGCGCACGGAACGGTCTGGCAAGCTCTGGCTCTCGCTTGCGCAGCACGAGCAGAGACACCATGGACACCGCGTAAAGGAGTGTCGCTCCGATCGCGGACAGACTGATCGCTTGCTCGGTTTTGTCGAGGAGAACCACCAGCAAGCCAACGAGTCCGGGCACAATGACGGCCCAGATCGGCGTCTTCCGTTTCGGATGCAGATACGAAAGGAATGGGGGCAGATAGCCACCGCGTGACAGCGCAAAGACCTGACGCGAATAGCCCATCATGATTCCGTGAAACGAAGCGACAAGACCGAACAGTCCAATGTAGACCATCAGGTGGGTCAGGATATGATCCGGATGTAGCACCGTGGCCATCGCACGCGGCAAGGGAGACTCATCTTGGATCAGGTTTTCCGTCGAGGTCACTCCACTTGTACAGATGAGCGTGCCCAGGGCCAGACAGACCAGCGTACACAGTCCTGCGATGTAGCCGCGCGGAATGTCGCGCTCTGGACAGACCACTTCTTCTGCGGACATTGCAACCCCTTCCAGCGCCAGATAGAACCAGATCGCAAACGGAAGCGCGGCAAAGATGCTTGGGATTCCTTTGGGAATCAGCGGCGTGGTGAGCAGATAGGACAGCTTCACATGCGGTCCGCAGATTCCGAAAAAGAGCAGCAGCTCAAACACCGCAAGACCTGTCACAAACAGCTCGAACGTGACGGCCAGCTCGACGCCCCAGCAGTTGATCGCTGCGAACAGAAAATACATGAGGACTGCGACTTCGATCTTGCCCAGCATCGGCATCCGAAAGTGAACGTACGATCCAATCGCCAGGGCAATCGCGGGCGGAGCAAACACAAACTCGAGCAGCGTTGCACATCCGGCAAACAGTCCGCCCCACGGTCCAAGCGCACGTCGCGCGAACGCATAAGGCCCACCAGAGTGCGGAATGGCCGTCGATAGCTCGGTGTAGCTGAAGATAAAACAGACATACATCACGGTGACAAACAGCACCGCGATCAGCATCCCAAACGGACTGGTTTCCTTCAGTCCGAAGTTCCAGCCAAAGTAGTCACCAGAGATCACAAGTCCCACCGCAATCGCCCACAGATGCAGCGGTCGCAGAAACTTTTTGAGCGCAGGCTGGGATGGGGACTGCGCGGGAGGAGTCGGCGCGTTGGCAGAAGCAGAAGGTGCAGCAAGGCTCATGTGGATGATTCCTAACGCTTAGCTTGTGGTGACCACATGCGGAGCAATGATCTTGAGCAGCTCATCGACGGCAGCTTGCACGACTTGAGCGTCCTTTCCTTCCAGCGTAAGGAGTACGCGATGACCATCTTCCGCAGGCTGCATGCGCGGATAGGAACCGATCGCGACCTGTGGGAATCGCCGTGCGATGTCTTCCAGCGGATCGCCAATCGGGCCTTCCTCACAGCGAACATAGACCTTGCGCAAGACAAACGGAGCATCGCGGAAGCGTTCGCGGATTGCGGCAAACTTGCGACGGAAGATCTCTGGGATTCCCGGCAAGATGAAGACATTTTGCATTTGCACAACCGGCCAGCGCAGATCCGGTCCATCGATCAGCTCGGCTCCTTGCGGAACATCGGCCATGCGTAGGTTGCGCTCTGCAAGCGGAATGCTCTGTTGTTCGTAGTAGCCGCGCAGCAGCGCTTCCAAGCGGGGATGGCGAATCACCGGAACGGAAAAGGCCGCAGCGATTCCTTCCATCGTGACATCGTCATGGGTGGGACCGACGCCACCGGAAGTGAAGACAGATTGATTGCGTGCAGCGACGCGAGAGACAGCTTCTGCGATGCGCGGAACTTCATCGGGAACGACCGCGATCTCGGCCAGCTGGACGCCCAAGCTGCGCAGCTCAGAGATCAAAAACGGAGTGTTGGTGTCGATGATCTTGCCGGACAAGATCTCATTGCCGATGACGACCAGGGCGGAACTAGCCATGGCGCGAGCATATCAGCAAGACGACGGCAAGCTACAGCCAGACTTTTGACGTGCTGCGTTGAGCGCTGCGTTAGCGTGCAAGCATCATGCGGATTCCACCTTTGGGACCGACGGTGCCAGCGCGATGCGTCAGCTTGACTTCTTCGGTCTCTAACAGCGCAAAGCGACACTGTTTCAAGATGGTATACAGCACGATCTTCATCTCGTACATCGCGAAGGCGGCTCCCAAACAGCGCCTGGCACCTCCGCCCCACGGTAGGAACTCAAACGGAGAGTAGGTCTTCCCGATGAAGCGCTCTGGCTCAAAGCGCTCTGGCTCTGGATAGATGGAAGGGAGTCGATGGGTTGCATAGGCTCCCGCAGCGACGACAGTTCCAACCGGAAGATCGTATCCCATCAGCTTCATCGGCTTCGCCAGCCTGCGATGAATCACATGAATCGGCGGATACAGCCGCAGCGTTTCATTGATCACCGCTTCCAGATACGGCAGCTTGGCGATCGCATCTGTTTCCAGATCGAGTGGCAGCTTGTCGATCTCTTCATGCAGCTTGTCGAGCTTGTCGGGATGTTTGTGCAGAAGATAAAACGCCCACGCCAGCATCACCGCTGTCGTTTCATGTCCCGCAAACACAATGGTCAGGAGCTGATCGAGGATCTCTTGATCGGACAGACTGTTTCCGTCTTCATCCTTGGCGTCCAGCAGCAGCGACAGAATGTCTTCTTTTGGCTCTTGGCTCTGTCGCCTTTCCGCAATCAGCGCAAAGACGTGCTCTTCCAGCCTGCGGAAGACCTTCTGAAAGCGTGCCCACGGTCCGATTCCGCCAAACTCATGCTGAAGGGGACGCAGAAAAATCAGCGGAGTAAACGAGCCAAGTAGCTCTAGCAGATCGGTGCGAAACTGCTCGACTCGTTCACTCTGCTCGACGCCAAATACCGCAAAGATGATCACATCCAGCGTGATGGCTTGCGTGGTGTAGATCATCGCAAACGGATTTCCTGGTGCCAGCCGCAGCGCCCATTCCGTTGCGGTCGTGCGCATCACATCACCGTAGCTGCGCATGCGTTGACCATGAAAGGGAGGCGCAAGGAGCTTACGCTGTCGTCGGTGTTGCGCACCGCTCGTGACCAATACAGAGGTCCGAATCACCCGCCCAAAGGAGTCCGCAGCAGAGGCCGTAAACAGCTCTGGATCCGCAGTGAAGATCTCTTTGTTTCCTTCCGGAGAGATCGTGATCACCATCGGACCAAATGCGCTGGGCATCGTCAGCGGATCACCGTAATCGCGTGCCATGTCCGCCAGCGTGTACGACAGATCGAACATCATCCGGATCATCGCCAGCTTGCTTGGACCTTTGGGCAGCGTCGCCATGACACCCTCTCGATTCGCTTGGTCTACAGCGCGAGTCTACATCCGAACAGCGAGAGGTCCGCTTGATTTTTCGGTTCCGCTGGCTGGCGGGGTCGGCTTGGCGACGGTTGCTTTCGTCGGTCCCTGCTGGGTCTTGGGAATCCGTTCATCGTAGTAGGACACGCCGATTGCTTCGACTTGCTTGCGTCCTGCGGGGGTCGTGCGAATGTCTGTCATGACCGCCGCAACGGTTGGATATCCGGGCGTGGCAATGCGCGCCAGGAAGTCATCCATTTTGTGCAGGTTGTAGTGCCACAGATCTCCTTCAGGAGCGAACATCCCACGCTTGTAGGTTCGCAGCACAACAGTCTTTTCATCGTGCGGCAGCGACGCCAGGTTGTCTTTGAACGCCTGCGTATACCGGAAGAATCCTTCCGCGTTTGAGGTATAGACCACACGCACGGGCAGACCGAGCGCTCGGGCGGTGTCGCCGATGCTGCGCAGCGCCACGGTCCCGTTGAGATCGCCTTGTACGGCCATCACGCGACCACCTTGCACCATCGCGCGAATGTAGGAATACGCAGCCGGATCACCAAGCCAGGTTGGACGACGCTCACCCACGCGAACATGCGCGACCTGATGCAGATACATCGCGAGCCGCTGACGATAGCGCTGATAGATCTTCACAAGCTGCGCGGCTTCTTGCGGACTGCTGGCGACACTCTGTAGCAGCGCAATGGCTTTGCCAGTGTTCGCTTCCTGATAATAGGAACGCAGCTCATCTGCTGTCGGTGATGCATTGATGAAGTGATGATAGATGCGGTGCGTGTACACCACATCCGCATCGTAATCCATGGTCACAATGAGCTGCGCACGCGCGGCTGCGGCCATGGTGTAGTTCTGATCCGTGGCGACGCCAACGTAGACTCCGCCCAGCTCATGAAGCTTGGGAAACACCACATCGTGACGCCACTCATTGGACATCACAAAGCGCGCCCAGGTTGGCTCTGGAAGCTTTTCACTTTGGGTGGCTTGAACGATCTTGCGTGCAGCGTCCGAAAGCGGCGGAGGCGGCGCAGCGTCTGACAGCGCGGGCGGCTGCCACTTCGGGGGTGGTCCTTCGCTCTGCGGACGGTAATTCCCTTCCAGAGCCCAGGGCGCAGTCACGACAAATGCGCTCTGCGCTGGCGGTGCTGCGAAGGCTGTACTCACAAGCGGAGTCAGACCCAGCGCCAAGGAAAGGAGTGCTCTGTGAACTGGACGGGGTACTAGACGGGAGGACAAGATATGTGTACGCATGTTCGCATTCCGATCGTACCACTTTGGAATCGAGCCGGTAAAGAGTCGCCGCGCCAAAAAACAGAGTCTTTTCAAAGGGCTTTGGAGTCCCGAGTTCGAGCCAGCAGAGTGAGTAAGAACCAGGCATCTGAGAAGCTTAATTCCCGACGCTGATATCGGATGTTGTGCGTGCTGTTTTGATCTGGGGATGCTTGAAAATTTGATGCGCACACTTGTGATCGAAGCTGCGGAAAAGGAATCTGTTGGGAGTCCGATTCCGTAGGCTTACAGAGTCCTCCCTAGTGCGCCCCACAGCAGCGTGAATGTATGGAAAAGGGCTTTGACTTCGCTGTCGGCTTGGCGAAGATCGCGACCAACGTCATGGCTCACAAGCTTGCGCTTATCTATCCTCCGTCGTGCGATCCCACTGCGCCGTATCTGGCGATTCCGATGCTGACTGGCTTTTTGCGTAGCCACGGACGGACTGTGGTTCCGATCGATGCAAACATTGAAGCCTGGGATGATCTGCTGACGCCGGAGCGCTTGCGTGCGGTGTCCGAGCGTCTGGAGCGACGACTGGCAGAGCTGGATTCACGCGAGTCCCTGTCCCATCGCGAGCAGCTCCTATATGGAACGCTGTGGCGTGCGCGCGGTGATGCCGCAGCGGTTCCGTCGGGAATCTTGGAAGCAAAGGCGATCTTGCGTGATCCGGTGCGCTTCTTTGATCCGCTGTCCTATGGATCGGCGGTGGCGACGATCGAAGCAGCGCAGCGCGCGATGTCCGCAGCCTATGGACCGCTGCAAGTAGACTTTACGTCGTATCGGACTCCGTTTTCGCTGCTGACGATGAAGGACATTGTCGCCGATGCGGCCGAGCACGATCCGTTTGCGGAGTATGTTGAACAGACGCTGATTCCTAGGCTGAAACAGGAACAGATCGATGTCGTCGGACTGTCCTCATGCTTTCCGGGTCAGCTTCAGCTTGCGTATGCCTTTGCGTATCGCATCAAGGCAGCGCTGCCGCACCTTCACATCACAGCGGGAGGTCCGGGCTTTACGCAGCTCTTCATTCGGCTCAAAGGTGAGCGACTGCGTTCGGCGCTCGGTCCGCTCGATTCGGCGGTGGTGTTTGAAGGAGAACATACGCTGCTGCGACTTCTGGAAGCGCTGGATGCGGGATCTCCGCTGCGTGATGTGGCGAACGTGGTGCTGCGTGATGAAAATGGGGGAGCGAGCTATCAGTCGGGACACGGAATGGAAGATCTGCGCGCGCTTCCGGCTCCCGACTTTGATGGACTGCCGCTGTCGCGTTATCTGTCGCCGCAGCTTGTACTTCCGTATGATCCGACGCGCGGCTGTTATTGGGGGCGCTGCACGTTCTGTCACTACGGTCTGGCGGAAGTAGGAACGGCTGCGTATCGCGAGCGCACCGTCGAAGCCGCTGTGTCTCATCTCTCGGCGCTGTCGCACAAATACGGGACGCGCTACTTCTATCTGTCGCAGGACTCGGTGGCTCCCAAGACGCTGCTCAAGTTTGCGGAAGCGCTGGTGGATCATGATCCGCCGCTGCGCTGGGCCACGGATCTGAAGCCAGAGCGCTATCTGACGCCAGAGCGAGCCGAGGTTCTTCGTCGCGGTGGCGCGGTGGCGTGTGCGCTCGGGGTGGAATCGGCGGCGCCGCGAGTGCTCAAGCTGATCGACAAAGGCCAGCCCATCGAGGTTGTGCGCGACGTGATCGATCGACTGGCGGATTCCAGCATTGCCGTCGAAGCGATGTGCTTTACCGACTTCCCAACAGAGACGCGCGATGAAGCGCTGGCGACGCTGCGGTTTCTGCAACAAGAAAGAGACGATGTCTCGCTGTTTATCGTCGGACGATTCGGTCTGACGCACGGTGCGCGGGTGGCGCAAGAGCCATCGTCGTTCGGTCTAGAAGAAGTCTTTTCTCTGGAAGGAGACGAGCTGGCGACGGGACTGTTTTTTACCGAAAAGAAGCGCGCCAAGCGTCCGATCGATCATGCGCGGGTGGATGCTGCGCTCGACGAGGTTTCGTCCGCGTACTGGCTGCGTCAGTATCCGTGGGCTGGGGCTCTGTCCACGGCGCATACGATCCTGTACTACGAGCGCTTCGGACGCGATGTGTTCCGCAAGCTGGCCGAGCAAGGGATTCCGCGCGACGGATCGGGCATCTTGGGTAAGCGAGTCCTCTCTGCGGAGTCGCGCTTTTCGCTTGATGCGCTCGACGAAGCGGAAGAGCGCGAGCAGCAGCTGTGGCAGACGCTTATCTACGAGCTTCGGAAGGTTTCGCGCGAACAGTATGAAGTGCTGGCTGCCGAGGCTCCGGCTGTGTATCCCGAAGCGCAGCGCTATCGTTATGCCGCAGGGGAAAGTCCGGTTGTGGATCGCAGACGACGCGGTCCGCAGCTGGGTCGTCGTCCCGCACCTCACGTTCCAGGAGCGTACAAGTGAAAAGCCAGGTCAAGACCACCTGCAATCGGGACTGTCCCGATGCATGCAGCATTGTCGCCACCGTCGAAGATGGCCGCATTACGCGCATCGCTGGAGATCCCGATCACCCGATCACGCAGGGCTTTTTGTGCTATCGGACGAGTCACTTTTTGGAAACGCAGTACAGTCGCGAGCGTCTGACCGCTCCGCTTCTGCGTAGCAAGCAAAGTGGCAAGCTGCTGCCGGTGTCGTGGGACGAAGCGCTCGACTTTGTGGCGTCAGAGCTTGTGCGGATTCGGACAGAGTCCGGTCCATCGTCGATCTTCTACTATCGCTCGGGCGGAACGCTCGGGATGATGGGCGCGGTGGTCGATCTGTTCTTTGAGCGCTTCGGTCCGGTGACGGTCAAGCGTGGGGACATCTGCTCGGGCGCGGGCGACGAAGCGCAGATGGTCGATTTCGGCGTTGAGGACTCGAGCGACTTTTTCGATCTCTACAACGCGCGCAGCATCCTTTTGTGGGGCAAAAATCCGTGCGTATCGTCCCCGCATCTTTTGCCGGTGATCAAAGAGTGCCGACGACGCGGTGCGCAGGTGTTGCTGATCGATCCGGTGCGTCACAAAGCGCACAGCCTCGCGGATCACTTCATTCAGGTCCGTCCCGGCGGAGACTTTGCGCTGGCGATGGCTGTGGCGCAGCTTTTGTTTTCGCGCGGTCAGATCGATCCCGATGCGTCGTCGTACTGCGATCATCTCTCGGCGTTTCGCGAGCAGGCGTTTTCCCGTCCGCTGTCCGACTGGCTGCACGAAGCGGATGTCGATCAAGCGGCGGCAGAGCGAGTCTCCGATGCGCTTGGACAGGACAAGCCAGCGACGATCTTGGTGGGCTGGGGAATGGCGCGCAGACGCAACGGATCGGCGATCGTGCGGGCGCTGGATGCGCTGGCGGCAGTGACCGGAAACCTGGGTGTTCCCGGTGGAGGCTCGTCGTTTTACTTTAAGCGACGCGGCGCATTTGATTCCTCATTTGTCAAAGGACTGGCTCCGCGCACCGTTTGTGAGCCGCTGTTTGGACGCGAGCTGCTCGAGGCAAACGATCCGCCGATTCGTGCGGTGTGGGTGACGGCGGGCAATCCGGTGGCGATGCTGCCCGAGTCCCACACGACGGTGGCGGCGCTGCGCTCGCGAGAGCTGGTGATTGTCTGCGATCATCTGCTGACCGATACCGCAGAGCTTGCGCACGTTGTGTTGCCGACGACGACGCTGCTGGAAAGCGACGATCTGCTCGGATCGTATGGGCATCACTATCTGGCGGTTTCGCGTCCGGTGGTGCCGCCTCCCGACGGAGTTCGCAGCGATCTAGAGATCATCCAAGCGCTGGCTGTGCGCGTCGGACTGGCCGATGTGGTGGCGGGCTCGGCGCGGCAGTGGAAGCAGCGGATGATGGCTGACAAGCTGGGTCCGCACGGAATCACCGTCGATACGCTAGAGCAAGGTCCGGTGCGCAATCCGCTCGCATCGAAGGTGCTGTTTGCCGATCGGAAGTTTGCGACACCGACGGGGCGCGTGAACCTGATTCACTCGCCTGCGCCTTCGCCAGCGCTGCCCGATGCGGACTTTCCGCTGCTGCTGATGGCGCTTTCGACGGAGCGCTCGCAGTCGTCGCAGTGGGCCCGACCGCAGGCTGGTCTTGCTGTGCTGACCGTGCATCCCGACGCAGCGGCAGGAATTCCCGACGGTGGCATCGGAGAGCTTCACTCTGCGATTGCCGCGATGCGCGTGGTGGTTCGTCATGATCCGGCGCAGCGACGAGATGTGGCGCTCATTCCCAAAGGTGGACACCTGCGCAGCGGGCACTGTGGCAACGCACTTGTGGCAGCGGCGCTCACCGATCTAGGCGAAGGCGGCGCGCTCTACGATCAGCCGGTTCGTCTGCGTCCGCTGTAGGGCCGGGCGACGGAATCCCTGCGGAAAAGATCGGCTGCCCCTGGTTGAAACCGGGTGCAGGTTGTTAATATGGTCGCCCATGCCCGACGACCCTGGCGAACCTTCCACTCGGACCAGCGAATCTTCCAGCCCGTTTCATGAGCAGCGCGTCTTGGTGCTGCACAACGTCGATTTTCCCGATAACAGCGACGAAGTGCTGGGCCAGGAATCGCGTACTGAAGTTGTCAGTCAAGCCCACGATGTGTCGCGCGCGCTGGTGACGCACGATCACTTTGTCGATGTGATGGGAATCGATCGCGAGGACTTGGCGGACTTGCTCGGTCGGCTGCGCGAAGATCCGCCCGATCTGGTGTTTAACTTGGTCGAATCGCTGTCGCAGCTTGGGCAGCACGAAAAAGTGGTTCCGTCGCTGCTTGAGCTGTTCGACGTTCCGTTTACCGGCTCGGGAGCGATGACGATCGCACTGTGCGGCAACAAGCAGCGCGCCAAGCAGATCCTCAAAGCGGAAGGACTGCTGACGCCGCGCTGGGCTGTGCTCGATGGACTGGCTCGCTCTCGCGTATCGGATGTTGCCGCCGTCGCTGCGGTTGGGTATCCGGCGATTGTGAAGCTGCTGGCAGAAGATGGCTCGCTCGGACTGACGTTTAACTCGGTGGTGTTCGACGACGATGGTCTGCGTCGGCAGCTCAAGGTGATGCGCGAGCAGTTCCCCGGTCGCAAGCTCCTCGTCGAGCAGTACATCGACGGGCGCGAGCTGCATATCTCTTTGCTCGGAGATCGGTTGCTGCCCATCACAGAGCTGGACATGTCGGGACTGCCGCCGGAGCTGCCTCGGATCGTGACCTACAACAGCAAGTGGGAAAAAGACTCGCTCGACTATCAGCGGATCTCGTCGGTGATGGTTGCTGTTGGACTGAGTCCATCGGTGACCGAGCGCATCTTGAGCGCAGCGCGTCACTGCTTTACGACGCTGGGTGTGACCGATTACGGACGGATCGATCTGCGGCTTGCGAAAGACGGAACGCCGTATGTGCTGGAGGTCAACCCCAACTGCGATCTGTCCGACGGAGCAGGATTATCCAGAGCGGCGCGCGCAGCGGGCATTGCCTATGACCAGCTGATTACAACGATCGCAGCGTCTGCCAAAGAACGGTTCGCCGGGGAACCGCTGGCCCGCATTCCGCGAAAACAATCGCTTCGTTCGGTCATTTGAGCGACGGCTTAGGCTTTCACTCGGGATGGTGACAGTCGCAGCCGTTTTGTCAGTCGGACGCGCTGTTAGCGACGAACCAAGATCGCTCCGTCGCTGCCGCCGATCCATAGGCGTCGTCCATCGTGTAGCAGCGTGGTCAGGTTCGCGCTGGTACCGGCATCGACCTTCATCCACTGGCTGCCATCGAAGCGCAGCACCAGACCTTTGTCACCGACGGACCAGACCTCACGCTCGCTGATGCACAGAACCTGACGCAAGACGGGACCGTCTTCTTTGTTGGACTTGGTCCAACGTGCTCCGTCCCAGTGCAAGATGACGCCTTTTCCACCGACGGCCCAGGCATTTTTCGATCCGCAGCTTGCGACGGAAAACAAGGTCACGCTTTCGCCCGTGGTGATGCTGCCCCACTGCTCGCCGTCGTAGTGAATCGATTCGCCTTTTTCACCGACGGCCCAGATGTCGCGAGCACCGCTGCCATGGATGGCGAGGAGCGACTCGGTGGTGGGCTTGCTGATGACGGACCATTCACGACCACTATAGCGAGCGACGGTACCGCCCAGACCGACGGCCCAGATCTCGCTTGCGCTGGGGCTCCAGGCGGCCATGAGTGACTGCGCGCCGCGTCGGGACAGATTGGTTTCGCGCCAGGCTTTGCCATCGAAGTGACTGACGCTGGGACGCGATCCGATGGCCCACACGTCGCTGGTTGAGCTGCCGATCAGCGTCGTCACACCCGCAAGCGATGCGCCGCTCTTGTCGGGCTGCCAGGTGCCATCGACAAAGCGAAGCAGCGACGAGCCTTGGACGGCCCAGATCTCGCTGCGACTGGGGGCCCAGAGCGCGGTGACGGTGGCGGGCGATTCACTGGGCGGTAGCGTCCAGCTCTTTCCGTCGTAGTGTTCGAGTGTTCCAGCCGGACCTGCGGCCCAGATGTCGCTGCCGCCGCTGCCCCACAGCGCTGTGATGCGGATGCGTTCCTTCTGCTGTTTCCACTCTTTGCCGTCGAAGCGATACAGTGTACCCGACGGAGATCCCGCCCAGATGTCGGTGCTGCTGCCGCCCCACAGCGCGCTGACCTTGCCGCTGAGATAGCTGCTGACCGGCTCGACGTGGATACCGTTTTGCGATCGACTGATTCGTCCGCTGTAGCGCGTGCCAGTGCCCAGCCAGACCTCGCGTGGACGATGACCAAAGACCGCGCCAAAGTCGTTGTACGAGCCGCCAGAGACGACGCGCCACTCGCTGCCATCAAAGTGTCGCGCGAAGCCGTTTTCACCGACGACCCAGATGTCGCTGCCGTCGAAACCGAAGATGCTGTGCAGGCTGGCCGTTTCGTTTTGCAGGCTGCCTTTTTTGATCGCTTTGCCGTCCCAGTGCAGAAAGGTTCCGCGCTTGCCGACGATGTAGACATCGCTGCCACTGGCTGCCCACGTCGAAAAGAG
Source organism: Myxococcales bacterium (assembly GCA_016794365.1). Taxonomy (GTDB): domain Bacteria; phylum Myxococcota_A; class Polyangia; order Palsa-1104; family JAEUJZ01; genus JAEUKA01. The sequence goes on from JAEUKB010000018.1 coordinate 24,744, forward strand.
CGCTTCTTTGGTGCCACTTTCGACCTTCTGCCACGCGCTGCCGTCGTAGTGAAGCGCGGTTCCTTCTGCACCGACGGCCCAGGCATCGCGCTGACTCAGGCTGAAGACGCCGTGTAGATTCTCGGTGGTGCCGCTCGGAGACGATGCCCAGCGCTGACCGTCGTAGTGCAGGATGGTTCCGTGATCTCCGACGGCCCAGATGTAACGGCTCGATAGACCCGATAGCGCGTGCAGGTTGTTGCCTTGCGGAGACGGACGCTGCCAGCAGAAGCCATCCGACGAACAGACGCTGTGCTGGGTGCGATCTCGGCCCGAGCAGCCCGCGCCTTGCGACAGCGCAGCCAGGGCAACATAGACAAGCCAGCGTCGATGACTCAGGTTCGATTCGCTGGGTTTGCTGCGCGTGCCGGTTCGGACCATGACACTTCGGACCTCGCTGTGAGCAGGCTTGTCGAGAGAGGAATCACTATATCACGAGCAGTTTGTCCGCTGCGTAGGCTGTCCGCTCTGTCGTGATGAAGACGCGCGGCTGTGCCCACGTTGACTGCGCGGTGTCTGCACTTCCCTTCAATGACGCCTGATTGCCGTCGAGCCAACCGACCTTTACGACGGGCACTTCCGCGCTAAAATGACCAGCACTGCGGGGGGCGACTGTGACTTGGCTTGGGCGTGGGATTGTGGTTGTGCTGTGGCTGGTTCTCGGGGTGGTTGCGCTGCCCGTTGCAGTGGCCAGTGAGCCGACGATCGCGTCGCCGCGTGAGCTGGAACCGGCGCCTGCGCGTCCACCGCTGCTCGTTGGAACAGAGACCTATCAAGGGAGCTGGGAATACCGTTACGGAGACTCTCCGCGTGACGTTCGTGGGCTGCCGCTGTGGGCGCACGATCCATCGCTGAAAGGCTGGCTTCCGCTGCCCAGCTTGACGAGTCCTCCGGGCCGAAGTGGTCACAACTACGTCTGGCTGCGTACCAAGCTGCAAGGTCCGATCGTCTCTGATCCGACGCTAGAGCTAGAGATTGTCGATCAGATCTTTGAAGCGTATCTGGATGGACAGCTCATCTATCAGTTCGGTCAGCTCGACGGAAATGATGCGAAAGCACGACGCTTTTTGGGCTATCCCGCGCACTACCTTTCGCTTTCGGATTCCGCGATGAATCTGGGTGACTATCGCGGCAAAATCCTGACGCTGCGTATCTATTCAGAGCACATCAACATCGGCGTGTTCGGTCAGGTCAGCATTGGTACGCGCGCTCTCCTTCTTGCCAATGTCGTGCGAAAGGATGCAGGCAAGCTGATCGTCGGTGTGGTGCTGTGCGCGGTCGGTCTGTTTGTCGCGATGCTGTTTCTGTATGAGCGCGGGGATCGCGGCTACGGATACTATGCGCTGTTCGCGTTTTCGACCGGACTGTGGATCTTGTGTCAGAGCAAGCTGCGGGGAGAGTTTTCGAGCACTCCGCTGCTGATTACGTACATTGAGCTGTTCGCGTTCTACTTCGCGGTGATCGGTGTGATGCTGTATCTGGAACGCACGATGGGACGCGGTCCGTTTGGTCTCAGCTGGCTGATTCCTCGAGTGATGCTGGTCTATGTCTTTTGTGCTTCGCTGCTGATGCTGTTCGGTGTGGTGAAGCTCCTTCCGACACTGTTTCCGTTTCAGGCGCTGCTGCTGTTTTCGGTGATCTATACGCTGGCTCTGGTCGCGCATCACATCTACAAAGGGGACGCCGATGCGCGGCTGTTTGGGCTGGGATTTTCGTGCGCTACGATGACGGTGGCTTACGATGTACTTGGTGCCATCGGAGTGGTTCCGCGCATCAACCTGGCGTCGAGTCATCTCGGTCAAGGTCTGTTTGTGCTGATGCTGGGACTGATTCTGGTGCGACGCTTTCGCTTGGTTCACTTGGATCTCATCGCGGCCAAGACAGCGCTGTTGGAACAGGTGGATGCGCTGGCTGCACGTAACTCCGAGATCGAGCTTCTCAACTCGGAACTTCGTCATCAGATCGAAGCGCGCTCGCGTGCGCTGGTGGACTCCCTGATCGATAGTGATCATGAAGGGGGACACGCAAACCTGTCTTTGTTAGAGCACGGACAGACCATCAACAAGCGCTATCGAGTGGTGCGTGTGCTCGGTCAAGGTGCGATGGGAGTCGTCTACGAAGTCGAGCGCTTGATCGACAAGCGACGCCTCGCTGCGAAGGTCTTGTCCAGTCATGCCGGTCGGGAATCGCTCGCGCGCTTTGTCAGAGAAGCGCAGCTTTTGGCGCACCTCGATCATCCCAGCTTGGTCAAGATCACCGACGTAGACATCACCGATCAGCGCGTGGCCTATATCGTGATGGAGCTTGTGAACGGAACCACCTTGGCACAGCAGCATGCGCGCTATCGGGATCTGTCGTTTGTGCTGCCCGTTCTGCGTCAAATTGCCGACGCACTCGCCAAAGTCCACAGCGAAGGAATCGTCCACCGAGAACTTGTCCCGCTGCTTGTGCGACGACAGATCTGGCACAAGCGAAGGCAGAGGAACGCGCTCGGAACAAACAGTGCGCAGGTCGGGGTTCGGTGGCGCAGCTACTGTTTTTGAAGAAGCAGCAGCGACAGCGACTTCTTGCCACCGGGACCGTAGTCGATGCGCTCGATGGTCTTCCAGCCCAGCTCCGCGAGGCTGTCACTTAGCAGCTTGGGATCGTAGCGACGGAATCGCCACATCAGAAAGCGTCGATCGGGCCGACCATCGCGCATCTTGACGCGGGCAATTGCATCAAAGCCGTAGCTGCCGGGCACTCCACCCGACGGAGCCAGCTCCCAGCGAATGTCTACATCTTCTGCGCCTTGACAGTAGCGACGAATCGGACCGCTCAGCCAGGTCGCATGCGACGGACGCAGCTTGCCACTGCCGGTCGGATCGAGCTTTAAGATCTTTTGGCGATCATGACTGGGTGCCAGCGCGATCGAGATATCGCATAGAAACAGCTCGCCAGGGGAACAGCAGCTTAGCGTGTCTCGGAAATAGCGTAGTTCATCGCTTAGATTGACCAGCGTATATCCCAGCATGGCAAACAAGCGCGCACGACCGCGCAGCGGATTTACCAGCATGGGCATCTTCGGCATATCCAGAAAGCTACCGTGAATCGTATACGTACGAATATCGGGTAGCGTATCGCAACAGTGCCGATTGGCTGCATTGAGCAGCGAGTGACTGACATCCAGCAAAAACAGCTCTGTCTGTCGCGGCATTCGCAGCTTTTGCTGAAGATGTTTTACCAGCGAAGCCTCGGTCCGTCCGTCTCCACAGCCGAGCGCCGTCATGGTCAGTGCTTGATCTCCGACCAGTGCGGCGATGCGCTGGGCCATCGTTGCAAACGGCACGTTATCCCGATATTCTCCGTCGTATTCCGGGGAAGAACACGTCGCCATCCAGTCCTTTGCACTCTGATGATCGATGTAGACCAGCGTCTGTTCCAGCTGACCGCTTTGGGCATTCATCGTCTCAGCCAACTGCGTAATCATCCCCACTGGATCATACGTGGGTCCAAGCCATGAGGTCGGCGTGTGACGGTAGCCCGCGCTCATCTCGGCGGACAGCTCGATGTCGCTGACGCGCAGATTGAGCTCTGGCACCGCCAGCAGCTTCAGCATCAGGCTGCGTCGTGCCCGCCGGGTGTGATGCTCAAGCTGACGGATGGTCGTCGCGGTGACGCCGACTCGCTCGGCCAGCCATTCCTGGGTTAGACCCGCCGCAGTCCGTCGCTGATACAGTCGCTCGCCAAACTTCACCCAGTCAATCGGCCCAATCGCTTCGCTGTCGTCCGTGTCCCCCACCAGCGTCAGCGCTTCTTGAATCGCTCGCACCGCGCGGTTGTGATCTTTGACAAGCTGCGGCGACAGAAGCTGAAGCGCGTGCAGCGTATCCACCAGCTTGCTCTGCACCCGGGTCAGTTGTCCGACGGAGTCCTCTAGCGCCGAGTCCTGCGTCGGAAGCTCTGGGGGCATCACGTGCTCTGCATCCGGCGGCATACTGTTGAGCTCGTCGCTCGCGGGCTCTGTCTGCTGTGGCATGGACGGTTTCAGCATGGGCGACTTCTTCATTGTGGCCACAGATAGCATGCCCTGTGGGGTGCGGAAGTCCTTTTCAGCGACGGAAATACGGTCGAGCTCGCTGTTCTTTGTGAAGCAAGCACCAGCGATGCGCAGAAGCTCCGGCTCGGCTGGCGGAGCACGTCGAACCCGATCCGCCAGGGTCGGTCAGCGGTCTGGCTGCGTGTCTTTTGATTCTGGGCTCCTGTCGGCGCTGGGGCGTGGGCTCGCTTCGACGGAGAGTTGCGTGTTTCGAGACATTGTGTACTTTTCGAGACAAATACCGCGCGTACGTTCCATGTGTTCGCGTATCATCGACGGAATGCATCAGCACACACGGCTTGCTTGTGCGACGCCAGCGAGCCGTTCAAAGAACCAAGCGGACGAGAGGAGAACAGATCGATGAGTTTTGGAGTAGGAGGTGGCAAGCGTGATCGAGAAGCAGCTCGCGACCGCAAGAAAAAGGAAAAAGAAGAGCGACTGCGACACAATCGAGCACTGCGCGCCAAAGGGCTCGATCCAGATACCGACATTGTTGCAACCAACGCCTCACAGCAGATGGATGAGGTCAAGCTAGAAGACATCAACATATCTGGCGTTGCGCCGCGTGGACCGAAGGGCTCGAACGGACCCACAAAGCTCTTCGTTGGCGGGCTCAGCTGGGATACCGAGAGCGAGCAGCTCAAGGCGGCGTTCAGTCCGTTTGGTGTGCTGCGAGAGTCCAACGTCGTCACCGATCGCTTGACGGGACGCTCGCGTGGGTTTGGCTTTGTGGTGTTTGAAAAGCCACAAGATGCAGCCGTTGCCGCGCGTGAAATGAATGGCGCAGAGCTAGACGGTCGTACCATCCGCGTCAATGCAGCGGATCGCGGCTAACCAAGCTGTTTTGGAACCAAGCTCGCTCCACCGATTCATGTATAGGCAGGCACAAGCTTGCTGAAGTTGGATCGTCGAGCGTGCGACCGTCTTTTCTGTTGGCTTTCGCTGTCAGTTTTTTCCGTCAGCCGAGCGGGCCGGCGGCTTGAGGAACCCAGACCAGCCACTTCCCGACGGGAATTGAGTTCATCGGGCTCTGAAGCCTGAGTAAATCAGCTAACAAATTCTCGTCGAGAACTTCTATTTTTTATGCGTCCTAGGAAGTGCGCGGGAAGCGTAGGCCCGCTGGATGGTAACGAAGCGCTCGCTAGGACCAGGACGCAGTGCGAAACCAAGGAAAACTGCGCGATCTGCCAGGTCTGTGGACCTTTCGTGGCCCAACACGCCCAGACCGAGAGCCAGCCAGTGAAGTCAGCTCGGCCAAACCAGCAATCGGCGCGAGCGGAACCAGCGCCAATCAGCACAGGACGCGGCCAGTGCATCGAGTCAAGACAGACGGAGCGCCGAGCCTCTGCGCGATCAACCGAGAGCTCCATCCGATCGGTGTCCAGTTGTGATGGCTCGTCCGTTACCAAACGAAACAAGAGACGGGCTGGCGATCGTGAGCGTCCAGAGCGCAGCCGTACAGTCGAGTGCAGGCCGGGCGAAAAGCCAGCGATGGATCGCGATCGGCTCATGACCAGAGCAGTCACAAGCGATCAACCGCTGCGGCTGCTCGCTTGGCTGCGTGTTCGCCTGGGCTAGACTGCCCCGCTTGACCTACTCCGCCCACTGCGGTACGCAGATCGTAATTACAGCACCTTGCGGGTGTTGTATGAATCGGAAACGATCCTTCAAGGACGATCGAAAGAAGGGATACGCCCTCGCCAATGCCCACCTTCCATCGTGTCAAGTAGCGATGACTTTGTTGTGAGAGCAAACATGCCAGCTAATCTCGATAAGCCGCACAATTGGAAACACGATATTAGACGATCCGTTGACATGTATAATGACTGGTTTATGAAGTTTGCGCCTGTTGCTTTCCGTGAAACACGGATCAAGGTTACTAAGGATGTTGAAAAGACGCTCAAAATCACGAACAATCTGAACGATATCAGTGTGATGGTACTGAAGAATCATCCGAAAATATTACCGACGCTACGGATGTCAACCTGCCCACCCATTGCGGTTGATCGCTTGATTGGTCTCAGTAATGTGCAAAAAAGTCTCGTCCTATGTCTTGAAGAAGGCCGTCTTCCTAAGCGTATGTCTGACACTCAGCTAGACACCGAGCTATCTATGGTCGCTGCCATCATCCGTCGTATGGTAGATCCCGATATCTTTGCTTGGCTGGTCGGCGGACGTATTCCACAATCCGATGAAGTTCATCGTGCCGCAACCATTGTTGCCGATCGGCTGAGTAATGCTGATGCAAACCCTATCATTCGCAATGCACAAGAAACGCGTCAGCTCACTGCCATCGCTACATGGCTCGAAGCACGCGGCTATAGGAAGTGTGACTCAGGCACCAAATACAACACCATGCCTGCTGGTACTTACGGCTTCCGGATCAACATTCCTGTGAGTGCTAAGGATTTGAAGTCCACTATCAACATTCCGATCGACACAGTTGTGATGCCACTATCTGCAAAGCCCGGGACGCTTCCACTTATGATCGAAGCGAAGTCGGCTGGCGACTACACGAACACCAACAAGCGACGGAAAGAAGAGGCGCAAAAGATTAACCAACTTCGGAGCACGTATGGAGAAACTGTGCGCTTCGTTCTGTTTCTGTGTGGATATTTTGATACCCAGTATCTGGGTTACGAAGCTGGCGAAGGGATCGATTGGGTGTGGGAGCATCGTATCGACGATCTTGCACAGTTTGAGATTTAGATTATGAATGCCACAATGTCTATTGAAGAGCGGCGCGTTGTTCTGCAAAATAATCTGGATACGATCAAGACACAGGCTGAACGTAACAGGTTAGGACAGTTTGCTACGCCAACGGAGTTAGCATCTGATATGCTCTCCTATGCACGTAGATTGATGCCCGCCAATTCGTCTATCCGGTTTCTGGATCCTGCAATCGGCACCGGTTCTTTCTATTCAGCTCTTCTCCGTGAGTTTCCAAGCGAACGAATTGAGGCTGCAAGCGGCTTTGAAATTGATCCTCACTACGGTGAGCCTGCTCGTGCGTTGTGGAACGATCCAAGGCTCAAGCTCACGTTGGGCGATTTCACGACGAGCGCGCAACCGAAGGACGGCGGTGTGAGCAATCTTGTGATCTGCAATCCCCCTTATGTGCGACACCATCATCTGGACAAGGCAGCCAAAGAACGGCTGCTCCATGCGACAATTGCTTCGTCCGGTATGAAATTGGACGGACTTGCTGGATTGTATTGCTATTTTATTGGCCTCGCACATGCATGGATGGAAGCTGATGCGATTGCCGGTTGGCTGATTCCAAGTGAATTCATGGATGTAAAGTATGGCGTACCTGTTAAGCGTTATTTGCTAAATGATGTTGAGCTACTCCGCGTCCATCGGTTTGATCCTAACGAGTTACAGTTTGGCGATGCGCTAGTTTCCTCTGCCGCTGTCTGGTTCCGCAAGCGCAAACCAACTGCTGCTCACAAGGTTGAGTTTTCCTACGGCGGAACGCTCACGAAGCCAGCGATTTCTCGAATGGTATTTCTGAATGATCTGAAAGACTCTGCAAAGTGGACAGGGATTGCAAATTTTGGTGTACGTGCGGTAAGCGCTGGGCCACGCCTCGCCGATTTCTTTACAATCAAGCGCGGCATTGCTACCGGAGACAATGGCTTCTTCATCATGTCTCGCGATGAAATTGTATCTCGTGATCTGCCGATGGAATTTTTCAGGCCGATCCTGCCAGGACCACGTCATCTCGAAACGGATATTGTCGAATCAAATGTTGACGGCACACCAAAGCTTGTTAAGCAACTTTTTATGCTAGACTGTCGGATTCCAGAGACTCAACTGAAAGACCAATATCCGACACTTTGGGCGTATTACCAATCTGGTAAGCCGAAGGTATCTGAGACGTACCTTTGTAGCCACCGCAAACCTTGGTACGCACAAGAGAAGCGACCGCCTGCCCTCTTTATCTGCACATACATGGGACGGAACTTGGCGAAACGGGACAAGCCGTTCCGCTTCATCTTGAATCGGTCACAGGCTACGGCTGCAAACGTCTATCTTCTGCTCTATCCCAAGTTAGAGCTTGCTAATGCGATAGCCAACAATGCCAAGCTTGCGCTACGGATTTGGGAGTTTCTGAACGGGATCGACTCTGCGACACTGCTCGGCGAGGGCCGTGTCTATGGGGGCGGCCTGTATAAGCTGGAGCCAAAGGAACTTGCGAACGTGCCAGCGGAAGCAATTGCAGATATGTTACCGAACGTCGCGAATCGGCCTACCAAGCAACGCGAACTGTTTGTGCAGGAAACCATCTATTGAGCCTTCCTCATACCGGCGATAGCATCACTCAATCGGCGGTTGCGACAATGGCGTACCCTTGGTGCCTCGTTGTAACAGGCGAGCCCCCTTGAGTATTTCTTTGGATGTGCTAGGCCTCGCGGCGAGGAGGCAAGGCTGATGACGGTGCTGTATTCGGATTCCACAGTCGAATGCGATGATGATGCGATCACCATCCGAAACTATTACTTTCCGGGAGTGAGCAAGCGCATCCCGTACTCGCGGATTCGCGAAGCGACGAGCCGCAGCATGGACATGTGGACCGGTAGGCTGCGGTTGTGGGGCACCGGCGACTTCCGACACTGGTATCCGCTCGACACAGCCCGCGTCAACAAGAGCACGGCCATCATTATTGACAAGGGCGATGCCATCCGTGCGGTTGTGACGCCCGACGACAGCGCAGCCGTGCTCCGCATCCTCCGCGACAAGATGGCGGGGTGATTGGGAGACGGCATGGGAGTGGGCAAGGATGCCTCTGATTTTGCGCAGCGGAGAGCCCGACAGGTTGCGCGGCGCTTTCAGTCCGTTCCCTGCGCTACCGAGAGAAAGACCCTTCTAGGGAACAGAAACAAGCCGTTCCCCGACGGGGTTTGAGTTCACCGAGATTTAAAACCAGCCAATCGGAATGCTTGTCGCTGCACTGCGTCAACGGTTCCCTGTCTGCGAGTCCATGCGGAAGGGAATTGCGCTGTGCATCCCGCTTCGTAGTAGGTTTGCGGACATGCACACTCGCTTGTTCCGTTTTGGCATGCTTTCGTTGGGCCTTGTGGGATTCTTCGGGTGCTCGCAGCTAGATGCGGACATCCCGCAGACAGCGATGGGAAAGGCGTATTCCTATCCGCTCGATGATGCGCTGTTTCTTCAGCACATCCAGGTCCGAGGTACGCACAACAGCTATCACATCGACACCAATGAAGGTCGGGTCGAGCCGTGGCAGTACACCCACGCACCGATCTACGATCAGCTCGATCGCTTGGGAATCCGTCAGCTAGAGCTGGACGTGTCCTACGATGCGGTCGAAGGTCTGTCGGTGCTGCACGTTCCTTACGTAGACACCGGAACACACTGCGCGCGATTCCTAGACTGTCTGCGAGAGATTCGGCGCTTCTCTGCTGCGTATCCTGGTCACCTTCCGATCTTCATCCAGATCGAGCCCAAAGCGAACATTCCCACCGACGAAATGGAGTCCTTCTTTGGGAGTCTGGAAGGAGAGATTCTGTCTGTCTTTCCTGCGCAGAGTGTGATCACTCCTGATGAAGTACGGGGCGATGCCAAGACCCTACGCGAAGCGGTGCAGAACCGAGGCTGGCCGAAGCTCCGACAGCTACGTGGTCGTGTTCTGTTTGTGTTCGATACGACCGGACCGACTCGCACTGCGTACACCCACAATAAAAAGGATCTGAACGGAAGACTCCTGTTTGTGGACTCTGGTCCCAGCGATCCGTTTGGCGCGATCTCTGTCCTAAACGATCCTGTCGGAAACGCGGCTGCGATCGCACAAGCCGTACGCGCAAACTTCCTGGTACGAACCCGAGCGGATGCAGACACCGTCGAAGCACGCAAGGGAGACACAGGCCGCGCACAGGCCGCACTTCAGAGCGGCTCGCACTTTATCAGCACCGATTTTCCTGAAGAAAACAGCGGCTTTCCGTATCGCTTCGTCGTTCCTGCTGGCAGACCTGCGCGCTGCAATCCGCTCATCGCCCCGAAGGAATGTACGCCGCTCGCGCTGGAAGATCCTGCGTTTGTCGGTTCCTACATCCCGTAAGTCATCGGCTTGGGCGCTTGCTCTCGTCGAGCGATTGGCTCACCATGACGGCGCAATGGTTCCGGCTCATCGAATTCCTCCTGAAGTCACGCTTGCCTGTCGTCGTCTGCAAGAAGCAGGTTTTCCTGCCTATGTCGTCGGTGGAGCAGTCCGTGATCTGCTGCGCTGTCCCGACGAAAGCACCGCCAAAGACTTTGACCTGACCACCGCTGCGACCCCAGAGCAAGTGATCGCCATCTTCGGTCGCAGCAAGGTCATTCCGACGGGAATTGCGCACGGCACCGTCACCGTATTGTGCGAGCGCCATGGCGGCAAGCCGCATCCGATCGAGATCACCACCTTTCGCGGAGAGGTTGGATTTTCCGACGGAAGACGTCCCGATCGCATCGAGTTCATCACCGACTTGGTTGAAGATCTGCGTCGTCGCGACTTCACCGTCAATGCGATCGCTTGGGATCCGGTGCGGCAGCTGCTGGTCGATCCGTTTGACGGACAGGGCGATCTTCAGCGAAAGCGAATCTGTGCCGTCGGAGATCCCGTTGCTCGCTTTGCCGAAGATGGACTGCGGGTGATGCGCGCGGTGCGATTTGCGGCGCAGCTTGGCTTTGTGGTCGATGCTGCAACGCGTCAAGCCTTTGTCGGCGCGCTCCCGACGCTGCGCAAGGTCAGCCGAGAGCGCATTCGCGATGAGCTGCTCAAGCTGCTTGCGCAAAGTCAGCCGTCGCTGGGCTTGCGCCTTATGCTGCTTCCGACGGACGGCTCACCACACCTGCGCTGGAGCCACGACGGCAACATTCTGCAAGTGGTGCTGCCCGAGGTCGCGCACGAAGTCCAGTCCGTCCAAGCTGTGGATGTGCTGTGTGCTGCGATCGAGTCGCTGCCGTGTGCGCTACGTCTCGGTGCGCTGCTGTGGCCGATGCGACGCTGGCTGCTCGGTGCGGGTGCGCAGGTTCTGACGGTGCCGAAAGCGCTGGCAGAGCTTCTCGACGAGCGGCTCAAGCTGCCTTCATCCGATCGGCAGCATCTTGCGACGCTACTTACGATGCCTGTGATGTCACCCAAGCAGCTCGATTTGATGCACGGTCCGACGCTGCGTAGGCTGCTCGGGACGTATTCGGAAGCGACGCTGGATGCTCTGCTGCGAACCCAGCGTGCGTTTGCCCAAGCGGAAGGCGATCTACTTTGGGCGGCTCGGCTGTCCCAGCTTCTCGATCGCGTGTGCGACGAGCGAGCGAAGAATCCACCGCTTCAGATCGCGGACTTGGCGATCAGTGGCAAAGACCTGCTGCGAGAGCTTGCGCTGCCGCCAGGACCACTGCTTGGAGAGCTTCTGCGCGAGCTTCTGTCCGTGGTGCTGGATGATCCGGCGCAAAATGATCGGGCGGTTCTCCTCGACAGGGCGAAAAACCTGCTAAGTCAGCGAAATTTTAGGCATTGACAGCGCGGGGGTCATCACGTTAGAAACTTCCTCACCTCGCTCGCGAAAGTGGCGGAATTGGCAGACGCGCAGGATTCAGGTTCCTGTGAGGTAACACTCGTGAGGGTTCAACTCCCTCCTTTCGCACAAAATATGTAGGCCCGGAGAGTTCAGCTCTTCGGGCCTTTTTGTTTTTGGCGCGCAGAATCGCTGGGGGCGCTGCGCGTGTTCAGTCTGCGATCCACTCCGGATCGCGCCTGGTCGTGTCATGGCTGCTTGTGCGCTGCGGGCGGATTTCCGTCGCGCAGTGCGGGGGAACGTGCGGCGTTGGGATCCATTGTGGCAACAAACCCTCTTCCCAAGCCTTGAATTTGTGAAGTAAAATTCGTGTCCTCGAAAACTAAAATTATCGATCATATAGAGACCCTCTGACAGCGAAGCGTAGAGAAAGCGGGCGGGCTCTTGGGTGATCGGTCGGAGGACTCATGGCCAAGCCGCTCGTTTTCCGTCACGGCAAGACGGAGCTGTCTTTTCAGCTCGACAAACTCGACCGCGACAAGCTCTACGGCTACATCGACACCGAGGCTGTTGATAGTCAAAGCCGTCCCTGTCAGCTCGCCATCTTGGGCAGCGACGGTAAGACGCTGGTTGGACGCGGTGGTAGCGCGCTCCAGTATGTCGATCCCGACGGAAACTACTGTGCGCGTGCAACGCTCAAGCCGGTCTCGCCCGAAGGAAAGCCGCTTGCTGCGGTTCCGTCGTCGTTTGCGGCCCCGATTGCGCTCGATCAGCGCGCCAGCGTCGATGAATACCTGTCGCACAACATCAAGTCGGTGTATCTGCTGACGCCGCCGATGGGCGCAGATGAGCTGCTCAAGGAGCTGCGCGCAGGGGCGATCTACAGCTTCGCGTTTTCGTATCGCGGTGGACTCAATCCAAATGTCGGCTTTTTGCTGGCGAGCAGCGAAGGGACTCCGGCGCTGGCGATTGGACAGAAAGCGAACCTTCCGTTTGTGCGCCTGGCAGAGCTTTCCGACCCCGAAGAAGAGACGGTGGTCGAAGAAGGTGACAGCGACGACGAGATGGACTTCGGGATGATGTAAGGAGCCGACGATGGGCAGCTTGAAACTTTTCAATAGCAAAAATCGTGACGGAGACGTAGCGACGCGCAGCGTCTCGAGCACTCAGCGCATCGTCTACTTGGATGAAAAAGGTCGTCAGACCAAGTCGGTGCGGGTGCTGCGGGCTCCGATCGAGCGCGATCTGGACGCGCTCTCCAAGCAAGTCGGAACCAGTGATCCGCTGGCGGCGCTTTCGGATGCGCTGATCAAAGGAGATCCAGAGATCGATCTGGAACGCACGGGCGCGTTTCTGAAAGATACCTCGCGGGTGTATGTCGATCCCGATCAGAAGCTCGTGTATTCCGTCGCACTGTGGGATGTGGTGCGGACTCCTGATGGTGCAGTGAAGGAACGTCGCGCGCACAAAATTTCGGAACAGAACGTCGGAACAGAGACTCCGCTCAAGTGGTCAGGAAAGCTGCTGAAGAAGTCGGAAGTCTGGAATCGTTTTGTGTTTTCAGGAAAGCTCCAGGTCGTTCACATAAACGGTCTGACGTACGACTTCCTGTTTGAAATGGCGCGCGAGCTGGAGCAAAAGGACTCGCTACTTCTCGTCGGTGCAGGAGCAAAATCGAATCAGCCTCTGGTGTTTCAGCGGGGTGGGACTCCCTATCGCGGATTCTTGGAAGGAAGAACGCAAGGGGATTCCTACTGTCTGATTCTGCATCTAAGCAACCTGGAGCTGCGGACTCCGAGCAAGGAGAAGGCGTAATGGCTGACACAAGCAAGATCCAAGGTGCGCCAAGCCTGATTGACTCGGCGCGGATTGAATGGAAGCTCGGTAAGTACGGGGTCGGACAAGGTCGCGATCTAAAGAATCCGTCGGTGTGGCAGCGCACGCAGGAGTATCGACGCGCGCAGGCTTCCCGGTTGATTCCGCTGGAAAAGAAGGACATCAGGAATCGTCTTCCGGCAGGTGAATATCATCTGTCGCGCAAAGTAGACGGAGAGCTTGCAGTCCTGTGGTTTGAAGACGGACAGGCTCTGCTGGTCAATCCGGGTGGAACGGTTCGGGTCGGACTTCCTCTGCTTGCGGATGCTGCCAAGAAGCTTGCCAAAGCGAAGGTGAAGTCAGCGCTGATTGCGGGAGAGCTGTACTATCGTCATCCCGATGGTCGTCGTGCGCGTGTCGCGGATGCCAGCAGTGCGGCGCGTGCGCCGGGCTCCCAAGAGGATCTGGATCGTCTCTGTTTGGCGGTCTTTGATGTACTGGAAGTAGACGGAGAACAGACTCCAGCCAAGCATGCAGATTCCTATGCGCGCATCACCAAGCTGTTTGCTGGCAAAGATCGGATTCATCCGGTCGATGCAGTGACCATCAAGAGCGCGGAAGAGATCGAACAGTACTTCACAGACTGGGTGGAAGGTCAGGGCAGTGAAGGTCTGGTTCTTCGCTCGGACTCGACGGGAAGCTACAAGCTGAAGCCGCGTCACAACCTGGATGTCGCGGTGATTGGCTTTACCGAAGGAACGGAAGATCGCAAAGGAATGCTTCACGATCTGTTGTGCGCAGTGATGCGCAAAGACGGAAGCTTCCAGATTCTGGGCAGAGTCGGAAATGGTTTTTCAGATGCAGCGCGTCGTGCGCTGCTCTCTGATCTAAAAGACATGACCGCAGCGAGTGACTACGCAGAGATCGGAGACGGACACATCGCTTATCAGATGGTGCGTCCAGAGCTGGTGATCGAGATCAGCTGCTTGGATCTGATCTCTTCGACAACGCGCGGTGGTGGCATCGACAAGATGGTGCTGTCCTATGACGACAAAGCACATCGCTATGCACCGCTACGGAAGTTCCCGCTCGCGTCGCTGATTTCGCCTGTGTTTGTGCGCAAGCGTGATGACAAGCGCGTGAACGCAACCGATGTGCGGGCACAGCAGCTCTCGGACTTGATTGAGATTGCGAGCCTGGAAAAGGACGCGCGCACCTACACACTCCCAAAGAGCCAAGTGCTGCGACGTGAGGTGTATGTGAAGACGCTGAAGGGACAGACTGCGGTCCGTAAGCTCCTTTTGTGGAAGACCAACAAAGAGGAAGACGGCGAGTTCCCTGCGTTTGTGCTGCACTACACCGACTACAGTCCGACGCGCAAGGAGCCTCTGTCGCGAGAGATTCGGGTGTCAAACAGTCGCGCACAGATCGATTCTTTGTGGAAAGAGTTCCACAGCGAAAACATCGTCAAGGGCTGGAATCCGGCCTAGTTCCCAAGGACTCAGCGCAGCGAAAGGGGTACACACATGGCGGGCAAGTTCGAGATCCAACAGTCGAAGAACGGACAGTTCTACTTTCATCTCAAAGCAGGCAACGGGGAGATCATCCTAAGCAGCGAGCAGTACGAGAGCAAAGCGGCTGCGCAGCACGGGATCGACTCTGTTCGCAAGAATGCCGCGCATGATGAGCGCTTTGATCGTCTGCGCTCGAAGAACGATGAGCCGTATTTTGTGCTCAAGGCCGGAAACGGGGAAGTGATTGGTCGCAGCGAGATGTACTCTTCGGTGTCTGCGATGGAAAACGGAATCGCTTCTGTGAAGCGCAATGCCATCGACGGTGAGACCCGCGATCTGACTGCGAAGTAAGCGAAGTAAGCGCACGCTGTTTGATTCCATCGCTCAGCGTGCTCTTCATTTCTGTGTACGCTGCGGACTAGACGGCTCCCACTCTCTGCTTGAAAAACTCGATCACGCGACGCTCTGCGCGCTTGGTTGGTCCCTCTGGATCATCATCGCGCAGGTTCACAGTCAGGACAGAGTGCGGTGGCTCTCCCTGTACGCTGAGACCATCTTTGGCGTCGATCTCGATCGCTTCAAAGCGATCTCCGAACGTACGCTTGTAGGTATCAAAGCGCGCATCCGCGATGAACGGATCGCCGTGAAAGCGCAGCCCGATCATCGACAGATCTTCTTCCGCAAAGCGACGCTTGGCACAGGCAATTTCATCGGGAGACACACCGATCGCTGCTTTGCGGGCGCTGCCAATTGAAATCGGCAGCGACGGCTGAGACAACACAGGAGCCACCACAGAGGGCTCTGTCATCATCGCCAGCGCAAAGTTTCCGGTAAAACACATTCCAATCGCACCGACTCCTTTGCCACCACACTCTGCGAATACTTTGCGTGACAGAGCGCGCAGCCAATCGACAATCGGACTGGACTTGTCGGTTGCCCAAGCATCAAATTCTCGACGGATGCAGACGTTCTTGAACATCTCTTTCATGACATAGGGAATCGTGACAGGACGACCGGCATCACCAAACAGATGCGGCAAAAACACCGTCATGCCTGCTTCCGCAACGCGATTGGCAAAGCGCACCACCAGCGGATGAAGACCTGGGATCTCATGAATCACGATCACTGCTGGACCTTGGCCGCGTCGGTACACTGTGCGCTGATAGCGACCATCATCAAACGAAAATGACGTGTAGTCTTTGAGTACATCCTGCTTCGGCATCTGCTCGCTTCCTTTTTTCTACAGGATATCTTGAGTTCGCTCCTCGCGTCGAGAGATCACTGTGAGCTGCTGCGTACGGAAGCGCTCGCCAAGACGGATGCGAACTCCGATTTGTCTTCGGATTCCTATTCACTTTCCTATTCCTTTTCCTATTCCTTTTTAGTGCGCAGCACGCTGGGAATCTTGGGAAGCGGACTGTAGGAAGGACTCCTGATCTTTTTTCTTGACCACTGAAGTTTTGATCAGTAGTTTCGCTGCGCTCTCAACGGAAAAGAGCGTGTTTACAAACCCCTTTGTCGGTTCTGTCTTTGAAAGGAGTCCCCCTCATGAGCGTGACGTTCTACTACAGCCCGCAGTCCAGCGCGTCCCCCGTTCACTGGACGCTAGAAGAGCTAGGCATTCCCTATGAAAAAGTGCTGATCGACTTTCGCGCGGGCGATGCCAAGAAGCCGGAATTTCTGAAGCTGAATCCGAATGCCAAGGTTCCTGTTCTGGTTCACGATGGCGTAGCGATCTTTGAGTCTGCGGCGATTCAGATCTACTTGGGAGAGACGTTCGGCGTCAGCAAAGGTCTGTATCCTGCGCCCGGTCCGCAGCGCGGCGAAGTGATGAAGTGGATTGTGTGGACCAATGTCTCTCTCGGTGAAGCGCTGTCCCGCGTGGGTCGCAACTTCGGTGGCTGGGCTCCAGAAGAAGAGCGCAACGTCAAGGCCGGTCTGCGCGCAAAGCAGGATGTCGCCGATCTGCTTCAGATTCTGGATGCGCAGCTTCAGGGTCGCAGCTACCTAACCGGAGACTCCATCACGGTGGCCGATCTGCACGTATCTTCGTGGATGGAGTATGTACGGATGATGCAGCTCGACCTGACTCCGTATCCGAACATCCTGGCGTGGATGACGCGCTGCACGTCGCGTCCGACCTACAGCGCTGCGCCGTAGCATCCGTCGCGTTCGGAGTGGTTCAACAGACGCCGTCCGCTTGATTGGACGTGCGTCTATTTTTTTGTTCATTCCCGCTACTTGCGTCGGTGCCTGTGGGCCTACCTTGCGGCTGATGTGGTCTGTCCGTTTGCTGTCGCGCGTCCTGCCTCCGTTGCGAATCTCTTGGGCCCCGCGATAACATAGATGCAAAGGTGCGAGTGCGCTGTGTCCTGACAGACTGTGGCTTGGTCAAGTCCCGACACAGTGGTGCGCGGATTCGGTGGGGTAAGGCGCTGCGATGACGCGGGTTGTGATTCTGGATCACTCAGTGAGCGCACGACGGACGCTTCGCGCGCAGCTGGAAGCAGAGCGGGACCTGGACGTGGTGCGTGAGTTTTCCGACCCGACCGAGGCGACGCGGTTTCTGCTGCGAGCCACGGCGGAGCTGCTGATCATTGATGCAGAGCTTCTGTCCGAAGGCGGACTCGATGCGATCGAAGCCCTGATGATGCAGCGTCCGCTGCCGATCCTGATCCTGTCTGCCAGCGAGCATCGTCCGGAACAAGATGCGCTCCTTCACGAAGCGCTGCTGCGTGGCGCGCTGTCGATCGAAGCGCGTGTGAGTCCGTCCGATCCCCAGGCGAGCGCGCTGTTTCGCAGTGCGGTGCGGCGACTTTTGCGTGTCTCGGTGGTGCGTCAAAAGAGTGCGCGTTCCCAGCACAGTCAGCGTCCGTTGTCTGCCAGCTCGCGACCAGAGCACGGGCCGGGACCGCTTCCGTCTGTTCATCATCAAGTGGACGTGATTGGCATCGGAGCTTCTGCGGGCGGACCCGGTGTGGTGGCGGACATTCTGTCTGCGCTCCCGAAGGATTTGGCGGCTTGCATCTTGGTCGTGCAGCACCTTCCTGCGGGCTTTGCAGAGCCGTTTGCGGACTATCTGCGCGCGCGGATTCGCTTGCCAGTGACGATCTGTTCATCGTCGCAGTCGCTGTCGCTTGGACAGGTCATTCTGGCGCCCGATGATGCGCACTTGCTGATTCGCAGTCGTGGGCTGGCTCGCACTGAGCAGTCAGAGCCGCTACACGGTCACAGACCTTCGGTGGATCTGCTGATGGACTCTTTGGCTCGACACTACGGAGAGCGTGCCGCAGGCGTCATCCTCAGTGGGATTGGCAGAGACGGAGCCGCCGGACTTCGCGCGATTCGGCAAGCAGGCGGACTGACCATTTCCCAAGATGGTGAGAGCGCAGCGGTCTACGGAATGCCGCGTGTTGCCAGCGAAAGTGGAGCTGCAGAGTTTGTTCTTCGTCCATCGGACATTGTGGATGCACTGCGACGCGCTGCTGGCCCCAGAGAGCCAAGCGGACGCTCCTATTGACGGATCCTTCAATAGTCACAGTATTGCACGCACAGCGACGGAATCAGCAGCCAGCAGGATGGCTGAATCGATGCGTGCTCGCTCGTGTGCTGTCTATGCTGCGTGCGCGATGTCGGTTTCAACCGAGTGAATCAGGTCGATCAAGCGAGACGGACTACAGCGCCGCACCAGCAGGTGCTTGACTCCCTTGCTGACCGCTAGCTTGCGTGCTGCCACGACGGCATTGTGACTGTTTACATCGGTCACAATCACCACCAGATCCACGCGATTGACCAGCGAGGCCAGTGTCTGTGCGCCGCGTCCTGCGGTGTGTCCGCTGTGGACTTCCAGGTCGTAGCCTGCCGCGTGGGCTGCTTGCTGGAACAGACCTTCGGAGCGCTCGACTCCGCCAATCATTCCGATGCGAAGCCGTGTGGGCTTGACGGAAACGGGCTGCGGCTTGGACTGCTTGTGAGAGTGTTTCGACGGAGCGATAGCTGCTTGGTTCATGAAGTCACCGCCATCATAACGACCGATGTCTGTTATAACAGACGATCTAGGAACGGCTATCGAATAGTCAAGGGATCGTCAGGAAAATAATCGAACGATGTCCAATATAGCGGACGATTGTTCGTTGGTTCGATCTGTGGCGGCCAGGCTCATCGTGATGAACGGATGAATCGGACGATATAACAGACGATGTCTATCGCCTGGCTTCGGACGTGGCCTCGGGCGTAGCCTCGAACGTAGCCTCGGATGTGGCGTTGGACGTGGCGTTGGACGTGGCGGTTTGGATCGGTGTCGCTAGACCTTCTGGATCGTCTCGACGATGGCTTTGGCCCAGCTCAGCGGAACTTTCTTCGATGCGCCGTCTACTCCGAGCGCGCCTCGCTGTAGCTTCACACCGGGAAAGTACTGGGCCAGCTCTTGCATGCGCGGTGCAAAGCCTCCGCGCGCGGCTTCCAGCAGGTTCTGGTACGCCATGCGCTGGCCTGCGTTCATCTTGGAAAAGGGCATGGCGGGCGCAAACTCCGAAAAGTTCGCGTTGGCAATTTGGTTGAGCGATGCGCAGCGGAAGTTGAAGTAGTGATTCGGACTGTCATCAGCGGCCTTGATCAGGAAGAAGCCAAAGAAGCTTCCGGTGTCGGATAGCTCCAGCTCTTTGTCCTTGCGCAGCGTCTGCAAATCCCAGCCGTTCCAGGTCTTGATCTGGGGCTCTGGCTGCGCCATGAAGCGCTTGTTGAGCCAGTGCTTGTGCCAGGACTGTCCGCCGGTCAGCTCTTTGGAGAGCACCGCAAACTTGGTCCCGGACGGAATGCTCTGCGCGATCTGAATGAGCGCCACGCGATCCTCTTCGCGATCGACGCGCCGACCGATGCGCACAAAGCCCAGATAGGGAGTCCCCGGCTCTGCTCTGCGGAACTCGGTGATGTTGTCGTTCGACATGCGCATGGCTTTGCTGATGCGCACGACGCCCCACATGGTGGCATCGTCGGTTAGGACTTTTTCGTTTTCTGCTTTCATCACCAAGTCGGGATTCTTGGGCATGCGCAGAAACGTCATGCGGAGCGCTTCGGGACCAAACTCTGCTTTGTTATTGTACTTTTCGGCCTTCGCCTTGGCCTTGATGATCTCGTTGCCTTCGGAAACAGACTCCTCTTTGGTTGCAAAGGTGGTCGAGCCCGAGCCCGTTCCTGAACCCGTTCCTGAACCAGTTCCCGTTCCTGAACCAGTTCCCGTCCCTTTTTTCGGATCGTTTTGGTTGCCGGTGGTTCCGGTCTTCGGACTGTTTTTGGGTGGAGGAGGCGGCTTCAAAAGTCGCTCGTCCAGCGTCTTGGCAAAGCCATCGAGCGTGGTCGCGAGCTGGTCATACAGCTCTGTCTCTGCAAGCTGTGAGGAGTAGTGTTTGGGATAGCTGCGGGGACCGAGCAAGACCTTTTTGATGTAGAGCAGATACGGCTCCTCTTTGGTCTTCCAGTCCTGTTTCCGCGTCTTGGCGAGCCACTCACGATACGACGGAATCTTTGGCATGCACGCCCCCTGCGCCGCATACAACGTCTGAGATCTCAGACTAATGCAAAACAGACGACACTGCGGAGTCTCTGCGGACAGTGGTTCTGGTTGCGCGCAGTTAGAGCGCTGAAGATCACGGATTGCGTATTCTGTTTGCTACATCGTCGGTCCTTTCGTACTTGCGTGCGCTCCGGTTCTCTTCTCTGCCATCGCGGTTCCTCATGACTGCGTTGCTTGGCATTCTTGGGAAGATGCTGCGTACTTCGTGAGGCGCTGTCGGCGAGCTGTTATCGGCGGTGTACGGTGGTTGCAGAGGCCTGATCGGTGGCCAGCATGGTGATTTCACTGATGTTGACGTGTGCAGGACGGCTGACACAAAACAGAACAGCTTCTGCAACATCATCTGCGGTCATCGGTGTCATCCCTTCATATACAGCTTTGGCGCGCGCGGTATCCCCGCGAAATCGCACCACGCTAAACTCTGTTTCCACCATGCCGGGATCGACGGTGCTGACACGCACGCGAGTGCCAAGAAGATCGTGCTTGAGACACTGATTCAGCATGCGAATCGCAGCCTTGCTTGCGCAATAGATCGCGCCACCTGGGTACGGCTGGGAACCGGCCACTGATCCGATATGAACGATGTGTCCTGCGTCGCGCTGAACCATCTGTGGCAGCACCACCTGCGTGACCGAAAGGACTCCTTTCACATTGGTATCCAGCACTTCGTCCCACTCTGCGGGATTGCTTTCAAACAGCTTGTCGCGACCTCGGCCCAGTCCAGCTGCGTGAACCACGACATCGATGGCGGAAAGCGCGCTGGGAAGCGAAGCGATCGCAGATCGAACGGCTGCTGCATCGCGAACATCTGCGGACACTGCGATCGCGTCTTGCGCACCCAGTGCTTGCAGCTCGGACGTAAGCTGCGTCAGACGATCGGTCCGACGGGCCAGCACGACTAGTCGGCAGCCACTGACTGCGAATGCGCGCGCACACGCAGCACCGATGCCACTGCTGGCTCCGGTGATCAGGATCACTTTGCCGGACAGGGATGGAAAGCGAGGAAAGAGGGTCTGGTTCGTGCTCTCACTCATGGGTGGATCCTATAGCAGGTCCGTGCTGCGCAGGAATCTACAGATATCCCCAGCCAGCTACGGACATCCCCAGACATCTATGGGTATCTACGGACATGCAGATTTGTCGTCGCCCAGCACATTGGGGTGAACGCCTGAGATCCTTTCACACAAGACGTAGAAAGTTTGAGATACTAAAGGACGCTGTGCTGTGCGAACCGGTCTTTGGGGGGCCTTTCGGCATGGAAATAGAACCTGTCAGAGGCGGAGTTTTCGACGAGAAAAGGTCTGCGGCAGATCGTGTACGGGCTGACTCTGATCCGTGTTCTGCGCTGGCGAAGGTTACCTATCCGGTCCTCGCGTTGGAGGTGTTTCTGTGATGTCTTGGCGATCAATTGCGAGTTGTT
Organism: Myxococcales bacterium; assembly: GCA_016794365.1. Taxonomy (GTDB): domain Bacteria; phylum Myxococcota_A; class Polyangia; order Palsa-1104; family JAEUJZ01; genus JAEUKA01. The sequence goes on from JAEUKB010000018.1 coordinate 46,699, forward strand.
TACGTGTTGTAGGAGCAGTCTGCGCTGTGCTGCTCAGCGTGCAAAACGCCTCTGCGCAGGATCTCAATCGTGGCTTTGCGGTCAATCGCTACGAGCCAACTTCCGCCGGTGAGTGGTCGTTCTGGGTAGACCATCCGTGGTATTCCCAAACGCGCTACTTTGCTGCGGGAATTACGCTCAACTACGCGCACAATCCGCTGGTCTTTGGTGCAGTGGGAAGTGATGGCAGCTTCTCTCCGCGACTGTCGGTCATTGAGCATCAGTTCCTTGGACACGTTGATGTTGCGGGATCCTTTTTGGATCGGATTCAGATCAACGGAAGCCTTCCGATTACTTTCCTAGAGCGCGGTGTCAAAGCCGCAGGTGCAGAGCCCGCAAACGGAGTCGCCGTCGGAGATCCGCGACTTGGTCTGTGGGTTCGCCTGTTTGGTCAGCCCTACAAGAGCGCCGTCTCGCTGAGCCTTGGCGCGCAAGTCTGGATTCCACTGCGATCGTTTGGACTAAACTCTGGCGTTTCGCTTTCATCAAGTGATGAAGGCGTGCTGCGCGTCCTTCCGAAGCTCGCACTGGGTGGTTATGCCAAGCACATCCTGTGGTCGTTCACAGCTGGATTTCAGTACCGTCCAGCTGCACAGATCGGCGCAGGTGTGGATCTCGCGGGCAGCACGGTGGGATCGGAACTACAGCTTGGCGCAGCGATCTCCTATGCGGACTTCGAGCGTCGCTTCGCTGTCGGTCCCGAAGCCATCTTGGCGACGCAGGTGATGGGAACGGACTCGACCAAGCCGTTTTACAGAGACTTCACCAGCCTAGAAGTTCTGCTCGCAGGTCACTACAACATCGCACATCAAGTGAACGTAGGAATCGCGGGTGGTGTGGGTCTGCTGCGTCAGCCCGGAACGCCAGATGGTCGCGTCTTGCTGCGCATCGGATATGCTCCGATGAAGGAAGAAAAGAAGCCGGTTCTGGATCGCGATCACGACGGCATCTTGGATGCGGATGATGCCTGTCCTGATGATGTAGGAATCGCAACTGGGAATCCGAACACGAACGGCTGTCCTGATCGAGATCGCGACGGTGTGATCGATCGACTGGATATCTGTCCTGATGTTCACAAAGGTGACAAGCCCGATCCGGACTCGAAGCGTCTGGGATGTCCAGCCGGAGATCGCGACAAAGACGGCGTCATCGATCCAGAAGATCAGTGTGTGGACGTTCCCAAGGGAGAGCGTCCTGATCCGAAGCGTCTGGGATGTCCGGTCGGTGATCTCGACAAGGATGGCGTGCTGGATCCTGATGATCAGTGCGTCGATGTTCCCAAGGGTGACAAGCCCGATCCGAATCGTCTGGGCTGCCCTGCGGGGGACCGTGACAAGGATCTGGTGGTGGATCCAGAAGATGCATGTCCTGATAAGCCTGGTGCGCCGGATCCTGATCCGAAGAAGAATGGCTGCCCCGGTGCGACGACGATTACGGATGGCCAGATCAAGATCATCGAGCCGGTGTTCTTTGCAACGAACAAGGACGTGATCCTCAAGCGCAGCTTCCCGGTGCTGGAAGCCGTGGCAAACAGCCTGAAGGGTTCGCCGACCATCAAGAAGGTGGAAGTGCAGGGTCACACCGACAACCGAGGCAAGGCCGCATACAACCGAGATCTGTCGGCGCGTCGTGCAGCCAGCGTGGTGCGCTTCCTGGTCGAAAAGGGAATCGATGCCAACCGGCTCCAGTCGAAGGGCTACGGACCGGATCAGCCGATTGCCGATAACAAGAGCGCGAAGGGTCGTGAACGGAACCGCCGCGTAGACTTTGTGATCATCGATCCGGCGCAGCCGAAAGACGTACAGGTCAAGAAGGCGAGCGAAACCGCTGTTCCTGTGTCCGAAGATCAGAGCGATTCGTCGGATGGCAAGAAGGGCAAAAAGGATCGCAAAGGCAAAAAAGGCAAGAAGGGCGATGCGGTCGAGTCGGGCTCCGCAGACAAAGCGGATGCCGGTGATGGCGAGAGCAAAAAGAAGAAGCGGAAGTCCAAAAAGGACGCAGCAGAAGCGGCGGATGGGGATGGTGGCGATGACAAAGCCGATGGCAAAAAGAAGAAGCACCACCGCCGGAAGAAGGACAAGTCTGCGTAGTCTATGAGCAGGGATGGCAACAAGCGAAGTCTGGACGCAGAGGTCCGCAGGTCCAAGGGAAGTCAGAGGTACAAGATGACCATTCGTCGTTTCGGGTCCGTGGCAAGCTCAGTGCTTGGACTCCTGTCTGCTGTGGGTGTAAGTACGCTGTGCTCGACGGTGTTTGCGGCTCCGCAGAAGCTTGCGGAGTTCAATGAAAAAGGAAGCTTCCTACTGATTGGGAACACCGTTGGCTGGGACTGCGCTGCTGGGGTTCCGCAGCCCACCGTCGGTTCAATCAATACGGGCTCGTGTTCAACCAACACGGAAGACAGCTCTGCGGACATTCTGTGGCAGACCGATGGAACGTCGGCCACGGCGGATGGAGCAACCACTCCGCTGCGTGCAAGCAGTGCTGCGTTTCTGTCGATTCCTCCGGGTGCTGTGGTGGTTCATGCGCGGCTGTTTTGGGCCGCTCAGCTTCCGCTCGGAGCTTCGGCAGGTCGTCAGGTCGGACTGGATCGCCCCGGTGGTTTTCAGTCTGTGATCGTAAATGATCCGCTGTTTCCGGGACTGACGGTCAGCAGTGGTGGACGAACGTACTATCAAGGCAACGCAGACATCACCAAGCTGGTCCAGCAGCAAGGCAGCGGTGTGTATCGCGTGTCCGGAGTCCCCACTACATCGCTCAAAGATGTGCTGGAAAACGTTGCGTTTGTGAACTGGCACATGATGGTTGTGTATCGCAAGTCGGACGAGCCGACGCGCAACATCGTGGTCTATCGCGGGATGGACTCGGTGCAGCAGGGACTGAATGCGAACGCGACGCTCGACGGATTTTTGGTTCCAAACAGCGGCTTTTCGGGACAGCTCGGAATCGTTGGTTATGAAGGCGATGATTCGCTGACCGGAGATTCCTTTCTGTTTAACGGATCCGTGCTGAGCAATCAGGTCAATCCTGCGACCAACTTTTTTAACAGCAGCCGCAGCACGCTGGGCGCACCGGTTTCGATCACAGGTGATCTGCCGCAGATGTCGGGACAGCCATCGAGCATGGTGGGAATCGACATGGACGTGGTGGATGTCACAGCGCAGCTTTCAGCGGGAGCCACCAGCGCGCAGCTGCAAGCGACATCCAGTGGTGATCTGTTTTTCTTGGGTGGCTTTGTCACCGGAATCTCGACGCTGTTCCCGGTGTTTTCGGAAAGCACCAAGACGTATATGAACGTGAGTCGTCCCGGCAAGCCTGTGATTCCGGGCGATACGGTGAAGTACACGCTGAACGTGGTGAACAGTGGATCGGATGCTTCGATTGGAACAGTGCTGCGGGATCCGCTTCCGCCAGAGCTGACCTATGTTCCGGGATCGCTCCAGATCCTGAGTGGTCCCAACGCAGGCGCAAAGACCGATACCAGCGGCGATGATCAAGCAGAGTACGATCCACAGACGCGGACGCTGACGGTCCGAATCGGAAATGGCGCAAGTGCCACGCAAGGTGGAACGGTTGCAGTGGGCGAAGTCACCCAGATCGAGCTGACTGCGGTGGTCAGTCGCGCGATCTCTGGACGCTTAGACAACCAAGGATCGATCACAGGACAAGGTCAGCTGGCGGTGGCCAAAGGCGTGACGCGCGCTGGTGCTTGGCTGACGGGGGATGGCACGGCTCCGAGCATTCCGACCAGCATTGTGGTGGACTGCCAGACCGATCTTCAGTGCGGAGTCCTGGCTCCCAAGTGTGATCGTTCTTTGGCTCCGCCGCGCTGTGCATGTACGGTCAGCGCAGACTGTCCAAGCGGCTATGTCTGCGATCCTGCGGGTCGTAGCTGCGTGCAGTGTACGGCGTCTCCGCAACAGGTGTCTGCGTGCTCCGCAGCAGGGCAGGGCGCGATCTGTCTGGCGGACAATCGCTGCGGTTGCAACTCGGATGCAGACTGCGGAGGCCGCACTTGTGATCTGGGAAGTCGTACATGTCCCAGCCCGAAGTCGGATCTGTCGGTGGTCGTGATTCCTCCTGCTACGCCGTCTGCACCGGGAACCACTGCGGTGTATAGCGTGCAAGTGACCAACTTGGGAGTCGATCCCGTTACGGATGCCAACATCTATACCAAGCTGCCTCCTGGGATCACGGGTGCGAGCTGGACTTGTATGCCGATGGGAATGGGCGCGATGTGTCCTGCCGCGAGCGGAAATGGTCCGCTTCCACCGACGGTGACGCTGCCCGCTGGTGGACAGCTTATCTATACGCTGTCGGTTCCGATTCCGTCGAACTACACAAGTGAAACGGTTCCCATTCGGGTGAGCGCGCTGCCTCCTGCTGGAACGACCGATCCACAGCCAGGCAACAACAATGGCTACGGCGAAGCGGTGGTGACGCAAGCGAACAAGCCGGACTTGGTGCTGACGGTCGATGGACAGATTGGACCGGAGCCCTACAGCCAGCAGTACACCGCGAGCGCCACCAACAAAGGAACGGGCGGCGCAAGTGGCGCATACTTCGGATATACCGCTCCTGTGGGTGCAGAGATCAGCTCTGTCCAGCCCGGTGAAGGATGGACGTGCGTGGTCAGCAATGACAAGCGAACACTCAGCTGCGAAAGCGCTACGCCGATTCCTCCGCAGGGAAGTACTACGCCGGTGGTGTTTGTGGTGAAGAGTCCGCGTGGCGCGACCTCCCAGCCGTTTGAAGCGACGGTGACTCCGCGTGATGAATATGGCTATCCGCTGACCGATGCCAATCCCGCAGACAACACCGTAACGCGGAGCGGAGAAGTGTCGGATGCGAAGCTAGCCGGAAACGGATTTGGCTGCGCGATGGCGAGTCCTGCGCAGGATGTTGCGGCTCCGATGGGCGTCCTGGGAAGCCTGCTGATTACCTGCTACTCGCTGCTTCGTCGTCGGAAGTTTGTGGCGTAAGGGACAGAGCGCGCCAGAGCCAGCGCGCGGACGGTGAAAGCCAGCGAGTGATTACAGGGCGGGCCGAGACGATGGAAACTGAATCTTCGGTCCGCTCTTGGGAGTCAGGACCAAGTGTTCAAACTCGACTTCGCCCACCTTTTCTGCGTGAAATGACTCTTTGGCTTTGGCGTACATAGTGCTGGGACCGTTGGCATCCGTGACGGCAGCTACGCATAGGGAGAGGTCGGCTCCCCACTTGGAAAAGACCTCTCCGAAGAAGGTGTTGTCCGGATTGGCCCAGAACGAACCGATGATGTGAGCGTCTTTGGCCAGACAGTCACTTCCTTGCGCAACAGCGAAGAACCAGCGCTGACCTTCTGGGAGCTTTCCGGGATAGACAACCTTTCCTTTGAACTCGACTTCACACAGCTTTTGCGGTCCTGGCTTGTCTCCGAACGTCGGCACCTGGATCACGCCTTGTGCCGACGGTGGTGCCGCCGTTCCTGCATCCGTAGGAGCCGCAGCAGGAGCCGGTTTGGGAGCCGTAGGAATCGCCGGTGCAGCTGGCAAGCTTGCTGCGGAGTTTGTCGTGGTTGGCTGTTGGTTGGAGGAGGTCTCTGTAACAGGTTTGGTCGTCGCTTTTTGCTCTGAAGAAGGACACCCCGAAAGGAGCGTACTTACCGTCAGAGCGAGCGCACAAGGGAATGCTTCTTTTAGGAGTGCTGATCTGCTGTCTGATCTCATACGACGATGTTATAGTGAAGACAGCCTCATAAGAAGCCAGATTCACTCTCAAGATCTAGGAGTACATCATGAGCGTACGTAGTTTGTTTGCGCTTTCTTTGGTGCTCAGTGCTGCATCGTTTAGCTGCAGCAGCATCAACACCGAGGGTAGTTCGCCCAATAGTAACAATCCTGCCTGCTTGCCGGATCTACCTTGTCCGCCACCAGTGGATCCCAACGGAGGCGTCGATCCGTACAACATTCCTACTCGCTCTGGGACAACCACTGCGGGTGGTTCTTCGATGAATCCGCTCGATCCAAAGAGCCCTGGATCGACGGGTGTCACCACGGATCCCAGCGGCGCGATTGCGCTGGATCTGGCGGGCTTTAAGAATGCGGGTGCTCCGTACATCTGGGTTGCCAACAGCGCGGAAGGAACGGAGTCCAAGATCGATGTCAACACCAACCTGGAAGTAGCGCGCTACTGCACCTACCGAGGTTGTAACGGAGACCCTTCTCGTTCGACGGTGAGCTTGCAGGGAGACGTGGTCGTTGCCAACCGCGCCAACTACTACGGAATCAGCTTCCCGAACCGTGCTTCTGCGGTCAAGATCGCAGGCGACAAGAGCCGCTGTGTCGATCGCAATGGCAACGGAAAGATCGATACGTTTGAAGGCGCGGGCCCGATTCCGGCGGCGTATATTTGGCAAGCAAATCAGCAAGACAGTCCTGATGAGTGCGTGCTGTGGCTGACGGATCTGTCCAAAGATGCAGCAGGAAACGCGGTTGGTGGTGCAGGAACGCTGCCGCGCGCAGCGACGTTTGACTCGACGATCGGTGCAGACGGAACGCTGTCCAACTACGTGTACATCGGTCTGTATAACACCCGCGAAGTGCTGCGGATGGATGCCAAGACCGGCGCCATTGTGAAGCGGATTCCGGTTCCAACCACAGCGCCGTACGGAATGGTGGGCGACAAGGACGGAAACCTCTGGGTGCGTGGCGGATCGCTGGTGAAGATCGATGTGAAGAACAACGATACTGTCAGCTCGTATTCGGAAGCATGCGGATACGGAATCAGTGCCGATGCGCGTGGTTACATCTATCAAGCCGGTGGCGGCTGCGTCGCACGCTTCGATCCGGCCAACCCCGCAAAGGGCTGGGAAGTACTCAACTACGGTGGCGGATCGGGACGAGGACTTGCACTCGATAGCAAGTTCAACCTGTACGTTGCGGATACCAGCAATGGCATCTATCACATCGATGCATCGCAGCCGCACGGAATGGGAATGACGACCAAGCGTCTGGTGTCTCCGCGCGGTGTGAGCGTGGAAAGCTACTACCTGGGAATCGGCATCGACAAGAACGAGCAGCCGTGGGTTGTCTCGACGGGCGCATCGAACCTGGGCACTCGCGTCCCTGGCTCTGGTCGCGTCTATCACATCAATCCTGTGGACTACACGTTTGCAACCGTTCAGACCGGAGACAATCCCTACACGTATTCCGACATGACGGGTGCGCAGCTTCGCATCGCGGGTGCTCCGTTTGGAATCTATCGCCACACCTTCAAGTCGGACTGTGCGCCGCAGAAGACGACGTGGACGGAAGTGACGTATGATCTTGTGACGCCAGCGGGAACTTCGGTGGACATCAGCGCGCGTGGTGCGGGCGACTTGACCTCGCTCAACACTGCGATCTTTGGACCGGCTACCACGATTCCTCCTGCGGTGGCGGGTCCGCTCAAGCCGAGCATCAACGAAGGTGTGGACAACACCTATCTACAGCTTCAGTTCAAGCTGAACGCGAACGCACCGACGATCACTCCGACGGTGAACAACCTTCAGGCCAAGTACATCTGCGGCTAACGGAATCCATCCAGTGAGCGCGCTGCGCGTCAGTTCTGTGCGTGCAGCGCGCTCTGTTTTCTTTGTCGTCCTAACCGGGAGAAATAGAAGATGATGAGCTTACGGCGTGGCGTTTTCTTGGGCGGTGTTGTCACGGTACTGCTCTGTCATGCGCATTGTACGGATGCTCCGACAAACAGCGTAGGAGACGGGGGAAGCAGCTCTACGGACATGACCATGGTGACTCCTCCGCAGAATCCTCCGGCGGAGCTTGCCATCACTTCTGTGAACCCACCGCGCGTTGCCCAAGATCAGGCCACTACGCTGTCTATTGGCGGAACGGGATTCAAAGCAGGAGCAACTGTCACCGTTGGTGGCGTAGCTTGCGCGGGTCCGACTGTCTCGCAGGTAAACTTCACGGGAACGCTCATCACTTGTGCGCTTCCGGCGCAGCCAAAGACCTGTGGCAACCAGAACATCGTGGTGACCAATTCCGATGGAACCACTGTCAGCAACAACCAGCTGTTTCTGCGCCATCCGGCTGCACCAGCCTATGTTGCACGCACTGCGATCTCGGTGGGCGCGACCCCTGACACTGTCCTGGCTGCGGACCTTATCCAAAATGAAGAGTCGGTGACGATTTCCTGACAAGTTGTACAAGATTCAGACGAAGTAGATTCGATATTGTCTATACAAAGCGTAATGTGATTCGATTTTATCTTTCCATTGGAAACCGATGGGAATGCGCTTCAGAGCCCGAACAGAGCTGATTGGGAGCCCGAACAGAGCTGATTGGGAGTGCGAACGGAAGCGGTTGGGAGTCGCCGGGTTCCTACACTCCGTCAACTACCAAACCCGCACATTTCGACCGGGGCCCCGCTACCCTGCGAGACTTTTTCCGTCCCGCGAGCGGTCCGAAAAAAGCTCTCCGGTCGCCCCCAGTCTCTTTACTCAAACTGCGTGTTTCGGTGTGGACTCGGGTTAGCTCTTTTGCTTGACCAGCTTGGCCAGTGAGCTGACGCCGTGACGAGAGGCTGCGAAGGCGATTCCGCTCTGCAAGGTGCTGCGCGTCACCACTCCGCTGAGGTCCACACCCAAAGAGATGAGCGTCTGCGCGATCTCTGCACGAATGCCGGTAAGCACGGACTGGGTTCCTAGGAGCCGGAGCGCAGCGGCAGCCCGGATCAGCATGCTGGCGACGTTGGTATCGACGTGCTTCATGCCGGTGATGTCGATGATCACGACGCGGGCGCGATGATGCTGCGCTCCGTCGAGAACCGTCTCAATCACTTGCTGGGCGCGCGCGGTGTCCATCGTTCCGATGAGCGGCAGGACCATGATCTCATCGGTGATGGGAATCAGCGGCGCGGCAATCTCGGCCAGGCGCGCACTCTGAATGCGAATGACTTCATCTTGCAGGTTGGCGCGCTCACGCTCGATGCGGACTCGCTCGGCCAGCTCTTGTTGGGTGCGCTCGTTGGCTGCGGCCAGCTCGTGCGTGCGCTGAATCAGATCGGCATTGCTACGACGCAGCTCCTCGTTGCTTTTTTGCAACCGGTCGCCGACATCTTTGAGCCGTCCATACAGGATCGCGTTTTCCACCGCCGTAGCCGCTTGACCGGACAGCAGGCGCAAAAGCTCGATGCGATCCGCCGTGAAGGTATCTTCCGCGACGTTGTTTTCCAGGTACAGCACGCCGCTGAGTCGTCCACGAACCTTCAGTGCCAGACACAAGAGCGACTTGGGCTTGCGCGAAAGCACATACGGATCGCTCGCGTAGCGACTGTCGGTGCTGGCGTTGCTAAGCACCAGCGCTTCCCGGGTGTGCGCGACGAGCTGCACGATCGAGTGCGCCAGCTCGCTGCTCTTTTCGAGCGGAATGCCGAGTCCAACCTGCACCACGTCGGGATTGACGGTAATAGACGCTTCAATCGTCAGGGTTCCGTCGCGATCAAGCAGCAGGAAGCCGCGCTGTGCGCCCGCGTTGGCTGCGACGAGCCGCAGCACCTGTTCGAGCAGTCGATCGAGCACGATCTCACTGGCGATGCTCTGGGCCGCATGCAGCACCGTCGCCAGGTCGAGGAACCCGCTGGTGGTCAGGCTCGACGAAGTGGTGACGGTGGGCGACACTGGATCGCGCGTTCCGTTGAGCAGCACATCACGCTGGAGCGACGGATGCTCTTCGAGAAGCTGCGCAATCTTGTGGCTGGCTCCCCAGCGCTCGTAGCCGTAGTAGGCGTCGCGAATGTAGACGCTGGACAGGCGGCTGCGACCTTGCTTTTGCAGGAATCGTCCGCACAGCTCCGACGCGATGGCGTTGTGATGGAAGAACTCACCTTGCTGCGACAGCGCAATCGCTTGGTCGTACAGATCCATCGCTTCGCTGTAGCTGCCGCGCAGACGCGCTCCTTCGGCCAGCACCAAGACATACTTGTGACGGTAGCTCTTCGGGAACGCGCTCGCCCACACTGAGAGCTGCTCGATCATCTTGGCCAGGAGCTGTCCGTCCGCACTGTCCTCTTTGTCCGATTGACCGAGGGCCAGCAGCGTCAGGCTGCTGTAGAAAAACAGGTCCGTGACAAAGTGCAGGCCCATCGCTCCGCCCAGGTGTACCTGCGCTTCGTGCATCCACTTGCGCGCCTGATCGTAGCTTCCGTACAGATAGTCAAGCTGTAGCTTGACCGCGTAATACCAGCACAGCAGCGTCGAAAACTCTGTCTGCTTGATGGCCGTGATGAACTGATCTTCGTCGAAGTCTCGACCGCTGAGCGAGCTGCGGCTGCCAAGCTGACCAGTCAGGCTGAGCAGCATCTGCCGCGCAAGCTGAAGTGCGCCGATCGCAAAAGGTTCACGCGCGCGACGGGCCACCGTGAGCAGGCGATCGATCTCTTGGTTGACGGAGGTCAGCTCTTCGCCCGCGCCAAGCAAGTGCGTGACGGTGTGGAAGCAGCAGTAGCCGACAAAGATCAAGTCGCCGGTTTCCATTCCGGCCTTGATGCCTGCCTGCAAGTATTCCAAGCCACTGCGCAGCGGTCGCTGATAGCAGTTGATGAAGCCGGAAAATAGACCGTTTAGTCTGCATTCCAGCGACTGGTTCTTGAACTTCTTGTTCAGGGATAGACCAAGCTGTCCAAATTCGTAGGCTTCCGCATAGTTGCCCAGGATGTTGCCCGCGATGACCGCATAGGAGATGTGCGCGTAGGACGTAAACTCCGTGTTGCCGTGACGCAGCGACAGCGTGGCCAGCTTCATCACGAGCAGCGACATCAGCGTTGGGTTCAAGAAAAATGCGGGTGTGCAGGACACCAGCAGGAGCCGCTGAATCAGGAGCTGCTGCGCGTCCATGCAGATCGGCAGGTGCGCCAGCGCGGCGATCGGACGATCTCCGATCAGCGTCTTGAACTCTCCGACGGCGCTTCCGAGCGCGGCCATCTGCTCTTGCGGTTCCGTCGGGAACGTCACATCAAAGCGGGCAAGTCCGTCGAGACCTGCATGCAGCGCTTTGACCATCTCTCCCTTGGTTGCGTACAGCTCAATGCGTAGCACCGCGACGCGAACGTGATCGGCGCTGCTACGCAGCCGTGGCAGCATGACATCGAACAGCGCTTCGGCCTGCGCCAGCTTGCCGCTTAGGTAGTGGCTCTCTGCCAGCTCGACGGACAGATCGAAGGTCAGCTCGTAGTCGGAGTCCCAGCCGCTGCTTGGTATCAGCTCGACGCCCGCCTGGAGATACGTCGCAGAGGCTTGATACGCCGTCGAGAGCTTGGCGCGTTTTCCGGCCCGCAGCTGGACTCTGGCTGCGCGTCGGCGTTCGTCGGGATCGGCTAGTTCGCTGGCACCGTGAAGCAGGTGATTGGCCAGCTCGAACACCTCGCTGTCGTCGATTTCTCCGCCGCTGCGCTGCTGAAGCAGTCGTGCGATGCGTAGATGCAGCGTCGGACGCTGCGCCGCAGGAACCAGCGAATAGGCCGCTTGCTGGACGCGATCGTGTAGGAACCGATAGGTGACGCGCCGATCCAAGTCCGCCGAGAGTCCCTGATGCTCGTGACCGAGCAGTCGTGCGTCTGCCTCGACGGGAACACTTAGCCCTTCGCGCAGCGTGTCCCACACGGCACTGGCGGTGTCTTGGGTGGTCAGCTCGCACAGCTGGCTCAGCAGCTCCAGATCGAACTGGTTGCCGATACAAGCCGCAAGCTGGAGGACGCGCTGCGTCTGCTCGGGCAGCAGCCGAATCTTGTTGATGGTGAAGGTGACGACGTTGTCGGTGACCTGTCGCGTCTGGATCTCTGGCAGGTTCCATTGCCAGCTCTCGACGGAAAAGTCGAAGCGAATCAGCCCGTCAGCATGCAGCGTCAGCAGACACTGGTTTACAAAGAACGGATTGCCGTGGGTCTTTTCGTGCAGGACGTGCGCAAGTGGCTCGATGCGCTCAGGCTTGGTGCCAAGCAGCTCTGACAGCATCTGCTGCACGTCGCTGAGTGTGAGCGCTTCGACTTCGATCTTCTGCGGCGTGGTCGCTTGCTGACGCAGCGCAGCGAGCAAGATGCTGAGCGGATGCGTCGAGTCCACTTCGTCCGAGCGATAGCTTCCGACGATCAGCAGGTGACTGCGCGTCGGATCGGTCAGCACCACCTGCAGAAGTCCCAGCGAGGCGCTATCGGCACAGTGCAGATCGTCGAGGAACAGCACCAGCGGATGATCTTCCGTCGCAAAGACGTGAAGGAAGCTCTGTACCACCAGGTTGAAGCGGTTCTGTGCTTCGCTCAGTCCGACTTGCGCCAGCGCGGGCTGCGCTCCGATGATGAACTCCAGCTCGGGAACCAGATCGGTGATGAGCCGTCCGTTTTGACCGAGCGCAGCCAAGATCGCGCTGCGCCACTTTTGCAGACCGTCGGTGCCTTCGGACAGAAGCTGCAAGCACAGGTCGCGGAAGCACTGCGCCAGCGCAGAGTACGGAACCGTCTGATTGGCGCGCTCAAAGCGACCTTGCGCAACGATCGCAGAAAGACGCGTCACCGAGCGAATCAGCTCAAGTCCCAGCGCAGACTTGCCAACACCCGCCGCACCGAGCAGACAGACCAGCTCTCCCGAGCCTTTCTTGGCACGTTGGAATGCTTCGAGCAGCGCATCGCTCTGTGTTTGACGACCGTAGAGCTTTTGGGACAGACGCAGCTCGGTGCTGTGATCACGCTGGGCCAGCACAAACGGCTCGATGGTGCGGCTGGTTTGCCACTGGGTCAGACAGCGTTCCAGATCGGCGCGGATTCCGTACGCACTCTGGTAGCGATCCTCGGGCGCTTTGGCGAGCAGCTTCAGGATCAAAAGCGACAGCGGCTCTGGAATCGCAGGAACGAGCTGATGCGGTGGTGTCGGTATGCGTGCGATGTGACTGTGAACCAGCTCAATCGGATCGATCGTTGTAAAGGGAAGCGTTCCCGCGAACAGCTCGTAGAGCAACACACCGAGCGAATAAAAGTCGGTGCGATAGTCAATCAAGCGGTTCATTCGCCCGGTCTGTTCCGGTGAGGTGTACGCGAGCGACGCCTCGGGAAGCGGAACCGCAATCGCACTCTTGCTGGCTTGAGAGCTCTGCGCCGCCGAGCCAAAGTCAATCAAGTGAACCTGAAGCCCACTTGTCGTTTGATCGACGATCAGATTCTGCGGCTTGATGTCTCGGTGGA
>JAEUKB010000021.1 GCA_016794365.1 Myxococcales bacterium
ACCTGCGACCACTACGAAACCAACAGTTTGAGCAAAGAGCGTGGGGGCGACCCCCCGCACTTCGTGCCGGGGACTGTCGCCGGAGAGCTTTTTTTCGGGCCGCCTGCGGAACGGAAAAAAGTCTCGCAGGGTAGCGGGGCCCCTCGCGAAATGTACGGGTTTGGGAATGGACGGGGTTTAGTCCGCACCAGAGTCCCGCAACGCAAGAGTGCTCCCAGCCTACTTCCCGATCAGTCTGGGACGGCAAGGGGGAAGGATTCCTTTTGTGCTCGATGGGAGCGATGTAATCCGTCACAAAGTCTCGGATCGAGCAGTCGTGATCGACATCCAGAATCTGGAAGCGTCCGGGCGGCACGGCGCGCAGGTCCGCTGGCGTAAACGTTGCCGACGGCTTGCGCTTCATCATCTGGTCGAACATCTTGTTCAGGCCACGGTTCATGCGGCCTTCCTTGATGACTTCCTTTTCGTAGCTCTGAAGCTGCTCGGGACTTGACTGCTGGTAACAGACCGCCATCACCAAGTCGGTGATGTACGAAAACTGATCCAGCGGAACGTGGAAGCCGCCCGACTTGTGCGCCAGCTCTTCGTAGAACTTGGTGGCGTGCTTTCGTCCCAGACACTGGACTCCGTAGACGGGAATCTTCATTCCTGACAGCTTGTCGATCTCGGTGCGCCAGTTGATCTTCTTCGGGTTGTCCGCTGGGCCGTGCGGTACATCGTCGCCAATCAGCACCAGACACTTGCGAGTGTGCGGCAGCCAGGACAGGCTCTGCGCTTCGTGGAGCACCAGCTCGTAGCACTCAGGCAAGTCACCACCGCCGGTGGGGGCGACGTTCTGTACGAACTTGCAGATGGCATCGGCGTTGTCCGATAGATCGAACGCCTTGGTGACGTACGTAGATCCCGCGTCGCAGTAGTCGCCGTGCGCGATGATGCCGATGCGCATGTTCGGCACGTCCTTCATGAGGCGCGTCACCGTCTCTTTGATCTTACGACGCACCTGCGTCAGACACGGATACATACTGCCAGTGGTGTCGAAGCTAAACACCACCTCGATTGCGTAGTCAGCCATGGAAGGTTCCCCCTAAAAACTATCGATTACTAGACCGCGCCACTTGGTCTTCTGTCAAGGCACCGGGATGCCATGATCCGCTGATCTGCGCGGATGCGTGTGCGACGTACACTCCGACCTGGCTGCCAAGTCTGCGAAACCACTTGGGAATCGGACCTGTGCAGTCTGTTTGCTGCAAGTCCGGTTATCCTGAAGCGATGCACATCGTGCGGATTCAGCGCGGACCTGCGCAGTCTGTGTCCTTGCTGCAAGAGCAGCGCTATGAAAAGGACAAGGATCTAGAGCGAGACTTGGCGTCCGCGCCACTACTGCTTCAGCAGATCATGGGAACGCCGATCTATCAGCTTGCGACCTCGTTTCGCTTGCCGGGGGACGAGCGCGTTGCTGGACTGTACATGGATAGCGAGGGCCGACCGCTCATCTGTGAAGTGCGGCTGGCGCGTAACCTGGGATCGACGCGCGAGCTGCTTGGACAGCTCCTCGATCATGTCTCTGCACTGTCGCAGTATCGGATCGAAGATCTCAGCGCGGCGCTCGGTGGCAAGCTAGAGGAATCGCTGCGTCACATCTCACGCGGGGAAGTCGAGCGCTACGCATCGCTGTGGCAGCAAGTCAGCGAAAACCTGCGCGCCGGTCGAGTCGGAATGGTCCTGGTTCTGGATCGCGCGCCCTCACACCTTCAGCGCATCTGTCGGTATCTGTGTCAGAACGTCAAGATTCAGTTTGTGCTGCTGACGTTGAAGAGATTTCGCGCAAGTGATGACAGTGACATCGTGGTTCCAACGCTCGTGGCGCAAGCGCAGCAGCAGCAAGCGCAGGCCAACTTGCTTGAGCTGGCGGTGCAGTTTGCGCAGCAGGGATACGCGGTGGTTCCACTCGATAGCGTCAAGCACAGACCGAACTGGCTGGCGCTGTATCCGCGCGGCTGGCCAGCCTCTGTTCACTATGAGTTCCTGATTCATACAGATCAGGACTGTCGGATTGGTGTCGAGATCCATCTGGAAGATCGCGATCTTCCGCAGCTTCGAGAGCTGTCCCGTTATCTGGGCTCTGCGGACATGAAGGACGCGCTCAAGGTTCACTTTGACAGCGCGCGCATTCACTGGGATCCGCTCTATCTGGGCTGTGGTAGGCTGTCTGTCTTGTTTGATGCAGCGAGCGATCCCGACGGACTGTCCGCTGCAATGTCGGCCCTGATGGAGCTAACCTACGCGCGCATCAATGAACGACTTCGCGCGCTCAGCAAGCCCCCGGAAGCGCCACGGAGCGCAGGCTGACAAGACCCCAAAAGGACATCTCAAACAGTACACCTGCCACATGCTGCCAATCATCCGTTATGATGAAAGTCCTGCGGGGAGGAATCATGAGTGAGCGTGCCTGGCAGTCCGCTGGTCAGCAGCTCTACTGCGTAGAAGGAGACATTCAGTGGCTGCGTCTGCGAGGCGTCGTAGAAGAGTCCGAGCTGCGTACCATCACAGAACAGGGACGCGATCTGTGTCTTCGGCTGGGCTACTACATCGTGCTCTGTGACAGCAGCGTCTCGACCGGAATGTCACCCAGTGCGCGTCGCTACAATGCAGACTTTAACGGTGCCAATCCCGGCCTGCTGGGTCTTTCAATCGTGTACGGAGCCAGTCAGACCTCGCGTGTCCTTTTGTCGATGCTGCTGCGCGGAATGGCGCTCCTCGCGAAGAATCAGCCGCGCATTCTGTTTGCCAAGGACGAAGCGGAAGCCGTTGCAATGGCCAATGCAGAGCGACCCCTCTTACAAGCAGAGGCCGCACGGCGCAAACAGAACCGCACCTAACACTACTCTGCACTCAGCAGCAGATAGTTCAGACACATCTCATCCAGCGTTCCTTCTCCCCACGTTACGTCGCGCGGAGTCTGCTTGACCCCACCCACCACAGGCTGATGTTCAGCGGTGTTGTTATAGTGACACTCCAGCTTGAACGTATCGCTTCCGCTGGCTTGATAGGGACTTTGGAACATGTAGCCTTGCTGCCAGTGAAAGTCCCAGCGCGGAATGTCAATCAGCTTGGCTCCGTTTAGCTCCGTCGAGATCTTTGTCCCAAGCAGGTGCATGTGCGGAGTATGTCCGTACACCGTCAGCTTGCTGCTGGGCAGTCCAAAGCGCGAAAGCAGAACGCTCAGCGGAAACTCAATGGTCTGCACCGCATCAGCGGCTCCTGCCGGAATCAAGAGCTGCTTGGGTCGCGCAACCGGAAGAGAGTGAAGCTCCTTTTGCGGCGCTTCATCGGTCAGCTCAAACTGCATCGTGGTGCGATCGGCCTGCCCTTTTCCTTCCAGCATGTTGTAGTGAACCTGCATCACCAGCAGCGATCCTTTGTGCAGCCGCAGCGCCGTCCCTTGGGGATAGCGGGTGGCCACTCCGCCTGGTGCCCAGCCCAGGATCGTGACCGGCGGTGACATCGTGCCTGGAGATCCAAAGCAAGTGTAGCCCTGTCCCGTCGGATCTTTGGCTTTGATCGCGGCGGCTTCTGCTTCAGGAATCTCGTACGCGATGATGTGATGCACGATGTGATGATTGCCGGGCAGTGCGTCTCCCGCTGTGATGAAGCGATCCGTGGTGAGCTTTGGATCAAACACAAAGCAGTGATAGTCGTCGTTCTGTGTTCC
Source organism: Myxococcales bacterium (assembly GCA_016794365.1). Taxonomy (GTDB): domain Bacteria; phylum Myxococcota_A; class Polyangia; order Palsa-1104; family JAEUJZ01; genus JAEUKA01. The sequence goes on from JAEUKB010000021.1 coordinate 3,713, forward strand.
GTCCGGCAGGTAGTTCCGTCCGGGATCGAGCACCAGATCGGCGCGCGGCGGCGTCACCACAGCCTTGGGCGGCAAGTCCGTCCGGGGCGGATCGCTCGGATTCCCTTCTGCCATTCCTTCATCGATCCAGCGCAGCAGATCGTCTTTGTCTTGCGTACGCAAGAGCCGTGAGCCATGCAGAGGACGACTGTCCTGCGACGGCAGCCACGGCGGCATGGTGCCATTTGCAACCGCCCCACGAATCAGCGGAGCATAGCGCGACACCTCGGCAAACGTACCCAGCGAAAAGTGTCCAATCCCGCTGTGGCTGTGACAGCTTCCACAGTAGTTGTCCACGATCGGTGCGATGTCGCGGTGATAGGACAGTGGCTGCTTGATCTGGTCGGGCGCTGATTCCGAACACCCAGCCAAAAGCGATCCAACCAGGGCCAGACCGTAAGCTGTTTCCGCACAGAATGCCTTCAGCCGTTGCGATGAGTTCATGCGCTCTCTTGCTCCTTTCCCTTCGTACGTGCGATGGGCTTGCTTCTTATTGAATGAACGATCAATAAGCAAATTGCCAGTCATTGAAGGATCCGTCAATAGGCGCTATGGTGTTTCCGTCATGCCACGTCGGCTCGCCCCAAAAGAAGATGCTCCGCAGACTGCGCCGGTCGCGCGCCGCAAGCGCCGGAGTCCAGAGCAAGCGATGACAGAGATCCTTGATGCAGCAGAGCGACTGTTTGCCGCCAAGGGTCCAGATCGGGTCGCAGTGGCCGATGTTGCGCTCGAAGCGGGTGTTAGCTCGGCGCTGGTGATGCACTACTTTAAGACCTACGCAGAGCTGGTGCGGAGCGTGCTCGGTCGTCGTAACAAGCTGGTGCTTCAGCAGATCAAGCAGCGCATGCTCAGCCGCGATCTGCACAGCCCGGTGCCGCCATCGGAAGAACTACTGGGCCTGTTTCTGGACGTGGTGTGCGAGCCGATCCACGCGCGGCTGCTTGCTTGGGCGGCGCTTTCGGGGGAAGGCATTCACCTGCGGATGGTGCAGCAGCAAGGGCTCGCGAAGTTTGTGGACTTTGTGCTGTTGCAGTTTCCTTCCGTGACAGCGCAGCAGCCCGATGCGCAGGCGCTCAGACAGCGGCTGGAAGAAGGGCTGCTTGTGGCCATCTCGGCGACGCATGGCTATGCAATGGGAAAGTCGGTCTATGTTCCCGCGCTGGGACTTGCGACCCCCACGCAGACCGCGCAGGTTCCCGATCCACACCTGGGACAGAGCGCGCAGCGGAGCACTGTCGATGATCGCTTCCGTCTGGCCCTGGCGACGATGCTGCGTACGTACCTGGCCCCCATTGTGTAGAAACGGCAAGTGAAGCGGCGGCAGTACAGAAGCAGCGTCGTTTCCCGCGTAACTATCCAGACAGCGGCGCAGTACACGCCGACAGTCGCAGCCGCAGCCAGCTTTCATCCAGGTGTTCGCCGATAAAGACCAGCGCGCCTTCGGGGGGAAGCGCGGCCAACACCTCGGGACTTGGGGTCTGTAGCTCGACGCGATGTCCGGCCAGGTGAACGATCTGATCGCGCAGCGGGAGACCTGGACCGTCGTACAGCTTCACGAATCCTTTGGCGCGCAGGATCGTTCCCGGTAGCTCGGACAGCAGCACCCGCAGCGGCGGCTCTAGCAGCGGATGCGGAAGCCGAACCGACACAGCGGCAAGCTGGCTCGCTCCATGCCGTACCTCCAGTGAGGCCCGCTTGCGACGCGGCTCTTGCCTCGGTTGGAAGGCCCAGCGCAGCACCTCCGCCACCTCTTGATCGCTCGATCGCAGCGACAGTCCGGCGCGATCGCTCGTCACCGCCAGGTCCGTCAGGAGCCTGTGGGCAGACAGAAGCTCCTCGGCGCTGGCCAGATCGAGCTTGCTCATCAGCACCCGGTCCGCCAGCTCTAGCTGATGGCGCGCTTCGGCCCGACGCTCGACCGCTTCTGCCACAAACTGAGGATCGACGACACAGACCAACCCACGCAGCGTCAGCCGACTGGCCATGTGTTTCGGGAGCAGCTCATACTGCGTGAGCAGCGCTTGCGGCTCGACCAGCCCGGATGTCTCCACCACCAGCACTTCCGCTCCGGCCCGATCGACCAGCTCCAGCGCCGATTCCCACAGCTCGGTGCCACGCACGCAGCAGACACAGCCGTTGGATAGCTCCAGGATTCCAGTGCCGGGCAGGAGCTTTCCGTCGATTCCGACCTGGCCAAACTCATTGACCACCACGCCGATGCGCGGATGTCCCGGCGAAGCCAGCCAGCGATTGAGCAGCGTCGTCTTGCCGCTTCCCAAAAACCCAGTGAGCAGCAGGAGCGGTGTGACTGGCGAAGTACCGGACTCTTCTTCTTGTCCCAAGGCAGGTGACAGCGCAGACATCGGACCGCCACCTATACTCGAAGCGCTGGTTGTTTGGCAAAGCGTCGTGGCGGCCCTCGGCGGGCTCGGCGGGGCGTGGGGAACGGTCGTTACGCCAGGTCGAAGCGGTCCAGGTTCATCACCTTGGTCCAGGCGGCCACAAAGTCGTGGACAAACTGCTGCTGCGCATCGGCGCTGGCATAGACTTCCGACAGCGCCCGCAGCTGTGAGTGTGCCCCCAGCACCAGATCCACCCGCGTCGCAGTCCACTTCGTTTCACCGCTCTGGCGATCGATGCCCACAAAGACATCGCGCGCGTCCGACACCGCCTTCCAATCGGTGTTCATGTCGAGCAGGTTCACAAAGAAGTCGTTGCTCAGCGTGTCCGTCTTCGTCGTAAAGACGCCGTGACCGCTGTGTCCGACGTTGGTTCGTAGCACCCGCAGACCGCCAATCAGCACCGTCAGCTCTGGGGCCGTCAGCGTCAGAAGCTGCGCCCGATCAATCAGCAGGTGCTCCGCTGGCGTTGCCGAGCGCGTCTTTTGATAGTTGCGGAAGCCGTCAAAGACCGGCTCTAGCACTGCGAACGACTCGACATCGGTCTGCTCTGGCAGCGCGTCCATTCGGCCCGGCGTAAACGGAACCTGGATGCTCACGCCCGCGTTCTTTGCCGCTTGTTCCACCGCCGCGCAGCCGCCCAGCACGATCAGATCCGCGAGCGACACCTTCTTGCCATCCCGCTGCGCATCCTCAAACTGCTTCTGGATGGCTTCGAGCGTACGCAGCACCTTCGCAAGCTGAGCTGGCTGATTCACCTCCCAGTCTTTCTGCGGGGCCAGGCGGATGCGGCTGCCATTGGCACCACCGCGCTTGTCCGATCCACGGAACGTCGAAGCCGAAGCCCACGCCGTGGACACCAGCTCCGACACCGTCAGCCCCGATGCCAGCACCGTCTGTTTGAGCGCCGCGATGTCCTGTTCGTCCACCAGCGGATGATTCACCGGGGGAATCGGGTCTTGCCAGATCAGCGTCTCTTGCGGAACCTCTGGTCCCAGATAGCGAGCACGCGGACCCATGTCGCGATGCGTCAGCTTGAACCACGCACGCGCAAACGCGTCGGCGAACTGCTCGGGATGCTGTAGAAACCGCCGCGAGATCTGCTCGTACGCTGGATCAAAGCGCAGCGACAGATCGGTGGTCAGCATGGTTGGAACGTGCTTCTTAGACGGATCGTGCGCATCGGGAATCGACGCCTGCGCGCCCTTGGCCACCCACTGATGCGCACCGGCTGGGCTCTTGCTTAGCTCCCACTCATAGCCGAACAGGTTTTCAAAGAAGTTGTTGCTCCACTTCGTCGGCGTTGTCGTCCACGTCACTTCCAGGCCGCTGGTGATCGCGTCTTTGCCCTTGCCGGTTCCGAAGCTGCTCTTCCATCCGAGCCCTTGCGCATCCACATCGGCAGACTCTGGATCCGCACCGACGTGACTGGCCGGTCCCGCGCCGTGTGTCTTGCCAAACGTGTGACCGCCCGCGATGAGCGCCACCGTCTCCTCATCGTTCATCGCCATGCGCGCAAACGTCTCGCGAATGTCCTTGGCTGCCGCAATCGGATCGGGATGTCCGTCTGGACCTTCGGGATTGACGTAGATAAGGCCCATCTGCACCGCCGCGAGCGGGTTGTCTAGCTCTCGGCTACCGGAGTACCGCTTGGAATCCAGCCACGTCTTTTCCGACCCCCAGTACACGTCATGATCTGGCTCCCACACGTCGGGCCGACCGCCGCCAAAGCCAAAGGTCGCAAAGCCCATCGATTCCAGCGCCACGTTCCCCGCCAGGATCATCAGATCCGCCCACGAGATCTTGCGTCCGTACTTTTGCTTGATCGGCCACAGCAGACGTCGCGCTTTGTCCAGGTTCACGTTGTCCGGCCACGCGTCGAGCGGAGCGAAGCGCTGCTGGCCTCTGCCCCCGCCGCCGCGACCATCCGCCACGCGATACGTGCCCGCGCTGTGCCAAGCCATCCGCACAAACAGGGGACCGTAGTGACCGAAGTCCGCAGGCCAAAAGTCTTGCGAGTCGGTCATCAGCGCCGTCAGGTCTTGTTTGACCGCCGCCAGGTCGAGGCTGCGAAACGCCTTGGCATAGTCGAAGTCTTCCCCCATCGGGTTCGACTTCCCACTGTGCTGATGCAGCAGATCGACACGGAGCTGACTGGGCCAGAAGTCTCGATTGGTGGTGCCTCCGCCTGCGGTGTGATGGAAGGGACACTTGGATTTGCTGGTCGTCATCATCGTATTCTCCTCGAACGGAAGTCCAACATCTGTGCGGAAGCTACGTCACTGCCGCCTGCACCAAGGATGCCTCTGGGCCCACTGATAGTTCCAAGACATTTTCGTGATAGCAGTAATAGAAGATGTCTATCACGCTGCCGACCTCGCATCCGTTTTCGCTTCGACAGCTTCAGTACGCGGTGGCGGTGGCAGAGCTGCTCAGCTTTCGCAAAGCCGCCGAGCGCTGCTTCGTCTCGCAGCCATCCCTGAGCGCACAGCTTCAGCAGCTAGAAGACACCCTGGGCATCCGTCTGTTTGAGCGCAATCAGCGTCGCGTGCTGGTGACGACTGCGGGCCGAGAGCTGCTTGCTCGGGCCGAGCGGGTTCTGCGGGAAGCCGACGATCTGCTGGCGGCTGCCAAGCGCGCGGGAGACCCCCTGACCGGGCTGCTGCGCATTGGCGTCATTCCGACGGTGTCTCCCTATCTGCTGCCGAGCTGTAGCACCGCACTGCGCGCGGCCTATGGACGGCTGACCACCGTGTGGGTGGAAGACAAGACGGCGGTGCTGCTGCGCGGGCTGGAGCAAGGCTCGCTCGACGCAGCGCTGCTGGCCCTGACCGCTGACGTTCGGGATGTGGAGCACGAGACGGTGGCCATCGATCCGTTTGTACTGGCAACCGGCCCCGCAGATCCGCTCGGGGCCCGCGATGCCGAAGTCCGACTGGCCGAGCTGCGAGATGCACAGGTCTTGCTGCTGGATGACGGTCACTGCTTTCGGGAGCAAGCGCTGGCTTTCTGTGCCACCGCCAAGGCGCGCGAGCTGGAGTTTCGCGCAACCAGTCTGCCGACGCTGGCCCAGATGGTTGCGAGTGGAATGGGCGTGACCTTGCTGCCTCATCTTGCGGTCGCGACAGAAGCCGCCCGCGCGCAGCTTCTGCTTCGGCGGTTTGCCAAGCCTGCGCCGCATCGAACCCTCGCGCTGGTGTGGCGAAAAGGCTCTCCCTTGGCGACGGCGCTGCGGCAAGTGGCGCAGACCATTCGTGATGCCTACCCAAGCGACAGCCTGCCGACCGGCCCTCAAGTGGCCAAGCATTCTCAGTCACCTGCCCGAAAGCAGCCCCGCGCCCGCCGCTAGCTGGGATGCCCAGCCTTTGCACTTCAATCGGCGGGCGACCGCATGCGATACTCCATTCTACGCTGAGTAGGAGTGTGCTGTGTCCGACGAGACCCCTGTGGCCCCTAAGCTTCCGCCTCTGCCCGGTGTCGATCTGTTTGATGACAGTCCCGTCATCGTGTTTCGCTGGCAAGCTGTGGCTGGCTGGCCAGTGGTGTATGTCTCAAACAGCGTGCGACGGCTTGGCGTCGAGCCTGTGCAGCTCCTCAGCGGCGAGGTTCCCTACGCGTCCATCGTTCATCCCGATGACATCGCCCGTGTCGCCCACGAGGTAGCTACCTACAGCGCCGAAGGTCGCGCCAACTTCGAGCAGGACTACCGCTTGGTCCTGCCCGGAGGCCGCACGATCTGGATCTACGACTACACCCGCGTGCTGCGCGACCCAAGCGGCAACGTCACCCACTACGACGGCTACATCTTCGACATCACCCAGCGCAAGTCGGTCGAAGCAGCACTGCAAGAGCGGGTCCGCGAAAGTGAGGCGCAGCAGCAAGCCATTGCCTCCATGTCGTCTCCCATCATCGAGGTCTGGGACGGTGTCCTGACCTTGCCGGTGATTGGGGTGATGAACTCGCATCGCGCGCAGCTCATGGCGCACCAGCTGCTCGACCGGGTCACCCAGACCCGCAGCAGCGTGGTGGTGCTGGACCTCACCGGCATGGAGATCGTCGATACCCACACCACCAGTCACCTGCTTCGGATTGTGCAGTCGCTGCGGCTGCTGGGCACACGCTGTGCGCTGTGTGGAATCTCGCCGCATCTGGCCCAGAGCATCGCGCACCTGAACATCTCGCTCGATGGCGTGCCAACGGTGTCCACCTTGAAGGCCGCCCTGCGGATGTTCATCACGGAAGCAGACGCAGACGTGCGATCACAGGGCCGTCTGGCGGGATTGTCGCCACAAGCCCAGCGCCGCAAGCCATGACAGCAAAGACACAAGCACGCCGATCACAAACGACCAAGGCCGGTAGTACGCCACGATCTGGTGTTGACCGATCGGCAGCTTCGACAGGTCCAGCCCAAGCTGACCGCGCTCTTTGACGACCGCCACCGCTTCGGGCGACGCCTTCCAGTGCTCATTCCAGTTCGAGTTAAGCAGCAGCTTGGCACCGGGACTGCGCAGCTCGACCGTCAGCTCGCGACGATTGGGCGTGTGCTGATAGCGCAGCACCTGGCCACTGGCTGCGTCCGCAAACGCAACCTGCGGCACGTCCCCCAGGTTCAGCTTTTCGGCCCGCTGGAGCGGCGCTTCTTCATCACAGCCCATCACGCCAAGCCCTTGCAGCTCCAGATCCCGCATCTGGCTCCAGTGGCCTTGGACGTGGAAAAACGGCACCGGACCGGGCGGCGTGGGAATCGACACCGAGAAGACATCTTCAAAGCTGTGCGCAAAGAACAGCGCGCCATCGATACCCGCCGCCGCGATCAGGGTCAGCCCGAGCAGGCGCTGCGGCCACCGACTGCTTGTCTGGGAAGTCAGCCATGACATCACGCGCTCCGTCCCCAGCCCTGCAAGGATCGACAGCCACAGCACCGTTAAGATCAGGTGCCGTGATGGAACGCGCAGGTCACGCAGCACCGGCAGCTTTTGCAGCAGCGACCACGGCGCGACCGGCGAAAAGTTTCCAAGCGACAGCAGGATCGACACGATCGTCAGCAGCCACAGGCGAACAAGCAGCTTCGACTGCTCGCGGAGCGCGCTTCTGCCTCGCAACACGTAGACAGCAAGCGGCGTGAGCAGCAGCGGAATCACCACCTGGGGCAGCCGCGCCGTGTATTCATGCGACCAGTACTTGCGCCCGCTGAGCGCCCCAAAGTCCCGGTACGCAAACAGATCGAACACCACCTGCTTGAGCAGCGTCACATCCGGCGTGCGCCGAAACGGGGGCCGTGGGTGATCGATGATGAACTCGAGCGTCGGCAGCATCCGATACGCCGACAGACACAGCGCCACCAGCGCCACCGCGATAAGCAGCCCGTAGACACGCAGTCCATCCCGCAGCCGCGAGCCTGTGTGCTGCTCATGCTCCATCGGCCACAGCGCTTGCATCGTCGCCCAAAGCAGCAGCACTTCGCCAGCCATCGCCGGGGTGAACGTCCCGCCCAGGCTGGCAATCCAGCCCGCGATCGCTCCCGCCCAAAGAAGAAAGCGCAGCTCTTCGGTTGCGCGCACAAAGAAATAGAGCAGCAGCGGATACAGCAGCGCCCCCGCGAAGTTGATGTGACCGACCGACAGGTGCAGCGCGTGATAGCCGGACAGCCCAAAGCACAGTCCCGCCACGATCGATCCCGTCCAGCCGATGTCGAGCTTGCGCGCAAACAGCGCCATCCCAAAGATGCCCAGCGTTACATAGACCAGCATCGACAGCTTGAAGCCGAGCGGGGTTCCAAAGAGCAGCACCAGCAGAAACGTCGGCACACCATCTAAGGACTGCGGATTTGCCAGCCCGACTTCCCCGCCGCACGAATACGGATTCCACAGCGGCAGCTCGCGATACCACAGCACGCTGCGACGAGCCATCTCGCTCATTGTCTCGAAGTAGCGCCAGTCGTAGCGACTCGACCACAGATCCCCGCTGCGCAGCGCGGGCCACAGCGCCATCGCAGCAAAGCCCAGCGCAACGACCGCAATCAGCCAGTACGCCAGCCTGTGCGCTCGTCGGACTTCTTCTAGCGTAATCTCGGATTCAGACGACAAATCGGGTTCCATGACCTCGGGTCGATTCCTACCACGGCAGCGGCTATGATGGTGCGGTCATGAGCCGCGCGCGCTTTGTGGAAAATCCGTTCTACATCCTCGGGGTTCGGCCAAGCTGCACCCGTGCAGAGATGGAGCGCGAAGGTCAGAAGCTGCTGGGCATGCTGGAGCTGGGTCTGCCCGTGGCCAAGAAGTACAAGACACCGCTGGGCGAGGCAGAGCGCACGCCCGAGATGGTTCGCCAAGCCATGGCCGAGCTGCGCGATCCCAACCGGCGGCTTCTGCATGAGCTGTGGGCGCAGCTTCCCGCCGATCCACTGCCGGACGAGCCTGCCGAAGCGGTTCGCGATCCAGGTCAGGCCGGGCCGGGACCGTGGCCTGCGGCTCCCACGCTGCTCGGCGTAGAGGCCAAGAAGTGATCCTGGCAGTCCTGGCGGCGCTGCTGCTTCTGTACTGGCTGTTTGGCAGGCCCACTCCCTCCGATTCCCACAAGGCACCGGAGCGGCAAGAGCTTCGGCTGGCGCTGCGGGTGCTGGGGTGGCTGTTGTGGCTGGGCTGTCTCAGCTATGCGCTGGGACGGACGCTGGACGGTGGCTGTGGCTGGCTGTGGCTGCTGCTGCCCCTCGGACTGCTCGGGCCGCTGCTGCGCCCGCTGTACCTTGTCGATGATCTGCTGGTTCCACGCGGCCTGGTCCGCTTCACCTATCGGGCGATGCTGGTGCTGATGTGGTGGAGCCCAGAGCGTCGCGGTCATGCACTGCTCTACGCCTACCGGGCTTTTCTGCGCGCGCCCCGTCACCGCGATCTGCGGACCGACGAAGCGTACCTGGAAGAGCGCGCCAAGAAGCTCAGCGGGGGCGCGGTGTCGCTGGTGGCGGCGGCGCTGCTGCTCGCCCAGCGCGAAGGCCTGGCCGCTGCGGTGCCGCTTGTGCGCTGCCTCGACTCTGTGGATGACACCGTCAAGCCGGGCTGGGCGATGGCGGTCGCCCAGGAGCTGGTGCTCGTCGAGCTGATGCGCCTGGGTGAGTGGTCCAAGGTGCGGGTACTGACCGCGCAGGGTCCGGGCTCCCCGCTCCTTGACTTTGTGGACGCCTGCGCCAGGGTGTTTGTGCCGACCCTGCCGGGCGACCCCGCTGGGCCGATCGAGCCGCCGCCGTCTCGTGATAGGCTGTACTGGCTGTGGCTCAAGGCTCCGCAGAAGCAGCACCTGCTCTGGCTGCTCGACAAGGCACAGGACCACAAGCCGCAAGCCGCAGGGAACGCCGTGCCGACCGCAAGCGAACTGCCTACCGACAAGCCCAAGCTGGAAGCCGCGCTGACTGCCCTGGGAACGCTGTGGAAGATCGAGCCGCACCTGGTCGGTCCCGAGCACCTGCGCAAGGTCGGCCTGCTGTGGGATGCTGCGCTCTGTGACAAAGACACCGAGCGACTGCTGCTGACCCGTGCGCTCTCCCTGTCCATTCCCGGCAGTGAGCACAAGGCGCTGTCGTCTCTGCGCACCCAGGTGGTGGAAACGCTGCGCAGCTACCTGGGGGGCGGGCAGCTGCCCATCGCCAGGCTGTTTCCCGAAGGTCGGCTGCCCAGCCAGGGCGTGCTGGTCGATGCCGTGCTGGCGGTCCGCGCCGAGCTGCTGGAGCAGTTCGAGTCCGCGACCGGCCAGCTTGAAGAGCGAACCACGGATCAGCGCGCCCTACCGTGGCTGGATGAGTGGCGCGAGTGGGCAGCCATTCGCGATGCCTATCAGCGACTCGAAGACTTCGGCGGGTCAGAGGCGCGGCGGCTGGCCTGGACCTCGCTGCATCGCCAGGCCAACAACTGGGCGTGCTGGCTGTGGAATGCGCGCAGCGAAAAGGTGCTGGCCAACGCGGTGTTCCGCTTTCTGCTGCGTGAGTCCTTGGCCCTGGGGGACGATCGCACCGCCCAGCTTGCCAAAAAGAACGTCGGCTCGGGTCTGTAAGCGCCTGCGGGCTGTGTAGGGTCGCGCGTGCCGTGGGGGAAGCCGGATGGCCTGTCCCCGCTGCGCGTTGGCGCGACACAGCCCCCACAGCCAGACGCTCGGACCGACCACCGCAGCCTGGTAGTCCATCCCGCCCCTGCTGCGCAGCCCTCCCAAGAGCCAAAGCCGACCAAAGCGTCTGCCCAATAGTGGCACCGGAAGTAGAAGTGGCGCGGCGGGCTCGCAATGTGTAGGCACCAGCCGTGGAAGTGGCGCGGCGGGCTCGCCAAGCGTTGGTACCGGAAGCCAAAGCCGACCAAGCCGCTCGCCCAGCGTAGGCACCAGCCGTGGAAGTGGCGCGGCGGGCTCGCCAAGTGTTTGCACCGGCAGCAGGAGCAGGGATTTTTGGGCGGGGAAGGGTGATTTCGGACGTGGTGCGGGTCTGCTGGGGGCGGTTTTTTTGCGGTCTGGTCTGGGAATGTGGGCTGTACAGCCTGAAAACAGCGATCCAGGCGGAATGGATCGGCCCAGGAGGCCAGGATCCCTGATCCAGGCGTGTCACTTTGGCAACAGCAGGTCCATTTTGTCCAAGCCAGGTGGTGGAAGTGGACAAAACAGCAGTGGTTGTGACCATCCAGTCATTCTGGAAAGCCAAACGGACACTGGTTTGTCCGATCCAGCCTGCATGGATGGCAGTTTCTGCACAGAAACGGCGATCCAGGCTGGCTGGATCGCAAAAGCCGGACTGCCAAGTCCGATCCATTTCGGATGGAAGCCCAAAACCGCACTCCAAGCGGCCGGTGGGCAGGTGGTGGGGCAGAAATCCGCGCTCGGGCTGCGGCTGCCACAGCCGATGGGTGGCGTTAGGGGCGGGCGGGACCGGATGCGGGCGGTGCGCCTGTCGGGCTGGAATCAGTTGCGGCGGCTGCGGCGGGGGGCTTGCTTGGCGGCTGTACGGGCTGGCCGGTGGGCTGGCTGGGGATCGGGCTGACCGGCGGGCCTTCGCGCAGGCGCTTGTTGGTGGTATCCACAAAGGTGGAGTAAATCTGGCTGAGCTTGTGAAGCCCTTCGCTGCCACCGGCAATCAGACCGCCCGTCAGCATCACGTCCACCAGCTGGAACAAAAAGCGCTGAAGCTCGCTGATGCTGCCAGCACTGGTCTTGGGCTCGATCAAGCCATCCAGGCAGCGCAGGCCCGCGACGCTGATCAGCAGGCCTGCCGCAAAGGCGGCGCGCATCGCAAACTTCTGGGTTCCGATGCGATACGCGGCGCGCTGTAGGTTGAGCGTGCGCAGGGCCTCGGTCGCCGCTTCGTATTCTTTTTGATCGTGGCGCTCGCTGGCTTGCTTCTGGTGCTGCTCTTCAAAAGACCAGCGCGCATCCAGGGTGATCTGCTCGGGGTCACGCCAGACCCCGACAAAGACCTCCAGGGCTCGCTCTAGAAACAGCGACAGAATCACTGCCACCGCAAGAAACGACGAGGCATGGGAGATCGCATCGGGATGTAGCGTGAGCGCCAGCGGCTTTAGCTCAAAGAGCAAGATGCCGGTGACCGACACAATGCCAGCGAGGATGCCAAACGACTGCCACGACATCTTGGAGGTCGATTCCTGGCTGAGCGCGCGCCTTGGCACTTCTTGGGAATCGGACGCCAGCCGGTGGGCAGAATCGCTCGACTTTTTCGCCATCGCAGTTTGCTCCTTGCGTCTTGCAGACTAGCAAGCTTGCCTGACTTTGTGGACGCTTCCGTCACGCAGCCTGCCCGCAGCAGCCTCGGTGCGGGTGGACCCACCAGGGAACGCCGTTTGGATAGTGTGTCCGTGTGGGTCATGCTGGGTGTATGAAGGAAGCGGTGATGATACGGTTCTTTTCTACGCTTCTGTTTGCAAGTCTGTGGGTTGGCTGCGCGGCAACGCCGAAGTCAGGGGCAGATCCCGGCAGACTGAGTGTGGAAGAAGAACAAGTGGTGGCCCAAGCATCGCTGGAGCTGGGCTGTGACCGGGCGCAGCTTCAGATGGTCAAGCTGTCCAACGATGGCGACATGATGGGGGTCAAAAACCACACCTTCAGCGTGCGTGGCTGCGGCAAGCAAGCGACGTACAAGACAAGCTGCGGCTGGGGTGAGTGCAGCGTGTTCAACCTGGCGCAGATCCAGTCGGTGACTCCGCAGCGGATGTAAGCTGCGTGCCCCACGCAGTAGATGGCTTGGGGGATCGCGTAGAACACCAAACGAAACCGCCAGGAAGAACCGCGATTGCAAAGCGGAAGACCAGCGCGTACGCCAAAGTAGGTGAGGACCGACGAGGCAGCCAGCGGGGTCCGCAGTAGGTGGTGTTTGGCGCTCTTAGTCGTTTGCGCAGGTGCCGCTGTCGAATCGCAGCCAGCGGGCGTGGATTGGGGCGTACAGCGCGTTGCCCAGCACGATCCCGGCAAGTGACAGCAGGGACAGCCACTGACCATCGCCCAGCTGGACGAGTGCAATGGATGGACAGGCTCCGCACAGGGCCCAGCCGACGCCAAACAGGATGCCGCCGGGAATCGTGCCTTTGTGGATCGGACGCGGGGCCCACTTGGGGTGCTGAAGCTTGGCAATCAGCGCAAAGCCAAGTGCCAAGAGGGCAACCGCACCGCCAAAGCCCAGCAGCAGTCGCAGGCTGGCAAAGGTAAACATCTTGTGGACTTCATCCCAGGAGCCAAAGCCAATGCGATGAAGACAGAAGCCGAACAGCAGTCCCACGGCGACGGTTCCCAGCGTGTCCTTCATCGCAGGGCCCCCAGCAGCAGCGAGGTCAGGATGCCCGCACCAAAGAACGAAACCGTGGCCAGCAAGCTTCCGGGCTGAAAGCGACTGACTCCGCACAGGCCGTGTCCAGAGGTGCAGCCGCCCGCCATCCGGGTGCCGAAGCCAACCAGCAGGCCGCCACCAAAGAGGACAGTGCCAAGTGCCAGAGGATGGTGTCCAAACGTCGCAAAGAACAGGGCGCGATCCGAGTGGGCCCCTGCCAGGTGAGCAGAGAGCGCCGCGCCCAGTGCGATGGCCACAAAAAACAGAAGGTGAACGGCAGCGCTCTGCTTGGGCTTGGGCAGAAGCGGCGGAGCTGGCTGGACTGGGACGTGTAGCTCTGCATCCAGCGTGGCGGCTTGTTCTTCGGACAGACCAAACTCCGCAAGCGTAGCGGCCCGCAGGGCTTCCATCAGCTCCTCTTGGGACAGGCTGGTTTGGGAATCCGAGTCCTTTTTGCGAAGTCGCAGTGCATCGGTCAGCGCAGTGAAGCGACCAGAGACGGCGAACATCCGCCCGAGCAGTAGCCAGTGAATCAGTGCAACCCCCGCCAGAGCCAGCGCACAGAGCCAGAGGGGCCAGTACGTCATTTTACGACCTTCTTTAGGAGCACTCCGCTCGGAAGTAGATTATCAGGAACCCATGCCTCGCGGAGGCTTCGCTGATAGCGCGCGCAGCGGGTGTAGTCGCTTCTACAGTAGTTGGTCTTCCACACAGCCAGCGTTCCGCTCATGGAAAAGAGCGGAAACAATCGGCAGCTTGCTTCGTGAGGACACTGCGGCATCTTGTCCCACCTACAGACCCACAGATCGGTCGTCTGTACGATCAGAGGATACTGCGTTCGCACTTCGGGCAGGTAGGGGTTTTGTCCATCTGACGGAGGCGTACGCCGCACCGTAGCGGTGGTTTGGCAGCCGGGGTGATTACTTGGGGCGCAGTCTCTTCCAAAAGATCAGCTCGGTGATCTCGGTCCGCACATAGTCCGGCAGGCGTCCCACTTCCTGATAGCCGTGACGCCCGTAGAAGCGGTGCGCGCCGTCATTGAAGTGCGATGCCAGCAGGAACAGATCGCGGCTGTGGATGCGCACGGCGTCTTCCACCGCAGCGAGCAGCCGGGATCCGGTTCCTTGTCCGGTGTGCGAAGCGGCGATGGCGATGAGCTTGAGGTATCCGCCAAGGCTCCCAAACATGCCGCTCTGGGCGTAGCGCGCAAAGCCGAGCAGCGGGGCTGGGGCGGGGGTCACTGGGGTGCTGGATGGAGGTGCAGCAGCGGGTGCTGCCGGGCCGTGATGCTGAGCGTCCACGACCGCGACCAGGAGTGACTCTGTGGGCGTGGCCGAACCTGCTGGGGGCGTGCAGAGCTGGCAAAGCTCATCGCCAAGCTTGTGTGGATCGGACCCATAGCGGGACAGCAGCGGTCCGTAGGCCAGCTCGCTGGCCAGTACACGCAGTCCGCCGTGATCGGACGGGCAGGCCGGACGGATGACGATGCGCGGACGGCCTGTCACCGCAGGGTGCTCCAGGGCCGAATCCGAATCGAGGTTGGCTCGGTCGGACAGTAGTATTCGCAGATGCCGCAGCCGGTGCAAAAGTCAGTGACGGTGGGCTTGCCGTGGGCATCCAGCCGCAGCGCTCCTTGAATCGGGCAGCGGTCCAGACAGACAGAGCACTTGTCGCCGCGATGCGGCAGACAACGCGATGTGTCAATGGTGGCTTTGCCCATCTGGACTTCGGTGGCGCGCCGCACGGGCACAAGGGCCCCGCTTGGACAGACGGTGGTGCAGAGCAGCCCTTCACACAGCACGCACGGCGCTTGCCGCGCCACGATGGCCGGGGTTCCTTGCGCGGCTCCGTGTTCGTCAGAGAGCGGATGAATCGCTTGGCGCGGACAGATGGCTTCGCAGCGACCGCAGCGCAGACAGACATCGGCCAGCTTCGCTTCGGCGATGGCACCGGGGGGACGCAGCGGTGGCGGTGGACCTTTGGGGCGTACTGCTTCGTCCACCGAGCGGCGGAAGATCGAAAACAGCTCGCGACGAGACAGCTTGTCGGCCATGACCTATCGCGTCATGAAGTCACCTTTTTGTGCGCCATGCAAGCGACAAGCAGCAGCGACTACACACGACCACTTCCGCCGGGCTTGTAACCTTGTTAGTGTCCGCTCTTTCACTGTTACCACGGGTAAGGAGAAGCCATCATGAGCCACCAAGAGCACGGCACTGTTGTAGTGGGCGCGGACGGAAAGAAGCACCTTCAGGTCTTGCAGAACTTGGACTCGGCCACCGTGCGCCAGCTGCATCGTGAGTACATGATGCCGTCCACGTTTCACTACTATCCAGAGTCGCTGGTGCTTCAGCGTGGCGATGGCATGTTCCTGTTTGATGCGGAAGGACAGAAGTATCTGGACTTCTTTGGCGGCATCCTGACCGTCAGCCTGGGCCACTGTCATCCCGAGGTGATTGGCGCGGTACGAGAGCAGCTCGGGACGCTGGGACATACCTCGACGCTGTATCAAAACGAATGGATTGTTCGGCTGGCGCAGAAGATGGCCGAGATCACGCCGGGCAACATGCAGCAGTCGTTCTTTTCCAACTCGGGAAGCGAAGCCGACGAGATGGCGGTGCTGCTGGCCAAGCTGCATACCGGCAGACAGGAAATCGTGGCGCTGCGGCACAGCTATTCGGGGCGCGGTATGTACGCGATCAGCGCGATGGGTCACGCATCGTGGCGACCGATTGCGCCGGTGATGCCGGGAATCAGCCTGATGCCCGCGCCGTACTGTTATCGCTGTCCGTTTGGCCAGACCTATCCTTCCTGTGACATTCGCTGTGCGGACGACGTAAAGGAAGTGCTGGCGACGACCACGACCGGACAGCCTGCGGCGTTTATTGCAGAGCCGATCTTGGGGGTCGGGGGCTTTATCACGCCGCCGAAGGAGTACTTCCAGAAAGTGCTGGAGCCGATTCGCAAAGCGGGCGCGCTGTTCATCTGTGATGAAGTGCAGACTGGCTTTGGCCGCACCGGAACGTACTGGAACGGAATCGAGCACTTTGGGGTGCAGCCGGACATCATGACGTTTGCCAAAGGCATTGCTTCGGGCATGCCGATGGCGGCAACGATCACCAGCAAGGAAATCGCAGCGTCGTTTAAGGGACTGACGATCTCGACGTACGGCGGCAATCCGATCTCTTCGGTGGCGGCGCTGGCCACGATTCATGTCATGCAGCGGGAAGACATTCCACAGCGCGCGGCTCGGCTTGGGAATCGGCTGCGCCAGGGGCTGTTGGCGCTGCAAGAGAAGTTTCCGATCATCGGCGACGTTCGCGGCATGGGCCTGATGCAAGGCATCGAGCTGGTCGAAGATCGCAAGACCAAGGAACCATCGGCCAAGCGCGCGAACCAAATGATTGAAGTGCTGCGCAGGCGTCACTTCTTGATTGGCAAGGGCGGTCTGTATGGCAACACGCTGCGGATTGCTCCACCGATGCTGGTGACTGAGTCGCAGATCGACGAAGCGCTGGCCCATCTGGATGCCGGTCTGTCGGAAGTCTCTGTCTGATCGTTGCGCAAGGAGTCGGACCATGGCCGAGATCCACCATCCCGATGGACGCATCGAGCTTGATGAGGAAAACCTCCGGGCGCTGACCGATAGTCCGCTGTACAACCCCGACCTGGCACCGGTTCCGATCGCGGAGCGGCAGTGGACGACCTACAACTTTGCGGCGCTGTGGATCTCGATGGCGCACTGCATTCCTACGTACATGCTGGCGTCGGGTCTGATCGATGCCGGGATGTCGTGGGGGCAAGCGCTGTTTACGATCCTGCTGGGCAACGTGATTGTCCTTGTTCCGATCTTGCTAAACAGTCATCCCGGGACGCGCTACGGCATTCCGTTTCCGGTGCTGCTGCGTGCCAGCTACGGGTCGTATGGGGCAAACCTTCCGGCCCTGATGCGCGCGCTGGTGGCGTGCGGCTGGTTCGGGATCAATGCCTGGATTGGCGGATCGGTGCTGCACACGTTCTTCGGATCGCTGAGCAGTGGCTGGCCGCACCTGCTGGGGAGCGCTCCGATTGGGGGCTATCTGCCGACGCAGTGGCTGTCGTTCCTGCTGTTTTGGGGACTGAACATCTTTGTGATCTTCCGAGGCATGGATCTGGTGCGGAAGCTGGAAAACTTCGCGGCACCTTTTGTGCTGGTGATGGCGGGCGTGCTGCTGGTGTGGGCGGTGAAGAAGGCCAACGGGCTCGGGCCGATCATCGATCGTCCGGCGACGCTCAGCAGTGGGCAGTTCTGGAAGGTGTTCCCGGTGGCGCTGACCGGCATGGTGGGCTTTTGGGCCACGCTGTCGCTGAACATGCCGGACTTTACCCGCTACGGGAAGTCGCAGCGCGCGCAGATGATCGGGCAGACGGTGGCGCTGCCAACGACGATGTTTGGCTTTTCGGCGATGGCGGTGATCATCACGTCGGCGACCTCGGTGGTGTTTGGCAAAGCCATCTGGAAGCCAGAGCTTCTGATCGCCGAGCTACAAGATCCGCTGTGGGTCGGTCTGTCTGCGCTGACGCTGGTGATTGCGACGCTGGCCGTGAACATTGCGGCAAACGTGGTATCGCCCGCCAACGACTTTGCCAACGCGTGGCCCAAACACATCGACTTCCGGCGCGGTGCGCTCATCACGGGCATTGTCGGGATCTTGTGCATGCCGTGGAAGCTGACCGAGGACTCGCATGCGTACCTGGTCGGCTGGCTGGTGCTGTATTCGGGCGGGCTCGGGGCGATAGCCGCAATCATGGTGCTGGACTACTGGGTGATTCGGAACAAGAACCTGAAGCTGTTCGATCTGTACGTTCCCGATGGCTGCTATCGCTATCGGCACGGCTGGAATCCGGCAGCGGTGGCGGCAACGGTGGTGGGCTGTGGGCTCGCGTGGGGAGGCCTTTTGTTTCCCTCACTCAAAGGGCTGTATGACTTTGCGTGGTTTGTGGGCTTTGCGGGGGCGGGCATCGTCTACTACGCGCTGATGCGTCGCGCGTAAGCTGCGCCGCTTGGTCGGTAAGGGTCAATACGAAGGTAGGCAAGGGCCGACAAGTCGTGGTATAGGCTGGGCGGCCTTTTTGACTGCGTAGCTCAGTTGGATAGAGCAACTGTTTCCTAAACAGTAGGTCGCGCGTTCGAACCGCGCCGCGGTCACCGAGGGGGGACTCGGGATTTTCGCTCCGGCGGGCTGGGGCTGCTGGTAAAATCACCCGGCAGCTCTGTGCGGTGGGGGATTCACCTGCACGGGGCGTTACTTGAGAGGATCGTCATCGTGAACATCTTGCGCTGTGAACACTGTGCCAGCACCGATCTGACGCGACTGTCCGAAGGGGAGTATCGCTGCAACCACTGCAAGGCCAGCTTGCACATCTCGGCACCTTCGGAAAAGCCGGTGCGCGCTGCGGGTCAGCGTCCGGTCCCTGCGTCGCCAAGCTCGGCCAAGAGCATCGCGAAGGTGGTGCTGCTGATTGGTGGCGTGGTGGCGCTGATTGCCCTGCGGGTCAAGCTGGCGGAGCAGCGTCGGCAAGCGGCTCGGTCGCGGATGATTCAGCGGAGCGTGGCATCCAGCCTGGAAAAGCACTTTGGGCGCAGCCCTGGGACCAGCTCGGGACCGCTGCCGAGCGCATCGCCACCACAGGAGTTTGGTGGACAAGCGGTGGAAGCGCCCAAGGTGGTTCGCGGCACGTTCGAGGGCGCGGTGGAGCTGCCGGATCGGGTGGGCAACCTGTACATCGTCGGCTTGGTGAAGAACACCGGGGAAGCGCCGCTCGATCATCCTCGGGTGGAAGCAACGCTGTGGGATGCGCAGCACCACAAGCTGGCGGTGGGGATGGGCTTTGCGTCCAGCATGAACCTTTTGCCTGGCGAGGAGTTCCCGGTGAAGCTCCTTGTGTCGCATGCGCCAAAGTACGAGTCGATCAGCTATCAGTTTACGCCCAAGGCGATGACGTACGGCTCGCCGCAGCGCTTTGAGCTTTCGGTCGAGGAGCCGAAGCTGGTGCCGACTTCCCTGGGCGGCTACAACCTAAGCGGCAGGCTGCGCAACAAGAGCCAGTCCGCCGTGCAGCATGTTCGCGTCGTGGCGCTGCTGTATGGGGCCGACAAAAAGATCGTGGGCATGCAAGACGGCATCCTTCCGCAGCAGACGCTGACCGCCGGGGACGAGTGTCCGTTTACGGTGCATGTCTTTTCGGTGGCCGCAGTGCCCAAGAGCTTCCGGGTGTACACCTCTGCGATGGCTGCTCGCTGACTTTTCACGCGGGCCGAGCCCAGTCACCACGTCCACGCCCGAAAAAACAGAGCGATTTCTACAAGCTGGCAATCTGACTGTTGTCGCCTGGGCGGGACGCCTATTCTCGTGAGTGGGCAGCCCGAGTGCGGGGCAGATGAGCCCAAGCTGGGGGACTTCGTTGCTTCATGAAGATCTGGCCGAGATGCAGTCGCTCGTGATGGCGGCGCGCTCGACGCAGGATGTCTTTCCGTCGCTCCTTCTGCGGGAGCTTGGCGTCGATGAGCGGCTGATTCTGCTGGAAGAAGAGTACGTGGTGCTGGTGCGGCGACTGCGGCCCGAGCGGTTTGGTTCCAACAGCTTGGCGCAAAACAGCGCCCGGCACCTGCTGAGCAAGCTGTACGACTGGCATCAGCGGGCGGTGCGCGAGCTAGAGAGTCAGCGCCTCACGAGCGAGCCAAGCGACCGAGAGCCGACGCCAGCGCCTGCTGCGGCTGTGCGTCCGCCGACTCGGCTGCGTAGTGTGCCGACGCCCGCGCCGACTTCCGAGGTGGACTTTACGGTGACCACTCCGTCGGGGAGCTATCGGGTGCAGCGCATCATGGCGCAGGGAGATCTGGCGATGCTCTATCGCGGCGTCGGGATCCAAGGTCCGCACGAAGGACAGCCGGTGACGGTCAAGGTGGCGATGCAGCGCGAAGACAACGACTTCTTGATGGAAGAAGCGCGGATCGTACGGACGCTGCAAGGCTGTGACGGACCGCAGCGCAAGCACCTGCCGATTCTGCTCGATCAGTTTATGGCCCCAACGGGGCAAGCGGGCAGCATCTTTGCGTACCTGGATGGCTACGACTTGGACACGGTGCGAGAGCGCTATCCGTCCGGGCTCAATGCCGAGCATGTGGCGTGGGTGCTGGCGCGCTCGCTGTCGGCGCTGGGCTTTGCGCATCAGCAAGGAATCATTCACGCCAACATCGAGCCCGCGCACCTGCTGTTGCGACCTGCGGACCACAACGTCTTTTTGATCGACTGGACGTATTCGGTGGTGGCGCCGGAAAAGACGGGGCAGGGCTTTCGCGCGCACAACCCGGACTTCAGTCCGCCCGAAGTGATGGCGCGGAAGCTGCCGCTGCCTTCGTCAGATCTGTACTCGCTGGGCAAGACGATGGTCTATCTGCTCGGGGGTGATGTGCGGCTGGGGACGATTCCGCCGCAGGTCGATGAGCGCTTTGCGCGCTTTGTGCAGTTTCTGACTCGCGACAGTCCTCGGCAGCGTGCGCAAGATGCGTGGGAGACAGCAGCGCAGCTAGAGTCGCTACGCACCGAGGTGTTTGGACCTTCTCGCTTTCTACCGCTGGATATGGATGAGCCGTCCGGGCTGTGACGACGGGTCTGCCTGGCGCTTGGACACGGAGGACTTCTATGGGTGGTGGGTTTTACGATGAAGACATTGCGCTGGATGCCAGAGCCAATCAGCGCGATGTGTTTACGTATCGTGGCTATGGCTCAGCCGCAGAAGCATCGGCGCGTCGCGGTGTTCATCCGCAGCTCGATCCAAACGGCAAGATTCGAGAATGCAAAAACGATACGCCGATCGTGGTCGCGATGGATGTGACGCGCTCTCGCGGCAACGACACCCGCATCATGTATGACAAGCTGCCGAGGATGCGGAAAAGCGCAGCGAGCGCGCGGGGTTGTGCCATCGGTGGGTGGGCTGCGTGCGGGGCTGCGATCCGGTGTTTCGTCGAGCCGTAGCGCGTACTTGTGGGGACCACCAAAGGACCACGGAGCGCGGAACCAGCAGCTCCCAAACGGAGTCTGAAAGGAGTCTGTACGGAGTGCGAAAGGAGTGCGAAAGGAGTGCGAAAGGAGTGCGAAAGGAGTGCGAAAGGAGTCTGTACGGAGTCCCAACGGTTGGGATGCGGTGTGTGGACGTAGGATGGGATCAGGCGCTGGACTCGCTGGCTGCTTGGGGGCTGCGTTCCTGCTGGTTGTGAAAGGCGGCGAGCCGTCGCAGAAAGGCTTGATAGGAAGCGTCCAGCGAGCGGGTCTCAAAGACCTGGGCGGGGCGATCGCAGAGCGCAACCACAACGAAGCTGCGCCTGATGGTGATTCCATACCGGGACGCAACGGCAGCGCGATACGCCGCGACTTGTAGGTGATCATCGCCGACCCACGCTGCGGCTCTGGGGGCGCGCGCGGTCTTCCAGTCAATGACGCTGAGTACACCATCGACCGCTGCGACACAGTCCACTCGGCCTGCAAAGCCGGACTCGTGCCAGACTGCGCCTTCCAGGAGCGCTACGCTGTCCATCCGACGAAGAAAGCCGCGTACGGACACAAAGAACGACGACGCGTCAGGCGGTTCGCGCTGCGTCAGGAGATACCGTTCGATCTCTTGATGCACAGCGGTTCCTCGCGCTCTGGCCTGCTTGTCTTGGACGGACTCGACGACATCACGCGGAGCCAGCTCGTGGCGTGTGGCGCGTAGGACGGTGGTGACGCTGGGGAGCCGACCGATGGGCGTCAGATAGTGGCGTGCTCCCGTCGCAGATTCGTCCGTTTCTAGGGACAGTGGCTGTAGCTTCATGGCGCAAGCGTCGGGAGTCTGATGCGCCCGGCGTCTGGACGACGTAGCATGTCTGCACGCTTGATGGAGCGCCCAGCGCAGACTTGGCGCTAGGAAAGACGGGTCATGATCTCGGCTCCGTCGCGGGTGACGACGATGGTGTGTTCCCACTGGGCGCTGAGGCTGCCGTCCGCCGTGACGATCGTCCAGCCGTCATCGAGCTGGCGAATGGCTGCCTGGCCCAAGTTGATCATGGGCTCGATGGTCAGCGCCATGCCTGTCTTGAGTCGCAGGCCCGAGCCGCGCTTGCCGGTGTGAGAGACGTGCGGATCCATGTGCATGTGGCGTCCGATGCCGTGTCCTCCGATCTCTGTGACGACGCTGACGCCTTCTTGGCGGGCAAGCTCTTCGATGGCTGCGCCGATGTCGCCCAGGCGTACACCGTCCCGAATGACGGCGATTCCGACATCGCGACAGCGCCGAGCGATATCAACAATGCGCTGGGCGTCGGGGCTGACTTCGCCGATGCAGAACATGGCGCTGGTGTCGCCGTGGAAGCCGTCTACGCGGGTGGTGACATCAATGTTGATGATGTCGCCTGCTTCGAGTCGCTCGTACGGGCTGGGGATGCCGTGGCAGACGACGCTGTTGCGACTGGTGCAGACGGCGGCCGGGAAGCCCTGATAGCCGAGCTGGCTGGGGCGGCCTCCTTGGCGGGCGGTGTCGTCGCGTACCAGCTTGTCGATGTCCGCTGTGGTCATGCCCGCCCGAAGCTGCGAGCCCACGTACGCCAGCGTCTGGGCTGCCACCCGTCCTGCTCGTCGCATTCGCTCAATCTGGGCCGGGCTCAGGATTTCGATTGCCATCTGTGCATCGTGCCGTGCGTCCGTTTGGACGATCCAATACCGATTTGATCTGGCTGCTTGGCGGGCTGCGACTTGACCTGCTGCGCGACGCTCGGCACGATCACAGACGTGAGCTTGTCCCAGATCCGCTATTTCGTCGCAGTCGCCGAGGAAGGCAACGTCGGACGCGCCGCGCTGCGACTTCATGTTGCACAGCCGCCGCTCAGTCGGCAGATCCGCGCGCTGGAAGACGAAATCGGTACGCAGCTCTTTGCGCGAACGCCGCGCGGAATGACGCTGCTGCCGTCGGGACAAGTCTTTCTGGAACACGCCCGCGCGATCCTGGCGGCGCTCGACCACGCGGTGGTGGCCACGCGCGCGCAGACGGATCCAGCTGTGGATGTGCGCGCACTCTCTCCGCGTGCAGTGCCAAGACCAGCCAGGAATCGAATACGTTAGCGAAGCGTGCGGCTGTCCTTGTATCTGGCTGCGCGAGTCCTTGGTTCGCTTACTGCGCGTCGCTGGGAACGGAACGCACGGCACCTGCGATCAGCGATTTCGCTTGAAGAACAGAGCAGGCTGGACTGCATGGGGGACTGTGGTCTGTTGAGCCAATCGACATCAGCTCTCGCTTTTATCTACACCCATCTGTTTCTGGACAGTCGCAACCTTGACTGTACCTGTGTCTGTTTCTTCTGCATGGGATGGGATAGTCATGAGCCGAACCAAGGTGCCCGCGCCGCAGTCCAGCAAGTCGCAAGAGAAAGTGGCTGATTCCAAGCAATCGCTACAAGCATCCCAAGTACGCAGCTTGGCAGCGCTTGGGACGCAAGGAAGTGGATCCCCGCTTCCCTTTCTCAGTCGTCTTCAGCACTCATTTGGTCATCATGATCTAAGTGGCATTCGGTCATTTGTCGGATCGAGCGCGCGTGATGCAACACAAACGCTCGGTGCTCGTGGCTTTACCATGGGAAATCGAATTGCCTTTGATGCACAAAATCCCAGCCTGCATGTCGTTGCACACGAAGCCGCTCACGTCATTCAGCAGCAGTCTGGCGTGCAGCTATCACAAGGTATCGGAGAGTCGGGAGATGCCTACGAACAGCAAGCCGAACAGATTGCTCATGCAGTTGTGCGTGGGGAATCCGTTCAGTCTCAGCTTGATCAGATCACTTGGTCTTGTTCAAATCAGCAGAGCAGCCCTTCCTCTTCGTGTGTTCAATTCTATACGGAAGAGAAGGATCTCGATAATCAAAAGTCACCAACATACAATTTAACACGATTTGTCAGTGAAAACAGTGAAATGATGTGCTATGGCCATGGCAAGGATGTGCTGTATGCCACGAAAGACAAGATAGCTGAATCAAACCAAGCGCTGGAAGCTGCCGGTTCGTTTGTCCGGTTGGCAGATCCCGATGCGATTCAATTGCCTGAAAAGAGTCGCCAGTATCAAGATAAGTCTGGCCAAACAGTAACCAAGCATCTTTTTAAGTGCTTCCCCCAATGGAAAAGCAAAGACGACGATAAATTGGGCATGCATGGTGTTAAACATAGCAATCTGAATGCAGCAAATGTGAAATCAAATCTAGACAATAGTAAGCTGCACAGCTCGCAAGGCTGGAAGCATATGAAGCTCTGGCATGACTGCGGTAAGTCTTCGTCTGCCATCATGGGCTCTGCCAGCGGCACCAGGGAAGCTCTTTATAAAGCGATCGGCAGCAACAATAATCAGTTAAGCGTAACCGGAAGAAACGCGCATCCGGTTTCATTTCGCAATGAAATTCATCAAAACTCGATTGAGAAATTTTTGAAGGCCAATCCACAATATATCAATGAAGAAATCCATCAGCCAGTTTACAACAAAATGAAAAGAATTACATACTTCAGAGGAATGAAAAATGCAAAGCAATATGTAGATGCTTATTATGCAATGCCTCCAGATGGACAGAAAGCCTATGATGAGGCTGTATCGATCAATAGATTTGTATTTCCAGAGGTAGGAGAAGGCTATGCAATGATCACCGATCCAAGCTCAAAAGATTGGAAAGGAGGCAACAGTCAGTTCCAGTTTCACTGGGCTGGTGTGATTGCCAAAGATGGCCCGGATCGGGTTGCGTTGGAAGCAGAAGCCAGTAGCTTAGATCCTTGGAAGTTTGATGAGAATCGCTGGAACTTTGAAATGTATGGCCCGCAAAAGGGTCAGACGTTTCATGACAAGCACTTGGCAACTGGCTCACATGGAGATCGCGCCACCACTGTCCGTGTGCGTGTTCCTTCGAATTTGGTGAATTCCCAATGGGATATCTATCACGATGAAGGAAAATTGAACGAAAAAGAAGTCTCCAGCATGTTGGGGCTCAGCACCACGAAACAAGAGAGCGTTCCAAATCTTCGTAGCCCAGCACCGATTCCTCGTTCCATGAGCATGATGAATATTGATTCGAATGCTGTATTGTCAATGGCTCCACCACCGCGAGCGACATTGCTGCAAAATCGACAGAATAACCCATCATCGCACATTCAGTCGAGTGCAAATATACTGCGTCCACCGCCATTCCTAAGTCGCTTGAATCATCATCACTCAAGCTCCAACCTGAACTCCAACGTACAGAGCCAGTCATCGCTGCTAAATTTGTCTAATAATAACTTATCTAATAATGACTTATCGAGTGTCGATCTTTTTCAAGAGAAAGATGATGACAATCAAGATGAATCTGTTCAGCCTTTGGTTGTGAATCAATCTGAAAACGATAGCCGTGTGTATCGCGGCGCTGACGGTCATTGGTATGAAGAATATTTGGATGTAAATAAAAATACACAGACAAGAAGAATCAATCCGCCTGAGCAGCAAAATAATAACAACAACAATGTCATTCAACATCAACCAAGTCAGCAGTCGTTGGTTTTGAATAGCAATCAGGTTAACGTAGCGCCAGTGCCGCAGATCGTTCCTTCGCTGAATAACAATCAGGTCAATGTAGCACCAGTACCGAAGATGGTAGTGCCTATGCCGAAGATCGTAGCACCGCTGCCTCAGGTGATTCAAAACAATCATAACTCACCGAGTAATAACTCCGTACTGGATGATACATCGAAGCAGCCAATCATCAGCTCTACGCTGGACGATAAGCCGAAGCAGCCGATCATTAGCTCTGTGCTGGACGATAAGAAAAATCTTCCAATCATCAGCTCTGTGCTCGATGACAAGAAGAATGATTTTATCAATGATAACGCAGACGACGGAGTCTTACAGAGCAATCTCCTGTCGCAGCAGAAGCCGTCGAATCCGCCCAAGAAGATCACGCCACCGTCTCTGCGCAAGATGGGGCATCGTATGACCCAGTACGATTTGTATAACGATTTTGATATAAGGTCGATTCGAGCTGCAGCCAACGCTGCTGGACTCAGTTATTTTCCATTTCGACTCTATACAGTTAGCTATTTGTTGCGTCTTGGTGCGCAGACGTTGGCTCGTGAATTTGGAATCAGTCAAGAAAAGGCCAGGCGTTTTTATATCGAACTAAAAAGGTATAATAAACATTCATAATGCGATTAAGATCAGTTGATCGATTGGCATATCGCCGATCGAAGACATGTGTCGCGTCCTGATCGCAGTGCAAAAATGTTCGGTGCGATCTGTCGTACCTATCAATACCTGATCTAATGTTCGCTGGAATGAAACGTGGTAGATGCGAAATGGGCTTCGAGCGATTAAGATTTGATGTGTTGTTTATCGAGAGAAAATGATGAAGAGGTGATGTGTTTGATTCAGGGGCCTAAAAAATATTCATTTGATGTTTCCCAAATATCGCGCCTGCGAGTCTAGGTCATAAGGCGCGAGCTGTATTTGCGTTGAAAAAAGCGCAGACACAGACCCGGACACCCGCAGCATCCTCGCGCTTTCAGATAGAGCGACAAGGGGGAATCATGTTTGCGAATGGGAATGGCTGGCTGAACTATCATCACCTCTACTATTTTTGGCGTGTGGCGCATGAGGGCAGTCTGTCTCGTGCGGCTGCGCAGCTTCGGCTCTCGCACTCGACGCTCAGCACCCAGATTCGCGCGCTGGAAGAACACCTGCACGGAGAGCTGTTTGTGCGCAGTGGTCGCTCGCTGGTCCTGACCGCGCTGGGCAACGACATCCTGCACTATGCCAACGAGATCTTTCGCTTGGGTATGGAGCTGTCGGAGTCTGTGGATGGCAAGACAGAGATGACCAAGACGCCGCTGCATGTGGGCGTGGTGAGTACGATTCCCAAGCGTCTACTGTATCGACTGCTGGCTCCGGCGCTGCCGCGTACAGAACAGGGGCCGCTGCGGCTTCATCAAGGGAGTCTGGAACAGCTCCTTTCGCTGATGTCTGCGGGTGGGCTGCACTTGATCTTGACGGAAGAAAAGCCACCGCAAGGTCTGTCGCAGCACATCTACTGTCGTCCGCTGATGGATACGTCGATCGCGGTGTATGGAACGTCGCAGCTTGTCGATGCATACCGTGAGCACTTTCCTTATTCCTTGGCCGGTGCGCCGATGCTGCTGCCCAGTCGTAGCTCGGGTCTGCGGGCGCTACTAGAAGAGTGGCTGAGCGCGCACAAGATCCGGGTTCGCGTGCTGGGTGAGTTCGATGACATGGAGACGCTGCGTGAGTTTGGGAGTCAAGGTCATGCGCTATTTCCGCTTCCTTCGCTCTGCGCAGAGTCTTCGCTGGACTTGGGAATCGACTCGTTGGGAGTGCTTCCGAACCTCAAGGGAGCGATCTATGGACTGTCTCCTGAGCGCCGCTCGCACCGAATGGATGTGCGACGGATCTTGGAGCACGCACCGGCCAAGCTGAGCGAGCTGTCACCGCGCCTTGAAGTGCTAGAGCCAACGTAGACTTCCTGGCAAACACGCAGCAGTCTACGCGCTGATGTCGGAGTCCATTGGGAGTCCATTGGGAGTCGATTGGGAGTCGATTGGGAGTCGATTGGGAGTCCATTGGGAGTCCATTTGGGAGCCCGCGCAGATCATTTTTTGGGCGTAGGAAGATAGCGAAAGATGGCACCTCCCTGCGCGACCATGAGCACCACTCCGGCTGGATCTACGTACAGTGCAGACAAGCTGCGACTGGTTCCGGTGTCGATTGCCGACCAGCGTGTTCCATCGAAGCGGAGCAGGACTCCGCCGTCTCCCACTGCGTACACCAGGGAGTCACTTACCCCCGCAATCGCGCGCAGCGTCTGTGCAGTCAGCGCGCTGGCCTGCGCATCCATCGACCAGGTTGCACCGTTGAAGCGGAGAATGCGTCCACGCTCTGCAACAGCCCACAGCTTGCTTGGTGAGCTTCCCCAGATTCCGTACACCGCATCGCTCACCGGGCTGGGAACTGCTGCGGCGCTTGCTCCGTTCCAGAACAGGAGCGTGCCGCCATCACCGCCCATCCAGACGCTGTTTGACGCCGTACCGAACACCGCACGCAGCGTTCGTCCCATCGCAGCAGGCAGCGGCGCACTCGTCCAGTTGCTGCCACCATAGCGCGCCAGCACTCCCCCTGTTCCGACCGCCAGCGCCAGGCTTGGCTGCGACCAGATGGCCTGGAGATCTGCACTGGTTCCGGTGATCGGAAGCTGCATCTGTGTGCCATCCCAGCGAACCACCAAGCCGCCATCGCCAACCACCCAGACTTCGCCGCTGCTTGGGACGGTGGAAACGGCGCGCAAGGTGCGACTGAAGACGCCTCCCAAGGCTTTGTCGGGGCCCCAGTCTGTTCCGGTGTTGCGCAGGACAGTACCTTGCTCTCCCACTGCGAATACGCTGTTTGTTGCGGTTGTTCCTGAAGTTCGGATTCCTGCAATCCCAAGCAGGGTCTGACTGCTGCGAGAGACACTTGCAGGCGTCCAAAACACCCCGTTATAGCGAAGCAGAGTTCCTGCTGTTCCGACCGCCCACAGATCGGTGTCGCGTGTCCCAAACAGTGCGTTCAGATCTTCGCGTGTGCCGCTCTCTGCTTGGCTCCAGGTGCTGCCATCGAAGCGCAGGACAATGCCGCCATCTCCAACGGCCCAGCGCTCTGGTTCGCTCTTGGCATAGATGGCGCGTAAGCGACTGCTGGTGCCGGTAGGAATCAGCGTGACTTGATTGTCTACAATCTTGGCGCTAAGCCCGTGATCGCCAACGATCCAGACCTCTTTCTTGATGCTTTCCCACAGTCCGTACAGAGTCTCTGTGCTGGGAAACGGAACCTGGGTCCACGCACTGCCATCGTAGTGCAGCACGGTTCCTTTTTCGCCGACGGCCCAGATCTCGCTCTGGCTGATTCCGTAGATGCGCAAAAGATCCACTCCGCTGAGCGCGGGAATCGTTACCGCTTGCCAGACTCCATCTACGTAGTGCTGGAGCATGCCTTGGCTTCCGACCACCCACAGGTCACTCGGCATCATTCCCCAGGCATCGTTTAGGTGAACCGAACCGAGTGACTCTGGACAGCTCCAGACATTGTTGATAAGTCGTAGGATCGTACCCGATTCACCGACGGCAACCATGGTGTTGCTCGGGCCTGTCACCAGTCCTCGTAGGTGCTGGTAAATGTGGGGATGTCGGGGCGCAGACCAGTACGTTCCTTCCCAGTGCAGCAGCATGGAATCACCCACTGCCCAGATGTCTGATCCATTCTGTCCATCGATGCGCTGGAGGGCTGCACCTTGCGGCAGCGGATGTTCCCAGCAGACCTGATCAGGACTACACACCACGTTGCGATCGAGCTGGACATCAATGACGGTGGTATCGGGTCCAATGCGAACCTGGCAGCCCGTCGCTCCAGCGGTGCAGCCGCGCAGCGCGCTAAGGTAGGAACCAGGGGTCGCATCTGGCGGAATCGCAACCCGTACTTCCAGCTCGGAATCGAGCGGATAGGCTCTCTGTTCGCTGCTGGTAACCAGAGACTCGGTGGGACACTCTTCTGCGGGCGGATCCGGGGACGAAAAGCGCAGCAGCGTTCCATCGGAGATCTCGACATCTCCACTGCCATCACCGATCTTGCGAACAATCAGCAGACAGCCTTGTGTATCAGACAGAGAGAGCTCTGCTTGCTGGCTTCCGGGTCCGGTGATCTCGACGCTGGTGTCACCGGCTAGGAACGTACAGCCATCTTGTCCTTGGGCTCCTACGCGAATCTTGAGCGTTCCCAGCGTCTCTGCGGGGAGCTTCAGCGCAAAGCGATCCAGTCCGTCACTGAGCGTGGGCAGCGCATTGGTCGATGGCCGTCCATTGAGCGTGGTCTTGACACTGAGTGTCTTGACTTCGCTGCTGACTCCGCTGACGTTCACAACGACCTCGGGATAGTCGCTGGGACTACAGCTCTGCACGCACACGTACAGCAGCAGAACCATCAGTCGTAGTAGCTGTCTGGGAGTACGCATCAGATACGCTCCATTGTGTCTGGAATCAGGGCTCCTGGGTCAGCAGCAGCCGAAGCGCGGCCACGGAACCCGGTCCGCTCTTGCTGGCTGCGGTGGCGACCTTCAAAGCGGAAAACAGCGCGCGGGTCTGCTCTTGCGTACACAGGGGCACTGGCTCTGGCTTCATCTGTGCGCACGGCAAGCGGAGCTGTTCACACAGACGTGGATCACTGTTCGCAAGTGGCTCTGCGGACGCAACAACACGCAGATCCTGAAGTCCTGCCGGGCTCTGCAAATAGAACGTACCTTGCGCCGGAATTCGTACTGGACAGCGCGCAGCGACGCGAGCGGAAGACCCCGCATCACGCGGATACAGGATCGTTGCTTCCCCTTCTGGACCGAACAGCACCACGTACAGATACGCGGCCTGGCTCAGACGCAAAAGAAAGTACAGATGATCGCCTGCGTGTAGCGTCTCTTGTTCGACAATCGGTCGCTCGCTCTTTCCTGTGACCAGCAGCGCGCGCAGCGATACAGAGAGGTTGCCATCGGCTGGCAGATCTTCGCTCCAGCCTGTGCTGATCGCGCGCGTTTGCTCTTTGTCCTGATCCTTTCGGAGCGGACGCGGACAGCCCACCAGCTGGCTTGCGAACAGCAGCATAGACACATGCAGGATGCGTCTTATCTGTCTGCTTCCAGAGATCGTCTTCACGATGCATGTCCTCTCTGTTTGATGCGCACAGGGCGGATCTAAAACTTGGGCTCTAAGACGTTTTGGTTGTTCTTGTAGTCCACTGCGACTCCGACGGCGACACCGATTCCTATCGATAACCCGAGCACGATTCCGCCTGCGCCCCACAGCATCTTTCTGCGTCCTTGGCGTTTGGGATTGGGCAGGATTCCTTCCACTGGCAGCGCTGCAATCACATAGTCCGGTGCCGCGTTTGGCTTGGCCAGCGTCGGGGTCTGCATTCCCTGGGTGAGCTGTCCGACCCGCACACTGGTCCAGGTCTCTAGCTCGCTGACGCTCAGCTGATTGTCTTCTGCATAGTCAGCTACCCCGCGCAGACCTTCTACCAGCGCTTTGGTAAAGGCTCCGTTTTTCCAGGCTGGAGACTCCCTTGCGACCTGATCTCCCGTCGATGCCGCGAACACCACGATCCGATTTTCACTGGTCAGCTCATTGATCAAGCGATTCATGCTGCGTCTTCCGAGCACATTCCCAGAGTGACAAGTATCCAGCAGCAGAACCACGCGACCACGAATCAGCCGCAGCGCATCTTGTAGCTCGCTGGCAGAGATCATCGTGGCGCGATCTGCCTCGGAATCGGCAGGCAGAAAGTAATACATTCCATCGGGATCATTGGTTCCGTGTCCGGCCAGAAACAGAACCGCTGTATCGTCGGTGTTTACTTCTTGGGCAAGCCACTGAAAGCCTGCCAGAACCTGCGCTTTGGTGGCTTGGGAATCGGACAGGATGCGGTGGTTGATCTCGCGATACAGCAGATCTCTCTGTCTTTGTAAGGTACTGGCCAGATCGCTTGCGTCTTTGGCAGCAAAGCGCAAAGAAGGAATGTCAGCTGATCGATATCGGCTGACCCCGATCGCCAGGACATACAGCGCGGGACGCTGCTCTGGTGCGCCATTGCGCAGACGCAGATCCGCCTTGGCGACCCCTTGTCCACCTGCGCGCGCTTCGATCGATAACAGTCCATCTTTGCGTGGCGGAGTCAGTGTGATCGTGTAGTGCGCAGCTCTCGCCAGCGCGCGGCTTTGGGTGATGGACTGCACCGGAATCGGAGCGCCGCTTTGGGTCACCACCAGCTCGACCGCGCCTCCTTGCGGAGACTCAACCTGCGCTTCGATCACGATCGATCCGTCTTTGCGCACAGTGGATGACAGCACGCTCAGGATCGTTCCTTTGGGGGACCGCGTCGCTGTATCGGGCTGTGGCAGCGCTTGCGCATGTGCCGCACGGACAGAGATCGGCTGCACTTCCGTGATCACAAACAACATGTTTGCGCCCAGCGCGATCCAGATCAGCGACCAGCGGCGAAACAGATTCTGCGGCATCTTTTCTGACCGTAGCGGGAGGAGCGCAAGCCCGGTTGTGGATGATTTGTCGATTCTGCTTTCGCTTTTATCGACTAGACCGCAAACCCGCGCGCTTCCATCCTGTCTTTCGGAAACAAGCTTGCTGAAAGGACGCGCTGTCCTCTAAAGCAGAGAACCATCCTCCCGGTAAGGGGCCGGAGAGGGAACAGATCGCGCGGCAGTGACTGTTCTGTATCCGCGCAGCAAAAGGAGTACGTATCGATGCCTAGCTCGCTCACTTACCCAGGCGTATACATAGAAGAGATTCCTAGCGGCATCCGCACGTTGACTGGTGTTGCGACCTCTGTGACGGCGTTTGTGGGACGAACCCAGCGCGGACCCGTAAATGAGCCGGTCGTGATCGCGAGCTACCGGGACTACGAGCGGATCTTCGGCGGCCTGTGGCTAGACAGCACGGTCAGCTTTGCAGTCTATGACTTCTTTCAAAATGGCGGCAGCCAAGCGATCGTCGTGCGGCTGTTTCACAAGCCCACCAAGACGGCTACCGATGGCACCGTTACTGCGCTGAGTGGCGTCGGTGAGTTTACGCTCGATACGCTGTCTCTGCGTGCGCACAATCCCGGGGTCTGGGCGCAGAACCTGCTTGTCTCTGTGGACTACACCGATCGCACAAGCGATGTCGCCAGCGAAGTGGCCAAGGGACTTGGCGTCACCACAAGTGATCTGTTCAATCTGAACATCACGTACTTTGCTAGCTCAGGAACGGTCACAGAGCGCTTTGTCAACCTGACGATCAAAGACAACAATCGACGGGTTGATCGGGTGCTGGCGCAGAGCTCGAAGTTTGTCCGTGTTGCCACAGCCAGCGACGGAACTGTATCGATTCCTACCGCGATTCCTACTGCCAGCACGGTTCATGCCACCACGGGTGAGCTGGGCGTCCGTGCTTCATCAGGAACGGCGCTCGATAGTGATGCGCTGACATCCGCAGACTATGACTTTACGCCGCTTGATAAGGCCGACACGCTGAACCTGCTGTGCATTCCTCCTGATACGCGCAGCGGAGACACTGCAAACTCTGTCTACAGCACTGCGCTTTCGTACTGTGTCAAGCGTCGCGCGATCCTGATTGTCGATCCTCCTGCGGCTTGGTCGTCGAAGAGTGCGGCTGACATCAAGGTCACGGACCTGGGTCTTTCAGGAACCGCAGCGCGCAATGCCGTGGTTTACTATCCGCGTGTTCGCAAGGCCAATCCGCTGCGTGGGGATCTGATCGAAGAGTTTGCGCCCTGCGGAATCGTGGCCGGAGTGATCGCGCGCACCGATGCGCAGCGCGGAGTCTGGAAGTCTCCTGCGGGCATTGAAGCCGCACTGTACGGAATCAGCACCATCGATCCCAAGCTGACAGACAGTGACAGCGGAACGCTCAACCCGAGCGGCGTAAACTGTCTGCGTAGCTTCCCGGCAAGCGGTCCTGTGATCTGGGGTGCGCGTACGCTGCGCGGTGCCGATGCGCTTGGTGATGAGTACAAGTATCTGTCCGTTCGTCGTCTGGCGCTCTTCCTGGAAGAGAGTGTCTATCGCGGTACGCAGTGGGCTGTGTTTGAGCCCAACGATGAGCCGCTGTGGGCGCAGATTCGCTTGAACCTGGGTACCTTCATGCAGACGCTGTTCCGCCAAGGTGCGTTCCAAGGTAGCTCTCCGCGAGAGGCCTACTTCGTCAAGTGTGACAAGGAAACCACGACGGCAGCAGACATCGCAGCGGGCACCGTCAACATCGTCATTGGGTTTGCTCCGCTACGTCCTGCAGAGTTCGTGGTGATCAAGTTCCAGCAGCTTGCGGGTCAGAGCTCGTAGCCATCCAAGGAGTGACTTCCCATGCCTCAGTTTACTGTCAACACACACCGCTTTGATCCGTATCAGAACTATCGCTTCCGCGTGAAGTGGGATGGCCGCTATGTGGCCGGAATCACCAAGGTGTCTTCGCTGCGTCGTAGCACCGAAGTGGTCAAGCACCGCGAAGGGGGAGATCCTTCTTCGAGTCGCAAGCTGCCCGGTCGCACCGAGTACGAAGCGATCACGCTAGAGCGCGGCGTCACCCACGATGTCGAGTTTGAGCGCTGGGCCAACAAGGTCTCGACCTATGGTGCAGGACTCGGAAGTGAGACTTCGCTCAAGGACTTCCGCAAGGATCTCATCATCGAGCTGCTCAACGAAGCGGGACAGGTCGCGATGGCGTACAAAGTCTATCGCTGCTGGGTGTCAGAGTATCAAGCGCTTCCTGATCTGGATGCGGGCGGAAATGCGGTCGCAGTTTCGCACATCAAGCTGGAACACGAAGGCTGGGAGCGTGACACCTCGTACAGCGAGCCGACAGAGCCGAGCTTTGTGAATCCGCCTGCGTAAGGGAAAGGAAACCAGACAGGATGCTGCGCGAGTCACAGATACTGCAAGCTTGGGAGTCCGGGGAAGGACAGCCGCCCGCTGAACAAGCGCTCTGTCTGCTTCGCTACGGATATCCTGATCGCTCGCTTGCGCAGCTCCTGTCCCTGCCTGTGGGAGAGCGAGATGCCCTGCTGTTTGCGCTGCGGGAAAAGTCGTTTGGACCCAGCCTGCAAGGTGCGGCGCGCTGTCCTTCGTGCAAAGAGCAGAGCCTGTTTTCCGTTCCGCTGTCTGCGCTGCGTGTCAGTGCTGCGCAGCCCATGAGCCAGACCTTTCAGCTGGACTGTGAAGGTCTACAGATTTTGTTTCGTCTGCCTACGGTGTCCGATCTGCGTCAGGCGGCGCAGCTTACGGATGTGGAGGCAGTGCGTTCCTTTCTGATTCGCTGCTGCATCGTGTCGGTGTCGCGCGGTGATGCGTCCGTTCAGGAGTCCGCATGGAATCGACTGTCCGCACAAGTGGAACGCGCGCTGGCAGATGCGCTGTCCGCACACGATCCGCAGAGTGAAGTCCTGCTGGCACTGTGCTGCGCGCACTGCGGACATTCCTTTTCTGCGCTGCTCGATATCGTGCGCTTTCTGTGGACAGAGCTGTCGGCGCGTGCAGAGCGACTGTTTCAAGAGGTTGATGCGCTGGCGCGGGTGTACGGCTGGACAGAGTCAGAGATCCTTCAGCTTGGGCCCGCTCGTCGCCGTCGCTATCTGGAGCTTGTCAGCCATGAGTGACTACTTCACCCACTTGGCCCGGCGTACGCTGGGAATTGCTGCGGGATCGGATGCCAGACCGATTCGCTCTGCGCGCGCGATGATCGATGCACCACGGCTCGCGCTGTTTCCTGATGAAGCAGAGTCAGCGCCTGCACATGCAAGTGTTGCTACGCAGAACACACCGCAGGAAGCTGCGCTGCACCCACACTCAGTCGATGCAGCGCGTGCGCAGCGGAGTCGCTCACGATCTGTGGAGCATACGCAGGCAGACGCTCTTTCGGGATCGACAGACAGCGATCATGTCTTGTCCGCATCAGATGTCGCGTCAACTTCAGATGTCGTGTCTTCATCAGATACCGCTTCAGCGTTCGATGCAGAAGGAAGCGTGTCTCCGGCTGTGTCTAACTTTCAGGACTTCGTACCAAGCGCTCCGCAGCGTGTGCAAGCTGTCGCTTCACAGCAGGGAATGACTGTGGCGACGGCAGATGCGTCTCTTCCTGGTCTTGATGCAGCACGAGACGCAGCGGACGATCCGCATGCTGATTCCGCCAAACAGTCCGATACAGAAGTCGCACGAAGTGAGTCCGCAGGTCTGATCACGGAATCCCTGAGTGAGATCCCTGCGGCTTCGATCCGTACCGTAGAAGGGGAATCGAGCGGAGCCCTTGATCCGACTACTTTGTCGCAAGATGTTCCTGATTCCCATCGTGTGGATGGGGCTTCATCGAAGCGCGCTTCGGTGTCCACGCAAGTGACGGCTGCTGCTGCGCACAAGAAGGCTTTTGCGCAGAACGCGAGCGGTGTTGTTCCTGCCGAATCAGAGCCTGCAAGTGTTCTTCCCTTGTCATCGCCGAAAGTAGCGCGCAGCGACGTGGAAAGACAGCGAACAGAGATCGCTACAGAGGAGATGATCCAGACAAAGAGTGATGCCAAGACGTGGACTTCAGAGCCGCTGGCAGACACTCCTTCTGGATCGCTGCGCATGGGCAGCAGCACGCAGAAGGCGACGGCTCCACAGGTTCACATTCACATTGGTCGGATCGAGGTGCGCAGCCCGCAGGTGATGCAGCCACACAGGCAGACTGCAAGTGCGGAATCCCGTCCCACGCTGTCGCTCGCTAGCGTGCTCTCTATGGCGAAAGGGAAGTAGGTAGACGATGAGCAACTCTCTTGCGATTACCGCCGTCACCGCTGCGCTGCGCAGTCGCTTAAGTGCTGTCACTGCGGCTCTTCCTGGGGAAACAACCAGTGAGCTGTCCGATACGCTGGTGACGACGCTGCCTCCTGACAAAGCGGGGCTTGCTGAAGATCACAGCCAGGTCAATCTGTTCCTGTATCAAGTGCAGCCGAGCGCACCAGGAAGGAACCTGGATGGACGCGGCTTGGCGGGACGAAAGCCCGCGCTGGCGCTCGATCTGTTTTATCTGGTGACGTTTTATGGTCGCAATCACAGTGAGCTGCTGAGCCAGCGACTGCTTGGTCGGGTGATGAGCCTTCTTCACTCAAACCCGACGCTGGACGCGCAGGAAATCGAAGAAGCGATGCGCGGTACGGTCAGTGATCTGCATCAGTCTGGAGATCGCATCCGCATCGTTCCGCACAGCATGAGCAGCGAAGAGATGGTCCGGCTGTGGGGTACCTTTCAGGTGAAGTACCGGCTCTCTGTGGTGTATCGGGTGGGAATTGTCCTGATCGATCACGAGCATCCGGCGGCTGAGCTGGCGGCTCCTTCGCAGGTGAAGCTGTCTGTGGGAACCATCGCTGGAGACGACGCGCAATGAACGACTGGGCACCCAGCGAGCGGGCGCAAAAGCAGGCAGCTTGGCAGTCTGTCTGTCATCGCGTGCTGCAAGCAGAGCTTCTGCGGATCAAGAGTGCGCTGTATCAAGCGGCGATGGCGCGTCCAGATCGAACGGAGTCTGTGGCGCTGCTGCAAGAGGTGGCGCAGCAGATCTCGCATGAGCAGCAGCAGCTCGATGCGCTCGGATCACTGCCGCCGGTTCACGCAGCGCTCTCGGTGTTGTGTGCTGCGTTTGAGCTGTCTCTGTTCGAGCGAGATGTCATCCTGCTGTGCGCAGGTGCAGAGCTTGATCCAGCCTTCCGCAGCTTGTGTCAGCGCATCAGTGGGAGTCCGTTTCCGACGTTTTCGCTGGCACTTGGTGTCCTTGCGGAGCCCCACATGACAGCGCTGCTTCCCGACGCTGCGCTGCGTCAAGCGCTGCTTGTGGAAGTACGCAGTGGAGAGACGCTGACCCACAGTCCGCTGCGGATCGACGAGCGCATCCTTCACTTTCTGTTGGGAGTCGATCGGCTGGATCCTCGCTTGCGCGCGATCGGTCAGCTTCATACAGATACAGAGTCTGCGAACTCGATCGATTCTGCGATGGATGATCACGCTGGACTTGCACCATCCCTTGCGCAGCTTGCAAGCCAAATTGGTCTTTTGCTGCAAAAGGAAGTGAGTGCCGAGCTTCCCCTGGTCTCTGTGTTTGGCGGAGACGAAGGGGATCGCGAAGCAGTGCTTCATGCGGTCTGTCAGGAACTGGGTCTGTGGCTGTATCGAATTCGCGCAGCAGCGCTGCATGGCGCGCTCGCTGCGCACGGTGAACACGACAAGCTGCGTGCGCTGTGTGTTCGGGAACAGGTGCTGCTTCCGCTGGCCTTCTGTGTGAGCGTAGAAGACAGCGACTCTGTTGAGGTGGTACGCGAAGCGCTGCGCTTTGCAGATGCACTGCCGGGACTTGTGCTGCTGAGCAGTCCGAATCCGCTGCGGATGAGCACGCGACGCAGAGTCGGCTTTGAGCTTCCCAAGCTGTCTACGCAAGAGCGCGCGGCGCAGCTTCGCTTGCTGCTTTCAGACCACGCTGCGCAGCTGGACTTTGCAAAGGGCCCGGGCGGTGCTGCGCTGATCTTGGAAGTGGCCCAGCACTTTCATCTGGGACGCGCGGCGCTGTCTTCGGCGTGTCTGCTTGCGCAGAGCAGTACAGAGCCGCTGACGGACTCACTGTGGCAGGCGTGTCGTCAGCAAGCGCGGCCTCATCTGGATGATCTGGCGCGTCGAGTGGTGCCGCGTGTGACCTGGGATGATCTGATCTTGCCTGGACCGCAGCTCGCGATGCTCAAGCAGCTTGTTGCGCATCAGCGTCATCAAGCAACGGTGTATCTGGACTGGGGAATGGCCACGGCTTCGCAGCGCGGACTGGGTGTCACTGCGCTGTTGGTCGGACAGAGCGGAACCGGCAAGACACTGGCCGCAGAAGCGGTTGCGCATGCGCTTGGGCTGGACCTGTATCACATCGATTTGTCGCAGATGGTCAGCAAGTACATCGGTGAAACAGAAAAGAACCTGCGACGGGTCTTTGATGCAGCAGAGGAAGGTGGCGCAGTCCTTTTGTTCGATGAAGCGGACGCTCTGTTTGGCAAGCGCAGTGAAGTCAAAGACAGTCACGATCGCTACGCCAACATGGAAGTCAGCTATCTGCTTCAGCGGATGGAGTCCTATCAAGGGATCTCGCTTTTGACCAGCAACCTGCGATCGGCTTTGGACTCTGCGTTTCTGCGTCGTCTTCGCTTCATCATTCCGTTTCCGTTTCCTGATGCTCCGCAGCGGCTGGAGCTGTGGCGGCGCGCGCTTCCTGCTTCGGTTCCTACAGAGGGTCTGTCGCTGGACAAGCTATCGAGGCTGAGCGTCACGGGCGGACAGATTCGCAACATCGCGCTGTGTGCAGCATTTTTGGCGGTATCAGAGCAGCGTCCGGTCACGATGCAGCACATCTTGCAAGCAGCGCGCAGCGAGTACGAAAAGAGCGAGCGACCGCTGAGTGAGTCCGAGACGCGAGGCTGGGTATGAGCACACAAGTGTATCTGACGATTGATGAAGTGTGGCTCGATGGAATCACGCCATCGGCAGATCTGGCCGCGCTGCTTGCGCAAGAGCTACAGGCACTGTGTCAGCAAAAAGAGGTGCTGGCTGCGCTGCAAAAACTGCCTGGCACAGAGATCGCTCGCATCGACGGTGGCAGACTGGGAAGCGGCGCAGCGCGCGGTCCCGCTGGAGCGTTGTCGCTGGGTCAGGATCTGGCTGCGATCGTGACGCGCAGTCTGCTGGATCTTGGAACGTCTACGCATTCCCAATCGCCAGCGCATTCCCAATCGCCAGTGCATTCCCAATCGCCCGCGCATTCCCAATCGGTGGGCTTGTCTGGTTTCGGATCGAAGGAGCAACCATGAGCGTGTCCTCTTGGCTTTCTTCCACAGCGGCTGATGTGGCAAACGGAATCTCTGGCTTGCCTCCTTTGCGCAAAGGAGCGCTGATTCATGGTCCGATGCTGATTCCGTTTCAGTACAATCCGGAGCGGCTGACGCGCACGCTCAGCGCCAGCACGATGAGCCAGGGCAGCTCCGATCTGCTGCGGCTCAAAGGTCCGCCAGGTGAAACGATTCAACTGGATATTTTGCTCGATGCTGGTGATCAAGCAGAGCGCTCAAGCGGACTGCGCTTGGCAAACGGAATCTATCCTTCGCTGGCCGCGCTGGAGATGATCTTGTATCCCAGTGCAGCGCGGATGCTCGCCAATGCAGCGCTCGCGCGGCTCGGTGTGATTGAGCTGATTCCGCCGCTGCCGGTGTTGACCGTGCTGGTGTGGGGTCCGCGTCGCGTGATGCCGATTCGGATCGAGTCCTTTTCGGTCACTGAAGATCAGTTTGATGGTGCGCTCAATCCGCTGCGTGCGCAGGTGAGCCTGGGACTCAAAGTGCTGACGTACGAAGATCTGGGCATGTGGTCAGTGGGCGGTATGCTGTCGATGGCGGGTCACTTGCAGCGAGAGGTCTTGGCTGTCTCTGCTGCGGTGTCGGCAACCCAGAGCGCCGCTGCATCGCTGGGAATCAACATGAGTGTCATCGGCAAAGCGATGAAGGGAATCCTGTAAAGGAATTCTGTATAGGAATTCTGTATAGGAATTCTGTATAGGAATTCTGTTTAGGAATCGATTTCACCGACTGGAAAGAGTCGAAATCGGAAGCTCTGTAGGACTCTGTTTGTCGGTCGCAACGGGGGAGCTTGTCATGCTGGAACAAGGCAGCCGGTACTACAGCGTAGAGACGCAAGAGATCGAACAGAACGGACGGACGATTCGCTATCTGCGCCGTCGCTTTTTGCCGCAGACCCTGACGCAGACCATGCTGTTTGAGCATACGGCGACAGAGTCCGATCGGCTCGATCAGATCGCGGCGCAGGGCTACGGAGATCCGCTCCAGGCGTATCGGCTGCTGGATGCCAACGCGGTGCTGCATCCGCGTGAGCTTTTGTCGGTGGGCCGCAGGATTCGGATCGCGCTGTCTGGACTGTAGTGCGCTGCGGTACTGCGCATCACGACGGTGCCGCAAGGTTACTCATCGGGGGGATGCTGTGCTTGCCAACTTGCTTGGACTGCGGCTGATTGTGTGGGCGGGGCCTGTGCCTCTTCCGACATCGTATGCGCTGCTCTCTGCGATTGAACAGATCGAAGTAGAGCGCAACGCAGACGATACCGGCGGCTTTCAGTTAACGCTGCGAGCGGAAAAGAGCGTGGGCGGAGAGTTTGATCTGCTGCTCAATCCGCAGCTCGCGGTGGGATCTCGCGTGGTGATTGGCGTGATGATGGGTGCGCTGCCGCAGTGGCTCTGTGATGGTGTGATCACCCATCGCGAGCTACAGCCCAGTCCAGAGCCCGGACAGAGTCGCTTCACCGTGACGGGACGAGATGTCAGCATGCTGATGGATCGCGCCGATGTGGTGATGAGCTATCCGGGCTGTCCAGACTCGGTGATTGCGACGACGATCCTGGCGCGCTACCTGGCGTTCGGACTGATTCCGATGGTGTCTGTGACCCTGGATGTTCCGCTTCCTACAGAGCGGATCCCGCTTCAACGTGAGACGGACTTACAGTGTCTGTTGCGGCTTGCGAAGGACAACAACTTTGTCTTTTACGTAGAGCCGCTCGGCTTTGGAAAAAACCTTGCGTACTTCGGTCCAGACAAGCGGCTGTCGGTTCCGCTTTCGCCGCTGCGGGTCGATATGGGGGCGCGCAGCAACGTCACTTCGCTGTCGGTTCGTCAGGATGGATCGCAGGCAACCTGGGTCGAAGGTCGATCGTTTCCTACCGGCTCTCCGCTGGCGATGCCGGTGATCGGTCTGCCGTACCTTCCGGTGCCTCCGCTCGCGGCGATTCCGACGATTGCTTCGCGTGTGCGCTTTGATCCGGACTTGTCTGCGCGCAGTGTTCCGCGTGCGCTGGCTGCTGCGTCCGCGATGCAAGCGCGATCGGTGTCTTCTTCCGTACAAGCCACAGGAACGCTTGATACGGTGCGCTACGGAGCCATCTTGAAGCCGCGCTCTCTCATCGGTGTGACCGGCGCTGGCTACTCGTTTGACGGCTACTACTTCATCTCGAAAGTACGGCACCAGATTGGCAAAGGAACGTACTCCCAGAGCTTCACTTTGAGCCGCGAAGGAATCGGCTCTGTAACCCCGATGGTGATGTGATGTCTGACAAGCAGAGCTTCTTTGGAAAGTATCGTGGTCTGGTTGCAAACGTCATCGATCCAGAGCGCCGGGGACGCATCTTGGTCCAGGTTCCTGCGGTCTACAAAGACGGGGTGAGTGGCTGGGCAGAGCCCTGTCTTCCGCTGGTCGGAATGCGCAGTGGACTGCTGGCGCTGCCGCAGATTGGGGCCAGTGTCTGGGTCGAGTTTGAACAGGGAGATCCCGAGCGTCCCATCTGGTGCGGAGGCTTCTGGCGTACGGGCACAGCTCCGTCGGCGATTGCACCGCTACAGACAGTGTTACAGACCGCAAGCGGACACTCGATTGTGCTGGATGACACACCGGGTGTAGGCGGGATCAAGCTGACCACGCTGGCCGGTGATGTCATGCAGATCTCACCGGGAAAAGGAGCGATGATTCAGACGCTTACGGGGGACAAGGTAGAAGTCTCTCCTGCCGGAATTACGCTGCAAAGTGCGACGGGAAATCGGCTGGTTGTGAGCGCGGCAGGAATCGAGCTTTCGACTTCTCAAGGCGCGAGCATTCGCATGATTGGTGCAGCGGTGATGATCAACAACGATGGGCTGATGGTGACGTAATGCCGACTCCTGTCTTGACGATTGCTGCGCAGATTGTCTGTCCGCACTCGGGCTCTGTGGTGATTGTGACCAAGAACGGGCGTGTCACTTCGGGGGGACAGCCGCTCATCACAGCCGGAGATGAGTACCGCGTGATGGGCTGCAAAAATCCTCCCACGGCGGGTCCGATGTGCGCGTCAGTGATCTGGCCGATGCCCGCGCTGCGCGTGAAAGTGGGAGGAGTGCCGGTGCTGCTCTCGACCTCGCTCGGACAGCTCTTGCCGCTTCCTGCTCCGCCGGTTGTGACGCCAACACCTTCACGAGTACAGGGGACGTAACCATGGCCATGCGGTTTCCGTTTCACATTGGTAGCCGTGGCAGTACTGCCACCACAGACAGCAGGGAAGACACCTATGTTCGGGATCTGCTGGAACAAGTGCTGCTGACCACTCCGGGGGAACGGGTGAATCGACCGGACTTTGGCAGCGGACTGCTCGGGATGGTGTTTTCGCCGGGCGGAGATGTCTTGCAAGCGGCCCTGCAAGCGAGCGTACAAGCCACCCTTCAGCGCTGGCTGGCGGACTTGGTGATGGTGCAGGCCGTGGCGGTGGAAGTCGAAGACTCGACGGTGAGCGTCACGGTTCAGTACGTCGTACAGCGCACGCAGCAGCAGCAAGTGACGCGCTTTTCGACCGATCTTGCGTCGGGGCAACAGACAAGCGCTGGCACAGGTAGCGCGCTGGGAGGATCGTGATGAGCGAGAGCCAAGACAACCGAAGCGGGCCAGAGCTGGACTATCTGACACGCGACTTTGCCAGCTTCCGGCGACTGATGCTGGATCGCTTGGCCAGCTTGAGTCCCGGCGCGGCAACCGGTCATCCTGCGGATCTGGGCACCACGCTGGTCGAAGTTCTCGCCAGTGCCGCCGATGAGCTGAGCCTGTATCAAGACGCGGTCATCACGGAGTCCTATCTGACGACGGCGCGGCTGCGGACTTCGGTGCGACGACATGCGCGGCTGCTCGACTATGCGATGCACGAC
This sequence comes from Myxococcales bacterium, assembly GCA_016794365.1. Taxonomy (GTDB): domain Bacteria; phylum Myxococcota_A; class Polyangia; order Palsa-1104; family JAEUJZ01; genus JAEUKA01. The sequence goes on from JAEUKB010000021.1 coordinate 47,357, forward strand.
GGCTGGAATGCGCGGGTGTGGGTCAGCGTGTGTGTGACCGCGAGTGCCGACGGTGCGATCCTGCCGCAAGGGACCGTGCTCCTGACGCGCGTCGAAGGACAGCCCGCCGTGGTGTTCCCGCAAGAGATCCCGAGCCTGCGCAGTCGCGGCGCGCTGGTGTTTGAAACCACGCACGATCTGTCGCTGCGCAAGGCACACAACCAGCTTCGACTGGACCCAAGTGCTGGCGCGCTGGCTCCTTTGGCGCAGTCGGCGGTGCTGCTTGATGCATCGTCAGAGCTGGCGCTAACCGTCGGGGATGTCCTGATCTTTGAAGACAGTGCAGAGCCTGCGGCGACAGCGGTGGCACTTTCTCGACGGCATCCAGTGCGGCTCACCAGCGTCGAAGTGACCCAGAATGCAGCGGGTCAGCGCGTGGTGCGGATTGGCTTTGGCGCGGCGGATGCGCTGCCCTTTGCGCTGACTGCGGAGCGCGCGCGAATCGTCGGCAACGTGGTGCTGGCGGATCATGGCTACTCACTGCCCGATGCCGAAGAGCTGACCCACTCCGAGGATCGCAAAAGGCCGCAGCTTACGTTGGGACCGCTGACCTGGCAGACGCTGGTGATGTCCGCTGGACAGCCGGTGCTGTTCGATCCCAGCGCGGCAGCGTCGTCTGCGATGAGCGGGACGGATGGACCTGAGACCCTGCTGCGTCCGGTGATTTCTCTTAGCGATGAAGACGGAGCGTCCTGGCAAGCGCGACGCGATCTGCTGCGCAGCGGGATGCATGATCGCGACTTTGTGGTCGAGTCCGAAGACGACGGACGGACGTTTCTGCGCTTCGGTGATGGCGCAAACGGTCAGCGTGCGACGGGTCGCTTGCTCGCGCGCTATCGCATCGGCTGCGGCACGGTCGGCAACATCGGAGCAGAGTCGCTCGGTCACATTGCCAGCGCGCTGCCCGGTCTGGTGTCGATTCGCAACCCGCTTCCCGCTGTCGGTGGCTGCGATCCAGAGTCCATCGAGCAAGTCCGTTTGCTGGCTCCGCATCGCTTTCAGACCCAAGAGCGCGCGGTCAGCAGCGACGACTACATCCGCATTGCCAAGCGCTATCCAACCGTGCGAGACGTGCTGGTTTCTCGTCGCTACACCGGCAGCTACTACACGATTTCGCTCACGGTGGTGCGACGCGGAGGGCTCGCACTGGATCAGCGCTTTCGCGACGGACTGCTCGCGCATTTGGATCGCTTTCGCATGGCCGGGCATGTGCTGCGGATCGTCGATCCGGTCCTGATTCCGCTCGACCTCAAGCTGCTGGTGGGAATCGCGTCCGGGCACTTTCGATCCGATGTGCTGTCGTCGCTGTACGCCGCGCTGGGTCCAGGCAGTACGGACGCGCCGGGCTTCTTTCATCCCGATCGTCAGACGCTGGGTCAGCCGGTGTATCTGTCGCAGCTGGTCCGCGAAGCGATGCAAGTGCGTGGCGTGACGTGGGTGGAGCCGGTTCGTTTCCGTCGCTACGGAGAGTCCTCCGATCGCGATGTCCTGCCGATGCATCCGTGCGAGCTGCCGCGTGTCGAAAACCTGGCGACCGACAAGACACGGGGAACCCTCGAGCTTCTGATCGGAGGACGACCATGAGCGACGACAAGCGGCTCACTACGCCGGACTATTCGGTCAATCGACCCGGACAGTCCACGATCTTTTATCGCGCGACGACGCACGGACAGAGCCTGCTGCGCATGAAGACGCGGCTGGCGAAGCAGTCGATTGCGAGCGGACCTCATCAAGGAAGCACGCCGCTGGCTGCGCTGACGACGCTGGCCGATCACGAACCGGTGGTGGCGCTTCTGTCGGCGTGGTCAGCGACGCTCGATGTGCTGACGTTTTATCAAGAGCGCTTTGCCAACGAGACGTACCTGCGCACCGCGACGGAGAGCTTTTCGCTGCGCTGTCTGTCGCAAGGCATTGGCTATCGACCGCAGCCCGCGCTGTCTGCTTCGACGTACCTGGCGTTTACGATCGATGACTCGGCCAGCATGCCGACGCAGGTGACGATTCCGGCGCAGACTCAAGTGATGAGCGTTCCGTCGGGAAGCAAGCTGCCGCAGTTCTACGAAACCACCAGTGAGCTGACGGCGCGCGTCGGTCTGAACCAGCTTGTGCCGCGTCTGGTGGTGCCGCAGACGCTGCTTGCCAGCAACCAAGCGAGTGCGGGCGCGGTGGTGACGACGCTGTATCTTGATGGACAGAGCACTGGGCTGGCGGTGGGGTCGCTCGTGCGGCTTGGGAATGCCTCGACGCTGCAAGTGACAGCGCTGCGTCGCGATCAGAGCCAGCTTCTGACCGAAGTCACGTTTCAAGTGCTCGACGGACCGTCCGTTCGGCTGGCGTCGGTGGCGAGCCTTCCGAGCGGCGATCCCAGCAGCCTGCCGCGTGTGCTCAGTGAGTCGGTGGTGCGCGAGCACATCGTCGGTCGCTCGTGGGATCACACAACGCTTCTGTCCGCCCTGGCAGAGCGCGGCTGGGATGCCCAAGTGGTCGAGCAGCTGACCGCGTCGGTGTTAGCGGATCGTTCGACGGCCAGCGTCCTGGCCTATCGTCAGCAGTGTAGCTGCTTTGGCGCGGGTGCCGTCCCGTGGAGCAGCCTGCCCAAGGTCGATTCCACCTATCTACGCGGCACCGATCTGTATGCCGATAGCAGCAGCAGCTGGGACGAGACTGCGTCGAGCAGCAGCACCGTCACGCGCAACAAGCGCAGCGTCTGGGAAGACTCGTGGGGACAGCTCTACAGCGCGACCACCAGCAGCGATCTGTTTCTTGACCGCACCGCCACGGAGCTGGTGGCCGGTAGCTCGATTTTGCTGGCGGGATCGGTTGGATATCGCAGCTACACCGTCGGCAGCGTCAGCCACACCACGGTACGCGGCTACGGAACCACGGCGCGCAGCACCGGCATCAAGCTTGGCGTGACCAGTGGGGCGCTGGCTGCCGCGCAGAGCGTCAAGTTCCTGGTTCGCGACACCAGCGTGTACTTGCAGAGCGAAGAGCTGCCCCTGTGTGCGACGGTTGCGTTGACGGATGACAGCCCGGTGCGCGACTCGCTGGAGCTGTCGGGGCTTCAGCTTGGGCTGCGGGCCGGACAGCCGCTGCTCGTGACCGGCGAGCATGCCGATCAGAGCGGTGTGACCAGCCGTGAGATCGCGATCTTGGCGCAGGTCGTACATCGGGGTGGATATACCTCGCTGTATTTTACCGAGCCTTTGAAAGCAGAACGCAAGCGGAGCACCGTTTCGATCTGTGCGAATGTCACGATAGCCACCCATGGCAAAACGGTCGCTACAGAGGTTCTGGGAAGCGGTGATGCGAGCCTTTGCAACCAGCGCTTTGTGCTCAAAGAAGGACCGCTGACGTATCTGCCAAACGCGTCGGCAAGCGCGTCGGCAAGCGCGTCGGCAAGCGCGTCGGCAAGCGCGTCGGTAAGCGCGTCGGGCATCCGCAGCACGCTGAAGGTGCGCGTCGGTGGGGTGCTGTGGCAAGAGGTAGACTCGCTGCTTACCCAAGACGGGCGCAGTCGCTGTTATGTGCTGGAGTGCTCGGACAGCGGTCAGGTCAGCGTGGTGTTCGGTGACGGCACGTACGGTGCGCGACTGCCGAGTGGACAAGACAACGTCGTGGCCAGCTATCGCGTCGGCAGTGGACTCGATGGTGAGCTGGCTGCCGAGAGCCTTACGGTGCTGCTGTCGCGGCCCCTTGGCTTGCGCAGCGTCAGTCAGCCACTGCCAGCATCGGGAGCGGCGGCGGCGGTGTCGGCGGATGCGCTGCGGTCAGAGCTGCCGCTGTCGGTGGCGACGCTCGGTCGTGCGGTGTCGCTGCTCGATCACGAGCGAATGGCTCAGAGCTATCCGGGGATTGCCAAGGCGCAAGCCACGTCGGTGCGTCTGGCTGGTGCCGTCGGTGTGCATCTGACGGTGGCGACCGATGATGGCGAGCCGCTTGATCAAAGCTCGGCGCTGTATCAAGGCCTGCGCACGACGCTGCAATCGCTGGGTGACCCGACGCAGCCGCTGCTGCTGGACGACTATCAGCCGCAAGCGTTTCGTCTGAAGCTGCGGATTTCGCTGGACCCACGCTTTGATCCGTCGCTGGTGTGCGTGGCGGTGCGGACCCAGCTTGCGCAGACGTTTTCCTTCGCGGCGCGAGGCTTTGCTCAGTCGGTGCGTGCGGCGGAAGTCTTGGACGTGGTGCAGTCGGTGCCGGGGGTGCAAGGTGCGCTGCTCGATGCGCTGTATCTGGCGGGCGACTCGCCGAGTCGGCGCCTGCTTTTGCCAGCGACGCCCGCGTGGATCGACCGGACGGGACGCAGCGCGGGTGCCGAGATCCTGATCCTTGAGCTTGATGACGACAGTGTGGGGGTTTTGTCATGAGTCCCGCGACTTCTCTGCGTACGCACAGTGAGCGACTCTATGCGCGGCTGCCTGCGATTTATCGTCTGCGAGACTTCCAGCAAGGTGAGCCGCTGCGCGCGCTTCTGTCGCTGCTGGAAGAAGAGCTGTCGCTGGTCGAGTCCGACATTGCGCGGCTGTATGACAACTGGTTTGTCGAGACGTGCGACGACTGGGCGGTGCCGTATCTGGGCGATCTCCTCGGGGCGCGGCTGCGTCATGCGGTCAACGCGCGCACCTTTACGGCCAACACGCTGGCCTATCGACGACGCAAAGGCACGCTGGGGACGCTGCCTGCGCTGGCGCGAGATGTCACCGGCTGGGCCGCGCACGTCGTCGAATATCAGTCGCTGGTGGTGACCTCGCAGCATCTGGGCAGCCCGCGTCCGCGCAACCTGGGCACGGTGAACCTGCACAGCGTCGATGCACTCGATCGCATCGGGACGCCATTTGAGCAGACGCAGCGCAGCACCGATGTGCGCAGCCGGGGCCGCTTTCATCCCGAGCAGCTGGGTCTGTACGTGTTCCGTCAGAGCGTGCAAAAGCTACAGCGAGCCGTCGCGCTGCCTTCTGCTGACCTTGCGGGCTGCTTCTTCGTCGGAGCGCTCGGTCAGCCGCACCCGCTGTTTTGTCCGACGCGCAGCCGTCCGGGCCTTCTGCAACCGGAAGAGCCAGGTCTCTTTCCGCAGCCGATTTCTCGTCGCGAGCTGTTTCGTCTGCTGGAGCAGCGAAGACAAGCGCTTCTCGACGGACGGGTGGTGACAGATCCGTACTTTGGCAGCGAGCCGGTCTTCCGCGTGAGCTTCTGCGACGATAAGGGCCGTATCACCGAGGTCTCGCCCGATCAGATGGTTGCGGCCAATTTGTCGTCGCTGTGGCGGCCTCCTGCGCGGCTCTTGTATCGACGGGGGCGCGATGGCAAGCAGGTCGAGCTGCCGGTGACGCTGGCGGTCGATCCCGAGCTGGGACGGCTGGCGTTTGCCGAAGGACTGAGCCCGCGCAAAGTCTGGGTCACATATCACTACGGAGCGACGGCAGAGCTGGGCGGCGGTGGCTATCCTCGGCGACGCTGCGCGGAAGCATCGGAGCTGCGCGTCACGGTGCAAGACGGCGACTCGCAGAGCGTGCTTGGGAAGCTGGCGAGTGTGACGACCGCGACGGCGCTCTTTCAGGGCGGACAGAAGCTGGTCTTGGAAATCACCGACAGCGATTTTTACAGCCTGGGTGCGCTGGTGGTTCCGACCGGCTGCACGCTGACGCTGCGAGCGGCGAGCGGCCAGCGTCCGGTGCTGAACGCGCCCCAGTCGGTGCTGACGATCTCGCTGGGGGAAGGATCGTCGCTGGTGCTCGATGGACTGCTGCTGTCGGTGAGCGTGTCGGTGGCGGCGCTTGGTGGCACTGCGATGGCTGCTCCAGCGACGGTGCAGATAGTTCATTCGACCTTGGTTCCCGGTGTGGCGCTCGATGCAAGTGGCCTGCCGCAGAAGCCGCAAGCGCTGGCGCTCGCTTCGCCGACGCTGGATGGTTCCCTGTCGCTGCGCGTCGAGCTAAGCCGTAGCATCTGTGGTCCGATTCAGCTCGGGACGGGCTGCCAGCTCAGCGCGAGTGACAGCATCGTGGACTCGCCAGCCAGCCAAGTGGCGCTACGGGCTCCGGCGGCGAGCCTGGCCCATGTCACGGTGCTGGGACAGACGGTGGTGAAGCGCCTTTTTGACACGCGAAACTGTCTGTTTCTGGGCGCGGTCCAGACGACGAGCAGCGTCGAAGGCGATCTCTCGTACAGCTATCTGCCCTATCAAGCGGGCGACGCGGTTCCGTATCGCTGCCAGCCACACCTATCGGTCGAAGAGTCCTCGACGGATCCCGAGCCAGTGCTTCGCGCGGTGCGTCCGCAGCTTCTGTCGCATCGCTACGGCGCGCTTGGCTATGCCCAGCTGGACGTTCGCAGTCACAGCGCGATTCGCAGCGTCGCCAGCGATCAAGGCGAGCCCGGCGCGTTTCACCACCTTCAGCAAGCCCTGCGAGAGAGCAACCTGTTAGACAGCCAGGCTGAATATCTCCGCTCGAACCTGACCCTGAACCTTTTTGTTGTCACCTGAGGATGTCCATGAAAGGCGATTTCACTCGATTCACGTTTCGTCCCGACAACCAGTACACCAGCGTTCGTCTTCAGCAGGGTCGTGTCTCTCTCGACGCGGACTGGAACGAACAGGTCGATATTGCGGCCTATCAGACCAAGACGGCGCAGGCTGCGTTCTTCGGCGAGAGCGGGACGCCGAAAGCCAGCGCTGGCTTCAAGGTGGGCTACGACAGCAAGAACGGACTGTGGCTGACGCCCGGTCGTTACTTCGTCGGTGGGCTTTTGTGTGAGCTGTCGCCGAGCGCGAGCGATGCCTCGGTTGGAACCAGCTACAAAGATCAGCCATTTTATCCGGGTGCTCCGGCGCTGACGACGCTGGCGGTGGGCTCGTACCTGATCTATCTGGACGTGTGGACGCGGCATGTGACGGCGCTGGAAGATCCTCGGCTGCGAGAGGTTGCGCTGTCGGGACCGGACACGACGACGCGCACGCAGACGGTGTGGCAGCTTCGGCTGCTCAAGCTGGATCAGCCGCTTTTGCAGCTGGATTCCGCCAACTTGGCGACGCGACTGCCGGAATCGACGGTTCGACTGGCGGCGCGGGCACGCAGCTTGGCCGGAGCGACGGCGGGCGCGCTTCAACCGCCGGGCTCGGGCTATCTGCGACCCGACAATCACTTGTATCGCGTCGAGGTTCATCAAGGCGGACGCATCGGTCAGGACGCTGTGACGCTCAAGTGCAGCCGCGACAATGGCTCTGTGGTGGTTCCTTGGCTGTCCCAGACGGACAATCGCATCGGCATCGGGGCGGTTCCTCTCGACGATGAGCGCGGCTTTTCGATCGGCTGCTTTATCGAGCTATGCGACGATGGACGCGAGCTGCGCGGCGAGCCCGGGATCCTGTGTCAGGTGACGGGCGTCGAGGGTCGCTTTCTGATCGTGACGCCGCCTGCCGGTGTGACGATCGATCGCAGCAAGTTCGCTCAAAATCCCAAGGTTCGTCGCTGGGATCTGGTGCTGACGCCAGCGATTGCGCAGACGACAGGCCAGTGGCTGCCGCTCGAAGACGGGCTAGAAATTCAGCTTGCGGGGACGACGTGCCGGTGTGGCGATTATTGGGTGATTCCAGCGCGCACCGCGACGCGAGACATCGAGTGGCCGCGACTCGGCAGCGATCCTGCGTTTGTTTCTCCGGCGGGCATCAGCCATGTCTATGCGGACTTGGCGACGGCAACTTGGGACGGAACGCAGCTAAAAGACATCATCGATCGGCGTTTGATCTTTCCGTCGCTGAGCGATCTTCGCAACGTCGATCCGGTGCGCTTTACTCAGCTACTGACGACGCATCGTCACACGGGTGATGCCGACGGAAGCTTGATTCCGCGTGAAGGCATTGCCGACGGATCGATAAACGGTGCCAAGATTGCCAGCGACGCAGCTGTGAGCATCAAGTCGCTGACGACCACGGGCACGCTGAAGGCGGGCGCAGACACTGAGCTGATGGCGGATCTGACCGTGCGCGGCGGAGATCTGCGAATCGATAGCGCTACTGCCCGAGGAAGTCGCGACGGAGCCAGTCGGCGCGCGCTGGTTCACGAAGACGGCGACACGCTGACGCTCAACTATGGTCGCGACTACAGCGGCGGTGTGAAGGCAGTAGGACAGCTTCTGCTCGACGGAAAGCTGGCGCTGCGTGATAACCAGCTACGGCTGCGCAATCCGCAGGATCGCAACCATGCCATCGCGTACTGTGGCCCCTCGACGCCATTTTCCGGGTCCAACTTCGATGGTCCGGTGATGTTTGGCTGCGCCGGTGGAGCGCTCGGGACGACGCAGTGTCAGGCCACGGAAGTCGATGGCTCGGTCTATCTGACCGGCGGCGGCTACATCGACATTCCCGACTTCGACGAAGACTTTTCCGCAGGCATCACCGTCGAGGCTTGGGTCAAGTACGACAGCCTGGCAAGCTGGAGCCGGATCCTCGACTTCGGCAACGGCGCGCCCAGCGACAACATCGTCTTCGCCAACGACGGAACTTCCACGACGCTGCGTCTGAACCTGCACAACGGAACCAGCACAGTCGCTTCATCTTCCGTCGGTGGTGCTGTCCTTGCGACCGGAACCTGGATCCATGTCTGCGTTACCATCGACAGCAGCGGCAACGGCAAGATCTTCAAAAATGGCTCGCAGGTTGGCAATACCGTCACTGGCTTGGCTCGTCCGACGAAGATCAATCGCACCAACTGCTTCATCGGCAAGAGCAACTGGTCTTCCGACGCGGGCTTCAACGGTCGCATCGCCCGTCTGAGGATCTGGAACCGGGCACTCACCGGCGATCAGGTCTACGACGGCTACTCGGGACAGCGTGCGCTCGACACCACGGGACTGGTCGGATTTTGGCGACTCGACGACGGTGCTGGCACGGTGGCGCGCGATGTGTCGGGCAAGGGTCGCAACGGTACGCTCATCGCTGGCTCGACGACAAGTGCGTTTGAGAGCTATCAAAAAATTGCGCTCAGCTGGGACAGCAGCCGCAACGTGTCGGTGGGAAACAACCTGACCGTCGAAAACAACCTCACCATGGGCGGCTATCTGTATGTCGGCGGACGGATGGCTGTGCGCGGATCAGACTTGGTGCTCGACAACACCGATCGTCGCAGTGGCAACACGTCGGGCTCGCGCATCGCGCTGGTTCACGACACCGGCGACAGGCTGCACGTAAACTACGCGGGCGAATACACTGGCGGCACGCTGATCGGCGGAAACACGACGGTGAGCGGCAAGCTGCGCTCTGGCAACAGCAAGACCAGCGCGGTGACATCCAGCGCAACTGTCTTTACAGCCAGTTATAGCAGTAGCAGCTATGTCGATATCGATGGCATGAGCCTGAGCACGGTCTGGACGGGCGCGGGATCGCTGCTCGTCTTGGTCACCATCGGAGGCGTACAGACCGTCGATGCAGCCAACGCGCGAGTCTACTTCCAGATCGTGTATCAAGCCACGGGCGCGACGAGCTGGACCACGCTTTCGACGAGTGTTCACGAGTGGCCGACGACGGGTTTTGCGCTGCGTGACATTCAGATGCATGCGATTGCGAGCGTCAGCGGTGGTTCCTATAACTTCAAAGTCCAGTGTCGAAATGATACAAACGGATCTACGCTGAGAGTTGGAAACTATAACTCTCACAGAGCGTTATCTGTGATTGAGCTTCCGTAGTCAAGCTCACCCTATCTAATTCGCTTAGTTCATCACGATTTCCTTGCTGCTATTGTCATATATGCCGATGGATCTTGTGGTTTTTTCAACAAGAGACGTTGAGCAAATCGACAAGCTGATTGTGGCGCTGTGCTGATAGGGTGAAGCTCGGGCTCTGATGAGCATGCAGCTTCAGCTCGAAATCCTGCGCAGCAGTCAAGCAGAAGACCCGTTTGCGTTTCAAATTGGGCATCAAGAGTATCTGCTGCGGCTGCCGTTTGGTGGCGTCGAGCGCGCGACGCTTGATTGGAATGCAGAGCTGCTGGCGGATCTGACGGCGCTTGCGGCGTGCGACCGCGATCCCGTGCTGATTCAGCGCATCGGTGAGCGGCTGCGACGGTTTTTGGCGACGCCGAGCTTTGCGCAGTCCGAGCGTGAGCTGCTCGCAGCGGTGGCGCGCTCTGAGCCGGTGTTTCTGACGCTGCGGCTGGCGGCGGCAGAGCTGTTTGCACTGCCGTGGGAGCTTCTGTCGCTGTCGGGCTCGGGTCTTGCGCTTGGAGCGCTGCCGGGGGTGCTGCTTCGCTATGCCTGGCCCAAGACGCAGACGGCGAAGCCGCTGATCCCTGACAGTCCTTCCGAAGGTGGGCGCGTGCTGTTTGCGTGGTCTGCGTCGGCGGGATCGGTTCCTGCGGCAGAGCATGAGGCTGCGCTGCGACGAGCGTGTGAGTCTGCGCAGCTTCCATTTGATCCAGCGCGCGATGTCGTACCGCATGTCTCACGAGCCGGGCTGGCGGCTCACTTGGCGCAGCGCGCTGCGTCGGAACCTGTCGCGATCTTGCATCTTCTGTGTCACGGCGTGCGCAGCGGACAGACGTTCGGCCTGTCGTGGGACGACGACGAAGGCGGCACGGAGCTGGTCGATGCGAGCAAGCTTCGGCAGCTTCTCTTGCCTCATGCGGCGGACATCAAGCTGGTGGTGATCGCAGCCTGCGACGGTGGCAATCCGGGTGAGCTGGGCAATCACCTCGGCAGCGTTGCGCAGACGCTTCATCGCGCCGGAATTGCGACGGTGCTGGCGTCTCGCTATCCGCTGTCGGTGCTCGGATCGATTGCGTTCACCGACGAGCTATACGGTGCGCTGCTCGGTGATCCGTGCTCGCTGGAGCAAGCGGTGCTGCGAGCGCGACAGCGACTGTGGCTGGACGTAGCGGGGCTCGACTGGGCAGCGCTTCAGCTCTACGCGCGACCCGAGGACGGAACCGACAGTCGCCCGGTGGTGCTGCGTCCCTATCGCGGTCTGTCGCCGTTTGGGCCCGCGCAGCGTCGCTTTCTGTTTGGCCGAGAGGCGGAGCGTGCGCAGGCCCGACAGATGCTTTCGTCGCTGGCTGCGGCTGATATGCCACGCTTTTTGCTCGTCACGGGCGCGTCGGGAACGGGCAAGTCGTCGGTGGTGCTCGGTGGGCTGCTGCCTGATCTGCTCTCGACGCACGGTGCTGCTTCGACGCAGGCTTCGCCACACAGCCGTCAGGCGCTCGTCGAGATGCTCCAAAAGGTTCGCACCGACTGGCCCGCGCTTACGACGGCGATTGATGGCCTGCTGCAAGAGCTACACAAGCTGTCGCAGCTGTCGAGCGGAGGCGAGTGGGACGCGCTGATCCTGCGACCGGGACCGACGCCGCTTGACTCGCTGCTCACGCTGCTCGCCGGGCGCAAGCATCCCGAGAGAAAACTGCTGTTCGTCGTCGATCAGCTCGAAGAGCTGTTTACCCACTGTGACGATCCGCAGACGAGAAGCGCGTTTGTTCAGAAGCTGTGGTCGCTGTCGCAGTCGGGCACGGACACGTTCTGTGTGGTGACGCTGCGGGTGGACTTTCTGGGACGCTGTGGTGAGCTGGTTCTCGACGATGAAGGTCTGCGACTGGATCGGATTGCCTACAGCGATGCGCATCGCCTGTTCGTCGCACAGCCCGGCAAAGAGCAGCTCGCGGCGGCGATCGCCGGTCCGGCGCGGCTGGTCGGGCTAGAGATTTCGTCGTCGCTGGTCGATCGCATCGTCGCAGAGGTGGTCGGTGAACCCGGTGCGCTGCCGCTTCTGTCCTATGTGCTGGACCTTTTGTGGCAGCGTCGCGATGGAAATCGGCTCTCGGAACAGGTCTATTCCGAGCTGGGTGGCGTCGCTGGTGCGCTCGGTCAGAGCGCCGATCGTGTCTACTTTGGACTGTCCGTCGCAGATCAGCGCTTGGGACGGCTGCTGCTTGTGCGGCTGGTCGGATTTGCGGCGGAAGCAGGCGGTGAGACGCGACGACGGGTAGCGCTCGCCACGCTGCAAGAAGAAGTGCCCGATCCCGACGAGCGACTTCCCGCTGTGCTGACGGCGTTTGTGCAGGCGCGCTTGCTGGTGCGCAGCGACGATGACGGTCAGCCGGTCATCGAGTTTGCTCACGAAGCGTTGATTCGACGCTGGCAGCGGCTTCAGGACTTCTTGCAAATGGATCGTCAGCGTCTGCTCGAGCTGCGCGAGCTAGAGACCTGGACCGTGCAGTGTGAGTCGTTTGGCACGCTGCTGCGCGGTGCTCAGCTTGGCTACGCAGAGCGGCTGCTTGAAAAATATCCCGACGAGCTGGGCTCGCAGGTGACGCGGCTTGTGCGTCGTAGCTTGCGCGCGCAGCGGCGACGCCTTTGGGCCGTGTCAGCGACGGTCTGTGCGATCGTCTTTTTGCTGGGCTTGCTGACGCTGCTCCAGCGCCGAAGTGAGCAGCGCGCCGTCGCAGAGCAGAAGCTGGCACGCTACAAAGAGCAGACGGCCAGGGCGCGGCTTTTGGCGATGCATGCCGAGCAGCTTCCCGACGCAGAACAGGACACTGCGCTGCTGTATGCGACGCGAGCGATGCAGCTTCGACCAGAGCACAGCACCCGCAGCGCGCTGGCCTCGGCACTGCGTCGGAGCGAGCTGATTCGTCACTTCATTCGGACCGGGTCTGCGCGGGTTCACAGCGTCGTGTTTTCCCAAGACGGTCGCTGGCTCGTCGCTGCGGCGGGAGAGTCAGGGCTGCTTCTCTTCGATGTTCAGCACGGCCAGCTGCTGGGTCAGCGTCAGGCGGTGCCCGGGCCGTGTCCGCCGTGTCAGGCTTCCGCGCTGTATGCAGCGACGGTAAGTCCCGATGGAGAAGAGATCGCAGCGACGGGGCAGGGCGGACAGATCTTTGTCTTTCGGACCCAAGACTTTGCCAATTCGTCGGTGCGTCCTCGGGTGATTTCAACTGCGGCGCGCGCGCTCTACAGCATCGATTTTGGCCCCGATGCGACGCAGCTTGCGGCGGGCTCTGGCGACGGAAAGATCTTTCGGGTGTCGCTGCGTGAGCCAGCTGTGACGGCATCCACCTGGTTCGAGCTGCCCCCGCAGATCGTCTCGACGCTGGCGTTTGAGCCGGCCTTAGGCAAGCGCCTGGCCGTCGCAGGCAACGCAGGCAGCGTCTGGATCTTCGATGCCGCGACGGGTCAGCGTCGCATGGGTCCGCTCGTGGGTGACAGTGGCTATGTCAGCAGCGTGGCGTGGAGTCCGTCGGGACGCCTGCTGGCCGCCGCCAGTGAAGACCGTCGGGTGCTGCTGTGGGACAGCGAAACCGGACAGCCGCAGCCTCTCTTGACGGCGACGGCACAGCCTCAGGGCTCGCTCAGCGCGGTCAGCTTCAGCGCCGACGGTCGCTTTCTCATCTCGTGCGGGCTCGATCGGGCGATTCACCTGTGGGACATCGAACAGAAGAAAATGCTCGACGAGCCGCTGCGTGCCCCGAGCGGTCCGCTGTATGGCTGCGCACTGAGCCCAAGTGGCCGCCTGCTGGCGAGTGCCAGCGACGGGATGATCTTGATTTGGGACTTGGCCGCGCAGCCCAGCCTGCACAAACTGTGGCAGCCGCTTTCCGTCGGAGCACTCGTCACGACGCCGCAAGGCTCTCTCGGAGTAATCGGAGGGCTCGACGGCAGCCTGCGCGTGATGGATCTGGCGCAGTCGGCTTCCCCGGCGCTGCGCCTGCCGCAGCCCGCGCACAGTCGGGCGGTGAACGCGCTGGCGACGAGCCTCGACGGAGGACTGCTGGCTTCGGGCGGCTCTGACGGGACAGTCGCGATCTTTGCGCTGCCCAGCTTGGAGCGGCGACGGACATTTTGGACAACTGGACACGGCGCAGTGATGGCGGTGGCACTGCGTCCGCAAGGTGACACGCTGGCGGCTGGCTTTGCCGACGGAAGCTTGGCACTGTTTTCGCTACCGAGTGGCCAGCGCACGCACCTGATTGCGACGCGACAGCAGTCGGTGGCTGCACTGGTCTTTGATCCCGCCGGACGCATCTTGTGGAGCGGCGGCCTCGACGGCAGCATTCGCAGCTACTCTCCGGTAAGCGGCCAGCTCTTGTGTCCCGACGGGAAACGCATCGTTCACCGAGACAGCGTCACCAGCTTGGCCCTCGGTCCCGCGCCCCGGCTGCTCGCTTCCGGTGGTCGTGACCGTGCGATCCTGTTGTCGAGCTGGGACGAGCGCACCGGCTGCCTGACCCAGACCGAGCCGACGCTGAGCCAGCTTGCGGCGGGCGTGACCCAGCTGACATTTTTGCCCAGTGGACGGCTGCTTGCATCGGGCGGCGACGACGGCAGCGTTCAGCTCTGGGACGTTCACGAGCGAAAGTCCGTCGGGGTTTCGCTGGCTGGACCGGGACGAGCGATCACCGGACTGGCCTTTGCGGGCGATCGACAGCTACTGTTCAGCGACGGAGAAACGCTTAAGACGTGGGATGTCGCAGCGTCGCGCTGGATGGACACGGCCTGCGCGCGCGCGGGACGCAACCTGTCACTGCGAGACTGGCAGCATGGACTTGGCGATAGTCCATATTGTCGAATTTGTGCAGCCTATCCATCTGGACCAGGTGCAGATGAAAAAACACCGCTATGTGATATAGATATCGATGAAAAAAGAGAGAGTATGCGATGAATAAAAATCAACACAAATCATCGCGTCGTGGTCAAAAAACAGAAAATTGAAGAAAGGATGATTCATGTCTAGCAAGATCATCGAAGACTTAACGCACATTCCAAACATCATCGCCGGACTGGGTCTTAGCATTGCGCAGGCGCAGAAAGCGTTTGATCTGGACTACATCCAGTCGCTCGAGCGGATCTTGGTGATGGCGCAGTCGCTGCTCGGCGGGCGCAGCAGCGGTGAAGGCGGCACGCAGAGCACAGAGCTGAGCGCGGCAGAGCGAGAGCGGCTGGCGCAGTTTCAGGGCTTTTTCAAAGAGCTGATCGTGGCGCTCGCTCCGAGTCGCTATCAGTTCACAGAGACGACGCTGTCGGTCAAGCTCGACCTGGCGCAGCACCTGGATGTCTCGGCGGGCGGTGGAGTGTCGGCGGGAATCTCGGGCGTGGCGGTCAATGCGGCGCTGAGCATCGGCTATGGCAGCGACTATCGCGGGGCCGCAGAGTGTCGGACTGTGCTGCAAGCGATTCCGTCGGACCCGGCGACGCTGCGGCTGCTGCTCGATCGCGCCAAAGAGCTGTCTAACAAAGAGCTGACGCTTCCTGCGCGCAGCAAAGCAGACAGTGAGATCTTGTCGCAGAGCAGTCGGATCTATGAGCGCATGGTCGGAGTGCCTCCGGCTCGCATCACAGAGAGCACAGAGAACACAAAGAGCACCACGACCTAGCGGCCCATAGGAGTCCTGTCCACGCGCAAAGGGGGCCGCAGAAGGAGTCTCTCCATTCGCCAGATGTTGGCCATTTTCGGTCGATTTGGGCGATTTTCAGCCATTTTTGGCGATTTTCAGAAACGCGATGTGTTCAGCCCGGAACGTCTTTGCAGCGTGCCTGGGTCCAGATCGCGACATCATTTTTGCTGCTGCACTGCTGTAGATCGCGTCCGCCGCTTCCGTTGTCTCCTGCGCGAAGATAGAGCGTAAGGGGGCCGGTCCGTGCTCCCTTCCAATCACAGCGGACTTCGCGACAAGATCCCGGTTCCAGTGCGCCACTTAGCGTAGCGGTGCAGAGAAGCGGCGCGCCCTTCACGGGATCGCCATCATAAAAGGAGTGCTCTGTCACCGTCGGTGTTGCCACTGCACCACGATTGCAGATAAGCCCAGCGAGCTGCCACGACGCTTGACAGCTTGGGCTGAGCGTCTGCGTGACAAAGCGCGCGGTCAGATCATAGGACGCTGGGATGCTTCCCGCTGGCATCGTTTCCGATGTGTTCGCGCGAAAGGAATTGTGCAGCTTCCACGACGCTGGCGTGGGAATTGGAACCACAAGGGATTCCAAAATGTTCGAGATCTGATACGCGTGCTGATTCCAGATCGGACGGGTCTTGGTCCAGCGATTCTGCGGATCGGTCAGGATCAGGATTCCTCCGCCTGGGCCACCCCATGGAGTCCGTGAGTTCTGCTCGGGGGCTCCGACGCGCAGACAGGCTCCCAGGTTGTCGTTTGGAACATCGCTTGTCACCACGATGTCTGCATGTCCGTCTCCGTCCGCATCTGCGACCACAGGAAGCTCTAGTCCCGTGCTGCTCATCACGCTGCGCGCCGCCAAGACACGTCCGTCCAGACCGGAAAAGATACGCAGCCAGCACTCATCGCGATGAAGCACTTCCGGTACTCCGTCTCCGTTCAGATCAATCACAGAGACACCAGCGGCCCCTGATGAATAGTCATCGATCGGACGTGACCACAGGACTCCTTTGCGGGCCCCCAAGCAGCCTATTTTCTTGGGACGCTCGACGCAGCGCAGCGAATATGCGGTCACAGACTTGGCCGATGCGATGACAAAGTCCGGTCGTCCATCACGATCCAGATCAGCAATCGCTGCGGGTCCGCCCCAGATGCCATCGCTGTCTTGCAAGGTGTCTGGACCGAAGATCACGCGCCGGTTTGCATAGTCGTATACCTGCACGGTCAGCGCGGGAGAAGTCGATTCCACCAGCAGCAGATCGGGCTTGCCATCCCCTGAAAAGTCCGCGATCTGCGCAAAGAAAGGATCGGTGGTGAGCGACGGAGGTGTCTTGTCTGCTCCGGTCACTGCATCGTAGATGCGATCGCTTGCAATCAGCTCTGCGATGCCATCTTCATCCAAGTCCGCAGCCACCGATACAGAGCCCCAGGATGCGCTCAAGCTGGGCTGGGTAAAGACAGTCTGAATCCGCGCTGGACTGCCCGGAATGTAGCGTGACACTTGCGCGGAAACTACGATCTCTGGCGGGGATTTTCCGTCGAGATCTGCGATTGTGGGAGCGCTCCACAGATCGACTCCAGCGGGATTCCTTTCCCGCACAGGATGATCGGATCGGGCCTGTAGGATTCCTTGGTGATTGAACACGACCAGCCGCATATCGGCATCCAGCGTGACAATCTCTGCGAAACCATCTGCATCGAGATCTGCGACGGCAAGCTGTGCTTGTGCAGCGCCCAGCAGAGACACCCCTTTGCGCTCAAAACGAAGCGAGCAGTCACTGGGTCGCAGTGCCAGCAGGATGTCTGGGAATGCGGTGGTGATGACTTCTGGCTGACCATCTTGATCGAGATCCGCCACAATCGGAGTCGCCATCACCTGCCGATCACGCAAGTGACAGCGCACCTGCGGAGCGCGAAACTGATCAGGGGAAAAGGAGCCTCCCAAGCAGCGGACATCGATCGGGACAAGCTGCGAACAGAGCGCAAAGGGAATGCAGCCACCGTCGTAACAGCGCTGATCATTTTGACAGTCGTCTCCGCTTGTACACGCGCCGAAGTCGGGTAGACAGACTCCGTGTCGGCAGTGGAGCCCGCTGGTGCAGCCATGCTCTTCGTGACACGGAATTCCGCGACAGCCATCGGCGTTTTCCACTTCGCGATCGGGCGGCAGCGTACCTGCGTCTGGAGGCACGGCATCGAGATCTGTCTGTGCGCGCTCTGCTTCGCAGCCAGTCTGTAGCGTCAGCGCAAAAAGTGGCACAAGCAGGCTATGACAGCGCGCAGCATGACAGAGCGCAGCAAGGAAGCAAGTGGAGCGAAGGGAGAGCGACAGCGCACTCATACGTACACGCTATCACAGCATGCGTACCGTGCCGGTTTTGATGATCGCGCACAGACAACTGGACCACAGCGGGACCACGCAGCGTATATTTCTGCGCTCATTCCGTCGGGAACAGGCCGATGCGCGACATCAGGTATGACAAGCTACCGATGTTCATCGGGCAGATCATCATGAAGAACTACGTGCCGGGTCCGGCGGTCAGCTTCGCTGCGATTGGGGATGCCAACAGCGACGGGGCTCCGCTACAAGTTGGACAGTTTGAGGCAGACAATCGACTCGATGATGTTCTGTCGAAAGTGTGGATCGAAGAAGGCGGTGGCGGAACCGGTCAGGAATCGTACGAGCTGGCGGCCTACTTTTACGCGCGCCACTCTGTCCTCGACTGTCTGAAGCAGGGACGCAAAGGCTACTTCTTCTTTTTGGGGGACGAAGGCTTCTATCCGCAGGTTCGTCGCGAGCAGGTGCGGCGCATACTCGGACGAGAGGAGTCAGCGGATCTCGACGCCAAGACGATCTTTGCCGAGCTTGCGCAGAAGTATCACGTCTTCTTCATCTATCCGCAGAAGTCGATGGCAGAGCGGCGAAGCGACATCGATGCAGAGATCAAAAAGCGCGTGGAAGCCGCAGGCGGAATCTACGAAGGCGTGGATGTGCGCGCATCGCTCATCTGGGACAACCGCAACGATCTGGATCTGCACATGATCACACCGTCGGGAGAGCACATCTTCTACGGACACAAGCAGTCACACTGTCGCGGTGAGCTGGATGTGGATCGCAATGTGCGCGGTGAGACCACCAAGCCAGTGGAAAACATTCGCTGGCGAAAAGGAACGGCGACTGCTGGTTCATATCGGCTGTACGTGCAGAACGACCGCTTGCGCCAATCTTCCGTCGCTGGGAACGCAGCTTGGGGAGCGTGTGGTCCCAGCGTGGTCCCGCTTGAACAGCGAGTCCAAACAGAGTCCAAACAGAGTCGATAGGAATCGGATCTGAGCGAGGACTACTTGGGAAGGATACCGAAGTACTTGAGCAGCTCTTGTTCGTCAGAAGACACAATCCGATCGACGCCATCTTCGCGGATCAAGCGATGAAGCTGGAGCAGTCCGATCTTGGTCTGGACCAAGGTTCCGATGCGCTCAAAGCCGGGCATCATGCGCGCGCGGATCTTGGCAAAGGCTTCTTCAAACTCGGGTGTGTTGCGACCGGGGGCAAGACGTACATCCGATAGCAGGCAGCGACCCCGACGACCGATGCGATTGATGGCGGTAATGACGGGCTCGTAGGCATCGGGAATGCTCGCAGGATCGGCCAGGACTTGCGCGCTGCGGATGACGCGGATCACCTTGCCGTGATGTTCGAGGCGTACACACACATACTCATTTTGGAAGAGCACTTCATCCTTGGACATGGTGACCAATCCTGATCCAAAAGACTGTAACACATCGCTGTAAGGTCTGCTGCGGTCACGCTCCCTAAGTGGATAGAGAAAAGGAACGAGTCATGCGCCGATCGATATTAGGAGTAGTAAGTGTCTCTTTATTGCTGGGCTGTGGCGGTGGAGAGGTCGGTACAGCGACGGGAACATCTTCTTGGCGAGAGTGTACGCTGGTCGGCTGTTATAGCTCGGTGGGCCTGAGTGCGAAGTTCCCTGCGGGCGCTGCGGATCTTCAAACGCTGTCGCTTCAGATCTGTCGCAATGGCTCCTGTGAGATCCTGCCCGTCTTGTGGAGCGAGCGACAGCCGAGCGTGTCCGACTGTCGCGGGGCAGGGCGGATGTACTGCTCGCTGCTGAGTCGGAAAGACGGAACGATCGAGCTTCGACTTACGCTGGTGAATCCGCCAGGAGAAGATGTGGAGCGCTACTTTCAAGACGGGGATCGCTACAAGGTGAGCATCACCGCTGCCGACGGTGCGACGCTGTTTGTGGTCGATCAGGCAGTGACCTATCATCGCTTTTATCCAAACGGTCCCGAGTGCGGTCCGAGCTGTAAGAGCGCTGTACTTACCCCTTCTTCGGCAACGTAAACAGCGTGCGCTCCAGCTCTTCTGCCAGAAAATCGGGCGACAGATGACTGTAGATCATCGTGATCTTGATGTCGCTGTGGCCCAAGATCTTGGACAGCGCGAGCAGGTTGCCTCCTGACATGATGTAGTGCGACGCATAGGTGTGACGCAGCAGATGCCATGGATGGGAAACGGTACGCAGACCCACTTCCTTCATCAGCGCAGGCAGACCGAGCATCGCATCGCTAGAGGCCACCTTGGTGTGGGTATGTCCGATCGGAAACAGCAGATCTTCCGTCGAGTGAGCGCTGTGTTCGAGCCACGCTGTCAGGATCGGAATCAGCACAGAAGGAATGCGCAGATGTCGCGTCCGTCCGCTCTTGGTGGGACCGCTGTAGCTGCGCGCGATCGTGAGCCTGTTCGTCTTCAGATCGATGTCTTGTTGACGCAGACCCAGCAGCTCTCCTTTGCGGATTCCGGTATGCAGGACCAGACAGAGCGCAACATACAGGCGCAGTCCGTGCGGCGTTTCAGCACGCTGTCTGGCACCACAAAGGAGCGTATCCACTTCCGATGCAGACAGAAAATCGAGCGTGCTTTCTGCGTGGGGACGCTCGATTCCGCGACAGGGATTGTGCGGAGCCAGACCCTGCGCTTGGGCCCAGGAAAACATCACGCTGAGCATCGCGAGGATGTTCTTGACGGTTCCGTTTGCGTGGGTCTTGCACAGTCCGTTGCGCAGCGTCACCACGTCGCGCGCGGTCACATCCTGTACGTTTCGCGTTCCGATCCTGTGCATCACATGACGCAGCAGAGACTTGGCGGTGATGCGATAGCGCGCAAGGTCTTTGATCTTGGGCCGACTGTAGTCTGTTAGGAATCGTTCGATCAGCGCTGACACCGTCGGATACGTCAGTCTGGTTCGTTCAGGAATGCCAGCTTGTCCGCGTGCGATGCGTGCTTCAATCTCTTTGAGCATGCGCCGTGCGTCCGCTGCGGTCGGCTGGTGACTGGCCATCTGGCGACGACGACCGTGTTCATAAAAGCGCAGATAGTAGCCGATGAAGCGCGCTCCCTTGGTACGACGGATGACTTCTCCCACGCTGTCCCCCACCTGCGATCGTATCACGGTCTGTGGTCCTTTGGTGGTCCCACTTTTTTGTGCTGATTTCCGTCGAGAAACGGGTCTTTCTTTATGCTCTGCTGCACATGCAAAGTGCCAAGTCTGCGAAACGACAGCGGAATCCGTTTGGGGGCAGTGGTTCGTGCAGAACTACCGCTTTCATGAGCGCGAGCGTGAGCCGACTCCCTATCGGGTCGAGCTGGAAGTGAACGGTCAGATTCAGCACTTTTCCGGTGTGATCTCGGGCAAAGGGGAAACCGGACCAAACAGCGACATTCAGATCGCAGAGTTTGTCTACAATCCCAGCGAGCGTCCGAGCGATTCTGGGCAGAGCACGAGTGAAAATCCGCTCTACGCGAACTACCAAGACGACGTGATTATTAGGCAGTGGGCAGGTGTCATATCGCCCGAGCACATCCTAAGAATCGAAGATCCCAAGTCGATCATTGATGTGATGCTCGGTGCGCTGGCGCTGGTGGGAGGACAGCGGAATCTCGACGGATATCTGCGTGACATGCAGGATCGGGGGCAGCAAGATCTGCGACAAGATCAGGCCCTGGCGACGCTGGGATCGCTGGCCAGCTCGCTCAGCATGGCGCGCTCGCAGGTGTCGGGTCAGATTCCGGGTCTGCCGCAGTCCGGTTCAAGCAGCGGTCGCTCCCGTCGGTTCTGATGTGGCCTTCCATGTCTGTTCGCTGCATCGCTTGGATGTGTACGCAGCGAGACCTGCTCGGAATCTTGTGGGAACAGACGCAAGCAGACCGCCAAGAGTAAGCGCGGTTTGTGCTAGTGTCGCGTCGTCCCTACACGATGATCTCGGGTGAGAAAGGACACCAAATCCTATGAACATTCCGTCTACTCTACAGAGCTGGGTCGAAGAAGTCGCCCAGTACACCAAGCCGGATCGCGTCGTTTACTGCGACGGATCGGAAGCAGAAAACGCGCGACTCCTTTCGGAAATGACAGTCAGCGGAGTCCTGCATCCGCTGCGCAGTGAGACCTATCCGGGCTGTTACTTGCATCGCTCGCATCCGAGTGATGTCGCGCGCACCGAGCACCTGACGTTTATCTGTACAGATGCTGCGGAAGAAGTCGGTCCGACCAACAACTGGATGTCTCCGCAAGAGGCTCAGCGTCGGGTGTGGCCGCTGTTTGAGTCCTGTATGACCGGCCGGACCCTGTACGTGATTCCGTACTTGATGGGCCCGGTCGGCTCGCCCATGAGCAAAGTCGGCATCGAGATCACCGACAGTCCGTACGTCGTCGTCAACATGCGCATCATGACGCGCATGGGCCAAGTGGCGCTCGATCACCTGACGCAGTTTGGCGGTGGGTTTGTCAAAGGACTGCACTCGCTTGGGGACTTGTCGCCGGATCGGCGGTTCATCTGTCACTTTCCCAAGCAGCGAGAGATCTGGAGCATCGGCTCGGGCTACGGCGGCAACGCGCTGCTCGGCAAGAAGTGCTTCGCGCTGCGACTGGCCAGTGCGATGGGACGCGACGAAGGCTGGCTGGCAGAGCACATGCTGATCCTCGGGGTCGAGGACAAGCGCGGTCAGACCACCTACATTGCGGCGGCGTTCCCGTCGGCGTGTGGCAAGACCAACCTGGCGATGATGGTGCCTGCGCTCGGCGACGAGTTCAAAGTAACCACCGTCGGAGACGACATCTGCTGGATGCACTTTGGTCCCGATGGTCGGCTGTGGGCGATCAATCCCGAAGCGGGCTTTTTTGGTGTGGCACCGGGGACGGGCAAGCGGACGAACTCGAACGCGCTCGCGTCGCTGCGCAAGAACAGCATCTTTACCAACGTGGCGCTGACGCCGGACAACGAGCCGTGGTGGGAAGGGCTTTCGCCGCAGGCTCCGGCGGGGCTTATCGACTGGCAAGGTCGTCCGTTTGATCCGACGAGCGGCGACAAGGCTGCGCATCCGAACTCGCGCTTTACCGCGCCCGCCAAGCAGTGTCCGAGCGCTTCACCGATGATGGATGCGCCGCAGGGCGTGCCGATCTCGGCGATTGTGTTCGGAGGACGACGCGCGAAGCTGGCACCGCTGGTGATGGAAGCGCGCTCGTGGCAGCACGGCGTCTATCTGGGGGCGACGATGGCGTCGGAAACCACGGCAGCGGCAGTGGGTCAAGTCGGTGTGGTGCGCAACGATCCGCTCGCGATGCTGCCGTTCTGTGGCTACAACATGGGCGACTACTTTGCGCACTGGCTACAGCTCGGCGCGCGCACGACGACGGACAAGCTGCCCAAGCTGTTCCAAGTGAACTGGTTTCGCACGGGTGACGACGGCAAGTTCCTATGGCCCGGCTACGGTGACAACATTCGCGTGCTCAAGTGGATCATCGAGCGCGTGCGTGGCGAAGGTGCGGCGGTCGAGAGCCCGATCGGTCTTTTGCCATCGCCGAGTGCGATCGATACCAGCGGTCTGTCGCTGCCTGCGGGCGCGATGGAGCAGCTTTTGTCCATCGATGTGGCGGCGTGGCGACAGGAAGCAGAGCGTAACGCGCAGTTTCTGGCCAAGTTCGGCAGCCACATGCCGCAAGCGCTTCTCGACGAGCACCGTCAGCTAAGTGAGCGCTTGTCCGCTGCGACCGTGTAACAGACCAGACCGCAAGCACGGACCGCTGATTACCTTCTGATACCCATAAATACCTTCAACTACCTTCGGGCACGCTGGATGTCGCTGCTTCGCCGTTCGTTTCCTTTGATCGGACCGCTGCTTACCGTTTGCTTGGGATCGCTGCCTGCGTGGGCGGCTCCGCTGCGCGCGATCGTTCATTTTCAGGGACAGGCCGCGCCGCAGAAACCGCTGGGGTTTTGGCTGCGACCCAATGGGCTGCTGCCGATTGCTCCGCCGTCGCCTGATCCGCGCAAAGAAGCGGTGCTGGAAGTGATCGCGCATACGCCGCAGCCGTCGCTCGGACCGCCGCAGCCGAAGACGCAGCGTGTGCGCGTGGTCGGAGGCCGACTGCTGCCTCGACTGTCGCTGCTTTCGCCGGGCGGAGAGCTTCAGATCAAGAACGAAGCGGACAAGCCCGTGACGATCGAGTTTCTGCCCGCGCAGGCTGGACGGACCTCGCTTGTGCTGGCGCCGTCGTCGCTGACCAAGCTGGTCTTGTCCGAAGGAGAGCTGTCGCTGCTGATTGCCGGGCCGCCCAGAGCGCAGGCGACGGTGATCATTCCTTCGTTTGTCGCGACGCAGCTGAGCGTGAGCGAGGCCGGTAAGGTCGCGGTGGCGACGGTCGATGTGCCGCCGGGACGCTACACGGTGCGCTTGCGCTTGCCGATGGGCTCGTCGTGGCAAGAAGAAGTGGTGGTCGATCGCGACGGGACAGAGCTGCCACTGCACGTTCAGCTCGGAGAGGATCGCTAGCCGATGTGGAGGACAAAGCTGTGGCTGCTCTCGCTGTCGCTTGGGCTGAGCGCGCTGCTGTTTGGCGCGGTCGTTCTGCTGGGTGAGCCGTCGTCGTTGTCGTCGCAGGCGCAGGCTCAGACCGACGCGCTTGTTGCCAAGACCCAGCAAGTGGCCGCGCTGTCGCTTCAGCTCGCGGCGGAACAGCTGATCGAGCAGGCGACGCTGGTGGCAAGTGACGCGCAGCTTGTGACGGGACTCGACGAGCGAGCGCGCGGTCTGGCCGAGCCGGAGCTGCTTCGTCAGTCCTTGGCCAAGCGAATCCAGAAGCTGCTCGGAGCGGGGACGGACGGGCAGGCGCAGTGGGCGATGCTGGTCGATCAAGAAGGCGTGGTGGTGACGCGCGTCGGTCTTCTGCCGTCTCGACAGGGAGACTCGCTGATCGGCTGGCCGCTGCTTCAGCTTGGGCTGCGCGGCTATCGGCTCGACGATCTGTACGAAGAAGACGGGCGTGTGTTCGAGGTCGCGGTGGCACCGCTTCCGACGCTCAGCCACGAGCACTACGCTGGAGCGGTGGTGGTCGGTCGCGCGCTCGATTCGCAGCTGGGGGCGCGGCTTGGCATGACGACAGTCTGGCGACGAAATGGTCGTGTACTTGATGCGGATGCGCCGACGGTGCCAAGTGGAGCATCGCTGATTGCGGTGGCTCGTCCCGGTTCCGTCGCTGGTGTTGAGCTGATCGGCTGGCTGCACGCGCAACCGGCGGGCTCGCAGCCTCTGTCTGTGCTGCGGCGGATTCGGAGTGCTGTGACGCTGCCCGGGCTGCTTGTCGGACTGCTCGGCTGCGTTCTTCTGTCGGGGATCGGGCTGGCGCTGCTGTCGTGGGAGCAGGCGCGTACGCGGTCGATTTCATCGATTTCAGCGGGTTTTGGACCGTTTTTGGCGCACTTGCCGGACATTCCGCCAGATCTGCCCGAGAAGCTGGTCACTGCGCGAGAGACTGCTGATTTTCCTGCCAAAGCTGACGCAGTAGACGAAATGGCTGCATCTCAATCGCGCGCTGTAACAACCGGAAGCGGGGATCCAAGTGGAACCGATGAGCCGATCGAAGCGGCACTCGTACACATGTATGCAGACTTCGTCTTGGCCAAGGTTCGCTGCGGTGAGTCGTTGTCCGGGCTTAGCTTCGAGACATTTTGCGATGAAATCCAAGGCAGCAGAGCCAGCATCACCCGCGAGCAAGGCTGTCGCGATGTGGCGTTCCGCGTTCTCGTCAAAGACGGGCATGCCACGCTGCGCGCCACGCCGCTGTGGTGACGAGGGATGACAGCTGGTGTACTCAGGGCGCAGTTTTGCGTCGCGCGGCATCTTCTTTGTGTGAGCGCAGTACGATGACCGAGAGCAAAAGCGAGCGAGATCGACTTCGCGAACAGCTTCAGCGGCTGCCGATTTTTCCTCTGCACCGTGTGCAGCTGTTTCGTCGCGCGATCTTGCCGCTCTATGTGTTTGAGCCGCGCTATCGCGAGATGACCGCAGCCTGTCTGGCCGGGGACAAGCTGATGGCGATCGCGCAGCTAAAGCCGGGCTTTGAAGCGGACTATCAGGGCAGACCGGCGGTGCGAGCGATCGCGGGACTCGGCAAGATCATCGCGCATCGAGAAAATCCCGACGGAACCTACAACATCTTGCTCGAAGGGCTCGGGCGGGTGCGCATCGTCGAAGAGCTTCCGCCGGATCATTCCTATCGCGAGGTTCGTGCGCAGCTTGTGCGTGACCGAATCATCGACGGCTTTGATCAGCAAGCGGCGCGCGATACGCTGCGACTGCTCATCGACAAGCTGTCTCATTTCGTCGGAGAAAGCGGTGCGTCGCTGCGGAGCTTGTTTACCGAGACAAAGCGCCTGCCGTGTCTCGTCGATGTCTTGTCGTCGGCGCTGATTCAAAAGCCCGCGCTGCGTCGCAAGCTGTTCGAGTGTCGCGATCTGGCCGCGCGGGTGGAGCTGTTGACGGTTTCTCTCGCGAAGCTGGTTGCTGGCTTGAACAACACCGGCCAGTCGGAGCTTAATTAGGCCATGCTTCTTCGTCGCCTGGTTGTTCGCGTATCGCTGCTTTCGCTGCTGCTGGTTCCGCTCGCGGGCTGTCCCAAGTCGCAGCCGCTTGATGTTCCGCCGCAGCAGCAAGATCCCGACGATGCGCCGTCGCTCGGCTCGGGTCAAAGTGGCAGCTTCGACTATTACGTGCTGGCGCTGTCGTGGTCGCCGCAGTTTTGTAACTCGCGCAAGTTTTCGCCAAACGATCCGCAGTGTGGCGAAGGTCGTCGCTACGGCTTCATCGTTCACGGGCTGTGGCCGCAGTACGAAAAAGGCTATCCCGAGTCGTGCGCGACATCGTTTCAGCTGGCACCGCAGACGGTCGAAAAAGTGCTGCCGATGATGCCCAGCCAGAAGCTGATCGAGCACGAGTGGCAAAAGCACGGAACGTGCAGCGGTCTGTCCGCTGAGCAGTACTTTTCGCAGGTCGAGTCGGTGTTTGCGGGCCTGGTGATTCCCGAGCCGTATCGTCAGCCGACTGCGCCGGTTGTGACCTCGCTCTTGGACTTGAAGCAGCGCTTTTTGGAAGCCAATCCGCGCCTGCTTCCCGACAGCATTACGGCGCAGTGCTCGGGCGCGTATCTGCGCGAAGTGCGAATCTGTCTGCGCAAAGATCTGTCGCCGATGCCGTGCTCGCGGTTCGTTCACGATGCGTGTCGAGCGCCCGAGCTTCAGCTCAAGCCGCTGCGAATGCCCTGACGAGCCTGTGTCGAAGCGTTACAGCGATCCGAGCAGCGACACACCGTAGCTGGTTGGCGTCAGCCACGGCGAAACCGACACGATCGGCTGCGACTCATCCGGCTGCATCGACAGGTTTCCTTCGCGATAGCGCTGCCAGCGCTTTGTCGCCAGCGTCGGTCGGGTCGCAATCATCAGCTCGCCGAGCGCAATGCCCACAGAGGTGTTGATCGCGGCTCCGTCGGGTCGCTTGAGCGCATAGGCCAGCACCAGCCCGAGCCCGACATTAAATGCTGCGCTGCTTACGTGGGCAAAGGCTCCGCGAGCGCTCGCTTCGCTCTCGGCAGCGTGTCGAAACAGTCGCTCGGATGCTGCCAGCGTCGCACACGCTCGATCTGGGGATGTGCTCGCGGTCAGCAGCGTACGGAGCCGTCGCTGGTCCGACACCACGGACAGCGGTCCGATCAGCGAAAACAGCGCCGCAAACGCCGACGTGCCGGAGTTAAACGCGGTCTCCACGAGCTGCCGAGGATCATCCGATAACGGCAGGATCAGCCAGCTTCCGGCGGACAGTCCCGTGTAGGTCAGGCTCCAGCCGAGCGCAAACCGTCGCTCTTGCTTCGCCGCGTCTTGTAGCGTCTGCTCGATAAAGCGCAGTCGCGTCGCGTTGTCGTGATGTTCGAGCGCAGGCTGGGCATCCTGCGGGAGCGGACAGTGCTGCGCGTGTGCTTGGTGTTGTCCCAGCCCAGCTCCCAGCGTCCAAGCGATCGGTAACCAGCCAAGCGATCGATCTAGTTTGGTACGCAGTTTGGTGTCCAGTTTGGTGCGCCGCATCCATCGATTCATTGGCTGATCTCTTACGGTTTGCGTTCCGTGCGTTTCAGGTGTTTGCCCGACGAGAGCGTATCCCACAGGTGTTCGCCCTAGACTGCGCTGTGTTTCGCAAGGCCCAACGCGGTTTTCCCACAAGCGATGCAGCGCGCCAACGATGGATGAAGTCTCCTCGTCGGAGGCTTGGCTTGGGACTGGATGCGGCTTGTACCGCTGCTGTCTTGGCTTGTCCCGTGTCATCGCACCGCCCAGCGACGGTGGGAAGTACGACCACACTCGCTGAACCCTCGACACGACACGACTTTTTGGCAGCGCTTGCATGGCTTATATAAATCGGTCGATCCTGCAAATACTATGGAAGCTGCAAAATCATCATCATCAACGGATATCTTGGTGTTGGGGCGGATGAGTGGGGTGATTCCGGCGATGCCTGTGCCTCCAAAGCAGCCCACGATGAAGGCGCTGGAGCTGCGTGCGTACGACGGAATCTCGCTGGTCTTCGTCAGCAACAAGCCGATTCCTGTGCCCGGTCACGGAGAAGTGCTGGTTCGGGTTCAGTCGGCACCGATCACAGTTCACGACGTGCTGTTTCTACAAGGCCGTTACGGAGCGAATCGTCAGCTCCCGGTGGTTCCCGGTCTGGAGTGCGCGGGTGTGGTGGTGCAGAGCGGCGGTGGGCTGCTCGCACGAGCGCTGCTCGGACGACGTGTGGTGTGCGGAGCGCCGGAGCGCGGCGATGGTACGTGGGCGGAATACGTCTGCGTTCCGACGTGGCGCTGTGTGCCGCTGCGAAGCTTTATGCCGTATGACCAAGGCGCGACGCTGCTCAGCACGGGCGTTGCTGCGTATGCGCTGATCGAGGCGGCTCGGGCCAAAGGTGCGCGCGCGATTGCCAATACCACGACGAACACGCCGCTTGGACGGATGCTGGCGGTCTGTGCGGAGCGACGCGGTGTGCCGATGCTGCATCTTGTCGAGCATGCAGCCGATGCCGCTGCGCTCAAGTCACTTGGGGCGCGTCACGTCGTCGATCTATCCACCAATGTTTCCGACGGACAGCTTCAGGCACTGTTTCAGGCGCTGGGCGTCAGCGTCGTGCTCGACTCGCGACCGGGAGAGCGCACCCAGCAGCTTCTTCAAGCGCTTCCGACGGGAGGATCGCTGATGGTCTACGGGCAGCGCAGCGAAGGCTTTTGTTCTTTTGACCCGAGCGAGCTGGTTCGTCACAACAAGTCGATTGAAGGCTTTCGGCTGCTCGACTGGATGCGACGAGCGGGCTTTGCACGGTCGGTCCAGGCGGCGCTGTTTGCGCAGAAGCTGTGGAGCTTTGACTCGAAGGCCAGTACACCGGGCGGCGGTGCGCGTCTGCCGCTCGACAGCTATCATCAAGCGCTGGATCTGCTCTATCGAGGACGCATCACCGACGGACAGATTCAGTTTTCGCTGTCAAGCTAGCGCAGTTCGTCGGTGCGGCAGCTCTCGGCGCACGATGTCGCTCAGGTTGAGCAAGTTGACGGTGAAGTGAACGGCAATCGGGGCCAGCAAGTCTCCGGTCAGAAGCAGCAGTCCGCCCAGCATCAGGCCCATCACCAGCGCTGACAGCGTCCACGGCACAAAGCGATGGCTCGGTCCGATGTGAAGCAGCGAAAACAGCAGCGCTGATCCAATCAGCCCCAGCAGCATCCCGAGCGGGCCCGGCAGCGCTTGTAGGATGTGCTGCAAGAGCGCGCCTCGGAACAGACACTCTTCGCCAATCGCCGACGCTGCGGACACGACCAGGATGTCGCGACGACACAGCGGTCCGAGCACATGGCGAAACTCGTTGTGCAGCGTCTGCGCCCAGGTCGTGTTTTCTTGCAGATACCGAGTGAGCAGCACCAGCAACAGACCCATCGAGCCACCGAGTGCAACGCTCGACAGTAGGTGTCCCATCTTGAGCCCTGCTGTCGATCCATCCATCAGCAAAATGTTGGGATGCCCACGAAGCGCGCCCCAGGTTACCGCCACCAATGTGACGGCTCCATAGAAGGAACCGACTCGGGTCGTGATGGCAAAGCGAGACTCAGATCGCCGCGAAACAAGCTCCACGCCACAACAATAAGTGGCATCGCTGACACAGGAAAATTTTCAGCTTTTTTGGGGCCGCGCAGTCGTTTACGGACTCGCGGATGGAACCGCTGACTCGGCGGGCTTGCTCTCTACAGCGGGCTTGGCGGGCGCAGCTTTTGGCTCGGCAGCTTTTGGCTCGGCGGCTTTTGGCTCGGCAGCTTTTGGCTCGGCAGCTTTTGGCTCGGCAGCTTTTGGCTCGGCGGCTTTTGGCTCCGTCACCTTCGGCGCGTCCGGTTTGTCCGCTGACGGCTCTGGCTTGGTCGCTTGCGGCTGCGCGGCTGGCTCACTTCCCGTCGGATTTACCGGCTCTCCCGGCGTCTTTTCGGGCCGAGTTCGCTTCTTGATCCGCTTTTCGGGCTTCTTGGCGGCTTGATCTTCTTCATCGGGCTCATCCGCGACCGGCTGGCTCGGCGCTGGCTTGTGCTGCGCGGGCGCTACGCTGGCATCGACCATCGGTACGGCCAGATCGCTCACCAGCGCTGCATCGCGCGTCGTTCCTGCATCGGGCGGACTGATCGCAGGCTGCGCAGGACGCGTCTCGATAGACGGCAGCGCTTTCAGGGTCAGCTTGCAGCTTTGCCCTTCGGTGACATTCACCGTGACGGGCTCGGAGCGCTCGCTGCCATCTTGCGGACTGCGCATCGAAAAGCGATGTGGACCGACGCCTAGCTCGATCGTCATTGTCTCGTTGCGGCTGTGCGTGGTTCCGACGGGAGAATCGATGCTATCGACGTAGACTTGCATGCCCATCGGCTCGACGGTGACTTGGCACTGACCGCGCGCGGGCGGCTTGATCCGCTTGGGAATCAGCACGACCGCCAGCACCACCAGCGTGATCACCAGCGTAAACAGTGCCAGCCAGACGACAAACGAGACACGAACCACCGGCTGTGCGACGCCAATGTCCGGCGTCCCAGCGGGCGTTCCCGGCTGCGGTCCAAACTGATAGCCTTCGCCGAAGACACGACGCTCAGCGGGACGTTCACCCGGAAGCGTCATCGTCTGATACTTGGCTACGTCTTCGGGCGTTGGTGCTGGCAGACCTTCTCCGCCGACCTGCGCGACGATGACGGTGATGTTGTCGGGTCCACCGCCGGAGCGAGCCAGATCGATCAGCTTGCGCGCGGTTTCCGCCAAGTCTTCTGTCGAGGCGAGGACTTCCTGAATTTCTTCGTCGCTGACCACGCCGACCAGGCCGTCCGAGCACAGCATCAGCCGATCGCCGCGTCGCAGCGTTTCGCTCGACAGAACCACCTCGATGTCTTCTTGGACGCCGAGCGCCTGCAAGATGACGTTCGAGTGCTCAAACAGCTTGGCCTGCTCTGGCGTGATCTGTCCCGAGTCGAGAAGCTGGTTGACGAGCGACTGATCGTGCGTGATCTGCGTCAGCGCTCCCGAGCGACACAGATACGCTCGGCTGTCACCGATCTGCGAAACGACGATCTGATTGCCCAGGATCAAAAGTCCCGTCAGCGTCGTTCCCATGCCGTTTTTCGACAGATCGGCACAGGCAGCTTCCCAGATCTCCAAGTTGGCGCGCGCCGTCGAGTCACGCAAAAAGCGCGACATTCGATGAAAGTGACTTTCGTTCTGGGCTTCCGTCGGCAGGTTCGCGACGCTGATTGGCTCAGCGGGCTTTCCGTCGGGTCCAGCAGCGTCTGCGACATATTTGAGCATCTGCCGTCGCATGGACTCGACGGCCATGTGGGAAGCCACTTCACCAGCGGCTGCACCGCCCATACCGTCGCAGACAACCAGCATCGCGCCTTTGTCGGTCAGCGTGATATCGCGCGGCTCAAGGAAGTTGGTTTCACCGCTGCCGAGGTCAACAATTATGAAGTTGTCCTCGTTGTGCTCGCGAATGAGCCCAACGTCGGTGGCTCCAACGATGCGGACCTGGATGGTGGGGTTTTCGTCCGACATCATGGGTCCTATGGCTCGTACCGGAGCACTTGTTCGCCAAGTCGAATCACATCGCCTGGCATGAGATCGCGATCACCGCGTAGCCGCACGTAGGTTCCGTTCGATGAATTCTGGTCTTCTAAGCGTACTTTACCCCCCAGCCGGGATACCAGAGCATGGCGCCGCGACATGAATTCGTCGTCGGGAAAAACGATGTCGCCTTCTTCGCGGCCCAGCAAAATTTCTGCGCGGCTTAAATGCCAAACGTCACGGCCAACGGCTGCCGTCGTGAGCTGGCGTAGTCGCCCCCAAGATTCGCGCGGAATGCTTCCCAACACTCGCACCCCCTGCTCGCTGACTGCTGGTAGATCGCGTTCGTCGCCCAGCAGCAGCTCGAAGCGGATCAGTTCGCGGCCCACAAAGAAGACATCGCCGGTCTGTAGCTCATGCGGTTCGCGGAGCTGCCAAAACACGCCGTTTACGCTGTCTAACGAACGGACTCGCATGCCTGCACCGACGGGAGTTAACCGAAGGTGACGCTGCGCCAAATAGGGATCGTCCGCAAAGCAGCGATGCGTGGCGCGACCCAGATCGCAGCTTTCACCGCTGAGCGTCAGCACGTCTCCGTCGGTTCCATCGCGCCGGATCACCACCAACCGACCGCGTAGACCGCCTTTTTCGCGAGCGGCTGGCTCTGCGCCTGATCGCACGGGCGCTGCGGGAACGACGGCTCGACCTTGCGCTGGAGCCTGCGGTGGATTGCTTCCTCGTCGCGGAGATGCCGATCGCGAAGCCGCTTCGGGAATCAACCGATTGCCGCAGTGCTGACAGTACATAAAGCCCGCTGGCGTCGGATGTCCGCAGTGACCACAGACGATCCTGGCTTGAGCCTGGCGACGACTTGCAAGTCCCTGTCCACAGCTTCGACAAAACGACACCGACAGCGGGTTTGGCGATCCACAGCTTTCACACGGAGCCTGATCCGTGCTCGCAACCTGTGGAACACCCGGAATTCGCTCGTCTTTGCCGGGCCCTTTGGCCACAGCGGTATCGATCGGCAGCGCCGCCGCGTCCACAAAAGCCGCTGTGATGGCTCGTGGGACGAGCGCGGGCTCAGCAGGCTCGGCTGCTGTCGCTTGTGCCGTTCCTGCTGCTCCAGCGCCAGCGATTGCTGGTCCGCCTGGACCGTCCGCTATGCCATCAATCGGCCTGCCGCAGTCCTGACAGAACAGCGCGCCGTCTCGATTGGCTTTTCCGCAGTTCTTACACCGTGCCATCGCGAGGTAACCGGGATCTTGCTCTCCCTATATTAACTAGACAGAGAAGGGGCGAGCCAAGCCCAAAATCCGGGTTTACACGGCAGCCCCCGAAAATATTCCCGCAGCCATGTCTGCCGAGGTGGTCGTGAGATGTCGTCCAGAATGTTTACAGGGTGATGGAAGGTGCGCTAAACACTCTGCTTCTACATGAGACGTTGTCTGGGTTTAGGTTTGGCTTTTGGGCTGCTTTCGCTCAGTGCGCTGTCGGGCTGCATGGGTCCGGTGGCCAAAGCGCCGTTTGCGGGTCGGCTGGGGTCGGGACAAGTGGGTAGCTTGCTGGGACCGTTCGACGGGCAGGTGCTCGATCAAAGCACTTCGAGCCCGCTGACAAGCGCACTGGTCGTCGGAACCTGGGCATTTGAAGAGCCCGGAGGCCTCGCGTCTCCCGAGTCTTCTTATTCGGTCAGCGTGGTCACTGGCAGCGACGGAAATTATTCGCTACCCAGCTTGCCTGCGGGCCGTCAGTTCGCGGGACTTTTGCGACGCTTTACGCTGGTGGTCTACAAAGCGGGCTTCGTCGGATATCGCTCGGATCTGCGCTTTGACGATCGCTCGCCGCGACATGACTTCGTGCAGCGCGGCAACGTGGTGCGGCTCGAGCGGTTTCCACAAGGCGAATCGCATGCCAAGCACCTGGTGTTTTTGGGCAGCGGGGCGGCGCTTCGTGGTGCGGCTCAGTCAGAGATCATCGCAGCGTCGCTGGAACTACAAGAAACGGCGCCTCAGCTTGCGGCAGAACAGACGGAGACGGCTGCTGCCAAAGAGTCTCACTGAGACGGGCTCATCGGGAAGGATGTGAAGGCGATGCGGCTTTCGCGAACGTGGATTTCGGCGCTGTTTGCGCTGTGGGCGACGACAGATGTTGCCGTTGGATATGAAGGATCGACGACGCTCGCGGGCGTGACAGAGCAAGCGGCGCTGTCGTCGCGGCTGCATCGGCGCATGGTGGAACGCTTCGGGCTGTCGCTCGGGATGTTTGAGCCGCTGCGGCTGGATCCGTCGCTGCTCCAGATCGATCGGGCTCGCAACCTATATGTTCGTCTGAGCGCGCTCGATGCCGGACAAGGACACGCACCCGAGGTCTTGGCGCGCAAAGAAGGTCAGAGCCTGTCGCCGCTGCGTCAGCATGTGCTGGGCTGGCTGGCGGCGGGATCGGTGCTGGAAACGACTCCGGCGGTGCGCGTCCGTCATCACTTCGTCGATGGCAAGACCGGCGCTGGACTGCATCGGCTGTCGGATATGACCGCGATCTCGGCTTCGGCGGAATCGGTGCAGCAAGGGATCTCAAGCGTGCGGCAGCTCTTGTCGGGCGCAGCGATGGACGGAACTGGACGATCAGCGACGGAATGGATCACAGCCAGCGACAACGATCTGGGCCTTCCCGCGTTTTGGGATGCCTACGAGCGAGCGGTGACGGCTCAAACGACGGTGGCGCGAGAGACGGCACTCACCGAGGCGCTGCTCTCGCTCGGCGGACTGCTCGCGGTGCTGGAGCAAGCGGGCGATCCAGCCTACGTTCACAACGATCTTCAGTCGGTGCTGTCGGGACACTACGCGCACTTCGTCGGTCAGCGCTACGGTCGAGCCGGGGTTCCTCAGCCCGATGCCAAGCTCGATGTTCCGTCGCCGCAGCGCTTTGCTGATCTGTTGTTTGATGGCAAAGGCCAAGGTCTTTCCGAGCGAACCGCGTCGCGCTTTGTGTCGCCTGGCACGATCAGTCCGTCGCTGATTCCGCAGGGAAGCAAGCTCTTTGGCGTGGGCGGTTATCTGTCATCTTCGACGGTAAAACACTTTTTGGCATGGCAAAAAAGCGATACGGAACCGGGCGGACGTGTGCTGTTTCTCGACGAGCGCTGTTACACGGACTACGCGACGGCGCTGCTGCCCGAGATTGGGAAGTTTGCGCAGGTCGGGCTCGACTTTTTGCTGCGGGGCGATCTGCGTCTCTCGCTGGCGAGTGAATCGGGTCTGACGGTGAAGCTCCTGGATGAGCAGCTTGGCAGCGGAACACTGACGGTGCTCGGTGAAAAAGCGAGCGGTGAGCGTCAGGTGTTCAAGACGCAAGCCACGCTTCCGTCGCGGCCCGGCGTGCTGACTCAGGTTCCGCTTTCCGAGGAAGCGCTGACGGACTTTGTTCGGCTGGCAGTGCTGTGGAAAGGTCGCGATCGCAACGGTCAGCCGGTGGTGACATCCAGCGTGCTGAGCCTGCGCAAGAGCGAGTCAGTCCCGAGTCCGGCGGCATCCCAGACCGAGACAAGCGAGCCATCCCAATGATTGACCTGTATTACTGGACGACGCCGAACGGCCACAAAATCACGATGTTTCTGGAAGAAGCGGGCCTTCCGTATCGCTTGATTCCGGTTCACATCGGCGCTGGTGAGCAGTTTCGACCCGAGTTTTTGGCGATCTCACCGAACAACCGGATCCCGGCGATTGTCGATCAGGCTCCGACGGACGGAGGCGAGCCGATCTCGCTGTTTGAGTCGGGTGCGATCCTGCTGTACCTGGCGGACAAGCTTGGACGCTTCATCCCGAGCGACATCCGAGGCCGCGCCGACGTGCTTCAGTGGCTGTTTTGGCAGATGGCGGGCCTGGGACCGATGGCCGGTCAAAACCATCACTTTGGCCAGTACGCGCCGGAAAAGATTCCGTACGCGATCAATCGCTATGTAAACGAGACGAACCGGCTGTATGGCGTGCTCAACAAGCGGCTCGCGGATCGTCCGTTTATCGTCGGAGAGTATTCGATCGCGGACATGGCTTGTTATCCGTGGATCGTTCCGCACGAGCGTCAGAGCCAGAAGCTCGAAGACTTTCCGCACCTTCAGCGCTGGTTTTTGGAAATCAAAGCGCGTCCTGCGACGGTGAAAGCCTACGCGCGCGGCAAAGACATCAACACGTCTCCGACGGTGAGCGAAGAAGCCAGGAAGGTTCTGTTCGGCCAGACCGCAGCGGTGGTGAAGTCGTAAGCGATTTGGCTTTGGCCAAAAAAATCCCCGAAGACAGCGCGACGAGCTTGCACGGCTGAAATCGGGGTTTTTGTGCGCGATCCATCGTCATCGGATCGCACAGCGCTTACTTATCGAGATCGCTGGCCAGCTCTGGCTTGTGGTTGCTGGCGACTCCCCAGCGCGACTTTTTCCACTGTCCTTGATAGGCCATCCAGATGCCCATCGCGTCGGTGACAAAGCGCAGCGCGAGCGGATCGGACTGGTTTAGCTCTTTCTGCTCGCCGGGATCTTCTTGTCCATCGTAGAGCTTGACCTGACCGGAGCCTCCGACCCACAGCTTGTAGCGTCCGAGCCGCATGACGTGCGCCAGCTCATACTGACTGGCAATCGCCGGACGTGGATAGCCTTGACCGATGCCTTGTGCGACGGAAATCAGCGACTCTCCCTGCACGTCTTTGGGAATCGGCACCCCGAACGCTTCGGCCAGCGTCGGCAGCAGATCAACCAGCTCTGCGCCTTCTTCGACCACCTTTCCACCGGGGAACAGCGGCGGATAGTAGATCCACAGCGGAATGTGAATCAGCTCTTGGCGCAGCGACTGACCGTGACCGATGCGACCGTGATCCCAGAACTCCTCGCCGTGATCCGAGGTGTAGATGATCATCGTGTCGTTTTCGTGCCCGGTCTGCTTGAGCAGCTTGAGCAGCTCACCGAAGTGATGATCGTTATACGAGATGTCACAGTCGTACAGCGCGATCACTCGCTGACGGTCGCGCGCCGTCACCGTGAGCTGTCCCGCGACGATCTTGTCAAGCTGCGGATCCATGCAGCCCTTCACAAACGGTCCGTTATACGGCGTCGGATCGTACTTCGAGATCCAGGGCTCATACGCGCGCCACGAGACGTGCGCATCAATCGTCCCGAGATACAAAAAGAACGGCTTCGACTTGCCCGGACCTTTTTCCAAAAACTGACGCGCGTCACCGACCAGCTCTGCGCTCTTGAGCCCGCCGCCTTCGTGGATGTGGTTCTTGAGCAGATCCCAGCCGTCGCCAAAGCCCCAGCGCTTGGTGATGTAGCCGTTGGCGATGTGACCGATGGTGTAAAGCCCAGCTTGCTTCATCACCTCGGGCATGATCGTCATGCTGTCCGGCAGCACCGCTTTGTCGCTGATGAACTTGTGCGTCGCTGGATACAGTCCAGTAAACAGCGAAGCGTGGCTCACCCGAGACTCATTGCCTTGCGCATACGTCACCGCAAAGCGCGTTGCTTTCTTGGAAAACTCGTCGAGAACCGGCGTTTCGACCCGCGACGACTTGTTCCACAGCTTGAACTTATCGGCGCGCGTATCGTCGGACAGCCAGA
This sequence comes from Myxococcales bacterium, assembly GCA_016794365.1. Classification (GTDB taxonomy): domain Bacteria; phylum Myxococcota_A; class Polyangia; order Palsa-1104; family JAEUJZ01; genus JAEUKA01. The sequence continues at coordinate 84,845 of JAEUKB010000021.1, forward strand.
ACACCACGTTGCGCGGCTTTTCCAGCTTTACTGGCTGCGGTGCTTGGCCTCCCGAAAGAAGCTGCGCTTTGTCGAGCGAGAGCTTTTCGCACGAGCCTTCCGCGCGCAGGCCGATGCGACGCACTTCTCCACTGTGTGCGGACAGCGACAGCGGCATTCCATCCAGGCTCGCAAGCTGCGCAGCGCCTTTTTGACCGGGCTGCGGACCATCGACCGTCACCTTCAGTGAACAGCCGCTGCCATCGCCTTTGACCAGCAGCGAGCCGCCTTTGGGGACGAACGCATAGTAGTGAAGCGCGCCACCACCCGGAATGTTCAGCTTGGAGCCGTCCGACAGCTTCGGTGGTGTTACAGCGCCCGTCGGAGCACTTCCACCCACCTGAATCCAATCGACCGCCGCCGCTGCTTTGTGCGAACCCGCGCCGCCACCGAGCGTGAAGTTGCCGCTCTGTGCAAAGGTCAGGCTCAGCGTGTTTTCTCCAGCGCGCAGCGACTCCGGCGGAAGCTGCACGGTCACAAGCTGCCAGCCTTCCGCAAGTGGAACCGCGCTGCTCGACTTGCCTCCGACGCTGATCTTCAGCGACGACTTGGTCGGGCTCTTGAGCGACAGAAACACCACTTGGTTCTGCGCCTGTCCGGGATGCAGCGGCACTTGCAGTCGCGCCGCCGTTGTGGGAAGCGCAACCTTTTTGCCATCCACTTCCGCACGCAGTCGCCAGCTTGGGGTCGGTCGGCCAAAGTGTGCGTAGCGCGCAAAGCCCGCCGAGCCAGTCGCGATGACGAGTCCGCCGCGCTGCTCGATGTGCGCCAAGGTGCGGTTGGCATGCAGATCAAAGACCGGATGACCCACCGGAGCGACCGGCGCAGTCTGCGGTCCCTGGCCCCACGAATCGGAAAAAGCCAGCAGCGGAACCAGGCCCAAGCTCCACAGCCAGCGGTGATGAAGACCTCGCAAGTTGTCTGTCCTCCCAAAAATAAATCGCAAGGCCGGGGAACATACACGCAGGTGGGACCGAAAACCAAGAGAGGGGGCACAGTGCGAAAAGCGCTCCATACGATATGTAGCTGTACATTTGTTCCGGTAAGACAAAAGCGCGGACACCAGCGCGAGATGATCCTGCAAGCCTCTGTGCGAAGCGCGTTCGTTCCCATCAAAGCTGTGCAGTGTGCGAATCGATTGGTTGCGCAGCGCGTGCTGGGGCCGAATTCCGGGGACAACTCGCAGCGGCTTGGCCAAAACCCCAGGGATTTTAGGGCTTTACAAGTTCCCCGTGGCTATAGCCAAATGAAAGGCACCTAAATGGCGAGCAAGCACCCGCGCGGCCTTTACGTTCTTTTCTTCACAGAGATGTGGGAGCGCTTCGGCTTTTACTTAATGCTGGCGCTGTTCACCCTGTATCTGACCGAGCATTCCAAATTGTCCGAGGCTGAAGCCTCTTCGATTTACGGCTCGTACATGTTCTTTGTGTACCTGACTCCGTTTTTCGGCGGACTGCTCGCGGATCGCGTCTTTGGCTATACCCGCGCGATCTTGAGCGGAGCAGCGCTGCTCGGTGCAGGCTATCTGGTCTTTTCGATTCAGCATCCGATCGCGTTTTATGCCGCGCTGTGTCTGCTGGTGCTGGGCAACGGTCTGTTTAAGCCGAACATCTCGACGCTGGTTGGCAACCTGTATCCGCAGGGCGATTCCCGGCGAGACTCCGCGTTTTCGATCTTTTACATGGGCATCAACCTGGGCGCGCTGTTTGGCGGTCCCGTCGGTGAGTTCATGCGCATGACGTTCGGCTGGCCGCTGGCGTTTGCGACGGCTGGCGTCTGCATGGCGTTTTCGCTGGTGACGTTTGCGCTGCTGCGAAAGCATGTGACGCTCGGAGACAATCGCTCGTCGGTGGCTGCCGTGTTCGACATGCCGCTTCCGGCTGAATACGAAGATCGTCCTGATCCTCCCGCCGTCGAGCGTCAGCGCATCATCGCGCTCGTGGTGATGTGTCTCATCGTGATGTTCTTCTGGATGGCGTTTCACCAAAACGGGACCTCGCTTACCTTCTGGGCGCGTGACAACACCGACCGCGTGCTGCGAGTGGGCTCGTGGTCATGGGAAATTCCGCCCGGAGTGTTTCAAGCGTTTAACTCGGTCTTCATCATCATCCTGACGCCGGTGCTGGTCCGTGTGATGTCGTGGCTGCGCGCGCGCAACTGGGAACCGAACACGCCCGCCAAGATTGGCATTGGCATGCTGCTCACCGGCTTGTCCTACGCGATCTTGGTGGTCGCTTCGTGGTCCGGCGGAGATCACGGCAAAGTCGGCATGGGCTGGCTGATTGGCTGCTACTTCGTCATCACGATTGCAGAGCTTCTGCTGTCGCCGATGGGTCTATCGATGGTGACCAAGCTGGCTCCGCGACGGATGACCGCGATGCTGATGGGCGTGTGGTTTATCGCGACGGCGGTCGGCAACTATCTATCGGGCTTCATCGGTCGCTTCTGGAAGCCGTGGAAGCACTCTGAGTTTTTTATGCTGCTGGTGGTGACATCGCTGCTCGCGGCCTGTCTGCTTTTGTGGCAGTACCGTCGGCTCAAGCTGGCGATGCCACCGCAAGATCCGCTCGAAGACGACAAGAAGCAGACTTCTTCTGAATCCGCCGTGCCAGAGCTTGCTGGCGCTGGCGCCTAATCCCGCTCCGAGGTCGTTTGCGCGGAGATCCTGGACCACCTTTCGATCCGTAAGTGTGTCGCCGTGGCATCCGTCGAAACCATTGCGCTAGGTGCTTCTTTTGGCACTGCGCCTGTAGCTGAACAGTTCGTCATCGGTCCGTACCTAAACCAAGGCGGAATGGCGACCGTATTTTTGGGCAAGCACATTGGACGCACCGGCATTTCTACGCCGATTGTGCTCAAGCGCTTGCGCTCCGAACTGACCCACGTTCCCGAGCTGCGCGCGCTCCTTCTGTCCGAAGCAGAGCTTCAGTCGCGACTGCTGCATCCGTGCATTGTACGGACCACCGATTTGGTGGTGCTCGATGGCGAGTACTACCTGGTGATGGAGTATGTGCGCGGTGGCGACTTGCAGCTTCTTTTGCGACGGGCGCGACGACGTGGCCAGCGCTTTTCGGCAGCAGCGGCGCTGTATATCGTGCGTGAGCTTCTGCAAGCGCTTGGTTATGCGCACGAGCTTCGGGATGCGCGCGGCGTGCCGCTCGGTGTGATTCATCGCGACATTTCTCCGGCCAACATCCTGATTTCCGGCGACGGAGAAGTGAAGCTGTCGGACTTCGGAATCGCGCAGACTGCGCAGGTGGAAGGACTCGGTCTGCGACTGCGTGGCAAGGTCGGCTACATGTCTCCCGAGCAAGCGCGTCAAGAAGAGCTGGATCCGCGCTCGGACTTGTTTTCGCTGGGCACCGTGCTCTACGAGCTACTGACGGCCAAGCGCCTGTTTGTCGGTCAGGAAGGAGAGAGCGCGAGCCGCGTCTATGCCGCACCGATGCTGCCTCCGTCCGCGCTCTGTCCCAGCCTTCCGCCCGAAGCGGATGCGGTGATTCTGCACGCGCTTCAGCTCGACAAAAACGATCGGCCCCGCTCTGCGCAGAAGTGGTACGAAGAGCTGCTACAGCTGTCGCAGCGTCACGGTCTGTGGATGGATCGCAGCGAGCTGGGAGCGCACCTTCGCACCATGCTCGGTGATGATCCAGAGTCCTGGCGACTGCTCGAGGAGCGCTCTGGAACCGCGCGCATTCCGTCGTTTCTCGAAGCCGATGAGCTGTGGGAGGAACCCAGCGGCGCGCTCCACAGTGAGAGCATGATGGGAATGTCTGTGGTGAAGACGCTGGAGCAGGCTTCTCTCCGTGCGGGGGAAGTCTCTGCGCTGCACTTTGATGTGACCGCTCCTGTTCCCAGACAGAGCGACTCTGGACCTGCTTCTCTGTCCGCTGTACCGCTGGCACCCACGCAGATCATCGTCGCTGCAATGCCTTCCGGTCTGCGCTTGTATCTGCATCGTCCGCTGCTTCCCATCTTGGTTTTTTCCGTGCTGTCTCTGCTGTCCGCTGCGCTCGTGTGGCTGCTGCTGCGCTGACATTTTGCGCAGAGACTGGGAATCCGCGTCCGCGCTGGGAATACAGGTAGGTTCGCTGGCTCCTTCCTGGAATCTGGTGACAGCCAGGCCGCCGCCATGTCACGCTTTCTTCAGTAGGTCGTTGTCGCGACGGTCAGTGATGAGCAGCGTGCTTCTTTCAGCGCATCGTCAGCGCTTTCCTTCGATGGCGCACTATCTGGATCTGCTTCCGCAGGGACTCGATTCCTATCCACAGTGCCAAGTCAAAGCGAGCCTGCTGCATTCGCTCAAGAGCGACCTTCCGATTGACTCGCTCATTCCGTTTCTGCCGTCGGTGCTACAAGAGATCGTGACGCAGCCTCCTCCGGTGAGTAGCTGGATCTACGAGGTTCACTTTCGTGCGCTACTTCGTGCAGGCTTCGACAGTTTTTTCCAAGATCGTCGCAAGTATGTAGCGTGGGGATACGAAGCCCAGCGACGGGTATTAAGCAGTCCGCTCTGTCGTCCCCTGTTCATGATGATGTCTCCTTCGCGCGGATTCCGGCTCGCTTCTTCGCGCTGGGAAAACTTCCACAAAGGTGTCTCCCTACAGGTTCAAGCGGACACCCACAGCGGACGGATGCTGTTCGAGTTTCCGACGCACCTTCTGACCTTGTTTGATCTGGAAGTCACGATGTGTGGAATCCGCGTGGCGCTGGAGCTGATTGGTGCGCGCGATGTTCATGTGTCCGAGCTGGCAGAGAGTCCAGCCTCTCTCTCTGCACTGGTAAGCTGGCGCTAAGCAATTCCTAAGCGATTCCTAAGCGATTCCTAAGCGATTCCTAAACGATTCCTAAGCGATTCCTAAGCGATTCCTAAGCGATTCCTAAGCGATTCCCAAACGATTCCTAAGCGATTCCCAAACGATTCCCATTCGCTTACGTACAGAGAGTCCGTCGCGCAGCCTCTGGTCTGCGTTCTGTCGTTGCATTTGTTTTTGGATTCTGATATTCATTTTCAAAAATAGCAACATCTCGTCTGTAACGTGCTGGTTAAGAACGCCTACCAAAACCGTCATGAGGAACCCCGACTGCAAAGAGGAGGACCGGAGCGTACGCAAGTACGTGAGGACCGACGATGCAGCAAGCTGGGTCCGCAGTAGGTTTCGGTAGGCGTTCTAAGACGGTCTGTTCACATCCACTGATGGTCCCAAAGGAATTCCTCATGCGAACGCTGACACTGTCACACTTCTTCGCTCTGTGTGCGCTGGGTCTGTCTGCTTGTCATGATGCCACTGCTGATTCAATGCCTGTGGTGCTGGATGACTTCGCTGCGGCTGCGGTCGAAGATCTGGCACCACCGCAGATCGATGCCGCGCAGCCTCCGCCACCGTCGGTGGTCTGTGGTGCGATGTTCCCTGGTCCGCCGCTCAAGTCCGATGTAACGGAAGCGCTTCCTGACTACGTCGCGCAGCTCGACGCGCTCGATCTGAAGACCATTCCAGATCCGTTCGACTACAGTGCAGAGAGCAAGCTCTCTATCGCGGTCATCAACTACATGCTCGGACGCAGCCAAGGAACGACTGTGACGCATGAAGATGCGCGCAAGACCGGGCTGGGTCGCGCAGTGCTGGGTGCCGCAGCCAAGGGAACCGGAGGCAAGCTGGATTTTTCATTTCTCCGACGAGGACTTTATCACTTTTATCCATGTTCCAGGCCGTTTCCTGCGGATCTGACCGCATTCCGAGCGCGCTACGGAGACTATCAAAAGTGGCCCGTTCAGCAGCTCGACTGCGCGCGACCGAAGAACGGACCGCGACGCTTGTACGAAGATCTGGACCAAGGAATCTACGTTGCAGAGACGATCGTTGCAGGGGTTGTGCGCGAAACAGAGGTCCTGTTTACTTCACTGCGCAGCGACGGTCAGCTTGACTTTGCAGCGTATACCGAAGAGGGCAAATTAAGCGATCGCAGCACGTTTGCGACCGCTTCTGGATCCTCGGTGGTGCTCGCGGCTCCCTACACTTGCATCAGCTGTCACATCGACACCATGACGTGGAACATCACCCGCAAGATGCCAACCGGAACCGGCGCAGGATGTCGCTGAGCACAATCCCAGCATGCGGAAAAAAGTCGTATCCATCGTGCGGTTTTCTTCATCCAACTATTAGCGCTTGTTGATCAAAATAATCGCTGGATCGACATAAAAAAGTTGAATCAAGTTCCTAACGATCGCTAGTATCTTGACATGATCAAGCGTCACATCAAATCGAACATGAATCAGCGTGCTTCGCTTGCGCGTATGCTGATGTTATGTGCCTGTTCGTTGGCTGCCTGTCATGAAGACGCTGGGGATGATCTGTTCGGGCACTGGCATGAGCTTCCCGACGCGGGCAGGCGAATGGATGCATCCTCGATCGTTGATATGGCTACCAGCGTTGATGCGGCCTCGCTCGTCTGCACTCCCTCGTCGATCGGGGGCGGTACGTTTCTTCACTCGTCGGGTGCAGGCAAGACGGCGGACGACGACGACGACGATGACGACGATGACGACGATGACGACGATGACGACGATGACGACGACGACGACGACGACGATGATGACTCGAAGCATGTCGTGCCCGACCCAAGCTGTCGCTCGGGCTATCGCTGGACCGGAGGCGAGCGCGAGTCCGACTGGATGATGCCCGGCTCCGACTGCAATGGCTGTCATCGACCGGGCGGCTCACACGATGCGCCGAGCTTCACCATCTCGGGCACGGTCTACGCCAGCTTGACCGAGCGCGACGACTGCCTCGGCGTATCTGGTGCAACCATTCGCATCACCGACGCCACAGGCCGCCGCCTGGAGCTGCTGAGCAACCGAGCTGGCAACTTCTTTCTGAAGTCCAAGAGCGCGCGCATCGCACTGCCGTTCCAAGCGGAAGTTTCCGTCGCTGGTAAGACCCGCGCGATGCCCGTTTCGCAGTGCGAGCCGAGCTGCAATGGCTGTCACTCCGCCTCGGGACAGCAGGGTGCCAAGGGTCGTATCGTCGTCCCTTGATATCGTCACAGGCTGACGACTTCTGGTTCGTCAGCTGGTCAGTTCCACTGCGCAGTGATGCCTAACACTGAAAGAACCGACCACCGTGATTTGATATATAGCGCATCGAAGAACTGAGTATATCCAGCTTCAAGTTGATACGTAATGTGCCAAGCGGAATCCGCTTGATCGGTCAGTCTGAACTTTCCGCCCAGTCCACCTGTGTAGGTACTTAGCTTGGATAGCTCACGATCACCTGTGCGATAGCGGGGAATCGTCCATTCACCCGTTTCCGTTTGCAACAGCTCGTAGGCTCGCTGCCAGAAGCTGGCCCCGGACTGCACATGAAGACGAAGGTGCGGCCAGATCATCACCCGCGATCCCAGATCGATCATTACGCGCGCATCCGTGGTTGTTGCCGACACTCCCCAGCTGTCTGTGTACAGTCGCTCATCGATTCGTATCGTCACAGGACCACGTCGCGCTGCGATCCTGCCGGTGACTGCGTAGCGATTCCGTTCCGAAGGGAGTCTCTCTATCGGTCGCTCTGGGAGTCGCTTGGCATGCACTTCACTTGGTTCTGCACCGACGGAAACATCGACTCCGGTTCCGGGCGCAAACAGCGGAATGTAACGGTACGGCTTGGCCAGATAGCCGCGCTCAAAGTCCGCATCCAGCTGCACGCTGGCGATCATGAAGTGATTCACAACGAAGGTCGCACCCAGCTGTAGACCACCTTTTTGAAGCAGCTCCCAGTCGGCACGCGGTCGTCCTTTGACCCCGACATCATCGTGTCCATAGCGAAATCCAACAAACGGAGTCAGGTTCTTTTCCAGCAGATCGAGCGATGCAGCTGCACCTGCGCTCAGCGACAGATAATCGGGCTCGCGTGAGACTCCGGCAGAGCCGCTGACAGAAAGGGGGCCGCGCTGATACGACGCTTCCAGTGAGCCAACATGACGAACTTCATCCCAGCGGGGAGAGGCTGTAGAAACGATGTCAACGGATGCAGCAGACACCACATCGACCAGATATCTACCGCTGATACTCACGCCAGACTCTGCATCCGTGACAGATGCTGCGACCGTCGGTGATGCTACATGAACCTGCGTCGAATCGGTGTATCCCGCCAGCTCTGTGGATGCGCTTGTGGTCAGCTTGCGTGCGCAGACAGTGTCCACTTCGATTCGTGATCCACACAGAAGAAAAGCCAGCAGACAGACAAGCTGAGAGACTACGATCAGGAATCTGTCCGAAGGCGTGTGCGCAGCGCGATCCTGTGATGCTGTTAGAACGCCTAACGAAACCGTCATGAGGAACCCTGATGGCAAAGAGGAGGACCGGAGCGTACGCAAGTACGTGAGGACCGACGATGCAGCAAACGGGGTCCGCAATAGATTTCGTTAGGTGTTCTTAGTTGCAGCCGCATCCGCCTTCCGCTCCTTGACCGCCGCCGCTGGCTCCTTCCTGAATCGCGTAGACGTGAGACTCTGCTGGACCGCTCGGACTGGTCAGCAGCATGGTCGGATGTGCCAGCAGCTCTCGCCGATACGGAGGCACCCGGACACAGCCTGCTGCGCAGAGCATTCCGAGCACGAGCAGAACAGAGATCGTCTTCATGGCGTAAAGTCCAGGCGTCGCTTGGTGAAGCTGGCCGCGTCCATCGGTGTGACAGAAAACGGAGTGCTGCTTTTCTGAAAGGCAACACAGTCGGATGGTCCTTGTCCGTCGAAGTCTGTTAGCTCAAAACAGACTTGATAGGATCCATCTGCGACGCGCATTCCCATCGTGTCCGTACACTTCCACATCGCGCTGCGCGTTCCGTGAGAGCCAAGGGTTGCGCTGCTGATGGCATCTACTCGATTGGCAGGAAGACCCGCGCTGCTTGTGACTTCGTTCCACTTCCGAAGATACTTGGCGCGCTGTCCAGCCCAGACATACAGAGACTTTACAAAGCGACCCGTTCCGTCGGAAATCCAGATCGATCCGATGTTGCGTGGCGCGTACTTTCCACCCGTGCTGGTGGTGGTGACAGACACAGTGAGCGTACAACCTTGTGGCGCCGCTAGATCCGCTGCCAAGCCATCTTTGACACTTGCGAGATCGCGGGCTCCCAAGTCTTGAACAGGCTCTTCGATCAGCAGTGCATCAGGAAGCTCGTACCATGGTCGCCAGAACTCACGCGGACCGTCGCTGTCCACACCACATCCCGGTGTCATCAGCAAGAGTGCAAACAGCGCAAGCAGCGTGCTTTGTAGAACACTGACTCTGCGCACTGTGATCATCCACTTCATCACCATGTCACCGCATCCGAAGGGCGAACAGACTGTGGTCTTTGCATGCCAGATACCCGCAGACAGGACTCTTTGTGAACGCTTCCTGACAGCCAGCTCATCATGCAGCGATCGAGCGGATCTCCGACGAGCATCTGCACTCCGCCTTTGTGGGATTCCTTGCCTCGGGCTTTGCGCACCAAGATGAGCGCTGCGGGATCTTGTCCGTACAAAAGCACATCGGTCAGTCGCTCTGGCTCCAGTCCGACCAGCGATCGAAAGCTTGCGTCATACTCCTGCTGGGTGGTGGTTCCGTCCGAAGGATTGTCACCTGGCGCAAGCCGCAGACCGCGTCCCCCAAACAGGCGCAGGTTCCGTCCCCACTGGCCGTGACAGTCCAGGGTTCCGCAGCTTGGCGTGAGCGCGTCGGCAACCAGCGGAAAGCTGCGGCGATCTGGCGTGTACAGCTCCTCTACTGCTTGGTTCTGTGGAGCACACGAACAGACAAGACCAAGCAGCACCGCAGACAGCGCGCAGCGTACATCCATCATGGCTGCGTTCCTTTGCACGAAGCCGGATTCACTGGGTCTGCGGAGTCCGCGATGGCGGACAAAAACACCGGACCGGCCGACTGACTGCTGACGCTGCGCGCGTGACAGGTCGCACAGTCTCCGTCTTTGTTCATCGGGGATTCCATCACAACCTGAAGCTCTGCCGCGCGAATCGTCACCCACAACGGCATCACCGGCTGAAACTCTGCGGGAGAGACATAGAAGTTTCCCGCGCAGTTGCTGTACGTAACGTAGCTGCGCCGAGCGGAATCACGAAGCGCAACCGCGACTCCAGCGGCTGGACTGCGCGCGCTCGGAGTTTGGTAGATCGTTCCTGCCACCGTCAACGGAGTGCTTCCTCCTTCTTCGGAATGACAGAGCAGACAGGGCTGACCTGTGCGATGAAGGGGGCCGATGGGAATGCTCGCTTCCTCAGGGCCCAGCGCAGCAATCTGTTCGCTCCGCAGCGGATCTTGGCAGCCCGCAGCAAGCGCCAGCACAAGCACAAATCGCGACGAGCTTCGTCGAGGAATCACGCTGGATGGCTTGAGCTTGGCAAGAACAGACATGGCTTTGTGCAATTGAAAATCGTTTTCAGAAACGCCTAGGTACTTGGTTCTCCGTAGGTTTGTCAAACACATTTCGTGAGCAGTCGCGAAGTGCCGACGCGCGAAGTCAGCTGCCAAGCGGCGCTCTTCGCGGTAGCTATCGTCGGCAATTGACAGCGCTTTTCGTCGCGTGGTCTAATACTTCGGTGAATGATAAGCACTGGCAGGATCTGACAGACACAGTGACCGCGCTGGCTGCGGACTGCATCCTGATTCAGAAGCGCATGGATGCGCATGTACACGCTCAGCGACAGCAGTTTGTCTCTGTGCTCGCAGCGACGGAAGAACCGCTCCGAAGCCTGCTCCTTCCGCTCGCTCCTTCCGCGCAGCGAGTGGTGTCTCATACCGTTTCCTGTTCGGTACGGATGACCAAAGAGCATGGCATCGCAGGCTCGGTTCTTTTGTCTCCCTTGAACTTGGGATTTTCTCTGCTGCATCACCAAAGCGCAGGGGAAGAAGCTTCGCTCACCGTCGAGGTTTCCGCTGTCCCTGTCTCTCTTCCGAATCGTTTTCGCCCGGAATAGGAGTCCATATGTCCAGCAAGATCATCGAAGACTTGACGCACATTCCCAACATCATCGCGAGCCTTGGACTCAGCATCGCAGAGGCACAGCGTCACTTCGACCTCGACTATCTTCAGTCGCTGGAGCGACTCCTGGTGATGGCGCAAGCGCTGCTTGGGAATCGCAAAGGCGCAGGCGAAGAGCTGACTCCGGAAGAGCGCAAGCAGCAAGAACAGTTTCAGTCTCTGCTCAAGGACATGCTGATGGCGGTGGCTCCCAGTCGCTATCAGTTTACAGAGACAACACTGACGGTGAAGCTTGATCTGGCGCAGCACTTGGATGTCTCTGCGGGGGTGGGTCTGTCTGCTGGAATTGGCGGTGTGGCAGTGAACGCAGCGCTGAGCATTGGCTACGGATCGGACTATCGTGGGGCTGCGGAGTGTAAGACCGTGCTGCATGCCATTCCTGCGGATCAAGCGACGCTGCGGACTCTCCTTGATCGGGCCAAAGATCTCTCTGCAAACAGCTTGAGCATGCCCGAGCGCAGCAAAGTAGACAGTGCTGTGCTGCTTCAAACAGGCCGCATCTACGAGCGCATCACCGGCGTCTTGCCCGCCCAAGTGACAGAGAGCAGCAGCACAAAATCCGTCGCTGATGTAGCACGTTCCAGCACAGACTCCAAAGGCGAGACATCTCCCTAAAGGTGTCCGTTTCCTCTGTCCCGTTTCCTCTTTCCCCTTTGTAGCCTTCGGCCTTCGTCATGCCACAAGACACAGCGTTACAGACCCAGATCCTGATGCTCCGCACGGAGCTTGATAGGCTGTATGACAGCGCGGCGCTTCCATCCGGTAGCTCCTTTCGCAAAAAGTACGAAGAGGTCGCTGCGCTGTGGGACAAGCTGCGCAGTCAGATCGACAAGTCCAATCGCGGTGACATCGCGGACTTTTTTGATGCGATTGGCAGCGGTGTGATCGGTGCGCAGAAGCGGCTCGATCTGGCATCACAGGACTACGTTCTCAGCGCACTTCGCAAGCAGGCAGCGGGCGCAGAAGATGGAAGCACAGCGACGGAAGCAGTCACTCCCAACGCATCGATGTTTCGCATTCCGCGCGTGACTGCAGAGCTGAAGTGTTCGATCGAAACCAGCCGGGACAAAAAGCTCAACCTGGTCTTTTATTCCGATCGCAGCGATGTCAAAGAGCTGCATCAGCAGACCATCTCCCTGGAAGTGGTGGCCGTTCCGGTTCCGCCCGACTATCTCAATCAGCTGCGGGCGCGTGCTGCATCGTCCGGTACTGAAGCACCACCCAGCGATGCGCAGCCCCAGCAGAAAAGTGATGCAGAGGACCAAGAGCCAGGTGAAGCGGAAGATCCTCCCAGCCAGTCGCCCAGACCGCAGATCTTCTCTCTGTCGGATTCCGCAGCGGGGCAACCACTGGCTCTGTCCGATGAGCTGTCCGATGAGCCATCCAGCGATTCACTGACAGAAGCTGAAGATGCAGGTGATGATGATGATGACGACGGATTCGCCGCGCCAGCGCAGCCATCGCGACAAAAAGAGGCATATCAAAAGACTCATATTGATCCTGCGAGTGATTCGCAAGTCAGTCATCTGATCCCTGTCATCGACGGGGCAGGGCGATCGATGCTAAGCCAGACGCTGCTGGCTGCGCGCGAGCGAGATGAAGTCCTAACCTTGATCTTGCAGCTCTGCGAGGAAGAAGATCAGCAGAAACGGGACGGACAGCCTGACAAGTCATCCAACTTGCGAGCGGTTCGCAACTTTCTGATACCGGCCTGGAATCGGGTGCTGCTGTTTGCTTCGGGCCCCAACCTGCGCTTTCTGTTGCTTGGGACTACAGACAAGCGACCACGTCTGTTTCTGTGGCAGCTTCAGGTGCAGCCGCAGTCGCTTCAGCTTCTGTACAAGCTGCCGAAGCAAAAGGCTGCGCAGAAGCAGCTGCGGCGGATTCAGCGCTTTGTGGAAGAGCTGGGACAGCAGCAAGACATCACGGTCCTGCGCAGCGAAGAGTAGTCGCAGATGACGGCTGTCCTGGCTCCGCTTGAAGAGCTTCCCACCACGACCACTGCGCTGGTTCGTGCGACGCTGCATGCGCAGCAAGGACTGCTAGAGCGGAGCACCGCGCGCCTTCTGTCTGCCACCCTGTCTGACTCTGTGTGGATGGTGCGAAAGGCTTCGTTACAGCTTCACTTTTTCATCGCGCGCAGTGCAGAACAAGTCCTGTTCTTTTTTGCGCGCAGAGCGCTTCCCGAAGTACGTCCGCTGTCTGTCCAGCTTGCCGTGACGGTCGAGGCCGCGCCGCAGCCCACTCCGACGGTGATCAGCGAAGCTACGCAGCGTCTGTCTGCTCCGCCCATTCATCTGCTGACCGTTCCTTCCTGTCTGGTTGCACAGCCGAGCGCACAAGACTTTGCGCAGCACGCACCGCCAGGAACCACAGCGGAAGATGGCATCTTGTTTCGGATGGGAACCGATCAGCGCAGCTACTTGGGAATCCGTCATCCGGCGCGCGGACTTTCGGCCCAGCTCTGCTATCATCAGGAAGGTCAGCCAGCGACGATGCTTCGCGGCTTTCCGGTGGCCCCCTTTTTGGATCTTGCACAGTCCATTCGCGGTGCGCTGCTCGAACCGGATGATGCCTCGCAAGCGCTGCCGATCCAGCTTCCCCACGATCCGGGGGCTCTGTCGGATGTACACGTTTCTTTGTTTTGGCTGATCGAAGGATTCCGCTTGATGGAAGCTGGCTTGATGGAATCTTCGCACGCGCAGGCCAGTCCGTTTCAGCAGCTTGCGGTGCGCTATGAGCCATCTGTCTATCAGGCAGAGCTTGCGCTGCGACTGAATCAGCAGGGCTTCTTTGTGAGCGATCCCGCAGTCGATGCCGTCTCACTGGGACTGCGTGTCTGTGTCCTGCGTGAGCGCGGTTCGCTGCTGGTGCGACTGACGCTTTTGCCACCGGACTTTTTGGTCCAGGGACTGCTACGAGACAGCTTCCTGCAAGCGCTCAAGCAGAGCACTCCGCTTTTGATTCGCAAGCAGCTAGGTTTCCTTGATGACGATGCGTGGTCGGCGTTTCTGGACAGTGCGCAGGATCGCGCTGTGATCTTTCGCGTGGAAAGAACCCGCTCTGCGGATGTGAACGTGGTGATTCTGTCCACTGCATCAAGTCGTACGGAAGGATCATCTCGACAGATCATTGTGCGCTGTCTGGCACAGGTCGATGCCCAAGCAAGTCCACCGTCGGTCAAGCTGTCTGATGTCGCGCTCCGTTATGACTCTGCACAGGGAACTTCACAGACCCTGGATGATGAGACAGCGCGCTACTTTGTGCGGCTGGCCAGTGCATTTCAGATCTGGCTACGTGTACTGAATCAGTCAAACGAGTAAAGGGAGCACAGGACGACGGAATCGGCTTCCGCTTCCTGTTTGGCATAGCTTCCTTTGGCACCGCTTACTTTTCTTTGGGACGTGTCAGGGTGAAGTGCTCGCGCGTGCGACAGTAGCCATCGCCGCCCATTCTGCCGATCAGATCCAGGTTCTCTGCAATTGGATCTCCTGCGGGATCGATCACGCTGTCATCGATGTGGACAAGGACAATCCGGCCCAGCACCAAGGTGGCAGACAGTGGACCTTCTCCGACGGGAATAAGCTGCTGTAGCGTACACTCAAACGCCAGCTTGGCCTGCTGGACGCGCGGCGGACGAATCCGCTCCGAAGGCTGCGCTGCAATCTGATACGTCGCAAACTCACTGTCTCCGTACGGCAGCTCGGTTGCGCTTAGGTTCATCTTGTCCCCTTGCGCAAAGGAAACGGTGCTGATCGTAAACTCTGGAACGGCTTGCAAGTTGCGCAGCGTGTCCTTGACAGAGCCATCGCGACGCACCGAGCAGGAAAAGATCACTGTCGGTGGACTTGCGCACACTCCGTTGAAGAAGGAAAACGGAGCCAGGTTGGTGATTCCCGCTTCCGATACCGTTCCCACCCACGCAATCGGACGCGGCGCGATCGCGAACGTCATCAGTCGATAGATCTTGCGTGCAGAGATCTCACTGGGATCGATTCTCATGCTGGCAGAGTACACGCAGACCGCGCCCATGAAGCGGCTTTTGGCGGCTGCAAAAACATGGGATAGTAAGCGGATGGACTTCACCGAGCATGAAGCACTGTGTCGGCGCTGCGGGATGTCTTGTCACTTCGCGATTCCGGTGAACGGTCTGGCTGTGGTGATCGATGCGCTGCGCTGTAAGTTTCTGGCGCAGGCCGAAGGGGAGCCCGGTCGCTATCACTGTACGGTCTATGCGTCGCGCCATTCCGTTGCGCCGTGGTGTCACAGTGCAGAGAGCGCGCTCGCTGCCGGATTTTTGGCGCAAGACTGTCCGTATGCGCGCGGTCACAAGGGATATCGCGGCAAAGTCCGTCTGTCCCACTCGCTGTTGCGACAGGTCTTGCCCGCGATCATCACAGAGATTCTGCGCGTCGGGATTCCCATCGGAGCCGATCCAGACAGAGTCCGCCGGTTCCTCTTTGACGCGGGTACAGACTGTACGTACACCGTAAGCGCAGATGGGAGCCGCTATCTGTTTGCGTCGCCAGTCAGTCCGACAGCGCAGGCTGTGAGCGATTCCCAAGGCGATTCCCAAAGTGATTCCCAAGGTGATGCTTCTGCCGATTCCTACGTGACTCCGGTGCGTGCTACCGCCAGGAGATCTTCGTCGCTGAATGTGCTGCCATCTTCGGATTGAGCCTGCGGTGTAGAACGCGCTACGATGACAAGAACTCTTCTGTAAGAACTGCCTACATAAAGGAGCAGCTGCGATGAGCGTAAGCGATGATGTCCGTCAGACCATGGAGCTGATTGCCTCCGGTCGTGTTTCCAACCTGACCTGTCCGTTTTGTCACAAAGACAAGCTGAAGAAGGCGATGGGCGACTACGGTCCGGTCTTTTCCTGTCCGTCCTGTCGTCGCTTCATTGAAGCGCCGATGATGGATGAATAGCGACGGGACGCGCGGACGCAGCTAGGCAGGCCGCGATCGTTCCAGATAGCGACCGAGCAGCGGCAGCGTATGTTGAACACGCTCGCCACAGCGCCTTTGACACAGCACGCGGAAGTGGATCGCGGCGTCCTCTTCTCCCAGCTGATCAAAACCCCAGGCACACAGCCCAAGCAGCGGCGGTGCGTGATCGGTATCAAGTGCAAGCTGCGCCCGGTCCCACAGCGGTCCGTCCAGAAACGGAACCTGGCCATCGCCGAGCGCCAGATACAGCTCGGTGACGTAAAAGTGGGCGCGCAGATAGTCGCCCGCCGGGACTTGCGAGATCGCAGCAAAGTGACGACGCGCATCGGCTTGCTTGCCCAGCGACACCAGCGCCCGCACTTCTTGATAGCGAGCCAGCGACAGAAACTGCGGCTGCGGTGGGTACTCTCCCGAAAACAGCGTGCTCGCCAAGCGGGCCTGCTCTAGCGCGGCTTCGTGATCGCCGCGATGACTGGCCACGGTGGACAGGCGCAGGTGCGCGTGACCTCGCACCGCTTCCGATCCCCACGGCGGACGCAGACAGCGCTGAAGCAGAGACTCGGCTTCATCCAGTCGCGAGACATGAATCAGCTGCGACGCCTGTTCCAGCCAGCGAGTGACCAGCAGACCATGTCCCCACGCCGCAGTACCCACCAGGCTAAGCGCCAGCACCAGCGGATCACCCGACAGGATCGAACAGACGCCAATGCCCGACAGGATCGACAGCGCGCCATAGACTGCCGCCCGACCGGCATAGCGACGCAGCGGTGAGATCACCGCGCCTTGGGTATCGATCGCCACCAGCGCGCGCTCGGTGGAATCGTCTGGTGATGTCAGCTTGCGTGCGAGTTGCAAAGACGCTGCCACCTTTCGCTGTGCCCTTACGCGGCGGACTCCGCTGCGCTGCGGTTTTGAGCCATCCACTTCCACAGCGGCGGCATGATTCGTCCGAGCGGCTCGTTGTCCAGTCGATCGATCGCTTCGCGCAGCAGATGCCAGGCCATGTCTTGATCCGGCGTCCGTCCTTGGGTGTAAGCCCACGCGCACAGCGCCAGCAGTGCCGAGGACGCGGTGATCTTCAGTGCCCGCTCTGCCCGCTCCCACAGCTCAGAGGCTGGCGGCGGCTCTTCCCCTGCGCAAAAGCGCAGATACAGCTCGGTCGTCCAGTACTTCAGCTGTAGGTAGTCGCCTTGCTCGGCCTTGTGAACCGACAGCAGCCGCTCGCGGGCTTCGTCGATCCGGCTTAGGTTGCACAGCGCGATCACTTCTCCGTACTGACACGAGCGCAGGTGCGGGCTCTTGCGCCACGACTCCTGATACAGCGAGATCGCTTGCCGAAGCTGAGTCAGCGCTTCCGCATGATCACCGCGACGAGTCGCCACCGCTCCCAGGTTGTGATGACACAGCGCACGCAGCCTGCGACCCAGAAGCTTCCGCCTGAGCAGCCGCCGCAAGATCGCTTCCGCTTCATCCAGCCGGTCATGCGAAGACAGCAGCGCCGCTTGGTTGATCCGTCGCGTCACCAGCAGGTTGCGTCCCACCAGCGACCCGAACACCAGCGGGAACAGCAGCCCCATCACGCCCCACAGATACGTATAGAGCACGCTGCCACCCACCAAGATCGTCGTCAGCATCGCGTACGACGCCGCCTGCATCATCCGGTACTGCGTCGGCGGCCTGACCCGACCTTGGCTGTCGATGTAGACGAACGTCTTGGGTCCCGCTTCCTCTAGCGAGCGCGCCAGCTGCATCTGCGGCACTTCTTTGGGCGGATGCGCGAGCGCCAGATCCACGGCGGACAGAAGCTCCACCGGCATCTTCTGAGGCGCTAGGCTCGACGAAAGCTCGGACGGCAGCGCGATGGCGTCTTGCTGATCTGCACTGGAACTCGCCGCACCGGCCACCCGCTGGACTGGGCTGCCGGACACCGGGGCTGGTGTGTTTTGTGCGAGGTCGGGCTTAGACACTGCCTTAAGCCTATCACGTCCGCTCGCAGGTTTTCCGCCGCCGTGCGTTGCCGCCTGCCGCAAACTCAAGTACGCTCGGCAGCCGGAGGTTACAACGAACCAGCATGCCCACCCCCACCACGTCGATTACGCCCAGGCAGCTTGCGGCCTACGGGGTTTCAGGGCTTGTGACCTGTGCGCTCGTCGGATACTTCGCGTGGGCACTGCCCGATGCACTTCAGCGAGGTCGCGAAGGCGTGCGGCGCACCCGTGAAGCGCCCTGTCAGGTGCTCCGTCCGACGGCTCAGAACCCAGTGCTGGGACGATTGCCGCAGCCAGCGCCCGACTTTGCGCTGAAGACCTACGACGGACAGGAAGTGAAGCTGTCATCCCTGCGCGGTCGCGTGGTGCTGGTCAACTTCTGGGCGACGTGGTGCCCGACCTGTGTGGTCGAAGAGCCCTCGCTGGAGCGCCTGGCCACCCAGATGAAGAACAAGCCGTTCTCTTTGTTGGCCGTGAGCGTCGATGAAAACTGGGATCTGGTTCGTCAGCACTTCCCCAAAGGCTCGGCGATGACCGTGCTGCTCGACAAAGACAAGAAGGTTCCCAAGGACTACGGCACCGAAAAGTTCCCCGAGTCGTTCTTGATCGATCGCGATGGCAACATCCGCTACTTCATCGTGAGTGAGCGCCAGCTCTGGCACACCCAGGAAGTCCGTTCCTGCATCGACGCACTCATCGAAGACTAGCGCTGTCCGACTTGGTGCCGCCTTCGGTCAGCGTCCCGCTTGGCCGCGCCGGAGCTTGCGCCGCAACAGACCCGTGAAGTGATCGACTTCTTCCAGCCGAAACAGCCCGCCGAGCAGCAGATAGCCCACGCCGCCCACTCCGCAGAGCAGCCCGAGCCCGATCACCGCACGCACCGGCAGCCCGTGACCCTGCGCAAGCCCATCCGCCGTTCCGGCTTGACCCAGACACAGCGGCGACAGCACCGACAGAATCAGCCCGAGCACCATCGACGCTGCCACCATTTGCAGCAGCGCAAAGCCCATCTGCGGTCCGATCAGCTGCCCGTAGCGCCGTCGAAACACCGCGAGCAGGCTCAGCAGGTTCCAGATCGCGCCGACACTGGTCGAAAACGCCAGCGCGCGATATCCGTACAGCGGATGCAGCACCAGGTTGCACACCACGCTGAGCAGCACCGTGGTCACAGTGGACATCACCGCCACCCGCGCCAGTCGGAGCGAATAGAACACCGGCACCACCACCTTCACCGCCGCGTAGCACAAAAGCCCCAGCGAATAGAACCGCAGCGCGTCTGCCGTGGCCCGTGTGTCTTCGGCTGAAAACGCGCCGCGCTGATAGACAAGACCAATGATCGGCTCGGCCAGCACAAACAAGATCACCGCCGAAGGCAGCGAGTAAAACGTCACGAGCCGCAGGCCTCTGCGCAGGGTGTCACGCACGCCGTCGAGCGCGACTTGCAAGTCGGCTTCACTGGCGGCATCGGCGGCTCGCTGGAGCGCCACCGTCCCCACCGCCACGCCAAACATCCCGATCGGGAGCTGAAGCAGCCGAAACGCGTAGTACAGCCAGCTTGCCGCGCCCGGCTCTGTC
Organism: Myxococcales bacterium; assembly: GCA_016794365.1. Classification (GTDB taxonomy): domain Bacteria; phylum Myxococcota_A; class Polyangia; order Palsa-1104; family JAEUJZ01; genus JAEUKA01. The sequence continues at coordinate 104,435 of JAEUKB010000021.1, forward strand.
GAAGCAAAGCGCGAGCTGACGTAGATATTGACCTGCGTAGCCGCCAGTCCCACCGTCGCCGGGGCCATCGCCAGCAGCACCGCCCGGAGCCGAGGATGTCGCAGATCCAGCGCCGGTCGAAAGCGATAGCCACTGCGGTAGAGCGGCACCACCTGGAGCCCAAGCTGAAGCGCTCCACCTACCAGCGTCGCCACCGCCCAAGCCAGCGCTGCGCCCTGCGTCTTGCCAATCCCCATCACCCACAGGGTCAGCCCCGTCACCACCGTCGCAATGTTGAACAGCGCCGGGGCCAGCGCGGGTGGCGCGAAGCGCTTTTCTGCATTGAGCATCCCCATCGCCAGCGCCGCCAGTGACACCAGCAGCAGAAACGGCATCATGATGCGGGTGAGCTGCACCGTGAGCTCGGCCTTGCCCGGCACCTGCGCAAAGCCCGCTGCCCAGCCATTCACCAGCTGCGGTGCCCACACGATCCCCATCACCGTCAGCAGACCGACCACCACCAGCAGACAGGTCGCGACCAGGTTTGCTAGGTGCTGGGCGTCAGCCTGTCCTTGCTGCTTGCGAGCGTCCTGAAACGCGGGCTGAAACGCTGCCGACAGCGCGCCCTCCGCAAACAGATCACGCAGCAGGTTGGGCAGTCGAAAGGCAATCGTAAACGCATCCCCGAAGAACCCCGCACCGAGCAGCGCCGCAAACACCTGCTCTCGCACAAGGCCCAAGATCCGCGACACAAACGTCGCCAGCGACAGCCACAGCGCGGTCTTGCCCATCGCGCCCCCATCCCCCGCGCCAGGTGGCGTCGCCTGCGCAGGCCGGGTCGGCACAAGGACCGTCGCGTCACCTTGCGTCCCAGCCTCAGTCGAGATCGTGTCCGGCATTGCCCGCACTCTACCTGTCCCTGGGCCCCCACGCGAGTCTTTGCCCACCCGAGTCGATCCCCGCCCGCGTTCCCCCAGCCAACCGACCGCGAGAAGCGGCTTGTGAAGGGGCAAGACCCAGGGCCAACTACGTGCGGACCAGTTTGTGAAGGGGCAAGACCCTGGGCGAACAGCGCGCGAACCAGATGGCGTAGGGAGAAGACCTATGCGGAACTCCTTGCTGACCAGTTTGCGGAGGGAGAAGACCCCAGACGAACTCCTCGTGAACCAGATGGCGTAGGGAGAAGACCTATGCGGAACTCCTTGCTGACCAGTTTGCGTAGGGAGAAGACCTATGCGGAACCCCTCACTGACCCGTTTGGGAAGGGTCAAGACCCTGGGCAGGTCAGACGCAGGACGACTTCGGCGCTTGCCGACCCGTAAGCAGAGACTGCTAGACTGAATTCACCATGATCCTGCACCTTCCCAATCTGACGCTGAGGCCGTTTCTGCCAGCCGATGTGGAGTCGCTGGCTCGTCATGCCAACAACCGGAGGGTCTGGCAGAACCTCCGCGATGGCTTTCCGCATCCGTACACCGAAGACGACGCGCGGCGCTGGATCTCGCACGCTGCCGGGCTGCCGGATCCGCAGAGCATCTTCGCGATTGTGATCGATGAAGTGCTGGTGGGGGGAATCGGCGTGCATCGACTGGACAAAGATCCGGTCTATCGCGACACCGCAGAGCTGGGCTACTGGCTGGCCGAGCCGTACTGGGGACGTGGGCTGATGACCCAAGCGGTCAAAGCGATGACGGGCTACGCGTTTGATGAGCTGGGACTGTTCCGGCTGGAAGCAGGGGTGTTCGGCTGGAACGTGTCTTCGGCGCGGGTGCTGGAAAAGGCGGGCTATTCGTTCGAGGGTCGGCTGCGCAAGCAGGTCTACAAAGACGGACAGCGACTGGATGTGCTGCTGTATTCCCGTCTGCGCACGGATGAGGTAGAGTAGGCACCCTCATGAGCACCGTGCCTACCTCGTCGCCCCACTCACCAAACGACTCCGCCCAAGCCGACAAGAGCGACCTCGAAGGTCAGATGCGCGATCGCCGCCGCATCATCGAGTCGCTGCGTCACAGCGGTCTGAACCCATTTGCCAACGATGCCCATCCGACGCACCAGATCTTCGAGCTGCCTGCTTCACGTCAGGAAGAGGTTACGAGCCTGCCGCTAGAAACCGAGCTGGCCGTCGATGCGCCGCGCTACGCAGTGGCCGGGCGACTGCTGCAAGTCAACGAGATGGGCAAGGCCAAGTTCTTGTTCATCCGAGGCGATCGGGGCGCAATGCTCCAGCTCTATCTCAAGGCCGATGTGGTGGAAGCGTTTGCGCTGTCTAACCAGCTTGGCTTGGGCGACTTTGTGCTCGCGAGTGGGCCGCTGTTTCGGACCCGCAAAGACAAGCGTGCGCTGCGAATCGAGTCGCTGCGACTGCTGAGCAAAGCGGTCCGTCCGCTGCCGGGCAAGGCGCTGCAAGACGGACCGAAGGTGGCGGACGAAGACTGGCGCTATCGTCAGCGCTACGCCGACATGATTGTCCATCCCGAAGTGGCGGATGTGTTCCGCAAGCGGGCGACGATCGTCCGTGAGATTCGTCGCTTCTTCGATGCGCGAGGGTATGTCGAGTGCGACACCCGGATGCTCTTGTCTACCAACGGGGGCGCGGCGGCTCGTCCGTTCCGCACGCACCACAACGCGCTCGATCAGGACCTGTATCTACGGATTGCGACGGAGCTGGACCTAAAGCGTCTGGTCGTTGGCGGGCTCGATCGCGTGTATGAGATTGGGCGCATCTTCCGCAACGAGGGCCTGTCGCGCTTCCACAACCCGGAGTTTACGTCGATCGAGTTCTACGAAGCGTACGCGACGTATGAACACCTGATGGATCTGACCGAGGAGCTGCTCGAGCGGGTCTGTGTGGCGGTGAACGGCACGACGACGATCGACTATCAAGAGCACAAGGGCGTCCAGCTCAAGAAGCCGTTTCGGCGGGCGACGATGCGACAGCTCGTCAAGGAAGCGCGTCCCGAGGCTCCGATTGAAGCGGGGGCGTGTACGGACGCGGAATATGCGGCGCTGCCGGGCTACGCCAAGTCGGTGCTGGGGGACAAAGCGCCGAGCGGCTACGGTCACGCGCTGGTGGCGCTGTTTGAAGAGTTTGTCGAGAAGTCGCTGGTGCAGCCGACCTTTGTCTGCGAGTTCCCCACGGAAGTGTCGCCGCTGTCGCGCAAGAACGATCGGGACCCGCGCTTTGTGGACCGCTTCGAGCTGTTTGTGATTGGCAAGGAGCTGGCCAATGCGTTTTCCGAGCTAAACGATCCCGACGACCAGCGCGCGCGCTTTGCCGAGCAGGTGAACCAGAAGGCAGGCGGCGATCAAGAGGCGATGGACTACGACGAAGACTTCTGTCGGGCGCTGGAATACGGGATGCCGCCGACGGCGGGCGAGGGGATTGGCATTGACCGGCTGGTGATGCTCCTAACCAACAGCGCGTCCATTCGGGATGTGATCCCGTTCCCGCAGCTCCGTCCTGAGACGACTGCCCCGGCGGAGAGCGAGTCCAAGTGAAGCTGTCGTTCGAGCTTCTCGTTGCGGCGCGTTATCTGCGAGCGGACCGGCCTCACGGTGCGCTTGATCACCTGCGCTGGGCGACGCTGGGTCTATTGATCCTGACGGTGGCGGTGTTCGCGGGCGATCAGCTGGTCGAATACCTGCTGCGCGATCATCTGTCGGAGACGCTGTGGAACCTGCGCGGACCGCTGCGGGCGGCCAAGTACTTTACGGTGCTGGTGACGCTGCTGGTCGGGTTCTTCATCGAGCTGATCCGGCGGCTCACGATCTTTACGACGATCTCGACGTTTGGACTGTTTCTGGGAACGGGCGCGCTGGTGACGGTGCTGTCGGTGATGTCGGGGTTTGAGCAGGATCTAAAGACCAAGATCCTCGGTACGCACGCGCACATGGTGGTGACGACGCCGGACCGGAGCTTTACCGACTATCGCGATGCGCTCAGCAAGATGGCGAAGGTGCGAGGCGTGCAGGCTGCGTCTCCGTATCTATCGAGCGAGGTGATGATCGCGAGTCAGTCGAACCTGGCGGGCGTCATCATCAAAGGCATTGATCCCGACACGGTTGGCAACGTCACCGAGCTGGTGAAGAACACTGAGGCAGGCTCGCTGTCGCACTTGCTACATCCCGAGCTGCTGGTCAAGCCAGCCGGTGGGTCTGCGACAGCGGTGATACCCAAGTCAGCCAGCGTCGATGGTGGGGCAGAGGACGGCGGGACGGTGGATGCAGGCGCTTTGCCTTTGGCAAACCAAGCCAGTCCCGCAAGCTCGCTGGGCAGCACCGATGGTGGCGCAGGTGTTGCGGGTGCGGCGACAGCAGCAAGCGTCGATGGCGGGGCGGTCGCTGCTGGTTCGGGCGCGGACTTTGATCCCGTGGCGAACAAAAAGCCCAAGATTCAGCCGCCGCGCAAGGTGCTGCCGGGCCTGGCGATCGGTCGTGAGCTGGCGCGCAACCTGCGGGTGTTTGTCGGTGAGGATGTGAGCTTGGTGTCTCCGATGGGAGATGTCGGGCCGACCGGACCGATTCCGAAGAGCAAGCCGCATCGCATCGCCGCGATCTTCTTTTCGGGCATGTACGAATACGACAGCAAGTACGCGTACATGAACCTGCCAGCGGCGCAGAAGTTCTTGGGCCTGGATGACGAAGTCACCGGGGTCGAGCTGAAGCTGCAAAATCCAGAAGAAACAGAGTCGGTGATGGCAGAGCTACGGGCTCAGCTGGGGCCGGGCTTTCTGGTGCAGGACTGGAAAGAGCTAAACCGCAGCCTGTTCGCGGCGCTGAAGCTGGAAAAGATCGCGATGTTCATCGCGCTGTGCTTCATCATCCTCGTCGCGGCGTTTTCCATCGTGTCAAACGGCATCATGCTGGTGATGGAAAAGGGCAAAGAGGTTGCGATCCTCAAGTCGATGGGCGCGTCGGACCGAGCGGTGCTGCGGATCTTCGTGCTGCTCGGGGCGTATATGGGCACGGTCGGAACGACGGCGGGGGTGCTGACGGGCGTGTTTACCTGCTGGGTGTTTGACCGCTACGGGCTGCCGCTCGATACCGACGTGTACTACATCACCAAGCTGCCGGTGAAGGTGAGTCCGGCAGAGCTTTCGTTGGTGCTGCTGGCTTCGTTGGTGCTGACGCTGCTCGCGACGCTGTATCCAGCGTGGCAAGCGGCGCGGCTGCGTCCGGTCGAAGCGCTGCGCTAACGGCGACGGTCAGGGCTTGCGCAGGCTGCGGACCAGCTCGGCTTGTCCGTCGGCGTGATAGGACGAGCGGACGAGCGGGCCGGACTCGACGTGGGGAATCCCGAGCGCGAGCGCTTCTTCACGAAGCTGGGCAAACTCATCGGGGGTGATGTAGCGGGCAATCGGCAGGTGCGTCTTCGACGGACGCAGGTACTGACCCATCGTCACGATGTCGATGCCCAGGCTGGCCAGCTCGCGCAGCACTTCGCGCACTTCGTCGAGCGATTCTCCGAGCCCGAGCATGAGCCCAGTCTTGGTCACCGCGCCGCGCGACTTGGCATGCGCCAGGATCTTGTAGCTGCGTGGATAGCTGGCCTGGACGCGAACCTGTCGAGACAGCCTCGGAACGGTTTCCAGGTTGTGCGCAAAGACATCGGGTCCAGCGGCAAGCACGGTGTCTACATCGGCGGTGTTGCCTTTGAAGTCGCCGGTCAGCACTTCCAGCGTCATGCCATCGCAGTGCTCGCGAACCTGACGAATCGTCTCGGCCCAGTGCGCGGCGCCACCGTCTTTGAGATCGTCTCGATCGACGCAGGTGATGACGGTGTGACGCAGACCCAGCTCTTTGAGCGCGAGGGCCACTCGTCGCGGCTCATCGGGATCGGGCGGCAGCGGTCTTCCCGTCGGCACATCGCAGAACTGACACGAGCGCGTGCAGATGTTGCCAAGGATCATGATGGTGATGGCGCGACGGCTCCAGCACTCACCGATGTTGGGACAGCTGGCTGATTCACAGACGGTGTGAAGCCGCTGACCGTGGACCAGATCGCGCACCTCGAAGAAGGTCTTTCCCGATGGTAAGCGGGCCTTGATCCAGGCGGGATGACGAGGGCGCGGCTCGGGCTCGCTGTTGCCCAGGACGGGAAGGTGTCGCGCGGTGTGCGGTGTCTGATCCATTACAGGTCGATGGCCTCTCCGAAGGCTGCTTCAAAAGCACCCTTTGTGATCTCGCCATAGGTTGGATGCGGCAGCACGGTGTGAAGCACCTCGGTGGCGGTTAGCTCGCCGCTGCGCGCGATGCACAAGGCCGAGATCATGTCGCTGGCAGTGCCGCCCAAGATGTGCGCGCCGAGGATTTCGCCGGTCTGCTCATCGAGCACAACCTTGACCAAGCCTTCGGTTTCGCCGGTCGCTTGGGCTTTGCCGGATGCTTTGAACGGGAACTTGCCGACCTTGATCTGCTTGCCTTCGGCGCGGGCTTTCTGTTCGGTGAGTCCCATCGAGCCAACCTCGGGACGACAGAACGTCGCGCCGGGCATGCTGCTGAGGTCTACGCGACGGATCTCGCGATCGGGAACACCGGCCAGCTTTTCGACGCACGCGATGCCTTCCGCCGAGGCTTTGTGTGCCAGCAGCGGTCCGCCGATGCAGTCGCCGATGGCGTAAAAGCCAGGCTCGGGCTTGCCGTTTGCATCGAGGAGCCGATACCACTCATCGACGGCCAAAAAGCCGCGATCGATCTTGATCCCAGCGCTCTGCGCGCCAACGGTATCGAGGTTTCCGGTGACACCGACGGCGGAAAGTACCTTTTCGACGACGACTTCTTGGCTCTGTCCGTTGGCATCGGTGAAGCGGACTTTTTGTTCGCTGCCGACCGGCTCGCAGCTTGCGAAGCGTGCGCCGACGTGAATGCGAATGCCTTGCTTGGTCAGCTCGCGACGAAGCTGCTCGGCAATCTCGCTGTCTTCGACGGGCAGAATCTGCGGCAGCGCTTCCAGCACCGTCACCTGCGTTCCGATCGCGTTATAGAAGTACGCAAACTCGATTCCGATCGCACCTGCGCCCACGACGAGCAGCGACTTGGGCTGGCTCGGTAGGTTCATCGCCTCGAAATAGGTCAGGACATTCTTTCCGTCGGGCACCAGGCTGGGAATCGTCTTCGGCTTGGCACCGACCGCCAGGATGATGTGCGGCGCGCTTAGCTCACTGCCATCGACCAACAGCTTGAGCTTGCCGCCTTCTCGACGCAGCGTCGCGGTCTTGTCGATGTGCTCGATCTGGTTCTTCTTAAAGAGCAGACCGACGCCGCGCTTCTGACCTTCGGCCACCTTGCGGCTGCTCGCGATGGCTGCGCCGAAGTCAAAGCGCAGACCGTCGGCCACGATGCCAAGGTGCGCGCCTTTTTTCAGGCTGGCGAACAGCTCTGCCGAGTGAAGCAGCGCTTTGGTGGGAATGCAGCCCCAGTTGGCGCAGATGCCACCCAGGTGAGCGCGCTCGACGACGACGACTTTTTTGCCAAGCTGCGCGGCGCGGATCGCAGCGACGTAGCCACCGGGACCACCGCCGACGACAATCACATCGGGACCGGCGGACGGCTTGCTGGGAGCGTTTGCGGGATTCATCACAGCACCAGCAGCATCGGCTCGCGCAGGCCTTCGACGACTTTGGCCAGCAATTGCGCACCGAGCGCTCCATCGACGATCCGGTGATCGCAGGACATCGTGAGCGTCATTCGACGACGGACTTCGATGTGATCCTGACCGTCTTTTTCGACGACGACCGCGCGCTTTTCAACCTGTCCGACAGCAAGGATGCCGCTCTCGGGCGGGTTGATGATGGCGTAGAACTCGCGAATGCCGTACATGCCTAGGTTGGTCAGGCTGAAGGTTCCGCCGGTGTATTCCTCAGGACGCAGCTTCTTGTCACGACCGCGCGCTGCCAGATCGCGAACTTCCTTGGCCAGCGCTCCGAGCGACTTCTGATCGGCTCCGCGCACCACCGGCGTAATCAGCCCGTCATCGAGCGCGACCGCGACGCTGACATCGACCCGATGATGGGCAACCGCGTGCTGTCCGTCGGGCGCAATCGACATATTGGCCTTGGGCACCAGTCGCAGCGCTCGCGCCAGCGCCTTCAGGATCATGTCGTTCACCGACACTTTTTCGCCGCCCGCTGCTTGGCTGGCTCGGTTGAGCTGCTCGCGGAAGGTCATCGCCGCTTCCATATCGACCTCGCTGGTCAGATAAAAGTGCGGCACGGTCTGCTTGGCTTCGACGAGTCGCTTGGCGGCGGTGCGACGGATCATCGACAGCGGCTGTAGCTCATCACCGGGCAGTAGAATCGGTGGAGCTGCCGTCGTGGTTGGCTGTGCGGTCAGGACTGCGTGCTTTGGCGCTGACTCGACATCGCGCTTGACGATGCGTCCGCCGGGACCAGAGCCTTTGAGCGTTCGTAGATCGATGCCCGCTTCGGTGGCCAGACGACGTGCGAGTGGCGACGCAAAGATTCGTCCCGAGCCCGACGCAGAAACCGGGGCAGACTGTGCAACCGGCGCAGACTGCGCAGCTGGTGCCGACTGTGCAACCGGCGCGGCTGGCTTGGCCGGGGCTACGACGGGAGCCGGTTCCGGTGCTTTGACGGCAGCTGGTGCAGGCTTTGCTTCGCTTGGACCCGTCGCCACTTCCTTGAGCAGCGCCGAGATGTCTTCCCCTTTGGCTCCCAAAATGGCCACCGGCGCGCCCAGCTTCACGGTCTGGCCTGGCGTCGCGAGCAGCTTGAGCAGGTAGCCCTCATCTTCGAGGGGAAAGTCCATGTTGGCTTTGTCGGTTTCCACCTCGGCCACGATGTCGCCGGGGGTGATCTTGTCGCCTTCTTGCTTCAGCCACTTGGCTACCACGCCCTCTTCCATCGTCGGGGACAGGCGCGGCATCGAGATAAGAGTTGCCATGCTGTAGTGTTCTCCGCGTCGGCTGCGGTTTGTTCAAACCGGGTTATTCGAGCGTGCGCTTGACGGCTGCAACCACGCGCGCCACGTCGGGCAGCACGATGGCTTCCAGGTTCAGCGCGTACGGAACGGGCACGTCTTCGCTCGCGACTCGCTCGATTGGTGCGTCCAGATCGTCGAAGCAGTGCTTCTGCACGCGATACGCAATCTCGCCACCAAAGCTTGAGTGCGGCGTTGCTTCCTGCAGAATCACCAAGCGATTGGTCTTTCGCACCGACGAAAAAATCAGGTCTTCATCGAGCGGGCGCAGCGTTCGAGGATCGACGATTTCGACATCGATGCCTTCTTTTTCCAGCTCTTTGGCCGCTTGCAGCGCCAGCCCGACCATCTTCGAGTACGCGACGATGGTGCAGTCTTTTCCTGGTCGCTTGATGTCACCTTTGCCGAGCGGAATCAGGTATTCCCCTTCGGGCACTTCGCCGGTTTCTCCGTAGAGCAGCTCGGCTTCGATAAAGACCACTGGATCGTCATCGCGAATCGAGGTCTTGAGCAGCCCTTTGGCATCGGCGGGCGTCGAAGGCATCACAACCTTCAGTCCCGGCGTATTGCAGTACACGGCCTCGAAGCTGTTCGAGTGTTGTGCGCCGAGCTGATGCGCTGCGCCACCGGCTCCTCGGATGACCATCGGAACCTTGAACTGCCCGGCGGACATCTGATGAATCTTGGCGGCAGAGTTTATGATCTGGTCGATCGCCACGAGCGAAAAGTTAAACGTCATCAGCTCGACGATGGGCCGCAGACCGACCATTGCTGCGCCGACGCCGATGCCGACAAATCCGCACTCCGCGATGGGGGTGTCGATGACGCGCTTTTCGCCAAAGCGAGCGAGCATTCCCTGCGACACCTTGTAGGCACCGTTGTAATAGCCGACCTCTTCACCCATCAACAGCACGTTGGGGTCGCGCTGCATCTCCTCGCTCATCGCTTGGTTGAGCGCTTCGCGAAACGACATCTTCGGCATCGCCTGTCTACTCTCCTCACTGGCCTATCGGCTTCTTGTGGTCGGACCCATGTTCGCCAAGCGTTAGATGCTGTGGCGGAAGCGAGTGCGACCCATACTCGGGCGAGCATATCAAATTTCCTGCGCCGCCAAGTGGGCTTCGGGTGTGCTTGGCTGCGACCTGGCGGGTTTGGGCGCGAACGGCTGGACCGCGAGCACTTCACAAGCCACCGAAGTGGGAACGCAAGTGGTGATATTCTAGAGTCGCGTACTATCTGGCCATGTCTATCGCTACCCATACGGAAGGCTTTCTCAAGTCTGCGGTACTGGCCAGTCGTACCGGAACTCTCTCTGCGCCGACGGGCAACACCTTGCATTGCAAGGGCTGGGCGCAAGAGGCGGCGCTGCGGATGCTGTGCAACAACCTCGATCCTGCTGTCGCAGAGCGTCCCCACGATCTGGTTGTCTATGGCGGGACGGGCAAAGCGGCGCGCAGTCATGAAGCGCTCGCGGTCATCATCCGAGAGCTTCTGTCGCTAGAAAACGATGAGACGCTGCTCGTTCAGTCGGGCAAAGCCGTCGGTGTGCTGCGAACCCATGAAGATGCGCCGCGTGTGATCATCGCCAACTCGAACCTGGTTCCGGCGTGGGGTACCTGGCAGCACTTCTGGGAACTGGAGTCGCAGGGCCTGATGATGTACGGGCAGATGACCGCCGGGTCGTGGATCTACATCGGCACCCAAGGCATCTTGCAAGGCACCTTCGAGACGTTCGCGGCGGCGGCGCTCAAGCACTTTGGAAGCTCGCTCGCGGGTCGCTGGGTTGTGTCGGCGGGACTGGGTGGCATGGGCGGTGCGCAGCCTCTGGCGGTGACGCTCAACGACGGTGTGTTTTTGGGCATCGACGTGGACGCGGCGCGCATCAGCCGTCGGGTCGAGCAAGGCTATCTCGATGTACAGGCGCACAGCCTCGATGAAGCGCTGGCCCAGGTGCAGCAAGCGGTGGCGGATAAGCGTCCTTTGTCGGTGGGTCTGTGCGCCAACATTGCCGATGTCCTGCCCGAGCTGTTGCGTCGCGGTGCGATTCCCGATCTGCTGACCGACCAGACCTCGGCGCACGATCCGCTGGGTGGTTATGTGCCAAGTGGCTACAGCCTCGATGAAGCGGCTGCGCTGCGCAAAGACAATCCCGATGCCTACATCGATCGTGCGCGTCGGACGATGGTGACGCAGCTCGTGGCCGCGATGGCGCTTCGTCAGCGAGGCACACACCTGTTTGACTACGGCAACAACCTGCGCGCGCAGGCGCTGCTGCATCCCGATGCGGCCCGCGAAGGTCTGTCGCACAGCGAGCTGTACGCAGCGATGCCCGGCTTTGTTCCGGCCTACATTCGACCGCTGTTTTGTGAAGGCAAAGGACCGTTTCGCTGGGCGGCTCTGTCGGGAAATCCGGCGGATATCGAGCGCACCGACGAAGCGGTTCTCGAGATCATGAAAGGCACACCGAGCGAAGCGCACCTGCGACGCTGGCTCGGGATGGCCAGTCGGCGCGTCAAGTTCCAGGGTCTGCCTGCGCGCATCTGCTGGCTGGGCTACGGCGAGCGTGCCCGCGTCGGCACCTACTTTAATGATCTGGTGGCGCGTGGTGAGATCTCGGCGCCGCTGGTGATCGGTCGCGATCATCTCGACTCGGGCTCGGTGGCTTCGCCCAATCGTGAAACCGAAGCGATGCGAGACGGTAGCGATGCTGTGAGTGACTGGGTCTTTTTGAACGCGCTCGTCAACTGTGCAGCCGGTGCCACTTGGGTGTCTGTGCATCACGGTGGTGGCGTCGGAATTGGCTATTCGCAGCATGCCGGAATGGTCGTGGTGGCCGATGGTACGGCGGCGGCTCGGCGGCGGCTTGAGCGTGTGCTGACCAGCGATCCCGCGATGGGTGTGCTGCGTCATGCCGATGCTGGCTATCGAGAAGCCGTCGATTTTGCGGCGGTACATGGTCCGCGTGTGCCGCACCTTGTTTCAAAACCAGAACCTTCGTCGGGGGAACCCGGCGCGTAACCGCGTCCGCCAGTCGCGGCGGGAGAGAAGATGACGCTTCTGTTTGGTCCGAACACAAGCCTCCGTTTCAAGCTGCTGCTGCCGCCGCTGCTCGTGCTGCTCTTTTTGCTAAGCACGCTCTCGATCGTCGGAAACAACTGGCTGCACGATGTATCGCAGCGTCTGGCGCAGTCGCATGCCGATAGTCGCGTCGCGGACTTGGCGCACTCGGTGCTGCTGTCGGATGCACTGCGGAACGCGCCGGAAAAGAACCTGTCGCCGCTGCTCAACGGCACCGTCGATAACGATCCTCGGATGCTGTTTGCGGTGCTCAAGCTGCGGGATCAGCTCTTTATCGGAACGCGCAGTGGCACCGAAGGCGAACAGCTGTCGCTGCTGCTCGCGGATCAGAAGCGCTACAGTAACCTGGCCCAGAACGTCACGCAGCGTCTGGCCAGCATCGAGTTTTCGATCGCTCGTCGGATGGTGCCGATTCCGGGTACCACCGAGAGTGCCGAGCTGACCTTGGCTGCTTCGCTGCGTGATCAGGTCGCCGACTATCGAACCAGCCTGTTTCTGATCTTGGGCGTGCTCGGTGCGGCGCTGTTTGGATACGCGATCTTTGCGATCTACGTGCTGTCGGTGCTGGGACGACGGATGGATCAGCTGGTCGATGCAGCCATGCGCGTCGAGCAAGGCGATCTCAATGTGCGCATCGGCAACCTGGTTCCCGACGAAATTGCTGTGGTCGGACGCGCGTTCGATAGTGAAGCAGAGCGGCTGTCGTCAGCAGTCAGCATGCTGCAATCGGCAGCCATCGTGGTCGAGCGTGCTTCGACGGATGTCAACCAGACGCGCTCGGGACTTCAGCGAACGCTCAGCGCGCAGGTCCGTGACATCGAAGATGCGCTTCAGGTGCTGCGCGAAGTGCTGACGGGCTTTGCATCGGCTGGTGTCCAGGCAGAGCACACGCGCGACGAAGCACGCAACGCCTCGGCCAACTGTCAGCGCTTGACCACCAGCGTCCAAGACGCGACCGCGACCATCGAAGAAGCCGAGCGCGTGGTGGCGCAGACCTCGGACAGCTTGGGTCAGGTGTCCAATGCGACGGCAGACATTGCCAAGCACGCCGACACGCTGTCGGACACCACCGCGTCCACGGCCAGCGCCATGCTTCAGATGAAGCACTCGATCTCGCGGGTTCGTGAGACCGCCATCACCGCCGCCAGCCTCGCAGAGCAAGCCGGTCTTGACGCAGAGCGTGGCACCCAAGTGCTGCAAGAGAGCATGAACGGCATCGAGCACATCCGCGACGCCTCACGCGCCATCGGCAACGTCACCGAGGAGCTGGAAAAGCGCGTCGGCGAGATCGGCGATGTCCTTCATCTCATCACGGAGCTGACGCAGCGCACCAACCTGCTCGCGCTCAATGCCAGCATCATTGCGGCCCAAGCGGGTGCGGAAGGTCGTGGCTTTGCCGTCGTCGCCGATGAAATCAAGGATCTCGCTCGTCGGACTGCCAACTCCGCCGGGAGCATCGACAACCTGATTCAAGCGGTATCCGATGGTGCACACGCGGCTCGTCGCGCTGCCGTTGCGGGATCCGATGCGGTCGAAGCCGGTGCCTCTCAATCGAGTGAAGCCGCCAAGACCATGACCGACATCTTGTCGCGACTGCGCAACTCGGCAGCGATGGCCAAGTCCATTGCCGCAGCGACGGATGAACAAGCACGCAGCTCGGCCTATGTGACGCGCTCGATTCAGGATGTCCAAAACCACGTCACCGAGATCACCGGCAAAGCCGTCGATCAGACCCGTCGCACCGAATACCTTCAGCGTCAGGTGTCCCGTCTGCGCGAGCTGGTCGATCGTCTGTCGAAAGGCGGACGTGACGAGCGGGACAGCATGGCCGCGATCTCAGAGTCGCTTCAGCGAATGGTGCGGACGCTCGATGAGCTATCGACCTCGCAGCGCAACAATGTGACCGAAGGGGAGCGTCTACGGAACTTGATGGAAGTGGTGCGCCGAGGCATGTCGAGCCAGCGAGAGCAGAGTGCTGCGCTCGATCGATGCCTGGGCGAGCTGGGAAATCAGGCGACGGAGCTACGCGGACAGCTTAGCAAGCGGCAGTAGGACGAAGCTGCTGCATTCCGTCGAGGAATAGCCACAGCGCCTGCGACGCTCGCTCGGCGGCATCGACCACCGCTTGACGCTCTTCGACCGACTTGGCATGCGCAACCAGCGCATCGCACTCGACCTGGCGGTGAACCACGTCCGCGTCTTCATGCACGGAAAAGAACGACACCGCGCGCGGATCACGCAGTCCGTAAAAATCACCGAGTCCTTCGCGCTTGGTCTTGGCCACGTCGGGAATCTGCGACTCATACGCGTACAGCGCCGCCATTCCTTCCAGGTAGCTTCCGTTCTTGGTCAGGTCGCGGAAGATCTCGACGGAAGCTTGGGTCGCGCGCGTTGGCTCAGCGGAAGTCACCGCGTCACGCGCAACGCCGAGTCCTTCCGCAAAGCGCAGCCACAGCTCTGGGTGATTGCTGTCGCCTTGCTCTTCTTCGCACAGGTTCTGTAGCAGCTCTTGACGCAGCGTCAGATCGTCGCAGTTTGCGTGAACGCCGCTCACGTAGCGCGGGAACGCCTTGACGTGGTGGAAGTACTGCTTCGAGTACTCGCGCAGATCATCGAGGCTGAGCGCGCCTTGGCTCCACGCCTGATAAAACGGGTGCGACAGCATTGCGTGACGCTGCACTGCCGCATCGAGAGCGCGCACAAACTCGGCATCGCTACGCAGGTCAAAGCTGGAAGTCTGGTTCATCTTGGGCCTCTCCCTATCCATGGTCTCGACGAGGATGATGCCACGGCAAGAGCAAGACTCTTTCCGCAGCGACAAGTGCGCGCAGCTTAGCGCAAAACCGGGTCCGTCCGTCAAGAGGCTCGTGTAGGTGGGTCGCTGAAACCGCACGACGAAGGACTCGCGGTGCTACGTCAGAAAGCGGGTCAGGGCGGCAAACAAGGGCGTGGGCGCTTCGATATACGGAACGTGACCGCACTGTGGCAGGCGAACCAGCTCGGCACCTAGAATCGAGGCTGTCTCGGCAGCGCTCTCCATCGGAATCACATCCTGCTCGCCGTGAATCACCAGCGTGGGAATGTGACGCAGCGACGCAAGCTCTGTCCGCAGATCGAACGACGGACCCAGGCTCTTCCAGATCGCTTCTTCCAGGCGCTGCTTAACCAGAAACGGTGTCAGCTCCAGTGCTCGCCGAGGCGACAGAAAGTACGGTGTCACCGCCAGTGCGAAGCGATATCGTCGCTGCTCTTCGGGTGAAAGCGAGTCCTTCTTCTGCGCAAACTCCTCGCGTAGCTTCTGGACTTCGGGTCGGTGTAGCGCATCCGCCATGCGCTGCTGATATTCTTTCCGAACCGTCGCAGTCGGCGGAGCAGGCGACAGCAGGATGAGCCGCTCGACGTGCTGTGGATGCTTCACCGCATACAGCATCGCCAAAAGCGCTCCCCACGAGTAGCCCATCAGCCGAACCTTTTCGACGCCGACAAAGCGCCGCACCGCATCGACATCTTGGGTGTGAATCGCCACAGAAGGTGGCTCTTCCCCGTCCGCTTGCGGAGAGCGATCCGCGCCGCGCTGATCATAAAAGTAGACGCGCCGACCGCTGCCCAGGTCACTTACGGCATCAAGCTGTGGTCGAAGGTAGCGACTGTCTGCGCCCGGTCCACCGTGCAGGACCAAAAGCGGCGGACCCAGCGCGCTCTGTGAGACAGCAGGATCGACCCACTCGACGTGCAAGTGGGCCGCTGGGACCGCCAGGTCAAACCCGCTCACGCCGACTGTCCACGCAGAAAGCGCAGCGCCGGACGCAGAAACGGAGCACTGGCCGCAATGAGCATCACCGATGACAAAAGCCCAAGTTGATGGACATGACCCGGCGACAGCAGCGTCTGAAGATACGTCGGGTTGTGCAGCGGCGCGACGCCATGGCTGTGGAGCAGCGACAGCGGCAGCAGCAGTCCCGCGCCTAGCATCATCAGCACGCCAGCGGTGCGGTTGCGCAGCACCGCCAGCAGACCCACACACGCCAGCACCAGCAGCGCCGAAGCGCCTTCTTTGGGTGCGAGCGCCATCAGGATCAGCGTCGGCAAGCTCGCCGCCGCGCGCGTCACCGTGTGACCGACCTTTTCGACGCCTTGCTCATCGACTCGCAGCAGCTTTCGCCACTCCGTTTGACCATCGAAGTGCTCGGACAGCTTCTGGCCTTGCAGAAACAGCGTCACGATGCCGTGCGTGGCTCCGTAAAACAGCAGCACCGGGTCCAGCGACTTGGCCGTCACCATGCCCCACAGCGCCACCGTCAGACCCGAATAGCCCAGGCCGATGGCATACCAGCGCGCCCAGAACCAGTCCGCCGACAGCGCAAAGAACGCCAACCCGTAGGTCAGCGACAGTGCCGCAAACGGAGCCACCCACTCGCGCTCCGGCTGACCCGGCGGTGACAGGTAAAACAGCAGCGCTAGCAGCGAGTACAGCGCCGTGTAAAACGAAAGACACAGGATCGAGACCGCTTTGCGTTCCCCGGCGAATCCAAAGGGCTGGTCAAGCAGTGACATGGGCGTTACCTCAGCTCGTTTTCGTCGATACAGTCCAGTATGCCAGGACCGACTTCAAGCGTTGGATGCCAGAGTCGGCTTTTCGTCGCTAGGTTCGGTGGAAGCGACGCTCTACTTCACTACGATCCAGTCGCCACAGCACAGGCCGTCCATGCGGACAGTACGGGCTTAGCGACACATCATCGAGCGCCACCAGCAAGGCCCGCGCTCGGCTTTCATCCAGCACATCGCCCGCGCGCGTCGCCGCATGACAAGCCATCGTCGCCAGCAGCAGCTCGTCGCGCTTTTGCAGCACATCCGATCGGCCATGCTCTTCTAGTTCATCGAGCACCAGCCGCAGCAGTCGCTCAGGCTCGCTGTGAACCTGCGCACCGCGTCCGTACTGTCCCAGGTCCGGGGCCGACGTGAGCGCAAAGGTCTTGCCCGAAAACGGTCGCACTTCAAAGCCAAGCTGCTGAAGCGCCGCGTCGTACTCACTCACCAGCGAGGCGCGCTTTTCGTCCAGCTCCAGGTGTACCGGAAACAGCAGCCGCTGCGACGCCAAGGTCTGTCCGTGGGCCCGGCGCAGGCGCTCAAACAGCACCCGCTCGTGCGCCGCGTGCTGATCAATGATGAGCAGCTCGTCTTGGTATTCGCACAAAAGGTACGTCGCAAAGAGCTGGCCCAGATACGGGAGCTGCTGAAGCTGAAGCCGTCCCTCACTGTGGACTTCGACCGTCTGCGCCGGTGGATTGCTCGGCGTGGGCTCGCTCTCTGGCTGCGGCAGGCTTGACTCGGCAATCGGAGCATACAGCTTGAGCGCTTGCTGAAGCCGATTGCGATGCTCACCCAGTCCACTCGGTCGCGGCGGCTCTCGCAGCAGCGGCAGCGCATGGATTGCCATCTGGGCATCCGGCGACTCCTGCGGCTTCTTCGCGTGGGCCGTCGCCATCATCGCAGCCGGTGGCGTCCGTATCGCTTCTCGACTGGTGGGCGTGCCACCGTAGCTCGGACGCGGCTCCCGCGCGCCATCCGACAGGCCCGATCCCAGCACATACGTTCGCTCGTTCAGCGTCGGCTTGTTCTTTCCAAGCAGCCAAGGCGACTCGACGCATAGCTCACGAATCGCCCGCTGCACCGCTCCAAACACCGCGTCGGCGTTGGCAATGCGAACCTCGAGCTTTTGGGGGTGGACGTTGACATCCACAAGCTGAAGGTCTAGCTGCAGGTGCAGCACGCACATCGGATAGCGACCCTTTTCCAGCAGCTCGCCGTAGCCGGTGGTGATGGCTTGCAGCAGGCTGCGGTCGCGCACAAAGCGACGATTCACCAGCAAAAAGACATTGCGAGCCGTCGTGGTCGCATCATCTGGCGCGCCGATATGGGCTTCCACCGATACGCCCGCTGCGCTTCCTTGCGCCAGATACAGCACCTGCGCGCCTTGGCTCTTGCCTCGGCTGGCCAGCGCGGCTTTCGAGCGCTCTAGGGGGCTTTTGTGCGGCGGCAGATCCAGCAGCACCCGATCCTTGTCGAGCGAGCGCAGCCGAAAGTGAACGCCCGGATAGGCCAGGGCCAGACGAACCAGCGTCTCGGCAATGTGTCCCGTCTCGGTCGCCTCGCTCTTCATGAACTTTAGGCGCGCCGGGACGTTGTAAAACAGGTCGCGGATCTCAATCTGTGTGCCGACTGGACCCCCGACTTCGCGACTCGGGCTCTGCTTCTGACCGGCTTCGAGCGCGATCCGATACGCCGCCACCGCATCCTTGCTGCGGGTCGAAAGCTGAAGCCGCGACACCGAAGCCACCGAAGCCAGCGCTTCGCCGCGAAAGCCCATCGTGGTCAGCCGGAACAGATCATCGGCGCTGCGCAGCTTGCTCGTCGCATGACGAAGCAAAGACAGCTCCGCGTCTTCTGGGCTCATGCCGTAGCCATCGTCAGCGATGCGGACCAGCTTCAGCCCGCCGTCTTCGATGTCTACGTCAATCCGCTGCGCCCCTGCGTCCAGGGAGTTTTCAACCAGCTCTTTGACCACGGATGCTGGCCGCTCGACCACCTCGCCTGCGGCAATTTGGTTGGTCAGCTCCTCAGGCAGGAGCGCAATGCGCGGCATGGACTACTCTTCGGTCGTTTCCGTCTCGACGTGACGAGGCGTAGGAAGCTCGCGACGGACGGACAGCTTGGCGCCCCGCTGCTTCATGTCTTCCAGGTAGACCTCAATCTGCGCGCGGACATCTTCCAGATAGTAGATCTTGCCGTCGGCAATCTCACGCAGCGAGGTCACCGCGCTCTTGTTGTCACACTTGACGAACGGCTTGCTGCGGCGCTGGGCGAGCTGACGGGCCCGCTCTGCGGCGAGCATGGTGAGCGCGAATCGATTGGGAATCCGCTCCAGACAGTCTTCAACGGTTACGCGAGCCACAGTCGTTCTCCTTGAAAGCGCACACAGCCAGTACCTGCTACGTGCGAGGGTCTGCGAAGCAAAAGCGAAGAACCTGTGTATATTCCTGCGTCCTGTCATCTGTCAACGGCTGCCGCGCGCGTGGGGACGTGCTTTTGGCCGAGCAAAAGCCCTGACCTTTCCGGCACAGACGTGGTCCCAATTGACAGCACCCAGCGCGTGGGCTTCCATGCCGGGATGGTGACTTGGTGGGCGCGCTTGGGGGTGGTGGTGGCGATGCTCTGGGCATCGGCTGCGCTGGCGGGCGCTTCGACCGGGACGCCGCAGCCTGCGCAGGCTCTGCCGCTTGTGCCGATCGTCGATGGTCAGTTTGTCTCGGTCTTTGGGTCGGGCTTCCAGCTGGGTGGTCTGCCGTTCCGCTTTGTCGGTGCCAACATCAATCCCATCCACGGCGAGACCGATCGTCACCACACCGAGCCCCTGTTTGCCGCGATGGTCAAGGACGGTCTGCAAGTGGCGCGGGTGTGGGCGCTCGGCGAAGGCATGCCCGACGCCACCGAGTGGCAGATCAAGTACGTCCTGTTTCGGGCCGGGCCGGAGCGGACCATTGAAGAGACGCTCCTTCACCTGGACCGCGTGCTGCTAGAAGCCCGGCGTGCAGGCGTGCGGCTGATCCTTACCTTGTCGAACAACTGGGCGGACTTTGGCGGCGTGCCAATGTACCTGCGCTGGCTCGGACTTTCGGCGGAAGGCAGTGGCAAGGAAGCGTTTTATTCCGATGAGCGCGCCCATGCCCTGTTCCGCGCGCATGTTGGACGGATTGTCACGCGGGTGAGCAGCCTGACCGGGATTCGCTACAGCGACGATCCCACCATCATGGCCTGGGAGCTGATGAATGAATCCACCGTCGATACGCCCCATGGCCGCGCCGTCCGCCTGGCCTGGGTGCGAGAGATGGCGCGCTTTATCAAGACCTTCGACCACAACCACCTGGTCGCCGCCGGGCTGTGGGGATACGCCATGCGCTCGGAGCGGGCCGACTTTGCGGCGGTGCATTCCCTACCGGACATCGACTACGTAGACAGCCACCTCTATATGCAGAACGGGCAGGGCAATGCCTCGCTGTTGCGGATGTACGACCTGCTGGATGACCGGGCGCTCGTTGCTGCGCGGATCGTGAAAAAGCCCCTGGTCATCGGTGAGTTCGGCTTCCGCACCGACCAAGGCCCAACCTACCTGGGCTTGCCCCGGGCGCGCTGGTTTGCCGAGCTGCTCTCGCGGCACTTTCAAAACCACGGGGCCGGGGCCCTGGCCTGGATCTACGAGCCGTTCAAAGCCAAGCCCCGTGACTTCGGTATCTACATCGATCGCAGCAGCACCGATGATGTCCGCGCCGTCATGCGCTCGTTTGGTCACAAGACGCTGCGCAATGAGCCCTTTGCCGAAAATCCGCGCCTACAGAAGGCAGCCGGGGACGGGCCGCTCTATCAGGTTGATCAGGTGCTGCACGGGTCCAGCAAGATCCACGCGGCCTGGCACAAGCTCCCCTCGGGCGATCTGGCGCTGCGCATTCCCCCGTCCGAGTTTCGCTCTGCGCGCTTTGAGCGGCTCGGGTTCTGGGACGGCAAGCCCGCTGCGCACTTTTACGGGGCCGAAAGTGGCGATGTCGAGTTCCGCTTTGCGCTGCCCACCGATGCCCATGCCCTGCAAGCGTTGTCCGCGCTGGTGGTCGAAGCGCGCTTGTCGGCAGAGTGGCCCGGCGTTGCCTCTCCTCCCGACGGCGGCTCCCTGGTTCGGGTGGAGCTAGACGGCACGCTCATCGAAGCCCAAAAGACCGCCATTGATGATGGTCGCGGCGGCTGGCTGCGCTTTACGCTCGGTGACCAGGCCCGCTTGCGCTCCCTTGTGCGTGGCGAGCACACCTTGCGCTTTGTGGTCTTGCCGGGACCGCTCGCCCACGGGCTGTGCATCTACGGCGACGCCCGCGATCCCGCGCTCGACCAGCGAGACTTTGGTCCCCTGCGCATCCTGCTGCGCGGCCCGGCCCCGGTTCCCAAGAAGTAATCCGCGACGTTTTGCCCCGAGTCGCTACGACTTGGTCGGGTCGGGCCGATCGTCGGCTTCGATCTCGTCAATCGCCAGCGCGGGCGCTCGGTCCCCGCCGATGACTTGCAGCAGCCCCGGCAGGTACTTGTCCATCATCACCACCGCCCAGTAGACCGCGCTGCGGCACATCGGCTCCGACAGCTCGCAGTCTTCGACATCCACGCTGCTCTTGAAGCGGATCTCGCCATCGGAGTAGTCCAGCTCGAAGTTGCCGATGACCATGCCGTAGTTGGCGCGGGTAATGAACTCGGCGACCGCTGCACGCTTGCGCTCGGGCGCTTTGATCGGACAGATGGCGTAAAACAGAAACTGCTGGTCGTCTTCCCGCGTCTGGGCGTAGCAGGTCCAGCTACCGCTTGTCCCCTGGTAGCTGGTCTTTAGCACGCACTTGTTCTCCAGCGCCGCAAAGTCCCAGCCGTCCTTGCGCAGGAAGTCCTGCACCACCTTGAGTAACCGCATGTCTTAGGGAGCTTACTTCGATTTGGACCGTTTCGGCTTGCTTAGGGCGCGCGGCTGGTCGGGGCTCGGCATTTGCTCTGGCTCCTTTTGGTTCACCAGTGCGGCGGGAAGAGCGACCAGCTGTTCCTTGCTGGTGATCCCCTGGCGGCGCAGCTCTTTGGCCAGAAACGGATGATCCTTCTCCAGAAAGTCCAGGTTGACGCGGGCCTGGCGAAAGTGATCCAGCGCATGCTTGCGCGTCTCGACCGGGCGCGCATCGTTGAGCTTGAGCCGTTCGATCGACGCCTTCACCTGGGCCGCCGTGATCTCGTCCAGGGCTTTGCTCGGCGACACCAGCAGCGTCACCACGTCCAGACAAAACCAGCCATCTTCAATCGAGACCGGGTCCAGCACGTCCGAATACTGGTTTTTGCAGGTATTGGCGTAGGCACAGGCCAGCCGAAAGTTCGTCCACTCGTACGCCAAGCTGGGATCGGCAGGGTTGCTCTTGGCGACAACGTGATCGACGCCGGGCCCGCTGGTGCGCTCGATGCGGTAGCAGTAGTAGGCACAGATGCCCCGGTAGGACTCGTACAGCTCGTCTAGGCAGCTTGTCCAATACGGGAAGTCTGCGACCTGCTTACGTACCGACTTGCCCGCGATCTTCTTCGTCGCCGATGGCTTTTGCCCGGACATCTTGTGCGGCAGTGGCTTGCCAAGAAGCAGCGCCAGCACGTTTTGTCCCGGCTTGCGCACCTTGTCTTCAAAAGACGCAGGTTCTGGCGCAAGAATCAGTCGAATCATGGACGCTTCGTCTCTGCCTGAATCAGTCCGTGCCGCCAGCCAAAGGCCCGCCAGTCTACCCAGAACGGATCATCGCCCGGCATCGAGCAGCGCAGCGCTTCGTACACCTGCTCGAAGGCCTGCTTTTGCGGGTCTGGCTGCGCCATCAGCGTGCGAGCGTCGGCCAGGGCGCGCTGGGCTTCCAGCGACCGCGCTTCCCCCAAGTCGAACACATCAGAGCGCAGCCAGGCAGACGCATCCCCCCTGCGGTGCCAGTTGTCCCGCTGTAGCACCACGTCTTTTTTGCCGTTTTGTGTCACCAGATCGAAGACCCACAGCGAGTCTTGGCTCGGATCGAACACGGGCTCCATCGACGCCAGCAGCATCGGCGAGTGCGTCACCGCCACAATCTGCACGCTGATCTTGTCGTTGTCCGCCAGCGCTGACATCACCTTCATGAGTGAGCGGAGGATCTGCCGCTGCCACGCTGGATGCAGGTGCGCTTCGATCTCATCGATCAGGAAGATGATCTGCTTGGTGGGCTTTTGGTTGAGCAGCTGGCTCGCGCGCACATGCTCTTGCCAGGCCCAGACCAGCAGATAGGACAGCGCAGCGATTCTCCGAATGGCTGCCGAGGCATGGACAATCGCCACATCCTTTCCGTACGGCATCTTCACGGTCGGCATATCCCGCACGTCATCCAAGCTGATGCGAGTTAGCTCGCCGGGGGCCAGCCGCTCTGTCTCACCGGGCGACAGCGTGTCGAGCGCTCGGCAGAGCTGGGCAAAGGCTTTGCCGTTTTTGTTTTGCCACAAGGCCCAGTCACGGATCAGGCCGTTACACAGCACTTCTGTGCGGGTTGCGTCGTTTGGGTTTTTGCGCTCCAAGCCATCCCAGACTTCCGATGCCCGGAACAGGTAGGCGTCTGGACGATTGGGCGCATCGATGCCCTTGTCTTGGTGCTGCTTCCAGTAGTTGCGCGCCGGATCCCAGACCGAAAAGCTGCCATCCACTTGCGCGTACAGGACCATCCCCGGACTGGCGGGCCGACCCTTTTTGGATGTCCAGGTCTGGCTCTTCCAGTCGAACTCACTCGGGTGCGCGATCGACTTGGTCTGACTGTCAAACGCAAACGAGATGATCGACTTGTCTCTGCTGCCGCTCGCCGGACGTGCCGGATAGTGCGCCCAGGTCCGGGTCAGCGCCCACCATGCGATGTCGAGCAAGAAGCTCTTGCCCAGCCCGTTGTCCCCCGTGATGAGGTTGACACGCGGGCTCAGGTCTATCTCGAGCTGTTTGGTCGGCCCGACGTGAGCCAGCGACAGTTGGCGAAGCATTGCCGACCTTATACGACCTTGACCGGCTCGGCGTGCCAGATTTTTTCGGCGTATTCGCGGACGGAGCGGTCCGAGGAAAAGAACCCGGTGTGCGCGATGTTGTGGATGGCCATCTCGGCCCACTTGCCGGGGTCGCGGAACGCGGCAGAGACGCGCTCTTGGCAGGCCACGTAGGCGTCAAAGTCGGCCAGCACCAGGAACCCGTCGCCGTGTCCCGGTCGCTCCTCGGGCGGCAAAAGCGAATCGAGCAGCGGCAGGTAGCGTCCCGGCTCTTCGTACGAAAAGAAGCCCGAGCGGATGAGGTCAATCGCCGCCGCCAGCCGAGGACTCTGCCGATAGGCATCCCACGGGTTGTAGGTCGCTTTCTTCGCCTGCACTTCGTCGGCGGTCAGCCCAAACAGAAAGAAGTTGTCTGCCCCCACCAGGTCGCGGATTTCGACGTTGGCCCCGTCCAGCGTGCCGATCGTCAGCGCGCCGTTCATCGCCAGCTTCATGTTGCCGGTGCCCGACGCCTCAAAGCCTGCCGTCGAGATCTGTTCCGACAGGTCCGCCGCCGGGATGATCTTTTCCGCCAGCGACACCCGGTAGTTTGCCAAAAACACCACCTTCAGCTTGCTGCTGACGTGTGGGTCGTGGTTGACGACATCGGCCACCGCATTGATCAGGCGGATGATCAGCTTGGCGCGGGTGTAGCCTGGGGCCGCCTTCGCTCCAAACAGGAAGGTGCGCGGCACAAAGTCCGCTGCCGGGTTGAGCTTGATCTGCTGATACAGCGACACGATGTGCAGCACGTTGAGCAGCTGCCGCTTGTACTCATGCAGGCGCTTGACCTGCACATCAAACAGCGAGCTGGGGTCCACCGTCAGGTGGTTGTGCCGCGCGATGTAGTCCGCCAGTCGCTTCTTGTTGAGCAGCTTGATCGCCGACACCTCCGCCTGAAAGTCTGGATCGCGGGCAAACGGCACCAGTCGCTCGAGCTGGTCCAGCTTCGTCGGCCACTCATCCCCGATCTTGCGGCTGATGGCCTGCGACAGCTCGGGGTTTGCTTGCAAAAGCCAGCGCCGGGGCGTCACGCCATTGGTCACGTTGGTGAAGCGGTCGGGAAACATCCCGGCAAAGTCGGGCAGCAGCGTCTCTTTGAGCAGCCGACTGTGCAGCGCCGCGACCCCGTTCACCTTGTGGGAACCGAGCGTCGCCAGGTACGCCATTCGCACGCCCTTAAACGGACGCTCCTGAATCAGCGACAGCCGTCCGAGCCGCTCTTGATCCGTGGGGTTGTCGGTCCAGACCTTGCGCAAAAAGCGATGGTTTACTTCGTAGATGATCTGAAGGTGACGCGGCAGCAGCTTGCCCAAAAGGTCCACGCTCCAGACCTCCAGCGCTTCGGGCAACAGCGTGTGGTTGGTATAGGCAAACACGCTCTCGGTGATCTGCCACGCGGTGTCCCACGGCAGCGCGTACTTATCGACCAGCAGTCGCAGCAGCTCGGCAATCGCGATCGAGGGGTGCGTGTCGTTTAGCTGGATCGCGACCTTGTCCGGCAGCGTCAGCAGCCGCTCACGCACTGCCTGGGGATCGTGCTTGTCGCGCGCGTGGTCGGTGTGCCGCCGCAGCAGGTCGGCAATCGCGCAGGCGACAAAGAAGTACTGCTGCTTGAGCCGCAGCTCCTTGCCCACGATCAGCAGGTCGTTTGGATAGAGCACCTTGCTGATCGACTCCGAGTTGTTCTTGTCGAAGACGGCGCGCTCGTAGTCTCCCGCGTTAAACACCGTCAGGTCGAACTCTTCGCTCGCCCGCGCGCTCCACAGCCGCAGCGTGTTCACGGTGTCGGTGCGAAACCCGCAGATTGGCATGTCAAACGGCACGCCCAGCACCGATGTCGTGTCTACCCAGCGGACCTGCGGGCGCGTGGTGCCGTGGATCTCGGTGTGGCCGTAGAAGTGGACCGGCTGGGTAAACTCGGGACGAGCCATCATCCACGGGCAGCCGTTGCGCAGCCACTCTTCCGGGCGCTCGATCTGGGCCCCGTTGCGGATGACCTGGTCGAAGATGCCGAACTCGTAGCGGATGCCGTAGCCGTAGGCGGGCAGTCCCAGCGTCGCCATGCTGTCTAGGTAGCAGGCCGCCAGCCGTCCCAGGCCGCCGTTGCCAAGTCCCGCGTCCCGCTCTTGATCAAGCAGGTCTGCCATCGGCAGTCCCAGCCCACCGAGCACCTGCTGCGCCGTGTCATACAGCCCCAGGCTGTGCAGGTTGTTCGACAGCGCCCGCCCGAGCAGAAACTCTGCCGACAGGTAGTAGACGCGCTTGGGGTCTTGCTTGCGATACGCATCTTTGGTGCGCATCCACTTGGCCGTCACCCGGTCCCGCACCGCGTGCGCCAGCGCCATGTAGCGGTCGTACAGCGTTGCGTGGGCGTCGTCTTTGCCCAGCGAGTAGTTGAGGTGGTCCTGTATGCCGCGCCGAAAGCCCTCGGGGCTGTAGCTGGTGCGATCGTCTTCCACCTGAATGATTGGCGCACACGGCGCACTCGGGTCACGCAAAGCCGGATCCACGTTCGACATACGCGCATCCTACCGGACTCCCTCCCAGCCCGGCAAAGCGACTCGCGAAGATTGCGGCACCCTCGCGCAGGATGTGCTCTTGGGTTGCAGGATGTAGGTCCGGTGCTAGCTTTAACGGTTCTTTGACCGCTGGGCCCCAAGGTCGGGCGTGTAACCAGCGGACATCACAACCGAACAGGAGCATTTGGTATGGGTGAAGTCATCAACAAGAAAGCAGCAGCGGACGACATTGCAAAGGACTGTCGCGACACCTTGGCGGCAGCCACGGCCCGAGGCGGGCAGGTCCAGACCCTGGCAGAGCAGTACTTGAAGCCGTCGATGCAGGTCTTCGAGATGCTGGCGCAGCGCTTGAGTGCGGCAGAGCAGGTGCTGGCCCCACTGCTTGCGGCGCAAGATGCCATCGACGACAGCACCGATGCAATGCTGGGTCGGCTGGCCGATGAGCTGTGGAACGACGTGGGGCGGCCCGCCTCGGATCCGATCTACTCGCTGCTCTTTCCCGAAGGCGTCGGCTTTTATACCGATGGACCGGACGCGGAGCAGCCCCCTCGGATGGAGCTTCTGGCCGAGCTGCTCGAAGCGAACCTGCATCCGAAGCTAGATCCCAAGCGGGTCAAGGTGCTGGCCAAGCAAGTGCGGGATGCGGCCAAGGCGCTCCGCGCGGCGGTAGACAAGACGACGACGCCGCGCACCGATGTGGCCACGCTGGGGCGGGCGCGGACGGCGGTGGCGCGCAGCCTCCAGATGTCGCTGTCGAACCTCAAGCGCCACTATCGGGCGCAGGGGCTGTCGGAAAGCGACATCCACGCCATCATTCCTGACCGGGGACGCCCGCGAAACCGGGTGACCCCTCCGGCTCCGCAGCCGCCCGCGCCGTAAAGTCGGTGGTCTAGACAGAAAATCGGGATCCAGGCGGGCTGGATCGGGGGTTTGGGTCTGGATCCTGGGATCCAGGCGGGCTGGATCGGGGGGATGAGTGCGGGATGGTCGATCTCGCGGCGGCCTGGATGGGGGGACCGGGCTGGCGGGGCCGATCCAGCCCGGCTGGATCAGGGATCGGAGCCTTCAGATGTCGATCCAGGCAGGCTGGATCGCGCAGCGGGCACAGGCTGGGGGCTTTCGCGGGCGGCTGGATCGCGCACTGCGGGCTCGGATCCCCGATCCAGCCGGGCTGGATCGGCCAATCTGTAGTCCTTGGGCCGCTGCGGCTAGCGGGTGCCGAGGATGACGGTCCAGCGGCCTGCGGTGGTGGCGATGCCTGCGAAGCGGACATCCGGGTGAAGCAGGTTGCCCCGGCTGGAAGCGAGCAGGGCGGTCACGGCTTCTTCAGGCGACTGCGGGCCTTTGGTCAGGCAGCCCACGGTGCGGCCTGCAAACCCGGCGCTCTTGCTGCGGCTGGCGATGCTCTCGCCGCTCGGGCTCTGGGTGCCGAAGTAGTCGCGCTGGGCCATGTCGGCGCAGTGCTCGTGGGCGGCGGTTCCGAGCTGATCGGACAGCTCCAGAAGGGGCTGGCTGGCTCTGCGGCGCTCTTCGTTGATAAGGCGCAGCACGGACAGGCGCAGCTCGCGGACATCGCTCATCTGAAGCGACGGGGGCGTGCCCAAGATGAACGTCCACAGGCCGTCGCTTGTGCCGACCCCGATGTGCTGATAGGTCTCGGACAATAGGTGCTTTTGGTACTGGGCGCTGGCGAGCCACTCGCGGATGACGCCATCGGGCTGCTCGGCCCCATCGGCCACCAGGATCTCGGTCTTGCCTTCATACCCGGCGCGAC
The DNA here is from genome assembly GCA_016794365.1 of Myxococcales bacterium. Lineage (GTDB taxonomy): Bacteria > Myxococcota_A > Polyangia > Palsa-1104 > JAEUJZ01 > JAEUKA01. Next base: position 132,359 of record JAEUKB010000021.1, read on the forward strand.
GTGCCTTGGCCGCCACCGGATCCCCTTCGGGGGTGGCGTTGCCCAGGTAGCCGCGCTGATCCATGTCGGTGGCGTGGGCCTGGGCCACTTGAAACAGGACGGGGAGCGCTTGCAGCGGATGCAGGCTGAGCTTGCTGCGCTCCTCATTGACCAGGACGAGCGCACGCTCCAGCGCCTTGGGATCGGGCCCCCCCGGCTTGCCTTTGCGCAGCCCGAGCAGGTCGTTTAGGTCGATGTGTACGTCGATTGGCTTTTGCGGCATGCCCCCTCCAGCGGCCCAAAAGAAAATGGACCAGGCCATGATAGCACGGGACTTTGCGCAGCCTCCGACGCTAGAATGCCGGGCCATGAGCAGGATCAAGACCATCGCGATCTCAACCGGCGGCGGCGACTGCCCCGGACTCAACGCTGTCATTCGAGCGGCCACCAAGAGCGCCATCCTCCAGCACGGCTGGCGCGTCCTCGGCATCGAGGAAGGCTATAACGGCCTGATCTGGCCTGACCGGATCAAAGAGCTGACGCTGTGGAACATTCGCGGGATCTTGCCTCGGGGCGGAACGATCCTGGGCACCACCAACCGCTCGAACCCGTTTGCGATCAAGATGGTCGAAAACGGCACCGAGGTGACGCGCGACCTGTCAGACACGGTGATTCAGAACGCGCGGTCGCTGGGGATTGATGCGCTGATCAACATCGGCGGCGATGGCACCCAGACGATCGGGCTGAAGCTGCACCAAAAGGGCCTGCCGATCGTCGGGGTTCCCAAGACGATCGACAACGACCTGTCGGCGACTGAGACCACCTTCGGCTTTGACACCGCTGTCCATGCCGCGACCGATGCGATGGACCGGCTGCACACGACCGCCGAGTCGCACAAGCGCATCATGCTGGTCGAGGTGATGGGACGCGACGCGGGGTGGATCGCGCTGCACTCGGGGCTGGCGGGCGGATCGAACGTGATCCTGCTGCCCGAGATTCCGTTTACGATCGAGCGCGTCTGCGAGCACATCCGCAAGCGCGAGTTTTCGGGTCGGCGCGCCACGATCATCATGGTGGCTGAAGGGGTGGCGGTTCCGCCCGACCTGCCGCCGGACCTGATCGAAGAGTGGAACCGAACGCCACGCCGGGGCGCGGTGAGTCACCTGCTGGCCGAAGCGATCATTCGTCAGACTGGGCGTGAGGTTCGGGTGACGGTGCTCGGCCACACGCAGCGCGGCGGCACGCCTTCGCCGTTTGACCGGGTGCTGTCCACGCGCTTTGGGGTGGCTGCGGTCGAAATGATTGCGCAGGGCAAGCTAGGTCACATGGCGGCAGTGCGCGGGGAAGAGATCATCTCGGTGCCGCTGGAGCAAGCGGTCGCTCGGCAGAAGCTGGTCGATCCGAATGGTGAGCTGGTGCGCGTGGGCCGCTCGATTGGGATATGTTTCGGGTCATGACAGCGCAAACCACCCGCTTTGCCGGGACGGAATCTTATGTCGCGACGCCGGATCTGATGGTCGCGGTCAACGCCGCGATCACGCTGGGCAGGCCGCTGCTGGTCAAGGGAGAGCCAGGCACCGGCAAGACCGTGCTGGCCGAAGAGATCGCGCGGGCACTGGGCAAGCCGCTCATCCGCTGGCACATCAAGTCCACGACCAAGGCGCAGCACGGGCTGTATGAATACGATGCGGTGGCGCGGCTTCGGGACTCGCAGCTGGGCGACGCGCGCGTCCACGACATCGGGCACTACATCGTGCGCGGCAAGCTGTGGGAAGCCTTCGCGGCGGACGCGCCCCCGGTCCTTTTGATCGATGAGATCGACAAGGCGGACATTGAGTTCCCCAACGATCTGCTGACCGAGCTGGACCGGATGGAGTTCTACGTCTACGAGACGAAGCAGACCATCGCGGCACGCAACCGACCCATCGTCATCATCACGTCGAACAACGAAAAAGAGCTGCCGGACGCCTTCCTGCGCCGCTGCTTCTTTCACTACATCCGCTTTCCAGACGCCGAGACGATGACCAAGATCGTGGGCGTTCACTATCCGCTGCTCAAGAGCGCGCTGCTGCGGGAAGCCCTGGCGGTGTTCTATGAGCTGCGGGAGGTGCCGGGGCTCAAGAAGCGCCCGAGCACGTCGGAGCTACTCGACTGGATCAAGCTGCTGGTGTGTGAAGACCTGTCGCCCGAAGCGCTCCGCAGCCGGGATCCGCACAAGATCCTGCCGCCGCTGATTGGGGCGCTGCTAAAAAGCGAGCAAGACCTGGCGCTGGTCGAGCGTCTGGCGGCGCACGTTCGGCGCGGACGCTAGCAGAAGAAGTGCGCACGGCAGTGGCCAGGGCGGGCGCGGGGGCTTTGGCTAAGACGCAGGCAGGCTGTGCTGGAGCGCAGACAGGGCGTCGCCTAGCTCCGCCAGCAGGGGATGGTCGCCGAGCCGCTGGGACAGCACCTCGTGCAGGGATCGGTAGTACCAGAGCTGATCCGACTGCGAGCTGCGAAAGCGGCTCCATACCTCGGGGCCGCGCTGCCGCAGATCGCTCAGGGTGGCTTGCAGGTTGTGCAGCGCGTCGGCGGTCTTGATCGCGGCGATGTGCCGGTCGGCGTGCTGGAGCTTGCGCAGCTGGGCCTCTTTGCGCACTTTCCAGGGCAGCGGCTCGGTCCCTTCGGTCTTCTGCTCGGACACGGCGGCGACCAGGCGGGCGACCTCTTCACCGAACTCGGCCCGCAACTCGGACAGGGATGTGCTGGTGTCTTCGACCACGTCGTGGAGCAGCGCCGCGATGATGACCTCATCGGGGAAGTGGTGCCGCAAAAGGAGGAGCGCGACGTGGACGGGATGGATGATGTACGGAACCTGCGAGCCTTTGCGGGCCTGGTTCCGGTGGGCGGTGGCAGAGACGACGAGGGCGCGATCGATGAGCGGGGAATAGCTGGCCATGTGCGGTTTAACGAAGCTTGTCGGGGGACAGGCTGGGGGCGTCGGCTCGGGTGGAGCGGATGGTGTTGCGGGGATGCCAGGTCAGCTCGACCTTGGAGTCATTGCCCGATAGGAGGAGCTGGGTGCCTTGATCGGGCAGCTCGACGCGACGGATGCGCTGACCGTGCTGCCAGGTGCCGTTGGTGCTGCACAGATCCATCGCATAGACGCGGCCTCGCTCGGCCATGAGCAAAAGGTGCAGTCGCGAGATCTGACCGGAGAGCACCTGGCGCAGGCCGCGATCCATGCAGGTCTCGGAGCGACCGATGATGACGCCCGCGTAGAGATCGGCTTCGCTTAGCTCGACGGAGACGGCCTTGGTCTGGCGACGCAAGGTGACACGGGCGCGACCGGCTGGGGCGGCGGGAATGGCGGCCCCGGACTGTAGATCTTCGACGCGCTGAGAGCGGGGCAGCAAGGTGATGTGGGTCCGTCGCTGCATCCGCAGGGAGTTCTGGGGCGGCTGCTCGGCTTCCACAAAGTCGTAGCTGGGTAGCTCGACCGCGTCAGCCAGCCTGCCGCGCTGGGACAGAAACTCGGGCAGGGGGACGCAGCCAATCGCGCAGTCGCCCAGGCCAATCAGCAGCGGACCGCTGACGCCAATCGACTGCCGGGGCTGGCCTTCAATCGTAAAGGGCTGGCTTGTGTGCAGGTCGAGCAGTCGCAGGGCAGGGGTCTTGTCGGCGAGCAGGGCGCAGCTGGCAAGCAGGTGGCGGTTGGTCACGCTCGGCAGCTTGGGCAGCACCAAGTCACAGTTTTCGTGCCAGCCCATGACTGCAAACACAGACGACGACGCTTCCAAGTCAATCCAGCCGAGGTCGCGGCCATGGACCCAGAACAGGCGATAGCCGGTGCGGCAGGCGGCGGGCTGGTCGAGCAGCATCCGCGCGCCAAAGACGTAGGCCTCACGCAGGGAGTGGGGACTGGGACCGGGCTGGACGGCCCGCAGGTGTCCGGCGCTCTGTCCGACTGCGCTCTTGCTGGGTCCGGGGGCAATGCCGGAGACTTCCCCGGTGGCCTCTGCGGGCTCAGGCGGAACCAGCCGCAGCTGCGGTCGTCCGGGCCTTAAGGAGCCGCTTGGCTCATCCGAGTCCATGCTCTGGATTATAACCGCAATCCCCCGGGAAATGGGGGACGGGATGGGGCGGGGCAGAAGGAGGGAGGTGCGACTACAGGCCGAGGAACTGGCGAACGGAGGCCAGCTCTTCACTCACCGCAAAGTGCAGCAGCTCTAGGAGCCTCTGCTTGGGCGAAAGCAGCGTCAGGCCGGGCGGATCGGTCGCGAGCAGCAGCGCCGCTGTCTCTAGATCGCCGCACAACAGCGCACCCACGCGCACGGTCGTCAGCTCCGACGCCGACAGCCAGGTGTTGGCCAGCTGGGTCGGCTTGACAGCAGAGTCGGTCAGGGTGCGACCCACGCGACAGAGCTGCTCTAGCTGCTGCGGGGACAGGGCACCCCGCAGGCTGCGGGCCAGCTCGAGCACCGGACCGGAGGCGGGCGGCGTGACCTGGCTTAGCTCTTGGTTGGTGAGGATGAGCGCGGCTTCGATGATCTGCGCCAGCTCTTGTTCATCGGACAGCACGGTGCGGAGCGCGCGCTCGGGACGCAAAAGGGCCGCCATCCGACCGACTTCGTACAGGGTTTCGCGCTCGGGACGGCTGGGATCGAGCAGCGGCGGGCCCAGCTCGGCGCAGACCGTCGCGGGCCCTTGGCCGTCGCGGGCGATCGAGATGAGGAAGGCTTGCTCCGCCAGCTCGCGGGCTTGCGGCCTGGGATACAGCTCGGGCAGCGGCGACTCGGTCATCTCAAAGGCGTAGCGCAGCGCTTTGAGATAGACCTGGGAGGCGCTTGGCTCGACGCGGCTATTGCGATCGAAGGGCTGCTCGGTGAAGGGGCGGGCGTGGCGCTTTTGCAGGCTGGGCCACAGCACGGCGAGCAGCGCTTGCAGGCGCGTATCCTCATCGGGGTGGCTGACCATCCGCCACAGATCCTTGGTAAGCGGCCTGCGGGCGAGCGCAACCGGACGGCTGCGCAGCTCATCCACCAGCGCGGCATCATCGGGGGAGCCCTGGCGCAGCAAGGTCAGCGCATGGGCCACCTGGGCGGCTCGGTCGCGCTGGCCGGTCTTGCCGTAGAGATCGCGCAGCGCCTTGTAGGAGGCCAGCTCGCCCTTGCTGTGCTTGAGGATGTGGTGATGTTCGGCAATTGCCTTGTCGAGCTTGTCGTCCCCGGCGGTCGCGTAGATGGCTGCCATCTGGCGGTGACGATCCAGGTTGCCCGGCTCTAGCGTGAGCGAGACTTCGTACGCGCTCATGCCGGTCTTGAGATCGCCCAGCTCTTGAATGCAGACGCGCGCCACCTCGGTCCACAGCCGCAGCCGCTCGGCGCGCTGCTTGGGGGAGTCGCCTTGCTCGGGGCCCATGACCTTGATACGGCGCTGCATGGCCCGCAGCCGCTCTTTGGGGTCAGAGAGCTGCGCGGCCAGGGTCTCGGCAGACTCCAGGCTCTTGACGAGCGTGGGATCGTCGTCGAACGAGCTCCAGAGCAGGCGCAGGGCACGACGCGGCTCGTTCAAGTGATCGCGGGTAATGAAGCCAGCGGTCTGCTTGTAGCGCGCGCGGCGCTTTTCGTTGGTCTCGGCAGCGGCCAGCTCTTGCAGCAGGTTCGCGGCTTCTGCCCACAGTTTCTGCTCGGTGTAGACCGACAGCAGCTTGTGCTGGATGGTCACGGCCTGCGGGGACAGCGACAGCGCTTCCCGGTAGGAGGCGATCGCTTCTTGCGGCTTGGCGAGCGGGCCCGCGTACAGGTCGCCGATTTCGATGAGGACCGACAGGCGATCCTCTGCGGTGCCGGGCTCACCCGGATGCGCGAGCAGCGAGCGGAGCAGCGACTGCCGGACTTCCAGCTTCTCTTCGGCGGACAGCGAGTCCACGCGGCGGAGCTGAGAGAGCGCCAAGCGATGCAGCGGCAGAAGCTCACGCGCTTTTTGGAGCGCCAGCTTGGACGGCTCTTCATTGCCAAGCGCGAGCTCTGCCTGACCCTTGCTGGCCCACAGATCGGCCAGCTCGGCCTGACCGAGCGCTTCGTGGTGCTCGGACAGGAGGGTGTCGCTGATCGCGCGCGCATCGACAAACTGTCCCGTCTCAATGAGCAGCGGCAAAAGCCCGCGCAGGGCCCCGAGATCCTTGGGCTCTAGCTCCAGCGCGCGTCGGTAGGCACGGCGGGCTTTGTCGCGCAGACCGGCACCGAGAGACGCCTGCGCCAGCCGAGACAGCCGGATCACCTGCGTGCCGCGCTCTGCTTCCTTGCGGGTCAGCATTTCCAAAAGGGGCAGCGCGTCCTCGAAGCGTCCGTCTTGCCAGTACAGCTCGGACAGCAGCTGGGCGGCATCGTTGTGCTCTGGATCTTGGGCCAGCACATCGCGCAGCAGGTCGCCCGCTTTCTGTCTTTCTTCCGCGAGCAGGTGTTCCTTGGCGGACTGCACCATCCAGCGACCCTTGTCGAGCCGGTTGGTGCTCTGCTCGGCGGCTTCCTTGAACAGCTTGGCCGCTCGCAGGTGATCGCCACGGCTGCGGTAGAGATCGGCGAGCGCGCTCTGCGTCTGGACGTGACCGGGCAGGATCTCCAGGGCGCGGACCAGGTGCTCTTCCGCTGCACTGGCGTCGGACAGCTTGGCAAGGCACAGCCGCGCCGCTTCGCCATAGAGCGTCACCTTGAGGTTCTTGTCGTCCGAAAGGTGCGCGCGCTTGACCAGATAGCGGACCGCTTCTTCGGGCTGCTCGCTCTGCTGATACAGCCGTCCGAGCGCTTCGATGGCACCTGTGTGCTCGGGCTCGCCATCGAGGATTTGCAGCCACGCAGCGATGGCCTTGGGCGCATGCTGCCGACGCAGCTGCTCGTCACCGGCTGGAAGCTCTAGCTCATGGACGCGGGCGAGGGCGGACAGCAGCTCACTGCGGCCCTTTTCGGCGTGATCAATGTGACGCTGATAGGTCGCGCACAGCTCGTCCCACTTTTTCTGCTGGCGATACAGCCGACACAGCGAGCGGTACGTCTCTTCCGACTTGGGATCGATGGTCAGGATCTTTTCGAGCGCTGCCGTCGCGCTGTCTAGCTGACCGGGAATCTCTTCGTACTCTGCCGCGAGCCGCCGATACATCGACAGCCGCTCTTTGTCGCTCTGGACCTGCTGCGCAAGCTGCGCCAGCACCGTCAGATACGCTTCCGAGACACTGCCTTCGGTGGAATACAGCCGCTCAAGCGCGCGCAGGACATCGAGATCTTGCGGGGCCAGCTTGTGGACTTCTTCCCAGCGCCGAATGCTCGCGCGGCGGTCGGTGCCATGCTCTGCCTGAAGCTGGGCCGCTTCGCGTCGTGCCTGAAGCTCACCCTCGCGATCGCCTTGTTCGGCGAGAAGTCCGGCTCGCTCGTCCAAAAGGGCGATGAGATCGTTCCAGTTTGACGCCCGGCGCAGCGTGTGTTCGAGCGCGAGCATGGCGTCGCGGCTGGCCGGATCGCTGGTGCGCGCTGCTTTGTAGGCGGCAATGGCTGCGGCGCTGTCTTGAAGGCGCGTCTCGAAGATCTCGCCTTGTTCGAGGTACAGATCGACGCGCTTGTCTTTGGCGTCCGAAAGCTCTGCGATCTGTCCAAGGGTATCGGCCAGGTCTTTCCAGCGCTGCGAACGACGGCACAGGTCGGCTCGCAGGCTCAAAAACGCGGGCTTTTCGGCATCGGGAATGGTCAGCTTCTGCGCTTCCCCAAGCGAGGCGAGCGCGTAGTCATGGTGGCTTAGCTTTTCGCCGTACAGCTTGGCGATGCGAATCCACAGCACGGCTTGCTCGGTCTTCGGCTGACGCGGCACGAGATCGCGCATCTCGGTGAGCAGCTCGACCCACTGGCCAGCCTGACCGGCCAGGCGCTCGATCTCATCGAGCCCGACCGTCTGCGGATCTTCTTTGTAGGCAGCCATCGCGGCTTGGAAGGCTTCGGCCAGCTGGGCTTTGCCCGTCTCGAAGACCTTGGCAGCCTGAAGCAGGCACTGGGCGCGTCCGCTCGGCGTGGTCTCGACATCCATGCGTCCGAGCAGCAGCTCGATCAAGCGATCGTGGTCTGCGGACTCGCGCAGCTTGGCTTCTAGCTGGGCCAGCTTGTTCTGCGCTTCGGCATGATCGGGCTCTTGCTGAAGCAGTCGCAGCCAGCCTTCCAGGTCATCGTCGTCGGGGAGCACTTCGCTGCCGATCTCTCCGACCGATTCATGCAGGGCCTTGAGCACGGCTTCTTCGCTGTCCGCATCGAGCACGACCAGGCCGTAGGCATGCGACAGCTCATCGCGCAGACCCGCAGGCAGACCGGGCAGCAGCGCAAAGTGTTGTGGACCTTCTCCGCTCGTCTGGGCCAGCGACAGAAGCCGCGCGGTGACAGCCAGATCGGGATCGCGCACATCGAAGCCAATGAGCAGCAGCGATCGCTTGAGCGCCAGCTCGCGCAGCGACTGTCGCATCGCTTCGTTGGTGAACAGCTTCTGGACATCGGCTTCGCCAAAGACCAGGCCCGCGTCGTTTTGGGCATCGCCAAACAGCCGCAACAGGAAGCGGCCTCGGCTGGCCAGCATCTCAATCGTCTGTTCGGACGTGCCAATCTGCGGCGCGCCACCCGGTGAGGGCGCTTCCTTGACCGCCTCTATCAGACCTTCGTCGAGCGCGGTGGTGATAAGGCCTCGGAACGGCAGCTTGGCGGCCAGCGCGAGGAGCTGCTGGTTGCGCTCGCTGGGCAGGACAGACTGAAGCGCGCGAGCAAAGTCTGCGCCGAGTCGCTTGCGGAGCAGGCTGGCCACAAACAGCGGCTGACTGTCGAGGAGTGCTTTCGCCTGCGCGACCTCGTCTTCTCCACCCAGCTTGTCCGCGTGCTGACTGAGCAGCTTCCCGAGCAGGGTCCGTAGCGATGCTTCAGACGCTCGGCGTCCAAAAATACTGCCTGTACACAACACCACCCGACCGGCGCGCAGTCTCTGAACGAGCAGAGAAAGCCCACTTTGCGATGGATCCTGCGTGGGGAGATGCGGTTCATCATGATGCGCCGAGTCTGACTGCCCGGCTGCGCGGTCTGGTTTTTGAGCAGAAGAGTGCTTTTTGGCCATGTCGGCCTGGGTTAGCACAGCACGCCGACGCCGTTCAACTGTGTTGAAGTTGACAGCGCGGTGGCCTTTGCCCTACGGCTAAAGGATGATCAAACGACCTGCGCTGCTGGGTTTCATGCTGCTGGGGCTCTCGTATGGCTCGCTGAGCCATGCACAGGGTGCGTTTCCAGCGCCGCTTGCTACGGTGAAGCCGGACAAGGGATTCATCGACGATGCCATGGCGATCACGCCGGGCGGGGCGGTGCTCTTGTATGTCACCACGGACGGACAGAAGTTCGCTTCGCTGCGCGGCCTGGCGCTGCCACCGGGACGAGGACTGAATCCCCAAGCCGCCGCTGAGCCTGCTGCTCCCGCGAATCCACCGGCGCCCGCATCGCCTGCGCCGCCTGCCGGCAAGGGTGCCAAGGGCAAGCCGCCTGCGCCGCCCGCTGCGTCCACACCGCCGCCACCACCGACGCCGTTTATGGAAGAAGCGCTGGCGAAAGAGCTGGGCGCAGAGCCGCAGAAGACCAAGGAATTGATCAAGAAGCTGCCGCTCAATACGCATCGGCTGCATCTGCTACCGGACGACAAGATCCTGCTGGTGATGCGCGATCTGGAAACGGCGGGCCAGCTGACGGGTCAGATCTTTAGCTTGAAGACCCACGCCGAGGTTGCTGTGCCGGGCGGCATCGGTCCTGCCACGGACATCAGCTTGACGACGGTGGATGGCCAGCCCGCGATCATGGCCGTCAGCAAGCCCGGACCGCAGAGCCCACAGAACCCGCGCAGCCTGCTCAGCAGCGAGTACAAGTTCACGGCGTACTCTGCGATGACCGGCAAGCAGCTCTCGCAGCGGACCTACAAGCTGGATGAAGAGGGACACATCCAGACCGGCTCGGGACCGGCGCTGCCGCTGTACTTTCTGGACGGATATGCGACGTGGGTGCTCAAGCAAAGTGGCGCGTTTGACAAGAAGAAAGATGTGCGCCAGCCCGATGTCGTGGCGTTCTTCGATGTGTTCGGCGGCAAGGTGCGCATGACCCGACCGATCATTGATGCTCCGGCGCTGATGGATCTCAAGCGCGTGCGGGCCGCGCAGTCCGAATCGGTTGCGATCTTCGCTGAAGACGGCACAAACCAGGTGGAGGTTGTGTCGGCGCTGGAGCGCGGTCGTCCCGATGGTCCGGTCGAGTATCGTGGTCCGCTGCCGCTGCCGCGTCCTGCTGGAATCTATGACGCTCCGTCGCTGCGCTTTGTACGTCTGCGTCCGAGCAAGCTGCTTTTGTCCCTGATGGTCGATCCGGTCAATGAAGAAGCCGTGGCGCAAAAGCGGACCGATCCCGATGAAGTAGACTTTTGCTTGGTCGATCTGTCGGGTGACAAGCCGGGCGCGGCAGAGCGGAAGCTGACGCTGCTTGCGGGCAAGCGACCGCTCGGCTGGGTGGCTTCCCCATCGGGGCGTGTGGTGGTGCTGCGCAAACACAAAGGCTTTTCGCGCGGCGGTACCGAAGCAGAAGTCTACGATCTGGCCCCGTAGTCGGTTCGGGCGCGGCGTGGCAGCGGCGTGGCAATCGACGGGTAATCGCTGGGGACTCGTTACTCGTTAGATAAGCGCCGATCGAACCGCTTTGCTGTCGGGAAGCTGCGCGGTCAGCACCTGCGCGCCAATCCCCAGGCCTTCGCCGAGCGTCCGCAGCAGCGACTTCTGTCCATCGGCGATCGCAATGTCGCCCGCCTGCTGTCCCTGTCCCGTCTTTGAGTCAATCGCCACGGCACCGTAGTCGCCTTCTTGTGCGATGAGCCCTCCGACTACGCCGCCTCGGAACGGTGCGCCTTGCAAGATCGCCGCGTTGTGGAGCGGCCAGTGATCGCGACCCTGCATGCCGTAGCGTCTGAGCGTCCGTCCGAACACCGAGAAGTGCGCGAAGCAGACCCGATCGGCCATTCCGTAGCTGCCGAGCTTGCTCCACAGGTTTGCGATGTGACCGACGCCGCTGCTGGTCTCTTCGGCTTCTTTGACCAGGCCGCTGTCGAAGTGGTTGTCTCCGCCAAACGGAATGTGAATCGCCAGCACTGGAGACATGCCGAGCCGTGCCGCCACCGCCGCTGCCAGCACTTGACCGTCGGCTTGGTCGCTCCGAATGGCACGGAGATCCGCGAGCAGCCGTTCGCCGAGCTGGGCCGCTTGCTTGGCCGACAGCGCCTGCGCATCCAGCACTCTGCCGATGGCCGCGCTTCCGGTCCGCTTGCGCAGATAAGTGAGCCGCTGGAGCGTCTCTTCGCGCAGGCTGGTGAGCTGTGGCAGCGGGGAGCCCGGTCCGAGCAGCGCGTCGCGTAGCTCTGTGGGCCGGACGCTACCCAGTCGGCGATTTCCCACCGTCACCACTTCGTCCACCCCGATGAGCAGCGGCTCTGCGGACACCGTCTGGAGCTTGGGCCCCAGCTCCTTGGCAAACAGCATCGGCGCGCTCTCTAGCTCTCCGCTGACACGCAGAAGCTCTGGCAGGCTGGGGTGACTGGTCTTGAGCGTCGCGTGATGGAAAAACACCGTTCGATCGAGCAGCTTCTGTCCGAGCTGCTGCCAGGTGCGTGCGCCTTGATGCTTCCGCCCAGCGATGGAAAGCGTGGTCGCTGCGAGGCGTGGATCGCTGGGATGAACAATGTCTGCGACGCTGTAGCTGCCTGGGACGTTGGCGTTTAACGGATCGCCACAGGTGGACAGGCTGAGCACCAAAAAGCGCGCCTTGGGCGAGCTGCTCGTCGCCAGCGCTTCCGCTCGTTGTGGATCTAGCAGCAAGCCGATCGGTAGCCCCGTTGCCACCGCCCGAAGGCCCACCCATCCTGCGCCCAGCAGCCCGTGGCGCAGCACCTCCCGTCTCGTCTGGCTCATGTCTGCCCTCCTGCACCCGGTTCCCCCGAACATGGTGCGGGTCTTGTCTCGCTTGTCGTTCGACGATTGGACGCCCGGCGTCTTGGAGTCTGCATGCAAGCGAAGAGCAAAGTCGTAGGGCTTTATTTTACCGCTACACGTCACAAATCAGACGAGCGATCGGCTGCGGACGCGCACTTCTTTTGCGGCGGCAGGTCGCACAAGCCATCCACCTGTGCTACGCGACCTTAGAACACCTAACAAAACCTATTGCGGACCCTGGCGGCTGCATCGTCGGTCCTCACGCACTGTGCGTACGCTCCGGTCCTTCTCTTGGCACTCGGGGTTCCTCATGACGGTGTTGTGAGGTGTTCTTAGTACAGCGCGGCTGCATCGACCCAGCCTTCATGACCGAACAGATCGCGCACTTTGGCCTGTGTGCCTTTGCGTTCCAGCACTTGGACGCGGAAGTCTTTCTTCAGCCGAGGGCTCTGTCCGGTCGGCTTCTGCGCATCGCCGCTACCTAGCGCCACATCGTCCGCCTTGACCTTCGCACTGTACTGCTTGCGCAGCATGTCTTCGTTTTGCGCCTGCTTTTCCGCGATCAGGTTGGTCGATACCTGCTGCATTGAGTACGCCGCGTTCAGCTCTCCGGCTTTTACGTCGTCCACCGCGACGCCCTTTTGCGCCAGCTCGCTGAGCTGCTTGTCCGATAGACCCGCGCCTTTGGCAAAGCTGGATCCCTTTTGCTTTTCACTTTCAGAGCCGAGCTTCGCCTGCTGAAGGAAAAAGTGACTGGTCATGTGCAGCACCTTGCCTTGCTGGTACTGAAACGACACCACCATGGCTCCGTCGCCGTACTTCTGGGCCATCTCTTGCGAGGACATCAGCACCCGCACGCTCTTGGGATCTTTGACCCGAATCGGATACGACGAGATCTCCAGCCACCAGCGCGGATGATCGCGCATCACTTTGACGTGGCGGAGCAGCGGCTCGTGATCGTCGTGAACCTGCACCGACACCACATCGTTTGGAGTCGTCCGTCCGTTGTGGCCGATCGTGCCCGGAAAGGCTTTTTCGACCGCTCGCAGCGCCCAGTCCGTGGACACCAAGTAGCCACCGCGTGCCACGAAGTCGCGCAGCTTCTTGATGCTCGCTTCGCTGACGTTGCCGGGACAGTTGAGCATCACCGTTTGCGTGGACAAAAGCTCCATCTGATCGAGAAGCTGGGGCGGCACCACCACATGCTTGATCTGTGCGGCGCGCAGGACATCTTGGACGCGATCGTAGACGCCGGACAGGACCACCACATCGGCTCCCGCTGCTTCCCGAATCAGCCGAAAGTCAGTGGGGCGCGTCTCTTCCATCCGCTTTTGCAGGATCTCGGCGGCGACGCGGTTGGCTTTGCGCATCTCGCTGGTTCCGAGCGCTCCGTCTGCGGTGGCATCTGAAAACTCGTAGCTTGCGGACGCTGGGAGCTTCTTGCTGCTCATCGCGACGGGGGCTGGTGGAGCTGCCTTGGCCGGTGCCATCTGTCGGAGCTGATCTTCAAACGCCTTGTGCTCTGCGGTGGGATTGTCTTTGGCGTAAGCCAGTCCTGCTGCGCCACACAGCCATGCAGCCCACGCGATCGAGCGGAGCACCGAAGCCGTACAACCGGAAGCGGATGAGCGAACGGAGAAATGGAACGACACGGGCGACCTCCACGAAGACTTTGCGCGTTCACAAAACGCGCGGTCGCTGGCTTCGATCTACGGCATCGTCACTGCGCGGCGCGACACGGAAAAGCGATACCGACATGATGGAAATGCGGCGCAGCACGGTCGGGGCCGGGCTGGATCTGGCGTTGACAGTGTCGCTGCGATGTGGCGTAAACTGCCCGACTGATGCAGACCATCGGTGGTGGACTTCTCGACGAGAAAGTGACCGACTGGCCTGGTGTTGTGCTCGATACCGAGACCACCGGGATCAGCATTGAGTCCGATCGCGTCGTCGAGCTGGGCGCAATCTATTGTGAGCACGCCCAAGCCGTCGATGTTCGCAAGATGCGGCTCGATCCACAGATGCCGATTCCCGAAGGCGCGAGCGCCGTGCATGGCATCCGTGACGAGCACGTTCGTGGCAAGCCGACCTTTGCGGCCATCGCCGAGCGCTTTGTCGGTTACATCGTGGGTCAGGCTCGCTCGCGGGTTCCGCTGTGGCTCTGCGGCTACAACGCGGTCGAGTTCGATGGTCCGCTGCTCAATGCCGAGCTACGTCGCGCCGGGCTGGATGTGCAGATCGATGTGCGTCAGATCATCGATCCAATCGTCTTTGTGCGCTGGCACTTGCGTCACTTGCGGAGTCGCTCGCTACAGAGCGCGTGTGCGCACTTCGGTGTGCCGCTCGATCATGCGCACTCTGCGCTCGCGGATGCGCAAGCCACGCTGGGACTGCTGTTGGCCATGATTGATCGTCGCTACATTCCGATTCGCATTGGCGACATCCTGACCGAGCAGCATCGCGTCGCGCAGATCATGAAAGACGAGTGGGATCGCTGGTCGTACTGGCTGTATCGCGATCGCGAAGATGGCTCGCTGCGGTTTGGTGCCGGATCGCACTGCGGAAGGTCGGTCACAGAGGTAGACAGCGGCTACATCGAGAGCCTGCTGCGCAAAGTGCCCGACTTGCCCGAAGACGTGCGGACGACCCTGGCCGCTCACGCTGCGTAAGTCATCGCAGGGCGCTTGCTTTCGTCGCTGCGCCTTGTGTTTTAACTGCCGATTGGCGTTCGCTGGCACGCCGCGACAAGCGGTAAAATCGTGTACTGAAACCAGCGGACCAAGGATATAGTGTGGGAGAGTTCGGCACCCTACAGTCGAGACATTGGACCAATTGCTCGGCTTCATTCACTGGGTGCCCCAGCCGCTTTTCGAGGTGTCCATGTCCGCGCAGCAGAGCATCCCCTGGGAACAACAGGCATTGCACATCGCCATCGACACCCTCCAAGAAGCGTTGTCGGGAAAGCCGAAGGAGCAGCAAGAAGCGCTGCACATGAGCCTGATGACGCTGCGAGGGTTTTTGGCAGCGCAGAGCTCGGTTGACGAAGAGTTCCCAGTTGCTCCGATTCAGACCTCGTCGGCGATCGATGCTTCGCGCAGCAACAAGTTCAAGCAGCTTCTGTATGAACGACGGACGATGGCGGGCCTTACGCAAGCGCGCCTGGCAGAGCTGGCTGGGCTGGCGGAGTCGGCGATATCCAACATCGAGTCGGGACGCGCGCTGCCGACACAGCTTGCGCTGCTGCACCTGCTGTCGGTGCCCGAGCTGAAGCTAGAGGTGTCGGATCTGCCGTGGGAAGTCGCAGAGTCCGATCCGAACTTCGCGCTGAACTGCTGGCTCGCGCCTGGGTTTGATCCCGTCAAGATGATCAAAGAGCTGTCGATGCAGGTCAACAGCTTCGGCGGTCACATCGAGCAGGGCTTCCTTTATATGGACCCGATGAGCGCGGCGGACTGGTGCGCCATTGCCGATCTCAAGGACTACGACGAGATGCAGGCGAGCATGCAGCTGGACCGTGCCGCGTCGGTGATCTTGGAGCAGTGCGGCAAGATGGGCCTGGATGTCGTCGCGCTGGGTCCGGGCAGTGCGCGCAACGAAGTGCGGCTCGTCGAGCAGATCCTGGCCCAAGGTGGTCACGGCGACGTGCGGCTGTACCTGCTCGATATCAGCCAGCCGCTTCTGTCGGTGGCCTATCGTCACGCGGCAGAGACGCTGGCCGATCGCGGCGGTGTGGTGTTTGCGATCCAAGGAAACTTCCATCACCTGCCTCGCTACGGACAGCTGTTGTATTCGCCGCAGCGTGCGCATCGTCGGCGTCTGGTCACGATGCTGGGTCACACCTTCAGCAACCTAGAAAACGAGCTGCGCTTTGTCCGCAATAGCTTGGTGGGCTTTGGCGCGGGGGACTTGCTGCTGCTCGACATTCGGCTGGCGTATGCATCGACCGATCGACCGGCGGACGAGATCATTGAAAAAGATCCGGGTCTGCTGAAGGCGCGAGGACGCGGTGTAAGCTCTGCGCTGCGTCAGCGCTGGGACGAGTTCCTGACGGGACCGATTCGTCGCTACGCACACGTTCAGACAGAGATTGAGATGCTGCGTGTGCTGGACTTGTCGTGTCCGATTCCGGGCAGCTACGCGGTGGATGCACGGGCGAGGGTGCGGCTACCTTCCGGCGAGGAGCGCGAGTTCTCGGTGTACTATAGCCGTCGCTATGATCCGACCAAGCTGCAAGCCGCGCTGTCACGCGAGGGCTGGGAAACGGTGGCCAACTGGTCGTACGGCGGTGAGGTCAACCCCTGCATGCTGTTCCTGCTGCGCAAGTCGGGACCGGCCCTGCGGCTGGTGGAATAGCTGGTCTGTGGTCATGCTGCGGGGGCTCTGGGGCTTGATGCTCGCTCTGGCGATCTGGCTGTTGCCTGCTCAGGCCAGCGCTGGACCGAGGAGCCGCTGGTTTTTAGAGCACCTGGCGCTCGATGTCGCAGGTGTGACCGCTTGGCGTGTCGCTTGGGCGGACGAGAGAAACCCCGGCTTCAACATGATCGGCGGAGGCGCAGAGCTTCACTTTGGCCTGGAGTTTGACAGCGGGGTCGGTTTTCTCCTCGGGACACGGGCGCTGTTTGGTCCAAGCAGCAGCGTCGTAGAGGGTCAGCCCTTTGGCGATGTCACCGGACAAGCACTGCTGCTGTTCCGGGTCACCGATTGGGTTCGGGTCGCTGCGGGCGCATCCGGTGGTCGTCTGTGGGCGTGCTGCGGCAGCGATGCGGTTGATCCTCGGGCGAGCGCTGCGATCTTGGGTGGCCTGTTGCGCATCGGCGTAGACTTTTATCCGCGTCAGTCGAACGCGCTCAAGGCCATCTCGTTGTGGTTGCGCATCGACATCGACGGTCATCCGGGCCAGAGCGAGTCGCTCTTGCCGAGCACCAGCTTGAGCATGGCGGGCAGCTTCGGCATCCGCATCTGACGCCGGGCAGTCTGACGGACTGTAGAACGCAGCACGAAACCTGTTGCCTTAGCTGCTGGGCTCTTCGAGAACGGCCAGTAGAGAGGTCAGCTCTGCGCGCAGGTAGCTGATCGCATCGCCATCCAGCGCAGCACTGGGTCGAACCAGCACAGGGGCGGTCACTTGCACGCGCGGTCGGGTTGCCAGCGTCAGTGGAGCGCTCACTGGAGCGAAGGCATGCTTGGACAGTTCTCCGAGCCCACGCTTGCGAGCCTTGGCCATCGGCTCTGATCCAGCCGTCGCCGTTGTAGCCGCAGCAGTCGCCGTCGCAGCGGTCTTTTGGGCAGCAGCTTGCTGGGACGCCGTCTTTTGGGGATCAGATTTCTGATTCGCGGACTTTTTGGCAGCCGAGTCGGACTTTTTAGCAGCGGGCGTGTTAGGAGCGGATTGCTTCGGAGCGGACTTCTTGGAAACCGAAGAAGACTTCTTCGGAGCGGACTTCTTGGAATCCAACGCGGACGCGACAGGTGGAGCTGTCTTGGTTATCGCAGCGGCGCTGGTTTCCGTCGGGCTGTTGGCCACGGGTTTCTGCGCAGCACTTTTGGCTGCGGTCTTGCGGACGGACTTCACGCGCGACTTCGCAGGCGGAGTTTTCGATGCAGACGCACGGGCTCGTGGCTTCGCAGTCATGGACGGTGTGGTCACTCGGGATGCCGTGGAAGCCGCTCCCCAGGCCCGTCCCTGCGTCGCGGCTAGCTGTTCAGTGCGTTCTTGAGAACCTGGCTCGGCTTAAAGGTCAGCACTCGTCTTGCCGAGATCGTGATCTCGTCGCCGGTCTGCGGGTTACGACCGATGCGCGAGTTTTTATCGCGGACGACCAGATTTCCAAAGCCAGAAAGTTTGATTTTCTCGCCTCGCGCCAGGGTGTCCTTGATGATGTCGAACACTGCCTCGACGATTTGCGACGCGTCTTTTTTGGAAAAGCCCCCGACGCGCTCATAGACGTTCTCGATGATGTCGGCCTTGGTCATCGTACGGCGTTCTTGCATCGCTCACCCCACCTGTCTGGGTCGAAAGCCTTGCGAAAGTGACCGGATAGACCCCCTCTATCCAGTCGCGTATTGCCCCCTGAAACTCGCTTGCCGAACTGGAGATTCGGACAATCGAGGAAGCTTCATCGACCATGCTGACTGACTCAGTCAACGTGGGCGACGGCTTCGAGTCATTAGCGTACCGACGGTGGGCGACGATGTCAAAGCAATTGTTGGTAAATTTGTATTCTTCGATACAAAACAGAGCATGTGGCATCAGGTAGGAGCGACTGCGTACAAAGGGGCTTGTAATCCGCGACTAGCTGCGCATGATGACGGCCCGAGGAGTTTCTACGATTCATGGCCAAAGCACGTACCCCAGGCGAGCCGCCGAACGGACACCGCTCAAACGGTAGTAAGAACCAGGCGGCTGCAAGTCCTCCCAAAGGAAGCGTTGAAAAGTTTTACGCAGAGCTTGATCGCTGCTGGGAGACGATGGAGTCGGGCGACCTGGAAGAAGCGAAGCGACGCGCGCTAAAGCTGCTGCGCACCGACGGTGACTCTCCCGAGCTGTATGTGCTGCTGGGCATGATTGCGTCGGGCGAAGGCGAGATCGAAGAAGCGCTTCAGCACTACCAGCACGCGATCGAAATTGACGAGCACTACGTCGAGCCACTGCTGTGCGCCGCCGAACTGTACCTGTGGGACATCGAAGACTTCGACAAAGCGGTCGAGCTGTGTGAAAAGGCGCTCGACAACGCCGAAGAAGAGGAAGAGTTCGTCGAAGCGCTGCTCCTCAAAGCGGAAGGCGAGGCGCTGCTTGGCAAAGAGTCGGCAGCGTATGCGTCGCTCTCGGAGCTTCCTGACATTCTGCTCGGCGATCCGGGCTATCACATTCGGGCGGGACGACTGCTGCTCGACTTGGGACATCCCGACGATGCGGAGTCGCACTTTCAGCGCTCGCTGGAGATCGAGCCCGACCTGGCCGAGGCGCTGCATGGACTTGGTCTGTGTGCCAGCGCGCGGAGCGATCGCAAAGGCATGGTGGACTTTTTCCAGAAAGTTCGCGCTGTCGATCTGAAGCAGCCGAATCCGCCGTGGGCTGTGTCGCCCGAAGAGTTTTCGCAGATCGTCGCTGAGTCCATCGACAAGCTGCCGGATCAGATTCGCAAGCTGATCGGGAACGTGCCGGTGATTGCGACCGACTATCCGTCCGCAGAGCTTATCGCCGACGGAACCGACCCTCGCTTGCTGGGCCTGTTTAGCGGTGTGCCGCACGCGGACAAGCCATCCATTGGTGGTGTGCCGCACCTGGACACCATTTTGTTGTTTCAGCGCAACCTGGAGCGAGTTGCCATGTCGCGGGAAGAGTTGGAGCACGAGATCGAGATCACCGTCGTCCACGAAGCGGGCCACTTCTTTGGCTTGTCAGAAGAGCAGCTCGAGGCGATTGGCTTCGCGTAGACCCGCTCTGCCTTCCTGTGCGCCGTCTCTCGGCTGCACGCGATCCATCGCACTGATTCCCTGCGGCTTGTCTCTTTGAAGCGCTGGCTGATGTTGGCCGCGCGTGCAGCGTTTTGGCGAGCGCATCCAAGGCTCGTTTTTGACCCGGGTGCGTCGCCGATTTTGCTGGGAATCTATCTGCGCTTTTTTGCTAGGATGCGCGGCGATGAAAGTTGCACTGTTTTTCGACGGAAAAAACTTCTATTCGGGCTGGCGTGAGCGCGCTGGTCGTCAACCGCTTGATTTTACCGCGCTGTCCCGGTGGCTGGTCCGCAGAGTCGGCGGCGACGTACTGTGGGGCGCTTACTACTACACGGGAATTGAGACGGGGAATCCCGTCGCAGGCAGTGGCCAAGCTGCTCTGACGAGCTTTCTCGATAACTTGGAAATGCTGCCCGGTTACTTCGTGCAGCGCTTCAGCCGTCGCACCAAGAGCTATCACTGCCGAGAGTGCCAGGCTGAAAACTATTACACCCAAGAAAACGAAGTCGATACGACGATGGTGGCCGACATGCTGCGCCTTGCTGCCGTCGGTGCATTCGATATCTTGGTGCTGATGTCAGGCGATGCAGATCACGCTCCGGCGGTAGAAGGTGTTCGCGCGCTGGGTCGTCAGGCCTACGTTGCGACGTGGGGCGGAATCGGTCTGTCGCGGCGCATTCGTCGCGCAGCGTTCGATCACATTGATCTGTGCGACTCGCTGGGTGAGTGTGGCCGTCAGTGGCCGACGGGTGAAGGCGAAGAAAATGGCTCACCCATCATCCTGTCGGGAACGTCGCAGGTGGCGCAGAGCGAAGACAGTGGCTCGCCTTCTTTGCCGATCGTGATTGACTCGGAAGAGCAAGCGGCGGCGATTCTGCTCGACGAGGTTCGACGGGCAGAGAGCAAGTTCCCGCTCGGCTACGTCGGTGTGAACTTCTTTGTGACGCGCTGGCAGGCAAGTCAGCTTGATCCAGATCCCGATGTCCGTCGTCGTCTGATCGACAAGCTGGTTCGCGAAGATCGCATCGAGTTGTACACGACCGAAGACGGCACCAAAGCGATGCGAGCGCGTAAGGCTTCGACGCAGTCTCCTCGTGAGCAAGAGCGCAATGGCACGGACGTTTGAGACGCCGAAAGGCACGCGCGACTTTCTTCCCGAAGAGATGCGCATTCGCAATGCCGTGTTTGATCGGCTGCGACGCGCGTTCCGTCTGTTTGGCTTCGATGAACTAGACACGCCCGCGTTTGAGTACCTGGAAGTCTTGACGCTCAAGTCGGGGCCCGCTGCCGAGCGAGAGATCTATTCGTTCGAGGACAAAGGCGGTCGCAAGCTGGGCCTGCGCTTTGACTTGACCAGCTCGACGGGACGCTTTGCTGCGGCGCATCCGGAGCTAAAGCGGCCTGTGTATCGCTATCAGATCGGCAAGGTCTGGCGCTATGACCGTCCCGCCGCTGGCCGCTATCGAGAGTTTTATCAAGCCGACGCGGACATCCTCGGTAGCTACTCGATGGACTGTGAAGTCGATCTGCTGCTGCTGGCGACGACGGTCCTGACAGAGTTTGGGCTTCACGACTATCGGTTCGTCCTCAATCACCGCAAGATCTTGGAAGCGCAGCTTCGGCGAGCGGGAATTGCCGTCGATAAGAAGGCGGACGCGCTGCGTGCGCTCGACAAGTTCGACAAGATCGGACGCTCCGCGATGATCGAAGAGGCCAAGCAGTACGGTCTGGAAGAGAGTACGTTCGTCGCGTTCATCAGTCAGCTTGGCATCACGGGCGAGACAACTGAGCCGATCGACAACCTCGCGTATCTTCAGCGAACCGAGACGCTGCTGGCCGATGATCCCGAGGGCAAAAAGGCCACTTCAGAGCTGCGCTACATCGTCGAGCGTGCTGCTGAGCTAGGCTTTGCCGAGCGTCTGACCGTTGATCCGACGCTGGCTCGTGGACTGGACTACTACACCGGACCGATCTTCGAGGCCAAAGCGCGGGTTGAAAAGTTCGGGACGACGCTCAGCTTCGCAGGCGGTGGTCGCTACGACGATCTGATCGGTCTGTATGGCGGTCAGGCGCAAGGTGCGGTCGGCTTTTCGTTCGGCGTCGAGCGGCTGATCGATCTGCTCAAAGAGCAAGTGGCACAAGCGCTTCAGACGGCTCGGCCTGTCTTGGTTGCGCCGCTCGGCGTGGGTCGCATTGCCGACGCAGAGCGCGTGGCGATGACGCTGCGAAAGGCGGGAATTGCGACGCGCATCTCGCTGGGCAGCACCGCACCGGGAAAGCATCTTCAGTACGCAGAGTCATCGAACCTAGACTTTGTGATCTTCGTCGGAGAAGACGAGGTGAAGCAGGGTCTTTATCCGTGTAAGCAGCTCTCGAATCGCAGCGAACAGAAGCTGTCTCTCACCGAGTTGACTGCGTTTCTTCGTCACAGCGGCGTCGCGCTCATCTAAACCACTCGCAGCAGCGAAAGTGCTTGGACATCGCGGGCACCTGCTTGACGCAGCGCTTCGGCGCACGCAGTCACCGTCGCTCCGGTGGTGATGACATCATCGATCAGGATGATCTTGCGCTGGGTGATGTGCGCTTGTGCTCGTCGCGGGACAACAAATCGACTCTCGACGCGCTGGATGCGCTCTATCCGTCGCTGTCGATGCGCGGCTGCGGTAGGCCGAGTGGCTGAAAGCAGTCCCGCGTGAAGCGTCAGCGACGATGGCTGGGTCGGCATGGCAGCCCGCGCGAGCAGCATCGCTTGGTTATAGCCGCGCTCTCGAAGTCGCTGTGGATGCAGAGGAATGGGAACCAGCCAGTCCGCCTCGAAGGTCTGAAGCATTTCGAGAAGGATCGGACGCAAAAGCAGTCCGAGCGGCCTCGCCAAGTCGTCGCGACCTTGCCACTTCAGACGCAGCAGCGCTGTCTGAACCGGGCCTCCATAGGCGAAGCGTGACAGACAGTGCGGAGCACCGGGCACAAGCGGCATCGTCTGCGCAGGGCAGGGCTCACACAGCGCAGCGCAGTCGGCACACAGCAGGACATTCGGCTGATGTAGCGGCTCATCACAGGCGGCGCACACAGGCGGCGCCAGAAGCTGCCACAGCGCATTCCAGAGCGCTTTTCCAAGCGACTTCATCGTCATGACAGAGTGTTCGGCGAACCGTGCGCAGACGTTGTGCGGTTTGCTTCACAATCTGCTCTTTCGAGGAAAGCCGTGCGTCCGTTTGGCGCAGACTTTGCGAGATCAGCGTCGGAAGTGCTTCCCTATTGACGCAGTGCAGCAAAGGCATTGTCACCTGGCCGGACCGCGATTACAGTTTGGCCTGATGGAGTCGATGTCCAAGCAACCGGCCGTTCTTTGCGACATTATCGTGGACGATGTGACCTGGCGCTGTGCGACGCGGCCTCGACGGGCTGAGTGGCTGATGGCGATCGAAGAGCTGGTCGCGAGTGCAGCATTTGCGATCGATAGCAAGGACTCGTCAGAGACTGCGGCTTCGCTGCATGGTCGAGTCTCGATTGAGCCGAGCGCGATTGCTGTGACGCTGCGCGACGATGCTGGGACGGAAGTCGGGCGGCTACAGCTCGATCGGCCCGTGATTGGTCCGGTGCTGCGCGAATATCTGCGCATCTTGAAAGCGATCGAGGGCAGCGGTCTGTCGGAAACGTCTCCGCACTTCGAGGCGCTCGATATCGCGCGTCGGCTGATCCACGACGATGCGGCAGGTCTGGTGCAGCGCTACTTTTCGGGTGTGCATCCCGATCAAGAGACGGCGCGGCAGCTCTTTTCGCTGATGGTGATGCTGACGCACGACATGAGCCGGATGTCTTCGTAGCGACGGCATGCGTTAGATTCAGCACCGGCCTTGCGTGGGCAGCGTCGGTCCACGCTTCGCTTAGTGCGACGGCGCAAGACGTAGCTGACAGAGCGGACCGCGACGGGCACTTCCTGCGGGCGGCTCTTGGGACACGACGACGCCACTGCCGCTTAGCTCCAGACGGAAACCGGAAGAACGGGCCAGCTCAACGGCTTTGCCAAGTCCCAGCCCGATGAAGTTGGGAACGCGCTGGGACTCAGGGACGCCGGGATAGCGCAGTGCGACGGGAACGGGCGGACCATACTGCTCCGATGGCGATGGACGAGGCATCGGTGCCGTCGTCACCACCGTCGGCGAGTTCTGCGGTGGCACACCCAAGTACGGCAGCACCGCCGAGACAACCTTGACGAAGATCGGTCCTGCGACCTTGCCTCCGTAGTGACCTTCGTGCGGTTCATCCACCATCACGTAGAGCAGGATGCGTGGATCGTCATACGGCGCGAATCCCACGAACGAAGAGGCCCAAAACTCCGGCGAGTAGCGACGGGTGTTGGGATCCACTTTCTGTGCCGTGCCCGTCTTTCCTGCCACTGGATAGCCGGGAATGTCGAGATCTTCTCCAGTGCCTTTCTTTTCCATCACGGCCCGCAGCATCTGACGCATCTGCGACGCGGTCTTTGCGGACATCACACGCTTGCCTTCGGGATGTGACGCTAGAACCGTCTGTCCGTTGGCTGAGACGACTCGACTGACGACGTGCGGACGATACAAAATGCCGCCGTTTGCGAACGCTGACATCGCGGACGCAATCTGAATCGGTGTCGCGGTCATGCCTTGCCCGAAGCTGATGTTTGCGAACGCGACATCGCCCCACTCTGCGACGGGACGAACCTGGCCGCTGCGCTCACCGGGTAGATCGATTCCCGTCGGTGCAAAGAAGCCAAGCTGACGCAGAAACAGGTAGGTCTTTTCCTTGCCGAGACGACGGGTGATCTTGCTGGTGCAGATGTTCGACGAGCGTCCGAGCACTTGCGTCGTGGTCAAGATTCCTTCGGGATCTGCGTCGTGGATGGTGACATGACCGATTCGCCACTGACCGCCTTCGCAGTCCCAGTCGTCGGATACGCGAATGGCTCCGGCTTCGAGCGCCGCGCTGATGGTAAACGGCTTGATCGTCGAGCCTGGCTCGAACGGATCGGTGACGACTCGGTTGCGGACACCGCGCTCGCGAGCGCCCGACGGATCATTGGGATTGACCGACGGAACCGATGCCATGGCCAAGACTTCGCCGTTGCGTGGATCGAGTGCGACTGCGACGCCCGCTCTGGCTTTGGCCTTGTGAACCCCTTCTTCCAGCGCTTGCTCCAGTCGGAACTGAATGAACTTATCGAGGGTGAGATGAACATCGTGAC
Organism: Myxococcales bacterium; assembly: GCA_016794365.1. Lineage (GTDB taxonomy): Bacteria > Myxococcota_A > Polyangia > Palsa-1104 > JAEUJZ01 > JAEUKA01. The sequence goes on from JAEUKB010000021.1 coordinate 157,024, forward strand.
CGCGCTCACGCGAGGAATCTCCGACGCCACCGACCATGACTTTGCGACCTCGTGCGTCTTGCCAGCCGATCACCGACGCACGACTGCCGCGTAGAAAGCGATCGTAAGCCAGCTCGACGCCTTCGAGTCCAATCGCGTCGATGCCCGCCCAGCCGAGCAGCGGTCCCGCGAGGCTCCGATTCGGATAGTAGCGCTTCGGTTCTTGGGTCAGACCGACGCCAGGCAAGCCAAGCTGACGCACGCGCTGGGCTTCTTCCGGCGCAATTCGACGCTTCAGAAACAGATAGTGACGATCGGACAGCGCGCGCTTTTTGACCTCGGGAAGCTCCAGTCCGAGCGCCGACGCGAGCTTGGCAAGCTGCGGATCGCGATGCGCTGCGTCGGGAAGCTCTGCGCGCAGCTTCTGCGGTTCCAGATACACCGAATCGACGCTGGCTGACGCTGCAAGCTCACTATCACTGCGATCGACGATGCGGCCTCGGTGCGGCGGCACTTCGATCTCGCGCAGATACTGCTCTTCGGCGAGCGACCGATACAGATCACGCTTCTGAATCTGAAGCACATACGCTCGAGTGAGCAGCACGCCGAAACACAGCGTCATCACTGCGCCGGTTGCCCACAATCGGACCGTCAGCCAGCGCTGCGGAGACTCTTCTCGACTGCTGCTTGCTTCCGTTTTCGCGGTCTTTTGCGTCATCGGGACGAGCCTTCGCTGGCTGTGTGGGACGCCGTCCGGTGCGGTGCTTTGACAATCCGAATCGCCGACGGTTGAGGCGGTGCCATGTGCAGTCGCTCTCGGGCAAAGCGTTCAATCGTGGCGGGATCTTTGCGCGTGGCCAGCTCTAGCCGCAGTCGCTGGTTGTGCTGAAGCAGCGCGCGCGCCAGCTTGCTTTGCTGAGACAGCTCGTAGCCGATGCGAATGACTTCCAGACGCGACCACACGTACAACAGCGCGATCAAGACCAGCGATGAGACAGTCAGTCCGACGGTGAGCCCAAAGCTAGGACTGCGACTTGGCCACGAAACAAAGCGCTCGACCCGCTCCTGTTGCCGACGCAGCCAGCTTGGCTTTTTGCGCGATGCGCTTACAGTGGCCATGGCTGACCTTCGGGATTGTGCGACGGATGACGTGGACTTGTGCGCTCTTGCTCGGTCAAGGTCCGCGCCGCTCGAATCTTCGCGGAGCGAGCGCGTGGGTTTTGCGCCATCTCTTCGTCCGACGGTGTCACCGTGCCTTTGGTCAGAAGCACAAAGGGATTGCGGTCCAGTCCGGTCTGACGCGCTCGGTGCGCATCCGCGACGGCTGACACAAACGTGAGATGCTGCTTGACCAGCCGATCTTCCAGCGAATGAAACGAGATGATCACCAGCCGTCCGCCCGGTGCCAAGACGAGCGGTGCCGCCAGCAGCAGCGAGTGAACCTGACGCAGCTCATCGTTTACAGCAATGCGCAGCGCTTGAAAGGTTCTCGTCGCGGGATGCTTGTGTGGTTCACGCTGTGGAATCGCTCTGGCCACCACGTCGGCGAGCGACAGCGTATCGGTGAGCTGTGGCAGCGACTGCTTGATCGCTCGTGCGACACGACGACTGTGCCGCTCTTCGCCGTATTCCCACAAAATGGACGCCAGGCTGTGCTCGTCGAGCCGCTCAAGCAGCGCTTGGACGGTTTCGCCTTGGCTGCGATCCATGCGCATATCGAGCGGGCCTGCGGTCTGGAAGGAAAAGCCTCGCTCGGGACGATCAAGTTGTAGCGACGAGACGCCCAGATCTGCGATCAGTCCATCGAGCGGTGGCGCGTCCGCACGTCGAAGCAGCGACAGCAGATCGCCAAACGAGCCATGAAGCGGTCGAAAGCGGGCTCCAAATCGCGCCAAGCGGGACGTCGCAAGACCCAGCGCGGTTTCATCGCGATCGATGCCAAACAGCCGTCCACTGTCGTCTAATTCGCTCAGGATGCGTTCGCTGTGACCGCCAAGCCCCAACGTCGCGTCGCAGTACACACCACTTGAGCGGACCGCCAGAAGTCGCAGCAGCTCGTCCGCCATGACTGGCTGGTGAAGGTTCGCCCAGGCTTCCATAACAGCTCGGCATTTCAGCTTCGCTCACCGCGAGCGTCAAATTTTTGCCGGGCCTGGCTGGTGCGCGCTGGGTCCGGCTGCGAACTTGTGAACACACCCGGACTGTGACCAATTGTTTACAAATGAGACTGCGCGCAAAACGAACAACGGCTGGATGCGCGGGATGGCATCGAAATTTGGTGACTCAAAAGGGTGCGAGAAAGCACGAGCTGGCTGGCATACTGGCTGCTGAGCCACAAAGCATGGTAAATGTGTTTGGTAGGTTCAACACGACGAATCGTGGAGGGCTTCCGATGCGCTCTATGCGTCCGCTAAAAGGGTTTCTTTCGTTTGTAACGCCGCTTCTCGGTGCGATGGCACTGCTGGTTCAGCAAGGCTGCACCGAGGAAAACAAGACCCGCTTTTACACCTACTGCGACGCGACGGGCTGCTTCCAGTGCGACGTCTCGGGCTGTGTGGCTCAAGATGGTCGTCCACCGGGAGCTTCCTGTGTTTCGTCGTCAGACTGCGCACCGGGCTGTTACTGCGGCTCGAACCGTCTGTGCGCCGAGGCTGGCTACTGCGACAAGCAGGCCGACTGCGCGAGCGGTTATGTCTGCAACTCCGCGCGTCACTCGTGCGAGCCTGAGGCTGCTACTCCCCCGAAGAGCTGTCGCGTTCAGTCGGACTGCGGCTCGGGGAGCGAGTGTCTCAACGGTCAATGCAAGCAGGCTCCGGTTCCTCCGAACCACTGCGTGTTCAACCGTGAGTGCGGCACCGGCGGTGCCTGCGTGGATGGACTGTGTCAGAAAGCCTGCACCAGCGACGCAAACTGTGGCACGGGTCGAACCTGCCAGAACCTGCGCTGCGTGCCCAAGGCTGCCGATAACAAGGCGTGCGTGACCAGTGCTCAGTGCGGAGCCAGCCAAGCCTGCATCAACAGCGTCTGTCATCCGTCGTGCAGCAAGGATGCTGACTGCCAGGCTGTGAACGCCAGCGATGTCTGTATCTCGAACATCTGCCGACCGGACGAGCGCCGCGTTCCCGAGTGCAAGACCAACGCGGACTGTGGCGCTGGCCGAGAGTGTACCAACGCGCAGTGTCGGACCTTCTGCATGGCGAACAGCGACTGCGCGGCCTGCTCCGACGGAAAAGTGTGTAGCTCTGGCTACTGCTTGACGGATCGTGAAGTCAGCCCGCAGTGCAAGCTTGCCGCTGACTGCAAGAGCACGTCGCTTCACTGCACCGACGGCACCTGCGCTCAGTAACGCGCCCAATCGACGGCGGATCGCGAACCGCTTAGCGGCCAGCGACCGCCTTTTCTTTTTGCCAAGATGCCTCCCGACGCACTCCCGTTTCTTGAGTGGTTTGTCCGCTCGCCTTGGGGTCTGACCTTTGCGCTGCTGTGGGGCGCGCTGTGGGGGAGCTTCGCCAACGTCTGCATCTATCGTCTGCCCAAAGGCCAGTCGCTGCTCCGTCCGTCTTCGCGCTGTCCTTCGTGTCACGCGCCGGTCGCTTGGTTTGACAACATTCCGGTGCTTGGCTTTGTCCTGCTGCGCGGTCGCTGTCGTCGCTGTCGTGCGAAGATTGGCTGGCGCTATCCGCTGGTCGAGCTGCTCAGCGCAGGGCTGACTGCCGCGCTGTTTGTGCGCTTTGTGGACGGCAATCAAGACTCGCTTCCGACGCAGCTTGCGCACTTTGTGGTCTACGGACACTTCGCTCTGGTCTTGCTGGTCCTGTCGGCCATTGACCTGGAGCACCTGCTGCTGCCCGATCGCGTGACGCTGCCTTCGACGCTGGTGTTCTTTGGCGCAGGACGACTGCTGTCCGATGTCCGTCTGGCTGATGCGCTGATCGGAGCGCTCATCGGCTATGGTGTGATCTGGCTGATTTCCGAAGCGTATTATCGTCTGACGGGACGCGAAGGACTTGGACTTGGTGACGGAAAGCTGCTGGCGCTGGTGGGGATCATGCTTGGCTGGCAAGCGCTGCCTTGGACGGTGTGTCTCGGGTCGGTGCTGGGTTCGCTGATCGCGATTCCTTGGCTGTGGCTACGCAAGCGACGAGACAAGAGCGAGACGCTGCGCCATATCGCGGTGCCGTTTGGTCCGTTTTTGGCGCTGGGCGCGCTGCTGTATTTGCTGTTTTTGCATGGCCGCAGCCTCGATGAGCTTGCGCGGTACATGCCAGGGCTGTGAGCGCTTGTGGTCAGTGTCCTGCGACGGTCATTTTGGATACGCGCAGGCTGGGGCTCATCGTTGAGGATCGCTCGTCGAGATCGCTACCGACCGCGTCGATGCGCCGAAGCAGATCATCGAAGTTGGCGGAGATCGTGACTTCACTGACGGGAACGGTGAGCTGTCCGTTTTCGATAAGGAATCCGGCTGCGCCTCTCGAAAAGTCGCCGGTGACGGCGTTGAAGCCAAAGCCCATCATGTCGGTGACGTATAAGCCGCGCTCGATCCCGTCGAGAAGTGCCGTCGGTTGCGTCGAGCCCGCATGCAAGATCAAGTTGCTGGTGCTTACGTGTGGTGAGCCACCGACGGAGCGTCCTGCGCAGCCGTTGCTCTTGCGACCTAGCTTGCGTGCGGAATAGCTGTCGAGCAAATAGCCGCTGAGGAGTCCTTTATCGACGATGACGTTGCGACGAGCAGCCAGACCTTCACCGTCGAATGCGCGCGAGCCCGGGCCCCTCGGACGCAGTGGATCATCGACGATGGTAATCAGCGGCGATGCCACTTGGGTTCCTTCGCGACCACACAGATACGAGCTCTTGCGATAGATCGCTCCGCCGGATACGACGCCCGCCAGGGTTCGCAACAGCGCACGGCTTGCGTCGGAATCAAAGACGACGGGAAGCTCTGCGGTGGCTAGCTTTTGGGCACCGAGCTTGCGCAGTGCTCGTCGAGCCGCTTCTTGGCCCACGGACTCTGGCGACGCGAGCTGGGCAAAGAAGCGATGCGCTGACCAGAAGGAAGCGTTGCGTTTTTTTCCTCCTTCATCGTCGCAGAGTGCTTCGACGCTGAACGAGCAGTAGGTTCCGCGCGAGGATCCCGAGAACGCCAGCCCAGCCTTGTCCGCGAGCGTCAGCGCCATGTATCCCGCGTTGCGGTCGCAGCTTGCTCCGTCGCTGTTGGTGATTTTTTTGGAAAAGCCGAGCGCAGCGGCTTCGGTCCGTCGCGCGATCTCGAACAGCTCTGGCGCAGACAATCGGGCCGTCAGATCGTCCCACAGATCCAGATCGACCACTGACTGTCCGAGGGGAATCAGATCGTGCCGGTCCGGTAGCTCGTTGAGCTCGTCGGGTTCGCTGAGCTGGCTTAGCTCGACGGTTTCATGCACGAAGCGTCGCAGCTCTGCTTCGCCCAGGTCCGAGGTATGACACACCGCCGAGCGATGGTTTACAAACACGCGCAGCCCAAGTCCGTGACTCTCTGACTCGTGCAGCAGCTCTTTTTGTCCTTGGCGAATCTTGACGCTAAGCGACTGTCCGGCTCCGACGATGACCTCGGCTGCATCGGCGCCGTCGTCGATCGCCAGCTCTGCCACTCGCTCTGCCAGAGCCTGAAGCTCGCGTTGCTTATCAATCGAAACGTGTGACACGTCTGTCTCCGAGTGAAGGCTTAGGTGCGGGTTCCACCGACGGTGATTGCTGCGATCTTGACGGTCGGTGTACCGATGCCGACGGGAACCGACTGACCTTCTTTGCCGCAGGTCCAGATTCCGTCGGACATCTCGAAGTCGTGACCCACCATGCTGACCTTGGTGAGGACATCGGGACCGTTGCCGATCAGGTTGACGCCTTTGAGTGGCGCGGTGAGCTTGCCGTCTTCGATGAGATAGCTCTCGGTGAGCGAGAAGACGAAGTCACCGTTTGAGATGTTGACTTGACCGCCGGAAAAGCGACGAGCAAACACGCCACGGCTGACGGAGCGAATGATGTCTTCGGGGGCGTCACGGCCCGCGAGCAGATAGGTGTTGGTCATGCGCGGCATCGGTTCGTGACGGAAGCTCTGCCTTCGTCCGTTGCCGCTTGGTGATGTGCCCATGATGCGCGCCGACAAGTGATCTTGCATGTAGGCGCGCAGGCGACCGTTTTCGATGAGCACGTTGCGCTGACCGGGAGCGCCTTCGTCATCGACGTTGATCGCGCCTCGGCTGTGGCTTACGGTGCCGTCATCGACGACGGTGCAGAGCTCGGATGCGACCAGCTCCCCGACGCGGCCTGCGTAGTTCGAGGTCTGCTTGCGGTTGAAGTCGGCTTCGAGTCCGTGACCGACGGCTTCGTGTAGCAAGATTCCCGAGTCGCCTGCCGCAAGTACAACCGGAAGCTGGCCCGCCGGAGCTTCGACGGCATCCAGCATGGACAGTGCGACGTGCGTGGCCTCGCGGGCGTAGTGCTCGGGCGTCTTGTGCGCAAAGTAATCGATGCCGTAGCGTCCGCCGCCGCCACCGCTGCCCGACTGACGCTTGGTTCCGTCTTCTGCGACGACAGAAATTCCGTAGCGAAGTAGCGGCTGCTGGTCGGAATAGCGATGTCCGTCTCCAGTGACGATCAAGATCTCGCGCTGCTCTTCGGAAAAGCTACAGACGACCTTGACGATGCGTCGATCGGCGGCGCGGGCGGCGCGATCTCCACGACGGAGCAGTTCCAGCTTGTTGGCCGCAGGTGAGTCTAAGCTGGCGACGCCGACGGGATAAAACGAAGGAATGCTGCGCGACTCGATGAGCTGTGGGCCGGGACGTGCGGCGGCTTCGGCAATCTCGGCGGCGGTTCGTGCTGCGCGCGCCATCGCTGCTTCGTCGAGACCTTCGCAGTACGCGTATCCGGTGGCCTCACCACGCTGAACGCGAACGCCAAGACCGAGAGAGACACCACGACCGACGGTCTTGATGCGCTCGTCCTCGAAGACATAGCTGGCAGTCTGGCTGTGCTCGAAGTACAGGTCGGCGTAGTCGCCACCTTTGCTAAGGGCCAAGTGAAGCAGCCGTCGCAGCTCTTCGTCGGAAAGACGCGCGAAGGCGGACTCACTGTGGCGAGGATGAACTCCCGCAACGTGTCCGTGCATGGCTTGGAAGTGTTGCGCAAAGAAACAGCAAGCGCAATGGTCGCGACGACGACTACTTGGCGATGGCGAGGATCAAGACGCCGATGGCAGCGATGAGGAAGATGGCGAGCGCCAGCCACGGTAAGATCGTCCGAACCAGTGATGGCTGCGCGGTCGATGCGGTCGAAGTCGCTGCTGGCTTGTCCGATCCTGCTTGCGCGGTCGAAGTCGCTGCTGCCGTCGCTGTCGCATTGGGAACAGGACGATGATTGCCGCTCGACGTGGCGGGCTGTTCACCGGGCTGGGACACCAGGCCAGCGAGCGCATTTCCCGGCGGAGTCTTGGCCGTCGGCATGTTGCCGCTCGGGGAACGACTCGTCGGTGTGCGATTGAGCGGCGAGACCGAAGACGGTGCTCCCGTCGATGGCGTAGCTGGCGTCAGGCTTGGGCCCGTCGCTGGAGTAATGCCAGTGCTGCTGCCGCGAGAGCGCTGCTTGGCTCCACCTTCACTGGCGGCGGACACCACTTGGAGAATTTCCTCGGTGGCCGGATCGCTCAGCACCTTCTTCAGGTTGTTCATGAAGGCGAAGTAGGACTCCTCCATGTCGTCGAAGTCCATCGGTCCGTCGCAGTCATCGCAGCGACAGGTCGGCGCAGAGGAGATCGGGGTTTGATGCACCAGATCGCGCGTTTCCAGACGAAGAAGTCGCTCTTTGTTGCAGCGAGGGCAGAAATACGGAGCGTAGAAGCTCTTTACGATGCCGCTGGCTGAAAAGTTATGAACCAGGTTCATCTGCGCGACGATAGCGGGTGAACAGTTGACGAACACCAGCCTCGCGCCGAGTTTTTCAATGCGACCGAGCCAGTTGACCCAGTCACGGACGCCGCACGAGTTGATGCGCTCGATGTCGGCCAAATCAAGGACGGTGACCCCGGCTGAGAGCTGGCCTTCGATGCCAGTCAGCTCGTTGTCTTCGTCGATCACGCCTCGCAGCTTGAGGCTGACGACCCCACCTTGAGCCGCTAGCTCAGAGCTGAACTTGGCACCCATGTTCTCGTCCGCCCTCTTTCTTGCGTAAGCACCGCCGATACCACCATATCAAGGCCAAAGAATACCTTTGGGTGGGGGCAGATCACAAGCGCGATGGTTCTCGGAGCGTCTGAGTAAGCTCGTGGAACGTGTCCGAAAGGAAGTAGCGAACCAGCTCCGACCCATTTGGAGCCAGTCCAAGTACCAGGCCGCTTGGCACATCGCTGAGCGCTGCGGCGTCGTCTCCTTGCAGGCGCACCATGACCTGGACTGCGGTTGCGATGTCGTCGGCTGCGAGCAGTCCCGCGCGCTCTGAACACAGTCCAAAGCTGGACACCACTTCCACCACGGTCTGGGGCGGACGACTCTGCGCGGCGCGCTCAAACACCTGCTGCGAGCGCTTGGGCAGCAGCTGGAAGAACTCGCGGCTTTCGGGCGGCTGCTCAGCTGGGGGAAGCAGCAGCATCGACATCAGGCGACTGGTCTGCAAAAGCTCACTCGGAGACAGCCGGAGCAGCGTCGCATATCCACCGCGCAGGGCATCCAGCATCTGTCCAAGTAGGAAGCGTCGCTCACTGTCAGCCATCGCGAGCACGGACTGATCGAGCAGCGCAACCTTTCGTCCCGTCGGCAGCTCCAGCGCGAGCGCAGTACCCGGCACTTGATGGGCAATGACAACCTCGGCTTCGACGGAAAACAGACGAAGGACTTCGCTGATCGCGCTCTGGAAGCCAGAGTCGGGAACCTTGGCGGCGGGCGTCGTCTCGACTGGCCACGGCCACGTCGGTGGGAACAGCTTGAGCAGGCCGGGCACCATGGCTTGCAGCAGATCCACGGTCAGCGAGCCGCGCAGCGTGCCAGGAACCAGCAGCCGCTGACGAAGCTCTTCGCTGAGCGAGCCGCGATAGCCACCACTTCGCTGCGGTCGTTTTTCCGTCGGAGTATAGCCTAGCAGCGCCGACACTGTTCGCACCCTTCGTGCGCGCACTTGTTCATTGCGACGGTCGTAGACTTCCGACAGCAGCGGATAGGCCGCAGCGCAGCGCAGATCCTGATCGAGCACAAACTGGAGCGCTTGCTCGGCTTGATGCGTGTCACCGATGCTGTGAAGCTGCACTTCCGCCAGCGAGATGCGATCGTCTTTTCCGTCCCACAGAAGCGGCGGTCCAGCCGGGCTGGTCAGATCGAAGCACAGCGGCAGCATCAAGTTGTCGTCGGCACTGAGATCAACCAAGCGCTGATATTCGACGACAGCAGCTTGCGGATCACTTGCTGATAGAAGCCGGGCCAGGCCTCGACGAAGGAAGATTTCAGAGCCTCGCTCATCGACGGGACTGCCAATCGGACGCTCGCTGGCTCGCTCGATCGCATCACGCAGCAGCGCTTCGGCTTGCTCGCGATTTCCCGTCAGAACACCCCAGCGCGCAAGCTGTAACACTGGTGGCGCATAGGTTGGATCCAGATCGATCGCCTTCAAATAGGCTTGCTGTGCGCCGGTCATGTCCCCCAGTGACTCGAGGATTCGTCCCTGATAATCGGAATACCGACACAGCACCGACGGAGAAACACGAGCCACACCTTCGGGCTGAACCTGCGTCAGCAGCTCGTCGATCTCGGTGCGTGCTTCCAGGTAGCGTCCGATGCGGAACAGCTCCTGCGACAGCATGTAGCGAGCGCGCCAGACGGTCGGCTCGGGCACCGACGAATCGGGACGCGCCGACACATCGATGCACTGACGGAGCAGCTTGATCGATGACTCGGGCTGAAGCAGCACTTCGCTGTACAGCCCGGCGAGCAGCAGCTCACTGCGCGCAATCGTCGGCAACAGCGACGAGTCCGCAGCTTGACGGAGCCGATCAATAAACGACTGAAGCAGCGATACCGCCGCATCCCAGCGCGCCAGCCGTGTGTAAGCCGCAGCGACCAGCTCGATCACTTGAGACTCGTCGGGCTTCTGACGAAGCGCTTCGGACAGCAGCGTCTCTGCCGCTTCGCTTTCTCCGGCTCGCTCCGCCAGCGCGGCCTGCGCACACAACAGCAGTGCGAGCTGCTGGACCATGTTGCGACGACGATATTGCTTTTCTAGCTCGCGACAGGTTGGTGCCAGATCGAAGCCTGTGTCCGTCTGAAGACAGAGCGGAACCAGCAGTCCGAGCGCCGCCATGTTTTCCGGCCAGATCTCCAGCGCCAAGACCACCGACTCACAGGCGACGCGAAGCTCTCCAACCTTCGAGGCTGCGTGCGCGCGCTTGGCGTGGAAGCTGGATCGCTCGGCTGGCTCTCCTTCGCGGGCTGCCCGCACAAGCAAGACCTGTCCCGTCTGATACGTCCGGTAAAAGTCGCCGCGCTCGTAGTAGACGTGGAACAGCGCACGATGGGCCGGAAGACAGTCTTTATCGACGGAAAGCGCTCGCTCGTAATACTCAATGGCTCGCTCGGGCTGACGCAGCTTGTCGAGGTAAATCTGTCCAATGTGCGCGAGGATTCCAGCTTGCTCTTTGGGCTCAGTCCAAAGCTTGGACTCTAGCTCTAGCGTCTGCGTCACACGCGCGTAGTCTTCGCGACGGACGTAGATGTCACGCAGGCTGTGCAGCGCGGGCAAACACGCCGCTGAAGTCCGCACCGCCGCTTCGTAATAGCGAATCGCTTCGTCTTCTTTGCCGAACTTGGCCTCGGTGACGGAGCCGCACTTAAAGTACAGCAGCGCTTTGTGCTGACGGTCGGTCACCAGCCGAATCTGTCGTCGCGTTACCTCGATAAGCTCCGTCCATCGCTCGTTGGCTTCGAGCAGCCGCGCCATCGCGTCGAGCGCCTCTCGGTGAGTCGGCTGCGCTTCCACCACTTGTCGATAGGCCGAAATCGCGCGGTCGTGATCGCGCAGACCTTCTTCGCACAACAGGCCGATGCGCATGTGCAGCGCGATGATCTGCTGTTCCTCGTTGGCCAGCGTCACTCTCGTCGAAAGCAGCGCCACCAGCTTTTCAAAGTCGCGCGTGCTCTCGTAGTGATGCTCCAGCGCATCGAGCGATTCCGCGTCGGTTGGATCGACTGCGTGAAGCTTTTCGTAAAAGCGAACAGCCTCGATGACATCGCGCAGCTTGGCCGTTGCAACCCGCGCTGCTCGACGGAGGATTTCCACCCGCTTGCTGTCGTCGCGAACCAGCTGCGCTCGTCGCTCATACGCTGTCAGCAGCTCTTTCCACTGGTTGCGGCCTGCGTAAATTCGTTCCAGCGTCGCTTGCGTCGCATCGTTTTCCGCGTCGGACTCGAGCGCTTTGGTGTAGCTCACCAGCGCATCATCGACTTGCTGAAGATACTGAAGCTGAACCTGGCCTCGTCGCAGATGTAGATCCGCCGGACGATACGATCGGGTCTTTTGCGTCTCGATCAGCCGCAGCGCGGTTTCATAAATCTTCAGCGCATCGGGCCACTGCTGGCGACGGTAACAAGTTCGCTCGTAGGCGGTAAACGCAGCGCGGTTTGACGGATCCAGGAAAAACGCTTCGCCGTAGAGCCGATACGCGTCGTCGGCCTCGCCCAGCTTGTCGAGCAGCTCACCCAGCTGGAACAGATAGCGAGAGCGCTCAATCGGTTCTTGAACATGCTTGAGCAGCGAGGTCAGCGTCCGTCGCTGCTGCGCATACTGTTCCGTCTGTCCGTATAGCCCAGTGAGCGCCGCCAGCGCGATTTTTTCGTCGGAAAAGCTCGACAGCACTTTCTCGAACGTCAGGATCGCTTCACTGCTCGCTTGCAGCGACTCTCGCTGAACCTGTCCGAGACGAAGCAGGAGCTGTCGCTTGTGCTCAAGCTGTTCGCCATCGAGCGTGAGAACCGACTCAAAGCGTGTCAGCGCCCGTCGCAGAAGGTTGGCCTGATCGATGTGGCGACCGTTGGCACCGTAGCGCTGCTCAAGCTGAAGCAGGATCTTGGTGTCCCCGAGAATCAGCTCGGGAGACAGCTCATAGATGCGTTCCCAGATGCGAATTTCGTCGGTGGGCCGTTCCAGTCGCTGATAAAGCTCTGCAAGCTGACGCAGCGTCGATAGCACTTCCTGCGGATTGACCAGCAGCGGCAGCAGATCTTCCAGCGTTCGGGCCAGTCCGTCGGGCTGACCAAGCTGCTGATACGCGTCACAGAGCGTTCGCAAGAACGTCGGTGTCTTCGGCGCGCGCTCGAGCGTTTCAGCGATCAGTCCATATCTTCCGTCGAGCTGACACAGCGAAACCAGGCTGCCAATCGCCGATTCGTGCGACGGATCAAGCGTCAGCGCTTCGCTAAACGCGTCGATGGCTTGCTCAATCAGCGCCGGTGCCAGCTCGGGTCCAAGCTGCTTGGCTTGTAGCTCGGCAAGCTGTCCCATCTCGACGAGCAGCGTCAGTCGCTGGCTGTCATCGCGCAGCAGCGGCAGAAGCCGTCGCATCGCCGTTAGCTGTTCCGTCTTGCGATCGAGTGCTCGATACAGTGAAACCAGCGCGCGCGCCGCCGGACGACAGCGTGGATCGCGACGCAGAGCGCCCTCATACGCCGTGAGCGCTTCCGTCAGAGCCTTGGGTGCGCCAGCCTGCGCTTGCTGTTCAAACAGTGCGCCCAGCTCGCAAGCCAACAGCGCCGCAGCCTGAGCACCGACGGGAGCATTGCTTTCACCAAGTCCCAGCTTACGCGGCGACAGCATGGCCATCGTCGTCGGTTGTGCGATGCCCGGATCTCCGCCCAGCGTCAAGGCAGCCTCGACAGCTGTCTTCAGTAGCTCAATCGCTTGATGCGTATCGCCGCGCTGCTGAAGCAGTCGTGCCAGCGCATGCATCGCGACGACATCCGACGGATCTCTCTCAAGGACTTCTTGATAGCTCACTTCCGCGCGCTGAAGATCGCCTGCTTCCGTCGCATGATGCCCAAGCTGTTTGAGCACACGCAGCTTGTTGCGCGGACTTTGGATTCCGTTGAGCAGCATCACCAGCGCGTCGAGCAGCTCTCCACCGCGATCGAAGCGCTGACAGGTCAACACCCGAGTCGCAGCGACGAGCAAACCGCCCGGTCCATCTGCAAATGGTTCCGCCGCGAGCTGGAGATTGCGAATCAGTCCCTCGACGGTGGTTTCGCCCAGGATTGGCTCGGAAAGCTCCTCAGGAAGCAAGCAGACGGCCAGCGCCGCTGCGATGGAAGCGTAGGTTGAAGCCAGCATTGCGCCGTCGCTGTCAGTCGTCGATGCGTCTGACATTGCGCGATACACAGCCAGCAGCTTCGGTAGCTCTGCGCGACGACGAAACTGTCGAGCCAGCGTGTGCATCGTCGCACGATCGCTCACAATCGGCAGTGACAGCGACGCATCACGATCGGCAGACTGAAGCGCTTCCGCCGCGCGTGCTGCGTGAACCAGCAGGATCGCTCTGTCGGGATGCGCTTGCGGACAAGCCTGGGCACACGAGCGCAGCCAGTCACAGACTTGCCGACGATCGCTGCCTTGATGCAGCAGACCCGCAATGCGCAGCGCCAAGACTTCATCGACGACACCGAAGCCGATCAAGCGTGTGCTCAGTCGGATCGCTTCGGACCGTGCCTCGTCGCCAGACTGCCGAACCGCCAGCGTCAAGCATTCCACCGCGCGATACAGGTGCGCGATCGCCAGCGCGCGATTCCACTGATCGATTTCCGTCTCAGCCGCCGGGGCAGGCAGTGCTTCCAGGAGCCGATTCGCTTGGTGTTGCCAAAAAGCCGCCGCGTCGCTGTAGCGACCCAAGCGCTCGAGCTGCTGCGCGGTTCGTCGCTCGACAAGGTGCTGACAGACTTGAGCCGCCAGCGTCGGTGTCGCAGCAAAGACTTGATGAATTTGAACCAGCAGATCGACGGCCTGATCGGCCATTACCTGCGCGTTCATCGATGCGGTCGCAAGCTCTAGCGCAGTGACGAGCAGCTCGACGGATGGCGACGGTCCATGCAGCGCCGAATCACCGCCAAGCTGCACAAACCGCTCGTTCAGAAGCTGCCACTGCGCCGGACCGTACGCGGGCAGACACGCCAGGTGCTGTTCCGTCGCTCGCAGCTTGAGCACCATGCCCGGCAAGCTCGACAGAGAGACAAGCTGTTCTGCATGCTGGGCCAGCCTTTCCAGCGAGACGATCAGCGACGCGAGATCCGGGCTTCCTTGCCCCGCTTGCCACATGAGCGACGCCGACCACAGCAGATCCTTTCCGTCGCTGCTTGCAGCCAGCGTATCCGCCGCCCGCGAAAACAGACCTTGGACCGTCAGCAGCAGCGCGTAAAGTCGCGGCGACAGTCCCTCGGCGAGCAGCGTCTGCGCAACGTCCAGCTCGCCTCGCCACAGCAGGATCTCACCCAGCTCGGTCTTTTCGTCGCTGCTCGAGTGGCGAATCACCCAGTCGGTGTAGTCAGACAGCGCCGTGCTCTGCGCCTGGCCGTCGAGTGCTGCTTGCAGTCGCAGCGCCGACGCCACCGGATGATGAACCGATCCAAGCAGCGCCAGTGCCGCATCGACTTTGCCCTGACCGTCCCACAGAAGCAGCGCCATACGAACGGCTTGCTCGGCATGATCCGACGGATCTTGGGCTTCGCTCAGCTCGGCAATCAGCAGCGCGAGCAGATCGTCGAGGACCGGCTGCGCACTCTGACCGACCAGAGCCTGCAATCGCACCTCGGGAGATGGAGACTGAGCAGACTCAGCTTTGGTGGAACCCGTCGGCTCTGCCTGCGGACCAGCGCTTTCTGTCATGGATTCGGCGAGTTTATCACATCGTCGCCGCCGAACATACTGGGGGAATCAGTCGTGATTTCGTCGGAGTCAGCGTGCGCTACATTCGAGATTTTCCCTCGGAGCTTTCTCGGCCCGATGTTCCCGAAAGCGCTGAGAAGCCGCTGGTAGCGACGCGTCCGCCTCGCGAAATCAGGCGACCCATGTCTTCCATTTCCAGCGACGCTGACCGACGGAGAAGCTGCATATTGATGGGCGAGCTGGCATCCGCCGCGAGGAAGGCCGCGCGCAGCACCGCATTTTTGATATAGCCGCCGGAGATCTCGTATTCCTTCGCCAGCGCCTTCCAGTTGATGTCCTTTGCCCACGGTGCGTTCGGCGGCAGCATCGATTTCCACAGCCGCTCTCTCTCGGGTGGCTCGGGAATTTCCATGTGCAAGTGCAGCGTCAGACGGCGCTGAAGCGCTTCATCGAGAGACGCTTCCTTGTTCGTCGTCATGACGACGACGCCGCTGTACTGTTCCAGACGCTGGAGCAAGTAGTTCACCGCCAGGTTTCCGTACCGATCGTTCGAGGTCTTCACCTCGGTACGCTTGGCAAACAGCGAGTCCGCTTCGTCGAACAAGAGCACTGCGTGCGCACGCTCGGCTGCGTCGAAGACTTTGGCCAGCTGCTTTTCCGTCTCACCGACCCACTTGCTGACGACCTGCGCCAGGTCCACCTGATACACATCCAGGTCGAGCGCCTGCGCAATCAGCCCCGCCAGCATCGTCTTTCCCGTGCCCGGCGGACCCGAAAACAGCGCGATCATGCCTTTGCCATAGCCGACGCGCTGACCGAATCCCCAGTCGGAATAGACGCGATACGCGTACTTGCTGCGACCGATGAACTCGCGAATGCGTGCGATGTCTTCGTCGGGAAGCACCAGATCGTCCCAGCGCGCTGTGACGGAGATCCGCTTGGCCATGTCACCCAGATCGTTGCGCAGCCGACGGTCAATGCCCGAGCGAAGCTGATCGTGACTGATCGTTCCCGACGGACTGAGCGCTGCCAGCTCGCGCGCTTCTGCGCCCGTGTCGATGATCTCTCCCGGTGCCAAGTGAAACGCTCGCGCAATGCTCTCCAGGTGCAGATCTTCGGCGCGAATCGAATCGGGAATGACGCGCTGCCACAGCACCAGTCGAGCGGGCTCCGGCGGATTGGCCAGATGCACTTCCTGCAAGCTGTGGTCGATGGTCAGTCGCGGCGGAACAATCGCTTCAACCCCGAGCACCAGCATCGATGGATACGCGGCAATCCGTTTCACCAGCTCGCGCCCGTTGTCGTTGAGCAGCTCTCCTCGCAGCGGTCCGATGTACAGCACCGCGCCACGCAGCAGCGCCTCTCGCTGTGCCCGTCGCAGCAGATCATCGAGCGCACCTTGCTCTGCCTGCGTAGGATCGAAGCACAGAAGCGGTCGGCCCGTGTACGCTGCGATGCGCGACGCCAGCTCTCGCTTGCCGATGCCTTTGGCGCCCCAAAACAGCAGCCACGGCATGTGAGTGATCTGCTGCTGCTGCGTCGCTTGCTCAGCCATGGCGCACAGTCGCTCGGCTCTCTGACGAAGCTCGTCCGACAGCACCAGATCGTCCAGCCGCTTGGCTCCGCGCTGAATCCGCGACGTCTTCGCCAGCGCCGGAGCCAGCTCGGCCCGACCGCACAGCGCCGACAGCACGTCGAACGTCGGCATGATCGCCCGATAGTTTACCGAGCTATAGCCTTCCATCGAGTCCGACGAGATCACCTGCACCATTCGCCACGCGAGCAGCGGTCGCTCTGGATCGAGTGCATCGAGCAGCTGAAGCCGATCACTGCGCCGTAGCTGATAAAGCTGTGCGACGAGCGAAAGATCGACACCACGACGGCTCGGCGTGCCACGCAGCAGCGAAAACACGTCCGACAGCGGCGCGTCGATGTGCGGTGACATTGCAACCACCAGCGTCTCGACTTCCAGCGGCGACAGCCCTAGGTTTTCGATCATCCGTCCGATCGGTGCTGCTCGACGGAGAGCGTATAGCGTGCTCTCGACCTCGGTGATCGCACGCGACAGCTCGGCTTCGTCCATCGGACCGCTCGACACACCACCACGAGCTGCGCGACGAGCCGTAAAGATGCCTTCCACTTCCGCCAGCGCCGGATTGTCGGGCTGAGGCCGAAGCTGGGCGCGCTGGAACTGGCGAAGGCATCGCTCGGCGACCAGCCACATTCGGTTTAGCTCGGCAGCGAGCCACTGCTCGGCGGCTTGACGCTCCAACTCGGGTGTTGCTGCGCTCATCGGCGACGTCATCTCCTTACAACGGTTGCAAGCTCAGCGCGGTTATTTGCCGTCGGTCTGAGTCTTCTTGGGAACAACTGGATCTGGTTTGCCTCGACGACGACGACGCGGATTGCTACCGCCCCAGTCGATGCCATCGTCGCTGCTTGGATGTACATCGAAGTCCCCCGCCGAGATCTTGGTATTGGGCACGAAATCACCTTCGATTCCCGTCGCAAACAGATCGTCGGGCTCTCGGTGTCTTGGCTCTGCGTAGCGCATGCCGGTCTTGCGATCCACCGGCGTCGAGGTCTTTTGCTTTTTCAGCGAATCCGTCGGCGGCTTGTCTTTCCGTTCGACCAGATGATGAAAGAGCTGCTCGACCGCATCCTTGGTCGGCTCGCTCTGCTTCGGCAAGTTCGCCAGCTGCGACTCCGAAAACGCATCGCCTTTGAGCGTATCGTGAAGCCGCACCGCCTCGACACGCTGGCTTTCCGCGATGATTTTCTGGGCTTGCTGGTGAACCTGCGCGGCCTCGTTTTCACGCGAGGGCTCTCGCAGCTCTTCTTTTTTCTCGAAGAGTTCTTGCTCCCGGCGAAGCTGCTCTTCGTGAGTTGGCATCCTGGCCTCGGCTCGCGCAGTCACGACAAACTGCCGCAAACGTTACTATCGCCCAGATCGGCTGCCTATACAACCTTCGCCGTGGCTTGTTTCGTCGCAGCGGTATGTTAGGTTGCGACATGTTCCGACAAAGGCGGCTGCTGTGGTTTTGGGTCGGTTTCGGTGCGCTTGTGGCCTCTTTGTGGTTCGCTCGTCCAGCGGATCGCGCTGCACTGCCACTGTCCGACGCAGAAGATCGCTATTTTTCTAACCTGCAAGCGACGCTGCGTCGCGTATCGGGCCTGCCGTGTGCGGCGATTGATCTCGACCGGCTCGATCACAACCTCAAACAGGCGCAGTCCGCACTGTCGAGCGAGCAGCGTCTGCGGATTGTCGTCAAGTCACTGCCGTCGCTGGGACTTTTGCGCTACATCTTGCAAAAGACCGGAACGCGCTCGCTGATGGTGTTTCATGCGCCCCAGGTTCCGCTGCTGCTGCGCGAGCTAAAAGACCTGGGTTCGATCGATGTTCTCCTCGGGAAACCGGCACCTGCCGAAGCTGCGTACCAAGTGATCAGCGCCTATCCCGACGCTGCCCAGCAGGTTTCCTGGCTGATCGACGACGGAAATCGGCTCTCGGCGTATCGCGAGGTTGCACGCAAGACCGGGCGAGTGCTCAGCGTCAGCATCGAGCTAGATGTCGGCCTTCATCGTGGCGGGATTCGTTCCGACGAAGAGCTACGCACAATGATCTCTCAAATTGCGGCTGCCCCGTCAGAGCTTCGCTTTGCAGGCTTTATGGGCTACGACGGTCACGTTCCGCACGCACCGGGGCTGCCAAAGAAATCGGCGCTCCACACTGCGCTCGTCGAAGTTCAGACGCGCTATCAGCACTTTGTAGACGTGGCCAAGGCCGCTCAGCCGGACTGGTTTTCTGCTTCGTCGCGCAAGCTCGTTTTCAACAGCGGAGGCAGCAGGACGCTGCCGATGTATGCCGGACTTCCGACGGTGGTAAACGATCTTGCGATGGGCTCTGGCCTGCTGCGTCCGGCCAGCTTTGACGACGAAGCACTGGCTGCGTTTTTGCCTGCGCTGTGGCTCGCCGTGCCGGTGCTCAAGAAGCAAGCGGAACCGCCGCTGCCGTTTCTCGACGGAATGTGGGGACTTTTGCGGCTGTGGGATCGCAACCTAGCCGTCGGTTACTTCTTGTATGGCGGAACCTGGGACGCGCCGATTGTCTATCCGACGGGACTGCGCGCAGGCTGGTTTCACGACGGGCCGATTCGCAACCTGCTGCCCAATCAGCAGCTGTTGACCGGCTCAACGCGCGTCGTCGCTGAAGTCGGTAGCTTCGTGATCCTTCACCCGAGAGAAGCCGACAACTTTGCCGCGCTGTCAGACCTGTATGCGATACGAAATGGCCAGGTTGAAGCGCACTGGCAGCCCCTCTCGGTGCTCAACTGACCCGTTCCAAGCTGAGCGGTTGACCAACTGAAAGCAAAGCGCGAGGCCCAGCCGCGAAGAGGAACCAGCGAGCAAAGCGATGAGAATCCCCACAAACCTGCGAAAGCTGCAAAAACTACAATTAGTAACCAAGATTCTGCAAAAATCTAACCCTACCTGTAGGATTTTGGGGTACTTCTTAGCTCGTCTGTAGCCGCGCTCGCGGCTGCCTGCCAGCCTCTGCGTTGTTTGGCTCAATCCCTGCTTTCAGGAGGCGACATGCGTCCGCGTCCACTCCGCCTATTTTCAACGGTTCCCATCGTCTGTTTGCTGACGCTGCTTGGATTTCCGGAGGATGGCCGCTTGGGCCAGCCCAGTCGTGCGTCGGATCGTACCGAGTCTGTTCACTTGATCCTTGATCTCGGCTCGTCGGGAACTCGCTTTTGTATGTATCCAGTGTCCGTCGAACGAACCGATCAGTCATCCGATCGCAAGCGCTGTCGTGTCAGCTCTCCCAATCCGGTCTGCGTCAAGATGAGCGGCGGAATTGCTGCGCTGGTCCGTGGTCACTCTGCCGAAGAGGTTCCGTCGATGGTGCTTCCCAAGCTGCGGCAAGCGTGGGATGCGCTCGGCGACGCGCACAAGAAGGGCAATCCGCAGCTTCGTGAGCGAATCCAAGGTGTGGTGGCGCTTGGAACCGGCGGATTTCGCAACCCGAGCACCAATCTCCCCGACGAGCGACGCGAGTTTCAGGCGGTCTGGGCCGAGATTGCGCGGTTCTTCAAAGACGAAGTCAAGCAGCAGCATGTGGTGGCGCGGACGATCAGCGGACTTGATGAAGCGCGGCTCGCGTGGCTCGGGGTTTCGCAGCAAGTTCCCGCGTCGGTGGGCGACAGCTTTGCGATCATCGAAGTGGGCGGTGCATCGATCCAGTTTGCGACGAGCGGACGCAGCCTCGATTATCAAGATCTCTATGCCGCCAGTGAGTATCGCGGTCAGGACTACGTGTTTCACAAGTTCGCACCGCCAAACGGTCCGACGGCGCTGGGCTTCGATGCTTGCTTTTCTCCCGAGGATCGCTCGCGTCAAGACGGCCCGGCTTGTATGGCGTTTTTGCGCGCCAATGTGTTTTCCGGCAGCTCGATCAACCAGCTTGCCTATCACTTCCCGCCGCGCAGGCTGTACGGACTGGGCGCTCCGTGGCTGGGTATTTTTTCGGACTATCCGTCGGCACCACCGTGGCCGCCGAAGCTGGATACGTCGTACAGTCCGAAGCTGTCGCCGGGAAACCTGGCGCGACTGGCTGAAAAGGTCTGCAAGCTCAGCGACGAAGAAATCGGTTCATTTGCGCCGAATGCGTTCGATCTTCGTAAAAATTCAGCGACGGGGGAAAGCTCTGGCAAGGCTTGCTTCACGCTGTCGTATCACGCCGGATTTTTGGAATCGGTGGCAATGATCTCGCAAGACGCTGCGCTGCTTCCCGGTGGTGACGATCAATGGGCGCGTGGCGCAGCAGTGACGCACGAGTTCTTTCCCGATTGCTAGTCGCGTGGTTCCATAGACAGTCAGATGCGAAGTTGGCCGATTGACCGTGTGCAGGTTCGCCCGCTGGGCTCGACGCTGCACATGCCGTTTCATATCTCGCAAGGCTCGGTGGAGACGCTGGAAAACGTCCTGATCGTGCTGCACGACGCAGAAGGTCGCGTGGCCTTCGGGGAAGCTGCGCCGTTTCCAGTGCTGACCGGCGATACGCAGCAGACGGTGCTGCCCGCGTGTGAGCAGCTGCTGAGCGCGCTGATTGGACTGAGTCCAGCGGCAGCGCTGACGCACCTTCACGACGAGCTGTGGCTTGACTTTGAGAAGACTCCGACGGCGCGGGCAGGCATCGAGCTGGCGCTGTGGGATCTGTACGCGCGGCAGCTAGGTGTATCGCTGTCGTCGCTGTGGGGACGCGCTGCGCTGGGGAAAGCCGAGACAGACATCACGCTGCCTCGACTTTGTGCCGACGAGGTTGCGCCGTTTTACCGTCACTTTGCGAGCCATCGGTTTCCGTTTATCAAGGTCAAGGTGGGCGGCGGTGCACTGTCGGAAGATCTCGATCGCGTGATGGCGCTGGTTCGCTGCGTGGGTCCGTCGCTGCGACTGAGTCTCGACGGAAATCAGGGTCTTAGCGAGCAGAGCGCGGTGACGCTGTGCGACGAGCTGGCCAAGTGGAACGTGACGCCACTGTTTTTCGAGCAGCCGCTTCCGCACGATGATCTCGTTGGGATGACGCGGCTCAGCCAGCGTCTTGCGATTCCGATCTGTGCCGACGAGTCGGTCAAGACCATCTTCGACGCGATGACGGTGATGGATCGACGAGCAGCGCGGATGGTGAACCTGAAGTTTATGAAGTCCGGCGTGCGTGAGTCGCTGCTGATTGCAGAGCTGGCTCGTCGGACGCAGACGGAGCTGATGATCGGCGGAATGGTCGAAAGCGAGATCGCGATGACCGCGTCGCTGCATGCGGTGTGTGGAACCGGGCTGATCGCGGTGTGTGACCTGGATACGCCATTTTTTTTGCACGAGCGCTTTACCGTCGAAAGTCCGTATCATCGACAGTCGGCACAGCTTGAGCTACCGTCTGGACCCGGCTTGGGACTTGTGCTGCGCGACGAGCTGCTTGGCTAGCTGGGTCTGATCGTGTGACGACGACAGCGCGCTGTGCTGGCTGTAGATCCTCGCATCGGTTTGTACTAGCGTCGGCGCGTGGATCTCTTTTCTCGGATGCAAGGTGCGACGACGGCGGAATCGGTGGATTCGCGTGCGCCGCTGGCAGAGCGGATGCGACCGCGCAGCCTCGATGAGTTTATCGGTCAAGAGCACCTGCTCGGGCCGGGCAAGCTGCTGGCGCGCGCGCTGCAAACGAAGCAGCTTCCGTCGCTGATTTTGTGGGGACCGCCGGGAACTGGAAAGACGACGCTGGCGAAGATCTTGGCGACGCAGATGGGCGCGCGCTTTGCTGCGTTGTCGGCGGTGACAGCGGGCGTAAAGGAAGTTCGCGCAGCCATCAGCGACGCGGAATATGAGCGAGCGCGGGGCGGACGGACGATTCTATTTCTCGACGAGATTCATCGCTTCAACAAGGCGCAGCAAGATGCGCTGCTGCCGCACGTCGAGCACGGAACGGTGATCCTGATTGGTGCGACGACGGAAAATCCCTCGTTCGAGGTCAATGCCGCGCTGCTGTCACGCTGTCGGGTGGTGACGCTGTCGTCGCTCGGGGATGCGCAGCTTGGGGAACTACTTTCGCGCGCGCTGGAAGACAAAGATCGGGGATTGGGCGCGAAAAATCTGGTGCTCAGCGACGAAGCGAGAGACTTTTTGGCGGCACACTCAGGTGGCGATGCCCGACGAGCGCTCGGCGTGCTGGAAGTGGCTGCGCATCATGCCAGCCAGCGCGACGAAGAGGGACGGCGACTGATCGATCGTCAGACCGTCGAGGAAGCGCTTCAGCGCAAGGTGCTTCTTTACGACAAGAGCGGCGACGAGCACTACAACGTCGTCTCGGCGTTCATCAAGAGCTTGCGCGGCTCTGATCCCGACGCTGCGGTGTACTGGATGACGCGCATGCTGGAAGCGGGCGAAGATCCGCTGTTTGTGCTGCGACGGATGGTGATCTTTGCCGCCGAGGACATTGGGGTTGCGGATCCTCGTGCGCTTCAGATTGCGATGGCAGCGACGGAAGCAGTGCGCTTTATTGGCTTGCCCGAAGGGACACTGCCGATGAGCGAGGCGGCGATCTATCTGGCGCTGGCACCGAAGTCCAACAGCGCGATCACGACGTATCAGGCGGCCAAACAAGCGGTGGGGAAGTTTGGGGCGCTGCCGGTGCCGCTGCATCTGCGCAATGCTCCGACGAAGCTGATGCGCAACCTGGGCTACGGCAACGAGTACAAGTATCCGCACGACTTCAGCGGGCATCACGTCGCAGAGCAGTACCTTCCCGATGCGCTGGCTGATGCGACGTTTTATCAGCCCTCGACGAGCGGCTACGAAAAGACGCTGGGCGAGCGGCTTCGCTATCTGCGCGGACAGAGCGGGCTTTCGGACGACAAAAAGACATCGGCACAGCCAGAAATCCCGGCTAGCATGCGCGACCATGTCGATGGAAAACACTGATCTTCGCGACGCGCATGTGCTGGTCACCGGCGGCGCGGGCTTCATTGGCTCTCACTTGGTGGAGCGGCTGCGGACGCACAACAAGGTGCGCGTGCTCGACGTGATGCGTCGGGATGCGCTGCGTCCTGCGGGCCTTCATGAACACAAAAATGTCGAGCTTGTCGTTGGAGATGTTCTGGATCCTGACGCGGTTCGCAAAGCGGTGGCCGATACCGACGTGGTGATTCACTTGGCCTCGATCGCGGGCGTCGATACCGTGATGAAGATGCCGACGCAGACGATGCGGGTGTCGCTGCTCGGGACGGCGAACCTGCTGGATGCGGCGCACTCGACGGGACGCTGTCAGCGCTTTGTGGACTTTTCGACGAGCGAAGTGTTCGGTCGCTATGCCTATCAGGTGAGCGAGCTGGATGCGACCACCGTCGGAGCCGTTGGTGAAGCGCGCTGGACCTACGCGGTGTCGAAGCTGGCGACGGAACACCTGGCGATGACGTATCATCGTCAGTTTCAGTTTCCAGCGGTGACGGTGCGTCCGTTCAACATCTACGGACCGCGTCAGATTGGCGAGGGTGCCGTTCATCACTTCATCGTCCGGGCGCTGCGCGGCGAGCCGCTGCTGATTCACAACGACGGAGCACAGATTCGCGCGTGGTGTTACATCGACGACATCATTGACGCGACGATGCTGTCGCTGACTCGGCCTCAAGCGAGCGGTCACGCGTTCAACATTGGCAACCCGCGTTCGACGGTGACGGTCTATAACCTGGCAGAGCTGATTCGTCGGCTGTGCGGCTCATCGTCGCCGATTCAGTTTGTGCGCTGGGATCACGCCGATGTCGAGCTGCGGGTTCCGTCGATCTCGAAGGCGCGAGAGCTGCTGTTGTGGGAGCCGCGCTTCGACCTAGAGCAGGGACTGAGCCAGACCATCGACTGGTATCGTCACAAGCTGGGAACGTCACGCTGATGCTTCGTCGCTGGCTTGGTTCGATATCGTCGCTGGCGATGGTGATTGGCTGTGCCGCTTGTCTGGAACAGCCGACGGATCTCAAGCCAAGCGTCGAGCTGTTTCTGACGACGCAGGGAGAAGTACAAGAGCAAGCGCTGCGGACGCTGGTTGCGAGTGGACGGGCTGCGCTGCCTCCGCTCGAAGCGGCGCTGCATCGAACCGAGCCCAAAGAACGACGGGCTGCGCTGCTGGCACTGCGACGACTGGGGCTGCATGAAGCGGTGCCGCTGCTCGGTCACGTTGCGCAGTTTGATGCCGACGCGAGCATTCGGGCGGATGCGCGCGCGGTGCTGGAGCGCTGGGCTGCCGAAAAAAGTCCACGCGGCGAAGCGGCCCAGCGAGCTTTGTTTGCTGCCGCCGCTGGTGAGACGGGCGATTCGCTGCGCTAGCTCTCTTTGCTCGGCAGTCGGGCCACGAGGGGCCACAGCGGACCGTGACCGCGCTGACAGCCTCGCTCTTGCGCGATGGTTCGCTCGCTCTGCGACGTGACACCTGCTGCGTTTACCGACAGTCCCAGCCGCTCTGCCAGCGCCACCAGTCCTTGACACAGCGACGCGGTCTTTCGATCTTCCAGGCTGCGACGCCAGAGCTGTTCTGGCAGCGTCATCGACGACACCGGCAGATTCGGCAGGTATTCCAGCGGTAAGCTGCTCGTCGCCAGCGAAGACAGGCTCAGACGGACACCCAGGTGATGAAGCTGAAGCAGCGGCTCGATGAGCGCCGACGGATCCTGAATGCTGCCCATCGCCGTCACATCGACTTCCAGCCGCTCCGGTGGGAGCCCGCTCTGCTCCAGCGCCGTCGCTACCGAGATAACCGCCGTCGCACCCAGCAGATGCCGCTGCGAGATACGCACCACCAGCGACTCCGACGGCTGACGGTTCGCGAGGCTGCGCTGAAAGTCGTGACACGCCTGATCCACCAGGTGACGAAAGAGCTGCTGAGCCAGGCCTTCTTCGAGCGACGCTTCGCTGATCAGCTCCTCTTCGCGGTCTTCCTTCGCCGGTCGATACAGCTCCGCTTCCCAGGCCACGATCTGCTCCGTCGCCAGCAGCACATGGGGCCGATAGCGCAGCGCCAGCAGACCTTTGGCGATTTCCTGGCTGAGCACGTTCTCTCGACTGAGACAGCGCGTCGTCGCCAAGTTGATTTCTTCACGGAAAAACTGACAGTTGTTACGACCTTGCGCTTTGACTCGATACATTGCCATATCGGCATGTCGAATCAGCGTCGAAGATTCATTTCCATCGTGCGGACAGAGACTAATTCCCAAGCTGGCTGATGCAGTCAGTGAAATGCCTTGAATGACCATCGGACGTTGAAGTTCTTCCAATACACGCTCAGCAACGCGCAAGGCATCTTCAGCTGTCTGAATCGTAGGCAGCAAGATGGTGAACTCATCACCACCAAATCGCGCAACCGTATCGCCATCACGCAGCGAAGCCAGAAGTCGCTGAGCCACTGCTTGTAGGAACTTGTCACCAACATCATGACCTTGTTCGTCGTTGATCTCTTTGAATCGATCCAGATCCAAAAAGAAAACGGCAACAATGTCTCCAGTGCGTCTGGCTTGACGAATTGCTGTATCTAATCGATCAACAAAAAGGCTTCTGTTTGGAAGTGAAGTCAATGGATCGTGAAATGCTCTGTGATGAAGTTCTCGCTCTAGCTGTTTGCGAAGTGTAATATCATAAAATGAAACAACTACAGCATAAGGAACGCTATCGCTAGATCGCCACAGTGGTCTAGAGTTGATCGCCAGCCAGACAATGCTCTTTTGCGAATCGACGCTGGTAAAGACCAGACCCACCACAGATTCCTGACGGGGCTGGCCGCTCTGCATCGTGATGTTCATCGGCCACAGCTGTTTGGGCAGCGGTCTTTCGCTCACATCGACGACATCAAAGTGCGCGGGAGCTTCGATGTTGCGGTGCAGAAGGTCCGACACGGTGGTCCGCAGGATCTGCGCAGCCGCTTCATTGGCAGCCAGGATCTGACCATCGCGCGCGACAAAGATGACGCCTTCACTGAGCGCATCAAACAGCGTTCGATAGCGCGCATCCATTTCGTGCAGCAGCGCAATCGTTTGACGCTGATCTGCCGCGAGCGTTTCCACTTGAAGCGACAGCGAGCGCTCTTGATGATCATCGCTAATAATGACTGAGTAGAAATTATGCTGATATCGTGAGATCTGGATCTTTAAAAACAGAATTCCTTTGTGATCGTCTACGATATGATTGAGTCGCTGCGGATGTCCTGTGTGTCTGCAAATTGTCAGGCTTTGTTCCAATATGTGAGACAAATGTGGCAGAATCTGCTGAAGCGACGCACCGCTCACCATCTCGCCTGCACAAATCCGTTTATAGAGCAGGGAATGCGCAGCGCCATCGACCAGTACGCCATTGGAGTCGATCAACAGGAACAGGGCATTCATCCCTTCAGCCAGGGAACGAAGCCAGCCTCGATATCGCTCTACGTCGGCACGCGACGCTGCGTCGGTGTCAATCGGCATAAGCCTTCATCCCACGCATCGTCTGTCTATTATATGGAGTTTGCTGGAGTTCGTGAATTTTAATCACAAAAACGGTACATTCTGGGTACGCATATTGGACGTAAAGACCCACAAGAGAGATACCGTTTTTATGTGGAAATGTCGGGCTTAGTCCGCGTAGAGCGGATATTGATCGCGTGGCGAGGCTTCGCCAATGATCGCAGCGGCGATGCCAGCGTCGTGAAGCTGGGCGAGCGCCGTCGGTGCATGTTGAGCGGGCAGGGCGACGAGCAGTCCACCGGAGGTCTGCGGATCAAAGATCAGCTCGACGCGAGCGGCGGATAGTGTTGGGCGAACAGCGACGTGAGGAAGGAACGCTGCGCGATTGTTGGTGGCACCTCCGCAGGTGACGCCCGCTTCGGCGATGCGCAGCGCTTTGTCATAGGCAGGCACGCGATCGCAGTCGAGGTGGAGCGAGACGCTGCCGCTACGGGTCATTCCCAAGCTGTGTCCGACGAGCCCAAAGCCAGTTACGTCGGTGGCTGCGGACACAGGATGTGCGGACAAGATCTCGGCGGTCCTGCGGTTTAGCGTCGCAACCTGAGCGAGGCTCGGAGCAATCTCATCGAGCGAGATCAGTCCTTTGCGCAGCGCAGTGCTCAGCAGTCCGGCCCCGAGCGGCTTGGTCAGGATCAATTGGTCGCCGGGACGGGCTCCGACATTGCGCCAGATGCGAGCCGGATGTACGACGCCCGTGACGGACAGCCCGAACAGAAGCTCAGGTCCGCGCACGGTGTGACCGCCGAGCAGCACCGCACCCGCATCGTGGATGGCTCGCAGTGCTCCGGCGAAGATTGCACGAGCAGCGATGGGCGGAAGCTCTTTGGGGAAGACACAGATGTTGAGCGCGCTCAGCGGTCGGCCACCCATTGCGTAGACGTCCGACAGTGCGTTGGCGGCGGCGATTTGAC
This sequence comes from Myxococcales bacterium, assembly GCA_016794365.1. Taxonomy (GTDB): domain Bacteria; phylum Myxococcota_A; class Polyangia; order Palsa-1104; family JAEUJZ01; genus JAEUKA01. The sequence goes on from JAEUKB010000021.1 coordinate 184,829, forward strand.
CATATAGCTCCGGTTCATCGACGAGCGGCGTGATGAAATCGACGGTCTGAACCAATCCTGTTCCGTCGCTGCTGACATCCCGAATCAGATAGACTCCAGCGTCGTCTCCCGTCTCTGTTCCGACGAGCACAGCTTGGTCCGTCGCACTGCCGAGTCGCATCGAGCCTTCCGGCATCACAAGCTGGAGCAAGTCGCCTGGACCCACTTTGGCTGCGCAGCCTCCCGAAGACGCAAAGCGTGTCAAGCGAATCGGCTCGCTTGTGGCATCGGTTGTATCGGTGGTTGGGCTCGAAAACTTGTCCATTTTGGCGGAAAGCTAGCACATGATATAGCGACACGTAGCGGCGAAGACCTTCGCCCGGTTTACGGTAAAGTGCCTCGCCATCCGGCGGGCCTCGTTCAACACCAGATAGGGAGCAGACCCGATGCCCAAGCTTGAGATCACCCAGAGCCACACGGTCACTGCCGAAGAGGCGAAGCAGAAGCTCGACACGTTGAGCAAAGATCTGTCGGACAAGTACGGACTTACCTCGAAGTGGGTGTCTGAAACCGAGGCCAAGGTCGAGCGCTCGGGAGCCTCTGGCTCGATCAAGATTGAGCAAGGTTTCGTGCGCGTGAACCTGGATCTGTCGTTTGCGCTGACCCCGATCAAAGGCACAGTCGAGACGAAGATCAAAGACGAGCTCAAGAAGCTGTTTGGTTAGCTTGTAGCGACGACAAACCAGCGAGGAATCCCGATGCAGTTTCGCTTTGTTCACGACTTTGACATCGATCCCACGTCGTTTTGGGAGATGTTCTTTTCCGAAGCGTTTGAAAACGAGCTGTTTCAGGGTCTGAAGATGCGGTCGTGGAAGGTTCTTGTGCGACGGGATGAAGGCACCAAGCTGCATCGTCATGTCAAGCTCGAGCCCGAGATTGCGATTCCGTCGTGGGCTTCGTCGGTGGTCAAGGAAACGGGCTACACCGAGATCGATCTGTTTTCCAAAGCAGAGTCGAAGATGGATGTGCAGATCGAGCCAGCGGTGATGCGCGATCGGTTTCATCTGTCGGGTGTGTTTTCGGTGACGCCGCTCGGACCGGGTCGCTGTCGTCGCGAGTTCAGCGGAGAGATTCGCGTCTCGGTCCCGCTGCTCGGCGGCAAGATCGAAAAGTTCATGATCGATCAGATCCGCGACGGTTACGATCAGGCGGCGCGGGTCACCCAAGCCTTCATCGCCCGTCGCAAGAGCCAGTCGTAAGCCCGCTTCACCTTGCTCGTTTGGATTGACCCCGGCAGCCTCTCGTGGTTGTCGGGGTTTTTCGTTTGGACGCACGCTCTGTTCCTAGGACTCGGCGACGACTTGGCGCGAGGTGACGATCCCGAGCTTGCGCAGCCGATCGCTCAGCGACGACTTGGGAAGTGCAAGCTGCTCTGCGGCGAGTCGCTGATTTCCTCCGGCATGACGCAGCGCCGCTGTCAAAATGTCGCGCTCGATATCGACCAGCCGACGGCCTTTGACCGAAACGACCTCGTCGCTGGGTCCGTGTAGTCGGGCTCGATTCGCAAGCACATCCTGCGCGCGCAGCGTCGGTCCATACAGGTGAGCAGCCCGGACAATCGCCATCTTCAGCTCGCGGACATTGCCCGGCCAGTCGTCTTGACAGAGCAGCGCCAGCTCTTCGTCGGACATCGATAGCTCGGGCTGCTCGCTTCTGGCTTGACGGACAAAGTGTCGGGCCAGCAGCACAATGTCGTCGGGACGCTGACGCAGCGGAGGAATTTCGACGCTGAGCCCAGCCAGTCGATAAAACAGATCGTGACGGAACAGACCCTGCTTCACCGACTGAGCCAGATCGCGATGCGTCGCTGCGACGATCCGAACATCGACCTCGACTTCTCGACTGGCACCGACGGGACGAATCGTACGATTTTCCAGCACCCGCAACAGCCGAGGCTGAAGCTCGATCGGCAGCTCACCCAGCTCATCGAGAAACAGCGTTCCGCCGCTGGCTTCGGCAAAGCAGCCCAGGTGACGACGATCCGCGCCGGTGAAGGCACCTCGCTCGTGGCCAAATAGCTCGCTTTCGATCAGCTCTTTGGGCAGCGCGCCGCAGTTGATGGTGATGAGCGGTCCTCGTCGGCCACTTTGCTGATGCAGGGCTTGGGCGACCAGCTCTTTGCCGGTGCCACTTTCGCCGAGCACAAGGACCGGCAGCGACGAAGGCGCAAAGCGCTGAACCTGCTCGCGCAGCCTGTGAAGCTGTGGACTTTCGCCGAGAAGCTCCGACTGAGCGTTCGTGGCCAGTCGCAGCTCGGTCTGTCCAATGCGCAAGAGGCTGCCGGGACGAAGCTCACCGTGACGGATGCGAATGCCGTTGATGTAGGTTCCGTTGCGCGAGCCGCGATCTTCGACGAGAACTCCATCGCTTTCGGGTCGCAAGACAAGGTGCGAAGCCGAGACGAAGCGGTCTGTGAGGATCCAGTCGTTGTCCGGGCCGCTACCGACGCGCAGGACGCGCGAAACGCTGTGCTCGCTGCCGTCGCTACAGCGGACCAGCCACGGTGTCCGTGCTGTGCCCGTGCGCTGGGGAAAGAGCAGCGGTGTGTGGGCTGCGTCGCTGCCATACGGAACTGCGGGTGCATCGCGGGCGCACGATGGCGCGGCGATCTTTGCCAACGGAGCGGCTGCGGCTGGCTGATGAAGTGCGACAAACGGATCGGAGCTGCGTTGCCTGAGCATGATCGTCCTTTGACGGCCTGGTTGCGATGAAGGTGCCTGTGGTCCGAGCAAAACTTTTGTAGGCCTGGGTAGGTTTCGTGCGCAGGTCAGAAAAAGTTGCTAGGTTTGCTGCTCTTTTTTCAAAGTTGTTCCAAGCACATCGCCATGTCTGACCAGCTCATCCGTGCCATTCATCGGACGCTCAACGTCCGCATCGTCGCTGCCATCGCCACCGAGGTCTGTAAAGACGCAGCGCATCGTCACAACGCTACGCCCGCTGCGGCTTGCGCGCTCGGACGCGGCATCCTGGGTAGCTATCTGCTGGCCACGCTGACTCGCGGTGGTGAGCGCGTGACCATTCAGCTTCAAGCCGACGGTCCGCTGCGTGGCATCACCGTCGATGCGTACGATGACGGGCTGGTACGCGGCTATCCGCTTGTGCCCTCGGCGTGCCCAAACGAGCGCATGGATCGTCGCCAGCGCTTGGCGGACTTGATCGGACGCGACGGTGTCGTCAATGTCCTGCGCGATGTCGGTCTACAGGAACGCTTCCAAGGCCAGGTCGAGCTGGTGACGAGCGAAGTGGACGAAGACATCGAAGCCTATCTGCGTCAGTCCGAGCAGATTCCGTCGGCGCTCGGGACCGAGCTGATTTTCGACAGTGCGGGTCAGCTTGTGCAAGCGGGCGGTGTGCTGATTCAGTCGATGCCGGATGCGCCGCAGCAGACGCAGACGGTGCTCCGAGAAGCGCAACACCTGCTGCGCAGCGGCGAGCTGTACGACTTGCTGCGCCGTGGTCCGCAGACGCCGGAGTCGCTGGCGAAGCTGCTCCTTGGTGAGTATGCCGACGGGCTGGAAGTCCAAGATGAGCGTGTGCTGCAGTTCCGCTGTCGCTGTGATCACGCGCGGATTGCTGCGATGCTTCAGACGGTTACGGTGAGCGATCTCGACGAGATGATCGAAGAAGGCAAGGCCGAGATCACCTGCAACTTCTGCGCACAGGTCTATCAGATTTCCAAAGATGAGCTGATCGCGGTCCGTCGCAGCAAGCAGCAGGTTCAGAACTGATGTCCGTCGGGGTGTCGTCCTATCTGTCGCTGAGCCCGGAAGTTGCTTCGTCGCTGGCCGACGGTGCGCCGGTTGTGGCGCTGGAATCGACGCTGCTCGCGCATGGGCTGCCGTGGCCCGATAACATCGAGGTTGCGCTCGCGTCCGAAGCTGCGGTGCGACGATCCGGTGCGATTCCAGCGACGATCGCAGTGCTGGCTGGTCAAATCCACGTCGGGCTTTCGCAAAAAGAGCTAGAGCGCGTCGCCCACGGACAGGGATTTTTCAAAGCATCAGCGGCAGATCTGGGACCGCTCTTGGCTGCTCAAGCTGATGCTGCGACGACGGTTTCTGCGACGGTGGCTGCGGCTGCGCGTGCTGGCATATCGATCATGGCGACGGGCGGAATCGGTGGGGTTCATCGCGGCGATGCGCTCGATGTGTCCTGTGATCTGACGACGCTGGCGAGTGAGCCGGTGGCGGTTGTCTCGGCGGGGGCCAAAGCGATCCTCGATCTGCCTAAGACGCTGGAGTATCTGGAGACGCTGGGCGTGCCGGTCGTCGGCTATGGCACGGGCAACCTTCCGGCGTTTTATACTTCGTCGAGCGAGCTGTCGCTGATGCATCGGGTCGATGGCGCAGCGGCGGCAGCGCGGCTGGTTCGTTCGCATTTTGCGGTTCATCCGCGACGGGGCGTGCTGCTCTGCAATCCGATTCCAGCGTCGGAAGCGCTGCCGAGCGAAGTGGTCGAGCGAGCGCTACATGCGGCACTACAAGCGGCAGAGTCCTTGCACGTCGGAGGCAAGGCGCTGACGCCGTTTTTGCTGGGACGCATTGCGACGGAAACGGGGCTTGCGAGCGTGCGGGCCAATCGCGCCCTGATCATCGACAACGCGCGCGTGGCCGGAGAAGTTGCGACGGCGCTTGCGGCACTGCGACGGGCGGCGTAGGCATTGGCGAAGAAGCAGGTCTTTACCGTCGCGGTGGACGATCCGCGCGAGCTTGTGTCGCTGCTGGCGTCGCGGCTGCTTCTTTCACTGGACGTGGCGCGACGGCTGCATCAGCAAGGCTCGGTGTGGATCGACGGAAAACGAGCACAGCCTGCGCAGTACATGGTGTCCATCGGTCAGCGTCTGACGGTGTTTGTGCCCGATCCGCAGCCTGCACTGCCTTCGCCTCGAGTTGTGTACGAAGATCGCGCGCTGCTTGTCGTCGATAAGCCTGCGGGCTTGCCGTGTCAGCCGGGACGACAAGGTGGTCCATCGCTGCTTACGGTGCTCGGCGGATCGCTGTGGCTGCCGCATCGGCTGGATGCAGAGACTTCGGGGCTGACGATGCTGGCGCGCTCGTCGGAAAGCTGCGCCAGGCTGAGCGCACAGCTCTCGTCGGGACAGATCAAGCGACGCTATCTGGCCAAGGTCGTCGGAATTCCGACGGAGCGCGGTCTGATCACGCTGCGCATTGGCAGAGCGCACGGCAGCGGACCACCGAAGATGCGAGCGTATCCAGCACATGCGTCCGAGGGTGACTCGGCGGAGACGCGCTTCGTTCGTCTAGCGACCCGGCAGGCTGCGCATGGGCCGGAATCGCTGCTTCTCGTCGAGCTTCAGACGGGGCGAACCCATCAGGTGCGAGTGCATCTGGCTGCGATCGGGCATCCTCTCGTCGGAGATACGCTCTACGGTGGTCCGTCGCAGGATCGTCTGAGCCTGCATGCCGCGTTTTTGTCGCTGCGACAGCCGCTGACGGGACAGAAGCTGGCTTTTTCGGCAGAGCTTCCCGTCGAGATCTGGCCTACGCTGCCAGGGAATCTCCCGTCACTGGACGCTGCGCTGTAGCACCGATTCGGGAAGCGGGCTTAGCGAGATGGCGGGCCAGACGGCAGAAGCTCGACGTGACACGGTCCGTCCGGCAGTCGCTCTTCATGGGCAGCACCGACGCGATCGGTATATCCAGCGCGTGTCAGTCCGTCGCTCAGGGTGATTCGATACGGCGCAAGTGGCCTGACTTTTCCGTCGAAGTCGCTCTGATACGTGACGATCCAGTGCGTGCGTGCGACGGCATCTTGTGGCGTGCGTCCAAGCAGTGCAGCCTCAGCATTTTTGCGGACGTGTGTGTCTTCGTCGAGCGCCGCCAGGTTGCGAAGCCGCGCTTCCAGTCCGCCCGCACGAGGCACCAGCGCGCCCATCAGCAGCGCGGCATTGCGACGGACTCCGGCATCTTCATCGTCGAGCCATTCAGCATCGCGAGGCTCCGCCGTTCCCAGTCGAGCCAGCGCTGCCAGCACATTGGTCCGCGTCGCGATCCGCTCTGGAGAAGACTCGCCCTTTGGCTGAAGCAGCATGCGAAGCTTTTCGACGACCCGCGTCGTGGCGGTGTGATTGCGTGGCAAAAACGACAGCGCCCACGCGGCTTCGCTCGTCGCTCGTAGATCGCTGCCTGGCCCGCCGTCTAGCTGTCCCAGCAGGGCCGAAATCAGGGCTTCGTTTGGGCTGGTAGCGACGAGCATTCCGAGCGCTTGGGTGGCACGCTGGACCCGAACCGGATCGCGATGCGACAGCAGCTTGATCAGGCGACCTTGCGCGGCGGGATCGACGAAGGACTGAAGCGCCGACAGCGCATCGACGGCAAGCTGACCTTCGCTGCCATTTGGATCGGCGGCAAGCTGCGACAGCGACAGCAGACGTTCTTGCACCGTCTCGCTTTTCCGACCACGCAGAATGCCGGACAAGAGCAGCAAGACCTCGCTGTGCGGGCCTCCGTCGGGTGACTTGCGCAGCGTCGAGAGCAGTTCTGCCACAATCGGCGCATGCCGCTCGGGACGTGGGGATAGAAAGCTCGACAGCGCTTGGGTCGCGGCTCGTCGCAGACGCTGTTCGCTAGACCCAGGCCGGACGGTCAGCACCGTGCGCATCAGCATCGACACCGCCGCGTCGGACAGCAGTCCTTGCTGGGCGTGGGACAGCAGCGCTTGCGCGGCAGCTCTCCGTAGCTCTACGTCGCCAAGCGTGGGTCGTTCCGTCGGATCCAGCACTTCGAGCAAGCGCGGCTCACCTTGTCCCAGCTCGCCGAGCGACAGCAGCGCCAGCTTTTGAACCTGCGGATCGCTGTCTTTCGAGGCAACCAGCAGCGCGTCGAGTGTGCGACGATCGGAAAAGCGCGGCAGTCGCAGCAGCTCGATGGCTTTGCGTCGAATCAGCGCTTCTTTGTCGGACACAAGCGCGGCAAAGAGCGGCGTGATGTTGCGATCTCCGACGGAAGCCAGCGCATCGAGGACCAGTTCTTTGGGCAAGCGACCGCGCCACAGCTCGGCGCTTAGTTCCGTCGCTGCGAGCGTGCGCTGCGCTGGTGGTAGCTTGGGCCCAAGATCGCGAAGCAGCTCGACGACGGTTGCCAGTGACGCAAGGCTAAGCGCAGGTCGCGTAAGCTCTGACAAAAGCAGCGGTGCAACCCGATCGCTTCCAGCCAGCAGCACATCGAGGACCAGCGGCTTGAGGTTCGGCTGCTCCAGGCTCTGTAAGATCGCTTGTGCGGCTTGGCGCTGTACAGCGCTTGCGATCGTCACTGAACCGTCGGGAAGCAGATACTGACCGAGCGCTTGAACGGCGGCTGCGCGCTGCGACTCACTGCCGGTTTCCAGTAGCTCGCGAAGGATCGGAAGGGCGGATTCGGCACCCAAGCGACCGAGGCACAGCATGGCTTGGCGACGGACTTCTTCAGCAGGATCGCGAAGCAGTCGCAGCGCGGCTGACGTTGCGTTTTGTGCGTGCAAAAGGCCCAGGCTGCGCAGTGCTTCGGCGCGAACATCGCGCGCCGGATCGGACAGCCGACCGATGAGCGACAACAGGACGCGACTTCGCAGCTCAGACGGAAGCTTGAGCGGACTGAGTCGTCCCAGCACCGCCAGCGCGCTGCGACGGACTCCGACGTTTTCGTCTTCGGCCCGGAGCAGCACTGGCCCAATCAGCAGCGGCAGATCCGATAGCTGAAAGACCTGCGTGGCAAACAGTCGCTCGACGGCGCGCAGCGCTTCTTGGCGAACCTCGAACTGACCGTCGCCCATGGCTCGGGAAAGCTGGGTCACTGCGCGCTGCTGCTCGGCTTTGGGCAAGGCCGCAAACTGGCCCATGGCTTCGGCACAGGCGGATCGCACAACGCTGTCGGCATCACCTAAGCCATCGAGCAGCGCCGGAGCGGCTGCCACCGTCTGGGTCGGACCCAGTGCTTGGGCTGCGCGTGCTCGAACCGCTGGATCTCCGTCGGCAAGTCGCTGAAGCAGATACGGAGTCGCCAGTCGCGGCGGCAGCGCTTGCAGCTTGTCTATGCCTTCTTTGCGGCGCGCCGGATCACTGGCCGACAACAGCGAGCGTAGCTCGTCGGGAAGATCGCTGCCGCCACCGTACAGATCAGCGGCTTGTGCTGCCGAAGCAGACAGCAGCAAAGACAGCGACAAGACCGAGAGCCAGCGACTCATGCGCACAGCTTGCAGTTATACCAGGATGACCGTGAGGCGCACAGGGTTCACACTCGCGGAAGCTCTCGGGAAGGAAAGATACAGCGACGTAGCGCGTCTTGCAGGCTGCGCGTCGTCGCCAATGAGGACAGATCGACGCCCAAGCTCGTCACCGTTTGCACCACTTGCGATCGCAGCCCACACAACAGCGCTTCCGCACCGAGCAGTCGCACCGCCGTCGCAATTCGATACAGATGCTGCGCCGAAGACTGATTCAGCGTCGGCACACCCGTGAGATCGAGCACCGCCAGCCGCGCCCGTCGCTCTTGCAGCGCAGAGAGCAAACTCTCGGTGAGCGCTTGCATCCGCTCTTCATCCAGCTCGCCAATCAGCGGTAGCACCAGCACGCCATCCCAGACCTGAATGATCGGCGTGGCGAGCGCCATGATCGCAGCCTGCTGCGCAGACAGTCGCTCCAACTGGGCGCGAAGCTGTTCATCGGCGGCGTGTGTGGTCGCTTTCTGGGTCTGTTCCAGCTTGGCGACTCGCTCGTCTGATCGCTGAATGTCCTCGGTCAGCTCTTGCTGCGCGCGCTCTAGCTGTCGGATGCGATTTTGCTGCTGGCGATTCTGTCGCGCTGATTCCGTGAGCCTGCGAATGTTGCCAATCAGGACATCACGCGAAATCGTCGCTGTTCCTTGCTGAAGCGGACACTCTGTACACGCTGTGATCTTGCGACAGTAGGAGTCCAAATCGAGCGATTCACTTGCAGGATCTTCAAGACAGCAGCGTTCACAGCGCATGATAGGACTCCGCTACGTAGCGCGCGAAAATCGAACTTCAGCGACGGTAAATGTGGACTCGTGATGTTGGGTAACAGACTGCACCGGAGACAGCTCACCAAAGGTGTAAAAGCCAAAGCGCGGCGTCTTCCGATCGATCAAGGAGTGCAGGATGGACGCTTCCTCTTTGTAGCGCGGACCGAGGATGACCTTGCGCGACATGCAGTTAAAGATCAGCACCAGCTCGGACGCAGCGCTTGGATCTTTTGAATCTTTTGGATCTTTGGGTGCAGACAGAATCGAATCGATGGCAGCTCTGGTTCCCGACAGAAGATCGCTCCGCGTCGCGCTCAAGATACACAGCTCTGCATGGGAAGGAATGTCGCCTCCTAAGATCAGCGCACCTCTGTGTTCATCGATTCCGAAGACTGCGCGAACCAAGTCGGTGAGCACTTCTGTCTTGCCACTGCTTCTGCGGATCACTCCGATGGGATATTCGATCGTCACCGCAGGCATTTCATTGCGACGCGGTCCCAGCAAATCCAGGTAGACAGACAGCGCTCTTTTGCCGTTCAGTTCGAGAAGTACATTGCCGTTTTCGACGCTGGTTGCGCGCAGTGGAACAGAGACAGGTGTGTATCCGCTACAGGCTGCGGACGAAATCGAAAGGGGCCCAAACAGTGCGAGTGCTACGGCTCCTGACTGCTGAATGTGTTGACCACAGAGCATCTCTGTTTGTCGGAACTGACCGTTGTCTGCGGGCGCACCACCAAGGATGGGAAGCTCTGTTCCGAGCTGAGACTGAAGTCCGCGCAGCAGTCGCGTGACATTGAGCGTGAGGACATCTGGAAACAGCAGAAGGAGATCTGGCTTGGGATGAAGGAGTCCTTCCCCCAGGCTCTTCCCAATCGCAAAGGAATCGGCTCCGCCCTGCGTAGAGAGTGCTCTGGCTTGATATCCCGGAAGCTGAAGTCCCAGCGCAGTGACCGAGTGAGTGAGCGCTCCATCTGGACCCAGCTCTGCATAGGAAGAGCAGCCAACCAGGACCGAAGAAGCGGGAAGCTCACGGTAGATTCCGTCGCGAATCGCTTGTGCGGAAAAGTCTGCGGAAAAGACCACCACCACGATGCTAGGGGGCGCGCCCAGCTGATCAGTTAGCTCACGGATCGCCTCCTGTGCTGCGGCTTCGGGGTCATCGTTTACAATGGAGGCCGTTGCAATCCGATTCGCTACCTGCGTGATCATTGCGTCTCGCCCTCGCCAAGGTGGTGTGATCACCCGCTGCTTCAATCTGAATCAGCACGGATCGTATCACGCGATAGGAAGACGTGTTCAGAAAGTCTGTCTTGTTTGGGAATGCCTACAACAGCGACGCTGAAGGTACAGGTATCAGGCGCGGAAGTCTTCGGTAACTGCGCCGCGATGCAGGATGCGAAGCCGACGAATCACTTCATCATGAGCGATCGGAAACAGCGACTCTCTGGCCTGCTCTACCGAGATAAAACCGAGCGAGCTACGGATGATCTCAAAGGTCTTGTCTTGCGCTGAACTTGCTTCCGGGGATGACTCTGTACTTTGAGCCATCAGAAAGTCTGCTTTGCGCTGGAGATCGATCGCACCACGTACCATCAGCTTTTCCTTACACATCTGGGCTTTGGCGAGTCCTACATAGGTGATAAGGAGTGCCTGATCCTGCCAGTCACACAGTCTCTGTAAGGTGTAAGGAGTCGCAAAGTACAGCGACGCAGTAGAGGCCATCGCCAGCGCGTGAACAGAGTCGATGCCTTCTTCTCCAAGTCGCAGAATGTCATGCTCGGTCAGACCCTCAATGGCCGAAAGCTCTTTGGTGCTCTCACTGCTGCGTGCGGTGGTGGCCAGGTTCATCGCGGATGCAGCGCGCGCGGTGATCTGGTTTAGGACTCCTTCCCCGATGAGTGCAACCACCATTCCGAGCATCATGTAGCTGGTGGGCCCCTTAAACGGCTGCGCGGCCAGTACAATCGCATCTTTGGCAGCATGCGCAGCGTCGGATACAGTCGGAATCGGAGCCTGGCTGTGATGCCACATCAGCGACACCAGGAGGACCGCAGCCAGCACAGACAGAATCAGCGCGCGCAGTGCATAAGCAAACATCCGCGCACTGGTGTCCCGGATCGATGCACGAACAGTCAGTCGTCCAAAGCTGAGGCTAAACGAAGTGAATGCTGCGCTTGCTGCGGCCACTGCCATCATTCGAGTCTGACACGTAAGCGCCGCGCTGTTGTTGGTCAGGATTCCCCACGCAAAGATCGCAGAGGTTGCAAAGCCATACAGACACGCATGTTGCATCATGCGGTGCTGCGCTTGTGCGGCGTGACGTGACTCGATCAGCCACTGCTTTGCGATGCCTTCCGCCGCTTCCTTTTTCCAGCTTCGCTCGCGCTCTGTCCAGTCCGATCCTTGTTGTTCCTGTTCCGCTAGGAAGCGATGACGCGCGCGGGGAGACTGCTGCCACTTTGAGATCAGCGCAGCCCCAAACGACAACAAAAGCGGCATGGCTGCCACCGCCCACAGCGTCGTTGCCAGGATCAGCGCATCATCGGGCAGGATGTACGTCGTCATTGTATCCTGCACCGTCATCACAGGACTTGCAGGCAGTGCGCGTGCTGCGGAATCGATGACCTCGCTGCACTCTGGACGGACTGTACGTGAAGCAGAGAGGATCGACTTTGCTCCCCCGATCAGCGGAACCCAGCGCGGCCAGCTCTGGCTACAGGTGCGAGGAATGATCACGCTGTGGGCAACCAGCAGCAGCATCGCAATCCAGAGCTGAAACAGAATCGCGATTCCGATCCAGTCTCCCAGAACCCGAGACAAGCGCTGGGACAGTGGCACGAATGACCGCGAGCGTCGCTGTCCCGGTTGTGATCGCGGCAAGCTGGGTAGCTCTTCGCTCAGGGAACCATGATCCGGCGTAGAGGATGAAGACATCACGCGTTTGGTCATCACCGTATCACGATTCTGCGGCAGGAATCAGCCACTTGATGCGACTGTCCCGCGCAAAAAGGGAATCGAGGATTCAGCGTGAGTGAGCGCGAAAGAGGAAGGCGAGGGGCACGAAAGGGGGAAGGCGAGGAATGCGTACGACTGGAATTACAGGCCGTAGCTGGGGCTCGTTTGGTAGCCGACTCCCGCTACGTTGCGGCAGCCTTTGGTGGCCGCATCGCAGCTAGAGGTTCCAAATGTCCCATAGCCATCTACGCACGCCATGCAGCCTGCCACCGTACATGGCTGCGCGCAGTACTGGGTGCTGTAGGAACCGGGATAGGAAGCGTTCTTGGTAAACCACGTACAGCGATGTCCTGCCGTCGAGCAGTCACCATCACTGCTGCAAGTCTGGCGGCAGCGAGCCCCCGCGCTATCCGATCCGACCTTGAAGCACTCCCAGCCGGTTCCGTTGCAGTCCCAGCCGTAGCAGTTCGACTGGCACTTGTAGGTTCCGTCTACGTAACCGACACAGGCTTCTCCGACGTTGCAGCGCGTCTTGTCAGCGTTGCAGCCGGGCTTGCACTTCTTGGTTGTAACTGTATCGCAGTACGTTCCCAGCGCGCAGGTTGCACTGCTGCGGCAGCCGTCTACGCACATCGAGCTTTCGCAGATTCGACCGCTGTTGCAGCGCGTGTCTGTATCGCAGCCAGCGACGCACTTCGAGCTGGCCGTATCGCAGATCTGTTCCTTGGCACAGTGCGAGTTGGTGCGGCAGCCAGTGCGGCAGGTGTTGGTTGCGGTGTCGCAGACTTGTCCCGATCCAGAGCAGTCTGTGTCTTTGCGACAGCCCATCTGACAGGTCTTGGTGACCATGTTGCAGATGTTTCCAGCGCCACACGCAGCGTCGGTGCGGCAGCCTGCGCGGCACATCAAGTTGTCGCAGATGTTTGAAGCGCTACACGCTGCATCCGTCCGGCAGCCGACCTTGCAGGTGAGGTTGTCGCAGATCTTTCCAGATCCACATGCAGCGTCGGTGCGACAGCCGCTGAAACAGACTCTCTTACTGGTGTCACAGATGCGTCCCGAGCTGCACTCTGTATCGGCTGTACAGCCGACTTTGCACGATGTGGTGGCGAGATCGCAGTACGTCTCTTTCGGACAGGGACAGCTGGCCGGGACAGAGACACACGCGCCTTCCACGCAGACTTGATTGGGAAGACATGCGGTGCAGTCCTTTGGTCCACCAGCGTCGGGCTGCGGGGTCACTCCGCCATCATCGCTGGGTGTGATGATGCCACCGTCATCGGTGATGCGATCGGGCGGAGTGGTCTCACTTTTGTCGGAACAGCCGGACATGCTGCCGGTTAGGAGGAGGAAACAGAGAGAAGCGGACAAGCCGAAAATACGCATTACCAGTTCCTTTTCATCACGAGGTGTTGAGGTGCGGAACATGATCCCTTCTGCACACAGAAGTCAACTACAGACAGCGTAGATGTCGCATCAAGCAGCCGCTCGCAAAGGAGTCCGCCAGGAGTCCGCCAGGAGTCCGGCAAAGGAGTCCAGAAAAGGAGTCCGCCAATTGGCACGACAGCCTGCGCTGTCCGACGATCAACGTGTACTAGAAGTACAGCGTGAGTCGTCCTTGAACGCTGATGGGAGAGCCGGGCGTAAAGTGTACGTCTTCGCAGCCCGCAAAGTTTCCATCGTCAGATACTTGGGTTCTGGTTCCGCTTGGGCAGGCTCCGCTTGGTGGTGGTGCGCTGGTCACGGGATCGCTCTGTAGACGTGAAGTCGTTGCAAACTGCGCCGATCGATAGCGACTGTTGGTCAGGTTTTCGATCGACAGACCCAGCTCGACAAAGCGCCAGCGATAGCCCACAAAGCCATCCAGCAGATATGCACCTTGCGCAGTCAGGAACTCATCTTCCGTCGCTGGTCGCGATCCGATGCCGGTAAACCGCAGCGAACCACGTAGTCCAAACGGAGTCGCAACAGACAGCCCCGCTGCGATCGTCAGTCGTGGTGCCAGCGCCACCGCATTGGCATTTCCTGCGTTGTGGGTGAAGCGCGCATCGTTCACGGTCAGATCCAAATCTGCAAACAGCCAGCTTAGGATTTTCAGCCTTCCTTCCAGTTCAAAGCCGAGCCGTCGCGTCGCGGTGGACTCCTCTGTGACACCTTCATCGCCCACCCAGACCAGCTCACTATCCAGGGACAGACCCCAAAAGCTTGCGGCCAGATCCAGTCGATCAAACAGCCTGGTGCGGACTCCCAGCTCATAGCCAAGCGCAGCTGCGAGCGGTGTCACAGGATCTTGGGCACGCACCACTCCGCGCGCATCGTTTGAGTGAAAGCCGCGACCGAAGTTCACAAACAGATCGGTGCTCTTGTGCGGTGATACCACCAGCGTTGCTTTTGGACTGATCTGCATCGCTCCACGGACTCCGCCCTGCGCATTCCCAAGGGAAGACAGGTCCTCTGCGCGATCGAGGACATCGAACAGAAAGTAGTCCGCACGAAGTCCGACGATCAGCCGCGCCCACTGCGCAAACGAGATCTCTTCCTTTGCAAACAGAGCCAGGCTGGTTTCCCGAATCTGATGCTCTGCTGTCGTCGCCAAGCGCTCTCTGTTCTGCTGCTGATACAGCCCGTTTTCGATGTCATCAAACCGTGCAGAGATTCCCACACTGGTATCAAACGACAGCCAGCGAAACCGCAGCCTTCGACGATAGCTGGCCCGCAGTCCGGCCAGGTAGCGCTCATCTTGTTGCTCGATGCCATCCCCATGAACTGGATCGCGTGCAAAGAGCGTGAAGTTGGAATACAGCCGCAGCTGATAGCGCGACAGATAGGCCAGCGCGTGCAGCTCGTTTTTGTCGTCGCGGAGCTGATACGCCAGGTACACATTCTGTCTGGCCGAGCTGCCACCTTCGGTTGGGTCCAGAAAGCCGAAGAATCCCAACCGTCCTGCATCGACTTCACGCGCAGGAATCTGTCCCGATGCGAACCAGTCCCCTCCGTAACTCGACACAGCCAGCGAGACAGAGGATCGCGCCGACAGATCGTAGGTCAGCTTGGCAAACAGGTTGTACTTTTTGTAGCGCTCTGGGTTGTCAAACGGACCATCGGCATAGCTTCCTTCCGCCATGATGAGGGTCCGAATTTTGCCAAAGCTTGGACCTGCCGCCACCGTCGTGCGCAGCGTGTTATACATCCCACCTTGCACGCTGACCATGGCCTGCGGAAGCGCGCTCTTTGTCACCAAGTTGATCGCACCAGCGGTAGCAAAGTCGCCCAGCTCTGCGAAGTACGGACCTTTGAAGACCTCGATCCGCTCGATCAGCTCAGGAATGATGAAGTTTGTGTCTGCGTATCCCTGTCCGTGTGCGTGGGACACCATGTTGATGGGAATCCCATCGAGCGTCAGTGCCACATCGGTTCCGTGATCGGCATCGAAGCCACGCAGCAGGTATTGATTGGCTTTGCCGCCACCTGCGTGCTGGACGGTAATCAGTCCTGGGGCCACCCGCAGCAGATCCGAGACGCGCTGAATCGGACGCAGCCGCAGATCTTGTTCTCGTACGGTCAGCGATGATGCGGCTGACATGGGTCTGTCTGCGACCACCATCGTGGTGAAGCGTCGCTCTTCATCCAGGGACACAGCGGGAGCAGCAGGAGGCGCAGAGACAGGAGCCTGCGCAGAGACAGGAGCCTGCGCAGAGACAGTGGACGGCGTCAAATCAACTGGCTGCGCAGCGACAGTGGATGGCGCAGGATTGTTCGACGCAGCAGGCGTCACTTCACTGCTTGGTGTCGCTGTCTGTGTGACTGCACTTGGATCGACTTCAGTCTGCGCGGACGGGCTCTGTGCGCGCGCGATCGGGCAGAGAAGCAGCGTGGCCCAGAAAAAGATGCGCTTTGTACGCATCATATTGGTGTTCATCAAAAGGCTCCTCAAAGGCTCATGTTTCCGTCGCACAGATCGAACTCTGTGACCTTGCGACGGATGGACAAGAAGCGGCGGATACACCACGGCCGTGGTGCGCTTCACCGCACAGTTCCTACGTGATCAATCAGGCTGACAGCGGATCTGGCGGTGCGCGCGCACCGAGCGATCCAGCCACTTGGCAGGCGCGGAACGTGCGATGAACACAGAGGGACTTGGCGCGATACGCAAGCAGCGCTGCGTGGGCTAGCTCGACGACCAGCCGCGCTTGGAGAACGCTCTGTGCAAAGTGACAGAGACTTCCCGCTGCGTGATCGTCAGGCAGATTATGCGAAGCGACAGATGCTCGAAGAGAAGCGCGTTCCTGATGGCTGCGTAATGGATCTGCCAGACCGCTTGCACGCGAAGCGTCCGGATTGATCGAGTGCGCGTGGATCGCATGCTGGCCTACTGAATCATCGAGATCTCGATCCGCGTGTGAGTGGGAATGAGGATCAGAATGGGAATGAGGATCAGAATGGGAATGGGAATGGGAATCTGAATGGGAATGGCCGGATGCGTCTTCCGCTGGGTGAGAGGAATCGCTCCCACCCGACGCTGCATCGTCTGTAGGTGCGTGATAGTGAAGACCGCCTGCGTGGTGATCGTGATCGCTCTTGTGGGTGGCGACGTGCAGACCCGGCAGCGCGATCGCAAAGAGCAGATACAGCCACAACAGCAGCCAGCCACGCAGAAGGACGCGCGCCTTCTGTGCCTGTCTGTCTCTACTGTAAAGTGGTGTGCGCATCAGCGGAAGCGACCACAGATAGCAGATGCCGGGATCGCGATTCCAGTTGTCTGTGCAGCGGCGAGCGCTGTGAGCTCGATGCAGCGGCGAGCGCGGAGGCGATCAGTGTACGGAGCCGTTAGAAGTTGATGCGTCGCATCACCGCGCGCGGCAAGACAGAGATGGCGCTCATCACCAGCTCCCACACAAGCGGCGTGTAGATCACCGGACGCGGCGATCGCAGCGCGGCGCGCACATCACGCGCAACTTGCTCTGGCTCTCCCGCAAACGGAGGCGGACGCAGCCCCGCAGTCATTCCAGTCTTCACAAATCCCGGACGGACACAGATAACACGCAGACCGGACGCATAATATTTGTGATCCAGACCGTTTAGGTAGGCAGCCAGTCCAGCCTTGCTGGCTCCGTACAGAATCACTGGCTTTCTTGCGCGATCCCCAGCGACGGAACCAAACACACACAGCGTACCGCCACCTTGGGCAAGCAGCAGCTTTCTGGCCGCTTCACAAAGCAGCACGGTGTTTACAAAGTTGACGCGCAGCAGACGCTCAAGCAAGGCGGAGTCTGACTCTAGATCATCTTGCGTAGCAAACTGACCTGCCGTTACTACGATCGCATCAATGTGTCCGAGTGCTTGCTTGGCTTGCGCGATCGCGGGCTCAAACGATGCACTCTGTTCGAGATCACACAGCGCGAACTCCACCGGCTGATGCTGGCCGCTGCGAACGATCAAGTCTGCACAGCTACGACGCAGATCTTCGGCATCGCGTCCGAGGAGAAATACGCGATCTCCTGACTCTGCACAGAGCCTGGCGAGCGCGCGGCCCATTCCTTTTGTCGCTCCCAAGATCACGACGTTCATGGCTTGTCTCCAAACAGACGAACAGACTGCGCGCTGCGTACGCGATGCGTTGGATCCCACTTGTCCCGAACTTTTTGCCAGGCGGACAGTCGCGGCTCCATCTGGGCAAAGTGCTCGGGCCGCGTCAGCGCATCTTTGGTCAGATAGATGCGGCCTCCTTCGCGAATCACCAGCTCGTTTAAGCGATCAATGTGCGTTTGGGTGTGCGCCCGCAGCGCCAGATCCATCGCAATCGAGGTTCCCGGCATCGGGAAAGACAGCATGCCGCTTCCTTGCGCGCCGCAGTCTTTGAGCACACACAAAAAGGAAGCACCCCCAAGCGAAGTTAACAGCTCCAAAAAGCGCCGCACCGCAGCGCGTCCTTTCGACGCTGGCAACACCGCTTGATGCTGCGTAAAGCCCTGCTTTCCGTAGATGCGATTCCAGTCGCGAATGGCATCGAGCGGATAGAAGAACTCTTCCGGGGAAACGATTCCTTTGCGAACGCGCGGAATGTGCTGGTGATACAGCGCAGAGTTAAACAGCCGAACCGACTGCTTTCCCATCGCCCAAGAAGGAAGCTGAAACGGAACGCGCAGCCGGATCTTGGGCTTGGGCGCATACGCAGGAGCTTCCTGTTCTGTGGCCCAGCGCCCGCGATACAGAATGCCGCGTCCCATGTGGCGTCCTTCATGAAGACAGTCGATCCACGCGACGGTCATCGGCCACTTCTCTGCGGCCTGTCCCAAGGCATCGAGGAGCGTATCTAGGTCCGCCACCCGCTCGGTTTCCTGATAGATCCAGCACGATGGAATCTTCCGCATCTGGAACGATACTTCCAAGATGTGTCCGGTCAGTCCCATTCCACCGATCGTGGCGTAGAACAGATCCGCGTGAACGTCTTTGGAACACTCGATCACTTCGCCGGTTCCAGTGCGCATCTTGAGCGACAAGACATGTTCGCCAAAACAGCCTTCGACGTGATGATTCTTGCCGTGTACGTCCGATGCGACCATTCCGCCCAGCGTCACAAACTGCGTTCCTGGGGTGACTGGAACAAAAAAACGACGCGGCAGGAAGATGCGATTTAGCTCATACAGAGACAGTCCGGACTCTGCGCGCAGGACTCCGCTTGATTCATCAAACGACAGAATCCGATCCGCCAGCGTGGTTCCCAGAATCACGGGCTGCGACGGAGGCGGCACCGCAGAGTCACCATATGAGCGACCGAGTCCGCGCGCAATTGGAACGCCTTCACTTATGCGCACCAGATCTTCCGACAGACGCTCTTCGCCTTCCGTTCCGATTCCACCCCAGCCGACGATTCGGGTGCTTCTGGTCATCTCCCTGTTGCCTGCTTTGCTGTCGCGCACTGCGCTGTGATTTGAACTGAAATCATGTATCAGGCTTCGCGCCGTAAGGGAAGCACCTCGCGGAATGCACTTACTGTGAGACGGACAGCGACCGTGCGATCAGTGATTTGACAAACGCGTCTTCGTCTTGCGGATCTGGTGGTTTTTGGGGTCCACTTAGCTCGCGCATCATCAGCAGCTTGGGCGGAATGTCGTCCAGAAACCGACTTGGATTCTTGGGCCAGCCACCCCGCATTTCAGCCCGTGAGATATACAGCTTCTGGCGCGCACGAGTGATGCCGACGTAACAGAGTCGTCTCTCTTCAGACAGATCGGAAGAGTGCTCGTCCCCTTCTTCTTTGTCGCCAAGCCTGCGTGACGCAATCGTGTAGTCGGACTGACGTGGTTCCAGGGATCGCTTGTGCGGCAGGATCTCTTCTTCCAGTCCGACAAAGAACACCACTTTCCATTCCAGACCTTTGGCACCGTGCAGTGTGGACAGCGTGACCGCATCGCGCAGCGCATCATCGACATCTTCATCCTGCGACGAGATCGTCAGCCGATTTAGATACGACAGCATGTCAAAGTCTGGACCGGCTTTCTCTGCGTAGCGCTGCATGCTGGACAGAAACTCGCGCAAGTTACGGAGTCTCCGTTCCGCTTGCGACATCGTCGGTCCAGCGTGGATCAAGTCGTCTTGCATTCCGACTTCACGCAGCAGCTCTTCCGCCAGTTCCTTTAGCCGTGCTCCACCCTGCTCCGCAAACACGCGCTGGTACTTTTCGATGCTGCGGACAAAGCGCTGTAGCGACGCCATGATCCGGGGCGAAAGACCTTCGTGCTGTGGCGTAGACTCTTCTTGCGCAAACAGATCGAGCGATCCTGTCTTGTGGGAAACCAGATCACGGATTAGCTCCCACAGCGAGAGATCGGCCTTCTTTTTGCGTGCTTCTTGGTGCAGCGCAGACAGCGATTCCATCGCCTGGGGACCGATTCCGCGCGGAGGATAGTTGATGACGCGACGCAGAGACAGCTCATCGTGCGGATACGCCAGCATCTTCAGATAGGCCATCGCGTCTTTGACCTCTTTGCGATCAAAGAACGCAGCACCTCCGATGACGTGATACTCGATTCGCGCCGAGCGCAGCGCAGTCTCAAGCGGTTCACACTGTCTGGTGGTTCGATACAGCACAGCAATGTCGCGCAGATCGAACTTCTTCGACATCACCAGCGCATCGATCTCTTCTGCGACAAACTGCGCTTCATCATCTTCATCAGGAGCGATCACAATCTGAATGGGTTCTCCGTCGCCACGCTGGGTCCAGAGCGTCTTTCCGTGGCGCGCTGTGTTCTTTTCGATCACCGCGTTGGCTGCCTGCAAGATGCCTCCGGTTGATCGATAGTTTTCTTCCAGCTTGATCACTTTTGCGCCTGGAAACTGCTGTTCAAACTGCAAGATGTTGCGACTGTCTGCGCCGCGCCAAGCGTAGATCGATTGATCATCATCACCGACGACAGCCAGGTTTCCGTACTTTTTGCAAAGGAGCTGAAGCAGCGCAAGCTGGCAGTGGTTTGTGTCCTGATATTCATCGATCATCAGGTAACGGAATCGAGTCTGCCAGCGATTCCTCACGCGCTCATTTTCGGAAAGGAGTCGCAGCGTTTCCACCAGCAGATCATCGAAATCCAGCGCATGCAGCGCCCGCATTTTTTCGACATAGCGCGGATAGACTTCGGCGGTGAAGCCGTCGTATTCGCTGACAAAGCGCGCTCTGCGAACCTGCATCACAAAGTCTTGCGGAGTCATTCCTGCGTTCTTGGCGCGACTGATGCGACTGAGGATCGACTTGACCTCTAGCTTGCGACCTTCGATGTGCGCGTGACGCAAGATCTCACGAATCACACCGAGCTGATCCGAGGTGTCATAGACCGAAAATCCTGAAGGCATTCCCAATGCGGCCTGCTCACTTTTTAGGATCACCAGACCGAGCGCGTGAAACGTCGAGAGCATCACCCCGCGCGCTTGTCCGCCCGTGCAGAGTCGATCGACACGCTCGCGCATCTCTTCGGCGGCTTTGTTGGTAAAGCTCACCGCCAGGATGGACTCTGGACGGACGCCTTTTTCCAGAAGGTGCGCAATCCGATAGGTGATGACGCGCGTCTTTCCCGAGCCTGCGCCCGCCAGAACCAGGAGCGGTCCCTCGGTTGTCTCGACCGCCAGGCGCTGCGGCGGGTTTAGGTCACTGAGCCGAATCGCCATGGCTCGGCACGGAAGCACAAGTTTCCGGCTTGAGCCAAATTTTTCGGCTATAGTCCGCCGCCATGTTTGCATCCATCGCTCGACATCCGTTTCGATTTTTAACCCTCGGAGGCTTTCTCTCCGTCGGAGCATTGGTCTGGGCGCTGCCTCCAGAGACTGGCGCACAGGCCGCCGCACAAGCCGTCAACGCACCGGCGCCAAAGGCTGAGCCCAAGCTGATGTATCCACCCACCAAGACGGTTGATCAGGTTGACGAATACCACGGCGAAAAGGTCAAAGATCCGTATCGCTGGCTGGAATCGCTCGACTCTGAAGAGACGCGACAGTGGGTCGAAGCCCAGAACAAGGTGACGTTTGGGTATCTGGAAAAGATCCCCGGTCGCGACAAGATCAAGCAGCGACTCACCGAGCTGTGGAACTACGAAAAGTATTCGCCGCCACAGCGTGAAGGGAATCGCTTCTTCTATTCCTACAACAGCGGACTCCAGAACCAGAGTGTGCTGTATACGCTGACGTCGCTGGATGCTCCGCCGCAGCTACTGCTAGACCCGAACACGCTGGCCAAAGACGGAACGGTGGCGCTCGGTGGTGTGGGAGTCAGTCACGATGGCACTCTGCTCGCGTACGGACTGTCGGCGGCGGGATCGGACTGGCAGGACTGGCATGTCCGCGATGTGGCCACCGGAAAAGACCTTCCTGATGTCATCAAGTGGATCAAGTTTTCCGGCGTCGCGTGGACCAAGGACAACAAGGGCTTTTACTACGGACGCTTCGACGAGCCAAAGGCGGGCGTAAAGAGCCTGGAAGACGTGAACTTCTTCCACAAGCTGTACCATCACAAGCTGGGGACTCCGCAGTCGCAAGACACGCTGGTCTATGAAGACAAGGTACACAAGGAATGGCAGTTCATTCCGACGGTGACGGATGACGGAAAGTATCTGATCATCACCGTTGCGAAAGGAACGGACCACAAGTACCGCATCCTGTATCAAGACCTGAGTAGGCCGGGCAGCAAGATCATCGAGCTTGTCGATAACTTCGATGCAGAGTACTCCTTCATCGACAACGACGGGCCGATTCTGTACTTCAAGACAGACCTCACGGCTCCGAAGAACAAGCTGGTTGCAATCGACATCCGCAAGCCCAAAGAGCGTCGCGAGCTGATCGCAGAGCAGAGTGATACGCTTCAGCATGTCTCGCTGGTGAACAGCCTGTTTGTGGCGACGTATCTGCACAACGCGACCACGCAGGTGAAGGTCTTTGACAAGACGGGCAAGCTGGTCAAAGAAGTGACGCTTCCGGGCTTGGGAACCGCGATGGGCTTCGCTGGGCGACGGAACCACAAAGAGACATATTATGCCTTTACAAGTTATAATACTCCGCCCGCGATCTATCGTCTGGACCTGACCACGTTCGATAGCAAGGTCTGGAAGCAGCCGCAGCTCAAGTTCAATCCGCAAGACTTCGAGACCAAGCAGGTGTTTTATCCCAGCAAGGATGGCACCAAGATCTCGATGTTTTTGACGCATCGCAAAGGGCTTGTGCAAAACGGACAGAATCCCACGTATCTGTACGGATACGGCGGCTTCAACATTCCGATCGTACCGAGCTTCAGCGTCGCAGATCTGGTGTGGATGGAGCACGGCGGACTGATCGCATACGCCAACCTGCGCGGCGGTGGAGAGTACGGTGAAGAGTGGCATCGCGCAGGAACCAAGCTGCGCAAACAGAATGTCTTTAACGACTTCATCAGCGCAGCAGAGTGGCTGATTCAGAACAAGTACACCTCGACTCCCAAGCTGTCGATCGCGGGCGGTTCAAACGGGGGTCTGCTCGTCGGTGCGTGCATTACGCAGCGGCCCGAACTGTTTGGCGCAGCGATTCCTGCGGTGGGTGTGATGGACATGCTCCGCTTCCACAAGTTTACGATCGGTTGGGAGTGGATCGATGACTACGGATCTTCGGATAACGCAGAGGAGTTCAAGGCGCTGCGAGCGTACTCTCCGTATCACAACATCAAGCCGGGAACGAAGTATCCAGCGACGATGGTGACGACTGCGGATCATGATGATCGGGTGGTTCCGGGACACAGCTTCAAGTTCGCAGCAGCCCTGCAAGCGGCACAAGCGGGACCGGCTCCGGCGCTGATTCGCATCGATGTGCGCGCAGGTCACGGCGCTGGCAAACCAACTGGCAAGCGCATTGATGAAGCAACCGATCGACTGTCCTTCCTGGGAAATGTCCTGGGTGTTGACTTCACGAAGTAGAAGTAAAGGGGATTCCCATGGCTGGTAGCGTAAACAAAGTCATTGTCATTGGTCATCTCGGAGCCAACCCTGAGGTGAAGTATCTACCGTCGGGACAGCCGGTCTGCGAGATGCGTGTGGCGACCAGCGAGACGTATCGCGATCGCAACGATCAACCGGCAGAGCGTACGGAATGGCACCGCATCGTGGTGTGGGGCAAGACGGCGGAAAACTGCGCGAAGTTTCTGCAAAAGGGTCGTCAGGTCTACATTGAGGGTCGGCTTCAGACGCGCTCGTGGGACGACAAAGAAGGCAAGAAGCAATACATGACCGAGATCGTGGCCAACTCGGTGGTGTTCCTGGGCGGTGGTGGTGCGCGTGAAGAGGGTGCGCACAGCGGCGGTGGCTACGCTTCCCGTGAGTCGTACGGAGGAGGAGGAGGCGGCGGCGGAGGTGGGTACGGAGGAGGAGGAGGCGGCGGCGGCGGCGGTCGCTATGCTCGTCCGGCTGCCGCAGAGCCAGCTCCGGCCATGCACAATGATCCGGGGGACTTTGCAGCGGAAGACGACATTCCGTTCTAAACCCCGTCCATTCCCAAACCCGTACATTTCGCGAGGGGCCCCGCTACCCTGCGAGACTTTTTTCCGTTCCGCAGGCGGCCCGAAAAAAAGCTCTCCGGTCGCCCCCACGCTCTTTGCTCAAACTGTTGGTTTCGTAG
>JAEUKB010000094.1 GCA_016794365.1 Myxococcales bacterium
CTCGGCGGCTACACCGGCAAGTCCTCCGGCGGTCCGCCCGGCATCATCGTCCTGACGCGAGGCCTCCAGCGCATCGAACTCCTCGCCGCCCACCTCCGCCAAAACCCCCCTCATCCCAATCACTTGTGATCAATGGTGAGCGCCAGATGGCTTGCTGGGTGCAAAGTGGTGATCCAGCGGGCTTGTGCAGGACTTTGTCAGCGCAAAGTCGTGATCCAGTGGGCTTGTGCAGGACTTTGTCAGCGCAAAGTGGTGCTCCAGCGGACCTGTGCAGGACTTTGTCAGCGCAAAGTGGTGCTCCAGCGGACTTGTGCAGGACTTTGTCAGCGCAAAGTGGTGATCCAGCGGGCTTGTGCAGGACTTTGTCAGCGCAAAGTGGTGATCCGGCGGACTTGTGCAGGACTTTGTCAGCGCAAAGTCGTGATCCAGCGGACCTGTGCAGCACTTTGTCACGCCCAAGTGCCTTGGGACTGCGTGGGGGTGGGGGGTTTGGAACGTGGCGGGACGGACCTGCGCATGTCCCAGCGGAGTGAAGTGGCAGACGCGCAGCTGTGCTAGGTTTCGCGGCGATGTCAAACCCACACAAACCAAGTGCCGCGCAGACCACGGCATTGACGCGCCCCCAAGAGCCCGCAGAGCACCTTCAGCCTGCGGTGGCAGGTGGCAGCGGTGCGGGCCTGGCTCCGCACATCGGTCCTTCGCCCGTCCGGTTTGCCAAGACCATCGAGCAGGTGACGCAGACCTGTGGGCCCAATGAGCCGCTGGCTGCCGAGGATGACCGTTACCAAGATCTGACGCGGGGTCGGGGGGATCACTCGTTTCAGCAGCTGGAGCAGCAGCTGCGGCGCAATCCGCAGGGCAAGTCGCTGCATCTGGTCTGTGCCAGCCATCGCGGTGCGGGCAAGACCACCGAGCTACTGCGACTGACCCATCGCCTGCGGGAGCGCTACGAGGCGCTGTATGTAGAGGCCTCGGTCGAGATGGACTCGCATCGCATTGAGGTCGAGGATCTGCTGCTCGTCTTGGCCCGATTGATTGAGCACAAGATGCGAGAGCGGGACACGCCACTGCCTGGCGAGCGGCTACAGAAGGTCGAGCACTGGTTCCAAGAGGTGATTCAGTCCACCGCCTGGGGCAAAGACCAGTCGCTGGACTTGGCCGTCGGGCTCAAGGCAGAGCCTGGCCTGCCCCTGCTGGGCAAGCTGCTGGCCAGCCTCACCCGCACGATGAAAGTCGAAAGCAAGCACCGCGAGGAAGTCAAAGCGGTCTTCAAGAAGTATCCCGGCGCGCTGCTCGATGGGGTCAACCTGCTGCTTGATGAAGCCCGCCAGATCCTGGTCCAAGAGGACAGAGAGCTGCTGGTCGTCCTCGACAACCTGGATCGCTACGAGCCTGCGGTGATCGATCGCTTGCTGCTTCAGAACGGCGACCGCATCCGTGAGCTGCACTGCTCGCTGATCCTGACGCCGCCCATCAGCTTGATTTATCAGCCACACAGCGAGCCGATCGACGCGCACTTCCCGTGTGAGGTGATGAACTCGGTGCGGCTGCGACGACCAGAGCAGCCCTACCATGAATTCGACGGCCCCGGACGCGACCTGCTGCTAGACGCGCTGGGACGCCGCATCGATCTGGACCGCCTGATGCCAGATGAAAAGGCGCGCGACCGGCTGGTGATTGCCTCTGGCGGGGCGATCCGGGAACTGCTGCAGCTGGTCAGCGATGCCAGCCTCCAGGCGGAAGACGCAGGGGTGTTGTCCCTGGATACCATTGAGTACGCGGCATCCCGTCGCAAGCAGCGGCTGCGTGACAGCATCAACATGGAAGGCTTGTTCCCCACGCTGGCACGGATTGCCCGGGACAAGCAGCCCTTTCACGATGACAAGTGCCGACGGGTGCTCTATCTGCGCTACGTCTTCAAGTACAACGGCGCAGGCTGGTACGACATCCACCCGCTGATTGCCGAGCTTTCGGAGTTTCAACGTGCCTACGCCCAGCTTGAGCCCGTCACCTGAGCCCTGGGAGCCCAGAGAGCGAGAGGCGCTGCGGCGCTTTGTCGAGCGCAACCTCGATCTGGGCTTCCGACTGGCCGTGGTAGAGGTCGAGAGCCCCGCCGAGCGAGAGCTGCTGCTGGCCCCGCTGCGTGCCTTGGTCGGTCCGCGCGTGCTGCACGTCGATCTGGCCCAGATCCAAGGCCACAACCTGTGGCATGAGCTGCGGACGATGTTTGTGGAAAGCCAGCCGCGCATGCTGGTGCTGTCCGGCGTGGTGAGCGGCACGTCCCAGGACTACATGCGTCAGCTCAATGTCCAGCGCGATCTGTTTGTTCGTGACCTGAAGGTGCCGTGGATCTTGTTTTTGCATCCGGCGCAGCGGGTGCCGCTGATGACCATTGCCCCGGACTTTAGCGACTACGTGGCGCTGTGGGTCCGCCGGCAGCCCGCCCCCAGTGATGTGAGCCTGCCGCCCTCGGAGCTGCCCGCGCTCTCGCCTTTCAGCGCGGTGATGCCGCTGCCAGACATCTGGCATCCGCTGCTTGGGCTGGCTGGCATGGCGATAGAGACCGGTCAGCTGGATCGGGCCCACGATCTGCTCAGCCGCTTTGACTTGCAGCCAGACACCACGCCAGATCAGCGGCTGCTGCGGCGGATCCTGGCGGCGCGCCTGGCCAAGGCCAAGGGACAGCACCACACGGCAGAGCATGGGCTGCGTGCGTGCCAAAGCGAGCTACCAGCGCTGGCGTCTGCCGACACGGCCAGTGTGCTGCGGTACGCTCTGGATCTGAGCCTGGGCCAGGTGCTGGTCGCCGAAGGGCGGTTTCCCGAAGCGGTGGAGGCCCTGGAGCGGTCCGCCCAGCAGGCAGAGCAGGTGTTTGGCAAAGACCACCCGCTCGGTTGCATCCCCTGGCTGGAACTGGCGGAAGTCTGGCTGCTCCAAGGGAAGTATGCCGAGGCGGAAGCCCTGCTTGCGCGCTGCCAGTCTCTGCTTGCACTGGCACCATCGGCGAGTCCGCTGCTATTGCCCAAGGTACACAGCCTGCAACTCTGGCTCTTGATGGCGCGTGGTCAGCATGGCCGCGCAGAAGCGCTCCTGCGGGAGCTCATCGGGGGGGATGCCGCGCAGGCAGACCCTGCCGATCCAGTGGTCAGAGACTGGCTGTTGAAACTGGTCGTCGCGCTGAACAGTCAAGGCAAGTATGCCGAGGCCGAAGCGCTGCTGCGACGAAGCCTCCTCAGCCTGGAAGCCCAGTACGGCAAGCATCACTCGACGTACGTTGTCTCTCTCACGATGCTGGCCCTGGTGCTTTTGCAACAAGGCAAGCTGGCCGATTCTGAGCCGATCCTGCGGCACAGCCTGGCTTTCTGGGAACAGCAGCATGGCCCGGAGCACCCAAACTACGCAGCCACCTTGCGGCAGTTGGCTGGGGTGCTCTACCAGCAGCACAAGCCCAGCGAGGCCGAGGCCCTGCTGACTCGCTGCCTGGCCACCATCGAGCGGACGCTGGGGGACCGTCATCCTGCCTATGCGGCGATAGCATCAGATTTGGCGCTGACTCGGCTCGACCTAGGGCGGGGGGACGAAGCGGAGGCACTGGCCGAGCGGGCGCTGGAGATCGGGGAGCAGGTGCAGGGGCCCACTCATCCCGATGTGGGGCATCAGCTCTTTGCGCTGGCGCGGATTCAGAAAAAGCTGGGGAGGCCGCAGGCTGCCGAGACGGCCCAGCGGGCGCTGGATGTCCTGTCCCAGTGCCTGGGGACCGCGCATGTGGCCACCGAGAAGGCGCGCACGCTGCTGGAATCGCTGTCTGGGCCAGTGGACCCGCTGCGCAAGACCGGGTAGCGATGGTTTTTTTGAAAAAATCCCCGTCGCTGTGTGGGGGTGGGGCGTTTGCGGGGGGGAAAGGTGAGTGCTAATCGGACTGTATGCCAACCTTTCTAAACGAAGAACGAAGCACTGAAGAGATCCTCCGCGATGCGCGCTATCACCATGCGGCGCTCTTGGCGGACCCCACGACGCAGCACCTGGCGGCGGCGGTCAAGCAGCGGGTGGAAGCGCTGCGCAAGGCCGCCGGGCTGGCCGATGCCGCCGATTCGCTGCGTCAGGAAAAGCAGGCGCTGCGCAACCTTGCCGAGTTTGTGCATGACGACGCCCAGCGGGCCTGCGAACTGGAGGTCTTTGCGGCGGTGCGCAAAGATCGCGCGCAGCCTGCCTATCGCGACCTGTATCCCGACGGCTTTTCGGGGCTGATTGCGCGGCAAGGGGCCGATCAAGAGCGCGAGGTGGTCAAGATGTGCGACGCGCTCACGACGCATCACCCGGAGCTGGCGAAGAAGTACAAAAAAGACCTGCTGAAGCTGGCGGCAGAGGCGACGGCGGCGGAAGCGGCGCTGGACCAGGCCGAGACGGACGCCTCGCACGCGTTTGTGGCAGAGGTGCGGTCGCGCAGTGAGCTGATCGAGCAGCTACGTCGCAATGAAGGCGCGCTCATCACGCTGTTCCCGAGCGACAAAGGCCGCATCCGCCTGTACTACCGCTCCCGCCGCCGCCCCAAAAAAGATTCCCCAGCGCGGGGGTAGGGACAAAACCCCATGGTCAGCTCTCGGGGCCATGGGGTATCGTGCCGGTCATCATGATCTCGAAGGTCAGCTTTCGCAGCTTCAAGTCCCTGCGCAAGGTGGATATCGACTTTGCGTCGCGCTTGACGGTCCTGGTCGGTCCCAATGCCTCTGGCAAGACCAGCGTCCTGCAAGGAATCTCGCTGGCCACGAAGGTGACAGAGAGCAGCAACCGCGAAACCAAGATCTCGCGGGACTTGGTCTGCAAGCTGGCGGGCGCGGACAGCCAGATCGGCCTGCGGGTGGACTGGACGCGGAACGGGGTCGAAGAGTTTCTGTCGTTGTATTCCGAAGGAGTAGGTCAATCCACTGCAAGGGTATTAAAGCCTAGGTTTGCGCTGACGTTGGCCGATGGAACTCGGATGGAGCGAACTGACGTCCCGTCTCTGGGGGTGCCGGTGCCGATCTATCGGTTCGATGTGGGGTCGCTGGCGCGGCGGGCTGTGCCGGATGGCTCGCACATGACGGCGGACGGGGCCGGACTGGCGGGAACGCTGGCGGACATTGCCACGTCGGACCCGCTGCGCTTTACCCAAATCATGGACTCGCTGCGGAAGGTCATTCCGGTGGTCAAGCAGGTGCGCCTGCTGCCGGTCGATGTCAGAGTGGCCGTCTCGACCACGGACCCGATGGG
Source organism: Myxococcales bacterium (assembly GCA_016794365.1). GTDB lineage: Bacteria > Myxococcota_A > Polyangia > Palsa-1104 > JAEUJZ01 > JAEUKA01. The sequence continues at coordinate 5,251 of JAEUKB010000094.1, forward strand.
GCAGCGGGCCGAAGGGACAGAGGTTCGGCGTGGCTATCAGCTGGCGTTTGACCTGCGCGGGGCGGCGCGGGTGCCCGCAGAGCAGGTGAGTGAGGGCACGCTGCTGACGCTGGGCCTGCTGACCGCCGTGATGGCGTATGAAGGGCGCTGGCTGTTTCTGCTGGATGACATCGATCGGGGGCTGCACCCGAGCGCCCAGCGGGAGCTGATCGGCATCCTGCGCGCGCTGCTGGCGCAGAACCCGGACTATCAGGTCATCGCGACGACGCACTCACCCTATCTGCTGGATCTGCTGAAGCCGGAAGAGGTGCGGATCGTGACGGCAGCCGAAGACGGGTCCACGCTGTGCGGCACGCTGATGGAGCACCCCGAGTTTGCGCGCTGGAAAGATCTGATGCTGCCCGGTGAGATGTGGAGCACGGTGGGCGAAGAGTGGCTGCGGGAACAGAGGGCCAAGGCAGATGCCAGCGGGCAGTGAGCCCCTGCGACTCGGCGTGGTCTGCGAGGCGCTGGCGGACTACGAGCTGGCGACTCACCTGGCGGATCGACTGCTTGAAGCGCGGGTGCCGTGGCTGTGCGATGTCCAGCTTGCGGATGTGCGGCGCTGGCAGGGACTGACCGCAGCCGAGCCGTTTCTGCGCTGGAGCGAGGTGCCGAAGCTCATCCGCGAGCGCGGCCTGCGGGTGGCGGGCAAGTTTGGGGCAGAGTCCGGGGCGATGGACGCGGCCAGTGGGCGGCGGGCGCTGCTGTTGTTTGCCGCGCTGCCTGCGCCGGAGCAGCCGCACGCGGTGCTGCTCATCCGCGATACCGATGGCCACCCGGAGCGCTGCACGGGGCTCCAGCAGGCGCGGAGCGATCCCAGTCGTCACTGGCCGTTCCAGGTGGTCATTGGGGCGGAGCACTGCAAGCGCGAGAGCTGGATCTTGGCGGGCTTTGAGCCAGGGAGCGCGGAGGAGCAGCGGTGGCTGGCCGAGCAGCGCGAGCACCTGGGCTTTCATCCGTGCGAGCGACCGGAGCAGCTGTGGGCTTCTGATGACGATGCGTCGTCCAAGCGGAGTGCGAAGAAGGTGCTGGCCGCGCTGACGCGGGACGATCGCAGCCGGGAGCTTTCGTGCTATCGGGATGCCTCGCTGGAACTGCTGCTACAGCGGGGTCAGCACTGCGGACTGGCCAACTACTTGCGGTATGTCGAAAAGCGCTTGGTGCCGCTGCTGCGCTAGTCAGGCCGAAGCCTGGGCTTCTTGGAGGGCGGCTTGGCAGGCGGTGATGAGCTGGGCTTTGGCTTCGGCGAGGCTGGCTTTGACATCGGCGGAGTCGCGGTAGGGGATGGTGCAGCCGGCGGCGTTGTGGTGGCCGCCGCCTCCGAAGCGGGCGGCAATGGCACCGACGCTGACCTGGCCCTTGCCGCGCAGGCTGACGTAGATGCGATCATCGCTGACGGTGATGAGCGCGCCGACCGCGACGCCCTTGAGTGCGCGGGCGTAGTTTACGGGCTTGCCGATGTCGTCCATGGTCGCGCCCGCGTCGTGCATCATCTGGTCGGTCAGGGTCAACAGGGCGAGCTTGCCTTCGCAGTGGCGCTCTAGGCTGGGCAATATTTGAGCGAGCAGGCGCAGGCTGGCTTCGGAGTGCTGCTCATCGAGGGCGAGGGCGACATCCCAGGTGGCCACGCCGCTGCGCAGGGCGGCTTGGGCGAGCGCGAAGACCTCAGGGTTGGTGCCGGGGTAGCGAAACCAGCCGGTGTCTTCGACCAAGGACACAAACAGGGCGGTGCCCAGCTCGCGGGGGATGGCATCGGGTGAAACCCCGAGGTGCTGGAGCAGCCGCATGGCAATCACGCCCGCCGAGCCCGCGCTTGGATCGCGCAGGACGATGTCGCCCAGCTCGGACACGATGGCGTGGTGGTCGAGGACAATGAGCGGTCCGGTGACGGCGGCTGGGGGGAAGTGATCGCCAAGCAGGTGGCGGGCCCCACAGTCATGGATGAGGGCTGCGTCACAGCGAAGTCCGGCGGGCAGCTTGCGGCGGATGTCGGCGGCACCGGGCAGAAACTGAAAGCGGCGCGGCACGGGGTCTGGGTTGTACAAAAAGACCTCTTTGCCGAGCAGGCGCAGGCCGTAGGCAGTGACGAGCATCGATCCAATGGCATCGCCATCGAGTCGGGCGTGGGCTCCAATCAAAAAGCGCTGACCGGACTGGATCAGGGCGGCGGCACGGGCCAGCTCATCGGCAAAAAGCATGGCCGCAACGGTAGCGGATTTTAGAACGCCTAACGAAACCGTTATGAGGAACCGCGAGTGCAAAGAGAAGGCCCGGAGCGTACGCAAGTACGTGAGGACCGACGATGCAGCAAGCGGGGTCCGCAATCGGTTTTTTAGGCGTTCTTAGACTTTCTTGTCGCGGCTTAGGACATCGTCGCGAACGGACTCGCACAGGGCGCGGACCTGTTCGATCTGCGGCTGCGAGACGCCAAACTCGGCGAGCGTGCCGGTCAGGTGCTGGATCACCACATCAACGTGGAGATCGCCAAGACCCTTGCTGAGCATGCTGGCGTGCGACGTTCGCATGTCGCGGCCCGTGTAGTGGTTGGGACCGCCCGTGACCATGGTGATGAAGGCGGCCTGCTTGGCCATCTGACGATCCATGTCGATGCCGTCAAAGAAGCGCGCGACCCGGTCATCGGCCAGCATCTTGCGGTAAAAGCTTTCGACCACTGCCTCGATGGCGGACGCGCCACCGAGCTGTTCATAGAGCGACTGCATGGTTCCCCCTCCTGCAATGCATGAGTGTAGCAAAATTTGGCATGAAAAATACGAGTTATTTGTCCGCTTGGACGCGCGACACGCTGGCCTTCTGTCGCTAGTTGCTTGCCGAACCGAGCCGCGAGCGATATGAAGGGAGCGTGCGCACTGTTACATTACGTAACGGAAGCTTTCCGTGGTACAGAAGTCTGACGAACGCGCCCCAAACTGGCGGAGAAGGCCGTATTCTGGTCGAAGGCAAGAGCGATGCAGTTAACTCAATTCACTGATTACTCGCTGCGGATTCTTCTCTATTTGGCCCATCATCCGCCGCAGGATGGGGAGCGCCTGCCAGCGGTTCTGGACATCAGCCGGGCGTATGGCATCTCGACCAACCACCTGAGCAAGGTCGCGCGACTGCTGGTGCAGAACGGCTTTGTGAAAGCGACACGGGGTCGCAACGGGGGTCTCCAGCTGGCGCGCCAGCCGGAGGAGATCAACCTGGGCGATGTGGTGCGCCGCAGCGAGCCGCACTTCGATCTGGTGGAGTGCTTCGATATGCGGGAAAACACCTGCCCGATTGTTGGGGCATGTGCGCTCAAAGGGGTGCTGGTCGAGGCCAAGCGCAACTTTCTGGCGACGCTGGAAAAGCAGACGCTGGCCGATGTAGCGGGCACGCGGGTGAAGCTGGTGCAGCTATGGAAAGCCACCCGCGCCAGTCAGTGACTTCGTAAGACGCAGCCAGCACATTCTCCGACTCCGCACCACGCATCAGGACTTGCACGAGCGAAGTGGCCGGTCTAATACCAAAGCCACTTACTTCTTGGCTTTTTCGGAGCGTGCTGGTGCAGACCTCTTTATCTTCCGGTTCCAGGGTTGCGTACAGCGCCGGGCCTACAGTCCGGGCTGTGGCGAAAGACGTGTCGGGGCAAGACACCACGGCGCGGCGGGGGCGCACAGGGACAGGGCTTGTGCTGTCGCTGGTAACGACGGCGTGCCTCTTGTGGGGATCGTCGGCGGTGGCGGGCGGTAAGCCAGGGCAGCCGCTGACGGAAGAAGAGATGCGAGAGTCGCTGGAGATTGCGCGCCAAACGGTGGGCGATCACAGCGTCAGCAGCAAGAGCGGCGGGCGCAAGCTGGATCTGCAAGCGCTGTGGTCGATGGCGCAGGGTCGCTTTCCGGGCATCTTGGCGGCGAAGCAGACGGTGGAATCGGCGCGACATACGCGCAACGAGCAGATCTTTTTGCGGCTGCCATCGGCGGATTTTTCGGGCTTTCTGTCCTGGTCGCCGAACGTCAAGTGCAAGACCTCGGCAGAGCTGAAGGCAGAGCTAACGCCGTCGCAGCTTGCGCTGGGGGGACGGGATCCGATCGGGGGACCGGATCACTGTGTCGAAACGAACGTGGCGCAGACCCTGAACTCTTCGACGATTCAGAACTATCTGCCGATCTACGGCGCGCTGGTTCAGCTGAACCTGCGGATCACGCAGCCGCTCTATACGTTCGGGAAGCTGACGGCGGCGTGGGACTTGGGACAGACGGGGCTGGACATTGCGTCGGCGCAGGCGGAAGGGGTCAAGCTGGACCATCAGCTGAACCTGCTGCGGGCGTACTTCGGGTTGAAGACGGCGCGGGCGGCGCTCGATACGGTCAAAGAAGGCCACGACCAGGTCAAGCGGTGGGTGAAGCAGATCGACCAAGACTTGGAAGCGGGCAAGGGCTCGGCGTCCGAGATCGACCTGATGCGGCTGAAGGTGGCGGAGTCCCAGATCGAGCTGCTGCTGATTGATCTGGAGCGCACGATCGGTTCGACGCTGGCGGCGCTGCGCTATCTGGTGCAGGACAACGGGGTGGATATCGATGAACAAGACCTGGCGCTGTGGCAGGAAGAGAGTCATCCGCTCGACTACTACCTGGATGCGGCGATGCGCAGTCGGCCCGAGCTGAAGGTGCTGCGGGCCACGGGGCAGGGGGCTCAGCTGTACAAGAAGCTGCGGATTGCCGAGCTGCTGCCAAACTTCGGGCTGATCGTAAACTTCGGCTACGGCTACGCGGGCGGGGTGGAAGATCCCAACCACGGCTTTATGAACCGTCTGAACTACCTGGGAGCGGGGGTGGGGCTGGGCGTGAACTGGGCGCTGGATCTGGGGCCTCGGATTGCGCGGCTTCAGAAGGCGATTTCAGACGTGAACATCTTTGAAAGCCGCAAGCGGGAGCTGCTGGGGGGCGGGGCGCTGGAAATTGAGCGCGCCTACAACGATGTAGTGGAGGCCAAGCGCCGTCTAAGAGCAGCGGAGACCGCAGAGCGCAGGGCTCGCGGCTGGCTGCAAGGTATTAGGCAATCAATCGACGTCGGCACAGCGGAGGGGCGTGATATGAACGACGCACTGCGCACGTACTTTGAGCAGCACGTTGCGGTGCTGCGGGCCATCAACGATGCCAATGTGGCGTGTGGGGCGCTCCGTCGCGTGTCTGGACTAGAGGTCATTCCCAAATGAGCAAGCAGAGATCGGTGTGGGCTGGTTCGGTGTTGTCGCTGGGTCTTGTCGCTTCGGTTGTAGGTGTGGTGGCGCTGCCCGGCAGTCGTCCGGCGCTGGCGGCGGCTGCGCAGAGTCCGAAGGCGACGCTTCAGCGGCTCAACGGCGCGTGTGAAAAGCTGCTGCGGCAAAAGACGGATGCGGGCTCGGCGGAAGAAAAGAAGATCAAGGAAGAGATCAAGCAGCGGGCGTCTGAGCTGCTCGACTACGGCGAGCTGTGCAAGCGGGCGCTCGGTGAGCACTGGGACAAGATGGGCGAGGCGAAGCGGACCGAGTTTGTGGCGACGCTCAAAGAGCTGATCGAGCGCAACTACATCCGGCAGCTGCGCACCAACTTGGACTACGAAGTGAGCTACGGCGAAGAGAGCATCGAAGGCAGCGAGTCCAAGGTGGCGACGACACTGCGGCTGGCGACCAAGGGCAAGACCACGCAGGTTCAGATCGACTACCGGATGATCCAAAAGCCGGAAGGCCGCTGGATGGTCTATGACGTGATCACCGATGAGCTGTCCTTGGTGCGAAACTATCGGACGCAGTTTCAGCGCATCATCGGCGCGGGCAACTATGACGGTCTGCTCTCGCGGATGAAGACCAAGCTGGCCGAAGAGCAGAGCAAGGACGGGACGGCGCAGCCAGCGGCGGCTCCGGCGGCACCTGCGGCAGCAGCGGCGACCGACAAAAAGGCCGAGCCAGCGGCAGATGCGGGCAAAGCAGCGGCTTCAGCCAAGCCAGCGGCACCGGCGGCCAAGCCAGCGGCACCAGCGGCCAAGCCAGCGACACCGGCAGCCAAGCCTGCGGCAGCGGGCAAGTAGTCGTCGTCACCCAAGAGAGAGAAAGGACCGCGTTCGATGGCTGAAGTCATTCCGTTCCGAGGACTTGTCTACCGTCCGTCCGCTGCGCTGGGCACGCCAAGCCGTGATGCTTCGACGCTGCTGGCGCCTCCGTATGATGTCATCGGAGAAGCGGAGCGAAAGAGCTTGGCGGGTCAGTCGGCGTTTAACAGCGTCCACTTGATCCTGCCGCAGACCCCAGCGAGGGCGAACGCGGACGCAAAGTACGAGGTGGCGAAGGCGACGCTGGCAGCCTGGCAGCGCGGCGAGGTGGTCACGCGGGATGATCAGCCTGCGTTTTATCGCTATCACCAGGTGTTTGCTCCACCGGGAGAGCCGCATGCGGCAAAGATCGTGCGCCGAGGCTTTATCGCGCGGATTCGGCTGCATCGCTTTTCCGAAGGCGTGATCTTGCCGCACGAGCGAACGCTGTCGGGTCCGAAGGTGGATCGGCTGAAGCTCAAGCGGGCGACGCGGACGCACCTGTCGCAGGTGTTTGGGCTGTACGACGACCCAGAGCGCTTGGCAGATGCGGCGTTTGTGCAGCTTGAGCAGTCAGCGCCGGAGCTGTACGGAACGACCTCGGATGGGGTGGAGCATCGACTGTGGCGGCTGATCGATCCAGCGGCCATCGCGGCGGTTTCGCGGGTGCTGCAAGACAAGCGGATCTACATCGCAGACGGACATCATCGCTACGAGACGATGCTGGCGCTGCGGGACGAGCTGCGCAAAGAGCCGGGCTACTTGGGGCCGGAATCGGCGGTGGAGTACGGATCGATCTTTTTGTGCAACGTGCGCGATCCGGGGCTGTTTGTGTTTCCGACGCATCGGGTGCTGCACTCGCTGCCGGGCTTTGACCTTGCTTCGCTGCTGACGAAGCTGGGCGCGGCGTTTCACATCGAAGAGCAGGCGGTGCCCAAGACGGGCGGGGAAGCGCGGGAAGGGCTAAAGCGGCGGGGTGAGCAAGCACCAAGCTATCTGATCCTGTCGGGCGGGCGGGCGTTCTATCTTCAGCTGCGCAGCGATGCGGATCTGTCGCTTGTGCCGGGGCCGAAGGTGCTGCACAGCTTGGATGTGACGCTGCTGCACGCGCTTTTGATCGAGCAAGCGCTCGGGATCGATCGCGCCGCGCAGGAGTCTCAGACGTATCTTCGCTACGTAAAGGACAATGAGCAGGCGCTTGTCGCCGCGCGGGAGCCGGATGTCCAAGCGGTGGTGATGATGAACCCGACGAAGGTGACGCAGGTGATGGCTGTGTCGGAAGCGGGCGAGGTGATGCCGCAGAAATCGACGTACTTCTATCCAAAGATTGCGTCGGGAATCGTGTGCAATCCGCTCGATCCGGCAGAGTCGGTCCAGCGCTCGGGAGCGCAGTAGCCTGTGGCAATGGAACGTGCGGCATCTCTCGAAGTGGGAGAGCTGACCTGTGACTCGATCCTGCGCGGACGACTGCGGCTGTGGCAGCCAGTGGTGGGCTATCGCTTCAGCATCGATCCGCTGTTGCTGATTGACTTTGTGTCAGACGGATCGTTTGGGCAGGTGGCGGATCTGGGCGCGGGGGTTGGCATTGTGGGGCTGGGACTTGCGCGGCGATTTGAGCAGGCTCGCGTGACGCTGGTGGAACTACAGCCTCGGCTGGCAGAGCTGTCGCGTCGGAACATCGTGGAAAATGAGCTGACGGCGCGCTGCCAAGTGGTGCTGGCAGATGTGCTGTCGCCATCGACCAAGCAAGTGCTGCCCGGCGGGTCGTTTGAGCTGGTGGCGTCGTGTCCTCCGTATTATCCGGTGGGCCACGGGGGCGTGAATCCCGATAGCGAAGAGGCGATTGCTCGACATGAGCTGCGACTGCCGCTGCCGAAGCTGGTGGCGGCTGCGAAGCGCCTGGTGGGGTTTCGCGGTCGGGTGGCGTTTGTCTATCCGTCGCCGCGTCTGCCGGAGCTGCTGACGGCGCTGGGGGAACATTCGCTGCCCGTGCGTCGGCTGCGGCTGGTTCATCCCCAAGCGGGAGAGCCCGCGCAGCGCGTGATGGTGGAAGCGCAAAAAGGCTATCGTGGCGGGCTGGTGATTGAGCCGCCGCTGTACATTCGAGAAGCTGATGGTCGCTATACCGTGCAGGCTCGTCGCGCGCTGGGAGAGCCGGACTAAGCGCGATGCGCTGGCTCGTGACGAAAGCACGTTGGAATTGCCAAACCGATTTGGAGGACGTTCGATGACTGTTCGCTCGCTGCTGACTGTGTGTTCGCTGACCTTGGGCCTGGGCTTTGTGGGCTGCAAAGGCGCCAAGCCCGATGGACCGCTGACCGGCACGGAGTCGCTACACGACCTGATGGAGTCGATGGAGAGTGCGTCGAAGCCGCTGTTTGACCGCTCGGCGGGGGCGGCGCTGACGGATGTGGATGTGACGGCGCTCACGGCTTCTGCAAGTCGAGTGCAGGCCATCAACGCGGCAGTGAAGACGCGGTTTGCGGGCAGCAAGCCTCCGACGTTTGCGGCGCATGCGGAGCAGCTCGAAAAGGGAACGCAAGAGGTGCTGGCGGCGCTGACGGCCAAAGATGCGGCGGCGCTCCAAGCTGCCACCAAGAGCCTGGGCGGGGCCTGCGGCAGTTGCCACAAGGAGTTCAAGTAGCCCTCGCCTGGGGTCGTAGTAGCCTGGAGACAGGATGTCTGCTTACGATGCGGAGCGCGCGCGGTTTTATGCACGACTGTCGCTGCTGCTTGGCTGTGCGCTGACGGGCGTGGTGCTGGGGGGGCTGGCTTCGCGGCTGCCGCGCCGGGCGCGCGTGGTGGATGTGCCGCATGCGCCGGTGGCGAACGCGCCGCCGCCCGCGCCAGTGGCTGCGCCGGACTTGGCGGTGATGCCAGTGGCGACGAATCCGGTGGCTGATAGACCGGATGCGGGTGCTTCCCAGGTGCGTGAGCTGTGGGTGTTGGTGGTGGATCAGTCGGGTCAGCCGGTAGAGGGTGTGTCGGTGCTGGCGCGGCCTGGGCTGCTCACGGCCAGCGGTGCAGGGACGCAGCGTCTGGGGGAGCTGGGCGTCTTGCCGGGTCCGCTCCCGTTTCCTGATGAGGTGATGGCCGGACAGTCGGCGGTGGCGGGAAGTCTTCAGCGTGGCTCGGTCAGCGCGTCGAGCTGGGTGGCGCGCTCGGATGCCAAAGGACTGGTTCACTTCGTCGGGATCACAAGTGGTCGGCTGCTGCTCTTGGCCAACCATCAAGGCAAGAGCGCATCGGGTGAAGTCGAGGTCTTGGCAGAGCCTTCGTCGGTGGGCTCGGCGCGCATGGTCCTTCGCTTGGCTCTTCCCGTCGAGTGCGCAGAGTCACTGTCACCCGATTCATCCGATCCACTGCAAGCAGCGAGCGGTCTGGCGGCGCGCGCAGATGTTCATGGCCGCATCGTCGATCATCGCGGCTTTGCGGTGTCTTCGGCGCGGGTCGATGTCCAAGTCGGTAGCGCGCGCAGTCAGGCCCAGAGCGATGTTCGTGGTCAGTTTGTGCTGCCGATGCTGCTTGCGGGAGAAGCTCGCTTGTCGGTGCGCGCGCCGGGCTTTGCGCCTGCGTTTCAGTTGGTCAAGATGGAACAGCGACGGGACGAGCTGCGGATTGAGCTGCGACCTGGCGGTGGCATCGCAGGACTGATTGAAGATGTACGTTCGTCTGGACTGCCCGATGGACTGGAAGTCTGGCTGGATCTACCAAGTGGCGAGCGCTGGCCGCTTTTGGTGAGTCCGGATGGTCGCTTTTCTCAGACGGGACTGCCGACGGGACAGCTGACGCTGCGAGCACGCGCGCGCGGCTTTGCGTCGCTGCGACAGGTTTTGCAAGTGCCGGAGTCGTCTTCTCCCGATCAAGTGACGGTGCGCGATGTGCGACTGCGCTTTGTGCGTGGTGCCGAGCTGTCAGGACAAGTTCGTGGTCCGAGCGGCAGCGTCGAAGGTGCGGAAGTCTCTGTGACAGCGGATGACGGTCAGGTGGTGGCGCGAAGTCGGACGGATCGACGCGGCGAGTATGTGCTGTCGGATCTTCCTCCGGTGCGGCTGCGGCTCGCGGTGAGCAGTGCGCAAGGTTCAGCCATCGCGACGGTCGAGCTGCGCTCGGGGGATCGCGCGCGCCAGGATCTAGAGCTGAGCGGACGCTGACGCGAGCGAACAGGGACGGCTGCGCTACGTGGCAAGCCTAAGCACTTCGTCGGCGATTCGCTTGGCGGCATCGGGCTTGCCGAGCCTGCGACTGGCACTGGCCATCGCGGTCAGCACGGTTCGATCTTGGCAAAGCTCGACGATGACCTGCGCAAGCTGTCCGGGCGTGGTGTCTTTTTGCAAAAGCATGCGCGCGGCACCGTGTTCGACCAGATAGCGAGCGTTGTGCGTCTGATGATCGTCGGCAGCAAACGGAAAAGGAATCAGCACGGCGGGGCGACCCAGCGCGGTCAGCTCGGCAATCGTCGTCGCTCCGGCTCGGCCAATCATCAGATCGCAGTCGCGGTAGGCACTGGCCATGTTGCTGATGAAGGGCTCGACGGACACGCAGGAAGCCAGCTCGGGAAGCTGGCTGTAGCGCTGCTGGGTGGGCTCTAAATCGCTGGGCCCCGTCTGATGATGAATGTATAGGTGCTCGCGGAGCGGCGACAGCGCAGGTGGTGGATTCTTACACAGCTCTGCCAGTGCGTCGGTGAGCAGCGTATTGACCGCTTTGGCTCCGAGTGAACCACCGAGGATCAGCAGGCGCACGGGACCGACGGCTTCGACCGGCTCTGGGACGCTGGAATCGGTGATTGACTGACGGACCGGATTGCCAAGTAGCTCGACCTTGCCGCGTGGGAAGTAGCGACTGGCGTGGGGGAACGACGTAAAGACGCGACGCACGACGTGCGACAAGATGCGGTTGGTGAGCCCCGGAATGGAGTTCTGTTCGAGCACCACCGTCGGAATCCGCAGCAGCGATGCGAGCAGCACGACGGGACCGGATGCATAACCTCCGACTCCAACGACGACATCGGGACGCAGCTTCCGCAAGAGCCGCAGCGTCTGAAGGAGCGCCACCGGCAGCCGCAGCAGCGAGCGCAGCGTCGCGACCGCTCCTTGACGCTTGAGTCCCGAGACTTCGATAAGTTCCAGCGGATAGCCCGACGAAGGAACGACCTTGGCTTCGATGCCGCGCGCGGTTCCGACGAAGGTGATGGACGCGCCGCGCTGGCTGAGCTGCTCGGCGAGAGCCAGGCCAGGAAACAAGTGACCGCCGGTGCCGCCGCCTGCAATGACGACGCGAGCTGGCTTGGATGTGGCTGGGCTCATACGCGGGCTCCCGACAGTCTCTCGGCGGAACGGCGACGGTTTCTGCGCACGGACCAAAAGCGCTTCCACGCACCTTTTTTGCTTCGCTTTTCGACGGGCGCAGGCTCACAGCGCGAGATGTTGAGCAGCATCCCAATGGCGCACAGATCGATCACCAGCGTCGAGCCTCCGAACGACAGAAACGGCAGCGTCAGGCCTTTGGTCGGCAGCGCACCGAGGACGACGCCAATGTTAAAGGCCGCTTGAAGACCGAACATCGCGGTGACTCCGACGGAGATGTACATGCCAAAGGCATCGCGCGCACGCGCTGCAATCGCACAGCCGCGCAGAACCAGCAGGATGTACATCGCGATCACGAAGCCGACGCCGATAAAGCCCAGCTCTTCGCCGATGATCGCCAGGATGTAGTCGGTGTGCGCTTCGGGCAGAAACAGCAGCTTCTGACGGCTGTCACCCAGACCTTGTCCCGTCAAGCCGCCGGATCCGACCGCAATCAGCGACGCAGCCATCTGATAGCCGAAGGTATCGCGGAACTGCCATGGATCGAGAAACGCCAAGATGCGTCGCAGTCGCCACGGGGTTCCGACGATGGCGTTGTAGACAATCGGGAGCGCAAACAGCCCAGCGCCAGCCAGGTAGCTGACGCGCGTTCCGGCGACAAACAGCATCGTGATCGTGGTGCCTCCGACGATCATCGCGGTGCCGAGATCCGGCTGTTTGAGCAGCAGTCCCGCAAACATCCCACAGACGAACAGCGGCGGGAGAAAGCCCATCAAAAAGTGCCGAACCTTGTCAGCTTTCTTCGCCAAGATGTGCGCCAAAAAGATGATGAGCGCGACCTTGGCCAGCTCGGCGGGCTGAAACGACAGCGGTCCGAAGTGAAACCAGCGACGCGCACCGTTGACTCGTGAGCCAATCACCAGCACGGCTCCGAGGAGCAGCGTCGCAAAGCCCAAGATCGGATAAGCGAGCCGACGGTACAGCGAGTAATCGATCCGCATCGACAGCGCCATTCCGACCAGACCGAGCACAACCCAGATGAGATCTCGGACCAGAAAGTACCGGCTGTCGTTCATCTTCTGCTGCGCCAGGACTGCCGAAGAAGAATAGACCATTACCAGGCCCAGCCCGACGAGCACCAAGACCACGGTAAACAGCACTGGATCGGCCCGATGCGACGAAGGTCCGGGCAGCGTCGTCGGCTCGGTCTTCACTTCGCAACCCCGTCGTGGCTGTGACCGTGCGTGACTCGCATGCTGGCACCGGGAAGTGCAGCCACTGCGTCGGCAAAGACCTCGGCGCGATGTGCGTAGTCGCGAAACATGTCAAACGACGAGCACGCGGGCGACAGGACCACTGCGTCACCGGGCTGACAGAGCGCGACGGCAGAGGCGACGGCTTCGGGCAGCGACGCGGCACGTTGGACGGGAAACGCGCTGCTCGACAGGGACTGCTCGATAAGTGGCGCAGCTTCTCCGATGGTGATGACACCGCGTGTTGTTTGTTCCGAAAGGACGCTGCGCAGCGGTTCGTACGATCCACCTTTGTCCCGGCCACCGGCGATGAGCACGAGCGGACGAGGAAAACCAGCCAGGCCTGCGACGACAGCATCGACGTTGGTGCCTTTGCTGTCGTCGAAAAATGCCACACCGTGCGCTTCGCCGATGAGCTGCATGCGATGGGGCAGGGCGGAAAAGCCGACGGTGGCTCGTCGCACTTCGTCGTAGCTGGCCAAGCCGGATGCGCGCATCAGCAGAAACGCAGCCAGCATGTTTGCTTGATTGTGTCGTCCGACGAGCTGAAACTCGCTGAGTGAATACCGTTCTTCCTTGACATCGGTTCCATTTTGTGAGGCATCAAGTCCGCCCGTCACACCGCGCAGGACCAAGTGCCCGTCATCGACGTAACCGCCCAGCTGAAGCATTCGACCTTGCAGTCTCCGCGACGGCAGCGATGACTGAGTGGTAAACAGGAAGCACGGATCGCTCGATCCCAGGTGGCGCGCATACAGTGCTTGCACTTCGGGATCGTCGGCGCTGACGATACGCGGGCTCCACGGTGCCATGTTGCGAAAAATGCGGGCTTTGGCGTCGCCGTACTCTCGCAGCGAGTGATAGCGATCCAGGTGATCCGGCGTCAGGTTCAGCAGGGCCGCAGCGTGGCAGCTGAGCGTCTCGCAGGTCTCAAGCTGATACGACGAAAGCTCGATGACGACGATGCCCTTGGGGCTGGCAGCGGCAGTACCGACGGCATCAATCAGCGGTGTGCCGAGGTTGCCTCCGCAGAAGCTGGGACGAGACGTGGCTTTGGCAATCGCTCCGCACAAGCTGGTGACGGTGGATTTTCCGTTGGTGCCGGTGATTCCGACGATCGGCGCGGTGATGTACTGGCTGGCCAGCTCGATTTCGCCGGTGATCGGTACGCCCGCCTGACGCGCAGCGATCAGAGCAGGCCGCGTCGGTGGAACGCCGGGTGAGCAGACAATCAGATCGGCAGCGCACAGCACCTCTGGACGCAGACCGCCCAGGACAAGATCGAGTCGGCCCGTCGATAACAGTGGCGCAATCGACGACAAAGAACTGGCGAGCGCTGCCTCTCCGCGATCGTCACAGGCCACGACTTTTGCGCCCCGCTCGATGCAGAAGCGAACGACCGAGAGTCCGCTCTTGCCCAAGCCCACCACCGCGACGCAGCGAGAAGTCAGTTGAGTCGGCATTGCTTAGCGAACCTTCAGCGTCGCCAGCGCAATGATCGCAAGCGAGATCGAGATGATCCAAAAACGGACAATGACCTTCGGTTCGGCCCAGCCCGACAGCTCGAAGTGATGATGCAGCGGCGCCATTCGGAAGATGCGCTTGCCCGTCAGCTTGAACGATGCAACTTGCAGCATGACCGAGACGGTTTCAGCGACGAAGACTCCGCCGATGATGACCAGCGTGAACTCGTTTTTGGTGAGTACCGCGAGCGTTCCGAGTGCTCCGCCGAGAGACAGCGAGCCGACATCGCCCATAAAGACCTGCGCTGGATACGTGTTGTACCAAAGGAACCCGACGCCAGCACCCGCGAGTGCGCCGCAGAATACAGCCAGCTCGCCGCTGCCGGGAATGTACGGGATCTTCAGGTACTCGGCGATGTTGAAGCCCTTGATGATGGTGCCCGCGCCGTAGCTGAGGATGAGAAACGTCCCGGCGGATACAATCACAGGTCCGATCGCGAGCCCATCGAGTCCGTCGGTCAGATTGACTGCATGACTTGCGCCCAGAATGACCAGCACCGCGAGCACGAAGTAGACCGGCGCAAACATCTCGAGCGGATACTTGTTGAAGTCGAGCAGCGGCAGCGCGACGCGGAAGCGCAGGCTCGGGTCATACAGGTTCGATCCAAAGATGTAGGCCACCACAGCGATGGTGATGATCGCTTGCAGCCCCAGCTTGACCTTGCCCGGAAGTCCCTTTTTCGACACGCGCAGCTTGCGATAGTCATCGAGAAATCCGACGGCACCGAAGCTAACTGTGACGAGGAGCGCAATCCAGACAAAGCGATTGGTCAGATCACACCAGCACAGCGTCGCAATGCTGACGCAGAACAGGATCAGCAGGCCGCCCATCGTCGGGGTTCCCGCTTTCTTCTTGTGTGCCTCGGGTCCATCGCTGCGAATGCTTTCCCCGATCTGCATCTTGCGCAGACGGTCAATCAGCCACGGCCCAAGGAGCAGCCCCAGCAGCAGCGCAGTCAGGATCGCCAAGATGCTTCTCGTCGAGACGTAACGGACCACGTTCAAAAAACGCAGCGCTGGGATGGTGTGCAGTGAATACAGCAGGTGGTAGAGCATAAAAACGAATTCCTTAGCCTTCGCTCGTCGGTGCGATCGGAGAAAGAAGTGTGGAAAGTTGGGTCAAAACGCGCTCGAGAGCCATGCCTCGGGAGCCTTTGACAAGGACCACATCGCCAGCTTGTGTCGATGCTGCGACGGCGTGGGCCGCTTGCTCGGGCGAATCGACGTGCTGCGCGGACAGCCCACATTCTTGTGCGGCAGAGCTGATGTGCTTGGCGCGCTCCCCGATGGTGATGAGCTGATCAATGCCCAGCTTGGCTGCGGCTCGTCCGACTTGGGCGTGAAGCTCCGCTTCCGTCGGACCCAGCTCTAGCATGTCACCAAGAACTGCGACGGCGCGACCGCTCTGCCGAAGCCCTGACAGCGTGCGCAGTGCCGCTTGGGTGGACGACGGATTGGCATTGTAGCAGTCGTCCAGAATCATTCGTCCACCGAGCGTCAGTAGCTGTCCGCGATGCTTGCCCGGCAAGACCTTGGCCAGTCCTGCCACAATCGTCGCTGGCGGAACCTCAAGCGCGGCTGCTACCGCCGCTGCGAGGGCGGCGTTGTCTGCGTGATGCGGTCCAATCAGCGGCAAGCGAACGGCATGTGTCGTCGCTGGCTGCGCTGCAAAACTGATTGACAAGTCCAGTCCGTCACTGGCTTCACCGCGAAGCTCGACGGATACCGATGCTGTTGTGCCAGTCCCAGTCGCCGCCGTGGCAGCTTTGAGTCGTCCCGTCAGTGCGCCCGCTCGCGCTGCCTGGTCGCGAACCAGCTTGTGTCCTTCCAAAAACACCGCCGTGGTTCCGTCGGCCATGGCCGCAAACAGCTCACCTTTGGCAGCGGCAATGTTTTCCAAGCTGCCGAGCGTTTCCAGGTGAGCCGGTCCGACATTGGTAATGACACCGACATCGGGACGACACAGCGACGTAAGATACGCGATCTCTCCGCGCGCTGACATGCCCAGCTCGACGACGGCAAAGCGCTGTCCGGGTCGCAGTCTCAGCAGCGTCAGCGGTACGCCGAGGTGATTGTTCAAGTTCCCATCGGTCTTGATCAGCTCACTCGGTTCACTGACGTGCGCAGAAAAGATCGCAGCAATCAGGTCTTTGGTGCTGGTCTTTCCCGAGGAACCCGTGACGGCGATGACACGAAGCTTGGCCGCGATCTCGGGAGCTTCACGATGCGCACGCGCAAGCTGCCCGAGCGCCACGATGGTGTCCGCGACCTCGATGATCGCGACGCTGGGGCTTTCGGGGACGGTATGAAGCTTGTCGCGCTCGATCAGCACGCCGCCGCAGCCGCTGGCAACCGCCTGCGCGATGAACTGATGTCCATCGAGTCGCTCGCCGCGAATGGCGACGAACAAGCAGCCGGGCGTCACGCTGCGGCTGTCAATTGTGACAGCGCTGAAGCGATGAGGTGAGCCTTTGACCAAACGGCCTCCGGTTGCGCTTAGGACGCGTTCCAGCGGCAGTTCGATGGATGGTTGGATGCTGGGCATGGCTTGCGGTGTAAACTGTCCTGAGCGCGGCTGGGCATCACTGCGAAGCTGGAGCGCACGCTGGGCTTCTTCGCGATCATCGAAGTGCTGCTTGGTGGTTCCGATGATCTGGTAATCCTCGTGACCTTTTCCGGCGAGCAGGATGATGTCTTCGGGACTGGCAGCGACGATCGCGCTTTGAATGGCTTGACGACGATCGGGCTCGACCAGATAGCCGCTCGACGCTGTGCCAAGCTGCATCCGATCGGACAGGTGCGCAAGTGGCGGCCTTGCGGACTCAATTCCATCGACGATCATGTCGATGATCGCTTGCGGGTTTTCACTGCGCGGATTGTCCGACGTGACGATCACCAGATCGGCTTGCTCGGCAGCGACTTTGCCCATCAGGAGTCGCTTGCCCGCGTCACGATCGCCACCGCAGCCGAACACCACCAGCAGCCTACTCCGTCGTGAACCAGCGGTTGTGAGCGGCTTCAGCGTCGATAAGACACGATACAGTGCATCGGGAGTGTGCGCGTAATCGACAAAGACCGTCGGTCCGCGTCGGCTTGGAACCCGCTCTAGCCGTCCAGGAACCCCACTTAACCGAGACAGACCGCGCCCAATTTGCGTCGCGGATAGCCCAAGCGCTACCCCAATTCCGACGCCAAGTGCCAGGTTGGACAGGTTGAAGCGTCCGGTCAGCGGCGAGTGCAGCGTCACGTCCCCGACGGGCGTCTTCAACACGGCGGTGATTCCTTCAACGCCGGTTTTTTCGCTCAGCACGGAAATGTCAGCCGGGCCTTCGAGCGAATAGCCGATTCGCTGCGCGGGTGGAAGCTTGGCAAACAGCTTCTGACCCCATTCATCGTCGAGATTGATGACCGCTCTGCCTCCCCGCTCGGCGGGAAGTAGGTGCTCGGTAAACAGACGGCACTTGGCGGCAAAGTAGTCGTCCATCGTGCCGTGCAGATCCAGGTGATCTTGGGTCAGGTTGGTAAACGCAGCGACGCGAAAGTACACTCCATGCAGGCGACCGAGCGCGAGCGCATGCGACGACACTTCCATCGTGACAGCCTTGGCTCCGTGCTCGGCCAGCTCAGCCAGCGTTCGGTGTAGCAGCAGCGCCGTCGGTGTCGTAAACGGTGCCGCGCGATGGACTCCCGGTCCGCGATAGAGCACCGTCCCGAGCAGTCCTGGTCGAAGATCCACTTCTTCCAGCATCGTCTCGACGAGAAAGTTGCTGGTGGTCTTGCCGTTCGTCCCCGTGATGCCAATCAGCGTCAGTGAGTCCGATGGACGACCATGCTGATTCATCGCAAGCTGGGCCAGCGCACTGGTTGCATCGACGACGGGAATTTGGAGAAGCGGACAATCAGACAGAACCTGCTCGACGATCGCGGCCCGGGCACCACGCTGCGCTGCACTGGCAATGAAGTGATGTCCATCGACGGTCTGTCCTGGCACCGCAACGAACAGATCGCCAGGCTGGACCTGACGAGAGTCGTCGCGGACTTCGCCGATTTCGATCGTTTCAAGCTCTGCGTTCGTCGGTAGTGCCGCAGCATCAGACGAGCGCAGCACGACATCGCGGAGCAGCGTAGACAGCTTCATGGTGGCCAATTTTTCTGCAAGATCGGCGTGCTGCCAAAAAAGCTGCTGGAAGTCGGGCTGCTTCCGTCTCGAATGTCACATCACGCTGGTCTTACCTGCGCGCGAAGTTTCGCAGACGCTACAACACTTTTCCGGGGTTCATCAGTCCGCTTGGATCGAGCGCATCCTTGATCTTGCGCATCACATCCAGCTCGACGGAGGATCGATAACGACGCAGCTCATCGCGCTTGAGCTGACCGATGCCGTGCTCGGCGCTGAAGCTGCCGCTCATCGACATCGTGAGATCATGAATTTTCGTCGATAACCGATCTCGGTGCGCCGCGAACTGGGCGCGATCCATTCCGACGGGCTGGCTTAGGTTGAAGTGAACATTGCCGTCGCCGACATGGCCAAATGCCACCACGCGCGTTCCCGGCACTTCCTCTTCGACGAGCTGAGACGCTTGTTCGACGAACGCTGGAACCAGGTGAATCGGCAGCGAGACATCATGCTTCAGCGACAGTCCTTCGGGCTTTTGGGCGTCGGGAATGCTCTCTCGAATGTGCCACAGCGCGTCGGACTGCGCGGGGTTTTGCGCCAGCGTCGCATCGATGACCAAGTCTTGATCCGCTGCGTCGGCAAGTAGCTTTTCAATCGCTGCGGTCAGTCGGCCATCGTCGCTGCCACTCTGGGCTTCGAGAAGCAAATAGTGTGGATATACCGTCGGAAACGGATCGCGCGTACCGGGAATGTGCTTGAGCACCATGTCGAGTGCGATGCGCGGAATGAACTCACAGCCTGTGAGCGCGTCTCCCGTCGCAATGCGCGCAAGTGACAGCAGCTTTATTACCGCATCCAGGCTCGGCACTGCGACGAGCGCGGTCGCAACCTCTTTTGGCTGAGGAAACAGCTTCAGCACCGCCGCTGAGATGATGCCGAGTGTCCCTTCCGCACCGCAGAACAGTCCACTCAAGTGATAGCCGGTGTTGTCTTTGCGCAGCCCGCGCAGCATGTCGAGCACGCGTCCGTCGGGCAGAACCACTTCCAAGCCCAGTACCAGATCGCGGCTGTTGCCGAAGCGAAGCACCTGCGTTCCGCCTGCGTTCGTCGATAAGTTGCCGCCAATTTGACAGCTTCCTTCGGCGCCCAGGCTGAGCGGAAACAGCAGACCGACGGACTCTGCGATGCGCTGAATGTCGGCGAGAACGCAGCCCGCTTCGACGGTCATGGTAAAGCTCTGTGGATCGAGCGAGCGAACCTTGTTCATCCTGGCCAAGCTGATGACCACTTGATCGCCGCGCGTCGAGGGAACTGCGCCTCCGCACAGTCCCGTGCCTCCGCCTTGGGGAACCATCGCGACACCGGATTTCACACACGCAGCGACGACGGCTGACAGCTCACTCGTCGATCCGGGCCGAATGACAAGCTCGGTGCTGCCTCGATACGTTCCGCGAGGCTCGGTCAAAAAAGGCTCGATCGCGTCGGCATCGGTCAAAAGTCCGGCTTCGCCCACGATCGCGGCGATTCGCTCGACGAAACCTGCTGGCAGTTTGCTGACTTGCGAGTGTGTCATCAAAAGGTCCGATCCTGGATTGGATGCTTTGCGCTAGGTTGTATCCGACATGCGTATTGCACACATCTCGGACCTGCACGCGCTCGACTTGGCGGGTGCGTCTCCGCTGCGCTTTCTCAGCAAGCGATTTTTTGGCTGGCTGAACCTTCTTCGCAAGCGCCGTGCTGCACATCCGACGCAGCTTCTCGATGCATTGTGCGCAGATCTTGGAAGACAGCCGCTCGATCATGTCGTGGTCACGGGAGATCTGACAAACCTTTCTCTTCCGAGTGAATTCCGACGAGCCCGACAAGCGCTGGACAGCCTGCCGTTTGGACCGCGCGGCGTGACGGCGATCCCTGGCAATCACGATGTCTACGTCTGGGATGCGTACTTTGGGCGATCGTTTGAAAAAAACCTGCTGCCTTATGCGCAGAGCGACGATGCGCCCAAAGACGAGCTTCCGACGTGGCCGATTGTGCGCGTCCGAGATCAGGTTGCGATCATTGGCTGCTCGACGGCGCTGCCTTCCCCGATGCCGCTGGCCGATGGCTGGCTCGGTGGACGACAGCTGCGGCGACTGGAAGAGCTGCTCGACGCAACCCGAGAGCACTTTCGGATGCTGCTGATTCATCATCCGCCGCTGCCGCAGCACTTGGACTTGCTGCGCGCGCTGCGAGATCGCGGTCGGCTTCACAAGCTGCTGCGTCGCGTCGGCTGCGAGCTGGTCTTACACGGTCACGAACATCGCGATCTGAGAGGAATGCTAGATGGGCCGTCGGGACCGATTCCGGTGATCGGCGTCGGATCGGGAACCTACAACAGCCCGCACCTCGATCGGCGTGCGCGTTACAACATCTACACCGTCGAAGGCTCGGGAAAAGACGCGCGCTTTACCGTCGAGCAGCGCGTTCACGATCCCCAGTCTGGACAGTTCGTTCCGTCGCCGGTTCCGTAAGCTTTATTTCAGCAGCGGGTTGATGATCGGCTTGATCTTGATCTGGTCGATCGCTTTTTTGTATTCAGCTGCGCGACGACGAATGTGCGCTTTTTCGACGGACGCTTCGCTGCCACCTTTGCCGGTGGTCAGCTCCAGGAAGGTTCGTCCCGCAAGCTGTCCGACGCGACGCTCGACCTCTGCGAAGTTGATCTTGTCGTAGTCGGCGCGGCTTAGCTCGA
The DNA here is from genome assembly GCA_016794365.1 of Myxococcales bacterium. Taxonomy (GTDB): domain Bacteria; phylum Myxococcota_A; class Polyangia; order Palsa-1104; family JAEUJZ01; genus JAEUKA01. The sequence goes on from JAEUKB010000094.1 coordinate 26,274, forward strand.
TCTGCGCCATTTCCTGGTCTTTCCAGCGCGCGCGAAACAGAAACGTCTTCAGGTCCGGGATGTTGTTAAAAAGCTGCTGAGACAGCTCCGAGAAGAACGAGATGACCTGCGCGTAGTCGATCTCTTTGGCCCATTCCTCGGTCACACCCTCGGTAAACGGCACGATGATCGTCACCGAGTGCGCTGGCGCATCCGCTTTGTATTCCAGCTTGCGCTTGAGCTTCCGATCGGCGCGCGACGACAGCTTGATCGCGGCTTCCACTTGCTGCCACAGCTCCAGCGCGATCTTGTTTTCAAACGTCGGCGACTTTTCCCCCGGTTTCTGCGTCACACTTCCGACGGGAGACAGCGGTGGCGTCTTGAACTGCGCTTCGTCGGTATAGACAAAGCCGCCAAGCTGCGTCGGAGGATAGTCGCGCCGCGTCATCAAGTGGCGATACAGCGCTTGCAGGTACTTTTCCGCGTCGCCGTGCTTGGTGTCGGCAGAAACCAGGATGTGATACTCAGCGACGAGCTTTTTGTCGTCCCACTCGTCTTTGAGCACCTTGCACGAGCTTCCGATTTCTTTGGGACAGACGGTGTCGGGCTTGGGTCCGGTGTCAGGTGGCGGCTCGTTTTGCGGGCAGCCAGCAAGAGAAGTCATGGCGAAGGCGACAGAGAGTAGCCATGGAAAAGTGCGTACCTTGCTCATCGCAGCCAGGCTACTTCTTGCTCTGTGGAAGCGTCAATCACAGTTCAGTCAGCGACTAACGAGCCGGATTCGTCACAGGCGGAGTCGTCGTCGGCTGCGCGGGGCTTACTGCTGGGGTCGCTGGCGTCGCTGTCGCCGCGCCCGGTGTCGCGCCTGGTGGACCGACGGGAGGTTTGGTTCCCGGCGGAGGCAGCGGGGGCAAGCCCTGCTCGGCGCGCAGACGGTTGGTTTCCTCGAAGCGCTCGCTCTCATCATCGCGATCGGGCGGTCCGATCGGACGATCCTGATGAAACGCGGGTCGCCGTCCCGAGTCATGCACGTACAGCATTGGCCACTGCGTCACATCCGTCGGTCGCACCGAAGTCCAGCCGGGAGGCAGCGCGGGCTTTAACAGCTCGAACACATAGCGCGCATCGAGCGGCGACACATTGATGCAGCCATGCGACTTCACATAGCCGAAGCGATCGTGCCAGTACGCGCCGTGGATCGCGTTGTGAGCCTGAAAGAACGTGGACCACGGAACCATGTTCACAAAGTACGGCTTGTCGTCGTACGGCTGGCTCTTCATGGTGATCGCAGCGACGCGCGCCCACACGGGATAGATTCCGATCGGCGTTGCGTTGTTTTTGCCCGACGACACGAGCGTTGCGTAGATCGGCTTGTCGTTTTCGTAGGCAACCAGCACCTGCTCACCGAGATCCGCGTCGAACCACTGCGGGTTTACGCCGATTTCGGCGGGCTTGGCGATCTTCCGCACTTCATTGACGGCATATGCAGGAACCCACATCGTCAGCTCGGGGATCGGTGCGGCTGGATCTGGACCCGTCGCGGCTTGCGCTGGCGTCCCAGGTGCGGTTGCCGTCTGTGCGTTGGCTTGCGCTGGCGCTGGTGCCGCCGGAGCTGTCTTGGGAATGGCTGGGCTTGCCGTCGCTGGTGCTGTCGCTACGGTCGGTAGCGCTGGTGGCGGCAGCGGTGCCGTGGTCAGCGGGAACTGCTGTGCTGGCTCTGCCGAGCGACGAACTTTCAGCCAGCGCTTTCCTTTGACCGTCTGCTCTTCCAAGATGTCAACGCGCGTTCGTCGCGGCAGCGTCGCAATCACCGCAGGCTGATCGGGCGCTGCCTGCACCTTGAGCTGCTCGGACAGCACCCAGCCAAACGGCAGATGGGTCTTGTCGTCGATCATCACACCGTGCCACTGCGAGGTCGCCGACATCTGATACGTGCCTTTGGACGGCAGGATCTTGCCCTCGACGCTTTGCAGGTATGTCTCGCCTTCGTGCTTGAAGTTCTTTTCGATGGCGACGGAGTCACCCTTGGCAAGCTTGCGCTCGGGCTCTTCGTTGTTTTTGAACGCTTCGAGGCTGGCCCACATTGGCATCTCTTGCGCGGACACCATGATGTAGCGATACGGGACGCGCTCACCGGGGACGATCTTGTAGACGGGATCGGTGGTGGCGGGCTCGTTTGTGGGCTTTCCGTGATCGCTGCACATCCAGCCAAATGGCTGCACCGCGAGCCAGCGCTTGGAATGGCACCAGCGCGTGCTCTTGGCGAGGATCTCTCCGCGCACCGCGATGCGAGTACCCGGCACGACGGTCCCAACCATCGGAGCGCCGTAATACGGACGCGCAAGCACCTGTGGATCGCCTTCTTCTGGCTTCGCGACTTCAAACACCCGGACCGCGCTCGGCAGCGGCTCGGGCTCGGGTAGCATGTTGGGCGGCGTGTAAGGCCGAACCTCACCTTTCTTGAGCTCTCGGAACTTTCCGCCGATCCAGAACTTGCGCACCTTTTTGGCGGGCGCGTTGGGATCCGCTGGCATACCAGGCTGGCCGGGCGCTGCGGCTTGTGCAGTGGCCGGACTTGCGGCGGGAGCGGCTGCCGGGGGCGGGACAGGTGTGGGGGATGGTTGTGCCAGCACGATACCGACGGGCACACTGGCAAGCAGCGAGATGAGTGGACGATATAAACGCACGACCTCAGTACCTTAGCACGGGTGAAACGCCGCGCGAGGCTGTGGTCGTGGCGTACACATGCCGCTTGCGCAGAAAAGTTGTCGGAGCGGCAGACTTTACCCAGGCGCAGCGACCCGCCTACTTGGCGACCCATTGGAGCCAATTTGGGTGCCTTGACCGGGCTTTGCGACTCTTCGATGATTAGGGAGGATGTCTGGCCCCAATAAGAAAGAGCCTCCCGGTAGTCCGGGATCAGGGCAGACCCCTGGCAATCGCCTGGGGTCCGCTCGTGGGGCGGGCAGTGTATCCGACGAGAAACTGGCTGAAACGATGGATGTTCCGTTCGGCACTGCGATTCCGACGATGTCGGAACCGACGATGTCGCGACGGCACGATGCTCGCATCGGCCAGATGTTTGGCAAGTACCGCGTCGAGTCGGTGATCGGCAAAGGCGGTATGGGCCTGGTCTACGAGGGTGAAGACACGATCCTCAGTCGCCGGGTCGCCATCAAGTTCCTACCCGAGTCGCTTACGTCGAGCCCGAAAGCCGTTGAGCGCTTCATCACCGAGGCGCAGGTCGCAGGCCGACTGAACCATCCCAACATCATCGCCATCTACGACATTGGTCAGGAGGACGAGCACTACTACATCGTGATGGAGCTGCTCAATCCCTCATCTGCGTCGAGCCATGTCAAAGAAAAGGGAGCGCTTCATTACACCGAGGCCTGCAAGATCGTCCACGACTGCTGTTCGGCGCTGCATGCTGCGCATCATGCGGGACTGGTCCATCGCGACATCAAGCCAGACAACATCCTCTGTTCGCCGATGGGCTCGACCAAGCTGGTCGATTTTGGGCTGGTCAAAGACGTTCATTACGACGACGGATCGCTGACGCAGACGGGCGTGGTTGCGGGCACGCCGCTGTACATGAGTCCCGAGCAAGCCAGCGACGGTGAAGTGGATCGTCGAAGCGATATCTATTCGCTGGGCGCGACGTTTTACACGCTACTGACGGGAAAAGCGCCTTATACGGGCGAAGCGGCACCGCAGATCATGTTCAAGCATGTGACGGCTCCGACGCCGGACCCTCGGGAGCTTGTGCCTGAGATTCCAGAACAAGTGGTCGCGGTTCTGAATCGAGCGATGGAAAAGTCACCGGCGGATCGCTATCAGACCGCCGAGGAAATGCGACAGGCGCTGGAGCTGGTCTTGGCGACGGCTCCGCGACGGCAGTTTGTCTTTCTGGTTGAGCATGAACCGTCGTTGCTCATGATGAAGCGTCCGCTGCGTGCGACGCTGCCACCGCCGCTGAATCCGCTCAACTCGCTCAATCCTCGGATGTCGTCGCAGATGCCGGTGGTGTCGATGCCGAGCAATCGCTCGCTGTCGCCGCTCGGGGAAAACTCGAACCCGCGTAACTCCGGCAACAACTCGCGCATCTCGGGCAACAGCACGCGCGTGTCCGGCGGCAATGCGCCGATTTCAGACCTGCAAATGGTTGGCTCGGGCAGGCTGTCGCAGCCGTCTCAGCAGCAGAGCAGCTATCCGATGCTTCTCGGCGGTGCGGGTCTGTTTGCGGCGCTGTTGGCGCTGGCTCTCGTCGTGTGGCGGTTCGTTCATCCCATCGAGCCGGTGATCAATCCGCCGGTTGCCGGTGATGCTGGCGCTGCGAGTGCGGCTCCGCTGCCGCCCATTCGCGTCGGTGTGCTGAACTCACTGTCGGGAACGATGGCGATCTCGACGAGACCGATTGTGGAAGCGACGCTGCTGGCCATCGATGAGATCAACGCGCAAGGTGGTCTGCTCGGACGACGGATTGATGCGGTTCGCGTCGATGGTCGCTCGGACAACAACACGTTTGCACTCGAGACAGAGCGGCTGATCAAGCAGGAAAAGGTCGTGACGATCTTCGGTGGCTGGACGCCGTCGAATCGTCGAGCGATGAAGCCGCTGCTGGAAAAGTACGATCACTTGCTGATCTTCCCGGCGCGCGACGAGGGAATGGAAGACTCGCACAACATCATCTATCTGGGCTCGACGCCGCATCAGCAGGTGATGCCAGCGACGCATTGGGCACTGGAAAAGCTGGGAGCGAAGCGGCTGTTCTTCATCGGGCTCGACGGACTGTGGGGTCACATCTCGCATGAGCTGGTGCGCGACACAATCAAAGGAACATCAGCCAAGATCGTCGGAAAAGAGTTTGTCTTGCTGTCGGAGACGGACTTTTCAGGGATCGTGAAGAAGCTACAGTCGTCCCGAGCGGACGTGGTGTTGAACTTTGTGCAAGGTGACTCGAACTTGCCGCTGTTCCGAGAACTGCGTAACGCGGGTCTGACCCCGGCGAAGCTGCCGGTGATTTCGTTTGGCATTGGTGAAAACGAGATCTCGCAGCTCGAAGGCGTGGATCTGGCGGGCGACTACCTGGCGTGGAGCTACTTCGAGTCGGTGGACAGGCCGCAAAACAAGCAGTTTGTCGAATCGTTTAAGAAAAAGTTCGGCGACCATCGCGGCATCAGCGATCCGATGGAAGCGGCCTACGCAGGCGTGCAGCTGTGGGCACAAGCGGTGCGCGAAGCTGGAACCGATGATGTGCGTGCGATTCGACGAGCGCTCCAAGGGCAGAGCATCGAAGGTCCGGGTGCGACGCTGCGACTTGATCCGGGCAACAACCACGCGTGGAAGATGTTTCGGATGGGCAAGATCGTCGATTCAGCGCGGATCGAGGTCGTGTACAGCAGCGACAAACTCTTGTCTCCAGAGCCGTTTCCCGGAACACGAACACGCGCTGAATGGGAAGCGCTGCTTCAATTTTTGTTCAATCAGTGGAAAGGCAACTGGGTGAACGCAGAGCGTCCCAACCTGCTCAAGCGTCCCAAGTGACCGACGCCGGATTCATCGCTGTGTGAAGTCAGGTTTCGTCGCTGCGTACAGCTAGTCTTCGTCGTCCGCTGGATCGTCTTTGCCACTGTCGATGTCGTACTTGCGCATCAGCTTGCGGAAGTATTTGCGATCGATGTCGGCGGTGCGGGCTGCGTGCGAGATGTTGCCTTTGTGCTTCTTGAGCAAGTTCGTCACGTATTTTTGCTCAAACTGCGCGATCCACAGATCTTTGGCGTCTTTGAAAGGCAGCTCCAAGCGCGGCTCGTTTTGGCTGATGCTTCCCGACGGAGTATCGACGATAAGACGCGGCACATCGTGGCTTGGCCTGATTTCCGTCGCTGACAGTGCTTGAGGCAAGAAGCCGTGGCTGTCTCCGCTGCGTACGTTTTCGGGCAAATCGTCGCTGCGAACGTGTGAGTCCGAAGCAAAGCTGACGGCGCGCTCGATGGCGTTGACCAGCTCGCGGATGTTGCCCGGCCAGCGGTACCTGGTGAGCAGCTCCATCGCGTCGCCAGAGACGCTGGTACACTTGCGGCTTCCGTCGGGAAGTCGATTGTAGTTGTGCTCGCTTAAAAACGACTCGACGAGCAGAGGGATGTCGTCGCTGCGCTCACGAAGCGGCGGCAAGACCAGACGAACCACCGACAGCCGATAGTACAAGTCCTGACGGAATCGTCCGGCGCGAACTTCCTCTTCCAGCTGACGATTGGTGGCGGCGATGATGCGAACGTCGATCTTGAGCGACCGAGTGGCTCCGACGCGACGAATCTCTCGCTGCTCCAGCGCGCGCAGCAGCTTTGGTTGAAGCTCCATCGGTAGCTCGCCCAGCTCATCGATGAACAGCGTCGAGTTGTGCGCCATCTCAAACAGACCCTGCCTGGTCATGATGGCACCGGTGAAGCTGCCTTTTTCGTGACCGAACAGCTCGGACTCGATCAGGTTCTTTGGGACCGCGCCGCAGTCGAACACCATCAGCGACTGACTGGCCCGCTGCGACAGCTTGTGAATGGTCTGCGCGACCACTTCTTTGCCGGTTCCTGTTTCGCCCTCGATGATGACTGTTGCTCCCGTCGGTGCGATCTTTTCGATGACCGCGTAGAGCTCTCGCATCTTGACGTTTTTGCCGATGATGTCGCCAAGGCGATTCTTCGACGAAGGAACGACTTCGACGCGGTCTTGCGAGGTGTAAAACAAAATGTCGGTCTGTCCGACGGAAATGGTGCAGCCTGGGCTCAGATACGCTTCTCGCACCCGCACGGAGTTGACGTATGTTCCGTTGGTAGAGCCGAGGTCGCGAATCAGATATCCCTGCTCGTCTTGATCGATGCGACAGTGTACGCGCGATACCGTTTCATCACGCAAGACCAGGTCGTTGTCGTCCGTCGCTCCGATGCGGATTGTGCTCTGATCGAAGGGATGCTCTTCGCGCAGCCCGCCATGGTGAGTAATCAGCCTACAGACGCGGACCTGGATGGTCTGAGGACGCGCACCGTCATAGTGCACCTTGGTCGGCGGCGGAATGTCTGGGAACTTCCGTCGCTGCTCTGACGGTGTGGTCATTGGTAATAATTAAACATGTAATGTAAATTACAGTCAAGAATGGCGCACAAATGCGCCGTCGCCAACGCTGGCAATATTTAGGGTCTACACTACGGAATAATTTTTAATTTCTGTAACTTAAAATACCAAATTGACCTCTTTGTCTGTGCGATGGTCGCTTTGTGCAGTGTGCGTCGTTGGCATGACCGCTCACTCTTCGGTGACTTCGTCCGTCGCTGCGCTCGATCGAGGATCGTCGCTGCGTGACACTGCGACTTGGCTGAGGCTGTGGTCTGGACGCGCCCACAAGAGCAGGGTCAGACGACGTACGACGCGCGGATGCGGATGTGTGCGCGGCCCGAGATCGTAGTCAAGCCACACCTGGCTGCCTTCTTCACTGGTCAGCAGATGCACCGCCGACGGAAGTCTCTCGTGAGAGAGCACCGTTTCGTCTTGCTCTTGCGCCAGCTGCTCGGCCAGCTGTCCCGCTTGATCGATGCCCGCCAGCAGGGTCAGTCGCTGACGCAGCAGCACGCGCAGCATGTGGCCTTGGCTCGACGGCAGACCGATACAAATGTCACTCGGCTGCCGATCCGCAAGGATGCTTGGCAGATCGGTGACGGAGATCATCGTATGTGGCAGTCCCGGCGCACGGGGCGGCACACTGTTTCGGAAGCCTCGACGCAGCAACGCAGCTCCTTCTGTGGAAGAAGAGACATGCACGGCATGTGCCATCACTGCGGACGGAGTTTTCAGACGGACACTGCGTCGCAGACTGGCTAAGCAGGCCAAATCAGCGGTTCAAGCGCTCGGACGTTGTCCGGCTGGCCGGATGCGCATGACGTTGTGAACGATTGTCTGGGGTCTTATGTGCCCACGTCCCCGGTCGCTTGGGTCCATAGACCCCAGGTAAGCACGCTACAGTGAATTCACCGATGAGATAGCGACGAGGACGAAGCGAGGAAAACGAAGCGAGGAAGACGAAGCCAAAGCGGAGTCAGCGACGGTTATTCGACGGACAGGACGTTCTTGGCGATGACCATGCGCTGGATCTGCGACGTGCCTTCGTAGATCTGCAGCAGCTTGGCATCGCGCATCAGCTTCTCGACGGGATATTCTTTGGTGTAGCCGTAGCCACCGAAGACCTGCACCGCGTCGGTGGTTGCCTTCATGGCCATGTCCGCTCCGTAGAGCTTGGCCATCGACGACACAATCGAGTCAATCTTGCCCTGATCGACCATCCAGGCGGCGCGATGACACAGCGAGCGCGTTGCCTCCAGCGCCACGGCCATGTCAGCCAGGATGAACTGAATCGCTTGGTGCGCCGCAATCGGCACGCCAAAGGTCTTGCGCTCCAGCGCGTAGGCACGGCTTTCATGGAGCGCGCGTCCAATCAGCCCAGCGGCTCCTGCTGCGATCCACGGACGCGAGCGGTCGAAGGTCTTCATCGCAATCTTGAAGCCTTCCCCTTCTTGACCGAGCAGCGCTTCTTTGGGCAGTCGGACCTCGTCGAAGATGACGTCGGTGGTGTTGCTGGCGCGCTGGCCCATCTTGTTTTCTTTTTTGCCAACCTTGACGCCGGGAAGGTCGCGATCGACGACAAACGCAGCGATCTTGCGGTTGCGCGCCTTCAGATCTTTTTCCGGCTTGGTATCCGCCGTCGCGAGCACCGTGTAGAAGCTGGCGTGGCCACCGTTTGTGATCCAGCGCTTCTGGCCGGTCAGCACGTAGCTGTCGCCGTCTTTGACAAAGTGCGTGCGCAGTCCTGCGACATCGGAGCCAGCGTCGGGCTCAGAGCAGCAGTACGCCGCGAAAATCGGCTCCCGCGTGAGCCAGCCAAGGTACTTTTCCTTCTGCTCACGGTTGCCCGCAATGATGATCGGCAGCGACGCCAGCGCATTGGCCGCCATCGAGGTATTCACGCCCGCGCAGGCCCACGCAATCTCTTCGAGAATCATGCAGTGCGACAGACAAGACAGGCCAAGACCGCCGTACTCTTCGGGAATCTCGCAGTTCATCAAACCGAGGTTCCAGCCCTCCGTGAGCAGCTCGACGGGAAAGTGACCCTCTTCATCAAGCTGACCAGCGACGGGCGCAATCTTGCTACGAGCGAAGTCCCGCGCCGTCTTGCGGAGCTGCAGCTGTTCCTCGGTAAAGTTCAGATCGTACATCTGTTGGATCTCCTCTTTCGCGGTGCGAATTTACGTCGTTTTGCGCTTCCTTGGGACCGTTTGCGGCGCTTTTGGCGGTCGTTTCCGATTGGTTCGCCCGATTGGTTCGGCCCATTGGTTCGGCCCATTGGTTCGGCCCATTGGTTCGGTCCATGATCGCGGGCTGCGTCCGTTGCTTAGATGCTGCTCGGCAGACGCGCCGACCGTGCCTGCCAATGTAACAGGTTGACCGCAGACAAAGAACCGGCCTACGATTTGTCGGATTCATAGTCTGTGGCGCTTCCGTACGGCAAATACCTGCTCGACCGCAAGCTAGCCGAAGGCGGCATGGCCGAGATTTTCCTGGCCCGACCTGCGCCCACTGCTGCAGGTGCCGGTGTCAGGCCCGGTCCCTTTGTGGTCAAGCGCTTGTTTTCGCACCACAGTGCCGAAGACGAGTTCGTTCGGATGTTCAAGAACGAAGCGCGGCTCGCGTCGCGACTCAAGCATCCGAACATCGTCGATATCTTCGATGAAGGAGAGCTGGACGGCTCGTTCTTCCTCGCGATGGAGTTCATAAACGGCGAGGATCTACGCAGCATCGCGCAGCAGTCGGACACGATGAACCGACGGCCTCCGATTGCGGTGGTGGGTCGGATCATCATGGATATTTTGGCGGGGCTGCACTATGCGCATACGCTGACCGACGATAACGGCAAGCCGCTGGGTGTGGTGCATCGCGATGTCTCGCCGCAGAACATCTTGGTGACCTACGACGGTGTCGTAAAGATCATCGACTTTGGAATCGCCAAAGCGACGATGGCTCAAGAAAACGAGCAGACGCAGGCGGGCATGGTCAAAGGCAAGTACGCCTACATGTCGCCGGAGCAGGCTCGATCGGCGAAGCTCGACGGTCGATCCGATGTGTTTTCGGTCGGTATCTTGCTGTGGGAGCTGATCACTTGGCGGCGTCTGTTTAAGCGCGGCACGGATCTGGCGACGATGGTTGCGGTGGCTGAAGAGCCCGTTCCGTCGATGCTGTTGCTGACGCCAGACTGTCCGCAGGCGCTCGATGATGTGGTGCAAAAGGCGCTCGCGAAGGAAGCGGATCAGCGCTACTCGTCGGCAAAAGAGTTTGAACAAGCGCTCTCCGACTGCATGACCAAGCTGGGCTGGGACTTCGGTCAAAAAGCCGTTGGCACGTACATGACCGAGATCTTCCGCGAGCGCATGGTGCAGCGGGACTCGGAGCTGCGTGCGGTGACCAACGCGGCCAAGCGAGACTCGCTGCGACAGCCGGTTGGCGCGGTGCAAGTGCCGCAGCCAGTGGTCAAGAAGCAGCCAGCGGTGACGATGCCGCTGCAAGTCATCAGCTTGCCGCAGACGCCCGGCGGGAAGCCGAACATACCCGCCAACTTGCGCACGACGATGCCGTTTGGTCCGTCGGGCTTGCAAGTGACTCGTCCGCAGCGCAGCACGCCACTTTCGGGAAACCCAAGTACGTCGGGCACAAATCCAGCGCTGCCTGCAGCTGCGAGCAAGGACGTTCCGTCGGGACAGCTCATGGCTCCGCGCAAGCCAACGCCACAGAGTGGAACTCCGTCGGTGCCGCCGAGTCGGCGCAGTCCGTCAGACGGAATCAAGCTCAAAGGCGTGCTGGGAACGGAAAATTCGTCGGGGACCACCGTTCCCAATGCTGCGGTTGCGGGAAGCGCGGCCAAAGACAGTCAGCTGGCGCGACGAAAGCGAGTCATCTTGGCGATTTCCGTCGGTGTCTCGATCGGTGTACTCGCGGTGGTGCTGCTGCAAATCTTCCTCAGCCGATAGCGGGCAAGCTTCACTCGTAGTGCCTTCAGAAAACTCGCTGCGTGTTCGGAATTGCTTGCGCTAAGGTTTCGCGCATGGCGGCTTCGCGTTCTGCTGGTTTTCGTCTGACGTTATCGCCTTCGCAGCGCTATATCGAGCGGCTGTACCTGTCGTTTTCGCCGGTGTGGATGGCGATCATCGCGTACTGCATGCTGACGCACTGCTTCGCGAAGTGGGGCGATCTGGGACACATGCTGCTTGGGCTGGCGCTGTCTGTGCCGCTGTGGCTGGCTCCGATCCTTTTGCCACCGTCGGAAGAAGTCGGTCAGCCGCTGCTCGCTCGTCACAGCACCAAGGCCAACCTGTTCATCGCGCTGATGAGCTTTCTTCAGTGCTACTTCGGGTCGGCGATGTTCTTCGAGGGACTCGGCATGCAGTATCACTTCCCGACGAAGATCAGCTGGAACGGAACGCCGCTGTTTCTGTACTTCGTGACGATCTCGTACTTTTCGACGTACTACGCGCTGATGCGGCTCGGGCTGCGTCTGGCTGTGGCCAAGCGGACGAATCCTTCGTCGCTGCTCGTCTGGATGCTGATCGCGCTTCTGTCGTACAGCATGGCGTTTGGCGAGACGTTTTTTATGGCCAGTGAATCGCTGAGCGCGTTCTTTTCGTATGCGAATCGACAAAAAGCGCTGCTGGTTGGATCGGTCTGTTACGGGACGCTGTTTCTGATCAGCCTGCCGGTGTTTCTGCGCATCGACGAAGATGTACGTCGTCCGACACCGACGGCGGGACTGTTTTGGCAGACGATGGGCGCGAACCTGCTGATCCTGTGTGCGTATGAGCTGTACAAAGTCCTACTGCCGCTGTGGCGATAGCGACGACGGACACAGCGCTGCGTCCGCTTCGTCTTGCGGATCCAGAAGCTGACAGGCTTGCTGACGGAGCGCGTACAGCGACGATGGATAGGCTCTGACGCTGCGCTCGCTGGTGATCCAAAGCTGTGAGCCATCGACGGAAAACGCGACGTGATGTGGCTCTTCGGGACGAAGCAGCAAGTATTGGGCTCCATTTGCGACGGAAAAGACCCGAATGGTGCGATCTCGACCGACGGTTGCAACCGACTGCTCACTTGGGGAAAACGCGCCCGCCAGCGACGGTCCCAAGTGTCCATAGAGCGTCAGTTCTCGCGACGAATCGGGCTGAAGCGACACAAGCTGGGTCTTGGGCCCGAGGAGAAGCAGCATCGTTTCACTCGGTGACATCACCAATCGACCTGGAAACGGATCACTCGATCCGTCGCTGACGAGCTGAACCGGGATGTTCATGGGCCGCTCCCACACGGTAAAGCGACCGAGCGAGCTGGCTGTGACGATGCGCAGAGCACTTGGCGACAGAGCCACCGACGTGAGCGGATGACTTGGATCGACGACACGATCCACCAGCTTTCCGTCGCTGAGCTGCCACAGCGCGGCGGTGTGATCGCGGCTGCTGCTGATCACCAGAGGCTGACTGCGCAGGCTTCCGACGTGCGTGACTGCACCTTGATGCGCGCGCCATGATCGAAGGATGCTTCCGTCGCTGCTGCGCAGCATGTGAATCCGTCCATCTGCACTTCCGACGATGACTTGCTGGCCGTCAGGATCTAGCGCAGCCTCGATTCCGGGGCCGAAAGACCCGAGTGTTCGCTTGGTTCCGTCGGTCATCACCTGCCAGAGCGTTCCGTCGCTGGTTGTGACGAGCAGTGTCTTGCCATCGGGATACGCCTGGATGTGAGCGGTGCTCGACGGAAAACCTGAGATAACGGTCTGTGCGAGATCAGCCTGAGGTCGCCAGATGCGAACTCCCTGTCCGACGCTGGCTGTCACAAGCTGATCACTGCTTCCATCGAGAGCCAAGACTGGATCGTCGCTGGCTTCTATGAGCCCACTCGCGATTGCTCGATCGAGATCGATGCTGCTGATGCTGCCATCTTGGAATGCGACGAAGAGCTTGTCGCGATGCTGGCTCAGCTTGGCTCGTCGCGGAACAGACGGAAGCTTTTGCTCGGTGCGGATGCTTAGGCTCTGCGCATCGAGTAGACGCAGCGTGCCTTGGTCACCCAGCACAATCAGCGTCTTGGCTGCGACATGCTCGACGAAAAAAATACGCTCTCCGTCGAGCTGAATGCTGGCTTGGGCAACGCGAGCGGGCAGGGCAAACAGACAGACTTTGGATCGACTGGCGGAGACAACTGCAAGCTGGGCTCCGTCGCTGCGTTCGCTAAGTGAGAGCTTTCCACCGCTGCTGTCCTTGCTTCCGTCGTCGCAGGACATTGTGCCGAGTGGGCTTCCGTCGCGCTGGCTGAGTGCTTCGACGCTGCCGCTGTGTGTGGAGAGATAGACCGCGTCGCTGAAGCGTCGGACAGCACGGACTTTTTGACCGCTCGCGTCGAAGCGCCTGAGCAAGCGCAGACCACGGATATCCCAAAGTGCAGCACTGCCATCAGCGCTGCTACTGAGCAAGCATTCTCCGTCACGAAATAAGTCAGACAGCTTGTCACGATGCGCAGACAACATGGCTGTTTGTTTTCCGTCGGACACAGAGAAAATGCGTAGGTTTCCATCCTGCGTTCCGACGACCAGCTTGGAATCATCTAGCCACAGCAGATGGCTGGTCTTTCCGACGGATGCAAAGCGAGTCTGCGCAGCGCGCTTTCCCTGACGATACATCAGCACTTGTCCGTCGTCCGTACTTGCGGCCACAAGTGCTTGCGTCGGTGACAGCAGCAGATCGACGATGCGAGAGCTCTCACGGCGCAGCGTCAGCACGCGGGTTGCAGCCCGCAGCGCCACAAACAGCGCTTCTTGGGCTTGTGAACCCGGCAGCGTCGGTCGATCTGCTTGCGGCAGCGTCGCTTGAAGCGCGGTTCGCAACGCCAATAGCTCGCTACCGGGAAGCTGCGCCAGGTTCTGGGCACGCAGGCTCAGCTCGGACTGCTCGGCGGCTTCACGCAAGGTCTGCTGCTCTTTCGCCGTCTGATATTGCCAAGACAGAAGAAGTAGCAGCAGCGGCAACAGCAGCAGCCCAGCGGTGACGCCCAGCCGTGTGCGCTGACGACTGCGACTGTGACGCTGCGATTCCGACAGGAACTGCTTGGCTGGCTCGGAAAGCTGCGCGGGCTCGACGGTGAGTAGCTCAACTTCCAGCAGCCGTCGATCGTTCCACAGCAGGTCACTGCTTCGTCCCAGCCGCTGCCATTCCGTCGCTGCTTGCTCTAGCTTTTCGATGACGATGCGACGCTCGCCTTCACTATCGAGCCAGCGACGAAGCTGTGTCCAGCCTTTGAGCAGCGCTTCATGAGCCAGCTCGTACGCCGTCTCACCACCGACTTCGCGCGCCAGCAGCAGACGACCGCGCACCATCGCCTCGAGTGCCGTCGGCTCTGCCGGATCGCCCGTTCGTAGCTCTTTCATCGTCTTGGATGCACGCAGTCCATCGACGGAAATCAGACGCAACAGCAAGCGTCGTGCGGCCAGTCGTTCCGTCGGAAGCAAGGCGCGAAGGACTTGATCGGCATGCCGAGCGAGTGCTCCAGCGACGCCTCCGAGAGCTGCCAGCGCGTCATGGGTAATCAGCCCCGAGCCTTCGCTGCGCGCCTGCCAAAGCTCGGCGAGCGCGAACTGTAGCAGTGGCAGGCCTCCGTCGGTGTGTAAGGTCGATTGCAGCAGCTCATCGATCAGCGCGGGCGACTCAAACGAAACACCAAGCAGCGCCGCTGGCTCGGTGATCGCTTGACGCAGACCTTCCGACGACAGCGGACGCACAATGTACAGACGGGATGAAAAGTCTCGTCCGAGTCCAGGCAGCGCAGCAAGCCGCGTCAGAAAGTCGCCGCGTGCGCTCAGCAACACGCGCAGTCCCGGCGCACAGACCGTCAGAAGCCCCAGCCATTCCGACAAAAGCTCAGCTTCCGACGGATCGCTCTGGGTCAGCAGCTCTTCCAGCTGATCGACGAACAAGAGCAGTCCGCTGGACTCCCCGGGATGACGCTGAACTTGACGCGCCAGCGCTTGCGGATCGCTGCGTAACAGTGTGTAAAGCTCCGTCGCTGGCACAGAGAGCACGTTGCTAAGCGCGTCACACAGCGCGCGGGCTGGCCGATGACCTGGTGAAAGCTCGACGAGCTGATACTCGCGACCGTCGAGCAGCGCACCAGCCAGCACCGCCGCAGCTATGCCCGCTCGACACAGCGACGACTTTCCGACGCCAGAGTCCCCCGCGAGCAGGATCATCGACTGACTGCGCAGACGCAAGAGCAGCTCGCTTACCTCGCTGGTGCGCCCAAAAAACACCCCACTATCGGCGCAGTCAAACGGACGCAGGCCCAGAAATGGATTGTCGCTGCGACGGACTTTGGGCGCTGCGCTGATTCGTTCGAGCGCGTGACACAGCTCTTCCACCGACGAAAACCGCGCCGCCGGACTGCGGAGCAGACAGCGATCGATGATCTCTCCCAGACGGACATCCAGCTGTGGAGCGAGCGCATGAACCGGCTCTGGCGTCTCACTTTGGACTTTTAGCTCCAGCTCCAGCATGTGCTCGGCGACAAAGGGTGGCTGTCCCGTCGCCAGCTCGTAGAGAACTGCACCGAGCGCATACAGATCCGATCGCACCGTTGCTGGCTCACCGCGCCACACCTCCGGGGCCATATACAGCGGCGTCCCGAGCATCGCGCCCGCTTGCGTCAGCTCTTTGGGTCCAGCACCGGGATGTGCGACGGGACGAGGACTTCGCTCATCGCTGTGTTGGGTCTGTTGAAACCCCAGCTTTTCGGTATCGATGGTGGACTGACGAGCGTGTATCGACTTTGCGAGGGCTGGCTGGGACGAATCCTCGCTGTCGTCTCCCTCGGCAGTGCGCGCAAGCGGCTGCGGTGTGATGCTCGACGCGGGCGCTCGGTCCGACGCAGACAGCACGGGCTTTTCGCTCAGCTTGGCCAGCCCAAAGTCGAGCAGCTTCACCGTTCCATCGTCGGTCAGCATTGCATTGTGCGGCTTGATGTCGCGATGCAGCACGCCGCGCTGATGTGCCGCCGCCAGTCCACGCGCAAGTCCGATTCCCAGCGACAGAAGCTTTGCCCCATCGAGCGGTCGCGGCAGACGATCCAGGCTCTGTCCTTTGACAAACTCCGACACCAGGAACGGCTGTCCCAGCACATCCCCGACGCGATAAATTCCGACGACGTTGCTGTGAGACAGCCTGGCGATCGCGCGCGCTTCAATCAAAAAGCGCTGTCTCGTCGCCCGATCCTGACTCTGCGACAGCAGGAACTTGATCGCAACGGGCCGGTCCAGCAGTGCATCGTGCGCCAAATAGACGCTGCCCATCGCTCCGTGTCCGAGCGCGCGCACCAGACGATACTCTTCGATGCTGGGTAGCTCCGCGAGATCTGCGTCGGGAATCCGCCCCGCAATGAGCGCCGCCAGATGATCTGTTGTCAGGACGGCTCTGTACGTCACCGTGGGCTCACTGCTGGACTGTGTCCTAGGCTAGCACAGCGTCATACGCGACGAAGCGTAAGCTTTGCTCGCGATTTTTCGTCGAGAGGGCAAACTAAAAGAGACAACGCCTGAGCGCTCGAAGATCACTGGTTTTGGCTTATCAAGGAGACAACGCTGATGAATCGGTCTGCAAAGATGCTGGTTGCCGTGCTCTGCGGCGCGTTACTGTGGTCGTCGGGAGGAGTCGGATCGACGGCGCGAGCGTCGGTGCTGACCAAGCTGTCGCTGGCCGATATGACAGCCCGCGCCGAGCACGTCTTTTGGGGCCGCGTCGAGCGGCTGGAATCCAAGTTCGTAAAAGGTCACGACGGAGTCATCATCACAGAGGTTCAGATTCGCTGTCAGCGCAGCATTCGGGGCGCAAAGGAAGGCTCCCTTGTGACCGTTCGACACTTGGGCGGAACCGTCGGTGAGCTGGGTCAAAAAGTATTCGGAGAAGCGTCCTATCAAGTCGGCGAAGAAGTGGTCTTACTCGCAGAGCTGCGCGAAGGCTCTCTGTATGCAGTGGGAATGGCGCAAGGCAAGCTGCACATCGATCGCTCGACGGGAAGTCCGCGTGTTCAGGTCGATTTGAGGGGCGCAGATCTGGTGACTCCGAACGGTCTCGATCGCAGCCCTACCGCACAGGGAATCGCGCTCGATACGCTCATCGGACAGCTCTCTGAGCTGGCGCGACGCATTCCTTCCCCGTCGGAGCGCAGCAAGTCAGGACAAACACCATGAGCGCGCGCAACTTCCTGGGACTTGCTGTGGCACTGGCTCTGTCCGTAAGCGGCGCAAGTGCTTCTGCCTATGTTCGATCGCGTACGGCGGATTCCTGTAGTCCGATTTATTGGAAACAGAGCTGCGTCTACATCCAGCCGGACAGCAGCTTTGTTCCGGATCTGCCGAGTGCCGATGTCGAGTGCATCATCCAAAAGTCGATGTCGAACTGGACCTTACGCACCACCGGATCGTACTTCAAGCTTCACTACTTGCCAGCGTCGGGACCGCTTACGGTGACGTACAAAGATCATCTGTCTGTGGTGATCTTCCGAACCGGAACCAAGTTCTGTCGTCCTGCGACTGACTCCGCAGCGCAGGTCTGTTACGACTCTTCTGCGGCTGCGGTGACAACCGTTTCCTACATCAACAAAAATGGAGATCCCAGCGACGGTGTCATTGTGGATGCAGACATCGAAATGAACGCGGTCAACAACCAGTTTGTAGAGATCGGAAAGCCGCTTCCAGCATCCGATGGTCGCAACCAGACCGATCTGGAAAACACGCTCACGCATGAGCTGGGACACCTGCTGGGACTGGATCACACCTGTCGTTTGAACAGCGATCCAGCGTGTCTGACCGACGATCAAGGACAGCCGCGACAGCTCTGTGATGTGATCGAAAAAGGCAGAATCATAAACCCTACGTATCAGTCGCTGTATGTCACCACGATGTTTGCTGTCGCGCCGCAAAAGGACATCGAAAAGAGGACTCCCAAAGCGGATGACATTGCTGGAATCACCGCGATCTCACCGCTTGCGCAAGATCCCAACATTTGTGAACTGCCGGGTGCTTCATCAAGCTCTGGTTGTAGCTGCGAGGTCGGACAAAAGAAGCCGTCCTCGCTCGCCTCGCTGCTGCTGATAGGAATCGCTGGGCTGCTCTGTTTTCGACGAAAACGTCACCGCACAGCACAGGATTCCTAAGCAATTCCCAAAGGATTCCTAAGCAATTCCCAAAGGATTCCTAAGCGACTCCTAAGCGATTCCTAAAAGATTCCTAAGCGATTCCTAACGGATTCCTAAGCAATTCCTAACCGATTCCCAAGCGATTCCTAAGCAATTCCTAAGCAATTCCTAAGCGATTCTTTTTTACTGTCCGTGCCAGAAGAAGACCGCAGCCATGCGCTTGGTTTCATTGGTCTTTCCGACGTAACGGATCGCGCTGTGAATCAGATCGGCGCGATACATCACCAAGCGATTGAAGCGATAATCGACGCGCAGATCTTCTACGAAGCTGCCCGGAGGAACAAAGCGAGTTCCCAGCGCGGCCTGCAAGTTCGCGTGCGGAGGCGGCACAAAGTTTCCGCCCAGCTTGGCTCCTGCCAGACGCTGCCGATAAAACGCGGTTCCACAGTCTGGCGGAAGCTCGGGCGTCAGATATATCACCGCCGCAAAGCGACAGTTGGTTCGCGAGTCTGTATGCGGTCTGGCATCGGCTTCATCGGCACCTACAAGCTGCACGCAGTTGTGATTGAGCGTCATTCCGGTCGCCGTAGGCTGTTGCCACAGACGCTGACAGCCGGTCTGTTTTTTGACCCACGCTTCGATCGGCGCAAGCTCTTCGGGGAGCAGCGCCGGAATCGCTCGCATTCCCGGCCAGCCTTCATCGCGATACGGAAAGCCATACGTCCAGTCGCTCTTGGCCAGACAGCGCGCGCGAACTTCCAGCGGATTCGGAAGCACATCGTCCCAGATCCACAGATCGCGACCTTGCTGCGGTCTGCGATACGGAAGGGTCGGCATTTGATAGGGAGCGCGAAGCATAGACATCGGTGAAGGCTTTCCAAGCAGGGACCGCGTCGCAGCCACGGGCTTTTTATGCGCTGCATTCACCTGCTTGCGGGCGAACATAGCCGAAACCGCGCGTGCTCAGAACGCGATCTCTTGGCTGTCTCCCGTCTTGGGATCGACCAGGCACAGTGACTTGCCCATCCGTCGCGCTTGCACCGCCAAGTCCAACAGTCCGAGCGCGCGCGCAATCAGCGATCCGCCATCATCCGTTTCCAGCTTTTCCATCAGCGAGATCAGCAGCCGCGCAGCCTGACCTCCGACGCGAACAGAGACAGGCTGAGGTCGTTCTTCTGTTTCCATGATTCCTTCTTTCGCTGGGACGCAGTGTGCGCAGCTTGCGCAAGATTCGACAGCCTGTTTTTTGTCGCTACGGAATCGCCAGAAGCTGCTCCAGTCGATCGGTCACTCGGCGGAACTCTTGCAGCAGCGGCTTCGGGAGCGTGGTCACTTGCGCGCACGTTCCTTCGACCTCTGACTCGGTAAAGCGCAGCGTCTGCGGAATGCAGCGCTTTGCTTGCGCTTCAACCGTTACGACATGACCAAATGCGTGCTTTTCCATCTTCAGCACGTAGCGTCGCACCAGCTTGGTCGGCTGCTCGGAAAGAGGCTCTCCTGAGACCGCTGTCTCTTCCCAGCGCGTCTCGATGAGGCCCGGACGCACCGTCGCTGGATACAGCCGAACTTTCTTGGTGGACTCTAGCAGCGCATCCATCGGTTCCCGCGCAAGCTGTGCGGTCGAAAACGACATCGGAGGCGTAGGTGGTTGCGCACATCCCGCGATCGCAGCCAGCCCGATTCCCAAAAGCCACTTCGACATCGCTGTCCCACCCGGTGCGATGCGCAGATTCCCATTTCTACGACAGACCCATGAAAAGACACGCGCGTTCATTGTTTCAAGCTCACGGCTTGCGCGACCTGATGTCAAGGTTCCCCCGCAATGGCCGCTACTTCGTAAGATGGAATGAACCAGGAGTGGCTTTGCCGCTGCTCCTTGAGAAGGAGTATTTCGATGCGACGCTTGTGCTCGCCTGCTCGCTGGCTGGCTGTCTTGGCCACGCTGCTGCCGCTGTTGCCGACGGTATTTCCTGTTTCTTTGGCGCAAGCGGATGTGGCGCCGCGCTTTCCGAATCGGCCGCCGTCGCCGCGCATCGTGTGGCAAGAGGTGAAGCCCATCGAGCCGGTGCTCCAGCTGGCGCGCTCGACGGGCGCACCGATGTCACTGACTTCCTCGGATGGAGCCGGACTCGAGCTGGTGTCGCTGTCCGCCAAAGCTGTCGTCGAAGATCCGCTGACGTTTACCGAGCTTCATCTGACTTTCCGCAACCCCGAGCCGCGTGTCCGGGAAGGTCAGTTCGAGATCATGCTACCGCCGGGCGCTGCCATCTCGCGCTTCGCAATGCGTCAGGGAAATGACTGGCAAGAAGGTGAAGTCGTCGAGCTGCAAGCCGCCCGACAAGCCTACGAAGACTTTCTGCATCGTCGTCAAGATCCGGCGCTCCTTGAAAAGTCCGCTGGCAACAGCTTCCGCGCGCGCGTCTTTCCGATCGCTCCGTCGTCCACCAAAGAGCTGATCGTTTCCTATTCCGCCGAGCGTCAGAGCGCCGCCGACCCGTTTCGCATCTATCTACGCGGCCTGCCCAAGCTCTCGCACCTGAGCATCCGCGCCATCGTCGCCAAGAACCAGGACGGCGGAATCACCTCATCACTCGGTGGAACCAGCCTGCAACATCAGACCGTCACCGTCGAAAAGGACGAATTTACGCCCGATCGCGACTTCGAGGTCGGTGTGCCCGTTCCCAGCGCCAGCGACGGACGCGCAGTCGGACTTCAGCATCAGAACCTGCTCGTCGCTCGCATCACACCCAAAGACGTGCTCGGCAAGGTTGGCATCGATCCACTCGGTGGCGTCGTCGTTCTGTTCGATACCAGCGCCTCGCGTGCCTTGGGTTATCGGGCCCAGGTCGATACCTTCGGCGCAGTCATGGCCGAGCTAACCCGTCAGGGCGAAGGCCGCACGCCGGTTCGCATCCTCGCGTTCGATCAGTCCACCGAGGAAGTCTGGTCCGGCAGCATCGGTGACGTGGGCCCAGCGGTGCTCGAGCGTCTGCGCAGTCGTCGTGCGCTTGGTGCGTCGGATCTGGCCCAAGCGCTGCGTGCAGTGTCCCAAAGCCGAGGCTCGTATCGTCGCGTCCTGCTCTTTAGCGACGGTGTCCTGACCGCCGGTCCGACCGAAGCGCCCAAGCTCGAGCCCTTCATTCAAGCGCTGCGCGGCATGGGAATGACCCGGCTGGATGCCGTAACCGTCGGCGGTCTGCGTGATGAAGCGCTGCTGCGCAAGCTGACCACGGCAGGCCTGGCGTCAGACGGTGTGGTGCTCGATGGCGACCTGCCCGCGCAGGCTGTGGCGCTGCGTCTGCGTCGCGCGGTCCGTTCCGGCATCGAGGTCAGCGTCCCCGGTAGCAAGTGGGTGTGGCCGCTCAAGCTCGACGGAGTGCAGCCCGGTGATCAGGTGCTGGTCTATGCCGATGTTCCCGACCAGGGCGTGTCCCAGGTTGTGCTGCGTGGTCGCGAGGGTCAGTCCGAAGCCGTCGGTATCGCCACCGTGGCTGTGCCGCGACCGCTGCTCGAGCGCGCCTGGGTTGGAGCCCGCATTGCCCGGCTGATGCATCAGCGCGACACCGTGGCAGCCAGCGATCCCGATCTCCGCGATGGACTCAAGCACCAGATCATCGATTTATCGACCAAGTTCCGGGTCATGTCCGACTTTACCGCGCTGCTCGTGCTGGAAACGGAAGCCGACTACGCACGCTTTCACATCGATCGTCGCGCGCTCACCGACATCTTGGGCGTGGGCATGGACGGCATCGAGGTTCGCTCTCGCAAGTCGCTGGCCCCGATCGCACAGCCACAGCCGATTCAGCCGGTGATTGCGCAGCCGCAGATCATGGCCAAGCGCACCAGCACCGGAGCGCCGATGCGTCCGAGCCGAGCCGCACCCGCGAGCATGGCCAAAGACGCTGCCGCTGCCGCGCCGCGCCGCGCCTCTACTCCGATGGAGATCGGTGATTCCTTTGCCGACACAGGTGGTGCGCCCGGCGGTGCGCCCGGTGGTGCGGCATCCGGGGCTGTCGAGGGCGGACCGATGGGCGGCGCAGCGCAAGGCGTAGCGGCTGCGGCTCCCTCGTTTGCGCCACCGCCACCTCCGCCACCACCTGCGCCAGCCATGGAAAGGGCTCGTCGCATGGAAGCGCCCAAGCCCGTGGTTCAAGAGCGGGATGATGCCAAGGTCATGGCCGAAGAGCGTCCCCGCGCCCCGATGATGAGCCGTCCCGCCGATGTTCCTGCGCGCCGGATGGAGTCTTCTTCTTCGGTGCTGCGTCCGATTCCTTCGAGCCAGCGACCCGAGCCGATCGAGCAGCCGCGTCAGCAGCCGATGGTCAATCCCTATGAAGGCAAGCTCGCCGAGGTGATGCGCCTGGTGAAGTCGGTCCGTCACGGCGAAGCGCTGACGATGGCCCTGGCCTGGCGCGATAGTGATGCTGGGGATGTGCTGGCTGTGATTGCGCTCGGTGAAGTCTATGAAGCCCTTCAGCAGCGCAAGGCCGCCGCGCGTGCCTACGGATCGATCATTGACCTATTCCCCGGTCGCGCCGATCTGCGTCGCTTTGCAGGTGCGCGCCTGGAACGGCTCGGAGACAGCAACGAGCTGGCCGCTGATACCTACGCCAAAGCCGCCGCCAATCGTCCCGATCATCCGTCGAGCCATCGCATGCTGGCCTACGCACTGCTCAAGCTGGGACGCTATGACGAAGCGCTGGAAGCCATCGTGGCCGGAGCGACTCGCAGCTATCCGCCGGGACGCTTTGCCGGTGTGCCGCAGATCCTCGGGGAAGATGTGGGCCTGATTGCCGCCGCCTGGGCGCGCAAAGAACCGCAGCGCCGCGACGAGATCGAGCGTCGTCTGCAAGGCATCGGTGCGCAGCTCGCCCAAGGTCCGTCGGTTCGCTTCGTGCTGTCGTGGGAAACCGACGCCAACGATGTGGACTTTCACATCCTCGATGGCCGAGGCGGACATGCCTACTACTCGCAGCCGTCGCTGCCTTCGGGCGGACAGCTCTACGCCGACGTGACGACCGGCTACGGCCCCGAGTGCTTTTCCATCTTCGCCCCGCCCAGCCAGCGCGCCTATCCCTACAAGCTGCAAGCGCACTACTACTCACGCGGGCCGATGGGCTACGGCATGGGCAAGCTTCAGATCATCGAGCACGACGGCAAAGGCGGCCTTCGCTTCACCGAGCGCCCGTTTGTGATCATGGTCGATGGCGCGTTTGTGGACCTCGGCGAAGTGCGCGGCCCGCTGCCGTAGTAAGCTACTGCTTGTGAAGCTCCGTGCTCATCTGGGGACTGTGTCGTTTGCGCTGGTGTCGCTCTGCGTGACTAGCCACTGCCAGCTAGAGCGCCGCTCTGCCGCCGAGCCCACCGTCCTGACCGCCGCTGCCACCACTGCCGATGCCGCCGCCGCTGTGTCCGATGCCGCTGCTGCCGATGCCGCTGCGGTCACCGATGGTGGTCCGCCCGATGCCCAGCCTGCCCCGCTGGTCCTGCCCGGCGGTCCCTGGAGCCTGCCGCGCGGCGACCTGGCCCGCACCGGACGCAGCCCCTTTGTCCTGCCCGACAAGCGCCCCCAGATCGTCTGGAAGTTTGCGACCAAGGGCCGCATCAGCGCCGCTCCGATCCTCACCCCCGAGGGCACGATCGTCTTTGGCTCTCACGACTACGGCATCTACGGCTTGCATCCCGACGGCACCTTGCGCTGGAAGCTCGCCACCCACGACATGGTGTTCGCCACGCCGCTGGCTGGTCCGGACGGCACGGTCTATGTCGGGTCCGATGACGACAAGCTGTATGCCCTGGGCGCTGGCGATGGCAGCGTGCGCTGGACGGCATCCCCCGGAAGCTGCAAGCGCGCACTCGGCGCCGGTCCCGAGTCCTCACGCTGCGATGTCGAAGGCGTCACCCCCGGCTTTGACGGATCACTCTACATCGGCGGCGACGGCCTGACCGCACTGTCCCCCGACGGCAAAGTCCGCTGGCGTTACGGCAACGAGCGTCGTCACTGCGGCTCGGCCCCCGCGCTGTCCCCCGACGGCTTGATCTACACGGTCTGTCAGGATCTGCTGGTCTGTCTGCGTCCCGATGGCAGCAAGGTCTGGGAAGTGGCGCTGTCGCTCGATCTGGCCGAGTCCCCGGTGATCGGTCCCGATGGCACTGCCTACCTGGGGGCCGAAGATCGACGGGTCTACGCGGTGTCCAAAGAAGGCGTCGTGAAGTTTTCGGTGCTGACCGGCGGACCCGTGCGCGCCGCGCTGGCCTTGCGCAGTGACGGAACCCTGCTGGCACCGTCGTACGATGGACAGCTCTACGCGATTCGCAGTGACGGCACCTTGCTGTGGAAGTTCCAGACCGCCGATGCCATCCAGTCCGCGCCGATCCTCGATCGCAAGGGCCGGGCGCTGTTTGGCTCACGCGACAACCGGCTGTATGCCGTGACGACAGACGGACGACTGCTGTGGCAGGTGGTGCTCGACGGCGATGTCGATGGATCCCCGCTGCTCGCCGAAGACCTGGCGATCTTGGTCGGCACCGATGATCGCCACCTTTACGCGCTGCGCGGCAAGAGCAGCAGCGACTGAGCCAAGCTGCGATAGACCCCAAAGCCATCGAGCCGCTGAAACAGCCGCTCCATCACATCGTGGTTGGACTCGGGCTCTTTCGACTTGCGCCGTGGCGGGTACTGCTTGGCAAACGCTCGCACTGCGTGGTGATGGACTTCCACCAGGTCATAGCAGCCGAGCAGCCGCATCATCTTGGGCACCGATCGCACCCCGAAGCCGGGCAGGGTGAGCAGCAGGTCGGCCAGCCGCTCTTGCCAGGCCAGCTCTTCCCCGACCAGGTCATCAAACAGCGCTTCGTCATCGGCACACAGCGCCGCCGAAAGCGATGGCGCTTGCCGCTTCAGCGTCTGCGGCGCAGGCCGACCTTCGGCGCACAGGACCGCAAGCTGCCAGATCTGATGCCCCAGCGAGCCAAGCTGGAGATCGTCCTGTAGCTCATCGGGCCGGGCGCTTGCCAGGTGCTGCGGCTCGGGGAACGCCGGTCGCGACAGCATGGTGATCGGTCCAAACGCCTGGCACAGCCTCTCGCAGATGACGTGCGCCTGCTTGGGCCGCTGGCTGGTGATGAGCACCTTCACCAAGTCCTCAAACACCGTGGCACTGCGCAGCATCCGCCCGGCTTTCTGCTCGGCCACCCAGCCCAGCTCGCGATCGGTTGTACACAGGTGGTGAAACAGCGACAGGTCTTCATCGAGCCCCAGCATCCAGCGCACCGTCTCGAGCGCCGCATCGGCCAGCGGACCTTTGGCCAGGCCAAACATCAGCAGCGCGGGCTCACCGGGCACCGAATGCAGCAGCACCTCGCGGTTTGGGACAGCAGGCTGAAACCCAGGCAGGCCCGCCGACGGAACCGACCCCAAGCTGCTCGGCAGCGCGACCTGGAGCACACCTTGGATCGGCTCGTAGCACAGCGGCGGCAGGATCCCGATCGGACTGAGCGCCACACACGGAGCCAGCGCAAAGCCAGGTGGGGTCGCCAGGACCAGCGGCTCTTTGGGCTCCATCTTGGGGCCCAGGTAGGGTTTGTCGGGGGCAGCGTGCGGCATAGAAGACATGCTGCGGCCTATAGCATGGGGCGGTGCCGCAATCGAAAGAAAGCGCGGGCGTGGCCCGTCCGAGCAAGACGCCTTGCCGAAAACCTATGTACGGACGCTCGATCCCTTGGAGGAACCCGACCATGACCACCCAAAGAAGTCGCTTGCCCCTTGTGTGTGCGCTGCTCCTGCCGCTGCTTGTGTCGCTGCCCGGCTGCGAGCTGCTGGAGTCGCTCGCCAAGAACGTCGAAAACCCACCCACGGTGCAGGCGTCTTCTTTGGCGCTCACCAAGCGCCCGAGCGTAAACCAGCTTGCCGCCTACTACTGCCCGACGGTCATCACCGATCCGCTTCTGCGGCTGCTCTGTACGGTAACGCTCGGGTCGCCGCCGCCGCGCAGCCTGCTGTCGTTCCAGTTTGGCATCCACCTGGACATCACCAACCCGAACAACACGCCGGTCCCGGCGCTCGATGTGCTGCTGGCGCTGCGGCTGTTTGAAGGCCAGCAGAGCGAAGCGCTCGGTGCGATCTGCCTGAGCATGTGTGGCGCAGCAGACCCGAGCTGTACGGGGCAGGCCAAGCCCGGCGCGTGCGTGTCCAGCCAGACGGACATTCGGACGCTCAACGACTTTCAGGCGCGGATTCCGCAGCTCATCACGGACCTGGTGACGGGCCGCGCCGAGCAAGAGCTGCGCAAGTCCACGATCGCCGCCGGAGGCAACATCCAGCTCGACCTGGCGTTTGTGCTGGGGATCGATCAGGCGCTGTCGGTGTTTGAAAAGGTGGCGGTGGGCTTTGTGACCGACCTGCTCAACGGCAAGACGCCCACGCTGGCGGTGCCGGTCCAGGCCGAAGGCTCGGTCTTCTTCGAGATCCAACCCGTAGGCCGCTTCGGCGTCGGCTACGGCCCCCTCCGCACCACCTGGAACATCGACCAAACCGTCCTCAACTAAGCCCCGGTCGCGCAGCGGGGCCCCCTTCCTTGCGTAGGTCTGAAAGACCACCAGGTGGGGCCGACCGAAGACCTTTTTTCAGCGGGCCGTCAGGTCCGATGGAAAAAGCGTCGCAGGGAAGGGGGGCCCCGCCGTGATGCCCCTCAAAAGACCCCGTCTACTGTCCCAATCGAAGTCGGATGCATCGCGCAGCGGGGCCCCCCTTCCTTGCGATCTTTTTTTCGCTCAGCAAGCTTCACGAAAATAAAGATCTCCAGTCGGCCCCACAGCTAGGGGGTTGTGGCGGGATGTGGGGGCTGTGGTAGCGTTTTGGGCATGGCAACATCTACGACTTTTGATGCGCGTGTCGCGGCTCGCAGTCGGGCGGCGGCGGAGATTCTGAAGAACAAGGATCTGCTGATGATTTATGAGCGCTTCGGCGGGCTCAAAGACGACTTGGAGCAGATCCAAAAGCAGGGCGCGCTGGCCGAAAAGCTGGCCATGACCCGCAGTGGCAAGCGCGCATCGGGGGAGGGCGCAACCCTGGATGTTGCCTCTGCCTTTGTGGATCTGCAGGCCGAGTATGTCGCCGTGATGGCTGTGGTCCAGGCCGTGCGCTTTGACCTTCAGGCGGTCGGTGCCGATGCCCAGACCCTGGCGGCCCTGGATCGCATCTTGGTCAATGAAGCCGCCACGGTGTATAGCGAGGTCCAAGACGGCGACAAGGCCAAGCGCCGGGCTCAAAAGGATCGCGGACACGAAGCCATCCGGGCCGAGATTCACAAGGATGCCGTGGCCCTGCTCGCGCTGTCGGCGGCTTCGGCGGCGCTCAAAAAGCGTGGCGTCACCTCGGCGCGGCTCGAAGCCCTGCGCGATGCGGCCCAAGCGCTGAGCAGCAAGCTCAGCGACCGCGCGCAGAAAAAAGGTGCCAGTCACCAGGCCACCGCAGGCATCCACGAAGCAGTCAGCGCCCAAAAAGCCATCTGGGCCGCCTGCTATCGCATCCTTGGTGCCGCCGCAGAAGAAGACAGCCGCATTCGCCAGCTCCTGAAGGAAACCCGGCGCAGTCGCTAAGTACGCCGCAACAGCCCTTCCCGCAGGAGATCGCACATGGCCCAGCTCAGTCGGTCGCTGTCTTTGATTCCAAACGATCCCGAGTTGTTGTTTGGGCTGGTTGCGCCCTTGGGGGCTGACTTGACTTCCGTAGAAAAGGCTCTTCAAAAAGCCCTGGAAGAAGTGGGCTATCGGTATGAGCCACCTATCCGCGTGGTATCTGAAGCAGAGAAAATGCTTCGGAATCTTGTAAGTCAGTGGAAGGCTTCAAATCCAGAACAACATACAGCGCACATTTCTGAAACAGAGGCAGTGCTTTCTGTAACCGCTGAAAATTATCAATATAAAATGAATGTGGGAAACCATCTGCGCAAGCTGTTAGATATGCCAGATGCCTTGGCGGTGTTGTCTGTTTTTGCTATTCGTAATTGTCGAAAAACCTATCATGAAAAAGCAAAAATACAAGATGTGGGTGATGGCAATAAACCCATTGCGCGACAGGCATATGTAGCGCATCAGCTCAAGCGCCCGGAAGAAGTCGAGACATTGCGCAGGATCTACGGGGACGCATTTATTCTGCTGGGCGTCTATTCAACCAAGCAGAAGCGTATCGATCATTTGGCAAGTCGTATGTATAGCGGCGGCATGAAGTATGCTTCCATGGATGATGCCAAGCTGGCTGCCAGTGCGTTGGTTCAGCGAGATGCAGAAGAAGATGGAAACAAGAGCTTTGGGCAGTCGGTTAGGAAGACCTTTGCGCTGGCCGATGCATTTATTGATGGCGATCTTCCTGAGTCAGAGCTTGAGAAGAGTGTGTCTCGTTTGATTCGCTTATTGTTTTGGCATCCTGCGATGACGCCTACCAAAGAAGAATATGCAATGTTTTTGGCACAAGGGGCCGCCTTGCGCTCAGCGGACTTGGGACGCCAAGTGGGGGCTGCCATTCTTACAGAGGACGGGCAGGTGCTCAGCCTGGGCTGTAATGAGGTGGCGCGGCCAGGCGGGGGCCTGCTATGGGGCGATCAATCACCAGATATGCGAGACGTTGGCTATCAATCTGATCTAGATGTCAGCACGACAGAGAAGCTGCGCATCTTGGAAGAGCTTCTTCAGCGCCTTCAGTCAGCGGGATGGGTAAAGGGAGATCGGAACATCGATCATCGATCACTGCTTTCTTTGGCCAGAAACACGCTCAAAGATACTCGCCTGATGGGGCTCATTGAGTTTCTTCGGCCAGTCCATGCAGAGATGGCTGCATTGATGGATGCTGCGAGAAGAGGCATTGCAGTTGCTGGGGGCATTTTGTTTTCTACGACCTTTCCGTGCCATGAGTGTGCCAAGCATATCGTTGCTGCTGGTATGAAGAAGGTGATCTTTATCGAACCATATCCAAAGAGCCAGGTTGAGGTTCTGTATCGTGATGCCATTTCGATAGAAGATGGATCGGTAGATAAGCGCTTGCCATTTGTTCCTTTTATTGGTGTCGCGCCACGCAGATATCAGTCTTTCTTTGCCATGCCAGACAAGATCCTCGATGCAAAAGGGAAGACGCTGATGGACGGGCGTCGCGATGAAAACGGTCGCATTGTAGATTGGGCTGCCATCTGTAAGACGCTTTCTCCCAAGCTAAGAGGTTATGATCGTCTGTATCGTGAGCATGAAGTAGAAATGATTCATGCGATGCAAGAAGCAATTGAGTACGTAAACCCGAAAGCTACGTAGTGTCTGTGAAGGACACGATAGAACGATATGAGGCTGTCATGAGCGATGTAAAAGCAGCAAGCGCAGAGTGGATGTGGGAAATCATGAAAGAAGCGCGGGATCAATTGGCAAAGAGACCAGCCTGGGATCTCGAGATGATGCGCTCGGCACCCCGGATGTATCCCAGCTTGCGCGAGAAGGAAGGGCCCGCCGAGGGGACGACTTCGGGGCAAGCGCGTCCACTCAGCCCGGAGCGTGGGGGTACGCAGTGATCACCTCACCATTGATCACAAGTAATTGGGATGAGGGGGGTTTTGGCGGAGGTGGGCGGCGAGGAGTTCGATGCGCTGGAGGCCTCGCGTCAGGACGATGATGCCGGGCGGACCGCCGGAGGACTTGCCGGTGTAGCCGCCGAGCTCGGCAATCCACTTGGTCAC
>JAEUKB010000095.1 GCA_016794365.1 Myxococcales bacterium
TCAGAAGAACCGCAATCGGAGAAGGACTACGACACAAGATCGCGCACTCCGATTCAAACAATCGACCCGAGCGCAAGCCCGTCAGCGGATCATACACACTCACCGCTTCCAGCTTCCCCACTTGCTCATCAATACCACGCAACCGATACCAGACCAGGCAGAATCCAGCAAAGGGCAGCAAGACCAGTAACAGCAACGACCAGGATGACATCGAATACTCCACGCGCAGGCTTGACTTACATAACCAATGCGGATACGCTGCGCTTCGTTCCGACTGGCTATCATCAGCGGAAATAGATAGCGGACTCAATTACAAGTGGCGATGTATCAAGTCTGGCCTTGGTGCGAACAGTATCAATCTGCCGACGTTTGCAGTGACTACTCAGCACATCAGGAATGTCCAATGGTTGTCCATTCTCAGTCCAAACCAACCGTAGCAGTGTCAGTTGTGTCCAATCTGATGAACCCAAGAGCAAGAGGTGGCGTATGGAATCCAAAACGACCGACGCAGTGAGAGACTCCAGGATCGCGGCATCAGTGCCACAGGGCTTCGGCGAGCTGCTGCGCAAGCGAAGAGAAGAAGCAGAACTTTCCGTCGCAGCACTGGCGCGTCAAATTGGCGTGGTTCGCACAACGATCACGAATATCGAACAAGGCATGACGACACCGAGTCCACATACATTGAGGCTGTTGGCTTCGTGCAAAGCGCTGCGGCTGACGGAACTTGAATCGGCTGAAGATGAATCTGCGGATGCCTGGCATACTCAGCAATACGATCCGATGCAGATGGTGCGTGGCATGGATGCGGTGCTAAACGGGCCGGGCGGACAGCTTGAGCAGACGCTCCTTTACCTTGATCCGCAGAGCGCAGCGGACTGGTATCAGCTCAGCAATAGCGAGCAGTATATGACTGCATTTCGATCGAAGATGCCGCTCGACAAACTAGCAGAGCGTATCATTCGAGAGAGCAAGGGCGTCGGTCTGGATGTGGACGGTTTGGGCTGTGGTGATGGGAAGACAGAAACGGCCCTGATGCAGCGACTCGCCGACCAGATGCCTGCGCCGCCTGACCTGCACTTGTACCTGCTCGATATCAGTCATGTGCTGCTGTATTCGGCATATCGCTTTGCGTTCGATACGCTGGCACCAAGGCGAATCCCCGTTGCAGCGATCCACGGCAACTTCAATGACATATCGAAAAACCCTGTGCTGTACATGCACCCGCGCAGCGTCCGTAGGCTGCGAGTGTTTCTACTGATGGGGTACACGTTTGGAAATATCAATGACGAGCCGTGGTTCTTTCGAGATCTGGCTGCATGTGCTCAATCCGGCGACTTGGCGGTGATTGATTGTCAGCTTGTTCGAGCCCCAACCGATCGGAAAGATGAAATTTTTGCTAATGATGCTCCGATCAAGACGAAGCGAGTTCCAGATGCTTACACAAAGTTTCTGTCTGGTCCGCTGCGGCGTCACTGTAACGGCTTGATTGGAATGAAACTGCGATCCGAGCTATCAACACACTGCTTGGTGCCAGGAAGCTACGCAGTGGAGTCTTGGGCTTCGGTAGAAAAGCAAGATGAGCCAACTCGTCAATTCCTGCTCTTTCGAGTAAAGCGCTACGAGCTTGAAAAGCTCAGTGAGTGTTTACGGGGACTTGGCTGGAACACGCTGCAAACGTGGAAATATGGTCCAGACAATTTGGCAGCAGTCCTTCTGATTCAGCGCCAATGACCGGCGGCGGTGCGATTGGCTACTTGGCTTTCAGAAGAGCAGCTCCCGGCACGAGCAGAGCAATGCCAACGGCGCCGAAGACACCCGATGCGCTCGATAAAGATTGGCCCGTCGCATTGAAATTTTGCCAGCGGTCAAAGTAGGTATCCGGGCTGCCAGCCTCGGACCAGACTCCGAGCGCTCCCGCCCCCAGACCCAAGGATATAGCCAGCGCCGATCCGCCGCTCGCCAAAAGCCCGATCGCGAGCGCTCTGCGCTTGCCTGCCGGGTTGGCTGCTGCTGCACCGTCCGACGGTGTTTCGGACGATTGGACGCTTCCTGCGCCGACTGCCGCAGGCATTGCGACCGAGGCAGGTTGAGCGTGCGGAGCCGCGACCTCGGATGGCTTTTCGGCTGGCGCAGGCTTGGCTTCGGCGTCCGGGTAGCGGCTGGACAGGAACTTGACCCGCTTTTCAGCCATCGTTGTCTACGACGGTGTTGATGTGATGTTGCAGGTCGCGCATTTCTTTGAGCGCAGACTCGACGATTCTGGCTTCAATTTTGTATCAAATGTGTGAATCAGCTTTTGGCATCAAAAGATGGCATCAAAAAATGGCATCAAAAAATGGCATCAAAAAATGGCATCAAAAAATGACATCAAAAACAGGTGCAATGATAGGCTCTCAATGTATCGCTCATGCAAGAAATACACCTTGATTGAATCACAAGAGATTTCCAGCACTTACCTGAATGTAGTCATGCTGGGCACAGTGTCACGAAATGCACATAAATTTGACGTATAAATTTGATGCATAAATTTGACGTATAAATGCGATGCATAATTTTGGTGCCTGCATGTCGTGCAAAAAGATGATGACACGATCATGTGCAAACATCCGACGGGATGAGCCAACGTGTTCCTCTCAGTCGCGAGGTGCTGAAGTAGAGCGAACTGCGAACCGCTCTGCCCGTGATGCGGAGCCGTAGGGTAGAAGTGCGAGGAGTCGAGGCGAGTGATCGTCGGTGGCGAAGCGATCTACAAGTGCGACTGCTTTTTGCGGCCAACGACGAGGCCGGTGCTCAGGTGGATCTGGCGTCCGCAGTGCGGGCAGTCGAGTACCGAGCGATCGCGCACCCAAGGCTGCGGCTCTTTGCGAATCAGTCGGTGACAGCGGCAGGCGATGCCATCTGTGCCGATGATGCAGCGCTCGACGGAACCGAGCACTTGCCCATCGCGAGGATCGAAGAACCGAAGGCAGCTTATGCAGTATAGGCATGTACCGCGATCGGCTCGCGGATATCCCTGCTTGGTGCAGCGGGAAAAGCCATTTTGTTTCGCAGAGTTACCGCAATAGCACAGCGGATCGCTGCTCGGATGAAGCACATAGTCCAGCAGCTCGATTGTTCGAGACAACCCCGCACAAACCGGCACAACCAGCGGACTGCGCAAGCCCGCGCGAAAGAGCTTCGTGATCACGTCTGGCGAGTCTTGGTTCTCGTCGAGAAATTGCAGCAAGGAACAAGGTTCCGTTGCACCATCCAGGCGAACGAACAAGTGCCGAAGTACCGACGAAGAAAATCCCGAGCGCGCGGCCAGATCGAGCAGCCCGTCCGCACTTCCCCTGCGCCACGCAAAGCCATCTGTCCAGCCGCTTCTCACCGAGGCTGCGGCACATTCCTCCAGCTGCCTCGGATCGACCATCGTTTCTAGCGCAATGCTCATCGATCGCTCCTTTTCCACCCAAGCTGCTCAACGGATTTCTCCGATTGTCTTGACCACGCGCAGTGGCTCGTCGGCTTCCCACGGCGGCAGAACCTCTGCGCAGACGCGCCCGAGCGCACGAAGCTGCCCCGACGCCAACTTGGCGGCTGCTTGAGCTGCGCATTGGCCCGTCGGCGAAGGCTCTGAACCTCCTTGTCGATTGGCCCGATCTGAACAGGACCGTGCGCGCATTCCCAACACCCGATCACTGGCTTCCGAATCGATCGCTCCTTCCCTCTCTCGGTTCACTGACGGGCATCCTGACCACTGGCGTCTGCCGCTTGCCCTGCCGCTCGATCGTCCGCTCAGACGAAGCCCCTGCTTCCCAACGCAGAAGCTCGCGGTCATCCCCGGTTGAATCAGGCGCGCGAGCCGGGCTTGAGTGCTGAAGCCACGCGCTCCACTCGACGGCAGGATCGGCTCACAGTGCGCACTTCTCATTCCCATACTCGCTCGCCCGATCGCCGCGAAGAGATGCCGGAGTGCCATGGCTTTTGCGTCCATTGGATGCTCTCTTAGTCATGTAAGTATATGTAAGATAATTACCAGGCAGGCCAATGCAAGTCGTTTTTTATTGCTTTTATGTTTTATCTATTTTTCCGACGAAGAATCAGAAGAGAACAAAAGGAAAACACTCAATCACCGACGAAAAGTCGTGCCGAACCCACTTCAAAATATGTCATGACAGCGACGGTGAGTTCGTTTCATTCAAGAAATGACTCTTGACAAGGAAAAGCACTTGGCGGACTGTCCGCTCCGGTTTTTCCAACCTTTTCCCTTGTTCCGTTCGGTTTCAGTTTCTCGACGGAAAAATGTTCAGCGTTTGGTCGCGGTGATCGAATCCGATGGGGACAGCCGCAGTGTCATCTGTAGCTTCGGTGAAACCTCAGGGGTCAGTCTCAAGGATGGTACAGCGGAACTGCCGCTGGCGGCGGACGCGGCGCAAATCGGAATGTCTCCCATCCCTACGGTGCAGTGGCTGGAGACCGAACTGAGTCGCGTTGCCAGGTCTCTCGAAGTTCCGCAGGCAGTCCGTTTGCGGTGCTCTTGGCTTGCGCTGACGGAATGGACCAGGTGAGCCGCCTTTCTTGGCACGAAATCATCGAACGGACTGCCGAACATGAGTTCATCGCAAAGGTTGGCTTTGCCGTGGCCGTGTTGGTCCTGTGACTGCGTTCACGTTGACCGCCACCCCACGCAGGCTGACGCATTGGATGTTCAGAGCGAAGCTTGCCGCCGCCGAGCAAGAGGAGTGGAAGCTGTGATCAACTTGCTGCTGGGTGGCCTCTGTTTGCTGATTGCGGCCTGTCTTTTTCTGGCTCCCTGTCCAGACCTTTTTCATCTCAGACGGAAATATTCTTAACCAGTGCTGGGAAATGGGGAAATTTGCCTTAAAAAGTCCGCATGTGAGCGCACGTTTTGTCGGGCTCTGTCCGATCGGGTGGGATGCGGTGATCATGTACGCTGCGGAGGGTTTGTGCGGAGGGTTAGGAATCGATCCGTAGAAGCGGAAACAGAGTCCATGGGGGTGGTTTCTGTCTGTTGGGAATCGGTGTCTCTGTTCGTTAGGAATCGGCGTCTCTGTTCGCTTGGAATCGGTGTCTCTGTTCGTTAGGAATCGGCGACTCTGTTCGTTAGGAATCGACGGCTCTGTTCTTCGATGAAGACATGTCCGAACGCGATTCCTTTGTCCGCGAATTTTTCGGTGGGAAGAGGTCCGTACTTTTTTGCTGAATTGACAGCTTTTCCGTCGGTGATATTTGGGAGGATTGTTGCCTCTGTCTCTTCCTGAAATCGTTCACCTGAGAGCAGGTAGGAATGCATTCTTTTACAGATCGCAGATGCAGGACATGCGTCGCTTCAAGCCATTGTCGATTCAAGCCGCTGGCGTCGGAGGGCTCGGCTGATTGTCTGCTTCTGATGGTTCATGGATAATCGACGGATGGCGCGGACCCCCGAAGAGCAGAGAGCGAACGCTCGGAAGTACGGACGCCGTCGTGCGCTCCTAGCACTACTGCGTCATCCATCAGCAGCGTTCGCTTGGTGAGTCGGTTGTGCTGACTGACGGGGATTTGGTGACGATCCGCAAGTGGAAGCGGCGACCGGAGTGAGCCCGGCGGTCCATGCGTTTCGGCAATCAGAAGCACACGAAGCTCGCAACTTGGCCCGCTGGTGGTACGTGCGGAGCCATCTTGATCCACAGGCCGGCTAAGGAAGTATCTTGGCCCGCAACGTCTTTGCATGCGTACTTGGAGCCTGCGTTCGACACTGCGCAGTAGCAGTCTCCAGGCTCGCTCGTGCAGGCAGCGCTGATGGTTGGATCGTTCGGAACCGGCCTGGCCGTAAGCGTCAGCGGATCGGTCGTCGTCGCGCCAGCAACCGCCCAGGCATTGCAGCAAGAGGTACTGCACTGCGCAAGCGCAACCTTTGGGACTGCGCTCGGGTTAACAGAATCGACGAGACCGACGACGCATGCTGCCTTACCGCTGGCGTCTGTCTTGACCCTAGCCCCTAAGCAATGAGCCGGGATCTTGCTGACAATGCGCTCCGCCACTTCGTCAAGTGCGGAACCATAGTTCTGCGGTTCACAGATGCTCTGTTCAACACGGGCCGTCGTGTCGAAGCTACGGATGAACTTTGAGAGTCGAAGCTGCGCCTGACCAACGAAGCTGGCATCGGTGGTGCTTTTGCACGCGGCATTTGTTCCCTGGCCATGGATGAGTGCGTCGCTCGGGCAAGTGATGCCTGGACCGGGAACGCAGAGCAGAGGATCTCCGTCCACGATCAGCTTGCCGACTTTGGTGGTCTCGCTGCTTAGGTTATCGAGCAGAGTTGGCGCCCAGATACCCGCCAGAACGATCTTGCTCGATGAGCGCAGATTCGAGAAGAAGCGAACGTACTTGTCGATCGACTCGAGGTAGCCGTTGTTGTTTTCGACACAGCCGGTCTTGGCTCCCACGGTCGTCATCGGCTCCTTGCATGTGAGGTTGTTCGCCGTACAGCGGAAGTTGTTTTTCCAGCAGTTGTAGGTCGACATGCCGCTCTTGGCGCAGTCGATTGTGTTCGGATTGTTCTGGGCGCGAGCGGTCATCTGCACCGAGCAGTCGTCTTCATCGGTCAAGAAGATGACCGCGAGTATCGAGTTTTGCCGAAGGAAACCGGAGTTGGCGGTACTGTGGGAATCAAGCGCGCGCTTGGCCGCTTCGAGCGGAGATACGAGTCCGCATCCCGTATCGCCCAGCACGGCGGCACACTTCAGGGTTCCGAGGATGTCATTGTTTGGTGCGTTGGTGGCTCCGTCTTGCTTCCATAAGTAGACATCTCCGGTGCCTGGTTCCAGCGTGGTCGGACAGAGCGATGCACAGGCGGCTTTGGCTTCGGCAGACCAGGTGCCCTGGCTGCGGTTTCTGCACGCCGTGCGTTGAAGCGCGCCATCGGTGCCTCGGAAGGAATCACAGCCAGGTATGTTGAGGTTTCCCGGTTGAAACGCGACTCCCTGGGCCGTCTGCGCGCCGATGTCCGTACTCGTGATCCCAATGTGATAATTGGCACCACTGGCATCGAGCTTCTTGATGAAGTTATCGATTGTGGCGGCAAGCTGCCTCTGCTTAGGGGCCATCAGCGTGGAGTTGTCGATCACAAACAGAATGTCAACGTCCGGTTTGCCGCTGATGCTCGGAGATGACGGCCCCGGCGAGCCAAAGCAGGAAGACAGAATCGCCAAGGCTTCCTGTGATGTTGCACCCGGAGGAGTCGGACAGGAACCGGCTACGTCCGGCGTCGGACAGGCCGAGACAGACAAAGAGACTGCGCCAAGCGCCAGCAAAGATGCCAAGGAGCGTGCATGTGATGAGCGAATCATTGAACGCTCCCCGCCTCTTCTGAAGCTCACCATTGATCACAAGTGATTGGGATGAGGGGGGTTTTGGCGGAGGTGGGCGGCGAGGAGTTCGATGCGCTGGAGGCCTCGCGTCAGGACGATGATGCCGGGCGGACCGCCGGAGGACTTGCCGGTGTAGCCGCCGAG
>JAEUKB010000087.1 GCA_016794365.1 Myxococcales bacterium
ACCTCGCCAACATCAACGAAGTGGCTCGCATTCAGTTTGATGGAGAGTCAGAGCTTCTGCGCAAACCACTCGGTGAGATGGATCACGGTGGTGGTGCGGTGCTGAGCAAGGACTCTGACGAGTACAAGATCCTTGCAGAGATGGTCGATCGTGTATCCGACCCTGTGTCATGCAGTGCGGATACCAGCTCTGTGGTTCCCAACTTGGGAGTCATGGATCCTGTCTCTACGCTGCGCAAAGCGTCGCTTCAGCTTGCGGGTCGTTTGCCCACCCCGGAAGAGGAAGCCACAGTGATCGACGGTGGCGAAGCTGCGCTCTCTGCCGCTCTCGATAACCTGATGACGCAGGACAACTTCTACAAGCTTGTCAAAGAGATCTACGGAGACATCCTGCTCACGGGTCGTTACAACCAGTACGACGGACAAGCGCTGGGACTACTGAACGATACGGACTATCCCGGCAAGTACTGGTGGAATCCGACCAATGTTCCCGACAACATGCTGACTGCGGATCAGCGCAACAACCGCAAGTGGAGCGGTTACGGAGTCGCTGCGGAACCACTTGAGCTGATTTCCTACGTAGTTCGCAACAACAAGCCATTTCAGGAAATCCTGACCGCTGACTACACCGTCGTAAACTGGCACTCTGCGCAGGTGTACGGAGTCGATCCCAAGACGGTCGGACTGACCAATCCGTCGGCTTATTATGACTTCCGTCCGGCCAAGGTGCAGATCGCGCGCAGTGGCAACAAGCTCGATGTTCCGCACTCTGGTGTGATCTCGACGCCCGCATGGTTGAATCGCTGGCCGACGACTGCGACCAACGTAAACCGTGCGCGTGCGCGCATGACCTACAAGTTCTTCCTGGCAACGGATCTTCTGGCGGTGGCTGAGCGTCCGATCGACCCGTCGAGCGTCACCAGTACGAACCCAACCCGTGACGATCCGTATTGTACGTCTTGCCACAAGATCATCGATCCGGTTGCCAGTACGTTCCTAGATGGGAATGATGCGCTGCGCAGGGTGTCCTACGCTGGCGCTATGCGATTTTTTTGTGCAGCGTGCGGACCTTATGGCGCGTAAGGATGTTCGTCGCTGCGCTGCTCTGTTACAGAGTCTGTC
The DNA here is from genome assembly GCA_016794365.1 of Myxococcales bacterium. Lineage (GTDB taxonomy): Bacteria > Myxococcota_A > Polyangia > Palsa-1104 > JAEUJZ01 > JAEUKA01. The sequence goes on from JAEUKB010000087.1 coordinate 1,122, forward strand.
TGGATGTTACGGAGATCTACGTGTCCACCATCTTCGTACCACGTAATGCCTGGCTCGCTGCGGAACCAGATTCGCTGGCGACGCGCATACTGTGCGGTCTTTTGGCAGATCTCGCGCAGCATCGATTCCTGATCCAAGTGATCAGGTCCGGTTCCGTACAGATGACGAAGCACTTGCTGATAACCGAGCGGCGGAAACTGCATCGGGCCACACTGCGTATGATGGTGCGCGACTTCGTCTAGGAGTCCCTGTTGTAGCCAACTCTGGGTCCGCGCCGCGATGCGATCGCGCAGGATGTCTGGACCTGGATCCAAGCCGATTCGGATGGTCTGATAGCGTGGACCTTGGGCGCGCTCTGCTTGGTTTTCACGATGCCAATCGGTCATCGTCTTTCCGGTCAGCTCATATACTTCCAGGGCTCGTTCAATCCGTACGTAGTCCGCTTTTGAGATGCGTGCTGCCGACGCTGGATCGATCGTTGAGAGCTTGTCATGAAGCGCTGCGATTCCTTCGCGCTGTGCGTGGATCCGGAGTCGTGTCCGCAGATCTGGATCCGCTTGCGGAGTCCCAACCAGTCCTTCACAGAGTGCGCGCAGATACAGTCCGGTTCCGCCACACAGAATGACTCGCTTGCCGCGCGCATGAATCGCTGCGATCGCTTCATCGGCCAGCGCAGCATAGCGCGCAGCGGTCGCGGGTTCATCGGATCCAAAGGCTCCGATCAGGTGATGCGGAGTCCGTGAAAGCTCACAAGGAGTCGGCTTGGCCGTCAGCAGTGGCAGTCCGGCGCGCACTTGCAGCGCATCACAGGCCACGATCTCTGCGGACAGGGAATCGGCCAGACGGAGTGCCAGCGATGACTTTCCTGAAGCAGTCGGACCGACAATCACAAGGATCGGAATCGGACTCTGTAAGCGCGACACGGGACATTCCTTTTCGCAGCAGAGCGTAGAAAACAGAGCGTGGAAACAGAGCGTAGAAGCAGCGCGCAATCCCTGACATCGCGGACATCATCCGCAGTGCAGACGCGGCTCTACCTTGGCGGCAGCGATGACTTCAGACTCGTGAATCGCCAGCTCTGCCAGTCGCGCTGAGACTTCGGCTTTGTCGAAGTACAGCTCGGCCAGCTCGACGTAGCGACGAAAGTGACGCGCTTCCGCCGCAAGCAGCCCGCTGTACAGCTTCCCAAGCGCCGGATCGCGATCCATCAGCGCTTCACCAAAGAGCTGCATCCGTTCACAGCTGCGCGCTTCGATGAGCGCACAGGTCAGCAGGCTGTCGAGCAGTCGATGCGGTTCCTGTTTGCGCACCGCTTCATGAAGTCCCGACGCATACCCACCGGCGGGCAAGCGACGAAACGGAATGCCGCGCTCGTGCAGTCGCTCGAGCACTTCCTCGAAGTGGGCCAGCTCTTCCCGCGCAAGCTGCGACAGCGGCTCCATCAGCTCGGTTCGTTCTTCGTAGCGAAAGATCATTCCGACGGCGGTGGACGCGGCCTTTTTTTCGCAGTGCGCATGATCGAGCAAGATCTCGGCAGCATGCATCACGGCATACGCAGCCCAGTCGGGCCGAGTCGGTTTGGCAAGGTGTAGCATCGACGGCAGGCTAACCCAAACCGCGCCCGCGACGGAACCCTTTGCGTGTAACGACCTTGCGCATGTTTGCATATGTTGCGAGTGGATCACGCAAGGTGGTAGCCTGCGCTGCGACCAAGGTTTGTCCTTGCGTGAATCTGCCTTCACCGGAAGCGGTTTGTTGACGGAGTAAGCATGCGGCGGCTGTACTTTCTATGTTCCTTGATGTTGGCGACGGCGTGGCTTCTGTGGTCCGCCTGCGAGAGAGATGACTATCGAACCACGCTTCCGTTGCGACCTCTCGACGGTGCGGTTCGCGAAGTGACCGACATGCCGGTGGATCTGGTTCCGTCGGTGGATCTGTCTGTTCCGCCCCAGGATATGCCGGTTCAAGGCCAGGATATGCCGAAGCTGCTCGACCAGGCTCCGACGAGTGATGCTGGCGCGTCCGACGGCGGTCTGTCCGATGCCGGTCGCAGCGATGGCGCACTGGCTGGTTAGCGCGCCGACATGACCGACTCGCAAACAGACAGTGGACTGCTGCGTCGCTTCCGGTTGCCTCGCTACTTGCAGGCGCTGGCGGTGGTGATCCTGTGCCTGGGACTGTTTCAGCTTGTGCTGGGTCTTTTGGAATTTAACACCGCGATCTTGACCGATCGGGCGACGTTTATCTCGTCGGTGCGGGATCGTCAGCTCTCGATCTTCGATCAGGTGGCCAAAGACGGAGTCCACACGCTAGCAACGCCGCTGCGACCGCTTGGTCAGACGCTGCTGCGACTGCCTCGGCCTGAAGTCGAAAAGCTGTTCCTTTTGCTCGGCGCAGAGCTGTATGAGCGACGAAGTGTGACGGTGCCGCTCGCGGTCTTACAAGCGGTGCTCGGGTTTTTGCTGGTGACGGGCTCGCTGGCGGCGCTGCGCAATCGACTCGGTGGCGTGGCAACGTGGAGCTGGGCCTGCATGGTCAACATTCCAGCGACGCTGCTGAACCTGGTGGTGATGATCGTTCACTCGGGACGCTTGATGCGTCACGTCGGTGTGCCGTGTGCAGAAGCGCTCGCCAAGGTGTCACAGCGTCCGGTTGCCGTCGAAACCACCGAGCTTGAGTCGATCTTGCGAATGTTTACCAGCCTCAACACGGCGCTCTTGGCGGGCTGGGTGCTGTTTCTCGGAGTGGTGACGCTGCTTTTGCAAAATCGTCAGGGTCCGCCGCTCGAAGAAGAGTAATCAGCACGTCAGCGACGGAATCTGTATATAAAATATACAGTCCGTCAGTACCAGCTCAGGTCGCGGGATCCATCGCCTTTGGCCGTTGGTGTTAGCGATCGTGACGCGAGCTTGTGGCTGACTTCTTCGTGATGGCTTGTGCGCCACTGCCAGGCAATCGCTGCGCCCGCCGCAAAGCCACCGATGTGCGCCCACCAGGCAATGTTGCGTTCGCCGATCCCCGCGCCGATGAACTGGAGCAGCAGCCACATGCCCAGATACGTCGAGGTCTTCCACTTCACCTGAATCACCCAGATCAGCGAGACGAGCCGCGCATTCGGAAACAGCAGCGCGTACGCCGCCATCACACCCGAGATTGCGCCCGAGGCTCCGACGACAGGCATCGTCGAGTTGGACTGAATCAGACACTGAAGCAGCCCCGCGCCGAGCCCCGACGCCAGATAGAGCAGCAAAAAGCGAGCTTTGCCCAGTCGGTCTTCGACATTGTCGCCAAAGATCCACAGAAAGTACATGTTGCCGAGCAGATGCCACAGTCCTCCGTGGAGAAACATGTGCGAAATCCACGGCAGCAGCGAGCCTGACAGCGCTCGGATCGGCACCAGGCCAAGCTGAAGAACCAGCGCGCTGGGATCTCGGCTACCCAGCTCGACGAAAAACATCATCACGCACAAAAGCAGCACCGAGAGCACCACGAGCGGAAAGCGTCGCCGAGGCTGCCACTGCTCGACGGGAAGCCCGGTCAAAAACATAAACGCCCACAGAAGTCCCGACGTGGGCTTGTCTTGATCCTGCTCGGGCGGTGGCTGCGTCGTCGGTCGCAGCAGCGGATGCACATGCGGAGCGCGCATCGCTTGGGTGATCTGGCCCAGCTCTCCACCGTCGAGCCAGATGCCCAGACAGCTTGGACACTGATCGATGCAGACGCCATCTGGGATCGTGTCCGACGTTGCGGCATAAATGCTGGAGCGCAGCCTGGCCGTGGACAGTCGTCGCTCGATCATCGGCAAGCGATCTCGCGGACAGCGTCTCGGACCCGGTCCATCCGTCGGGATGGGCACGCCAATCGGCTGAATGTCGGATCGCACTTGAAGGAGGATCGACTCCAGCTCGCCTCGATCGAACCAGATCCCTCGACACGACGGACAGTAGTCAAGCTCGACGGATCCAGCAGGCGTGGCCTCGACGGCGCCGCGCATACCGCTCTGGCAGCGAGGACAGATCATCGCATCACGTTAGCATGAGAGACTCGTTAGTTTTCCAGGTCGTCGGGACCGTGCGGCTCGGGCGTCTGGGCGCTGTGCGGTGCGTTTGCTGAGCGGACTTCGGCTGCGGCAAAGCTCTTGGCACCGCCTTCTTCCAGATACACGCGCACGCGCTGCTTCAAGATATCCAGGTCCAGTACGCGGCCCATTCCCTCGGGCGTGAGGACTTTTTTGCCAACCTTCGGCAGCGTCTTGCCCAGCTCTTTGTACGTCGAGTGCTCGTAGATAAGACAGCACTTCAGACGTCCACACTGACCGGCCAGCTTCGACGGATTGAGCACCATGCCCTGATCTTTGGCCATCCGAATCGAGATCGGCTGAAACGCGGGCAGAAACGTCGAGCAGCACAGCTCTCGACCGCAGGATCCGATGCCTCCGACGGCTTTGGCTCCATCGCGGGCACCGACCTGGCGCATCTCGACGCGCAAACGCAGACGCTGCGACAGATCCCGCACCAAGTCACGGAAATCGACGCGATCTTCAGATGCAAAAAAGAACGTGGCACGCTGTCCCGACTGAATCTCGACGGACAGCAGCTTCATCGGCAGGCTCAGCTCGCGCAGACGGGCTTTGCAGAATCGATAGGCTTCCACTTCGCTCTGCTGAGAGTCGCCAAAACTGCCGCTTTCGTCGGGACGCGCCTTGCGCAAGACTTTTCGTCGCTGGCTCATCGCAGGACGCGGTCGCGCTGCCGCTTCGATGCGACCGATGCGCTGACCGCGATCTGATTCGCACAGCACCAATTCACCGACGGAGTAAGTTTGGCTTCCGCAGTCCAGCTCATAGATCATTCCCGACGGACGGAAGCGTACCGCGCACAGGTTGGCCATTCGCACCGGCACATCCGGCGGTAGCTCCAGCGCTGACACCGGACGCAGACGCTTTACGTCAGATCCAACATCATCTTCATCGCTGTCTGGCTCTTGATCGGGATCGCGCGCGCGCGCTGTAGAAGCGGGATCGGCGATGGATTCTTGGCGACGACCCGAGTTTGGACGGCTGTGCGACGGTGCGACTGCGACAGGAACCGGCCCCGAGTTGGCGGATCTGCGCGAGCTGTTGGCGGAGACTGCGCCAGAGCTTGCGGACCGACGGGAATGTTCGCCAGAGACAGCGCCCGAGGCTCTGCGCTGACTGTCGATAGACTCTACGGCTTGCGGAATCGAGCTGCGGCTGTCATCACCCGACTGAGAGCGCTCGCTGCCTCGACCACCTCGACCTCGGCGACGACGACGACGACGCTCTCCGGGCTCGGACGGACTTCCCGGAGGCGACGAAGGTGTACCACCGCTGCGCATCGACTCTTGACGCGCGGTGGGGGCCGCAGGATCGGCGCTTTGCTGCTCTCGTCGCGGTTCGTTGCGACGCTCGCGCTGTTCGTTGCGCTGCTCACGCTGTTCATTGCGAGGCTCACGCTGTTCATTGCGAGGCTCACGCTGTTCGCTGCGAGGCTCACGCTGTTCGCTGCGACGATCGGGCCGACCACTGCGCGCGGGCTTGTTTCCTGGACGATTTTCTCCGGGATTCGACGGTGAGGGCTGGCCTTCGTTTCGCGCAGGACGCGGTGGTCGCTGCTCGGGCGTGCGACGGTCCCCTTTTTGCGAATCGGAGCGTCCTTGGTCGCTGCGGGGCGGACGAGAATCCGGGCCTCGCTCACCGCGCTCTGCGCGCTCAGTTCCTCGACGGTTGTCATCGCGATCGCGACCGCCTCGACCGCTGCGAGGCCGCCGATCGCGCTCAGCACCTTGGGGTCGATCGCCACGCGGAGCCTCGCTGCGCTGACCGTCGGAGCGCTCAGCTTCTCGACGTGGACCTTCCTGACGATTGGCATCGCCGCGACGACTCTCTCCGCTGCTGCGAGAATCGGGCCGTAGCTCGGGACGACTCGACGGAGCTTCTGGTTGTTCACTCATCGCGCATGTTCTCCCGGCTGCGCTGGCTGAAGCTGGGCTCGTCCCAGCGCACCGTGCAGGTGTCGTCCCAGTCGCTCGAGCGAAAGCGGCGCACTGGTGTAGCGACGAATCGCCGTCTGAGTCTCTCTCACCGCACGCAGCGCTTGGGCCAGCCGCTGTGACTGCGACAAAAGACCCAGCTTTCCGTGGCGACGAAGCTCGGCATGAAGGCTCAGCCACACAAGCTCTAACACTTCGACGGCTTCCTCTCGATCGGCACCGATTTCGCTTGCTCGCTGACAGATCTCGACAGCGCGTCCCGCTTTGGCCGCAGCCAGCAGACCGCTTGCTTCCGTCTGTCGTTTTTTCAGTGAATCGGGATCTTGGGCGCAGCGCACCGCTTTGCCGAGGCTGCCTTGTGACAGCGCAGTGACTGACAGCGCCGTTTCTTCGTCGAGAGCGTGCTGGGTTTTTAGGGCTTGCCTGATCAAATCGTCGCTGAGCGGCACAAATCGCAGTCGCTGACAGCGCGAGCGAATGGTCTGTAACAGCCCGTTCGCGCTCGTCGAGATCAGCACAAAGTGGGTATCGGGACGCGGCTCTTCCAGCGTCTTGAGCAGGCGATTGGCTGCTACAAGAGCCGTCGGTGCTGTCAGCTGATCGGCGGGATCAATCAGCACCACTTGCGCGCGACCTTCGACGGGACGAAAGCAGAGACGCTTGATCAGTCGCTCGATCTCATCGGCCAGTCCGGCTAGTTCCATGTGGGCGACGATGAAGTCAGGATGACTGCCCGATGCAATCTTGAGACACGACTCACAGCTTCCGCAGGCATCTCCGGCGCTGGGTGGTGCCATGCAGTTGAGCGCAGCCATCAGTGCTTTGGCCGTTGTGGCTTTGCCGATGCCTTCCGGTCCGTCGAACAGATACGCGTGATGAGGCCGTCCGGAGGCGAGTGCGCTGCGCAGGACCGAGACGACGGCTGGTTGACCGATGATTCCGCCGAGTCCCCGAAGATACGGGGCTGCGTCAGGCTGGACTGTCTCCGCTGCGGTCTGCATGGCCGGGCAGTATTCTCCAGTCACGTCGCCGCAGGCAAGCCCTTATCGCGGACGAGACTGCGAGAGCGCGAACCCCGCTTATTTGGCCGCAGTCGCCGGGAAGACTTCACTGAGCAGCTTGAGGAGCGCGGACCATGACTCTTTGTCCACGGCAGCGTGATACGCAACACCGGCCATGCCCGCTTTGTCTGCGTCGGGATTGGTAAAGCTGTGCTTGGCACCCGGATAGCTGATGACATCAAAGCGAGCGCCCGCGTCGGTCATTTCCTTGCGGAACTTGCTGACTTCTTCGGGCGGAATCATCGGATCGTCCGCGCCGAGCATGACCAAGATGCGCGGCTTGATTCCTTTGACCGCAACCTGTTTGGAACCGAGTCCTCCGTGAAAGACTCCGACGGCAGCTAGGTTTTCTCCCGAGCGAGCCATATCGAGCACGATGCTTCCACCAAAGCAGTAGCCAATCGCCGCGAGCTTGTCTGGATCGACCGTCGGTGCAGCTTTCAGTTGGGTCAGCGCCGCCGCAAATCGCGCCTTGGCTTGTCCGGGATCTTTTGTGGCTTCCGCGACGAACGAGCGCGCATCTTCCGGGTGTTTCGCAAGCTTGCCTTTGCCATACATATCGAGCGCGAACCCGACGTAGCCCGCTTGAGCCAGCCTCGTCGCTTGGTTGCGTGCGTGCTGGTTGTGTCCCCACCACTCGTGGACGATGACGACGCCGGGACGCTTGCCTTTTTGCGCGTCATCCCAGGCCAAAAAGCCCTGAAAAACCGTCTGACCTTGCTTGTATTCGACTTCTTTGGTCTTGACCTCGGCGTGCGCCAAACTTCCGACGGAACAGATCGACGCGATCGTCGCTGTCATCCACAGTGCTCGTCTCAACATGGGCCTTGCTCCTTGCGTTTTTCGTGACGTGTGGGGCCATCAAAGCAAAGCCAAGTTCGCGCAAGCAAGGACTTGTCGAGCCGTCAGCTTCCGCGCATCTCGCGACTCGTCGTGCGCCGATTTTGCGGTAGAGTCGGGCTGTGCTACCGAGCCTCAGCATACGAAGCAAGCTCATCGGACTTCTGTCGGTGCTGCTGCTGCTCGTTCTTGTGACGAGCACGATCGCGGGTCGGGTGCTGCTCAAGCGTCGTGTCGATGATCACATGCGACGAGAAGCCGAGGCCACCGCGCGCGATCTGGCGACCAACCTGGAAGACTATCTAAAGCACGAGCGCTCCGACGAGGAAGTCAAAGCTCGGCTCGAAGATCTGCGTGGACGACATCGCATCTTTGAGCTGTCGCTGCTCGTCGATAGCGAGTCAGGCGATAAGGTTCAAATCGTGCTGCCTCAGACGGGCGTTGCGGAGATCTCTCACCCGGAGCGTCCGCGCAAGCCGCGATCCGAGCGTGTGCTGGCGTATGAAGCGCGACGAGCGCTGTGGGATCGTGGGCAGCCGAGTCGTCCACCGATGCTGCGTGGCGTCGAGCCGCTGTGGCGTCTACCCGATCGCGGTCCGTCGTCGCGCTGGGCGCAGGCGTTTCCGCAGCCACAAGAGCCGCTGGCCAAGCCGAGCCGCAGCATCAAGACCAGTGAAGGCTCGTCGATGTGTCAGCACTGTGTGACGGCGCTGGCGGACCTGGATCCGATGGGTCCACAGCGAGGCAAGCTGCGCGTGACGGTGCCGCTCGATCGCTATGATCAGGTGCTGCGCGATCAGATCGGGATCTCAGCGCTGACGGCGATTGGTGCGCTGTTGGTCTTGCTGCTGGCGACGGTGGCCATCGTCAATCGCGTCGTGGCTCGTCCGGTGTACGAGCTGGCGCTGGCGATGCGTGAAGTCGAGCAAGGCAACTTACAGCGTCGGGTCGGACTCGGTCAGAGCGACGAGATTGGCAAGCTGGCGCAGGGCTTTAACGCGATGCTCGATCGTCTGGCCAAAGCGGACGAAGAAATTCGCGGTCTGAACGCGCGGCTTGCCGACGACATCCTGGCTGCGACGCGCGATCTACAGAGCAAGAACGAAGCGCTTCAGACGCTCAACCAGATCCTGCTCCAGATGCAGCGCGAGCTGGGCGACAAGGAACGACTGGCGGCGCTCGGGCAGCTCGCGGCGCAGCTTGCGCATGAGATTGGCACTCCGCTCGCTGCTGTGTCGGGACACCTTCAGCTTGCGGCGTTTGACAAAGAGCTTCCGACGGCGCTGCGCGATCGTCTGCAAGTGGCGACGAGCGAGCTGGGACGCGTCTCGAAGATCATTCGCGATTACTTGGATCACACGCGAGCGGGCAAGCCGAGCATTGTTCCATCGGATCTGCGACGGCTCGTAGAAGAAGCGGTTCGCGTGACGACGAGTGCGCTGCGACGGCCAGGCATTCGCATCATCACCGAGGTCAGTCCCGAGGCGGAGACCGTTCAGACCGATCCCGGCCTGTTGCGACAGATCTTGATCAACCTGCTGACCAACGCGATCGATGCGACTTCCGCGCAGCAAGCGGACGCAGGCGGACTTTCGACGGGACGAATCTTTGTGTCGGCCAAAGCGGTGGAAGATCGCATTGTGCTGTCCGTGCGCGACGAAGGAACAGGCATTCCCGGCGAAGATCTTCAGCGCATCTTCGAGCCGTTTTACACCACCAAAGGCCGAGGCCGAGGCACCGGGCTGGGTCTGTCGATCTGTCGAGAGCTTACGCGCTCACTCGGTGGAAAGATCATCGTCGAAAGCTCGCCGGGACATGGATCGATCTTTGCGCTGCACTTGCCGCGTGTGCCGCAGCAAAAGCAAGCTGCGTAGCCTCGGCTTCGTCTAGCTCGCGTCGAGCTGCCGATAGAACACCGTCGTGCTACACAGCCCACCGCGCGGAAACAGCGCATAGCCCGGAATCACGCCGCAGCGCTGCCAGCCGAGCCGCTCATACAGTCGCTCTGCGTCACTTCCCGTCACGGTATCGAGCACGAGCAGCGTCTTACCGAGCTGTCGCGCGCAGTCCTCGATCGCCAAGATCAGCGCTTTTCCGACACCTTTGCGACGAGCATCACGATGAACTTGCATCTTGGCTACGTCGGCTCGGTGCGGCTGATTGTCCGGCATCGTCAGCACAAGCTGGACGGTTCCGACGATGCGTCCTGACGCTGGCTCTTCGGCAGCCAGGATCACGCGCTCCCCACGCTGCGCGCTATCCAGCATTCGCTGCCAAAACAACATGGCTTGTTCGCGCGAAAGTGGATGCATAAAACCAATCGATGCTCCGCCTTCCACACAGTCGATAAGAACGTCAGTCAGCGCACTGATCAATAGAGGCTCTTCTTTGACCTGACGAATGAGACATGTATCAGTTTTCATCATGGATGAAAGGATAAATATATAAAGAAAAAATGGATGATTTGAATTGGTTGTTTTGATTTTTGATATCGTTATATTTGATGAAGCCTGACTCACATAGATGAAGTCAGGCTTGCTTTTTTTACTTTTCCAGTCCCCACGTAAAGTCGATGTCTTTGCTGCCTGATCCGATTCCCATAAAGCCCGATCCGGGCGCGGCAGTTGGTATCGAGATATTGAGCGTGACTTTGCGGGTATCGACCGTCACAACTTTGTTATTGGGAACGCACAACCGACCGCGCGTCGCAAACACCTGAACCGGACCCGGCACCATCGTTGTGCTGTAGATCGGGCGCGTATCACAGACGCTCTGACCGTTGCGATAGGTACACTCTTCGCGCGTTCCCGTCTGAGTACGCTGAGCGATCAGGCCGTTGAAGGTCTGCACCACGGGCTGCTCTGCGGCGACCGTCGGAACCACCGTCGGACCGGGACTTGCTTCAAAGTTGATGCGCGCCGCGTTGAGATCAATTGGCATCAGCTCATGCAGCGTTACCGTCGCACAGACCTGTTGTGCATCCACCGCATCCAGCACCGCTTCATCGGTCATCGATCCGGGTGGCAGACCACTGTTGCTCTCGGCCCAGCCATGCGTCTTGGCAATTCTCGACGGAACCAGCGCACCGCCCCCAATCAGCGGGTTCCTGAGGGTGACTTCCGGCGTGGCACAGCCAAACGGCGCGCCAACAAAACCCAGATATAGCAAGCCAGAAATGCTAGAGCCAGCGACGATGCGATGCACCAATCGGGACAGAACAGATTTCGTCACAACGAACCTCCTGCGTGGGGAATGGACCGCAGCTTGACCCCAGCGCGATGACAACTTACACAAGAGCGCAGCCGAGCGAGCGACTGCGGCTTGGTTACTTGGTTAGCGTGCGAGTGAACTCGACTTTGCCGCTTGTGTCGATGAACTCAGCAACGAGCTTGCGATCGCTAATCGTGATGTACAAAAAGCCAATGCCGATTGACTGCCAGCGGCTCGGATTCTTGCCTTTTAGCTCGGTGCCGCTTGCGCCAGCGCCGGAGACGGCCAGCTCGGTGCCTTTGCACGTATCGACGAGCCACTGACGGCTGTGATCGTGACCCGAGAGATAGAGATCCACCTTGCCGCAGACGTTGTCGTCGAAGAAGTCTTTGACTCCTTTGCCATTAACGATCGGAACACCGGGAAGTCCATCATAACTTCCAGCATTGCCATGGGGACCGTTTGACAAATACGGATGATGTCCAAGCGCAATCTTCCAGGTTGCTGTGGACGATGCCAGCCAGTTTTTGAGCGAATCGCGCTGCTTATCGACATCGCGACCAAACATCATCAGGTTGGTATCAAGTCCAAAGAAGTCTACGTTTTCGACAGTACGACGATAGTGATTCGCGGGTAGCTTCCACTTCATCGAGCTGGCAGTATATAGGATTTCCCACTGGGCTTTGCCAAACTCGTTGCCTGCACCGTTTCCACCATAGTCATGATTGCCGAGCACTACGTAAAATGGCTGCTTGATGCTGGCGTAGGGCATCTCGAACTTGGTCTGCCACTGCGGATCGGTGACGCTGGTGACGCCGCTTTCGTAGATGTTGTCGCCGAGAAGCTGGATGAAATCACAGCCCGAGCTTTCGCACTTTTTTGCGATCGCGGCTGCAACTTGCTGCTGTCCGGTGTTGCCTTTGCCGGTGTCGCCCATCGCCACGAAGCGAATCGTCTTGGGTCCGCCTGCCAGATCCGGAAAAGTCGCGCTAAGATCTGCCACCGCGCCACCATCGTCATCGCTTTTTCCGTCGGCAGGAACCGCCAAGTCGAGGAGCGATGGATCGTCCGGCTTGCCGCCTCCATCTTCGACGCAAGCTGACAGCGTGGTTGCAAAGACAGTCAGACCAACGATCAACCGAGAAGAAACCGTCCGAAGTGTTTGGCCGCTCATGCGGCAGAATGTGCAAAAAACCTCATCCGTTGTACAGCGTCCAACGAGCAGAAAGTTTGAACGGAATGCACGCAAACCCCGTGAATGGCGCGCTGAAGAAGCCGCCGCTCAAAGTCCTGTTGCTGGAAAACATTCACCAAACCGCCATCGAGACGATGACCAAAGAAGGTCTTTCCGTCGAGTCGGTTCCGAAATCACTGCCCAAAGATCAGCTCATCGCGCGACTGGCTGGTGTGCAGATCCTGGGCATTCGCAGCAAGACCCACTTGACCGCCGAACTTCTGGCCAGCGCGCCCAGCCTGCAAGCGATCGGCTGCTTTTGCATTGGCACCAACCAAGTCGATCTGTCGGCGGCCAATCGCCTGGGTCTGCCGGTCTGGAATGCGCCTTTTTCCAACACCCGCAGCGTCGCGGAAATGATCATCTCGGAGATCATCGCGCTGGCACGTCAGCTGGGCGATCGCAGCCGCGAGGTTCACGTCGGCAAGTGGCGCAAGGTCGCATCCAGCTGTTTCGAGGTCCGAGGCAAGACGCTCGGCATCATTGGCTACGGACACATCGGCTCGCAGGTGTCGGTGCTGGCGGAAGCGCTCGGCATGCGCGTGGTCTTTTACGACATCATTCCAAAGCTTCAGCTGGGCAACAGTCAGCCGTGTGACTCGCTGCATGAGCTGCTGCGTGTGTCGGACTTTGTGACGCTGCACGTTCCCGCAACACCGCAGACGCAGTGGATGATCGGTCCCGACGAGCTGGCCGCGATGAAAAAGGGCAGCTATCTGCTTAACGCAAGCCGAGGCACCGTCGTCCAGATTGGCGCGCTGTGTCAGGCGCTGCGTAGCGGTCACGTCGCGGGCGCGGCGATCGATGTCTATCCCGAAGAGCCGGAGGAAAATACCGACTCGTTTGTGACAGAGCTGGCCGGTCTACCGAATGTGATCTTGACGCCACATATCGGCGGTTCGACGCAAGAAGCGCAAGCCAGCATCGGTCGAGAGGTCGCGCAGAGCATCTGTAAGTTCGTCGCGCAAGGAGCGACCACCGGATCGGTCAACTTTCCCCAGGTCGAGCTGCCTCTGTCGCCGGGAACGCACCGCATCTTGAACGTCCACAAGAACGTGCCGGGCGTGCTGCGTGACATCAGTCGCGTCGTCTCAGAGCTGAACGCGAACATCCACAGCCAGATGCTGTCCACCGACGAACAGATCGGCTACTTGATCATGGATCTCGATCAAGATGTGTCCGCGCAGGTTCGGGACGGAATCAGTGGACTTCCCACCAGCATTCGCACCCGAATCTTGTAGCGCTGGTTCGTCGCTGGATTACGCGGCGACGGACTGCGTGGGCGCACTGTGCCAGCGCATGATGCGACGAGGCCAGCCTTCTTCTCGACGCGATCCACGATAGAGCTGACGAGCCAGCGCCGACACAAACTGCATCGCCCACTGCGGCGCTTCGGATGAATCACCAATCGGCGTCACCGTCAGCTCTCCGCCGGGAAGCCCAATCTTGACATCGAAGTCTCGATGCTGCGGGGTCAGGTGGATGCGCACTGTGTAGTGGGCTTGCTGCTCATCCACCGACTGACGATCGAACTGAAACCGAGCACCAAACTGAGGAGCATACGCGGAAGACATGTGACATGGATAGCCGAGCGGTGGTCTAATGTCCAGCCGTTCGGCCATCTCGCCGGATTTCGATCGCACATCCCACCCTAGAGATGCCGGACCGTTCACGTTATAGTGTTCATTTCCGAGATTCTGATGAGCGCTGACAAACACCCACCTACGACCCTGGCTGTGGAGCCTTTGGCGAGTGAGCTCCATCAGCAGCTCTTGGCTTCTTTGGGTCGCGGGGACGGACTGGCTCCCGAAAAAACGCGCCGTGTGTTTGTAAACCGTCACCTTCGGATGGATCACATCGAGGTGATTGGCTTTGACATGGACTACACGCTGGCGCTGTACAATCAGCCTCGGCTGGAGTCGCTGTCCGCCGCTTGTACGCTCGACAAGATGATTGCGCGCCGAGGCTATCCCGAAGCGCTGCGCCAGCTTCCGTATGATGCGCGACGAGCGATTCGCGGCCTGGTCATCGATCGAGAGCGCGGCAACATCTTGAAAATGGATCGCTATGGCTACGTCGGACGCGCGTATCACGGCACGCAGCCTCTTTCGCGGACCGAGCGACGCAAGCTCTATCGAGAGCAGCTTCTGCGCATCTTGCCGTCGCACTATGCTTGGATTGACACGCTGTTTGCGCTGCCGGAAGCAGTGCTGTTCTCCCAGATCGTAGACTTTTTCGACGCAGAACCCAGCTTTGCGGCGCTGTCTGCCGAACAAAAATCGTCGCGCTACAGTCAGCTCTGGGCCGACATTCGCGAAAGCATCGACGAAGCGCATCGCGACGAGAGCATCAAGCGCGTCATCAAGGCCGACATGGCCAGCTACATCAGTGACGATCCGGACTTGCCTGCGACGCTGCATCGCTTTCGCTCGGCGGGAAAGCGACTGTTTCTGCTGACCAACAGCGGGCTCGATTACACCCAGGCGGTGATGTCGTATTTGCTCGACAAGCGGCTGCCCGGTTATTCGTCGTGGCGTAGCTACTTTGATGTGATCGTCGTCGATGCCAAAAAGCCGACATTTTTTACCGAAAAAGCACCGCTTTTGGCGATCGATCCCGACGGTCAGGTCCGAGGCGAGCTAGATGGACACGAGACGCCATCGCGTGGTCGTCTGTGTCAGGGCGGAAATGTGCAGGCGCTCGACAGGCTGCTGGGGCTGCGCGGCGATCGCGTGCTCTACATCGGAGACCACATTTACGGCGACATGTATCGCGCCAAGCGTGCGTCGGTGTGGCGTACGGCGATGATCATCCAAGAGCTAGAAGAAGAGCTGCTTCAGCAGCGTCTCGTCGAAGAACAGCTTCAGAAGCTGGAAGCGCTGGAACGAACGCGTCATCGCATCGAGGCGGAGCTGCGCTACGAACAGCTGCTCGGTCAGCGACTTCGTCGTCTGCCAAAAGAGGATCCACAGCGCCAGCTTGTGACTGAGGACGCGCAGCTCGAGCAAGCCCAAGAAGAGATCCGCAAGCGGAGCGAAGCAATGCGCTCGCTGATTCGTCAAACCGACGATGACATGGATCGCTTGGAGCTTCAGATCGAGCAGGCGTTTAACCCATACTGGGGACCTCTGCTCAAGGCGGCGGCGGAAAACTCGCGCTTCGGTCAGCAGGTGGAAGACTTCGCGTGCGTCTACACCAGCCGTGTATCCAACTTTTTACAGTATGCGCCGTTCCAACATTTTCGATCACCAAGGGATCATTTGCCTCATGAGCGCGTGTACTAGGTTCGGACGCACGGTGAGCGAGATTTTTGGAAGTTGGCCCAGGACATGCTAGGTGCCTGGGTAAAAGCGAAGGGGCCCCAGCGGCCCTAGACTTTGGATAAAGTAAAGGACCTAGAGTCCAAAAGGAGCGATCGATGAAAGCTGTACAGTCTGTGATGGCGCTTGTGATGGGTGTGGCTCTCTTTGCTGGCTGTGACCAGTCGAAGGAAGAGCTGGACAAGACCAAGGTCGAGCTGGCCAAGGTGACCGCTGAGCGTGACCTGATGAAGGGTCAGATCGACAAGGCGACCCAGGATGCCAAGGATGCTCAGACCAAGCTGACCGACGCGGAAAACAAGATCAAGGAAGCCGATGCCAAGCTGGCGACCTGCCAGCCAGCCGCTGCGCCCGTGGCTGAGACCAAGCCTGCGGCGGCTGCTTCCAAGAAGCCTTCTGCGGCCAAGCCACCGGCGGCTCCGGCTCGCGATGCTTCGGCTCCGGCGGGCACCGCTGCGAACCCGGTCAAGCTCGCTCCGGGCAACCCCGGCGCTGGCCTGTAATCTGGCGTGACGGCCCCGCAAGGGGCTTCTTAGCTTTCTTAGTCTTAGGAACCAACAAAAGGAGTACACGATGAAAAAGCTCAGTCTTCTGGCCCTTCCTGTGCTGTTTGCGTTCGGCTGTGGTGGCGTCGATAGCCTGTTTGGCGATGGTGGTCTGGATGGTGGAAACAACGTCTGCGCTGCGGGCGTGACGCCGTACCAGATCAAGACCGGCGTCTACAAGACCCAGAGCGTTCCGTCGGTTACGGAAAACTGTGGTCTTGGCCTGACCGCCGCGAACCTGATGACCGACCGCGAAGTTGCCAACGACGCGCAGGGCAACATCACCGTCTACTCGCTTTCGACCACCCCGAAGGCACCGCTCGGCACCGGCCCGGTTCGTTGCAACATGGGCACCTTGACCGGCAGCGACATCGCCAACGCCAGCGGCTGTGACTTCACCCGTCAGACCACGGTCTCGATGACCGTCACTGCGGCCAACCAGTTCACGATCGCCGTGACGCAGACCCGCTCGAACTTCAAGCAGGATGCGTCGGGCACGACCTGCAAGCCGCCGGCTGGCAATAGCTGCACGATCAGCTACACCGCTGCGATGCAGCAGTAATCTCACCATCGCTGTCTGAGCCTGCTTAGGCAGCGACTGGTGACGCTTTCTGTTTAAAGAGACTGGCGACCCCAGTCTTTTTTTATTTTGACCGGACAGTTGTGCCGCAGAACATGGCGGAGTCCGCTTGTTTGAACGCGTTGGCTGTGGCGAGCCTGTCGTTCTCTGTGGCGATTTTGTCCGGCCTCACTGTCGCAGAAGGTTCACTTCTGTCCTTCCTGTGAGCCGCTGCGAGCACCACGCCGTACCTTCGCCCGCGATCGCGCTTAGCGTAGACCGACTGATTCGATGGCTTTGGTGAGCTCTTCCGCACTGTGTACGCCACGGAAGACGCGTCGGACTTGACCTTCTGCATCGATGAGCACAGTCAGCGGAATCTGGGTAATTCCGTAGCGCTCTGCGACAGTGCCAGGATCACTACCGAGCGGAAGCTTCAGTCCGAGCGCTGTCGCAAACTGCTTGGCTTTGGCTTCTGCGCCCTCAATCTCGATGGCGATGGTGCGCAGACCGCGCGGCTGAAGCTGGGTATGGACTCGATCGATGAGCGGCAGCGACTCTTTACACGGTCCGCACCACGTCGCCCAGAAGTCAATCAGCACCGGATGACCACGCTGCGCGGACAGCTCGAATCTCTCACCGGGAGACGCCGACGCATCAATACGAGCCACCGAAAAGTCCGGTGCCGAGTTGCCATTCTTCGGCTGCGACGACGGCACCGAAACCCAGTGTCGCGCTTCGTTGACCACGATCACCGCAAACATCGCGATCAGCACCCAGGAAATCACGCGGGTCAGCAGCGAGTCTCGGCGCGTCGGCGTCGCCGCTTCATCTTCGCCGGTCGCTGCGTCGTCGTGCTGTGGGGCTTGGTCGCTCATACGCGGCTGCTCCTGCGCTGCTCGCGCTCGTAGATGAGTCGAAGGCCGGTGAGCGTCAGCATTTCGTCGCACTCTTCGATGGTTCGGCTGTCCTTGGCAATCATCGGGGCGAGCCCGCCGGTTGCGATGACCTTGAGCGGGAAGTCCACTTCAGCGCGCATGCGCTCGACGATGCCATCGACCAGTCCGACGTAGCCATAGACCAAGCCGGACTGCATGCTGGTGACGGTGTTTTTGCCGATGACCGAGCGAGGCCGGGCCAGCTCGACGCGAGGTAGCTTGGCCGCCGCATGAAAGAGCGCGTCGGCGCTGATGCCGATGCCCGGTGCGATGGCTCCCCCGAGGTATTCACCCTTGGGCGTGACGACATCGAACGTGGTGGCCGTTCCGAAATCGACGACGAGACAGCCGCAGCGATGTTGTTCATACGCAGCGACGGCATTGATGATGCGATCGGCTCCAACCTCACGCGGGTTTTCGTACAGGATCGGCATGCCGGTGCGCGATCCGGGCCCCACCACCACGGGCTCGATGTGAAAGTAGCGTCGGAACAGTCGCTGAAACGCATGCAAAACCGGCGGAACCACCGTCGCCAAAATCCCCGCAGAGATGCCCTTTTCCTTGGCCTGCGCCGAGACCGCAACAAGCTGTCCTTGCCGCGCGTGATCGTCGTTGGACTTGGTTTCGTCGCTACAGGCATCGCGCTGAGGCCCGGCGGTAAACGGCAGCCCGTGCAGCGCAAACATCGACTGGAGCAGCGCCGCGTACTCGTCTTCCGTTCGGGCTTTGCGCGTCTCGATGCGAAAGTGTGTCAGCAGCGTTGTCCCGTCGAAGATTCCGAAGACAATGTTGGTGTTACCGATGTCCACCGCAAGCAGCATGCGGCTAGCTTAATCCAAAGCGAGCCGACGCGACACCGCACCGCTCGCAATGTGCTGAATATCCGGCTTTCTACGCACAAGACTGACCCATGATGACGACTGTAGCGACGCGCTCGGTGTCGTTTCCATGCCGTTTCCGTCGAACGATGCGCTTGGTACGTGGGTCTACGCAAGTTCGCAGTCTTCACTGGCGAGCTATCCGTACATACAGTGATTGGGAACCTAACAATATTAGGCAGAAAATACGTCTAATATTGATGGCATGCGTAGGCTCTGCTGGCGGTGTCTGTCCTACGTGAGGAATCCAGGTCGGACGCGCACAGAGGTTCTCATTCAGCGACGGACATCCAGCAGATCGAAGCCGTAGAAATCTTCAGCCATCTGACTTACCACCTACTGCGCTGCGCCAAGTTTCTGGCACAATCCAAAGATTGTGCGTACTCGATCATCGCTGTCTATCCGATCGCTTCTAGGAACATGGGCGCTCTGTGCTGCGCTCGGTCTGTCCGCGATGAGTCCTGCGTGGGTCTGGGCTTCATCGGGATCGATTCTCGATGTGGTCGCTGGCTCACGCGAGCCTTGGCAAAAACACAAGGTCAAGCACGGAATCAGCGTCGAACGTAGGCCTGTTGCGGGGTCGTCCTTTTATGAATATCGCGCGGTGATTACGATTCCGCTCGCGCCCGCGCTGCTGATTGAAGACATGTGGAAAACGGTCGAAAAGCCGGGTCCGGTCGTCAAGAAGCGGCAGATGCTCAAAAAGGGAGAGACAGAGATCGTGTTCTACGATCAGATTCAGACTCCCGTGGTGTCCGATCGCGACTACACGATGCGACTACAGAAAGTGGCGCTTGGTGGGAATCGCTTTCAGATGATTTTTCAGACGGCAAATGAGCTAGGTCCGGGGCCCGATCCGAAGTTTGTACGGATTCCTGCGATTCGCGGAATGTGGATCATTGAAGCAGATCCCAGCGCAGCAGATCGCTCGCAGGTGACGTATCAGACCTACAGTGATCCAGGCGGATCGGTGCCTGCGTTTGTGATTCACGGTGCGCATGTCGATCAAGTGGTCAAGAGCCTGGAAATCTTGACGGCGCGCATCACCAACCAGTACGGATCAGGGACTCCGTCCAAGTAGATCACATCGTCTGTTTCTGTCGCACACTGCGCTACGGAGTCGTGGTAGGGTGACTCTCTTTCAAGAGGAACCGACACGACATGGCCATCATTCGTAGCTTTCGCGGCGTCTTTCCCCAGGTTCATGACAGCGTCTTTGTTGCGGACAATGCAACGCTCGTGGGTGACGTACAGATCGGTGCGCGATCGACGATTTGGTACGGCGCAGTGCTGCGCGGTGATGTTCACTCCATTCGCATTGGGAGTGAGACTTCCATTCAGGACAACACGGTTGTCCATGTCACGCACAATCGCTTTCCGGTCGAAGTAGGGGATCGCGTCACCGTCGGACACTCTGTCACATTGCACGGCTGTACGGTGGCCAGTCACTGCATCATCGGAATGGGCGCAACGATCCTGGATCAAGTCGAAGTCGGTGATCACTGCATCATCGGAGCTGGTGCGCTGCTGACACCAGGAACCAAGATTCCGCCCGGTCACTTGGTGGTGGGATCTCCGGGTCGTATCAAAA
The DNA here is from genome assembly GCA_016794365.1 of Myxococcales bacterium. Classification (GTDB taxonomy): domain Bacteria; phylum Myxococcota_A; class Polyangia; order Palsa-1104; family JAEUJZ01; genus JAEUKA01. The sequence goes on from JAEUKB010000087.1 coordinate 21,310, forward strand.
GACCGCTGAGTCCCGATGAGCTGACCTGGATTGAGTATTCCGCCGATCACTACGTAGAGCTGTGCGAGATCTATCGTGCCGAGGCTGCGGAGCGAAACGGCGGGACTTCCAAGTAACAGATTCCTTACCGCCAAAGAGCAAGCCCATGCACGCCTTACAGATCAGGAAACAGAGTCAGGTAGCGAGCGCGTCTTCTTCTGTTCTGGATGCATCCGTTTCAGAGCTGCAAGCGCGGCTGCGAGCGCGAACGCTGACAGCGAAGGAATTGGTCGAAGCGCACATCACGCGGACGCTGGAAGTGAATCCACGACTGAACGCGCTGGTGGCTGATCGATTTGATGCAGCTCGATGGGAAGCAGTGCAGGCCGATGCGATCTATGACAGCGCAGATCACACCGAACTGCCGCCACTTTTGGGGATTCCGTGCTCGATCAAAGAGTTCTTGGCGCTGCAAGGAATGCCGCAGACAGGTGGCGTTCTGTATCGCAAAGGAGTCGTTGCCGCGCACGACTCTACGGTGGTTTCACGCATTCGCAGAGCGGGTGCCATTCCTTTGGGCGTGACCAATGTTCCCGAAGGTGGTCTGTGGATGGAAACCCACAACCTGATCTGGGGCCGGACCAACAATCCGTGGGATGTGTCACGAACCTCTGGTGGATCTTCGGGAGGCGAGGGCGCGCTGGTTGCGGCAGGTGGGGCTCCGTTTGGGATTGGATCGGACATTGGGGGTTCGATTCGGATTCCTGCTGCATTCTGCGGCACCGTCGGACACAAGCCATCTGCGGGACTGATTCCCAACACCGGTCACTTTCCGGCGGCCAAGGACTCCTTTGGTTACATGGTGATTGGTCCGCTCTGTCGCAGGGTCGATGATGTGATGCCGATTCTGCGTGTCCTGGCCGGTCCCGATGATCACGATCCTGCGTGTCAGAAGATGCCGCTGCGTGATCCGGAATCGGTTAACATCTCGTCGCTGCGACTGTTTTCTTGGCCAGGTGGTGGTGCGGTCAAGGTTCGTCCTGTCATGCGTGAAGCGGTGGATCTGTGTGCGGCTGCACTGCGCAGTGAAGGAGCCCGTGAGCGAGTTCTGTCCGGTCACGATTTGGAAAACGGCTTTGTGCTGTGGATAAGCGCGCTGCAAGCTGCGAATCCCGATGGCTATGAATCGGTGGTGGCGGGGGATGATGGCATTCCGATCCTGCGCGAGCTGCTCCTGTATCCGTTTGGGCGATCTCGCTTCGTGCTGCCGACGCTGGTAACGATGCTGAGTGAATCGATTGTGCGGCGTCTCCCGATTGGCTTTTCGTCGTTTTTGCGGCGTCTCGATCGACTGCGAGAAGAGCTGGATGCGCAGCTTGGTGATGATGGTGTGATCCTGCATCCTCCCTACAGTCGTCCTGCGCCGCGTCACAAGCTGGCGCTCCTCACTCCGTTTGATGCAGAGTGTACGGCGCTGTTTAACGTGCTGGGTTATGCCGTGACCGTGGTTCCGGTGGGCTTTGATGAAGAAGGACTGCCGGTCTCTGTTCAAGTGATTGCTCGTCGAGGAAACGATCACCTGACCCTGGCTGCGGCGCGTGTCATCGAGCGTCAGTTCGGGGGCTGGCGGCGCGCGATGCGGTAGGACGGATTGCTAGAAGCCGCGTGCGATGCGCCAGGTTCCTTCGCTGCGGCTGAGCAGTGCGACAAGCTGGCTCTGATCATCGAGCACAGCGGCCACTTGTGCGCTGGGAAGTGGTAGCGCAGCGACGGTGGCGCGGTGTCCTTGGCGGACTCTCTGCGCAATCTCTGGGCTGACCGAGACAGCTGGCAGATGCGCAACCGCTGAAGGAAGGGGGGCGAGTGGAGCCGTTCCCAGCGCATCCATTGACACCGCATCCTCGACGGAAAATCGACCGATTCGCAGTCTCCGTAGTGCGGTCAGGTGCGCGCCGACACCCAGTGCTTCCCCAAGATCGCGCGCGATCGATCGAATGTAGGTTCCTTTTCCGCAGTGAACCCGAAACGTCACTTCAGGATAAGGCAGACAGAGCGAAACAGACTCGATCTGAATCGCGTAGATCTCGACGGTGCGTGTCTTGGCTTCAAGCTGCTTTTCGATCGCTTGCGCATCTTCTTCAGTTTGGACTGCGCGCGCTTTGTCATACAGCCGCTGGCCTTCTACTTTCAGTGCGGAAAAGCGCGGCGGTTTCTGTGCAATCGATCCCACTTGTTGCAAAAGAGCTGTATGTAGCTGCGACTCTGTTAGCGCGCAGAGTGACTCTGTAGATGCTTCAAACAGAACCTTAGAACCAGGCGCTGCATCGTCGGTGTCCGTGGCAATTCCCAGCCTGGCGGTGGCGCGGTATTCCTTGTCCGCATCCATCAGATAGGGAACCAGCTTGGTCGCTTCTCCCAGACACAGCAGGAGCAGTCCGGTTGCTTCTGGATCGAGCGTTCCTGCATGTCCCACTCGCTTTTCACGCAGAGCTCTGCGCACGCGCGCCACCACGTCAAACGAGGTCAGCCCGGTCGGCTTATCAACCAACAGTACTCCGTCCATCTGGATCACTCTCTTTGGTGTGGCAATGGCGATAGGAAGCCACGCGATGTGGGCTTACAGAAGCAGCTCAGCGACGGCTTGCTGAACCAGTCCAGACACAAGCTGGACTTTGTAGCCGTTGCGCGAAAGGGGAGTCGCTCCACTGACTGCGGCTTGACCGATCTTGCGAATGCGCTCGGCATCAAACGAAGGACTTTGCAGCAGCGCTGCTTCGGCACTGCGCGCGCGATATGGAACTGGAGCGACCGATCCCAAGATGATCCGTACAGCTTCCGGGGCCTTGTTTCCGGTCAGTCCTCGTCGCAGCGAGATCGCCACTTCCGCCAGCGGCCAGTCAAAGCTCTGCTTGTGCTTGACCTTGCGATACAGACTCTGCTCGCCGGGACCAGGACTGGGAATCCAGATGTTTTTGAGGATCATGTCCTCTTCCAGTCGATTTTCCCGTCCGATGGCACCACCGGGCTGACTGGGACTGACGAGGAAGCTGGATAACCGAGCGAAGCGCTCTCCCTGCGGAGTCTGAAGGGCCAGCACCGCATCGAGCGCAGCCAGTGCCACCGCCGTTCCTGAAGGATGAACTGCGCAGCATGGCTGGTTGTCAAAGATGGCGTGAAAGTCATTTTCTCCGTCGCGGGCGAAGCAGACAGAGCCCCCCTTTTTCGCGCATGGATATTCCGCTGATCGAAAGTACCAGCAGCGCGGACGCTGAAGCAGGTTGCCGCCCAGCGTCGCAACTTGACGAATCTGTGGCGTTGCAATCAGAGAAGCCGACTCACTCAGCGCGGCTGCTTTCGACTGAAGCAGCGGACTGTGGGATAGCTCTGCCAGCGTCGTCAGCGTTCCGATTCGCAGACAGTCTCGTCGCGGTGGCGGATTTCCGTTGTCACCACCGGGCAATAGTCGCCAGACGCCTTCAGGAATCGCATCAGCTTTGACTTCGCTGATCTCGCGCAGTGCATGCGGTTTTTCGTCGAGCTGACGGATGTTGATGAGTCGTCCCGGCTGCTCAATGCCTTCCTTCATCAGATCCAGGACATCGATTCCGCCCGCTTTGATGCGAGCCGGACCGCCTTTGGTGCTGCCTAGCTCGTCGAGCGTCTGCTTGATGGTGCGTGGAATGGTCAGCGTAAACGAGTTCATGGCGTTACTTCCCCGCGCTGGCGAGTGCCGCGAGCACCTTGGCTGGCGTGATGGGCAGCTCGCGAATGCGGACTCCGATGGCGTTATAGACTGCGTTGGCAATCGCGGCGGCGGTTGGCACCGTTGCTGGCTCTCCGATTCCGCTCGCATCGGTCGAAGATCGTCCGCGCAGTTCTTCCAGCAGCAAGACCTCGATCTTGGGTACATCGAGCGCGCCCGCGATCTTGTACTGCTCCAGGTTTCCGTTGAGGATGCGGCCCGTCTTGGGATCGAGTCGGCGCTCTTCAAACAGCGCGTAGGACAGTCCTTGAATGATGCCGCCGTGGATCTGATTTTCGACGAGCAGCGGGTTCACCGGACGTCCGCAGTCGTGACTGGCGACGATGCGGAGCACTCTGACGACGCCGGTGAGCGTGCTTACCTCGACCTCGGCAAACTGAACGCCACCAAGCTGCGCCAGGAAGTTGCCGCGCTTGCCGTTGGCTGTTGCACCGTAATCGAGCTCTCTCACTGCACTACCCAGCACTTCCGTCCGTCGCATTCGCGCACAGGCTTTGTCAAACGGCAGCGGCGGCGTCGGCTTTCCGGCTTTCAGTCCGACGACGGCTCCGCCCGTTAGCTCGGGCACTTTGTCCAGTCCCAAGACCGCTTGCAGTTCTTTGAGGAGTGCTTGCTTGGCGGCGTAAGCTGCTTCACGCGCGGCGGGGGTAATCGACGCGGTGGTGACGCTACCGCCCGAGCCCGGACCCGGTGGCAAGCGCGTATCACCGATGGTGACTTTGACCTTGGCAATGGGAATCTGAAGCTCTTCAGCGACGACCTGCGCGAGCGGAGTACGAATGCCGCTGCCAATGTCTTGCACGCCGGTGAGCACCTCGACGCTGCCGTCTCGATGGATGCGGACCTCGGCGCGAGAGTCCACGTTGACAAGGTGATACCAGCAGCCCTGCGCCATGCCGCTGCCGCGACGGACTTCGCCGAGCTTTCCCGTCCGTGGTCCTTGTCCGGTGGCGGTGCGATTTTGCCAGCCAAACGCCGTCGCTGCGCGCTTGCGCTGCTCTCTGCGGGCCGGATGCGTATCGTTTTTGTCACGCAGTGCGACGGGATCGAGGTGGAGTCGCTCGGCCAGCTCGTCCATCGCTTGTTCCAGCGCGAACGCACCCTGCGGATGGCCCGGTGCCCGAAAGGCCGCGAGTGGTCCGCTGTGGGTAAAGACATCGAATTCCTCGACGTAGACCGCTGGACAGTCGTACATCGACAGCGCTGGACCCGCAAAGCCTGCACCGGCCCCTGCGCCACCGAAGCCAAAGCCTTTGACCTCGATGGCTGTCAGCTTGCCGTCGGTACTTGCTGCGAGCGCCACCGTCTGTTCAGAGCCCGGACGATTGCCGACCGCGAGGTGTTCTTCTCGACGATCCAGCATCAGCCGCACCGGCGCTTTGGCTTCCTTGGCGAGCAGCGCAGCGAGCACTCCGTAGTTTCCCGCGCCAAACTTTGCGCCGAAGCCACCGCCGCAGTAGTCGGTGATGACGCGGACTTTGCTCTGCTCGATGCCCAGGTATTCGGCCAGCTCATCGCGTACCGAAAAGATGCCTTGCGTCGATGCCCAGACCGTCAGCTCGTCGCCTGCGCGACTCCACTCTGCGACCACTCCGTGCGTTTCCAGCGCCGAGTGCGTCTGCACCTGCGTCTTGTACGTTGCCCGCACGCCTTGCGGTCCGGCGAGCAGCGCTTGCGTCACCTGTGTCGCCTGTTTTTCGACCTCACGGCCTCTTGGGACGCTGCGCTTGGGGCCTCTGACATTGCCGACTTGGTTGAGCTTGTCTTTGCTTCCGCCGCCGCCCGCCGAGCCTCTGGCTATCACCGGCTGTGCAAACACCTTCGGCGCAGCTGGCTGCCTTGCTTCCGTCGGATCGACGACAAACGGCAGCACATCGTAATCGACCTTGATCTTGCTGAGCGCCGCCACCGCCTGTTCCACCGTCTGCGCCGCCACCGCCGCAAGCGGCTGTCCGTAATAGCGTACCGATTGAACCTGCGTCGTCTTGCCGCTTCCATCGTCGGCGATTCCGAGCAGGTGTGGCAGCGCCAGCGCCGCTTTGACGCCCGGCATCTTCAGCGCTTCGCTTACATCAATGCGGTGAATCCGTGCGTGCGGATGCGGCGAGCGCAGCACCTTTCCGTGGAGCATTCCCGGTCGCACCACATCCGAGGTGTAGCGCGCCCGACCGCTCACCTTTTCGTTTCCATCGATGCGCGGCACCGGCTTTCCGACCTGCTTCAAGCTGGCATTTTCGCGCCAAGCGGGCGGTGTTCCATCGGGGACTTCGCGCTGCTCGCTGTGGACTTCGACGCCGACGATGCCAACCGGGACTTCGATCTGGCTCACTTGGCACCTCCTTTGGCGGCGCTCAGCGTGGCATCGACGATGTGCGGATACGCGCCGCAGCGACACAGGTTGCCTGCAATCGCAGCACGAACGTCTCCGTCGGAAATCGTCGCCAGCTTGCCTTCCGCTTTGGCTCTTTCATAAAGCGCTGCGCAGCTCATCAGCATGCCCGACGTGCAGTAGCCACACTGAAGCGCATCCTTTTCCACAAACGCCGTCTGGAGCGGATGCATCGCCACACCTTTGCCAAGTCCTTCGACGGTGGTAATCGCCTGCGGCTCTCTGCCCGGCAGTCCCGCGACATCGAGCGCCAGCATCAGACACGACAGCGTCGGCTCGCCTGCCACCCAGACCGTACACGCGCCACAGCCGCCGCGATCGCAGCCAATCTTGGTGCCGGTCAGCCCGAGCTTGTCGCGCAGCACCGTCGCCAGCGTATCGCGAGGCTCCATCATGACTTTCTGGGGCTTGCCGTTGACAAGCAGCGTCGCCGCAATCGCTCCCGGTCCCAGCACCTGCGCTGGAGGTGTCGCCGCTTGATTCGGCGCTGTGGCTGCCACCGATTCCGCGACGGGCACGGTCAAAAGCGCAGCGGCGGAAGCGGCTCCACCTGTGTGCAGAAGAAAGCTACGTCGAGACAGTCCAGACGAAGCGTCGGGGCCAGACATCGACTCGGAACCTTCAGTGGAGACGTTGGGATCGCCCTTGCTCATGCTGCGACCTTATCAAGAAACCGAGGCCACTGCGTAGCGCAAAGGACTTGCAGTTAGGACAGAGACTCCAGCTCGATCTGAAGCGATTCCCAGCGTGGATACAGTTCTTCCAGCTGCTTGCTGATCTCTGCAAATCGCTTCTGCACTTGCTTGGCCTTTTGCGGATCGGAATACAGCGCGGGATCGGACAGCTTCGGCTCTAGCTCTCCCTTTTCCTGTTCCAAGGCCGAGATCTGCTGCTCCACCGTCTCAAGCTGCTGCTTAACGGGACGAATCCGCAGCGCGCGCGCTTCCCGCTCTTGGGCTTTCATCCGGCGTCTGTCTTTGTCGCTCTCTTCTGCGCGACTCACCTGTGTGGACGCTGCTGCTACTGCCAATTTTCCGCGTGTCGATCCGGCGGAATCTCCGCTTAGCTCCGCGCGCTGCGCACTCTGTTCCACATGATACAGATATGCATCTAGGTTGCCGCTCCACTCGACAATTCCGCCCTGTTGAACGTCCCAGATCTTGGTCGCAAGCTGGTTGATAAAGCTGCGATTGTGCGACACAAACAGCAGCGTTCCTTCGTATTCCTTCAGCGCTTCCGCGAGCTTTTCCGTAGAGTCCAGATCCAGGTGGTTTGTCGGCTCGTCCATCAGGATCAAGTTCGAGGGCAGCACCAGCAGCCTCGCCAGTGCCACGCGAGCGCGCTCTCCTCCTGACAGCACCGCAATCGGTTTGTCTACGTCATCGCCTTGAAACAGAAACGATCCGAGCACACTCCGTACAAACGACTGCGGCTTATCGGAAACCAGCGACCACACTTCTTCTAGGACTGTGCGATCGCGATGAAGCTGTTCGGTGTGATGCTGCGCGTAGTAGGCCAGCTGGACATTGTGTCCCAGCGTGATGCTTCCACCGTCGAGCGTTAGCTCTTTGGCAATCAGCTTTAGGAGTGTCGTTTTGCCCGCTCCGTTCACTCCGATGATGGCGACCCGATCCCCGCGCTCGAGCGTCTTACTGACCGATCGATAGATGATCTTTTCCCCAAAGCGCTTGTCGATCTGATCGATGCGAACCACTTCCCGACCCGAGCGCTGTACCGACGGAAAACGGAAGCGAACCGTGGCGTGCTGATCGCGAACGGTGATGGCTTCGCTGCGCGCAAGCTGCTTGATCCGACTCTGTACTTGGCGCGCTTTGCTGGCTTTGTAACGGAATCGATCGATGAAGCGCTGGGTGACGGCGCGCTCTTCGGCCTGACGACGTGCGCGGATCTCTAGGTTCAGCTCTTCTTCCGCGCGCTGACGGCGATAGGAATCGTAGTCACCGGGATAGGAGCGCAGTCCTTCCGGTTCAAACGTGAGCACGCGGCGAATCTGTCGGTTCAAAAAGTCGCGATCATGGCTGATGAGAAGCAGCGCTTTGGGAAAGCGACGGAGGAACTGATCGAACCAAGTCAGCGACGGAATGTCCAAGTGGTTGGTCGGCTCATCAAGCAGCAGCAGATCCGGCTGAAGCAGCAGCAGTCCGGCCAGCGCCGCGCGCATCTTCCAGCCTCCCGAAAACGTCGAGATGTCGCGCGCAAACTCCGCTTCCGCAAAGCCCAGTCCGGCCAAGATGCTCTCTGCGCGATGTCGTCCGTAGCGCTCCTCAAAGTCCGAAAGCTGGGTGTGAAGATCCGCCAGGCGCTCCCCCAGCTCGATCCGCGCTTCGTCATCTGGGGCGGCGTGAAGCTCTGCTTCCAACAGGACAATCGAGCTGCGCAGCTCATCGCTCCCGGGCACAAACGATCGCACCGAGTCCACCAGCGTTCCTGGTGGCAGCGCCAAGATGTCTTGCGGCAGATAGCCGACCTTGATTCCGCGTGCGTAGTAGATGTCGCCTGCGTCCGGCTCGCGCTCTTTGGCCAGCAGCCGCAGCAGCGTAGACTTGCCCGAGCCGTTTGGACCGATCAGTCCAATCCGATCGCCCGGCTGAATGGCAAAGCTCTCTTCGTCGAGGATCTGCCGGTTCCCAAAAGAAATCGATAGCTGTTCTGCTGTGACAATCGACATAGGATGATGGACCAAGCTACTGCGAGCGGTGGGTTGCTGACCACCTTCGCATGAAGGAAACGCTGTGCAAACGGATCGTGACAAGCCGATGACGACAACGTGTGCTGATCTGCGTGCTGGGCTGTGGATGCTGCGTTCTTTGCTAATAGGTGGTGCGCTGCTGCTGACCCTGTTTGGATCAAGCTGCACAAGTGATCCGCTGCTGCCTCCCGATCTGGGACTGGCTTGTACGATGACGGGAGCGACGGCATGTAAGCCCGATGCTGCGCCTTTTCAGACCGATGCGATGCCGATTCCCAGCGATGCGAGAATGCCTTCAGCGGACGGTATGACTGGAACGATGGGCTGCTCGCTCGATACCGACTGCACCAGCTCCTGCAAGATGAGCGCGCTCGGTTGTGCGTGTGTGTCCCTGATGATGGGCGGATCCAAGCAGTGCGTTCCGCGCTGTAACACCACCGCAGACTGTCCGAAGCCTCCGATGGGAACCGCGACCTGCGATGTCACACGCGGAGTCTGTCTGGTCATGCGCTAGCGTACGGTCTGGTCCTGCGCAAGCTGCGCGAGATCTGCCAAGCTGTGGGCGGCTTACTTCGACCAGTCCTCTGTATAGGAATCAGTCTGGTTCGCGCTGCCCACTGGGGTCGTCACCGTCACCTTAAACGGAAACATTCCGGCCGCCATCTTCTGGGTCTGCTCGCGTGACAAAAACTGGAGCGACGTTGTCAAATCGCCAGTCAGTCCCCTTCCAAAGATGTCGAGGAGCGGACCCACTTGCTTGCTCAGCGCTGTGGTATCCAGCGGCAGTCGCACCGTACTTGCGGAGTCTGAAGTAGCCAGTCCCATGCTGACGGGATTCCATGCGCTCTGACACATCGCGGCATTCGGTGGACAGCTCACAGGAACCGTGGTCGGAAGCTGTCCCGTTGCGGTCGTTCCGCGTAGGAGTCCCCAGCCATAGACCACCAGCTTGCTGTTGGTGGCTCCGTACGCTCCGGTGATCTCGCGCTCGATCGCGGTGATCGTGGGTCGCTTGATCGGATAGCACGTATCGGTGGTTCCGGGCTTGGGTGTGACGATGGGAATCGGTCGCAGCTCGGACTCCGACTCTGCTGGCGTCTGGAGGTTGAGCGTCAGGACTTGGAGCGCCGTCTTTCTTCCGGTGTCGTTTGTGATCGGTGCGGAAAAGATCCGATGGATGCAGCCTCCAGAAGCCAGCATCAGATCGAGTGTTCCCCGCCGATGCTCGGAGTCCGCTACATCGCCAAAGTCCAGCGTCAGACCAAAGGTAAAGGTTCCGCCTTGATGATTGCGGACATCGAAGGACAGCTCGTTGACGCCACCGGCTCCTTTGGCTGGACTTGTCAGCGAGACGTTGACATACAGCGTGTCTTCGCCGCTGCCGATTCCTTGCAGCTCTACGCGAAACTCCGGTGTCTCGTTGCAGCTTGTGATGCACAGAAGTGAACAGAGCGCCCCCAAAACCAGCCTGTGATGCGACATCGGAACGACTCCTTAAAAGGTAAGCGAAAAGTTAAGATGCTGGGTTCCTCCGTCGGTCTTTGACTGCGCATTCACACCAACCGGAACCGCAATTCCAATCCCAGCCGTGATCACCGCGCCAGAGACCAGCAGCCAAAACCACGCCGATTTGTAATAAGGCTTCTTGTACTTGCTCAGCTCTTTTTGCGCTTCTTCTCGACGGAGTCTCTCTTCCGCTAGCTCTTTTTCGGACTGCTGCTTCTGCTGCTGAAGGGACAGCTCGATCTGCTGCTTGGCTTGGACTTCTGCAATCAGCGCATCCAGTGTCTGTACGTAGCCTTTGGCTTCAGGAACCAGCGCGTGCTCGGGATAGGTGCTGACCAGCTGCTGATAGGCATCGCGCGCTTCTTTGGGACGCAGCGCTTTGCGATAGGCTTGGCCCGCGTTAAACAGCAGCACCGCGTTCGGTTGCAGTGCATGGGCGGCGAGCAGGTGATCTCCAGACTCTGCGTATTTTTGCTGTCGAAACAGCGTCTGTGCGAGCTGAATGTGCCGTTCGCTGCTGAGCGCTTCACCGGGAGCGGGCTCTGTCTGTTCGTCCTGTGCAGGATGGCCAGGATGTGTGGATGCTGGGCTCGGTGTGCTGCTTGGTTCGGCTGGGCTTGCGACGCTCTGCGCGGCGGCGGAGTCAGCCACAACTGCGCTGATCAGAATGACGCCTACCAGCGCTGTTTTTCCCGCGAAACGTCGTCTCTGTGTCATGGCGACTCAGCCTTGCTTGTGCTGTGCGTGCTACGGATCTCTCCACACGCCGATGTCGGAACCTGTGGTTGATTTGGTCTTTGTCTTGTCCGCAGGCTTTTCGACCGGCTTGTCCGCAGGCTTTTCGACCGGCTTCGCTTCAGGAACTGGCGCTTTGTCCATCGGCTTTTCAGCGGCGGCAGCCTTTCCTGGCTTGGCCAGCTTGGCGGTCTTTTTCATCGGCGCTTTTCCAGCCTTGGTCGGCTCGCTGGCTTCGGCGGCTTCGCTGGCCTTGGTCTTTTCTTCTGCGGCAGTCGCTTCGGTTGGCACCACCGGAGTCACCGCTTCGATGGGCTTGGGTTGACCGACCCGCGCGGGCGCTGCTTCCGTGGCAACGCTGACCGGCTGCACCGGCTTTGCGACGGTCTTGCTCTGCTTGGCCGGGCCCTTCATCGTCGATACCAGCGCCAGCCCACCAAACAAAAGCAGCGCCAGCGTCGCCACAATGATCGGAGTCTTGGGCTTTCCAACCGTCGGCTGCGTCTGCGGGCCCGACTTGGACTGCGACTGCTGACCCGACGGTACGCGCTGCTCTTTGGCGGTCTTTCCCGAGCGACTGACATCGCCCACCGTCTCGGCCAGCGGGTCCAGCGCCAGATCTCCACCCACGCCGGTTCGACGCGGTACACGCGGAATCCGAATCCCTTCCACCAGCGGCGAGCCCTTGCCCGACACCGAAGGCAAGAGCTGGTCCAGGCGCTGCGCAATCTCCGTCATCGTCGGTCGCTCTGACGGCTCTTTGCGCAGCATTTGATCGATCAGGTCGTCCAGCTCTTGCGGTGCCGACGGCACACAGTCCCGCAGATGCGGCGCGGCCTTGAACATGTGCTGACGCATCAGCGCGGCGGCGGTGTCGGCGTGAAACGGCAGCCGCCCAGCGATCATCTCGAACATCATCGCCCCGAGCGCGTAGACATCGACCTGCGCATTCAAGTCCTCGCGGCCCTCGCACTGCTCGGGCGACATATACAGCGGCGTCCCCAAGATCATGCCGACCGTGGTTTTGCGCACAGGTCCGTCGAGAAACTTGGCAATCCCGAAGTCGAGCAGCTTCACCCGTTCCCCAAGCGGCGCGACGCTGTCCGGCACCACAAAGATGTTTTCCGGCTTGAGATCGCGGTGAACTCAAGCCCCGTCGGACAGCAGCCTGCTTCTGTTCCCCCAATGGCTCTTTCCCTCGCTGCCGCAAGGAAGGGACGCAGCGACCCAGACACAGGGCTTGTCATTGTCAAACGGTCTTCCTATGGTTCGACCCGATGCGGCGGCGTCTCCTCCTTGTCCTCGTTTTGCTGGGCTTGCTGCTTCGCATCGGTTCTGCCAAGGCTGAGCCGACCGTTCTTTCGCAGCCAGCCCTCCTTCCCAGCGCGAGTCCGCTCTGCACAAGCGCACTTGTTCCCTGCCTCGACATCGACGATCTCGCTGCGCATTCCTACGCCCACCTCATCGTCCTTCCCAAGACCGCAGCGCGCAGCTCTGCT
>JAEUKB010000028.1 GCA_016794365.1 Myxococcales bacterium
GGCGGCTACACCGGCAAGTCCTCCGGCGGTCCGCCCGGCATCATCGTCCTGACGCGAGGCCTCCAGCGCATCGAACTCCTCGCCGCCCACCTCCGCCAAAACCCCCCTCATCCCAATTACTTGTGATCAATGGTGAGGGGAGTGACCTCGCAGGGGGTCGGCTGCAACATCCCCCCTTACGGGAATGACCTCGCAGGGGGTCGGCTGCAACATCCCCCCCTCACGCGGTGGCTTGGCAGGATCGGCCCGCGTTAGGGCAGCAGCACGAGAAAGTCACCGTGACGTTGTTGCCCGATCGCGCGCCCTTGATAGCAAGAATCGCTGTGTCGTCATCAATATTCCCCTCTGATTGACCGTTCATGCGCTGCTCGTCCATCCAGCGCGCTGCGTTGGATCGTGCCTACGCGGCCTTCATGCTACGGAGCGCGCAAGCTCGGCAGGCGGCGGTTCTGTTTGTGCATTGTGGGGGCGGACGCTCGCGTGTCTCCTCGCTCGTGGCCCGCGACTGCAACGGAAGTCTGCCGGTCTGTGACCCGGTTGGCAGATGTTCCGGCTGGAAGCCCATCCCGCTTGACATGCTGCCGATGCAGTGTTCCCACCTGTCCAGCCAAGACCCCACAGCGCATCAAATGCGACGATACCTGCCGCCAAACGATGCTTCCCGCGCACTTCCCATCTGGCATCAAAAAGCGACTGTCTCGACGATGATCTGTGGGCCGATTGACTCCGGCTTGAGATCTGTCAACCACAAACCTACATCCCCGTCGCTAATTCGTAAAATATGGCGTGGTAAAGGGCTGGTAATTGTTGACAGAGGCTAAAATTTATCTGTGTTTCTGATTACATTCTGGACAGGATGCTACATCGTCAAACGTGACAAGGAATGGAAGGTGACCGGGGGTGGGACGCGCAACCCGGAGCACATCCGATCCAGTGATGGTAGAACATCGGTAGACACTCGGAACAGTCGCATCAGGCTACTCAGTGTGCTCGACACTTGAAATGTTGCCAGGAACGTCAAACGGTCCTTACCATGCGAATCACCGAACAGATAATGCCTGCGAAATGGCACATGGGGGAAGAATTAGAGGGCGGGGCCGGGCCTATTCTCCATCATGACCGGAAGCATCAAAAACCTCTGTTTCAAAATTATGAGTGTCCCGTAGCTTTCTTGCATTCTGCACAATTTTATCCGCTTCTGCTTTTAATTGAAAAGCGGCAGTCTTATTCTTCGAGGATGAGGAGTATCTGCGCGCTTGTTCCTCAGCGGCAATTCGCAGTAGTTGCTCAAAATCAATCTTTGCGACATGGGAAAATGAACTGGCCATCACGAATTTTGAAAACAGCCACATTGTAGCCAAGCGCACCGTAAATGAATGAGAGGCATTGTAGACCAGTTCCTCGATCATAGATTTCAATTCAGTTCCACCCACTTCCGTGTACCACATTAGCAGCATCAAGCGTTTAAGGTCGTCCTGCTCAGCCTTAAACATTTCGCGTAAAGTACTCGCCAAATGCTGACCTGCGCCCAGCACAGCCAACATGCTAGCAACTATCAATACGAGAAGTGCGTTTACCACAGCCGCAAGCTCTCGGCGCAAAGAGGACTCTACGGCGTGTGTCGCTATTGTTCGTAGCAAATTCTGATCTACGGCGATCTCAGAAACAATGCTAATCGCCAAATCGAGAGTCTGCGCTATTGACTCTTGCTTCAGTGTCTTGTCCAACCATCGACTGCCTCGCATCACCGCTACTGATGTAGAAAAACCATGGATGAACTGTTCCAGTTGCTCCATAGACTGAGGCTTCGACAACGCTCTGCGCTCCCGAGTGCCCTGCTGTTCGACTTCTGCGTTAGATACGATCGCCTCGATCTCGTCATCTGAAGGAATTGCGGATTTCGCGATCTCAACGACAGCGTTTGGATCAACGGGTGACAATTTGAGATTTGCGAGCGATTCCATCAGATTTGATACCGATGATGACCCTTTAACGGAATGAGTCATCTCTAAGCATCGCTTCAGTAGGCTCGGAATCTTGACCATTTCGGCAAAAAACACCAGTGCGCCGCTCTTCTGAATCACAGCATCCAGATCAAGTTGCTCAACATCCGACCACAGTGATTCACGTAAGTATTCTGCATGGAAAAACTCCTGCAAAATAAAAAATGTGAAATGGACGCCAGACTCATCCCGAGTCAGCAGTTGTGAATACAATAGTTCTTTTAATATCTCTCTCCCATCTGCCTCTAAGCCACATGATGCAATTTCTTGATCGAATATGCTGATGACGGATTTCTCTGTCATACACTTAACTTGCGAGTTAATCATTTCCGTGGCAAGTAATCGAAGCATCCGTGCTCGTGTGGCTGAGCGATCCGTTCCACTTGTTTCAAATGCCCCCAAACGCAGGTCTGCATATTTACGAAGTATACCTTCGACGCTCCGGACGTCGGATACTTGAAATTTTTGCGCAAGTTCAAACAGAAGCAAAATTACCCAAGGCCATCGCGGCAGTTCTGCATCGATTAGTGTCGTTAATGTGCTTTGAATGTTCGACGAGGACTGAAATTGATCTCCTGCTAGATCTTCGAGTCGATGAACCTCTTTTCTTACAAGGGAAACTGGCAATGGTTGAATTGATAAATTCTTCCAATTCTTAACTTTTTCACGAGATTGGGGCAAAGTGGTTGTTCGTCCAGTGGCGATAACTCGCAGATTCGCTTGCTCTGACTGCCACTCTGTCAGTAATTGCCATTCTGGCAAATCGTAACGTAAATCACAGTCATCGAGAAGAATGGTGATGGGACAATCAAGCAAGTTCTTGCTGTCAACCTTGGAACAATTCAGTGTTGACGCCAAGAAAGAGATCAGCCCCTTTTTGCTCCTCTCAATGCCAGTCAGATCGGAAAATCGCGCAAATGCGGTAACAATTCCCAACTGACTTAGTTTTAATCCAATCTTATCTAGCAATGCTGTTTTCCCGGCTTGAGGAAGTGCTTCAATAATATAGCTGCACTTCGAATGAATAATTTCACGCGAGGAAATTCGCTTAGGTTTAGGTAAGGATGGGGTGATGATGTATGGCTCAAGAAACCGCTCTTCAACAGAAAACTCTCGCTTTCCAATCACAACGGGAGGAAGGTGGCGAGATAACCGTGCTGCACACTGAGTCTGTCGTAGTGCAGTGGTCTTTCGTTGAGCGACTATGGCCTTTTCTGATAATGAATCTTGTCCAAGCAGTTTCCCTGACCATTGCCCATTGTCCGAAAAATCCGTGTTGTACACAAATAGACCCTTCCTTTCATTCCAACGAAAGGCGTGTATATCTAGTTTTCTTTCCGACATGTCGATTTGATAACACATAAACCCGGATTTCTCACCTTTAGCATGTAATGCAGGACAAACAAATATCTGCGATCGTCCTTCAGGTGAAAGAGTAATACTCCCATCCTCTTCATGTAAGTGCCCATTTAGGCAAAGATGAAATCGCTGAAGGACCTGAGCCTTACTTCTGCTAGCATCGGTTTCGTGTAGGCATGCGAAAGGATGGTGCCAAAGGGCAACCTTAATATCAGCATTTTCGACGAGTTGGCAGGCGTCATTGAATTGAGCGCGACTCAACACTAAATTCCCTTTGTCATTATCGCTCGCTGATAACCAAGCACTATTCAAGCACGCAAATCCAATACTGGTATCATATACATCAACCACACGTGAGACAGCCGTCAGCTTCTTTTGCTTTGTAAAATTTGCAAACGCCTCTTGGCGACTGAGGAGTTTCGATCGTTGCTCCACTTTCCTCCAGATGTCGTCCATTTCTTCTGGTTTAGAAATAAAATTGGAAAGACCAGCTTGCTGAAGAGAGTCTATCTTGTCGCGGTCTACGTCATGGTTCCCCGGCACTATTACAAAATTCTCAGGGCTGATTGAGAAGGAAGTCAGCAACGGACGGACGAGCCTTTCGAAAAAGAGTTGATACTCGGACTCTTTTCCGCTATACGCAGCGTCACCGGTGAAAACAATTAAATCCGGTATCAATTGCTCTTTGGATAAGGCCGCACATACAGCACTAATTCGTTCAGCGATAACATCTGCATGCCTGATTGACATATGTGCATCGCTAAGATGAAGCATGGTTATCTTTTTCATATTATCCTGTCCTTTCTTTTGGCAAAGGCGATCATCTGAGCATGAGGAGTCTATGGCCTCAGCGTATAACAATCACCTTCCAGTCATCCATAATCGTGCATAGCGCCGGTAGATGGAGGGCCGAAGGTCTGTGCGAGGGATGGCGCTTCATTCCAGTCAAGGGGGACCACGCCATCATTGCCTATAAGCCTCCGTCGTCGTCCGCACCGTGCAGCAGAACAGTAGCTTTTCGCCCTGCATCCACTTGGGCTTCGGTGCCTCATCAAAACCGTCGGCAGTCGCCAGCCGCTTCCCGGTCGCTACTTCGTACAGACCCAAGTAGGTCGGGCCATGCGTACCTTGGGCAGAGACTGCGATCGACTTGCCGCCACCTCGGAAGGCCCAGCCAACGGTTGCTTGTCGCTCGGGGATGATGACGGACACGCGCTTGCCGTTTCGATAGAGGACGATGGCGCGTGAGGCGATCCACAGATCGCCTTTGGTGTCGATGTAGTATTCGACGAGGTTGAAGCCGAACGTCTGGCCGTCGGGGGTGTGTTGTGCCGCCTGGGCGTAGCCTTGGGCCTCAAGCCGGTGCGTGGAGCCATCAGCGAAGCTGATCACTACGTCGCCGCCTTGGGTGTCCTTGTTCGGAGCGATGGCGACGTTCTTGATCGGCTTGCTGGGGATGCTGGGCTCGATGCTGGCAAGAACGGCACGCCAACGCGCATCGTCGGGCTCAGCAGCGGACACAGAACCGGCAAGGCTGGCGACGAGTATCAACGCTTGTCCGAGGCCCTTCATGCGGTGGCGCTCCCTCGCTTAGTGGATGGTCCGTCAACTGCTGTCTTGCCTGTTTTGGTAACAGCAGGGAGCGTTTCCGGTCAAGCGGAATGTGGGGAAGCATCGCCTCTCTCGGCACATGAAAGCGAGGCGGGAAAATGGGGCGTTAGGTTCACTGTGTCACTTTCAAAAATGGACCTAAACCCGCGCAACTGTTCTACGCAAAACTACCCATGAAAGTCGGGCAATTTGTCCTCAAGTGGCGGGGGAGTTTAGCCGGTACAGCGCTTGCTGTACCCGGTCAACCATGGTGGGGGAGCAACAGTAGATGGATGCGCGCTTACCGGGTGCGTACCGGAGTGAGCGCCCCACCATCTGCACGATCATGATGTCGCTCTCGCACTCCTTCGCGATCCAGACCTGGCCGCAGCGTTTCTCGTCGAAACCCTCTAGCAGCATCCGGTTTACATAGAGCACGGCGAGCTGCCTGCCCTTCCAGGCACGGACGCGCGCACTCACCAGGCCGGGCGAGACGTTCACACCGATCCACGAGCTACCAGGATGCGCGGCGCTTCGGCGCTCACAATCGGCGTTCGTTTCACAGAACACGAGCCCCCACGGGCCGCGCGGCTCTGTCCACGGCAAGACTTGGTACTCACAGACGAAGCCTTGTCGCTGCGCGTCGTCGAGGGTCATCGCGAACGTATCCGCAGCCGAAAACAGGGACTCGCAGCCGTTTGACCATGGCGTCGCTGAGAGCCCTACGACGTGTCGAAAGCGATCCAAGACTCGCAGATTCTCGGGTGCGTCGATGTTGGCATGGTGGCACTCATCGATCACACAGAGCGTATCGTCTGCATACTTCGCGAGGCGTGACCACAGCGTCGGCTGACTCCCGACTACGATCCGACTTTTGAGCAAATCGACCTGATGCGCACGCTCAATGGCAACGGGAAGTCGTGTCAGATTGACCAGCCGTTGGTAAAAGTTGGCCAAGATTTGCCCCGTCGGGACACTCACCAACGCTCGACGAAACGGCCCACCCATGACCCACTGGAGCGCAGCGCGTGCGCCGATCTCCGTCTTGCCGGTTCCCGGTGGCAAGCGCACAAGAACACGCGACGAGTCCCGCTTCTGACGGTCACGGCAGAGCGCTAGCGCGCTCGCTTGATGAGCCCAGAGCATTGTGGACACAGCTTCAGCGTCAACAGGGTCCGAGTCAGCCAGCGCCACATGCGCAACCTGCACAGGTCCGAGCAGTAGAGCTTCTTCGTCGGTGAATGCTTAGAAATCTTGTTCGGGCAGTTGCAAGCCCGGCAACCCCTTCTACCTGCCATTACGAATCCCCCCCGGATCGTTTCACTCTCGATACGTACAGCGGCGGCGATGGTACGAAAATCGTTTCTGCAAGTGTAGTGCTCCATACATTTCGGGTCAAATGGGATTCATGAGAACGCTATACGGTGTTGTGGTTCCCGACGGTGCGCGCATGGTCGAAGTGCGCGCCATCACAAGCAGCGCCAACCGGCCCCGCACCATCTTTCGCGGACCGATTGAGGAAGGCGGAGTCCTTCTTACCGAGGACGCGATCGCGGATTCACTCGCTGGCGACAGCAAGTTCTGGGATTGGGTCAGCGCACAGAGCAGACAGCGACGAATCCCAACCGAGCAAAACGGCGATGGCTCCGTCGTGCGTCTTCGGTTGTCGGTGTCGTTTATCAACCAAGATGCATCGCCCGCTATCTTGGACGATACGACGGGGGCCACATCGTTTGCGACGGCGGAAGCCTGGGAGTTTTATCGAGGCACGCCGGGAAGCGGCGATCCGCTCAATCCAATGTTTCTGATTCATCAGTTTAGTCAGCTCATTATTGAACAACAGAAAGATATGCCAAATCAGGTTTCGCGAATGCTGAAAGAGGTTGTCGAAGTGGGGAAATCGGCCATTCAGACATCCGCAGCCGAGAGTGCAAAAATCATCCAAGCCAGCGTCGAGCCATTGAAATCACAGCTAACACTTATCGAAAAATCACACACGCACGAAAGCACGCGGGCAGACCGAGCGAGTGACGCAGTGATCCGTATGCTGATGTCTGAATCGAAGGACAAAGATCCGGTTTCTGAACCAGAGAAACTGATCGGCTTTCTGACGGCGCTTTTGGCGCTGGCTGAAAAAGGGAAAAAGGTACTCAATTAATCGACACAACGGGGGGAATCATGGACGCATTCAATGAGATCAGGGCAATACCGAAAAGTCGCACAATCCTGGGTGCGGCGGGAGCTTCGGCGCTAAACGCACTCGGTGGTTTTGCCGCCGGTCGCGTACGCGGTATCTTGGCAGGCTTTGCGCCACAGTACAAAGGAGCGGGAACGATTGGCGTGTTCCTTGTCTCCATTGCGCTGCGCTACTACTCACGCGCAGAGTCCGGCTATGACCGAGTGATCAAAGAGCTGGCCGCCGGGATGGCTGGTTTCGTCGGCAACGATCTTTGGCTGATTGTGCGGGCGCTCGTTGGCTGGGGGAAGTGGAAGCCAGAAACATCATATGGCGCTGGCGATGTGGTGATCCACGAAAACCAGTATTACCGAGCTGAAAAGGACATTCCCGCAAAGCCATCTGCCGAGCCTGGCAAAGATGCGCGCTGGGTGCGTTTTGAGACGGCGCAGGGCTATTCCCCTGACGAGGTTTCGGCGTTCGCACAAGCGCTTGTCAGTAACGACGCGCTCATTGATGGGCTGGTCAAAGAGCAGCTTCTCATCTTCGGGCCAGAGCTGGCGCAGTGCGCGGGCCGCGAGTTCAACCAGCAAGAGGCGGATCAGATCTACGCCGGGATGCGCGATTCCCTGAAAAGCGTAGTGCAAAAGTTTGCAGCCTAGCGGAGCAATACCATGACACGCCCACAAGGCCCAACGTCGGTATGGGATGCGGTGGCGAGCTATCACCTGCCGCGCGTTGTATTACATCAGCACTCGGGACAGCAAGCCGATTGTTTGGCGGGCCTTGTGGAATATGCTGCTAAGATTGCGACCAATAAGCATACTTTCGCCTTTCAATATCCAGAGCAAATCATAGGATGGCTTTGGCGACAGCCTGTCAAGCTCGATCTGGGCGAAGGTCCGACGGTCGCGGGCTGTCATCCCGCGCAGCGATCCCGAATATGGCCTGACAATGGCTTGAATTGCTGGGAAGCGGTCGCGCATCTTCTGGGCGTCGCCTTCTGCAATTCATGGCCCATTGAATTTCATATCTACGATGCACGGATTGGAAACCAGCGCCACGTATTCCCAGCGATTCGACCATTAAACGCGATATCCGATAATCCAATTCCGCTTGTGATACAGCCGCCAGTGCGAACCGGCAAAAGTGGTCTTTCGCTCCAAGCCGCGCAAGCAGCTTGGTACAACGACCTACTCGGCGGCGTGCATTTCGTTGGTGACAAGGTGCTGCGAGTGTTTGGGATGGGTGATCTTTCGGATCAGCTTGCTGACCTAGAAGCCGATGAACTGCCCGATTGGGCACGAACGGCGAAGCAGAAAGAACAGCGAGCTACGCAACTACTCAAGCAAGCAGCAGCACAAGACAAAGCAAACAAATCTATAAACCTTGAAACAAAGGAGGATAGGAAATCAATCACAGACCTTGATTCATTGCGAAAGAAAATCGACGCACTGATAGAAGAGAACAACGCCTTGAAAGCACGCATTCCGAAAGGATGAATCATGAACAACTCAATGCTATTTTTGCTAGCGCTGATGGGTGGCAATAGCGCCATAAGTCCCCAGCTTATCCAAGCGCTACAGGATGCGCAGAAAGACAGCTTCGAGCGCTGGTCGAAGATGCTCAAGTCGCTGTCTGCCATCATCACGACGGGGATCTTTTTCCTGCGCGGGATGCCTGCCCCGGTGGATTCGGCAGGCGCTCCAGTGTTCACCAACGAAGCACTGTCGAAACAGATTCAAGCCAGCTTCGAGGAAGGCAAGCGCGAAGCGTTCTGGGTTGCGGTCGTCAATGGCGTCGTCGATGCAATCCTCGAGTTTCTGCGTCCGAGTGCGATTCAGCAAGCGCTGATGACTTCGCTTCTGAGTCGGACAGCGACGACCAGCACGACGGTGATCACTCAGCCTGCTTCGTCAATGACGGTTCCCGCACCGATCGGCACTCAGACGATGGTGACGCGCACCGCTGGCCAAGTGCTGCGACAAGGAGCGGTTGGCTTACCGACTCCGATGGGGAACTTCATGCGTGCGCAAGCGGTCTACTTCAACCCCCAAACCGGCGAAATCGCTGTCGAGTAAATGCCCATGCCATCGCCAATCATCGAGGGCATTCGACAGCAGTTTTTTGCGAGCCTGGGAATCACCGAAAGCACGCCGATTTCCGAGGGAGACGCTGCGAACCTGATCGACCAGTGGGAACAGTACCTCTACAGCCGGGCCAGCGGGCAAGGCGGGATGGTGGTCAATTCTCCGACGCGACCGGGAACTAGCATCGTGCTGGCTCCGCCGGTCAGCGGTCCAACGCAGAGTCCCCAAGGCAGCGGCTTTCCGGTGGCGACGCCCTACAGGCCCGCGCCGCAAGCAAACACAGGCGGAACCCGTGCGCCGGTCTACGCACCACCGCCAAGAAGGAGTTAACAGACCATGAGCATCTTTACTGCCGATAATGTTGTCGTCGGTGGGTCATCGGGATCGTCGAGCCTGCCGCGAGTCTCAGAATGGAACAACAACACCGCCTATACCGACGGTCAGATTGTCACGTTCAACGGCTCGCAGTACGTCGCACGCGGTGGGGTTGGCGTGGGCGTGGTGCCGCCGGTCGAGGTACATTCACCGCAGACGCCTGGTGCGCCGCGCTGGATCTTGGCATGTCGTGGTCGCTCGCTACCGACGGCGTACAACGACAGCACGACGTACTATGCCGATCAGGTTGTGACGTACCTGGGCGGAGTCTACATCTTGGATGCGCCGACGCTGCCCGTCGGAACGCGCCCGACTCGTGACACGCGATGGACTCGTCTGTCGGAAGTGCTGACGGAAGCCGAGAGCGAAAAGGTGACATCGGCGGATCTGTCGAGCTTTGCCGCTAGTACGACCGCCGCAATCGTCAGCAATACCGACGAAGATCCGCGCGTCCGTCATCATCGCTTGCGTGTCACTGTCTCTACGTTGATTCCGCCGGGACCGCTGTTTGTGCTGCGCTTTCCTCGGCCACTCGCGACGGAAGCTCGTCCGCAGATTTCGATCCAGCCGGAAGACAACTTCAGCGTGTCGATGCTGCTGACGGTGACAGCGAACGTCAGCGGAAACCAAGTCACCGGCTACACGCTGAGCGCGCAAGGCGGTGTTCAGACGGGAACGTATGAGTTTGGCGTGTTTGTCAAAGAGCAGATCGACCAAGTGAAGTAGGAGCCCAGCCCATGAAAATCACAGACCCATACGACGGAAAGACCCTGTATGAGAGCGTCCGCGCAGCCGTCCGCAAGTACACCGCATTGATCGGCGCAGACGTGGCAGCAGTGGCCATTGATATCGTCGGAGCACGTCCAGACCTCGCGGTCCCTAACACCGTGATTACCGTGACAGGAACCGGGGCAAAGCAGGTGGTTGCCCATGGACTGCGCGACGCTGACGGACGACCCGTCAAGCCGCGAGCGTGGGTGATCCGTGGCTTCAAAGCGTGCAGCGAAATCGACATTCAGAGTGCTGATGACATTAACCTGACCGTCGAGATCACCAACAAAGGCGAGGCGACGATCGCTCTGTTTATTTGAGAAAGGCTCGTCATGCCGACGCTTCTTGCTCTGCTCTATCGCTTGCCGCGATTCGTTGCGGTGCCGCTCGCGCTGCTGCTGGTTGCGCTGGCAGGTTGCATCGTAGCAATGCTCGCGTGTTCCTTGCCCGTCACACTGGTGTGCCTGTGGGGACGACGGCAGGTGATGGAATGGCGGGAACGTCGCATGCTCGAACGAGCGTTGCTCGCGTCCGGCCTGCGCGAGCTGCACGCCCAGCAGGCTGGGCCGGACGCACATCGTCCCCTTTCACCCGGATAGCTTGATCGTCGGACTCAGAACATCCATCACAACGCGGAGGAAATACGATGTCTATTTGGGAACAAGCAGGCGGATCTGACTTCGATGTATGGCAACGGGCAGGACTGCGCGCACAGGCTGAAGTGAGCATTCCCAAGCTAGACTTTGAGTCGGTGTCTCAGTGGCCACTTGGCAAGATTCGAGAGATTGCCGAAAAGCAGATCAAGCTAACAAAAGAGAGCTTCGAGATCGCTTCCGAGGTTGCATGGTACGAAGGCCTTTATGTCCGTTACAAAAACCACAAGCGCTGGGGGCCTTATCTCGATAAAATCAAGGCAGCAGAAAAAGCGTTCAAAGAAGGAGAGGCAGCACCGACGGAACAAGAGAAGCGCAAGCTGTACTTGGAAGCGTGGAGCGTGTCCCGTCTGGCGTCCGAGGAGATCCACAAAGAGGGCCACATGGGACCGACTACATACGCTAGCGTTGCCGTCGAGCTAGGAAAGTCGGTCAAAGAGAGCGCACAGCCGCTTATCAAAGGGGCTCAAGAGTTGGGCGATAGCGTAGCCAGCGCACTGAAGTGGGGCGTCGGTCTGGGCCTGGGCTTCTTGCTGCTGAATCAGACCAGGAAGCAATCGTGAGGGACGGTGCATGGCTCGTCGGCGGTGCGGTGGCGCTACTGCTTTTGTCTACTCGCAAGACAATGCACAAGAAGCCCAAGGTACAGACAGACGATCGAGGCTGGGAAAAAGCGCTGCTCTCGGAATATTACCCAGACGCGCCACCCTCGATGCTCGCAATGGAAGGCGGACCGCTTGATCGAATGAAGAAGCCGATTATCACCGTTCAGCAGCATATGCGCGATAAGAATCGCTATCCATACATTAGCGTTGCGGCAGATCTTACGCTTCGCGGCGAAGCAGTTTCTTACGGGACGCGGATCTATTTTGGCTCTTATCCCGATTATATATTTCGACTCGTAGATACGGGTGGGCATTTCCGTGGCAGCACAAAGAAGATCCGCAAGCCTGGATATGAACCTTTCGATATTGCAACGGACTACGGAACCCATTGGGGCTTTGCAGGGAAGGAAACGGTCTATCGCCTAGACCGCTCGGACACACTACAAAAGCGGCAGAACGTCGCGTAACAGGGGGGCAACATGGCAAGAGTGCGCAAGTTTGACGAACCGGGAGCGAAGGAAGATCGCATCCGCTGGAACAAGGCCGGGACGCGCAAGTGGCTGACGGTCTACACGGTCATGGAGTATAGGCCGAAGGAAAAGGCCAAGCCCAGCGACTACGAAGAAGAGAAGCCGAAGAAGGCGAAAGCGAAGAAGGCCAAGCCCAAGAAGGCCCAGCCGAAGAAAGCCAAGACGACCGGCGAGCCAAAAGCGAAGGGCAAAGCCCGCAAGCCCAAGTCAGCGTCGGACTAGCACGCTAGGTCTGCGCGCTCAGCATCGCTGTCGCGTGCCGTCGGCCACGAGCCTTGACCCACGACAGCCCAAGTCCATCTGCCTGCCAGTAAATCACGCTGTACCGAGGGGGGCTTGTGCGCAGCCACTCGACAGCTTCGACGATTGATCCGTTGACCTTGCGCATTCCCAGGCAGCGAAACAGCGGCCACCTTCCCGAATGAAACCGATGGATTAGATCGCGAAGCCGTCGCTGGTCTTCGTCGGTTTCGTCGAGCATTGCGACGAGTGGATGCGCTTCCTTGCGGGGATTTGAGCGAGCGATCTGGTTCATGTGGTCATGCTCCTTTCGCTGCATAATTTGGCAGACTCAAGTGATTTTGGCGATTTTAACGCACGGAAATAAAATCTATCGTCGATGAATGATTGATTCAGAGCGTGAAAATCCACCATTTCAGACTGCCGACGCACTGGATAGTGTGCCGCTCGTGCCACGTCCAAAAGCAGAACGACCGCCGACAGTGCCGACGCCAGTTTTAGGCCCCGGCCAAGCCGATCGGCTGCGTCGCTCTCGTGAGGACAAAGGGTGGTCGTTGCGTCAGCTCTCGGCGGCGGCTGGGGTTTCGGTGCGCACGATTCGCGAGATTGAGAGCGGAGACAAGGAAGGCACGTCGAGCAACATCATGGCAGCGCTTGCGGATGCGCTGCGCGTGCCGCGCGGTTGGCTCACGTTCGGTGGGTAGTGGCACGCAAGTGGGAAGGCAGCGGCAAGCCCCCCAAAACCGCGCCTAGCTCACCATAAGCAGCCGTACTGTGTTCGGATACCACTGGCCGCCACGCTTCGGAAAGTGGCCCGACTGTGCGAGCCGCTGGCCGATTTCGCGCAAGCTGTGGCCCTGTTCTTTCAGATACAGCGCGAGCCCTCGCGGCGTGCTCCTATCGTGATAAACCGCAGACCGCAAAAGTTCCTGCGCACTGTAGTAGCGGAACACAGCGGCTTTCAGCGGTCGCAGCCCCGCAGCATTGAGGGCATCCGCGATTTCCGTATACGTTTTCCCCTCGCCGCGTAGCTGATACGCAAGCTTGTACGCTTCCCGCTTGTCATATCGCGCGTCGCTCACCACTGCGCGCGTCTTGTGAATCCTCATCGTGCGCAGAAGTTCGTAAATCTTGCATGTCGTCCACTCGAGAATCCGCCCATAGCGCGGCTTGATTCCCGCTTCATTCAGTCGGCGCGCAATCTCCGCCATCGGCACGCCCTCGCGATACCACGCAATCGCCTTTTCAAGCCAAGGATGCGTCACCGGATCGGGCACAAGCTTCGTCAGCCGTCCCTCCTTTATCGTCGAGAAACCAAACGGCACTTTTCCGTAATGCCCGCCTTGCTCGCGAATATGCTGAATCGTCGCAGCTACTCGCTCGGCGGTATTCTGTCGCTCGATCTGCCCAAGCACCGCGAGGAACGGAAGCAGCATCTTTCCCATCGCCTCAAACGTGTTGATGCCGTCGCGGATGGCCACCAGATTGCAACAGAACGGCTCGAGCAAATCTTCGTTGATGTTGCACAGGTCGCGCAGCGAGCGAGTGAGCCGATCCAATTTGGTCACCAGCACAGCGGCGATCGCTCCGTCGGCATCCTTGATTGCGCGCGTCATCCGCTGAAACGCGGGCCGATCGGTGTTCTTCGCCGAGAAACCGCCATCAACGAAAATCTCTTCGACGAGCCAGCCTCGATCCGCTGCATAGCGCTCGATTTCCGCTCGCTGCGCGTCGAGCGAAAGCCCATGTTGCACCTGTATGTCAGTGGACACGCGACAGTACCCAAAGACTCTGATGTTGTGATCTGTATTACGTACTAGTGACTGGTGAGAGCGGAACTTGCTGCTGCGGGAACTGTGAGAGGACATGGTTTGTTTCTCCGTCGCTGTGGCCCAAAGTGGCCAACGTGGAAACAAACCGTAGAAATTACGTAAGCTTCCCGATGCACAATGTTTTTTGCATGGGCAGCAGCGAGCGCGTTGGCCACTTGCCGAGCAATCGCCAGCGTCTGGAGCAGCGGCACCCGACCCCCGAGCTTGCGCATCCGAGAGCCGACCGTCTCACCGTCGAGAAGCTCCATCACGATGTAGGCGGTGCCGTCGGTCAGCCTGCCGCAGTCGAAGATCTGCACAATGCTCGGGTGGCCAATCCGGTTGGCGGCCTTCGCTTCGTTGAAAAACCGAGTGACGAAGTCGGGATTCTGCGCAAAGTCGGGCCGCAGGACTTTGATCGCGACGGGGCGCTCGACCGCGTCGTGAAATCCCTCATAGACCGCGCCCATGCCACCTTGGCTGAGCTTGCGTATCAGTCTGTAGGGACCAAGCCTCGGCTCGGACATGGGCGCTAGAACCTCGATGATCAGCCTATCAATTTGTACGAAAAATCACAATAAACACATTTTTAGTAACAATGAATGCTAGTTAGGTCGGTTTTTCGACCACAAAAAACCGCACACCTGACCGGGTGCAGCCAGCCGCATCGCACCTAGAACGCCGCCGCTGCGCCAACCATCGTCAGCTTGCCCCCGAGGCTCACCCACGGGGCCCAGCGCGAGTCCGGCACAAAGTAGCGATACAGGTCACACACCGCCGGAACCAGCACCAAAAGTCCCGTTCCCCACGACGGAATCTGAAGCGCCCGCGCCATGCTGTTTACGTCGCTCTGTGGCGGACCAATGCCAGCAAGTCCCGTCACCGCGTAGCCCACCGACAGCACAACGTGAAACCCGAGCAGCCCTTTGAGAAACGGTCGGTGATGCTCGCGCAGCCTCGGATCGATGCCCAAGATCAGCTCGGAATACAGACCCTGCGTCGCAAAGCCCATCATCGAGATCGCGTAGACCTGCTGCGGCGACTGCACCTTGGTCGGCTGAATCGCGAAAAACGGAAACGGTCCCAGCGTCACCTTGCGCAGCTCCGGCTCGCTTCCGGTGGCCAGATCCATCACCACATGTCCGCCTTCATGAATGACCAGGCCCGATGCAGCGCCCGCAAGCAGCCACAACCAGTCGGTGACCTTGCGAAAGTCCGCTTCTTTGGGAAGGTCCGCTCGCGCCGATTGGGACAGCAACAGGATCACCAGCAAGGACGGGAGCAGACACTGGAGCTTTCGTCGGAAACGCACCAGCAGGGCTTTGCACAACCCGCGCCGTGAGTCAACGCTTGTCGCCAGACCGCACGCTGTGGCATTCCCTTGCGCATGGCGCAGCAGTTTTCCCTGTTTGCAGAGCCGCAGCCCGAACCTCCCAAGCCGGTTGGGAAAGCCAGTCATGCGTTCGATCCCAGCACGCTCCCCGCGCCCGCCAAGCTTGGTCCGAGTACCCGCTGTTTCGGAACCAGCTCGTGGGTGTATCCCGGCTGGGATGGCAGTGTGTATCGCGATGTGAAAGCGTACGGACCAAGCAGTCGCTTTACCGAGCTGTGCTTGGCAGAGTACGCACGCGATCCGCACTTTCGCTGCGCGGGCGCGGACAACATGTACTACGTAAAGCCTGCTTCTCGACGGGGACTCCTGCGAAAGTATGCGTCGCTGCTGCGGGCCTTGGCAGAGCCAGTCAGACTGTGTCCAAAGGTATTTCACGAGCTAACCGTCAGCCGATACACGCCACAGCAATTGGAAGAGTGGCGACTTTCTGATCCGATCAATCCGCACTATCTGGATCCGGTTCGCTTTCTGGAAGAAGTCGCGGCACCGCTGCAAGATGAGCTGGGTGAATACCTGGGTCCGCTGATTCTGGAGCTTCAGGAAAGTGACATGACAGAGCCCGAGTTCTGTCGCTTGCTCGATCACTTTTTGGCACAGACACGGAAGTCGTTTTCCGGTGACATCACCGTCGAGCTACGGACCGATTTTCACCTGACTCAGCGCTACTTTTCGATCTTGTCTGCGCACGGTGCCTCACATGTCCTAAACGCCTGGACCAAGATGCCATCGATCGCGGATCAGTTCGCGCTGATGAAGAAGACCGCAGAGCACTGGCCGGTGTATGTGATTCGGGCACTGCTGCGGATCGGAATGCGCTATGCGGAAGCGTCCAAGTGGGCTCCCTACGATCGATTGCAGCAGCGCGCAGAAGAAGTACGAAGCGACATCTTGCGCGTGCTGCGCAGCCTACCGACCGATCAGTGTTCCTATGTCCTCATCAACAATCACCTGGAAGGACACGCGCCAACCACCGTCGCAGAGCTGCAAGCTGCGCTGTTTTCCTAATGCCAGAGCGGGAAACATTCTGTTTGGACTGAGTCTGATTTTTTACAGACCTGCTCCGCTGCCTTGCTGCTTCCGCACGAGCAGCAGAAAGCCACACAGCACACCGATGGCAGCCAGTCCAGCCAGCAGCCACATACCAGGAGCATATCCTGCGGGATGCTGTTCACTGGCCAACGAGGCTTCATTGATGAATCCCAGTGCAGCCGACAGCGCCCAGACCGCAAGCTGCTGAAGCAGCGTCATCAAGGAATAGGCTGTGGCCAAGCGCTTTTCAGGAACCACCAGCGAAACAGAGGGCCAGAGCACAGCAGGAATCAGCGAAAAGGAAACGCACAGAAGCAAGATTGGTCCCGTCGGTGACACCCCTGAAATGGCCAGCAGCGGAAACACCGGAAGCGAAAGCAGCAGACCCAAAAACAGAAGCTGTGCGCGTCGTCCCACCCGATCAACCAGCGCTCCAAACAGCGGCGCAGCAATCATCGCGGACGCAGGCAAGTAGCTAAGGACCGCACCCGCTTGATCGCGCGCAACACCGTGTCCTTCCATCAGCAGCTTGGTCGCAAACGACTGAAACGGAAACACGATCGCGTAGAACGCCACACAGACTCCGACGAGCAGCCAGTAGCGATGATCGAAGCTGCGGATCTCGGAAACGGTCAGCTTGTCAGTGGTTCCGATGACAGGCAGATCGAACCGACGCTCTGCACGCTGCTCAACCCAGTAGTTACAGATCGCCGCGAGCAGACAGACACAGCCAATCAGCGCCGCAAGACGCAGCGGAACCGCTGATGTCCCAGAGGCATACGCAGAAGCAGCCCACTGCGGAGATCGATTCGCAGCAACGGTTCCCAAGCGACACAGCGTAAGATTGAGTCCAAATGCAAAGGCCACCGCGCGCCCTTTCCAGTAGCGCGCCAGCGTGGTGCTTACGGCAATGCTCAGCGGCTCGGCACCCAGTCCGAGCAGGAAGCGTCCCAGCTGAAGTCCCCAAAATCCAGAAGTGATCGCGGTGACGATGCCAGCCAGCGTCGTAATCAGCGCAAAGACCAGGATCGAACGCTTGGTGCCCAGTCGATCGATCGAGTGTCCGCCTACCAAAAGCGCCAGCGCTCCAGCGATTCCGTACGTTCCAGATAGCAGTCCGTACTGCGACTCGCGGAGGTGATGATCGACGAGCACCCAGTCCGCGACCATTCCCAACGAGTCATACAGATAGTACCCGCCAAACTGCGCCAAGCTGACACACAGCAGCACCGCCCAGCCATAGGCCGGTGATGGCAGCGCACGACTCGACGAAGAGGAACCAGGCACAGCGAGCGACCTTACCGCAAAGCGGACGAAGTCTACGCAGAAACCGCAAGCACCTGGAAACAGGGAATCAGCGGGTGAACCGACGCAAGTCGCGATCGAAGTGCAGGACCAAACCCAGCTTCCAGATCGATCCTGTTCGCGGCCCGATCGGCGTGTAGGCACTGTGGTCAGATCACGCACGATGCGACGGTGACAGCGATCCTGTAGATGTCTTTTGCGATCGCAGGAACAGATCACACACCCTGCGGTGTTTCAGCCTGCACACGATGTCTCAAGCGAGGAAAGAGCCGATGCAAGCGAGCAGGTTTGGTCTGTTGGCGCTGTCTATGTGGGGACTCCTTTCGGTTGGATGTACGCCCGATCTTCCGTCGCAGAGCGGTCAAGTCTCGGTAGAGCCGCTGCATTCCCAGATCGTCAACGATGACTATCTGCTGCGCGTGCGCTTGCCACCGGGATACGATTCCGATCCCACGCGGAAGTATCCGCTGATCGTGCAGCTGGATCCGACGTTTGTTGGACTTCATCAGTTTGATATCACCGCAGGACTTGTCTCTGAGTACGCGGCACAAGGTCGCTGGCCGGAAGCCATTGTCGTCGGTCCCGACTATCCCGATCCGAACACCAGACTGCGCGACTATGTCCTTCCCAAGCCGCTGACACCGAGCTTTTCTGGCAAGAACGTCGATCTGTTTTATCGCGTGCTCAAAGAAGAGATCTTGCCGTATGTGGAACAGAAGTATCGGATTGATTCCTCGCAGCGCATCCTCATCGGACACTCTGCGGGCGCAACAGCGGTGTACTACATCACGTTCCGACATGCGCCGCCCGAAGCGCCTCTGTTTTCTGCCGCGATCGCAGCGGACAACGGGATTGAGGAAGGCTTTTTTACCGTCGAGAGATGGCATGCAGAGCGCACAAACTCACTGCCAATGAAGCTGTTTACAACGCGCGCATTTTTTAACGGAGCGGTGCAGGAAATCACCTATCGCGCGCTGGTCGATCGCATAAGAGGTCGGAACTATCAGGGTCTGTCCTTTGCGGAAGAGACGCTGGATACCGATCACGGTGGGGCGATTCGTCCTTCGTTTGAACATGGACTCGAGTTCATCTTTGGAGGTGGCAAATGAGCCGCGCGCTACCGATCAGAAAAGGGAGTGCTGCGGCGCTGTGCAGCGTGCTCTGTTTGACACTTTCAGCGACGGGATCTGCGCAAGAGCCAAGCATCGGAATCCCAAGCGGTGGCGCAGAAAGCGGACATCCCGTTCATGTTCGATTGGATGCTGCGGCTACGTACGGAATCGGCGGACAGAGCTACTTGGGAATCGATCTCAAGATGAACGGATACATGCCGATCTGGAACACGCGCCTGGCCACAGGAACCATCGATGGTGGCTTGGTACTCGCGTATGGAAATGGACCGACATGGCTGGCTCCGTGGATCGATCCCGCGCAGGTAGAGGGAGCTACGCATCACATCAGCTTGCTGGTGCGAATCGGTCACACCTTTCACATGGGTTCCCGTCGCAGAGCATCGCTCGGATTCCATCTGTTTGCCGGACTGCATGAGTGGATCAGCTCATATTCCGTACTGTACGCAAACGAAGGAGTCAGTGGCAGCAGCACGGTCAAGCGCAGCTTGCTGGTGAGCGGTGGCGAGCTGGACTTTGCGTATCGCTTTTCCGAGCGCGTCGGCTTGTATCTGGCGCTGAGTGCTCCCTTTCCTTATCAGTCGTCCTACGCACAGACGATCTTTCACGCGGGAGCTGGGCTCACGTTTTATCTGCGCTAACAGAAAATCAGCGACGGGATAGGAATCGAAGAGGAATCGTTTACAGAGTCCTTTGGGAATCGTTTACAGAGTCCTTTGGGAATCTCGTAAGGAGTCGATCAGACAGGCTTACCAGCGCTTGGCGGGGGCGGAAAATCCGATCGAAAGCTCTGCATTCCAGCGCACCGGACCGTACAGTCCAGCGTCGGCAGCAACCTGCAAAAAGAACCACGGCTTGGCATGAATGCGCACGCCGCCATGCGCGGAAAAACCAAAGCCTTTGGCCTGGTATTCCGCCTTGGCATCGTCCACCGCTACACCCAAGTTGGTCCAGTATGCGTAGCCAATCAGATCGAGAAACGGCGCAAACACCCAGATCGGATACTCGCCACCGATGCCGAAGCGCAGCTCGTAAGGACGCATCGACTGAATCGCTACGTTGACGTTCTTTCCGTCGAGCGAATAGACGCCGGTCGCTGTACGCGAGTTGAAGGTCGAAAACGGAAAGTCCACACCGATGGTGCCGCGAACATAGGAAAAGACCGCGTGCAGCTCGTAGCGCAGACCCAGCACCGTTTCGGAATCAAACGGCGGACGGACAAACTGCTCGCTCAGGTTCGGTGCGACGCCGTTGGTGCTCTCAAACAGAGAGTCCGCATAGCGCCTGCCACCGGCCAAAAAGCCCATCGACATCTGAACATAGCTGCGCGAGATCGTCTCTCGATCGGGCTTGGGCTGGCGATAAGGAGGCGGTGGCGGCGGCACAGGCTGCGACGAAGAAGGCGGCGGATACGAGTCATCCACCGGAGCGATCGGCTGGCTGCTCTGCGCCAGCGCAACGCCGTGCATACAGCAGAAAAGCGAAGTCAGACCGAGCGAGCGAAGCCAAACAGTGCGGTCACGCATGCTGCCATCATCGACGACAACGCAGAAAGCCGCAACAGACTCCTAACCGATGATCATCACTTCCTTTTCGCTTGTACCGTTTTGGAAGCGCGATAGACGACAGCGATCGAACACCGGATGACGAGGTCCGCCGCACAGTAGCTCGGCATAATGGCGAGCGATCACGGGTGCCATCATGAAGCCGTGTCCGACGAAACCACAGGCCAAATAAAAGCCAGGAACTGCGTCGGGTTCGCCCAAGATCGGCAAGCCATCGGGAGACACATCGTACGGACCCGCCCACTGACGCAGCACCCGAACCTGCGACAGGCACGGCATCACCGACAGAAGCTCTGCCGACATCATTTCCAGAAAGCGCAGCCGCGATCCGAGGTGAACCTGGCCATCATCGACATCGGGAACCGTGATGCCACCGACGATCTCTCCGCGCATCGACTGCGAAAAATACAGGCCCGAGCTGAGCACGCTCACGAGCGGGTTCAAAAACGGCTTGAGCGACTCTGTGGCCAGGATCTCGTGACGATGCGGATGATTGGGAAGCTCGATGCCGAGCAGCTTGGCAATGGCGGGCGACCACGCTCCGGCACAGTTGATGACGCGCTCACAGCGGATCGCGCCCTTGCTGGTCGTCACGACAAAGGAATGCGGTCCGCGCGCCTCGATCGCCGTCACTTTGGTGTAGGTGTGAATGTGAACGCCCAGCTCGGACGCAGCGTGTGCATAGCCCCACAAAAAGGGCCACGGAAACACCACGCCATCGCGCGGATTATAGCAAGCAGCGACGAAGCCTTTGGGATGCAGCTCTGGCACAATCCGAAGCGCTTCCTGTGGCGTCAGGATGCGCGTGGGGACTCCGCAGCGGTTTTGCAGCGCCACGGTCTGTTCCATGCGCCCAAGCTCTTCCTGGCTGCGAATCAGAAACAGATAGCCGCCTTGGCGCAACCAGACGTTGATGCCCAGCTCGGACGCAAAGTTGCGACAGATCTCGATCGATTCCTGCATCAGACGGATGTTTAGCTCCGTTGACCACTGCATGCGCACGCCGCCTCCGTTGCGTCCCGAGGCGCCGCTCGTCAGGTATTCCTGCTCAATGACGTGGATGTCGCTGCGACCGCGCTTGGCCAGCTCGTAGGCGATGCCCAGGCCCATGATGCCGCCACCGACGATCACAGTCTCTGCTTCCGTCGCCAATCGATCCGCTGACGCTGGCATTTTTTCCTTAGCGCTCACGATCGGCTCCTTTGCCCGCCGCGAGCACCCCGAGCGACACCGGCACAACCGGCGGACGCGGCGTAAACGGATGCGGAACCTTCTGCGCTTCCGGCTGGCGAGCCTGACGCTGCGAATCGGCTGACTGCGCCGTTTGAAGAAGCTGGCACGTCGTCACCATACAGAGCTTGCCTTGGCACGATCCGGTTCCCAGCCCGGTAAAGCGCTTGACCTCATCAATGTCCAGATACCCGAGCCCGATCGCCTGCTCGACATCGGCCAGCGTCACATCCTCACAGGGGCAGACGATGCACTTTTCGGACATGACACCCTCGCAGTTACTTGAAAGCTCGAGCGCTCACAGCGTCCCGGGCTGGACCTTTTCCGCGATCGCGCGCCACCGCCAGACCGACGTGCGCACCATGCGCCGCAGCGTCTTGTGCGGTCATCGCGCCGCTGACTTCACCACAGACAAAGACCGACGGAAGCTGCGTTCGACCGTCGGAATCTGCCACGCCGATGAAGCCGCCGGGCTGACGAAGCTCGACGGACGCTCCGTGCTGGACCAGCAGCTCGCTTGCCGCAGCCGGAGCCGTCGCAATCACGATCAAGTCACAGCTGACGGTTCGATGGACACCTCGCTCGTCGCAGACTTCCGCGCCTTCGACCCACGATCCACCGAGCGCTCGCGTCAGCCTGTCGCGCACACCATCGATGTGAATCACCGTCTGACCGCTTCGTCGCAGCGCTTGTACCAAGACCTCTGCAAACGGATCGCTACCGACGACCAGCGGTTTCTCTCCGACGCGAATGCCATGACACGCGAGCAGCCTTCCGACGGCGCGACCGGACATAACACCGGGCCGATCATTGTCGATAAACAGCAGGTTTTGCGCGTTGGCTCCCGTCGCATAGATGTAACGATCCGCCGACAGCTTATACAGGGCATGATCCGACGCGGCAGCGACGAAGCCAAGCTGACCTGAAGGCTGCGCGTCGTGACGCTCTTCGCGATAAAAGCCAAACGCTGCGGTTCCAGTGTGAAGCTCGACGCCCGCTTCTTCGGCTTGCTGCGCTGCACTGCGCGCTCTGTCTCGACCCAGCTCGGGATGACACAGATAGCTGCCACCGACGAAGCCTTGCGCATCGACCAGCAGGACTTCTCCGCTTTTGCCGAGTGCTTGTGCCGCTGCCGTCGCTGCCGAAAGTCCCGCCGGACCGCCGCCGATCACCAGCACTGCTACATGTTTACAGATCACCGACGAAGGAGCGACAGCATCGGCATCCTCGTCGGGGAGCCGTCCCAGCCCGCCCATTTGATGCACGACCTTTTGCATCAGCCGGTTTAGCGGGCGCGGCGACGTAAACATCGTGTGATGATCCATTCCGCGCGGAAACATCGCATCTGCCGCCGAGAGCAAGTCGTAGTCCGCCGACGGCCAGGCATTTTGTCGCTCGCAGCGCAGTCCGGGCTCGGCCTTCACCTGACACGATCGCGTATTCGGCAGCCCGTCGATGCGCATCAGACACGAACCGCACGAGCCGCTCAGGCAAAACACCGATCGCGGACGATGAAACTTCAGCGATCGACTGAGCACCTGGACGCCCGCAGCGATCAGCGCCGAGGCAACCGTGTCACCCTGACGGGCCAGGACGGAGCGACCCTCGAACTCGATGTGAAAATAGCTGCTGCCACTGCGCTCGGCGCTCGACTGTGGATGATCGGGATTTGACATGAAAAGAAGCAGCGCCGACAGCGGCTGTTGAAAGTGGAAGGTCCGACGGACTGGTCAATGCTTGGCTCAGCCCGTCGAGAGCGCTCTGCCGCGCGTGGCTAGAACCACAGCATCGCGCCGATGTTGAGCTTGTAGCCGATCGTCGATGGAGCAATCGGACCGCTGTCCACACCGTCGTAGAACTTGCCGGGCTCACTGCCTTGATCGAGCAGCGTTCCGAGCGCGCGCACATCGGCAAACAGCGCCAGTCGGTTGAAGCGGAACTCCATACCGCCGCCCGCCTGACCGAGCACTTCCCAGAACTGCTGGTTCCGTTCCTGACGCGAGCCTTGATACAGCGCAATGTCGCTCGCCATCAGACCAAAGCCTGCCGTCGCGTAGATGTTGAAGTGGCGATCGGGACGGTTTTGGAACAGATACAGCATCGGCGCGAACGTAAACGGATACGAGGTCCGCACAAACGCACCGTCGGCAATGTTGGCGCGCGCCGCGTCCAGTGCCAGCTCAAAGCCCCAGTGTCCCTGGTTGCGGAAGCGAAGCTGCACACCGCCGCCCATCAGCGTCGGCTTCTCACCGAACACTTCCTGCGAGCGAATGCTGTACGACGTGAAGCGAACGCCCATCCCGAACACCGGACCGCGCGGCGTCGGACGTGAAACCAACGGACGGCGAACCATCGGCATCGGACGGATCGGACGCGCAACCGGCGGTGGTGCATACAGCTGCGGTGGCTGCACAAACACCGGCGGCGGCGGAAGCTGCTGCGGCAGTGCGGGCTGAATCACCGTCTGACCGGGCTGCACTGGGATGATCCACACCGGACCGCTGAAGTAGATCGGGCTCGCAACCTGGCTTCCGACCGGCGGCGCAGCCTGAACCGGCGCAACCACCGCTTGGGGAGCAGCAGGCAGCGGCGAAATCACCGTCGGCGCAATCAGAGGCTGCGTCGCAGGTAGCGGCGTAACCACCGTCGCGCTCACCGTCGGAGGCGGCGGAAGTGGAGCCACAGCAACAGACGGCGAGTTGGTCGTCACCGTCGTAGTTGTGGTTGACTGCGTCACCGAAGTGCTCTGTGGTTCGTCGATCGAAACCACCGGCTCAGCGGCCACCGCCAGCGAGCTTGTGAAAGCAACGCCGGACAAGAGCGCAGCGACAGAGGTCATTCGCAGCGAAGCGGACTTTCCGAAACGACAACGCTCAGTGCTCACGAACAAGGACCGCATGAGGCCTCCTTGCATTTACAAAACTGTCTACTCCATACGGATGCCACAGCTTGCATAAGCTTTCAATGTCACATGCTCAGCGACGGAGTTTTCTGCAAGGTACCGCGCCACCCACCGCAGCTTACACGCGTCACCACGGAGAAGACCCCGACATAGCCGCAACCACAGACGGGCTCACGGTGCGTAGACGAACCCCAAGTGCCGAAGACAGCGCGTTGACAAGCGCCGCAGACACGCCAGAAGCAGCGACGGCAGCGACATCTTCGCGATGGGTCACGGAAAGTCCGGGCTTTGACGAGGAAAGAAGTTGGATCTCCAGGCTGGCGACGGAAGCAGCGTGCGCCGAATCGCCAAGTGACGAAGAAATCCAGCCAGTCCGCGCTTGCAGCGACAGCTCTTTGCGTAGCGTCAGCTTGCGAGCGTGCGCGAGGCTCTTTCGCACCACCGAATCGGCATCGGCATCGACCGCGCCCACATCCAGCACGCACAAGTGTCGAACCAGATCGATTCGTCCCGACGACACTGACACCTCGATCGCATGCGCTCCAAACAGAAGCGGTCCTGACGACGATCGCCACGCTGCTGCGGCAATCCCAAGTCCTCGTCGCTGACCAAACATAACCGATGTGGACGAACTGCTTGCGGACGCGCTGCTGCCACACAGTCGCTGAAGAGCCAACAGACAGCGATGCAGGCGATCTCCGTCGGGACGATTCGCCAGCCAGCGCAGCCGAAGCTGGATCGGATCTTCGCCACGCTGCGTCGCCAGCTCATCAATCGCAGCTTCCAGGGAAAACTCAAGCTCTACACCGACGAAACGATCGCTTGTCGGCAGATGAACCGCAACCGGCAAAAGCGACAGCTCGCGATGAGCAAAGCCATAGGCTGCGGCCAAGTCCATGGCGCTCAGCTCCGACGGCTGACCGGAAAATGAACCCGCGACGGCACCATGCAGCAGCAGCGCATGCGGCAGATCTTCGGCATCCAGCCCAAGGGACAGCGTCTGCATCGTCTCGGGCACTGTTCCGGCAACGCTCAGCGCGGGCAGCGTCACCGACACCGGACGATCCAAGTGTGCCGCCGCGATCGCAGCCAGCAGCGACGACGATAGGTTGAGCGCTTGACTCTCGCCGAGCTCCGACGAAACCAATAACAGCTTGTCTTCGGGCAGTCCCAGCCGATCACGCAGCGCCGATTGCGACGCACCGATCGCATACACCGTTAGCGCATCACCACGCCAAACTGCCGTCGCTGTGCCTTGTGCGAAATCGCCGCGAAGACGAGCCAAGGTTCGATACGTCTGACGCAGCCTGGTGCGAGAATCAGCAAACGCTTCGGCCGGCTGTCCGCTGCTCAGACGAATCGGCTGACGAGAGCTGCCCTTCGCGATCGCAGCATGCACCGTCAGTGGTCCCGGCTGTTCTCGAATCCGCAGCGAGATCTGACAAGCCACCGACGAAGCAAGCTGCGGCGAATCCGCCAGCACCAGCGCCACAATCTGTCCAGCACAAGAAACCGTCTTGGACAAAAGCTGACTCAGTAGCGGCTGAAGCCTGCGCCCGAGGCCCGATAGCGCGCTGTCTGCGGTCAAGATCCCGAGCACTCCGCGCTGACCAACAAGCTGCTCCGACGAGATGTCCAGCACATCGGCAGAAGCGATCGGACACAGCACCGGGACGCCGTACACCAGGCTCGGCAGACGGATATCGGCTGTGCTGCGCGAAAGACCGGTCACTTGCAGCAGCGTCTGATTCATGGGCTAGCGATCCTCGATGCGACGCCACAGATCAAGCTGACCGCACAGCGACGCCCGAAACACCTTTTGCGAGTCCGTTCCCAGCACCTTGCAGCGCGGCAGCGCAAAGCGCGGACTCCGACGAGAAACCGAGCCAACTGCATCCAGAAATGCCGCCTGATAGCCCGCTTGCTCGGCCAGACGATGATCTCTGGGTGACACCGTCCGTCGGGTTCCATACGGATAGGCCAGCAGCGTGACCTCGTGACCAAGCACTTCACTGAGCCTGCGACGAGAATCGCTCAGTTCGCGCGCCGAATCCGCTGCGCTCTGCTGCGACAAGATTGGGTGCGACAGCGTATGGGAGCCGATCGTCCAGCCGTCCCGATGAAGCGCGAGAACCTCGTCCCACGTCAGCGTCGGACGGCTTGGAACATAGCTTGCATCACGCGGGAGCCCATCGCACAGTCCAGTGATCACAAATGCCGTCGCTGGCACTTTCAGCTTTGCCAAAATCGGCGCGGCGTAGCGATACACGTCTTGGTATCCGTCGTCGAACGTCACTGCGATCGCACGCTCGGGAAGCGCTGTTCCGTCGAGCAGCCACGCAACCAGGTGTGTCAGCGAAACCGGCGAGCCTTCACCGCAGACGATCGCCATCTGTTCCGTCAGCTGCGCAGGCGTCACCGACCACTCATCGGGAGGCTCACTCGACACGCCGTGATAGCAAAGAATGCGCGGCCCATCATCCACCGACGCAAGCGGTCCGATCGTCGCCACCGCACCACGCAGCGAGCGCTTGAGCAGCCCACGCGCCAGCGACTTTACCGTCACAGCGACTCTCCGCTTGGTAGGTCGTGCGAGTGAAGCAGCGTCGCCAGCGCACAGCGCGACAGATACAGCGGAATCCCGACGAAATAGCGACGAAGCTTGTGCGGCTGCTGCGCGACGATGTACAGCCACTCCAGCCGAACTTTTCGTAGCCACGTCGGTGCCCGTCGGAGCGTTCCGCCGTAGTAGTCAAACTGTCCGCCCACCGCCAGCCACAGCGTTCCCGCAAGGCCTGGCTCGTCGAGCTGCCGACAGATGAACTCCACCTGCTTGGGATTGCCCATTCCGACCAGCACCACCTGAGGCCGCAGTTCGCGCAGTCTCTCGATGAGCGCTTGCTCACTTGGCTGATCCAGATAACCGTGCGAGCTACCGACGAAGCGAAGGTGCGGAAAGCGCGTCGCAAAACGCTGGCTCGTCTGAGCAGCCACGCCTTCGTGACCACCGATCAAAAACACCGTCGTACCTTCCGGCGCTGCCGCAAAAAAGCGCGGCACCAGATCGGTTCCATTCAAGTTCGCAGGCAGCGGCTTGCCTCGCCAGCTGGCCACCCACATCACACCCGCACCGTCGGCCAGAACCACCATCTTGCGCTGTAGCAGTCGTCGAAAGCTCGGCTGTTCCACCGCGAGGTTCAGCGTGGACATATCGGGAAAACAGACGCCGGTGCTCTGTCCGCTCCGCAGCTTCCCGAGGAGAAGTGCCACCGCTTCCTCGCTATACAGACGAGGAAAACGAACGCCCAGCACATCCACCGTCTCGGGCTCTGTCTCGGGCACCGTCTCGATCATGGCACAACCAGCACGTCACCGCGCAACAGATGCAGGTTCATCTCTGGATGTTTTCCCGTCAGTAGCGCCGGATAAGAGATCGGGATCTTGCGCACTTCACTCGAGGCTCGTCGCAGGATAAACATCTGCTCACCCTTCGCGTACGGAGTCAGTCCGTGCGCCAGCCCGATCACATCCAGCACCGACACG
Source organism: Myxococcales bacterium (assembly GCA_016794365.1). Lineage (GTDB taxonomy): Bacteria > Myxococcota_A > Polyangia > Palsa-1104 > JAEUJZ01 > JAEUKA01. The sequence goes on from JAEUKB010000028.1 coordinate 28,301, forward strand.
TAATGTCCCGGCTGATAATGCCCCGGCTGCGAGACTTCCCCGACCACGCTCACGGTGTAGCTCTGAAATTCGTCCACAGCAACCGTCAGCGTCGGCATATCCGCATTTTGCGCGATGTATTTTTCCAGCCCTTTGGACAGCTTTTCACGCAGGGTCCGCGCCGTCAGACCCGCCGCCTGAACCTGTCCGAGCAGCGGCACCGAGATATTTCCGTCGGGAAGCACGCGCACTCGACCGGAGACATCGGGATTTTTCCACTGCCGAATGTCGATGATGTCTCCCGGCCCGATCACGTATTCCATCCGCGTCGGATCTGGCTCGATCTCGTAGTCATATCGAGGCACAAACGGCGTACAGCCAGCGCCACTGAGTGGCAGCCACGGCAGCATCGAAAGCGCAGCAATTCTGAGCCAGCGCACGGTCAAGATCGGCATGTTGTCGGCGAATGCTAGCACAAGCAGTCTGAGCACCTTCTATACTTGGGTATGGCCGCAGCGAAGACCCAGCCCACCATCGAGGAATCTCTGCGCAACCCTCGGCGTCCGGTGCTTCATCGCTATCTGGTGCCGGTGATTGGACTCGATCCGGCGCACGATGGGCTGCGGATTGCTCATCTGAGCGATCTTCACGTTGGCTCGCTGACTTCTCACGAGTTCATTCGCAGCGCCGTCGAGCTGGCCCAGGCAGAGCAGCCCGATCTGGTGCTCATGACCGGCGACTTCGTCTGTTACAGTCCAAGATTTGTGCCTCTCCTTGGGCAGCTGGTGCGTGGCTTTGCAGTTCCGACGGTGTGTGTGCTCGGCAACCATGACTACTGGACCGACGGACACGGCGTCGCAGCTCAGCTCCTCCACGAGCAATACACCGTACTGCGCAATCAACACTCCAGGCTGTGGCTGCGTGGCGCACCGCTGACCATCGTCGGGCTGGATGATTCCGTCACGAAGCAGAGCGACGTGACCAAGGCGTTTTCCGGCGTACACCCGCAGGACAGTCGCATCGTGCTTTCACATGTTCCGTCGCTGATCGAGCCCATTTCAGCACTTGGCCCAGGACTTGTGCTCGCCGGACACACGCACGGAGGCCACGTTCAAATCCCCGGACTGACCGATTTGGTGTTCCGCAAGCTCGGCCAGCACTACGTCAAAGGCTTCTATCGAGTTCGCGATTCGCTGCTTTACGTAAACTCTGGGGTGGGATCTAGCTCGGTTCCCATCCGCGCGGGAGCCCCAGCCGAGCTGGCCATCATGACGCTGCGCAGAGCCCCAATTTCCGACGGAGAATCGTGAAAATAACCACCCAAACAAATGTCGGACGACCGGATAGCTTCTACAAAAAAAACAGCTTTCCTAGAATACTGTGTTGACATCGTGAAACGGCCATGGAAAATGCCTGGTCGTCAGCGGCGCTGTTGGCAACTCGCTTCTGACAACCGTTTTTGATTTAGACCCCATCGTCCAGCCGGCCTAGGACACCAGCCTTTCACGTTGGTAACACGGGTTCAAACCCCGTTGGGGTCGCCAAAACACTCTGATTTTCCGCACTTCGTGAGAGTGCGGCTCTTTGATTCTATTTTGTCGTGGGTTGTGTTTAGTTGATGGGACGTGAATTGGCCCATGCTATTTTGGCTGCGCCAACAGCGACCCATGACTAGATTTAAGAGTGCCTGTTTTACACTGTATCGTCGCCAGCTAGCCTGGTTGTGCTTGCTGGTGGTTGGGCTCTTGCCGCGTATCTTGTCGGCTCGGACGTTTTCGCAACAGTTCGAGCGCATCAAGCAGGTCGCACCCCGAGAGCAGCTGTATCGGCTCCTCTACGCGATGCCAAAGGGCGGTGACATTCACCAGCACTTTAACCTCGCCAATCTCGCTGAGTCGTGGTTTCTCCTTGCCACCGACCCCAAAGTCACTCGAAACAACGTCTTTTACACCCGAGCGCGCCCGCGTGACTGTCCGAACCTGACTGCGCTCACCCCTCGATTTACCACGATTCAAAAGTCCGCCTACGACGCGCTGCCTCCTTGTCAAAAAGATGAATATGTCGCGTTGTCGGCGCTGACTGCCGAAGAACGAGCGCTGTTTATTTCGGGCCTGAAGCTCGATCGCGACGAGGAAGGTCGCCAAGAGTTCTTCGATGCGATCGGCGCTCGCATTGGCGACATGGGACGAGATCCCAACTTGGCTGGCGCAGCGCTCGTGGACAACATGCGTCGCTTCGCCGCCGAAGGACTCCGCTACATGGAGGTCTTTGTCGTCGGTCCTCGCTTCATCGACATTTATGGCCAGCCGGTTCCCATCGAGCGCGGCGTACAGATTCTTCGTGAGCGCCTGGTTTCCCCCGACGCGGTGGCCACGGGACTGACGGTTCGCTTTTTGGCGACGGTTGTTCGTCATCATCCCGACGCGGAAATCGAAATCGAGCGCGCGTACGATCTCGTCTCGAAACATCGCGATCTGTTCGTCGGAGTAAACCTCGCTGGCCGAGAAGAAGACGGTCGTGGCCACGCGCTCCGGTTCATTGATGTCTTCCGTCGCATGCGAACCCGCTACAGCGCGATTCCTCTGTCGCTGCATGCCGGTGAAAGCGAAGCGCCAGGAACCCAGGTTCGCGACACGCTGCTCCTCGGAGCCAACCGAATCGGCCACGGGGCAAACCTTTTGTCGGACACCGGAACACTGCTGCTCATGCGAGGCAATCGCTACCTGATTGAGACCTCGCTGCTGAGCAATCAGCTTCTCAAGTACGTGCCCGACATCAAGGTTCATCCCTTCCCCGAGTTTTTGCGCATCGGCATCCCGATCTGTCTGAACACCGACGATCGTGGCGCGTGGGATTCCAACATGACCGACGAGTTCTTCGCCGCCGTGACAAACTTCAACCTCAGCTGGGAAGAGATCGTCACAATCGGTCGCAACAGCCTCAACCACTCATTCGCCGAGCCGCCCGTTCGTGAGCGCCTGCTCAAGGAATACGACGCTGCGCTCAAGCGCTTCGAGCTTCAGTTCATCGGCGACGACTGGAGCGAAAAGCTGCGTCATGTCAGCGTCATCAAGTCCGGCTACGCACGACGCAAGCTGGGCATCACCGACTGAAGCTACAGGTTTCCTTCCAGCGTCAGGTGCGCGCCCAGCCCTGGACCCGGGACTCCCGAGCCATACACGCGATACGTTTCGTTGCTCAGGTTTTCCAAGACGCCCGACAGATAAATCTGCCGAGACAGCCGCATCGAGCCGCGCAGATAGGTCACGACAAACCACGGCGAGCCATCACACAGCGCAGGTCCCGTCGGACAGATCGTTGGATCCAGTCGATCCTGGCTGGCCAGCCGACGCTGCGACATCGCAGCACGCGCACCGACTTCCGCCAGGCTCAAGATCGATCGCGACCGTCGGAACTGTAGCGCCCCCAGACCCATCAGCGGCGGAACGCGCCACATTGGCTCTTGCGCACCAGTCTGTCCCGCCAGCATCACATCGCCGTACGTGTAGTTCAGCGCACCAAGCAGGTGCAGATCCGAAAACAGGTTCAGCCGCAAGCTTGCTTCGACGGTGTGCAACAGCGCTGACGCTTCGTTCCGACGCCCGAGAAGCTGCTCGACGCAGCGTCCGCCCAACATCGAGTAACAACCGGAACCCCCGATACTCACCGTCGTCAGCGAGATGGGATTCGTCAGATATGTCACCGCATAGTTTAGGCTCGTCTCGATCCGCGAGTACGCCAGCCGCACGCCCGCTTCGCCCGAATACGCCGACTCTCCGAGCAGCGGATTTTCCGTCGGAACCAGCAGTCCCGGACGCCCCGCATCAAGACGCGCTTGATCATCGAGGCTGGCCGGACGAGTTCCCGTCATAAAGCCAGCAACCAGCATCGCTCCGGGCACAAACTCATAGCGCAAGTGAAGCGAGCCCGCGTAGAGAAGCGATGGATCAACACGTCGATCGAACACCTTGCGCTGTGACGAAAACAGCCTGCTCAAGCGATCATCGGCACCGACGACCAAGACATTGCCACCGACCCGACCGGAAACCAGCGCTTTGACGCGCCCAGGACGCTCGCTCGGTTCGCCGCGAAACAGGTGCTCTAGATCGATCTCATCGACGACAAACAGCGCAAAGTTGTGCGCGGCAGAGTCGCCCGGATAGCGCTGCCACTCGGGCATGGCTCGACCCAGTGCGAATCCACCGACGGAAGCTTGCTCCGCACTGCTCGACACAAAGTCAAAATAGCCGTCGATTCCAGCCGCCAGTCGTCCGCCACGACCCAAGTCCGCACGTACATTCGCGCTCAGCGACAGCACATCATCGCGACTGCTCAGGCGATCGACCCGATCGAGGCTGACCTGAGTGCGCGCCGCTTGTTCCGATAGACGCTGATAGGCCGCCGTCGCTGTTACATCGATGGAAGAGTCGCCAACCTCGAAGCTGCCGTTATAGCGAACGTAGGTCAGATCACGCGCCAGTTCCGTCAGAAGATACAGATCGTCGGACCGGCTTCGCTCGCTGCGCAGACCGTCGTACTGACGACCGCCTTGATAGACGAGCAGCAGCGTCCCGCGTCCGGTATCGGCGCTCGCACCAAGATACAAGCCTCCGTCGCTGTACGCAGAAAGCGGCACCGATCCCGATCGATACCCGCCATTCAGATCATTAAAGTGCCGCGCGGAAAACGCCGTCTCAGCGGAAAAACGACCCCAGCGACCACCGCCCGACAGGCTTCCGCCGAACGCTTGGTCATAGCTCGAATAGCTCAGCCGCGTGCCCGCATTGATCTCGAGGTTGGCCCCGACGATCGCCACCGGACGACGCGTTCGCAGCGACACCGTGCCGCCCAGTCCGTCGCTGCCATACGATGCCAGACCAGGACCGCGCACGACCTCTACCGATTCGAGCAGATAGGGATCGACCAGGTTTAGGTTCGACAAGCCCGACGGCAAGCTGCTGGTCGTCGTCGTATTCAGACGAATGCCATCGACCACCAGCAGGACACGCGCGTCACCCAGACCGCGCAGCGACGGAAGCGCCGAGTTATAGCTGGGCCGCTGAACCGTCACACCGTCTTCCAGATCCAAGGTATCGCCCGTCATCCGAGGCGGACGCACGCGCAGCTCGTCGCGCGTCACCGCCGAGGTCGCACGCGGGCTGTCCCACACCGTGCTCCGCGACAGGTTGACCGCGCCCACCGCATCAATCTGCGAGCGCGGCTTGCTGGATTCCGACGGTTCGTCGTCCGCCGCCTGCGCCCACGAGGACAGAATCAGGCTCGAACAGACCAGCAGCCGACCCAATCGCCGTCGCAGCGCGATACCAAGCCGTGTATGCAAGCAGCGGCCTCTCTACGCCAGGGTGCGTCCGGCGGCTTGCTTCTCGATGATTCGAGCGAGCTGCACATCCAGCGCGGTAATTCCCTGAGCATCATGCGTCGCCAACGACACCGTGACGCGCGAATAGACATTCGTCCACTCGGGATGATGATTCATGGCCTCGGCCTGTAGCGCCACGGCGGTCATGAACGAAAACGCCTCGACGAACGACGTAAACTGGTATTCGCGAAACAGCTTGCCGCCCACCACGGTCCAGCGCTTCAGCTGCGGATCCCGAATTGCCGTCGTCAACTGCTCTTCACTGAGGGTCTGATGCATCGCTAGGCGCATTTTGAGCACAGGTCGCAGCCTATCGGCAAGCCCAGACGCGATTCCTGAGCAGGTGCCGGTCTTTACGTTCGCGCCCGCCGCTGTTAGTGTCCCGGCTCTCATGCTCGTCATTCCAGTCGGTGGCTGTGGAGAGTTTGGCCGCAACTTGACCGCGTACGTCTGCGCCGAGACGCTGGTCCTGGTCGATTGCGGCATTCAGATGCCCGACGATCTGTCGCCCGGGATTGATCACTTCGTCTGCGATGTCTCTGCGCTGATCGAGCGCTTTGGCCTGCCGCATGCCGTCGTCCTGACGCACGGACACGAAGATCACGTCGGAGGCGTCTATCATCTGCTGCGCACCCTCGAGCGACCGATTCCCATCTACGGACGACCGCTCGCGCTGCGGCTGTGTCACAACCGGCTCCGTCGCAACGGCGTCGCAGCCAAGCTGTTCGATCCGCGTCCGCTGGCCCCCGGACAGCTCCTCCACCTATCGGCGCATTCGTCGGACGAGCAGCCCGATCCGCCCGGTTTGGTCGTGCTTCCGCTCGCGGTGCCTCACTCGATTCCCGAAGCCTGCTCGCTGCTGCTGACCGGACCGATTCGTCCGTCGCAGCTCGTCACCGACTTCAGCGGCGCGCTGACCCTGCCGCAAACGCTCCCCGACGACACCCGCACCGTGCTGCACACCGGCGACTTCAAGGTCGTCGCAGAGACCGTTCGCTTAGAGCCAAGACCGTCGCCACTGCCGCCGATCGATCTGCTGGTTGGAGACAGTACAAACGCGCTCTCCGTCGGCAGCTCCGGCGATGAAAAGATCGTTGAAGACTCGCTCCAAGCGGTGCTCGCCGGACAAAAGGGCCGCGTCGCTGTCACCCTCTTTTCGTCCCACATCGAGCGCATCACGCACTTTGCCAAGAGCTGCGAGCGCCATGGTCGCAGGCTCTGTCTCCTCGGGCGCGGTCTTCACGAAGCGGTTGATGCCGCAGAGTCCGTCGGTGCGCTAAAACTGCCTGCCTCGCTCTTGTGTACTCCCGACGAAGCTGCACTGCTGCCGCGTCACCAAGTTGCCCTGCTCTGCACTGGCACCCAAGGAGAATCCGTCGCTGCGCTGGGAAAGCTCGTCGCTGCCTTGGAACCAAACAGCGGTGCAGCCTTTGGCAAGCTCCGTCTGCAATCCGGCGACACCGTGGTCCTGGCTGCGCGCGCCATTCCCGGCAACGAGCGCGCCGTCTCCAGGCTCGCTGATCGCTTGGTGCTGCACGGCATCTCGGTCATTTCAGGTCCGCTCTATGCCGTCTCCGGTCATGGGTATCGCGACGAGCTACGTTGGCTCCTCGAGACCTTCGCGCCCAAGACCCTTTTGCCCGTCCACGGTGGCGCACGCCAGCTGGCCGCCCATGCTGAAATCGCTGCCAGCCTCGGCATTCCTGCGCTATGTCAGAGCAACGGCGACGTCATCTCTGTGGGCAGCCGCGCCGAAGTCATCGATCACATTCCCTGTCCCGGTATCGCCATCGAAGGAATCACCGTCGGTGAAGTCGGAACAGAGACCCTACGTACCCGTCGCTTGCTCCACACCACCGGCATCGTTGTCATCGCAGCAGTGCTGAATCAGCCGCGTCGCTTGACCGTTCGCGCCATCGGGATTGCCGACGCTGGAACCAAGCTCCAAGCGCTCTGCGAGCAAGCGGCACGACAAGCTGAAAGCGTCTTGCACACACACCTCGCTCAAGCGACCGACGGAAGTCCCGATCTGTACGATCTAGAGCGCGCCATCGGACGCGTCGTTCGCAGCGTCTTCCGCATCGCCCGAGGCATCAAGCCCACCGTCGTCTGTCTGCTGGGCGATTCCCCCGCCCCACCCAGTGAAGATCTGCTGAGCTGACATTCCTAATCGATTCCCAATCAATTCCTAATCGATTCCTCATGCATTCCTAATCGACTCCTCATGCATTCCTAATCGATTACTATTCGATTCCTATTCGATTCACAGCCGATCTGTACGCTGCCACAGCGCATGATCCGCAAGCACGACGTACGCCATCGACTCCAGCACAGGAATCGCTCGCGGCACGATGCAAGGATCATGTCGGCCCGCTTTCGCAACATGAAGCACCGACGCGGTCGGCTTACACGCAACCCGCAGCACGATCCGCTCTCCGGTGCTGATTCCGCCGCGAATCCCGCCATAGCGCAGCGGACGCTCACGTTGGGAATGAAACGAGGAGCCCTCTGCCGAAGCCACCTCAACGCCATCACCCAGCTCGACACTTGAGGTTGCACCAACGCTCAGCATTGCCTGCGCAAGATCCGCTTTCAGCTTGTGAAACACCGGCTGTCCCCAGTTCTGCGCAGCACCATCAATCCACAGCTCGATAAGTCCCCCGAAGCTTCGTCCTTCTTGCTTTGCAGACACGAGCAGCTCCGTCACCTCTTTTGACAACCGCTCACTTGGAAAGCGCGCCGCAAACGCATCGATCTGATGCGCAGTCAGCGGCTCATGTTCCAGCGTCCCAAGCTCCTGATCGGACAGCGCAAGCGGACCAATCTGCCGCGCAAAGCCACAAACAGACAGCCCCGGACACAGCTTCCCAAGCAGCATCTGCGCGACCGCTCCCGCCATCACACGCGCGACCGTTTCTCGTCCCGAAGATCGTCCCCCACCACGCGGATCAGCGTGTCCGAACTTGCTCTTCCAGACATCATCTGCATGTCCAATGCGCGGAGTCTGTGCAATCTGCTGATAGTCCAACGATCGCGCATCCTGATTCCGCACCAGCATCGCAATCGGCGTTCCCAGCGTCATCCCTTGATACACACCGCTCAGGATCTCTGGCTCATCGGACTCTGCCCGCGCAGAGGTAATGCTCTCTCCCCGTCCGGTTAGCGTTCCGGGCCGTCGTCGCGCCAGCTCACTTCGCAGCAGCGCTTCATCAAACGGAACCCCAGCCGGACAGCCATCAATCACCACGCCCAGCGCCGGACCATGGCTTTCCCCAAACGTCGTCATCACAAAGCGCTGACCAAAGGAGTTTGCGCCCATCGGTTAGGATTCCTTTCCCAGCTTGGCAATCGACAGAAACTCTGGAAAGCTCTTTTCTACTGCTGACAGACCGCTGATCTCGACGGGAAATCCCGCCCAGCGCGCCACCGCAGCCGCCATCACCAAGCGATGATCTGCACTCGCATCAAACGCCATCTTGCGTACTCGATCCGCTGGTTCCACCGGACGACCCACAATCTCAAGTCCATCTTCCGTTTGCACGCTCTGTCTTCCCAACACCGAAAGGAGCGCCGCTGTGGTCGCAATCCGATCCGACTCCTTTCCCCGAAGGTGAGGTGCCCCAAAAATACGTGATCGCCCCGGACCCAGCGCACACAGCACCGCCAGCACCGGCGTCAGATCCGGCGCGCCACCGAGATCCACATCGATCGCCGCAAGCTGCGCGGCCTTCCCAACCGACAGTCCGTCCGCAGTCTGTGCGATCGGAATCCCCATCTGCGCAAGCAGCTTCACGAACAAAACATCGGGCTGAAGGCTGTGCTGTGGAAAGTTCAGAATCTGTGCAGAGCCCGCCACCGCAGCGAGCGCAGCGACGGCAAATGCCGAGCTTACATCCGCTTCAGCAGACAGCTTTGTGTCCTTGATTCGCTGACCACTCGGAATCCTAAGCCGCAGCGCATCCTCCTCCTGAAACACTTCAATCACCATTCCGCAGCTGCGCGCCAGCTCCATCGACAGCGCCAGATAACCTTCCGAAACGGGCTCTGCATCACACACAATCTCTAACGGAAACGGCAGCTCCCACGCATTTAAGATCAGCGAGCTAGCAAACTGACTCGACAGACTTCCCTGAAGGCTCAGCGCAGATGAAACCGGCTGCCATCCTTCCGACCGAACATGAAGCGCACGCTGCGTCACCTTCACCACAGTCCCAAGCTGCGCCAAAACGGAAAGGAAGGGCTCATGCGGACGCTCAATCAGCCGGGGTGATCCATGCAGCAGATGACTCCCGCCTCGTCGAGAGGCATAGCCCAGACAGAGTCGCAGCACCAGCCCTGCTTCCCCGCAGTCAATGTGCGAAGTCTCTCCCGGCTGCGTCCTGCGAAACGCATCTGTCGCACCCTGCATCGCCACCACATCGCGACAGCGCGACAGCAGCGGAAGCGCAAGCTGCGGCTGATACAGCGTAAGCAGGAGCTGCCGAATCAGCAGCGACTTCGACGGAGGAATCGTCCCCCTAAACGCAAATGACTGATTCATTTTTTACTCCGTAAGCACATATCCTTGCTCGATTGCCAGCGCACACAGCTCTGCCAAAGAGATCTCTACCGTCCGCACTTGTCCCAGCTGCTCGACCACCACAAAGCGAATCGCCGCATTACTTGTCCGCTTTTTGTCTTGGCTCAGCAGTTCCAGAAACCGTCGCTGCGGAATCTTGGGAAGCTGTCCCTTGCGATCGGGAAGACCAAAGCGCTCGCTCAAGATCGCTTCCAGGTAACGCAAGTCTGTTTCAGCTAGAAAACCTCGCTTCCTCGATACTTGCAGTGCGAAATGCAAACCTTGTGCAACAGCCAGACCGTGCGGAAGCTGATGAACGGACTCCAGCACATGACCGATCGTGTGTCCCAAGTTGAGATGATGCCGCAGGCCCAGCTTTTCATACGGATCTGCGCGCACCACGCTGTACTTTGCGCGCACCGCATCCGGTAGAAAGCGCCACAAAAGCTCGCTCCCCGACAGTGTGGATGAAAACAGCTCCTGAGTCCACGCGCCACCGTCGATGATTGCCATCTTGATCAGCTCTCCCAGCGCTTCCCGCGCACGCTCTTTGGGCTGAAGAAACAGCAGCTCGCGACACAGATGTATCTGCTTGGCAAAGACAATCGTTCCGATCTGGTTTTTGATCTTCCCGACGTTGAGCGCGTTTTTTCCGCCATGTGCAGAGTCGATCGCAGACAGCCACGTCGAAGGAATCTGCACAAGCGGAACACCGCGCTTCCACACGCTGGCGAAGAACCCCGCAAAGTCTCCCACCGATCCGCCCCCGATTGCGACCACTTCCACTGGGGACTCTGCCCGCTGCGCCAGCGTCAAGATCTGTTCAACGTGCGTAGAAAATCCTGACAGCTCCTTCAATGACTCTCCTGCTGCAACTTCATAGCGCAGCGGAATGCGCGACAGCCACGGACCCAGCACGCCACGACCTACCGTCGCCAGCACCTGATCAAACAGCACGATCGAGCGATTCCCATAAAGCCCCGCATCAGGAAGGGAGTCGCTGTAACAGACCTCTCCCATGGTCAACACAGGCTGCTCCTGACGATACAGAAGACACACCCGCTCTGCCGCTTGCTCTGCGGACAGATCATCAACACAGATCCGTACATCGACATCGCGATACGCAGCTTCTCGACGGGAAAGGAGAGCCGGAAGCGTCACGCTGGGATCCGGAAGCAAGAGCGGACGAACCTCCTTACTCTGCGCAAGTCGGGACAGCAGCACAGGCACCGATGCATCCAGTCCCACCACAAAGCCACGCGCGCGCAGCAGCTTCCGCACCGGCTCCATTGTGATCAGTCCCCCACCGACCGCGACCACGCACGGCTCGACGCTCAGACGCTCGATGAGCTGTCTCTCCCGCTCGCGCAAAGCCGCCTCTCCTTCTCGCTCCAAAAGCTGCGCAATCGACGCTCCAGACTCCTGCGCAATCACTTGATCGGTGTCGATGAAGCGGACTCCCAAGCGCAGTGCGCACATCCGACCAATTGTACTTTTGCCGACCGAAGGAGGCCCACACAGAACCAACATGACCGAGGATTTTGCCATTCCGCTCGTCGATCTGCTAGATTTTCGCACGACATGACAGCGCCTCCGCGCTCCTTTCACGGTGCGACCTACACACTCCGTAGCCTTCCACAGCGGTCGCTTTCGGATGCGATTTCTATCGGCCAGACTCTCCTGTCCCAAGGTCTGCGCCTGATCGAGCTGCGCGATGATCTGCTGACCGATGACGCGCTCTGGCAGTGTAAAGAGGCATTTTCCGTGCATCATATTCTGCTTAGTCTGCGACGGAAGCGTAGCGATCAGACCGAGCTTGTGCGCGCCATCGCTCCCCACTGGCTGGACATCGCCTACGAGCTGGGACCGATTCCTTCCGCGCTCTCTGCGTGGATGTCCGAGCAGCCGATCTTGCGAACGATTCGCTCTTTGCATGCGCGCCCATTGTCTACCTCTGTGGCAGAGCTACTCACTACACTTTCCCAGCAGACTCCACCTGATCAGATCATCAAGGTCGCGATTCCCATCCACAACATCCGCGAGCTAACCATCGGTCACAACTGGCAGCGCAGCGATCCGCAGCGACATGTCTTTTTACCGATTGCCAGCGACGGTTCAGGACGATTTCGCTTCTATCGCTTGCTGCTCGCAGACTCTCAGCTCCTACACTTTTTGCGCGATGAAGACGCGCCGCTTGTCCCTGATCAGCCATCCGCAGCAGAGTGGGCGGTGCGCCTTCAAGTTCCGATTCCCGACGGAAAAGACATTCCCTTTGCGGCCATTGTTGGCAATCCAGTAGAGCACAGCCGCACGCCTGCGCATCATGCTCCGCTGTTTGCCAAGTACGGAATGCCGGTCCTAAAAGTCTGCATCAGCGACGATGATCTCCACAGTCAGACACTCCTTTCCGATCTGCTTGCGCTGGGACTACGCGCGGCTGCGGTGACATCGCCATGCAAAGCGTGGCTGCCACAAGCCATCCGCGCACTGGGTGGGGACTTTCAGCAGGCTCCTACCACAAGTGACCATCTTGCAAACGATTCGCAAGATGCTGGAAACACCTTGTCCCGGTGTCCAGATGGTCGCCTGATTGGCTGTAGCACCGACGGTGTAGGACTGCGTGCAGCCTGGCACAAGACGTGCGCGCAGTACGCAGAGCTGATGGGTCCACAGCCCCAGCTTGCGGTGTTTGGAGGAGGCGGACTTCTGTCTCTGCTCCGCGCGGTGTTTCCTGATGCGCTGTTTGTTGCGGCCCGCACCGGCCTTGTCCGCTCTGCGCAAGGCGCGGAAGTGTCATCCTTTCCGTCGCCGACTGTGCTGATCTGGTCGGTTGGTCGCAGTCGCTATCAGCATCCTCCGCCTGCGTTTCTGCGTCCGCGCCTGGTGTTCGATCTGAACTATGCAGCCGACTCTCCAGGCCGGGACTTTGCAGCGCAGGTGGGAGCCCACTACGTCGATGGCAGCGACTTCTTTGTGGAGCAAGCCGCCGCGCAGCAGGTGTTCTGGAAACAGCACCTTCAGCCACTTCCCAGACCGCACAGTCCGTACGTACAAAGGATGACCGAAGAGCCGACCGAAGAGCCGACCGAAGAGCCGCCCGAGGAGCCGACCGAAGAGCCGACGGAATCGAACCTACCGACGGATACACACCTGATCTACGAACAAAGGAAGCCGTGATGACCCAGCCTCTGTTTTCGCTACCGATGCTCGTTCCCTTTCAAGACATTGATGCAGCAGGAATCGTGTTCTTTGCCAGGGTGTTCGACTACTTTCACAACGCCTTTGTCGCGCAGCTGTCCTCGCGCGGGGTCAGCCTGGCGCAGGTCATTTCCGCTGGAGAGTGGGGCGCTCCGCTCGCACATGCCGAGGCAGACTACAAGTTTCCGCTGCGCTTTGGCGATCCCGTTCGGGCCGAGATCGTCCGCGCAGACATCGGTGAAACGTCCATCACGATCCATCACCAGATCGTGTCTGACACAGTCCCTGGTCGCGTTCATGCCGTCGGAAAAACGATTCACGTAGTCATCGATCGCAAGTCCTTCCGACCGCGTCCGGTTCCCGCTGCGCTGCGCGATGCCTACACGCCTACGGAAGCGAGCGCACCAAAAGCGGAGTAGCATCCGCCACCGCGCGGCGACGATCGATCTTGCCACTGGGTAGCTCTGGGAGTACCAAGAGCTTCGCCCACAGTCGCGGTCTTTTGAACGGAGCCAGGCGCAGACAGAGCGACTCTGTTAGTGCAGCAAAGTCAAAGCCCGGACGCACCACCAGTGCGGCAGCCACCGTCGCTCCCCACTGCGGATGCGGAGTCCCAAACACCACAGCGGCCTGTACCTGCGGATCCGCCAGCAGCGCCTGCTCGACCTCCAGCGGATAGACGTTTTCGCCCCCCGTGATGATCAGATCCATCCGCCGCGAGTACACCGTAAGCGTACCATCTGCGGACAGCTCTCCGATGTCACCTGTGTCAAACCAGGCCCCCGAAAGCGGGGATCTGCCAACGTAGCCCGTCATCATGCTGCTGCCCGAAATCCAGATGTTACCGACGCAGCCAGGAGCCAGCACCGTGCCGTCTTCATTCCGAATCTCGATCTGCATCCCCGCAATCGGTCGTCCTGATCCGCGACGCTGCGTAGGCGCTTCTCCAAGCGACTGAACCGTGACCTGCGAGCACGCTTCCGTGAGTCCATAGGTCAGCAGCACATTGCATCCCTGCTTTTGCGCACGCTCGATCAGCGCCAGCGGAGTCGCCGCCCCACCACACAGCACCGCACGCAGCGAAGGCAGTACCTTGTCTGTGTCCGCATCAAGTAGCGCATGCAGCATCACCGGAACCACCGACAGCAGCGTCGCGTGACTCTGTTTCAGATGCAAAAGAACTGCATTTGGATCAAAGCGCGAAAGCAGCACCACTGTCTTGCGAGCGCACAGACAGCGCACCACAATCGACAGACCCCCGATGTGACACAGCGGCAGACACAACAGCCAGCGATCGTCTGTCTGCCAGCCAAGGTTGTGCGCACTTCCTTTGGCACTGGCCACAAACGCTGCACGCGAAAGGATCGCTCCTTTGGGGGTTCCGCTGGTTCCTGATGAATACAAAATGGCGAGCGGATCCTGATCGGAAATCTCTCTGTTTTCCGTCTGAACACTTGCGGACGGAGCGCAGGACAGCAGCACATCAATCTGCGCATCATCGAGCAGCGCAGCAGGCTGTGCATCCTGCATCACGATGCGTACTTCTGGATCGGTCCAGCGCGGATGAATCGCCACAAACGGAATCCCCAGCGCGATCAGTGCCAAGATCGTCATCACGGTCTGGGGCCGATTGCTGGCACGCAGCGCAACGATCGTCTTGGGATCAAAGCCGCGCGCAGACAGTCCTGCGCAGATGCAACGGACTTGCACTGCCAGCGCTCGATAGGTCCAGGTTCCGTCGGGGCCAATCAGGGCCAGGTGATCACCGCACTCCTGCGCGGCGGAAAAGACGCTTAGCTCCATGGGACACCGGGCTGCGCAAAGCCAAGTCCTACGCCACCACTTGGGGTGATAAGATGCGCTGCTTGGCGATGCTGCGCAATCTCAACAGAAGGCCAGGCAGACAGCCCCGCATGTCGATCCAGACCACACGGCAGCGGAGCCAAAGGCAGAGACAGAGCCAGCTCACACGAGGCAGCCAGCGCAACCGGACCGTCGAACAGATGCGTCACAATCACCCCAAGTCCTTGCGCTTGTGCCCGCAGCGCCAACTTTCGTGCCGCACGCAGTCCATGCAGCGCGGGCTTGATCACAAAGGCCGCACAGCCCGGTGCATGCAGCAGTGCCGCGTACGGATCGCTTGCAGCGTCGCAGGGGAAGTCGGACAGAGACTCATCCGCAGCCCAGGGAATCGCGCAGACTCCCAACGTGGCAAGCGCTGCGACCGAAGTCGGCTGCTCGATGAGCACAACCCCATACTTGGCAAAGTCTTGCAGACGCGCGCGCGCCCGATCGGGTGGATAGACTCCGTTTGCATCCAAACGCAGCGTCACCGAGTGGCCTAGCTCGTCGCGGAGCTGCTTCAATAAAAGAAGCTCTTTGTCTGCCTCTTTTTGCGATTCCTGATCTGAAGACTGCGCTGCACCGACCTTGATCTTCAGCGTGGTGATGCCGCGCCGCACCGCTGCATGCGCTTCTTCCAGCGTGCTGATCAGCGCACTGCGCACGACCGCCGCTTGCTCTTGTCCGCCCAAAAATGTCGCAACAGAGACTCCGCTTCGACGAGCCAGCAGATCACACAGCGCCGTCTCAAAGGCAAAGCGCGCTTCAGGATACGCATCCAGTGCCGGAATCAGCGGCCAGCCTTCTGCATCCACCCCGGTTGTGTACGCACGAAGATCGCCCAGCTCGTGCAGGACAGAGACACACTCCTCAAACGTGCTGCGACTATGCCCCGGAAGAGGTGACGCTTCCCCAACACCGACGCAGCCATCGTGATCCCACAGCGTCAGCAGAATACCCTGCCGCGCGGTCCAGACCTGTCTTGCGTTGAAAACGGACTGCGACAGAGTGCCGCCTGCGACCAAGACCCGGCAGCCCGCAAGCCGCAGATCTGCGAGGCACGTCGCGAAAGCACTCACAGCACCATTCCCAGCGCAAACAGCAGACCAAACAGAAGCACCAGCTTGGCCGTCCCAGCCAGCGTCTTGTTCAGCACCGCGCCGTGATCACGCAGCACCGAAAGACACAGCGGAATCGCAAGCGGAACCGACAGAAGCGGCAGCAGTCCAGTGCGACCCAACAGACCGGACAAAACCAGATAGATCGGAACCAGATACGCGAGCGCGATCAGCGCAAAGTACTCGACCAGTCCAAAGGTGCGACCGAAGCGAACCACCAGCGTTCGCTTGCCCGCTTTGACATCGGTAGGACCATCGCGAAGGTTGTTCACCACCAGCACCGCAGTGGCCAGCGCACCGACGGGAAGAGACGCCCAGACAGCCAGCGCTGCTACGCTCCCGGTTTCCACGAACACAGTCCCACAGACCGCGACCAGACCGAAGAACACAAACACAAACAGATCCCCAAGACCATTGTATCCCAGCGGATAGGGGCCACCTGTGTAGGCGATTCCTGATGCGATCGACAGCACCCCGATGAGCAGAATCACCGGACCGGAAGACCACGTTAGGTAGATGCCCATCAGCGTCGCCAGCGCAAAGCTGACATACATTCCCAATCGAACATTGTGCGGCGCGATCAGACCGGTTTGTGTGACGCGCAGCGGGCCCAAGCGCTCTGCGGTGTCGGCCCCCTTTTCGTAGTCGAACACATCATTTGCCAGGTTCGTTCCGATCTGAATAAAGATCGCGCCAAACAGCGCCGCCAGCGCAGGCCACACCCGTACTGCGTGCATGGTGTACGCAACCGCAGTACCGATGATCACCGGAATCACACCGACGGTGAGCGTAGCCGGACGAGTCGCCAGCAGCCACGCCTTGAAAGAGTCTTTCGCTACGCCATGCGGCGCTGTTTGCTGGCTCATGGGAATCGCTTGAACTTCCTGAAGTTGGGCTTGCGCTTTTCCAAAAACGCTTCCTTTCCTTCCCGTCCTTCTTCGGTCAGGTAGTACAGCAAAGTCGCGCTGCCTGCCAGCTCCTGAAGACCGGCTTGTCCGTCGCAGTCTGCGTTGAGCGCAGCCTTGAGGAAGCGGAGCGCGGTCGGGCTGTTTTGCAGCATCTCACGCGACCACTTGAGCGTTTCCTGTTCCAGCTCGGCCAGCGGAACCACGGTGTTCACAAGCCCCATCTCAAGCGCTTGCTTGGCATCGTACTGACGGCACAGGAACCAGATCTCGCGCGCTTTCTTTTGACCCACGATGCGCGCCATGTAGGAAGCACCGTAGCCACCGTCGAAGCTACCGACCTTGGGTCCAGTCTGTCCAAAGCGCGCATTGTCCGCCGCGATCGTCAGATCACACAGCAGATGCAGGACGTGACCTCCGCCGATTGCGTAGCCCGCAACCATCGCGATCACAGGCTTCGGAATCGTTCGGATCTGGCGCTGAACGTCCAGGATGTTCAGGCGCGGAATGCCATCTTCACCAACGTAACCACCATGTCCGCGCACGCGCTGATCACCACCGGAACAGAATGCATCTGGACCTTCTCCGGTCAGGATCACCACACCGATGTCCGCATCATCCCGCGCATCGTTGAACGCGGTAGACAGCTCCTTCACGGTGAGTGGTCGGAAGGCGTTGCGAACCTCTGGACGATTGATCGTAATCTTGGCGATTCCGTCGTCGGTCTTTTGGTACTTGATGTCTTGGAAGCCGAAGCCATCGACAGACTTCCACACGGTCTCACTCATGGTCTTTCTACTCCGTGGCAAGGGTGATCGGTTCCAGCGTGAACAGACTGATCGGTCTGCGCTGACTCTGGTTGTACGATGTCGGGAAAGATCGCAGCGCCGTGCTGAGCGACAAGCTGCGACCACACCCACGAGGGATCTTCTAACAGCAGGTTGTGTCCGCACCCCGGTGCGATCCGATGCGTGACCTGCGGATGAAGGACGGAAAGCGCGCGACCAAGCGCTGTAAACTTGTCATCTAGCGCTCCGGTCAGGACCAACATGGGAATGCGCAGCGACGGAATCTGCGACCACTGACTTGGCATCTGGCCGGTTCCAAGCACCCGCAGCGCCCACGCCAGAGCGGTGCGATCTTGATCAAGTCGCTGGCTCCTTTGCGCGTCTTTTGCGTGATCAGGAAGGCGCTGCTGCGACGAAAACAGCGGCAGGGACTCCCACTCTTTCACAAAGTCAGACAGGTCACTGTGCAGCAGCTTTTGACACAGCGCGGACTCCCAGCGCGTTCGCTCCGCCCGCACCTTGTCATCGCGGATTCCGGGGTCAGCCCCGATCAGCGTCAGTGACTGCACGCGATCAGGATGTCGAATCGCCAGCGCCAGCGCCACACGAGCCCCCAAAGAATAGCCGTGCAGCGCAAAGCGTGGAAAGGGAATCCGCGCCGCCAGCGCATCGATCACCGCGTCAAAGTCTGCATCAGCAAGCAGCCAGGGCGATGGACCATGACCCGGAAGATAAGGGCAAAACGTAGGCGCCGCGCAGCGACGAATGATCGGTTCCCACAGCGCAGGCGAGCCCAAAAATCCGTGCAGAAACACCTGCGGCTGGAGCGTGATCAGTGGCTCTGTCGGCTTTGAATCTGTCATGACCTGCGGAATCGATTGTTGCGCCGACAACGACTTACTTGTCTGCGCAAAGACTTGCAGTGCCTGCTGCTGGATCTGCTTGCGCAAGCAAGCGCCTTCATCCCCGGAAACCACCGCTTCAATGACAAAGGGACGATCGGCAGCCAGCGCTTGCGCCATCGCCGTACGCAGGGATGCTTCGCTACAGACGCGAAGAAAAGGAATCCCAAACGCTGCGGCAGCCTGGCCAAAATCGACCGCACGCGGGGTCAGAAACAGCGACGAAAAGTAAGGCTTCGCCAGCGCATTGCTGCCAATCGGAAGCTGCGCAAAGATCTGGCCTCCCCCGTTTTGAACGATCACCACCACGAGCGGTCCAGACACCGCTTGCAGCGCTTGCAGTCCGCTCAGATCATGCAGCGCGCTCACATCCCCCAGCAGCAGCGCCACAGGATCAGCAAGCACGCTGCGCGCACCCGCTGCACCGGATAGCAGGCCATCAATTCCGCTGGCACCGCGCTGATGAAAGACCCGCAGCGGCTTGTCGGAAGGAACGCAGAACAGATCCAGATCTCGCACCGGAAGGGAGTTGCCAACCAGCAGCGCAGCGTGTGCAGGAAGCGAAGTCACCACCGCACGCGCAAGCTGACCTTCAGTAAAGTGTTCTGTCTGGATCGCAGCCGAGACAATGCGACGAATCGCCTCTTCGGCTTGGTGATGCAAAAGTGTCCAGCGCGGATCGGAAGGACGCTCCGCAGCATGCAGCGCCAGTCGATCCGCCACAGCGGATAGGAGCAGCTCAGGAACGCAGCGAAGCAGCAGCGCAGCACTTCCGTGCGGATCATTCCAGCCATATGGCGCAACCACCACACGCTCACAGCTCGGCAACGCGCTCACAAGCTGCGCATAGGCAGAAGAGACCACCGGACCGCCCACTTCGATCAGCAGCTCTGGTGCAGCTTCTCGACGGAAATCAGGACTCCGTAGCGCGACATCAAAGCCGCCACAGATCTCGGACTGCACACCGAATCGGACACCACTTGTGGACTCTGCCCAGACTGGAAATCCTGTCTGCTGCGAGAGCCTTTGCACCGCGATGCGCAGGGCCCCAAGATCGGTCTGACTGGCAGCAGGACCACAGACAATCAGGCCGCGCCGCGCCCTGTGACAGCGAGCATACAGCGCATCAATCGCAGCAGCAGAGACCCCGACATCACCAGAAATCACCGTCGCAGCAGGCCTTGCAAGCAGCGCATCAATGTGTGCAGTGAAGGGCTGCGGGGTGGACTCTGTGCTCGGCTCAAGTGGCTTGCGAAAGCGAGCGTTGATGTGAACCGGACCGGGCAGCGGACCACACGATGTAGCGACGGCCTGCGCAGCAATCCGCACCACCGCAGACAGCGCAGCGGGATGCGCATCAGGAAGTCCCAGCTCTGCATAGTGACGAACCACATCCCCGAACAGCTTGACCTGATCAATGGTCTGCGCCGCCGCACAGTCATAGTCTTCCCAGGGACGATCCGCCGTGATCACGAGCAGCGGAATGTGACTCTGGGACGCTTCGATCAGGGCTGGAAGGTAGTGCGCTCCTGCCGTTCCAGAGGTACACAAAAGCACGGTCGGAACGCCGACTGCGCGCGCTTGTCCGAGCGCAAAGAATCCCGCCACTCGCTCATCCACGATCACCGAAATGGTCAGATCAGGATGCTGCGCAAACGCGATCGCCAGCGGCGTCGATCGGGAGCCCGGACTGACCACCACGCTGCGGACTCCGGCCTTGGCCAGCGAGCACACAAACAGCTGCGCCCACGCGCTGTGTAGGCTGGGCTGCGCGGGGCTCACTGGATGCCTCCGATTACGCTCTTCATCGCGCGTAGCTTGGCCTCTGTCTCTGCGTACTCTGCGGCGGGATTGGAACCAGCAACCACACCAGCCCCGGCATACAGCCACGCTTGATCGGCGCGAATCAGGGCCGACCGCAGTGCCACCCAAAACTCACCGTTTCCGTCGGCATCAAAGTATCCGATCGGTGCGGCATAGACCCCGCGAGACACCGGCTCGATCTGGGCCAAGCAGCGCGCTGCCGTATCGCGCGGAAGTCCACACACAGCGGGAGTAGGATGCAGCGCAGCCACCAGATCCAGCACATGCTGGGGCGCTTCAAGCTGTCCGACAATCGGCGTACAAAGGTGGATGACGTTGCGCAGCAAACGCAAGCCAGTTGCATTGACCAGCGGCAGAGAAACCCCGCACCGGATAAGTGAATCTACAATGGCTGCGATCACATGGTCGTGCTCGCGTCGCTCTTTGTCATCCTGAAGCAGGGCTTGACCAAGCAGTTTGTCGTCGCTGCCTGCTGTTCGTGCGCGCGTGCCAGCCAGCGCTTCGGTCCAAACCGTCTGTCCACTGCGGCAAATCAAGAGCTCTGGAGTCGCCCCCAAAAAAGTTGATCCATCGCGCGTCAGTGCAAATCGATTGCATTGCGGATATGAGTCATCTAGCGCGCATAATATCTGCTGTGGCTGCAAGTGACGATCGAGTCGCAGCTGACTTCGCCGTGCTGGCACCACTTTCTGAACCCGCTGCGCAGCGATCTCCGCCAGGGCTTGTTCGATCATTGCGCAGTAGACAGGCTGCGGCAGCTCTTCACAGGAAAGTAGCTTCGCTGGCGACGGTGGAACATCAGATACCGACTGCACAAGCGCCGCTTCGATCGCGTCCAGCTCATGAAACAGCGTATCTGGCTGGATGAGCTCGTGACCGAAGATCGCAAGCTGAAGCAGAAGCTGGGACGGTGTCTCGATCAGCAGCCAGCGCGGCAGGACAAAGCTCGCAGTCGCAAAGGACTGCCATGGATCGGACGCGGCATCGGGCTGAAACAGCTCGCTGGGAAGTCCCAGCTCGAAGCGCAGACAGCCATACAGTCGCGGCGCAGGCAATAAGAGGCATGTGGGATGACTCTTATACCTAAGGCGCGCAAACAGTGCGTCGGCAGCGTGACGAACGGCAGTGAGAGCATCCGGTCCATCGAACGCCAGACGCACTGCTTCGCCCAGACCGCAGACGGGAAGTCCGGTTCCGCGCTCAGCCGGCGGTGCAAAGCGAAGCAGGGAAAGGGGCAGCCGAGTTCGCAAGAGCGCAGCGCTTCCACAGTCGGAATCAACCGGCGCAGTCACACAGAGCAGGCTGTCTGAAGACAGTCCTTCTTCGCTGGCGCTGGTTAGCTGCTCTCGCATCGGCTGCACGGCTTAGGATTCCTTGCTCGGCGTGGCTACGTACAGCGTCGCAACCCCAAAGGTCAACGGCTCGACCGATAACATACGCAGACCACACGAGGTCATCAGCTTGGCGAAGTCCTCGGCATCAGGAAATGCCGCGATCGAGCGCTGAAGATAACGATACTCTGCCGACCCCGAAAGGAGCGATCCCAGCCACGGAACCACCGTATGAACATGGAAGCGCGCGAGGCCTCCCATCACGCCTCCTTTGGGCTCTGCCAGCTCTAGGATCGCGATCCGTCCACCAGCCTTGGTGACACGCGACATCTCGCGCAGCGCTTGGGCGCGATCGGGCACATTGCGAATCCCAAACGCCATACAGACTCCATCAAAGGAATCGTTTGGGAACGGTAGCTTCTGGGCATCCCCTTCGACGAGTGAGATGCGATCGTGAAGTTGTTCGGCTGCGATCTTCTGCTGTCCGACTTCGAGCATCTTGACCGAAGGATCGAGTCCGGTGATCTGTGCGCCCTGCTCTGTCTGCGCCACCAAGATCGCCAAGTCAGCGGTTCCGGTGGCCAGATCCAGCACCTTGTGGGAAGGCGATAGCGCAAGCGCAGCGACGGTCTTTTTGCGCCAGCTCTGATCGATTCCCAATGAGATGATGCGGTTTAGCAGATCGTATCGTGCGGCAATGCCATCGAACATCTGGCCACTGCCTTCACGGACTCCCTTGCGTAGCTCAGCACGTTCTGTTGTGTTCATCGCGACACCAGCTGGCCAAGGACTTGCTGTAATTCATCGCCACGCAGCGCTTGCGGTCCGTCGCTGAGCGCGCGTCCGGGGTCATCATGCGTTTCGATCATCACGCCCGCTGCGCCCGCTGCCATCGCGGCTTTGGCCAGCGGCAAGATCAGATCGCGGCGTCCGGTTCCATGCGATGGATCGACAATCACCGGCAAGCGATGAACATTGGCAAGCAGCGCCACAGCGGTCAGATCGACCAAGTTTCTCGTCGAGGGATCAAAGCCACGAATGCCGCGCTCGCACAGCACGACACCGCTCGATCCGTGATGCAGCAGATACTCCGCAGCGAGCAGCCATTCCTCTACCGTTGCAGACATCGCGCGCTTGAGCAGCACCGGCTTTTTGGTGTGTCCCACGCGCTTAAGGAGTGCGAAGTTCTGCATGTTGCGCGAGCCAATCTGCACCAGATCAGCCAGCTCGGACACCGCTCCGACATCGTGCTCTGACAGCACTTCTGTGACGACGCGCAGACCAAATTTGTCCGCCGCGCTGCGCATCCAGGAAAGCGCCGGATCCCCATGTCCTTGAAAGTTGTAGGGCGAGCTACGCGGCTTAAACGCACCACCCCGTAGAAACGTCACGCCCAGCGGAGCCACACGCGCAGCAATCGCATCAATCTGTTCGGGTGATTCCACGCTGCACGGACCACACATCAGGGTGGGATGAGCACCCCCAATGTCATGTCCAGCGACGGTAACAACAGGCCCCTGTCGATCGATGCGCGGATGTTCAGGAACCGGAACAGAGACGCTCCGAACCCCGGCAATCTGCGCCACCGATTCCGGGTTCACGTTCGTAGAGTGCGCAGCCACCACGAACTGAAGGCCACTATCACCAATGCTGCGCTCGGTTGCCGCAATCCACAGACCCAGCGCAGTCAGCTCACGCTTGACAGCCTGTGCGTCGGCATCGTCGCGAAGTGAAATGATCATATTCCGCCCCCTACTTGTCCCGGTGAACCAGTGCGAGTGCCACTTGTTCCAGTGCGGAACGTGCGCGTGATGATGGCAAAGAAGACAGCGCCGAAATCGCTTCCGCCGATCGCAGTCTCGCCAGCGAGATGCACTGATCCACCACTCCCTGTTCCCACAGCACAGTCGTTAGATGCTTCTCTAGCTGCGGATCGAGACACAGTGCAGACTGCTCACACGCTGCGGCCAGCTCCTCTGCAAGCTGTGGCGAACGCTCGATCGCGAGCAGCAGCGGATACGTCATCTTGCCTTCGTGCAGATCCGCAAACAGCGATTTTCCGACGACATCGGGATCCCCTGCGAGATCCAGCACATCATCAATCACTTGAAATGCAACCCCGAGATTCCGTCCGTAGCTTTCCAGCAGCAGACAGTGATCATGACTGACTCCGCCTGCACTTCCGCCCGCAAACAGCGCCCAGCGGAACAGGCTCGCGGTCTTTCCTTCCACGATCTGGAAGTAGTCCGAAACGGTTCCGCGCACGTTGCCGCGATTCTTTAGTTGCAGCGCTTCTGCTTCCAGAATCTCGTGTAGAACACTCAAGCTGCGATCCAAAAGTCCTGGGATTCCGACTCTCTGAATCCTGCGCAGTGCATCGACGAGCAGCCAGTCTCCGGCATAGATGCTTCCGGCATTTCCATAGATCACGCGCGCTGTATCCAGACCACGCCGCTTGTCTCCCAGATCGATGACATCATCGTGTAGGAGCGTTGCAGAGTGAACCAGCTCGACGGCAATCGCCAGCTCGCGCGCAGCACTGCCAAAGCCTGTTCCTACGCGCGAAGCCAGTGCGACACAGAGCGGACGAAGGCGCTTTCCTTTCTGTCCCAGAAGATGTCGCGCGCTCTCATGCATCGGTGTGTTGCGATGCTCGATCGCGGCCAGACCTTCTTCGACTTCCAGCAGATCGGAACCCATCCAGCGCCGAAGCTGCGAGAGCGTCGTCGCCAGCGTCTCAACTTTGTGCTTAGCAGAGACGGTCGATAAAATCGAAAGTACATCTTTGCTAGCATCTACTGATTTAGGAACTTGTGATTCCGCGTCCACGTTTCACCAACCCATCAAGTAAAAGAGCGGCTTGTCCTTACCGCTTTTCTGGCACAGCAGCCCTTGGCGTTTTTTCCAGCAGTCCGAAGCCCGAAAAGTCCGCGCGCCGCGACGCCAAAAAGCGATCGATAACGCCCTCTGCAAGCTGCGCAAACGACAGGAGCAGCTTGGCTTTGGTCAGCGCGCCACGTCCTTGTTCGGTCGGTACAGACTTGAGGATTCCGCACGCTTGCTCGAGTCGCTCTCGCACGCTGCGTACCCAAAAGCGCTCGCGCTCTGCGACCACTTTCGAGATCATCTTCCACAGATCCGTCTCTGCTTCAAAGAACTCGCGACGCTCACCGGGACGCCAGACCCGACGAACCACCGCCCATTCCTGAAGCTCTTTCAGCGTCATGCTCATCGCGCCGGAAGACATCGACAGTCGCTCGGTCAGCTCGGACGCAGACAGCGGATCGCCCGCCAAGTACAGCACCGTCCAGACGCGACCGAGCGCTTTGCGAAAGCCCCAGTGCTCGATCACATCACCGACCGCATCGGCAATGAGAAGCTCTGCCTCTTGGTACAAGTTTGCGGCTGATGTCATGTTCTGAACTTTCAGAAGTTTCTGAACGAACTATACGATCAAAACATTCGATGTCAAGTGAAGCAAAGCACGCGCAACTTGGCATCAGCGACGAAGATTTTCCAAGTGGTGCCAGGTCAGGCACACCGAAAGACCACACCCTGGCCGGTGCCAGTCATCCCGAAGTCATCCCGAAGTCACCGCGCAGGACATCCGACACGCGCTCACACAGACACCTGATTCAGGCAGCAGGTCATTTACTGAAGAAAGGAAGGCGAGGTATCGTCACATCAACACGCTCGGAAACAATCCCCGACCTTTCTTGAGGAGAACCACACATGCGATCCCGCTCTTGGATTTTGGGACTGGCACTCGGCATGCTGCCGATGTCACTGAGTACCCTGACCGTTCCGACCTCGGAAGCGCGTCCAATCCGACGCCCCGGCGTTCACGCACTGCTCCAAGATCTGGCCCAGATCGAAGCCTTTAACGGAGAGCGCGACGATCAGCGAACTGGCCAGCAGATTCACCAGCAGATCGTTGCCGTTCGCATCAACCTGCTGCGCGTGCTGTCCAATCAGGAACAGCTGAGCCAAGCGGGTCGCTCGGCGCTGGAAGGGCTGTACAACATGGCGGCGCTCAACAGCCGCTCGTTTGATCGCGATCCCGATGTGCTCTATCGCGTCGCTGGCAGCATCGAGCACATGCGTCAGCGGCTGGAGCAGCTGATGCAAAAGTTCGGTCCGTTCCAAGCGGTTCCGGTTCCGCGCGACTATCGTCCGCCGGTTGGTTATCAGCCGCCGATCTATCGAGGTCCGGTCTGGGATCCGTTTGATCCGAACTCGATCCCTGCGGCACCGCCCGTGGTGGTGCAGCCGCAGCCTCCGGTCTATCAGCAGCCGCAGCCTCCCGTTTATCAGCAGCCGCAGCCTCCCGTTTATCAGCAGCCGCCGGTCTATCAGCAGCCGTATCCGCCGCCGGGTCATCATCCACCGCCGCCGGTCTATCAGCAGCCTCAGGTGATGCCGGTTCCGCCGGGACAGTTTGGATCGCTGCTGTCGGGACTTCAGCGGCTGTCGTTCAGCGATGAAAAGCAGAACTACGTTCGCGACCTGGCCAAGTCCGGCTACTACTTCACCTGCGATCAGATCGTCCAGCTCATGAAGACCTCTGCGTTCGGAGACGATCAGGTCAAGATCGGTGCGGCGCTGTATCCGCAAGCGGTCGATCCGCAGAACTTCATGCAGATGACCTCGGCGCTGACGTTCGAGAGCGATCGCCAGAAGCTGCGTCGTCTGATCGGGAAGTAATCACGCTGAGCGCGCAGGCAGAATCCACCGCTTCGCACTTCATCGAAAGAGAAGCTGCGAAGCGGTGAGCATCGGTCTGTGGGTTCTGTTAGTGAGAAGTGAAGCGAGGACCAATATGAAGCATTTCATATGCCTCATATTGGGAATTGGCAGCTACTGATTGGGAATTGGCAGCTACTGAACGCTCTCGCTGGAATGTCCGCTGCGCCAGTCCACCGACTGGGATGGCTCACTCAGGAACTTCGATGGATCGGTCAGCGCCAAGGCATTGCGCAGCACCGCGTCCATGTGTTCCGCAGAGATGATCTTCATCTCACGCAGCACCTTGGGCGGAATCTCCTTCAGATCCTTTTCGTTTTCGCTCGGGATGATGCAGGTAAAGATGCCCGCGCGATGCGCTGCCAGGATCTTGTCTTTGACACCACCTATCGGCAGCACGCGACCGCGCAGCGTCACTTCTCCGGTCATGGCGACATCGCGACGAACCGGAACGCGCAGCAGCGCGGACACCAGGCTGGTCACCATCGTGATACCGGCGGACGGACCGTCTTTGGGAACTGCACCTTCGGGGAAGTGAACGTGAACATCGACCTTTTGATAGAAGTCCCGCTCTAGACCCAGCGCATCAGCGCGCGAGCGGACATAGCTCATCGCAGCCTGCGCGGACTCTTGCATCACCTCGCCGAGCTTGCCGGTCAGCACCAGCTTTCCTTTGCCTGGAACGACGCTGACTTCCGTCGCGAGTAGCTCTCCACCGAACATCGTCACAGCCAGGCCGTTGGACAGACCCACTTCGTCGCGCTCTTCGACGCGGCTCGAGCGATAGCGCGGCACCCCGAGATACTTTTGCAGGTTCTGCTGCGTGATGCGAAAGCGCAGCGACTCTGCCGACTTTCCGCCGTGGGTCTTTTGCACCACCTCGCGCGCCACCTTGCGGCAGATCGTCGAGACTTCGCGCTCCAGACCGCGCACACCCGCTTCTTTGGTGTAGTGATGGATCACCGCGCGCACCGTGTCGGCGGTCACGTCCAGCTTCACGTTCGAGATTCCGTTGAGCTCTCGCTCTTTGGGAATCAGGTATTGCTGCGCGATCGCCAGCTTTTCCCACTCGGTGTAGCCCGCCAGGTGGATGATTTCCATCCGATCCTGAAGCGGCAGCGGAATCGAGTGCAGGTTGTTCGCCGTCGCGATGAACATCACATCCGACAGGTCGTAGTCGAGATCCAGGTAGTGATCGACAAACGCCGCGTTCTGTTCTGGATCGAGCACTTCCAGCAGCGCCGCCGACGGATCGCCTCGGAAGTCGGTAGACATCTTATCGACTTCATCGAGCAGCATCACCGGGTTGTTGCTGCCCGCTTTCTTGAGGCTCTGGATGATCTTGCCCGGCATCGCACCGATATAGGTCCGACGGTGACCACGAATCTCGGCTTCGTCACGGACGCCCCCCAAGGACAGCCGCACAAACCGTCGTCCCGTCGCCCGCGCAATCGACTTGGCCAGCGAGGTCTTGCCCACGCCCGGCGGTCCGACGAGACACAGGATCGGACCCTTCAGCTTCTTGACGAGCGCCTGCACCGCCAAGTACTCGATGATGCGCTCTTTGACCTTCTGAAGACCGTAGTGGTCCTCGGTCAGGATGCTCTCGGCTTCCTTGATGTTGAGCTTGTCCTGCGTCCGCTCTTCCCACGGCAGCGACAGCACCCAGTCGATGTAGTTGCGCACCACCGTCGCTTCGGCGCTCATCGGGCTCATCAGCTTCAGCTTGCGCAGCTCTTTGCGCAGCTTGAGCTGGGCTTCCCGCGACATCTTCTTGCTGCGGATCTTTTCTTCGATCTCCGTCAGCTCGTTTTTAAACTCGTCCCGCTCGCCCAGCTCTTTCTGGATCGCCTGCATCTGCTCGTTCAGATACAGATCCTTTTGCGAGCGCGACATCTGCTTCTTGACGCGACTGCGGATCTTCTTTTCGACCTGAAGAACTTCTAGCTCCGACTGAAGCAGCTCCAACAGCTTGGTCAGGCGCTGGAGCGGCGACTCGATTTCCAGCAGCATCTGCTTGTCCGCCAGCTTGAGCTGGAGCGCCGGAATCACGGTATCCGCCAGTCGTCCCGGCTCTTCGATCGTCTCTGTCGAACCGACAATCTCTTGAGGAATCCGACGGCTCAGCTTGATGTACGTCGAAAAGGCTTCTTGCACCTTTTCCATCAGCACCATCACGTCGGGACCGATCTCTTCGGGTTCGATCACTTCATCGGCTTCGACCGCCAAAAACGTATCGCCACCGACGAAGCGACGCACCTTCACGCGCTTTTTGCCTTCGAGCAGAACCTTGACCGTTCCGTCGGGCAGCCGCAGAAGCTGAATCACTTCCCCGAGCGTCCCGACCGTGAAGATATCTGACGATTCGGGTTCCTGCGTACGCGCACGCTTCTGCGCACACATGACAATCAGCTTGTCTTTGGCCACCGCCTGCTCGAGCGCTTGGATCGACTTTTCGCGACCCACGGACAGCGGCACCACCATGCTTGGAAACACAACGATGTCGCGCAGCGGCAGAAGTGGCAGGACACGGCTTGTTCGACGCCGCCCCTCGCCCCCATCGGTCTTAGAAGAGTTTGCCATGGTGCGACTTTAGCATCCCAATTTCGGACCATGCAAACCAATTCCCGAACAATTTCTTTTGTGATTTGGGCTGCTTAGTTTTTGAAGCAAGTTCACAAAAGGTCGCGGCTTCAGGATGGGATGCTGAAACGATCTACGGTAAGATGGCCTCACCATCTGCCATGACCACCAGAGACAAGAACATCGTCGGCGAAGTCCTGGCCAAGACCTATCGCATTGAGCGCTTCCTCGGGGCTGGCAGCGTCGGAACCGTGTATGTCGCTCGCCACGTTCGCTCTGGAGGACTGTATGCAGTCAAAGTGCTCCACCGTCGGCTCGCAGCCAGTGCGGATGTCTATCAGCGATTTCAGGATGAAGCCCGTCTGATCGCGACGCTGCGACACCCGCACATCTTGCCGATCACCGACTTCGATCGCGATGAAAGCGGAGTGCCGTTCTTTGTGATGGATCTGCTCGAGGGCGAGAGCCTGGCGCAGCGACTCAAACACAAAGAGACGCTGCCGTTTGCACAGACGATGGATCTGCTGTCGCAGGTCGGATCGGCGCTGCACGCGGCCCATCGATCGGGAATCGTGCATCGCAACCTGCGGCCCGAAAACATCTTCCTCGTCCGTCATGATCTGGGCGATCGCGTCGTCGAAACCACCAAGATCACCGACTTTGGCCTGGCATGTTTCCGTCGGCCACCGGGAAGTAGCCGAGAGCTTCCTCCGACGGTGTATAACGCGCCAGAGCTTCTGCAAGAAGGTGCAGCCATCGACGGTCGAGCCGATCAGTGGGCACTCGCTGCGCTGGCGTATCGTCTGCTGTCTGGAAAGTCGCCGTATGATGAAGGCTCTGCCGAGGAGCTGATGGAGCGCATCGTCAACGAAGCGCCCAAGCCGCTCGGGAAGCTGATGCCCGATCTACCGCCGCATGTCGTCGCTGCGATTCATCGTGGGATGGCACGACGACGGGAAGATCGCTACGAAACGACGCTCGACTTTGTGCGCGCGATCAGTCCGAAGACGCCAAGCAGCGGTGTCGCAGACGGTGTCCCAGAAAATCTGGTCGCCCGCGCAACGCCTCCGTCGGGACGAATCGTGGCTCCGCCGCCCGCTCCACCGCCTGCGCAGCCGCCTGCGCAGCCACCGGAGATCAAAGCGCCCGCAGCGCCGCTTCCGCCGCCCGCGCAGCCGCCCGTCTCAGCGCGACCGATCGCACGCTCGAAGCCACCACAGGCCCCGATTCCTGCGCTTGCTGCGCCGCCGAGCCTGTTTGAAAAGACGCCGCCGCCGATGCAAGTGCCGCGTCAGACCTCGCAGCTGCCGATCATCTTGGGTGGTGGGGCTGTGGTCGTTGTCCTGCTGGCGCTGATTGTGATCGTCGCAGTGCGCAAGCCAGCCAGTAGGCCGCCCGAGCCGGTGGTGACGCAGCAGCCGCAGCCAGTGCTCGCGCAGCCGGTGGTTCAGCCGATCTCGCCCGATCTGGCAGCGCCCACCGTCGTTGCGCAGGTGCCAGATGCCGCGCACAGCAATACGCCGGTGGTTCGCGATGTCGGGCTACAGCTTCGCGGTGCAGATCAACCGTCGGACGCTGCGGCGGCCGCCGTCGGAGCAATTGCCCCACCCAAGCCACAACCCGCTGCGCCAGCGACGGTCCCTGTCGGTACTGTGCCCGT
Source organism: Myxococcales bacterium (assembly GCA_016794365.1). Classification (GTDB taxonomy): domain Bacteria; phylum Myxococcota_A; class Polyangia; order Palsa-1104; family JAEUJZ01; genus JAEUKA01. The sequence goes on from JAEUKB010000028.1 coordinate 59,112, forward strand.
GCAGCCTGCAACCTCGGTTGTGAAGGCGCAGCCAGGAACCGGACCAGCTCCCGCGACGACACCAGCCAAGCCCGCTCAGGCTACAGCTTCCGTTGGGACACCACCGAGCGATGCAGCGAAAGACGGCGCAGGTACGGCAAGCACGACCGCAGCCAGTCCATCGGACAGTAAGCCCGTCGAGCCGCCAAAGCCCGTCGAGCCGCCCAAGCCCGCCGAAAAGACCCCGGAAGAGGTCATGGCCGAAGCAAAGAAAGCCTATGTGACCGGCGAGCGCGAGCGTGCCGTCGATCTCGCCCTGCAAGCGGCGGAAAAGCCCGGTCCGCACGTCATCGACTCGTGGCGCTTTGTTGGCTCGGCAGCGTGCTCGATTCACAACGCGCAGATCGCCAGCAAAGCGTACGCGCATCTTTCGTCGGCAGAACACAAACAGCTTCTGGCTGAGCTGTGTCAGCGCAACGGCCTGGTGCTCCAAAACGGTCAGTTCATCACCGTCGAATAACAAGTGCTCTTTGCTCGGCTCGGCTCTTGCGCTACGTTGGGCCATGCCGCTGTCACTTGATCTCATCGAAAAACTTCCCAAGACCGATCTTCACTGTCACCTAGACGGCTCGCTGCGACTGTCAACCATCCTTGACCTGGCCAAGCAGCAAGGCGTCCGACTTCCCGCTGACACGCCCGATGGACTGATGCCTTATGTGTACGCGGGAATGGGCCATCGCTCGCTGGAAGACTATCTGAAGGCGTTCGACATTACGCTGGCGGTACTTCAGACGGAAGAAGCGCTGTTTCGCGCCGCCTACGAGCTGGCCGAAGACTGTCATCGCGAAAATGTCTGGTACCTCGAGGTCCGCTATTCGCCGATGCTGCACACCCGCGCCGGGCTCAGCCTGACGCAGATCGTCGAGTCGGTGCTGCAAGGTCTGCGCGCCGCCGAGCGAGACTTCGGAATCCGCACCGGCGTCATCCTCTGTGGCATTCGTTCGTCGTCGGCAGACTCGTCGCTGCGCATGGCCGAGCTGTGCGTCGCCTTCAAGAACCGTGGCGTCGTCGCCTTCGATCTAGCCGGTGCCGAGCTGAACTATCCCGCCAAAGCACACAAGCAGGCGTTTCAGCTCATCCTCGACAACAACGTCAACTGCACGGCGCACGCGGGTGAAGCCTACGGTCCCGAGTCGATCGCCCAAGCGATTCACTACTGCGGCGCACATCGCATCGGCCACGGCACCCGACTGCGCGAAAACGGCGATCTGCTCAACTACCTGTGCGATCACCGCATCCCGCTTGAGGTCTGTTTAAGCTCGAACATCCAGACCGGCGCCGCCGACAGCTTCGAGACGCATCCGCTTCCGTTTTATTACACCTACGGACTGCGCTGCACGATCAACACCGACAACCGGCTCGTCACCAACACGACGGTGAGCCGCGAGCTGCTGCTCTGCCACGAGCACTACGGCTTCACGCTCGAAGACATCAAGGATGTGCTCGTCGCTGGCTTCAAGAGCGCGTTTCTGCCGCACCGTGAAAAGAGCGATCTGCTCAAGAAGGTCAACGCAGAGCTGGATCGCTATCACGACACCATCGAAGAAGGCACGATCAAGCACAACAGCCCGAAGAACAACATGCTGCATCACATGCGGGCTGACATGACGCGCGAACCGTAGCGCATCGAGCCGTCGCAGACTGAACCATCGACCCCTTCGCGCTGAGCCAGCATAAGCCCTTACAGCAGACGCACTCCACGACGAGCAAAAAAGCTCAGAAGCTGGGCCAGCGTCGTCGGATAGAAGTTCGTCACTCCTTTGCGCTGGCTCGCCATCGCTTCCCGCAGCGCACGCGTAGGAATCTCTTTGTGAAGGAACGGATTTGATCCGCTCTCCTTCGAGTGATCCCAAAACTTCGTCTTCACTCCACCCAAGTTGTAGACCCGCAAATCCAGGTCTTCGTAGGAAGGGTGCGAGGGAAGCTGGTTTACGTACCACATGCTCATCGCGTAGTCGCCCAGGTACGGGAAGTTCGACAGCAGCGATCCAAGCAGATGAAACGTCGTGTTCGCCGCAAAGGGTCGGAACGCTTCAATGATCTGAAGACGAGCATTGAGGTTGACCTGAAAGCCGTCTGCCGACGGAGTAAAGTGCGGTCGCTTCACGATGCTGTAGTGGAAGGATCCATAGGTCGGAAAGACCTCCAGACGACGCTCTGTCGAAGCATGGCGGGAAACAATCTCCGTCAAGCGCCGCGCAAACAGAGCTGGGTCCGAAACGTCTGCGGTTTCGACCTGACAGTCAAAGCCTTCGTACGCCGAGGCCACCTGCGCGCCGCGCTGTACCAAGATGAGCCGCCGAATGTGCTCTTTCCACCAAGCTCGCTCAGCCACAAACAAGCGCTGAGCCAGGTCACTTCCGGCTCCAAACACGAAGAAGTCACTGGGTCCACGCAACATGCTCTGCATCCTCCGGAAACCCACTATGATGCTCGGGTCCACTGCGCGTCTTGGACGTTCTAAGCATGAAGCACGCACCTCTTCTGCCAGAAACGCACGATCCGCTGGTGGCACTGCGTCAGCTTCGGACCGGGCTACAGTGGGCCAAGCTGGCACGCTCACGACGGCTCTGGAGCGGCGAGACGCAGACCTTCACCATCAGCTCGATCGACACTGGCTCCTCGGTGTGGCGAATCGGTGGCATCGATCGACTCACCCGCACGGGAGGACTCCGGCTCAAGCGGCCCGGTGAGCACTTCCGAACCGTCTCGGTTGAAGAACCATCTGCGATGACGGTAATGCGCATTGACAGCGAGCGGATGTCCCACTTTGGTCCTGCTTTCGTGGCCCGTGCTTTTGCCATCGCGCAAGTGGACAGCGTGGCGCTGCTGCGAACCTTTCAACAGCTCAACACCACCGACGATGTCGAAGAAGCGTTGGTCCAGCTGCTCGTCGCACTGGCACAGGTTACAGAGCTGCCCACGCATGCGAGCGGACGGCTCGGCAAGCGCGCCGATGTCGCCCGGGTGAGAGCCATCCTCGATCGCAACATCAGCCAAGCGATCCGGTTACAGGATCTCGCGCAGGCTGCCGACCTTCATCCGGTCACGCTGGTTCGACTCTTCCGACATGAGTACGGCGTCCCTCCGCATGCGTATCTGACAGAGCGTCGCATCGAAGCAGCCCAGAGCCTACTCGTCGCTGGTGTCAGCCCGAGTGAGGTTGCGCTCGCGGTCGGCTTTTGCGATCAGAGTCACCTCAACCGCCACTTCAAGCGCCGAACGGGACTGACGCCAGCGGTGTTCCGTCAGACAGAGCAAACCGCCACGCGCCATCGTCCGTCGTGAAGCCGCACCGCGCCAGCGTCCAGACAGCGCCCGCTTCCCGTCCTAGGCTTCTCTCGCCAAGTACTTCTGTTCCAAGATCGAGCGCTTGAGCCAGTCGCGCAGCGCCGGAATCGTCTGCTTCTGCCAGCGACTGCTCAGTCGATCGTGCAAAAACACCGCGAACGCCGCTTTGAGCATCCCGTCGAGATCCGCGATCAGCCCGAGCCGCTCGCTCACCCGCTCGCTGTCTTCTTCGCTCAGCAGCTCCGGCAGCTTCACCCGCTTGAGATCGAAGTGCTCTGCGCTCACCGTCACCATCCACAGCCGCTCGTCGCGTTCGAGGATCAGATCCAGCTCACGCACCGTCAGACCACCCGCGATCGCATAGCGCACATCCGAGCTATGTCCCGTTGCTGGCCCACGCGCCGCGATCTCTCCCGTCGCATCGCCAAGTGCCCGGAGCACCGCGCGCTCTCCGACTCGCATCCGAAACGGCGCCACGCGATCGGTCCCCGCGAACTGTCCACCGTCGCCGTCTTCGTCACAGAAATAGACCAGCCAGGTCAGAAACTCTCGTCCGAGAAAGCGCTGATCGGCCACATCGTCGCGCAACGACAGCGCCGTTTGGCTGATTTCCGTCTCACCCGAGGCGGCAATCTGATCGGCCAGGCTCGGCTCACGACCTTTTTTCGGGGCTGCCATCTTTATGCTCCTTGCGAAAGCTCGCCACGCAGTGCGCTCGCCAGGGCTGCGCCTTCTTCATGACCGTGAGGTGTTGGACGCAGTCCTACAAAGCCGTGCAGAAGCTCCAGCGTCGGACGCGCCGACTTCAGCTGCGCCACTTGCTTGCTGTCATGCTCGCTCTGCTCTTTGGCCCACAGCGCCGGACCTTCGATGTCGAGCCCCAGGTTAAACGTCTGCGAAAACAGCGCGAGCAGCGCTTCGTTCATCGACTTGGCATGCGAGTAGATCGCCAGCCGCTGCTCTTCCAGGTTCCAGACCACATCGACGGTGCGCGTCTTGGGCGGCGTCGTCTTGCGCAGCTCGGCCACCAAGATCGCTTTCAGGTCGCGCAGCGCCGCTGCCGATAGAAGCTGACCACGCTCTGATTCGATGTGCTGCTGTCGCTGCTTGAGCAGTCGCTTCACCATCGCCGCCGGAGGCTTGAGCGTGTCCTGACGCAGCGCCAGCATGATGTGGCCTTCAAAAAAGAACTTGTCGAACGACAGATCCAGGTCGTTTTCGTCGAAGATGCTGCTCCATCCGAGGCTCTTGTCCTCGTTGCTTTCGACGTTTATCGGGACCAGGACGTGTGCCCGCACGCTCTTTTCGTAGGCTTCTTTGAAATCCTTCGGGGCGCTTCCGTTTACTCGGTAACGCCGCAACGTAATCCCACCCGACAGTGCTCCCATGACGGCGCATGGTAGCGACCCACCCAGCCCGAGCAATTTTTTTGCCCCGGCACAAGCTGCGACCTAACGCTAGGATGTAGGTCATGCAGCTTCGTCGGGTCGTCGGACTGGTTTGGGGACTGATTTTCACCCTCTTGTCGTCGGGATGCAGCATGCGCAAAGTGGGCTATGACCTCGCGGGTCGTATCGTTTCCAGTCGAATGATCGACACCTTCGCGCTGCACGGCCAAGACAAGGCCACCGCCGAGCGCTTCATCCGCGAGCTGCACAAGTGGCATCGTCAACAAGAGCTGCCCCGCTACGTCCAGGTGATCGATGGGCTGAGCGATCGATTACGCGACGGAATGAGCGAAGACGATCTGCGCTGGCTTCAGCAGCAAGGCGACGACGCGATCCTGCGCTTGGCAGAGCAGCTCGCGCCCCAGTCCGCAGAAGTGTTGTCGCACCTTTCCGAAGAGCAGCTTCGTCACGCCGACCGCAAGATGGAAAAGTCCGAGCGTGAGCGCTTCGAGCGACTCGATCAGTCCGAGGACAAGTACTACGCCTATCGACTGGAAAACACCAAGAAGACGCTCAAGACCTGGATTGGCAGCTACACCGACGAACAGCTTGCCATTTTCGCGTCGTTCCACCGCCAAGATCGTGACGAAGAGCGCAAGCGCCGCGAAGCGACCCGAAAAAACCGGGCCAGCCTGCTCGCAGCGATTCGCAACAAAGCGCCCGTTGCAGAGCTGTCCTCGATGATTCGTCACTGGTTTACGACCCGGCAGACCCATCCCGCGCCGGACTATCAGCAAAGCGAAGCGCAGCAGCAAGCGCTCTATAACCAGCTCATCTTGCGTGTGGACAAGACGCTGTCCGCCACGCAGCGCGCCCATCTGCTTTCTGAGCTGGCGGCCTGGCGACGAGACTTCGTCGAGCTGTCTGCGAAGTAAGCGCTGAGTGTGGTAAGGAAGAGCCTATGTCTTCCCCTTCGTCTGATGCCAGCGGCTCCGCGCCAAGTAAAGCGACTGGTTATCGCGCGCCGGTCTTTGCCGGACAGCGCTTCATGGTTGTGCTGATCCTCATCATGCTGACGATCGCCGGGCTCGCGATCTGGGGTCTGCGCAGCAGTCAGCATCGTCGCTTCGCGGTGTCGCTCAGCTCGATTCCACCATCGACGATTCCCGGCATTGTGGCGCTCGATAAGCCGCTGCTTTTGCGGGTCGATCACTCGTCTCCGCTCAGTCGCAGCTTGGTGTCGCTGGCGATCCTGCTGGATGCCGACGGAAATCCGCTGAGCGACATCGTGCCGCTTCAGGCTGCGCCCGGTCCCAAAGGCGTGCCGATTCAGCAGGTTGAGTTTCCACCGCTCGGCAAGCTGCCGGTGCGCGGTCGGGTGTCTGGGCTGGTGATGCGCGTAGAGAACAGCTCACCCGAGACGATCGCCAAGCTCAAAGACGCGCTCGAGCTGGACAAGGTCAAGAGCCATCAGCTCGCCCGGGTCTTCACGCGCACGATCGTGACTTGTCGAGAGCTAGGTGGACACGCCGAGCAGTCCCAGCGCGAGGTCAAGTAACCGTTACTTGCAGCACAGCGTAAGCTGGCCCGAGGGATTCGGCGTCGAAGCGACGACTCCTGCCGACTGACAAGTCGCCGTCGCGGAAAAGTTGACGGCCTTCGGGGTAAACGCCGTCATCGCGGTGCCGTCTTTGATATCCAGGCACGCGGTGTCCATCGCGACGTTCATGTTCTTGGTGCTGCCGCCCGTCTGACACGTCATGCTGTCCGAGACGCGCACTTGCCCGCCGTTTATCGCGCAAGCGCCCGCCGCCACCGCGCACGAGCACGTACAAGTCACCATTCCCGTCGTGGACGTAAAGAACGTCTGCTTGTTCTTGAACGTATCGCTCGGACAAGTGGCGTCACCGTCGAACACCAGGCAGTCATTGCTCTTGACCAGATCGACGAACAGGCCGTTCTGGTTCTTGTTTTCACACAGATAGCTGTCGCCTGACCACGTTGGCTGGATGTTGACGGTCGTCTGCTTGGGCGTACAGCCGCCCGCCGTGAACTTATCGAGCTTGGCCGATGGCATCGCCGACATCGCCACCGTCACGGCACTACAGGCTTGCGTCGATGGGAAGTTCACCTTGACGCCCGTGCCAGCACACGCCGCTTGATCGTAGAGCGTAATCGCCCCGGTACACGTTCCGCTGTTGCAGTTGCTCGTCGGACACGCTGCCGTGCAGTTCTGGGCTCCCAGCGTCTGGTGAATGACCGTTTCCCCGGAACATCCCGACGCAGCCGGACGGACCGACCCGGTGCCGCGATAGGTTGCCTTCGATGCCAGGCAGTTGCTGTGCGTCGAGCACGTTGGATCCAAACAGCCCGGCAAGCAGTTGTTGTTCACATCCGCTTCGGGATTGAGACAGTCTTCTTGCAGGTTGTTCGCCTTCTTCGGGCACATCGTCAGATCGACGGGATCCCCACCGTCGGTCAGAAGCTGCCCATTGCTTAGCGCCTCAAAGTCCCAACATCCCGCGCTGACAGCGACGGAAAGCACTGCAATAAGGTTAATTTTTTTCATTTAGTAACTCCTCGTCACATACAGCGGTGACAGCGAGCGCAGCGACGCAATCGGCTTAAAGTTGCTCTCTCGCTTCTTGCCCACCTCGAAATACAGAAGAATTCCCGTCGCCGCAGCACCCAGCGCCGCCGCCCCAAGCAGCCCATAGCCTGCGTACGACTGCTGCTGCAGCACCGACACATCGGCCCCCGGACAGACCGGCGAGCACTGCGTCTGTAGCGTCGAGACGCGACTGCCCACCATGCCGAGCGTGATCGCCCCCGCCGACAGAAGACCCACCGTAAAGCCTCCGACGATCAGGCTGGCAATGGGCCGGGACGAAACCGGAGCCACCGGTCCTGCGTCCGAAGCGCCTGCGCGACTCTCACTCTCGGCTGCGCTGCCGCGACGACCGACTTCGCCTTCCAGCCGAGCGATCTCTTGCCGAATGTACGTTCCATCGGGATCGTCGGGATTGGCTGCGATGTAGCGCTTAAAGTGCGCAAGCGCTTCGACGGGACGACCGATTCGCACCTCGCAGCGCGCCATGTTGTTCAGCAGCGCCGTCTTCGGAACCAGCTGATACGCCGACGTAAACTCCAGCCACGCGTTGGCATAGCTGCCTTGCGTATACAGATCGACGCCGCGCATAAAGTGCTCTCGCGCCGCCTGTTCCTTCGTCGATCCAGCCGCCGGATCTGCCGCAGGCTCAGCCGCTGGAGCGGGCGCACTCGGGCTGGGACTTGGTGCTGGAGCGGGCGTCGTCGCAGCCGGTGCAGGCTTGGCTTCTTCCGGTTTGGCAGCCGGTGCTTCGACGGGCTTTGGCGTAGGCTTACGCGCCGCGACCGGAGCCGTCAAAGACACGAGCAACGATGCAGACACACAGGCTGATAGCAGTCGATGGTAGGCAGTAGACATGGTGAGCGTCTTGGGATTTTACCATGTCACCTCTTTGCGCAGACGGAAGAGATCAACCGTGACGCATTGCCGTGGCACATTGGCTTCGCGCATCGGCTTCGCGCACGACCTCCCAGCGATTCCGAGCGCGCTAAACCGCGTCCACTGCCAAACCCGCACTTTTCGACTGGGGCCCCGCTTCCCTGCGAGACTTTTTCCGTCCCGCAGGCGGTCCAAAAAAAGCTCTCCGGTCGCCCCCAGTCTCTTCACTCAAGTTGTTGGTTTCGGAGTGGACGCAGGTTAGTAGTGATGAGAGCTGGGATCGCTCGAGCCGCCTCCAGCATTTCCATCGCTCCCTGGGTCGTCGCTGCCATCGGGATCGTCATCGCTGCCATCGCTGTCCGTCAAGAACCGCTGCCAGCTTGCGTCTTGCCTGCGCTCGGCCCGTCGCTCTTGCTTTTCCCGCTGCTTCTTTTGCTGCTTGCGCTGCCCGTGCCGATCGTCAGTGCCTTTCAGCGACGACAGCGGCCACAGCTCGTGCTCCACTTCCGCCAGACCAGCGTCGAGCACCGCCTGCACCACGTCTTTGGACGACTTGTAGCACGGTGCAGCCTCATCGAGAGGAACCCGTCCATCGAGGTTTACCAAGATCCCCGCTTCTCGGTATTCCGCATCGATCGACTTCTGCGACAGCCGCCGGTACGCCTCGGATCGCGAGAGCTGCCGTCCCGCCCCGTGATTGACCGAAAAGCCCGACAGCGCCGCGTTGGCCTTCGGTCGCAAGATGAACGAGTAGTCTTTGTTGCTACCGGGAATCAGCACCGGATGTCCCGTCTGTTCCCACAGCGTTCCGTGCAGCGCCGGATGTCCCGCTGGGAACGCGCGCGTCGCCCCTTTGCGATGCACCAGCACGTCGCCAAACTCGGGATGCCATTCCTTCTGCACCAGGTTGTGGCTGATCTCGTAGACCAGCTCGAGGTCGCGACGGAACACCTGACGGAAGGCAGCGGCGATCTCCTCGAAGATGACCAGCCGGTTCAAGATCGCAAAGTTTCCGCCCGCAGCGACGGCATTTAAGTAGCTACGATAGTGCTTCGAGTCAGGCGTGAAGTAGCCCAAGTCGATGTCGCGAATCTGATCCGGCTTTTCGGCGCGCGCCAGCTCGAAGTAGTTCGTCGCCAGACCGTGCCCAAAGCCGCGACTTCCGGTGTGAACCTGCACAAACAGCGTGCCCGTCTGCTCGGATCGCTGAAGCTCGATGAAGTGGTTGCCACCGCCGAGCGAGCCAAGCTGCGTCATACCTCGCTCGGGCCGACCTTGCTTGCCCCACGGAACATCCCAGGAATCATCGACGGGAATGCGATGCCGCTCGGCCCGGCTGCGATCGAAGCTGGCACCGTACTTATCGACGTAATACTCCGCGCCGCCGCGAATCAGCTCGTTAAACGCTCGGGTATCCAGGCTGCGGAGCCGCGTGCTGCGACCGCCCTGCCCCATCTCGACGCGCTCCATCACCGCGCAGTTGAACTCGCGACGCTTGTCCGGCGTGGCCAGCTCGGCAGCGACTTCCGATCGAGCGCTCATCATCCCGCACCCGATGTCAAAGCCCACCGGGCCCATCGCCACCGCGCCCTCGCTCGCGTCAGTCAAGATCACACAGCCGACGGGAACACCGTAGCCGTAGTGCGAGTCCGGCGTGATCGCCACCAGCTTCACGCCCGGAAAGCGCGTCGCGTTCACGATCTGGCGATACAGCGTCGTCTCTGCATCGGCCAGCAGCTTCGGCGTCAGAAACAGCCGAACTGGAACGCCTCGCGTATCTTCCGTCGCAAGCTCGTAATAGCCTTCCGCCGTCCGTCGTACGTGCTGTTTCCAGTCGCTCAGCGCGACCAGGCGCTCGCTGTCTGCCATCAGTCGATCCGAATCCGCGTCTTTTCGACAAACGCGCGCGGGTTGCCGCCCACTTCATGCCACGCCGCCAAGATGTCATCCGACGGACAGCGACGCGCTTTTGCCTGCTCCAACAGCGGCTCAAGCAGTCGAACGCCACCGTCGCTGCCTAGCTCTCGCAGGCCGGACATCGCGATCCGCACCATCTCTTCGACGAGCGGACCGATCGACTGACCGCGCACCGTCGCGTCATAGCCCAGCTTCGGAACCTCTGCGCGCAGCGTCACACGCTCTTCCGCCGTCCAGTGCGCGATCAGCTTCCACGCCGCATCGAGCGATGACTGGCTGTAAAAGAGCCCACGCCACAGAGACGGCAGCGCCCGAACGTGCGTGAGCGGGCCCGCGTCCGCCGTCCGTAGCTCGACGTACTGCTTGAGCCGCGCATCGGGAAACAGCGTCGATAGGTGCGTCTCCCAGTCCTTGAGCGTCGCATATTCCCCGTGGAAGCCTTCGGCCATAAAGCGTCGGAACGTCATCCCGCCCGCCGGGTGATACGTCCCGTGCCGATAGACAAAGAACATCGGCACATCGAGCGCGTACTGCGCGTAGTCCGCAAAGCCCGCGCCGGGCTGAAACAGAAACGGCAGCACACCGCAGCGATCGTTGTCGGTATCGAGCCAGCAGTGTGCGCGATAGCTCTTGTACGGACTCGGCTTACCGTCCACGAGCGGCGACGCAGCATACAGCGCCGTCACCAGCGGCCCAAGCCCGAGCCCGACTCGCATCTTCGCCACCGCGTCTGCTTCGCTCACGTAGTCGAGGTTGGCTTGCACCGTCGCCGTGCGCTTCATCATCTCGACGCCGAGCTGACCGCGCGTTGGCAGATACTCACGCATCACGCTGTAGCGACCTTTGGGCATCCACGGCACGTCGTGCCACGTTCCCAGCGGACGAAAGCCCACGCCCACAAACGCGATCGACAGCCGATCCGACAGCGGCAACAGCTCTCGAAGGTGCGCGTCCAGGTCATCAGCGCACTCGGTGTCCAGCTCGAACGCGCGCGCCGACAGCTCAAACTGACCGCCGGGTTCCAGCGTGATCGATCCGTCGTGACGCTGGAGCGCGATGGTGTGTTCGCCTTCCTTGATCGCCTTGCAGCCAGGAGCCAAGCCCAGCCCAGCAAACAGCGCACGAATCTGTGGACGACCGGGTTCATCGGCATAGGGAACCGGACGCACGCTTCCGTCTTCATCCAGCGCCATGCCGATCTTTTCGTGCTCTAGGCCGATGCGCAGCGGGCCGGTCTTACAGCCTCTTTGAAAGTGCGCGATCAGCTCATCCACACTGCGAAGGCGGTTCGTCGAATCTGCTTCGCTCGTGGACGAAGTCGTAGGGGCAGCTTCTGTCATGTCGGCATCCTGGCGCAAAGTACGTAAAGCTTAGAGAGCCATCCGCACTCCGTCAACGACTGCCGACCACCGCGCTACGTCGCCAAAAAAGCTGTCCCCAATCGTCAGTGTGGTCGCACCGCATGCACGGCGGCTGGCATCAAGCACCCTTCGCGCCGCGTGAGCAGACCACTTCGCAGCTTGATGAGCGCCCGCGCCCGCAGAAGCGAAGTCGGCTCCGACCGCACCGGCTCGCAGCGCTCGTCCCGAATCAGCTCGGCCCGCAGCACCCGCGCCAGCTTGTCGGCCAGGCTCGCGTCCGACATCGACAGAAGCAGTCGCAGCGGCAGCTCGGCCTTCAGCGCCTGACAGCGAATCAGCAGCTGCGGCCACAGCTCCCCTGCGTCCGACTCCACCAGCGACTCCAGCTCCTCACAGATCAGAAAACCGAGCCCGAGCCGCTCCGGCTCTCGACTGCACAGCAAGCGATCGGCGACTCGCAGCTCGGCCACCGCGATGTCGAGCCGCTGAAGATCACTTGGCACCGTTAGCACCCCAGCGCGGAGCCCGGCATAGACCGACAGCCGCTCCACGCAGCGCGCTGCCGCATGCTGACTGGCACAGATAAGCAGCACCTTGTGTCCGCTGTGCGCGTGATGCGCGGCGGCCAGCTCACAGATGCTGCGCTTGCCTTGTCCCGCTGTGCCCAGCAGCACCAGATCCGGCAGCGATCGCCCGAGGCCAGCCAGCAGCCCGCTGCGCACCGCCCGTTCTTGCAAAGGAAACAGCTCCAAGAGGCCGGACAACCGAGCCGCTGAAACCAGGCTCGGCACCACATCAAAAGCGACCAGGTCGTGAACGCTCAGACTCCGGGGCTGACAGGCCATGCCAAACTTGCTCCTTCGCGATTTGACCCGGCCAGTTTAAAGAAATTTGACTTACAAAAACAACATCATTTTGAGAGCTAGACTTCCACATTTTCCCGATCTCTGCGGCGGCCCGTCGGACCACCGGAGCGTCAAATCGTTGCCAGCCCGTCCAACCTGCGGTATGGGGCGCTGATGCCTGGTTCCGACGACTCGCGATCTCCGCTGCGTGTGCTGCATGTCGTGCCGTCGTTTTATCCAGCGCTGGGCTATGGCGGACCGATTCACGCGCTGTACGAGCTGTGTCTGGCCCAAGTGGCGGCAGGCCGATCGGTGCGCGTGCTCACCAGCGATGCGAACGGACCGACCCGGCTGCGCGAGCTGTCAGGACGCTGGGTCTACGAGCTGGGTGTGCCGACGTTTTACGCGCCGGTGCGCTTCGGGGAAGATCTCGCGCCTGCGCTGATCTCACGGCTGTCCGACGAGCTACCCGCCTGCGATCTGGTTCATGTCTCGGGCCTGTGGAGCATCACCAGCCTGCTCGGACTGTCTCGCGCGACGCTGGCAGGAAAACCGACGGTGCTGACGCCGCACGGATCGCTCATGCCCTGGGCGCTCGCCGCCGGATCGGGCCGACGCAAAAAGCTCGCGCTGCTGCTCGCGCTGCGTCCACTCTTGGCAAAGCTGGGCGGCTGGCATGTCTCGTCCCACGAAGAGGAAGCGGGCCTGCGACAGCTCATGGCGCAAGGTCACTTGCCCACGCACACGCCGATCGTGCGGATCGAAAATGGCCTGCGTCCGCAGTCGATCGCAAAGCGGACCACGCCTTCTGCAAGTCACGCCACGCAGCCCCGCCTGGTGGTGCTCGGGCGCATTCATCCCATCAAGCGGATCGAGCTGGCCCTGTCGGCACTTGCCGCGCTGCGCAGCCAGCTTCCGGACGCTCGGCTCACCATTGCTGGGCCAGTGCCACCCTCTGAAGAAGCGTATCTTGCGACGCTCCACACCCAGATCGCCCAGCTCGGCTTGTCCGGCGCGATCGACTTTCCGGGTCTGCTCGGGCCCGAGGAAAAAACGCAGCTTCTGTCCGGTGCCACCGCGCTGTGGCTGACCTCGCACATGGAAAGCTTTGGCATCGTGGTGCTGGAAGCGCTGGCAGCCGGAACGCCCGTCGTCGCGGTCGAGCCAACGCCCTGGCAAGTGCTCAGCGAACATCACCTGGGTCACTTTGTGCCCGCGTCCCCGCCCGCGATCGCAGCCGCCACAGCCGCGCTGTGTCAGCTATCCCTGCCCGAGCGATCCGATCTGGCGCAGCGCTGTCAGCAGTTTGTCGCCGCCCACTACACCTGGCCGGTGCTCGAAGCCAAGCTGTTTGCGTTTTATCAAGCCGTCCGTGGTCGCAAGTAGGCGCAGTCGCACAGCTCTGTCCGCCCGTCCCTGCGAGCGGACAGCTTGACGAAGCCCGGCCTTTATCGGCAAAGTCACTCTTTATGAAGATGACCAAGCTCTCTCTCTCGGCACTGATTGCACTTCCCCTTGTCGCCCTGGCTGGCTGTCACAGCTACAAGGAAACCGGCATCAACTTCATTCGGCAGAACAACGCCGATCTGAAGGGCTGTTTCCAGGAAGCCGCCGCGCGCAACCCGAACCTTAAGGGTCAGATGGAGCTGGCCTTCGAGATCGACCCGACCGGCAAGGTGAACCGCTTCAACCTCACCAAGGACGAGTACAAAGACCCGATCCTCGCCGACTGCGTCAAGATCAAGGCGACGGCGTGGACCTTCCCCGCCCCGACGAGCGGCAAGAACGAAGTCTTCACCTACGGCTTCACGCAGTAGTCGCAGCCTTCGTCAGCGACCGATAGAACTGTCTCCGGGGGGAGAAATGATCGCAAGCAGGCCATGGCCGAAGAACAGATCGCCAATCCCCCGTCTGATGAGCGCGAGCTAGGCTTTGATCAAGTCCTAGAGCGGCTCCACAAGATCGTCACGCGCATCGAGCAGGGCAACCTGCCGCTAGAGCAAGCGCTGTCGCTGTTTGAAGACGGCGTGCGCCTGTCCCGACGCGGTAGCAGCATCCTCGACGCCACCGAGCAGCGCATCGAGCTTCTGGTTCGCAGCGAAGACGGCAGCGAGACTCGCCGACCTCTGCCCGCACCGGGGAGCACGTCTGCCCCCGGCGACACACCGTAGCGCACCTTTTGACATCGGGTGCCCACCTGATCTCGGCACTCGCAGCTCTCTCGAAACATCCCGCGCAGCACACAGATCAAGGACTTGCTCCATCACGGCGCTAGAACGCCGATGGTCGAGTTGATACACTGCGCATGATGTCGGCCAACCCACTTCCCAAGTCTGCGCCTGTTTTTCCGCCAGAGGCTGTTCCGACGGGACGTCCTTCGGTGGCCCATGACCGCCCGAGCGTCAACATGTACTCGATGTCGCCTCCGGGTCCAGGCGGCGGTGGTGGAATGGGTGGTGGCGGCGGTGCGCCCGGTGGTGCGGGCGGCGCGGTCGGAGCCCCTCCCGGCGGCAAGTACGCCATCTTGCGGGTCATCAGCGGCAACGATCAGGGCAAGACCTTCGAGCTAAAGCACACCACGACGACCATCGGACGCGGCGCGGACCAGATGATCATCGTCGCCGACATCGCAGTGTCGCGGAAGCACCTGCAGCTTCACATGTCGGGCAACGGCTATCGCATGCAGGACATGGGCTCGCCAAACGGCACCATGGTAAACGGCAAGCGTCAGCCCGAAGGGCAGCTCGTCGATAACGATCAGATTGAGATCGGCAACACGACGATGCGGTTTGAGCACTCACCGTCGCGTGCGCAGCAAGAAGCACCGCCGCAGCCGATGATGCAGCAGCAGCCCATGATGCAGCAGCCCATGATGCAGCAGCCCATGATGCAGCAGCCCATGATGCAGCAGCCCATGATGCCCCAGCCGATGGCGTCGTACGCAGGGCAGCCGCAGATGGGAGGCTATCCGCCGCAGTCGGGCTATCCGCAGGGTGGCTTTATGCCGCAGCAGATGCCGCCCCAGCTCTCGCCGCCGACCTCTGCGGTGGCGTCGCCGCCGATGATGACTGGCATGCCGCAAGCGATGCCGTCTCAGTCGATGTCGATAGGTGGAGAAGGCGCAGCCGGTGGTCCGCTCGCGTTCCTCTGTGACAGCCGCAAGCGCACCGTCTACCTGGGAGCCCTCGGTGGCGCGCTGCTCGTCGGTCTGATTGGCCTTGGTCTTACCTCTGCGCTGCGCTCCTCGGGCGGCGGCAAGGCGCTTGACCAAGTGCTGGAACTGTACGTCAACGGCACCAAGAACTTCACCGCCGGTCACTACGACGAAGCCAAGAAGGCGTTCCAGTCGGCGATGGAAAAGGCCCCCGATTCGGCGGTGCTCAAGCGCTACATCGATCTCTGCGACGCGGAAGCCAAGATGGCGGCGGCGCTCGATGCGGCCAAGCGCGCGCTCGACAAGCGCAGCTATGCCGAAGCCCTCAAAGAGTTCGAGAAAGTGCCCAAGGACTCGACGCTGTATGAAGACGCGCAGCAGCAAGCGCGGCTCGCCCGGCGGGAAGCCATCAAGGCGCTGGTGTCGGAAGCGAACTCGCTCGCCAAGAGCAGCTCCAGCGAAGCGATGGATCGCGTCCGTCAAGGACTGGAGATTGACCCCGAGAGCAGCGAGCTTCTGGAGCTGAAGGCACGCCTGAGCGGAGCCAAGACCGAAGAGCCAGTCGCCACCGCCGAACCGGACAAGCCAGAGCGCGTCGAAAAGCCAGAGCGCGTCGAAAAGCCAGAGCGTGTCGAAAAGCCGGTCGTGCGAAACGATCCGCCCAAGAAGGTCGAATCGGCTCCGGCAGCGGGCGGCGATCTCGACACCAACAAGCAGGCAGCGGCGGCTTACAAGAACAAGGACTTTGCGGGCGCGATCTCTGCGCTTCAGGCCAGCAAGAACCCGAAGGCAGCGGCGACCATCAAGGACATCCAAGAGGTCAAGGCCCAGACCGAGCGTGCCGCCAAGGCGGAAGCTTCAGCCCCCAAAGACGCGCTCGCGGCGTACCAAGCGGCGTCGGCTGCCGACAAGCGAGTCGGTGGCGGTCTGTCGGGCTTCTTGAGCGGCAAGGTGTCGGCCATGGCAGCCAAGGCTGGTGGAGGTGGTGCCACAGCCGCCAAGCCGCCCGCAGCCGGTGGTGATCCCGCCAAGGATGCCCAGGCCGACCAGCTCCTTGCCCAAGCCAAGAGCATGGTGGCCAAGAACCCGGCCCAAGCGCGCGCCAACTGCCGCAAGGTCATGCAGATGTTCGGCAACAGCCCGAGCCATCCCAAGGTCAAGGCCGCCTTTACGCTGCTCCAATCGATCAAGGGCGGCAAAGACGACGACGACGACTTCTAGCCGATCCGCCGCGAAGAGCGGCCTGCCAGAAATCACACCCAGCCACGCGATTTTCTGTCGCTACGTCCATCGCCCGATGTAAGGTTCCCCGGTCCGAAGTCTCCCCGACGGTGACTTCACGGCAAGAGGAGGACCCGTGGCGACCCCGCTGTTTCGCACCAAGTCGATAAGTCAAGTCATGGCCGAGTCCGAGAGTTCGGCAAGTCGCCTCAAGCGCTCGCTGTCTGCCTTCGACCTGACGATGATCGGCATCGGAGCCATCATCGGCGCAGGCATCTTCGCACTCACCGGCAACGCCGCAGCCACCAAGGCCGGGCCCGCCGTCGTTCTGTCCTTCGTCCTCTCTGGAATCGGCTGTGCCTTCGCCGGTCTGTGTTACGCCGAGATGGCCGCGATGATTCCCGTGGCCGGTAGCGCCTACACCTATGCCTACGCGACGCTCGGTGAGCTGTTTGCCTGGATCATCGGCTGGGCGCTGGTGCTGGAATACGCCGTCGGTGCCATCACCGTTGCCATTTCCTGGTCGGGCTACTTCGTCCGCTTCCTCGAAAAGGGCTTTCACATCCAGCTCCCGTTCGAGTGGGTAAACGGCTACATGGTCACGCAGACCGACGCCGCCGGAGTCGTCCACCACGGCATCTTCAACGTCCCGGCGGTCGTCCTGGTCGGGCTCATCACCGTACTGCTCATCGTCGGCGTCAAAGAGAGCGTGCGAGCGACCTCCGCGATTGTGTTTGTGAAGATCTTCGCGGTGCTCTTGTTTCTGGGCATCGGCGTGCAGCACATCGACACCGCCAACTGGTCGCCGTTTATGCCGTTTGGTCCCTGGGGCATCGTCCAAGGTGCCGGAACCATCTTCTTTGCTTACATCGGCTTCGACGCCGTCACCACCATGTCCGAGGAAGCCAAGAACGCCCAGCGCGACCTGCCGATTGGCATCATCGCCTCGCTCATCGCCTGTACCGTGCTGTACATCGGCGTGGCGGCGGTGCTGACCGGCATGGTGCCGTACCTTCAGCTCAAAGACCCCGCGCCGGTCACGCTGGCGCTGTCGCGAGCGGGCGTCTCCTGGGGCGTGATGCTGGTGTCGGTCGGTGCGCTCGCCGGACTGGGCAGCGTGGTGATGGTGATGATGATGGGTCAGCCGCGTGTCTTCTTCGCGATGAGCCGTGACGGCCTGCTCCCGGCGGCCATCAGCCAGGTTCATCCCAAGTATCAGACGCCGTATCGCTCGACGCTGCTCACCGGACTGGTGGTGGCCGCTTGTGCATCGACGCTCAGCACCGAGATTGCAGGCAACCTGACATCAATGGGTACGCTGTTTGCCTTCGTGCTGGTGTGCCTGGGCGTGCTGGTCCTGCGTCGAAGCGAACCCGACCGTCCCCGCCCGTTCCGCGCGCCGCTTGTGCCGGTGGTTCCGGTGCTCGGCATGCTGACCTGCCTGGGCATGATGGCGGGACTCGACGGTGCCACCTGGATCAACTTCTTTGTCTGGCTGGCGATTGGCCTGGTCATCTACTTCAGCTACGGCAAGCGCCACTCTGTCCTGTCACGCAAGCCATCCTGACCCATGTCTGCCCTGTCCGCCGCTGACTTCGACTTCGAGCTTCCCGACGAGCTGATTGCCCAGACCCCCGCCGCCAAGCGGGATGCGTCTCGGCTGCTGCTGGTCGGGCAAGACGCCGTCCAACACCACACCTTCACCGATCTCCCTGAGCTTCTCGAGCGCTACGTCGGTAAACAGCCGCTCCTCATCGTCAATGACAGCAAGGTGCTGCTCGCCCGGCTCTATACCCGCAAGCTGGCCCCGGATGGCACGCTCGGCGGTCGCGTGGAGCTGCTCCTACTAGAGCCACAGTCGGCCCACAGCGCCGATGCGACACGCTGGCGGGTGATGTACCGAACCAGCAAGCCGCTGCGCCCTTCCGCCGTGCTGCAAGTGCTCGACCGCCAAGGAGAGCCGCTTCCCGGTAAGACCCTGACGGTGTGCAGCATCGAAGGCGAAGGCCGCGCCGTCCTCGACTTCCCGACCGCTGTCCCGCTGAGCACGCTGCTTGACCAAGCGGGTGAGCTGCCGCTGCCGCCCTACATCGTCAAGCAGCGCCAGCACAGCGGCCTGCCCGCCCAGCCCGATGACGCAGAGCGCTACCAGACCGTCTACGCCAAGGTGCTGGGATCGGTCGCAGCGCCCACTGCCGGACTGCACTTTACCGATGCCCTGCTTTCCGCCCTTGCGCAGCGCGGCATCGAGCGCCACAGCGTCACGCTTCACGTTGGCCCCGGCACCTTCCTGCCGCTGCGCGATGACGATCCCACCAAGCACGTCATGCACGCCGAGCGCTTCCACGTCCCGCCCGAGACTGCCGACGCCATCGCCCGCGCTCGGGCACAGGGTCGCAAGGTCGTGGCCGTCGGAACCACCGTGGTCCGCACCTTGGAATCGGCAACGCCAGAAGGCCAGACCGTTCCCACAGCAGGCTTTGGCGAGAGCCGCTTGTTTATCTATCCGCAGCCGCCATCGGGACGCTATCCCTTCCGCGTCGTCGATGCGCTGATCACCAACTTCCACCTGCCGCGCTCCACGCTGCTGATGCTGGTGTCCGCCTTCGCCGGTCGTGAGCGCATCTTGGCGGCCTATGCGCAGGCCATCTTGGCCCGCTATCGCTTCTACAGCTACGGCGACGCCATGCTCCTGCCTACCCGGATGTGACCGATGACCACTGAGCCCCCGATCTACACCCTGGATGCCCAAGACGGCAAAGCGCGCGCTGGCCGCGTCCACCTGCCCCACGGAGTCGTCCAGACCCCGATCTTTATGCCCGTCGGGACCATCGGCAGCGTCAAGGCCATGACCGCCCCCGAGCTAGAGCAGGTCGGTGCCCAGATCATCCTCGGCAACACCTATCACCTGTGGCTGCGCCCCGGCACCGATGTCATCCAGACCCACGGCGACCTGCACCGCTTTGCGACCTGGAAGCGCCCGATCCTCACCGACTCTGGCGGCTTTCAGGTGTTCAGCCTGGGCGCGGCGCGGACCGGACCCGGCAAGAGCGGCGACGGAGACGGGGAATCCAAGCGCACACCCAGTCCGGTCCAAGGCGGCCTGGTCAAGATCACAGACGAAGGCGTCCGCTTCCGCTCTCACATCGATGGCTCGCTGCGCATGCTCACCCCCGAGGAGTCCCTGCGCGTCCAGGCGGTGCTGGGATCGGACATCGCGATGGCGTTTGACCACTGTCCGCCCGGCCTGTCCCCGCCTGACGAAGCCCGCGCCGCGATGCGCCGCACCACCGCCTGGGCTGCGCGCTGTCTGTCCGTTCCTGCGCCGCTGCTAACCGACGGAACCAAGCCGCTCGGCACCCAGAAGCGCTTCGGCATCGTCCAAGGCGGCATCCACGTAGACCTGCGCAGGCAGCACATGGCCGAAATCTGCGCCCTGCCCTTTGATGGCTTTGCGCTCGGTGGCTTCGCGGTCGGTGAGCCCATCCAGACCATGTACGAGGTGCTCGACATCGTGGCCTGCGAGCTGCCCTCTGCCCGCCCGCGCTACCTGATGGGCGTCGGCACCCCGCGCGACCTGGTCCACGCCATCGCCGCCGGGATCGACATGTTCGACTGCGTGATGCCGACCCGCAATGCCCGAAACGGCCAGCTCTTTACCTCGCAGGGCAAGGTCAACATCCGCAACACCAAGTACTCGCACGATCTGTCGCCCCTCGATCCCGCGTGCTCCTGCGAGACCTGCACCCGCTACAGCCGCTCCTACCTGCGCCACCTGCTCATCGCCAAGGAGATCCTCTACTGCCGCCTGGCGACGCTACACAACCTCCACTACTACCTAGACCTGACCGCCCGCGCCCGCGCAGCCATCCTGCAAGGCACCTTCGCACAGTTCAAACAGCAAGAGCTAAGTCGCTGGGAATAACCAAGCCCCACCGCCCGCCGGGCGCTTAGAACGCCTAACGAAACCGTCATGAGGAACCCTGATTGCAAAGAGGAGGACCGGAGCGTACGCAAGTACGTGAGGACCGACGATGCAGCAAACGGGGTCCGCAATAGGTTTCGTTAGGCGTTCTTAGTGGGGGTGTCGAGACGGATGCACCGCGTCCGCCAGCGCCTGCACCAGTCGCCAGACCTCCGTCGAAGGATTGGCTGGCGCAGGCGTCGCTGCTGCGTCATGGAGTTTTTGCACACGCTCTGCCGACACCATGGCATCCCGCCACTTGGACAGGAGCGTGTCGATGGCCGACCGGATCGTGCTCGCGTTTTTGGCGTACTCACAGCCGAGCGCCTGCTTCAGCGCGCTCTTGGCCGCGTCGCCGTCCACCAGATCCGTGCGCGTCGTGTAGCCCAGGTGAAGCAGCAGCCAGAACTCGAAGCACGGCATCGAGGGCACAAGCTGCACCTTGCGCGCGCTCGCCAGCTGCACCACGTCATTCCAGTGCTTTTGCCGGACCGCGACATCGGCGTCAATGACCGCAAAGACGTGATCGAACATCTCTGGCTCGCTGAGTGGCAGTGTCCCGCGCTTGGCGCCGCGAACCTGCTCTGTGGCCAGCCGCGCAGCGGTCTGGATGACCTGTCGCGGATCGGATGAATCGCCCGGCGTAACCCGAACATGAACCAGCGACAGCAAGAGCCTGCGACGAAGCTGCTCAAAGTAGTGCGGCTCTGCGACCGTCCCTTCGGTCACAATCAAGAATGCGTCACCCGGCGCGGCCAGCGCGGACTTGGGCACCTGCTGCTGCTTGCGCGCCAGGCTCTCGGCCTTTTTGGTCAGCCACCAGTGCGGATCGTAGGTGCAGTCATCACTCATCCGACGATTCCCCGCGCGACTTGCCATCCCGTCCCGAAGCCATTCCCCCAAAGGCCCCAAGGAGCCCGTCTGGTAAAAACGGAACCGCGCCATAACGTCCCGAGAGGTAGCCACGAATCAGGGACTCGCCTTTGCGCGGCTGATAGTCGGTCAGCGGGTAGAGGTGCGCTTCCCCCTGCTCGTCTTTGTCGGTAAACCAGATCTGGTCGCGGCGCAGCAGCGTGGGGTCGAGCAAAAGTGGATTGTGCGTCGTAAACAGAAGCTGCGCGCCGCGCGCGTTCGCCTGCGCACTAAACACGAGCCTGAGCAGCTCTCGCACCATCAGCGGATGCATGCTCGTCTCTAGCTCATCAATGCAGACCGTGTAGCCGTGCTGCAAGATGTCTAGCCACGGACCCACCAGCGAAAAGAACCGCTGCGTTCCCACCGACTCCGAAGACCACGGCAGCGGAACTGCGGCATCGGCAGTTCCTCGATGCGCCAGTTCCGGAATTGGAATCTTCGACTCTCTCAGTTTGGTCTGTATCTCTGGAGGAAAAATTTTTAACTGCTCCTCGACAGATTTAACCTGGAACAGCTCGGTGATTCTGGCGTCCACGATCCCCAGATCGGCATGACGCATCAATTCCAGGATGCGCAGCGATAGCGGACTGCGAGAAGCAACCTGCTCTGCCGTCATCAAGTAATTCAGTCCAAGCAGATTGCCCGCACTGAGATCGAGGAACCGTAGTTGCGCGGTCAGCCAGAGAAAGATCGGCTCTAGGTCGGTGCGGTTGTTGGCGATGGCTTTGGACAGAAACAGCACGTTGGGCAGGGTGTAGCCCTCTAGCTGCGGATCCCGCTTAAAGCCGCTCGGACGCTCAGGCGAAAAGTGGTAGCTGTCGCTCTCGGGGTGATAGTCCCGACTGAACCAGAGCTGCTCCTTGCTCTTTGGAACGGCCCGCAGCGACTCATGCCAGATCCGCTCGCGCGTGGCCGCGACCCGGTACTCGTAGCGAATGCCCTGCATCACAAACACCACCGCAAAGGCCGTCGGCTCTGGCGATTGTCCTGGGCACAAGGCAAACGGCTCAATCTGGGCAATCGGTTCCTTGCGATCCGTGATCTTGGCCGACAAAAGGACCAGCTGCTGAAAGGCGCGCAGCGCGGACAGCACCGTGGACTTGCCGCTGGCGTTGGCACCGTAGAGCGCAATCCCCTTCAGCCAGCGCTTGTCCGACACGCCCGGCAGCTTTCGCTCAATGACGTTGTCTGGAAGCGACTTGTCTTGACCGCTGGCCGCACAGTGCAAGGTCACGCGCTTGCGAAAGCAGCGGTAGTTCGACACAGAAAACTGCAAGAGCATGGCCCCAATCTAACCAACTTTTGCAGAGACACCACACGAATTGCAGAAAAGCTGCGGCTTCTGCGGTCAAGACCGCGCGACCACCTTCCCGCTTCCTACTTCCCCTTGGGCAGACCGCGCGACCACCTTCCCGCTTCCTACTTCCCCTTGGGCAGACCGCGCGCCATACCCCTGCCCGCGCGGTTTCCTTTGGCCAGATCGAGGCTTCGAGGAGGGTTTTGGAGGCTGCGTCGGTGTGGATTGGGATTTTGAGTGCGGGTTTTGCGATCCAGGCGGAATGGATGGGCTGATTCTGTCCGGGTTTGCGCTTCCAGCCGGGCTGGATCGGCGGTTCCTGTCCGGGTTTGCGCTTCCAGCCGGAATGGATCGGGCACTTGAGGTCAGGGTTTGCGCTTCCAGCCGAAATGGAATCGATTTTCCGAACAGGTTTTGGTCTTCCATCGCAAATGGAAGCGGCTTCCCTGCCCAGGTTTTGCGATCCAGCCAGGCTGGAAGCCGAAAACTCCGCAGACTTTTGCGATCCACGCAGTTGGAAAGACCAAAAGCGCCCTGCATGTCCGGTTGACAGTGAGCGTAGGGGCTCTCTATCCTCGGATTACCGTGTGGTTTCTTACGAGCGTTCGACACGAACCTGACGTGTAGCGGCTTCCAGTAGATGGAATCGCAGCGCCTGCTCCCGAACCTGGCTTCTATGCACAGGGATAGGGACAGGCCCGAGCGCTTCACCCAAACCACAGGCCTGGCAGGACGCCCGCTGGATAGAAAGCGGGGCTGCCACGACCGGGAGCGGGACGGGGCGCTTGGTTCACAAACCGCTTACGCGCCACACTGGGCGCAACCAGTCAGGGACAGTTGTTCCATGCAAAACGAAACCCCTTCGCCGACCAAGCTTGCTGTTGTCTCTTCTACGAGTGCGCCGCCCGCGCTCAAGCCGCCGGTTGACCCGGCCACGCTGACCCACCGCCAGCTTCGCCGCGACCGCTTCTGGGCGCACATCCCGGCGTACGCGAACATCGACGAAGCCACCTTCATCGATCACAAGTGGCAGTCGAAGCACACCATCACCAACGTCGAAAAGCTGCTGAACACGGTGCAGTCGCTGGTGTCGCCTGCGTTCTATACCGACGTGGCGGAAGGCTTCCAGCAGTCGCCCATGAGCATCCGGGTGTCGCCCTACCTGCTGAGCCTGATTGACTGGCAGAACCCGTACCAAGATCCGCTGCGGATTCAGTTTATCCCGGTGCGGACCAAGCAGCTTCCCGACCATCCGAAGCTGGGACTCGACTCGCTGGGCGAGCGGGCGGACGCGCCGACGCCGGGACTGACGCATCGCTACGTGGACAAGGCGCTGTTTTTGGCGCTCGACACCTGTCCGGTCTACTGCCGGTTCTGTACGCGCAGCTACGCGGTCGGGGTGGACACGCCGCAGGTCGAAAAGTTCACGCTCCGGGTCAATGAAGAGCGCTGGCAGAAGGCGTTTGCGTACATCGCGTCGCGGCATGAGCTGGAAGACATCGTGATCTCGGGAGGCGACTCGTACAACCTGCGTCCGGCCCAGATTCGCGAGATTGGCGACGCGCTGCTTGGGATGGACCACATCCGGCGGATGCGCTTTGCGACCAAGGGCCCGGCGGTGATGCCGCAGAAGCTGTTGTCCGATCACGAGTGGGTCGATGCGCTGACCTACGTGGTCGAAAAGGGCCGCAAGCTGGGCAAAGACGTGATGCTTCACACGCACTTCAACCACCCCAAGGAGATCACCGGCATCACCCAGGACGCCATCCAGGTGCTGTTTTCGCGCGGGATCTTCGTCCGCAACCAGTCGGTGCTGATCCGAGGCGTCAACGACAGCGTGGAGGTGATGGGACAGCTGCTGAAGCGGCTGGCGTACGTCAACGTGCATCCGTACTACGTCTACATCCACGACATGGTGCAGGGGACAGAAGACATGCGGACGACGCTGGGGGAAGCGCTGCACATTGAAAAGACGATGCGCGGATCGACAGCGGGCTTTAACACGCCGATGTTCGTGATGGACGCGCCGGGCGGCGGCGGCAAGCGGGATGCGCACTCGTACGAGCACTACGACCCGGTGACGGGCGTATCGGTATACGCGGCCCCTTCGGTGAAGCCAGGGCAGCTCTTCTATTACTTCGATCCCATCGATCGGCTGCCGCCCGAAGGGCAGGCGCGCTGGGCGGACCCGGCAGAGCATGACAAGATGCTCGAAGAAGCGCGGCAAGCCGTGCTGGCGCAGCGCTAGGCGGCGGACCCGATGAGCCGACTGCACGACTGGGCCGACAACCTACGACGGATGATGCAGCCACGGCCCGCGTGGCGAGCGGACGCCGAGTACGACTACTACCAGGTCGATCCGGCGCAGCTTGGGGCGCAGTGGCAGCGGCAGGCGCAGTGGCAGCGGCAAGGGCAGCTCGCGGGGCTTCTACTGTGTGACGCGCTGGGGCTGTGCGATCGCGAGCAGGTGGCGGGCCTGCGCGTGCTGGAGATTGGCGCGGGCGAGTGCATGGCCAGCCAAGCGCTGCACCTGCTCGGCGCAGAAGTGTGGGCGGTGGATGCGGTGCCCAAGCAGATCTGGGCGGCGGCAGCGCAGAAGCGGGATACGCCGCTGCACTGCGTGGTTGGCGATGCGCTGGATCTACCGTTTGCGCCGGGCAGCTTCGATCTGGTGGTGGCGAACCTGGTGATCCATCACATCCGACCGCTGCCTCGGCTGTTCGCAGAGCTACTGCGGGTGCTGACACCGGGGGGACGACTGCTGGCGCTGGAGCCGTCTCCACTGGTGGGGCTGCTGGTTCATGAGCGAACGAGCGACAATGAAGCGCCGCTGTGGCCACAGACGGTGCGCGCGGAGCTGACCCAGGCGGGCTTTGCGAACGTAGAGTCGATGTATCAGTGGGTCCGGCTGCGCTCGGCGCGACTCGGGCCGCTGTCGCCAAGCTATCGGGTGTCGGCGTGTAAGCCGGGTCCGGCGGTCAAAGCCCAGCTGGGCTTCGAGCGAGCGCTTGTGGACAGTGCTCTTTCGGGACTGCGGGTGGACGCAGGCTGCACGTTCGCCGGGCTGGCGCGCGCACAGATCGCGGTGCTCGGCGAGCTAACGGCGCAAATGCGGACAGGGAAGCAGTAGTCGGAAGGACAGCGGCAGGCAGGAAAGAAGAAGGAGCGGCCCGTCCCCCCGGTCGGGCCGAATCGACTACAGCGCGGAGCGACGACGGCGCAGAAGCAGCGTGCCAGCCACAAGCAGCAGGCTGATCAAGGTGCCCGTCGGTGCCGTCTTGTGACCCGTGGCCGAGCAGCCTGACTCTTCCGTCATCTTTTCCTTGGGCATCGGCAGGCCGGTGCCGTCCAGGTTGATGCTGCCAATCGACAGACCGTCCTTGGTCTTGATCGACATCACGGTGGTGCGCGGTCCGGTGGCGGTCGGCTTGAACGTGATGTTCAGCGTCGCCAGGCCTTCTTCGGTTGGGGTGCCCGCCGGGAGCGTGCCGGTCTGCGGATCCACCGACCAGTCGTCCTGGTTTTCCGAGAAGCCGGTCACGAACTCGATGTCGTTCGAGTCGGCGTTGCGGCACACGACCTTGAGCGCGGCGCTTTCACCCATGCGGACCATGCCCAGGTTCTTGTCGTCCGGCGAGCAGCTAATGGTCAGCAGCTTGCCCGTGCCTTCGAGCTTGACCTGAACCGGCGCGGTCAGACCCGAGGCGTTCACCACCAGGATGGCGCTGCGGGTTCCGGCTCCCACCGGCTTGAACGCGACCTTGAACGGCGCGCTGGCACCCGGAGCGAGGACGACCATGCGATCTCCGCTGACCACGTAGTCAGCGTTGGAGGTACCGCTCACGCTCAGGTCGATGCCGGTAAGCGGCGCGGCACCGGTGTTGGTCACATTGACGGTCTGCTCTTGCGAGCGCAGGCCGACAATCGTCAGCGGGAAGGTCATCATCATCGGATCGGCCTTGAGATCGGCCTGAACGCCGGTGACGGACAGCGGGATGCGCAGGTTGCCCATCTTGATCTGGTCGTTCACGATGATGCTGATCTCGGCGGTCTGCTGCATCGCGGTCACTGGGCCCGCTTGCACGTCGAGAACGATCGCCGGGTCACCCTTCTTGAGGATCTTGCCTTCGGTGGGCAGGCCCGACACCTTAAATGCGCCCATCGCCGGGGTGAGCACGCTCTTGCCGAACACCAGATCCTTGTCGCCGTCGTTGGTGATCTGGATCTGCTTGGACATCGAGGTGGTCTTGATGTAGACCGCGCCGAAGTCGAGGCTCGCCGGGTTGGTGACGACCTTGGGTCCAGTCGAGGTGCCGGTGAGCGGAACCTTGACGACGTGGCTGGTCTTCCAGTCGGTCGCGATCTCGAGGTCGGCCTTCATCGCGCCGATGTCCACCGGGCAGAACTGGAGTCCCACCACGAAGGTACCGCCGCTGCCGGGCACCGAGCGGGTCGCCGGGGCCGAGAACTTGAACGACGAGGCGTTGGCACCCGTCAGGGCAATGCTGAGGATCTTGAGCGAGTCGGTGCCGGAGTTCTTGACGGTCACGTACTGCGCCGGTGAGCACTGGCCCGCCTGCTGCGCGGTCGTAAAGTCGATCTTGTCCGCCGAGATCTCGAAGTTGGCGACGGTGCCACGGCACGAGATGTTGATGTTGGTCTTGCCCATGGCCAGGGCCGGATCGTTGCTGGTTAGCTCCAGCACGGCCTGACGAAGACCCTGCACGCTCGGCTTGCACTGGACCTTGATGTCGCCCGAGCTGGCGGTCGGGATCTTGACCGGAGCAGCCATCGAGGCAACCGTGACGACGCTGAAGTCGCTCACGTCACCGCTGATGAACTGGATGTTGCTGATCGCCAGGTCGGCTTGGCCGGTGTTCTGAAGGGTGATGATCTGATCGGTGCCGGTCGAGCCAACCCGCACCGGAGAGAGCACGAGCGAGGTGGGCGCTACGATCTTCGGCTTACCGTAGGAAGCGCGGACACCGATGATGCCGCTGTAGTTCACGCCGTTGATCGCGTAGGAGACGCGGACGTTGGTGGTGTAAGCACGCTCGGTGGTCGGCTTGAACTTCACGTCGAAGTTCACACCAGCGCCGTAGGCCAGCTGGGTCGCGGCTGGGATGTTTTCCAGGCCGAAGTTGGTGGTGTCATCGACCGAAGCGCCGTTAAAGCTCAGGTAGCCACCGCCAGTGTTGGTGACGGCCACCGAGACAACCGGAGCGGTCATGCCGACCGGGACGCCGCCGAAGTCGATCTGCGCGGGCTGCGCATCGTAGCGAGGTCCAACGCCGCGAACGACGAGCTGCACCGCGCCGGGCGCCACGTTGGCCACCGATGGCGTCAAGGTATAGATGGCGGTGGCTTGACCAGCGGCATTGGGCCGGGCCGTAAACTTCACGGTCAGCTTTTCGCCGGGGTTTAGGTTCTTCGGGAAGGTGATGGCTTCCGCCGTGAACACGCCTGCGGGCGATACTTCTCCGCTGGCGATGCTGATGGGGGACGATCCCTCGTTCTCGAAATCGACGCTGAGATCAGCGCTGCCAAGGACGGGCACTTCGCCAAAGTCCGCCGGGGAGGGATTGCCACGCAGCGGGCTGGCGACGTAGACCATCGCGTTGGCCATCAGCTTGGCGGTGTCCGAGGTCGAGTCATAGCAGCCGTAGTAGCCGATATCGCTCGACACGGGGTACAGGTTCAGGTCGATGCGCGGTCGTCCGTTCGGGAAGCCCGCGATGATCATGCCGTTGCCGTCATTCCACGAGGCGACGACCTTGGCACCTGCGCGAACCGATGCGGCATTGACGCTGGAGCGCTCGCGGCAGGTGCTGCCGTTGGTCTCGACCTTGGAAATGCCGGTCAGGATCGGGTGGGAGTCTTTGGTTCCCAGGCTCTTTTTGGCGACGTAGGACATCGACGTGCTGTGGTCGATGAGCTGGTACTTGCTCCAGTTCGTTCCGGTCGGCGAGTACGAGCTGGAGTAGCTGCCATACATCGGCAGCGCAAGCACGACGCCACCACCCTTGTCGATGTAGTTGGCGAGCGCGTTGCCAACGCCCGTGGGGTCGCTGAAGCCGTAGCGGTTGACATCGGCGAAGACCAGCAGCGAGTCACACTTGGCCAAGGTGGATTCCGAAGGAGCCGACGAGCCACCATCGATCATCGTGATGCTGTCGAACTGCTTGGTGCCTTCGAGCTTGGACTTCATGTCGGCAATGACGGAGCTGTCACTGCTGGCATAGACCACGCACGACTTGGGACCGGCGGCCATGGCAGATGAGGCGGCTCCCAAGACGGTAAGCGCCGCAGCCCAAGCCAGGCAGTGGCGCAGAGTCCCGGTCAGCCGAGAAGTGACGCTGCATGATTCAGCGTCGGGCGAGCGAGCGGCAAGCTTACGTATCATCGCACCCTCCTCAGGGAGTAAGAAGTGCGAGATACATACCACATGTCAGCCCAATACAAGGCCGCTTCTTGGTCCGATGATCACCTCAAAAAACCAGGGCTGAACCACGGAGATTTAGAACAGTCCTTGATCCTTGAGCGCTTTGAGGAACGGCTCGCTCATCGCGGAGCCGTGACGGACAAACAGCGCGGGCTGACCGAGCGGTGCAGGGATCTCAATGCGCAGACCGCCAGCAGGTGCGGCAAAGCTGCGGCCTGAAAACGCATGAATCCAGGTGCCTTCGGGTAAGTAGACCTTGGCGACTGTCACACCGGGATCGGTAATCGGGGCTACCAGCAGATCCTCACCGAGGAGATACTCCTCGAACGACAGCTTGTAGACGTTGGGATCGCCGGGATGGTGTAGCGCCAGGTGCCGGGCCACGGGAAGTCCGGTCCGCTCGGTCTGTTCGACGAGCTGCTTGCGATAGGCGGACCACGCTTTGTAGAGCTTGGCGCAGCGCGCAAACTGGCGGAGCGTCTCTTCGTCGCTGTCGATCTGGAAGTTGTCATCGGGTCGGTTGCCTTCGTGGGTGCGCATCACGGGGCTGAGCGCGGACAGCTCGAGCCAGCGCCAGAGCAGCTCGCGGCTGCGGGTGACACGGACGAAGGTGTTGACGATGGTGGTGTAGCCGCCTGCGTCGCTGTGGTTTAAGCCAAAGCCAGAGACACCGCCCGAGAGCATGCCGACGATGGCGCTCTTGAGTCCGTCGTGAATGTCCCAAGTGACCAGCTGATCCCCGAGCCAAAACAGTGTCGATTGACCGGGACTTTTGCGATAGCCAGAGCGGGTAAAAAAGACCAGCTCGGACTCGCGTCCACTCTCGGTGATGGCTTCGCGGTTGAGCCGAGCCCACTCCTCTGGATACTGGTTGTGAAACACCCTGGCGGGCGCATCTGAGTGGAGCCGCGCGTCATACGGCAGCGCTTCGCCAAAGTCGGCCATCCAGCCGGACGAGCCAATGCCGAGCACCTCGGTGCGAATCACGTCTTTCCACCACTTGCGGGCGTCAGCGTTGGTGATGTCGAGAAGCCCCGCCGAAAAGTCGGTGTTCGGGATCATGTAAGGCTGGCCGTTCGGCTCGCTGACCAAAAAGCCGCGCTCGCGTGCTTCGGCAAACAGGTTGCGTCCAGGTCGTCCCGACGCTGCGATATCGACCAAGAACGGGTTTACGTAGGTCAGGATGCGCACGTTCTGGGCCGCAAGCTGCTTGGCCAGCGCTTCCCACTCGGGATAACGGCTGCGATCGAGCTGCCAGTTCCACCACAGCTGCTTGCCGAAGCTGGTCTTGCGCTGACCGACCCAGTCTTGCAGCCACACAGCGGAAACCGGGGCACCCGCTTGATGAAGCTTCTCGGTGAGCTGACGGACGCGCTCGGTGCCGCCTTGAATGCCAACGATGGCTCCGTCGTGGACCCAGTCGGGCAGCTTGCGCATGCGACCGGAATACTCGGTGTACTGCTGGATCAGCTCTGCCGGGGTCCGTCCATGCAGGATCCGGCCCTTCATCGTCCGAGAATAGACGCGCACTTGGATGCGGTCGGGCGTGCGCAGGTCGAAGATCTGATACTCGTAGTTTTCCGTGAGCAGGCTGCGGCTGTCGCTGGTGATGTAGTGAGGAACGCTGACGTAGCTGGTGTGCCACGAGCCGCCCGCGCGCGCGACCAGATCGATGATGGTGGTCAGCGGCTGAAGGCCTCGTCCGAGCCCTTGTTCCTGCACCCAAATCGGCACGCGCCGACCCTTGAGATCGAAGTAGGTAAACTGCTCGCCGAAGCCAAAGACGTGCTCACTCGGCGGCGACGCGTAGGTCAAAAACGCGCGGTTTAAGTCGTCGTCGTCGATGCGTAGCTCGAAGCCAAGCTGATGCTCGCTCACGGCGGAAAAGGTCAGCACATACGGTGCAGAGCCCGCTCCCGAGCAGCGCAGGGTGCCACGAAGCTGAGCCTGTCCACCGCCGGAGGTCACTTGTTCCAGCTTCTGCGTCGCACAGCTACTGCCGGTCGCTTTGTCGGAAAAGAAGAACATGCCGCGCGACTCATCGACCTTTTCGTGGCCGTAGGTCGCACCGACGAACGACATGCCGGGCACGCTTTCCCAGATGCGACGCTGCGGCTCGCTTTGATGGCTGACAAAGACCTGGCCGCCTTGATCCGGGGTAAAGACGACCGAAAAGGCCCCGACGGCTATGCGCGTTTCCTTCAGCTTGCGATCGATTTCGAGGTGCCCAAGCAGCGGTGGATCGCCGAACTTGTCGTTATAGCCGGGCAGAAGCCACGCGCGCGCAACGAGCATCCCGAGAAGCAGCAGCGCACCAAAGAAGCCAACCAGCACGGGCACAATGACCCGCCGCTTGCGACGCTGCGCTCGTCCTGCTGAAAACAGCGTCGCGCGAATGCCGTGATCATCCGCTAGGGAGCGCTTCACACCGGACATGACCTGCCTCCTCACGCTGAGTGTCGCGCAGCCGGGAATAGCGAGCCAGCGCCCACAGCGGGAAGTATGACTTGTACAGTCGATAGTCGAGCATTGCCGTCCCGAAGAACACACCGGCTTGGGCCTGCTGCGGAAACGATCCGTCGCCAAGCTGCGAGCGCACCAGGAACTGAATCCCACGCTCGATGGCACTGTGCTTCACCGGCAAGGTCAGAAGCAGCGCAAGCAGCGCCCAGCTGGTGTTGACGACCTGCGACTGCTCGTGCGGAACGTACTCACCCGTCAGACAGCTAGAGTAGTGCTCGCCCCAGCCACCATCGTCGCGCTGCTTGCTAAGCAGCCACACCGCCGCGCGCTGCATCACCGGATCCGTCGCCGACATGCCCGCCGCGTGCAGCGCTTCGAGCACATGGAAGATGCCGTAGGTGAAATTGACGCCCCAAAAGCCGGGGAACGAGCCGTCGGGACGCTGGCTGTTTCGCAGCAGCGTGACCGCCGCCGCGATCGCAGTGTTCACTTGGACCAGCAGCTCCCCACCGAGCCGTGCGCCGAGCTGACTGCGTAGCGCCACCAGGCCGCGCACACACGACGACGTACACTCCAGATAGGAGCGCTCAGTCATGCAGCTTCCGTACATTTCCGACGGGTTGATGTTTTCCAAAAACGAGCCAGCGCGTCGGGCTTCGTACGAACCAAAGCCGCCGTCTTGGTTTTGCCGACGCAGGATGAAGCGCGCCGCTTGACGCAGTCGCTCGTCGGAAATCTTTGCAGCATCGGGAATCGGGCTGCCTGGCTCGTGCAGCGCGAGGAGCGCACAGACCGCTTCCGCCGTACAGTCACTGACGGGCCAGCGATGAACTCCGTCGGAAAAACACCAGCCACCGAGGATGGGCTCGCGCTGTTCAGCAGCGTAGTCGGGCAGCTCTTGCTGCATCTGCAAGTCACACAAGTGCTGATACGCACGCTGTAGCGACGAAGAAACCAGGCTCTGCGCCGACACGGGAAGCTCTGCCATCGCCAGTGTCGCAAAGGCCGAATCCCACGAGTTACTGCGCGCTCCGCAATAGCGAATGCCTTCTTCGGGATCCTGCCACTTCCAGGCTTCCATCCCGGCCAGGCACTTGGGCAGCTCGGGATGACTCGGGTTGTAGGCATAAATCGCCAAGCAGTTCAGCAGCCCGTTCACCGGCGACAGACCGTGGTACGCGCTCGCCTTCATCTCATAGAGAATGCGGTCCAGACAGAACGTGAGCGCGTGCTTCCGCAGCGCAGCAATCGGTCGCTTTTCGTACTGATGAAGCAGCTCGTACCCGGCTTTGAGCGGCAGGCTCGGCGCCACATAGAGATCGCTCTTGGCGACGACGTGGCGATACGCGGCAAAGTCGAGCTGCGCAAACGGTCGGTCATACAGCTCGCTGCGGAGCGCATCGCGTAGCTCGCCCAGGTCAATCTGGAACCGCTTTCCATACAGGTACGCAATGCCCATGTAGATGTAGCGGGTGTGGTTGTAGAAGCGAAACGGGTTGAGCGGCAGCCACTTTGGCGTGACAAACAGCTCGGGCGGAAACGGATTGACGCCGTCCCAGCCGTACAGCCCGCACATCGCCAGCCAGAACTTGCCCCAGTGCGGAATCCCGAGCACTCCGTCCGGCTGTTTCAGAAGCCACTTGCGCGCGTCCTGACACAGCGGATCCTGCGGCGACACCCCGAGCACACGCAGCGCGACGTAGGCCAGCGCGGTGAAATAGACGTAGCCACTCGACTCTCCGTGCATGCCCCACGCGCCGTCTGAAGTTCGCGTGACACGGTAGTGCTGGATCATCTGCTCCGCGTCGGCGGGAGAGATCGCTTGGCCACAGCCGCGCTGCACCAAGATGTACTGCGACAGGATCATCGTGTTCCAGACCATCTCGCCTTCCCAGCCGCCGTCGAACTTTTGCAAGCTGGTCAGGTGGAAGATGGCACCCTGAAGCGACGAAGACAAAGGCGGCACTGCGGGCGAAAACACCGACGGATGCGGCTCGTTTGACGAGGAAGAAATCGAATGGATGGTCATGAGGCTGCTACTACGATGCCAGATGACGACGCCGGAAGCCCAGCGGGAAGATAAAAACCGGCCTCACAAGCCCTTCGTCGAGCTTCCGTCACTGATTTTTTTGCAACAATCGCGGCAAGCGGACGCTGTTCCGAGGAATTAGGCTTGGCGTCGCTGTCAGCTTTGCGGTACGGAAGCGGCAATGTGCAAAGTGGATCGGCATCGAACCGCTGGGACGCTGGCGCTCCTTCTGAGCGTTTCGTGCGCGCATCCCAGCCTGGCACCGCAGCCGCGCGCCCAGGTGGTCACCAAAGAGCCAGCGCAGCAGGCCGTGCAGGTTCCGCAGCGCATTCAGCTTTCGCAAGCCGCGCAGGTTGCCCAGGTCGCGCAGCAGAGCCCGCAGGCTACGCCTGAACCGCCGTGGAAGCAGCTTCCCAGCGGAGCACGGCTTCAGCTGCTGCCCGATCGACTGGTGGCCACAGTGGCGGTTCAGCTCTGGGTGCGTGGTGGCGTGGCGAGCGAACCGGACGGAGCGCTCGGGCTGTCACACCTGAGTGAGCGACTGCTGCTGCACGAGCTGGCCGCCAAGGCCTGTCAGAGCGTGCGCACAGTGGGCGGCGAGGTGAGCAGCTATACGACGCTCGACCACACGGTGTTTCAGCTGGTGGTGCCCAAAGGAAAGCAAGAGCTGGCGCTCGAGGTGCTGCGCGCGCTGGTCTTTCCGCGCGGGCTGGATGAAGCGATGCTCCTTCGGCAGCGAGAACAAGCCCTACAGGAAATGCAGCGCAGCGGACTCGGCGCTCGCTCGCTGGCGGTCGAAAAGCTGCGGGCGCTTTCGTTTCCTCGCCATCCGTACGGACGACCGCTGCTGGGACAGAAAGAACAGCTGCTGGCGCTTTCGCTGCGTGAGATCGAGTCGTTCGTCGCGCACAGCCTGCGGCCCGAGCAGCTTACGGTGGTGGTGAGCGGTGCGGTGAGCGATGCCCTTCTGAAGCCGCTCGCGACGCTACTGGCTTCGCTGCCCCGGCGCGAAGGATCCGAGCGTCCGCTTCCCGAGCCAACCTGGCTGGCCAAGCCGCAGGTGTTGGTGGCGTCGCACGAAGATCCGACGAGCCAAGCGGTGGTTGCGGTGGCGCTGCCCGGAACGTCGGCGCGAAGTGGCGATGTCGCGGCGCTCGATCTGTGGGCAGAGCTATTGCGGAGCAGCCTGCGTCTGCGTGTGCTCGGAGGTCGTCCCGGCGGAGACGTAGCGGCGCTGAGCTTTGCGGGACAGCAGCCGGGGCTCTTGCTTTTGGAAGCGACGGTCGCACCGAGTCAAGTGGAAGAGACGACGCAGAAGCTGCTCGGCGAGCTGCTGCGCCTTATGCAGCGTCCGATCGATCCGGGTGAGCTGTCACGGGCCAAGCTGCGGCTGCTCGGTGCCGAGGCGCGAAGGCAAGACCTGCCCAGCGCACGGGCGCAGCGAGCGGGCTTTTTGGCGTCGCTGGGACTTCCCGAAGATCGCTACGAACAGACGGTCAAAGAGCTGGGTGAAGCCGCGCTGCGCAAGACGATGGGACGATATCTGCGACGAGAAGCGCTGTCGGTGCTCTGGCTGTTGCCGCGCAGTCACGCGCCCAAGGAAGAGTCGGCGCAGCTTGAGCGCAGTCGTCAGCGTCTGCTCAGTCAGCTTCAGCAGGCCGTCCCGGTGAGTGCGCCCGCATCGAGTGAGCCGCAGCTTGGCCACGACGGTGTCTTTCGTCATCAAGTGCCGGGCGGACCGCTGGTGCTGCTCGTGCCAGATCACAATGTCAAGGTCGTGGCAGCGGCGGCGAGCTGGCCGGGTGGGCTGCGGCTCGAAGACGAACAGACGGCAGGAAGCCATGCGCTGTGGGCTCGACTGTGGCAGCACACGCCGCGTGTCCGGGGCGGAGCGGCGCTCGGGGAAGCGCTGCTTCAGCTTCGCGGATCGACGCGCACGAAGCTGGACCTGGATGCCTTTACCGTCGCGGCAGAGTGGCCCAGCCTGGCGCAAGATGAAGCCTTGCCGCTGTTTCTGGACGGGCTGCTCTGGAGCGATCCATCGGAAGTCGAGCTAGAGAGAGAGCGTCGTCAGCTCGTGGCCGAAGTGCGCAGCCAAGACGAAGGGATTCAGCCGTCGCTGCGTGGACTCAAGTCGCAGCTCTTTGGCAGTCATCCCTACAAGCTAGAGCCGTCGCTTCAGTCGCTGTCGGGGCTGTCTCGCAAGCGCCTACAAGAGCTATGGCGGCGTGCGTATTCCCCGTCGCAGATGACGCTAGCGATCGTCGGTGACATCGAACCAAGTCAAGTGCTCGCGGTGATCGAGTCGCGGCTGCCGCAGAGCGGACACAGCACGACGCACACCACACCGCCTCTGCCGACGATGGAAACGCCCAAGCAGCTGCTGTCGTATCACGGCAAAGATCAGGCCGTGCTGGCCGTCGGATTTCGCGTGCCCAGCCTGCGCTCACCGGATCAAGCGGCGCTGGATCTGCTGTCTGAAGTGCTGATCGGCGACGGAGGCCGACTGACCCGTGAGCTGATCGATCGACGCGGGCTTTTGCTGAAGCTGGAAGGCAAGCTGCTGCGCGGTCTGTCGGGCGGTGCGCTGTATGCCTGGGCAGTGACCACACCGACGAGCTTGGACTCTGCGGAAGCGAGCCTGCGCGACGAGCTGCGACGAGTCATTGATCATCCGCTCAACACCGAGGAGCTGGAGACGGCCAAGCTGCGCATTGTAGGTCGAGCCGCGATTCAAAGACAGCGACGAGACGAGCTGGCGCTAGAGCTGGCGCAGCGCACTGCCCTGGGTCTGCCGAGCAGCGACGAATACGAGCAGCAGCTTCTATCGCTGAACGCTGGACAAGTTCAGGATGTAGCCAAGCGATATCTCGACGAGCAGCACGCGATCCTGCAAGCGGTCTTGCCACAGACGCTGCTCGCGGTAAAGCACAGCGACGGTGTAGACAAGCAGCCCAAGCTCGTCGCCAAGCTGACGGCCAAGCCGACCAGCAAGTCCAGCGCAGCGTCCAGCAGCAAGTCAGCCAACCAGCGCAGCGTCAGCAAAAGCGCGCACAGCAAAACATCAAGCCTAGGGACGACTGCGCGGAACCAGCGAAGCCGACGGTGAGCTATCGGGCAGAAGCAGCTGAAGCCGACCTTTGCTATCGGTAAACGCTTCGGCGCGCACCTTGGCCACCTGCGAGCAGGGCAGATCCTCGGTGCAGGCCAGTCCGAAGCGCGGCGACGTGTTCGGTAGTTCCAGCACGCGCACCTTCACCTGCGGAGCGGGCAGCGCCGTCGGACCCACGACCCACAGCTTGGCCAGCGCCATCCGAGGCAGCTTGACCTCACCCAGATCGATGTCGGCGTCGGTGATGCGCTGATTGTCGAGCGATGTTCGCGGTCCCGTCCCAAGCTGCGGGATCAGATCCAAGTCGTAGTCGCCCGGATCGAGCCGCAGCACAAAGCGTCCATCGCTGTCCGTCACGGTCTGTGGCTGCATTGGCTCCGGTGCGCTATCAAGAAGGCTCGTCGCAGAGACTGTCTTGGCGATCGGCTGAGCGACGACTTGTGCGCCGGACATTGGCTCTCCGAACGCGGACAGGAGCCGTCCAATCAGCCGAGGCCGCGACGGCAGCGTAATCGCAGCCAGCAGTCCTTCACTCGGGCCAATCTGAAGCTCACGCGACGCGGATGCATACGGCGTGTGCGGTGGGCTGGCGACGGAGATATGATAGGTCAGGTTGCCTCCGACCGTCGGTGCGGGCACCAGCATCAGCCGAGCAATTCCTTGGGCATCGGTGTCCGCCTGCGCGGTGTAGCTGACCCGAACGCCCGCTGGCGTCGAAGCGTCCTCGAGATGAACCTGCGCCACCACACGCGCTGCCGCGACCTCTTGGGTGGCACCGCTTGGACCCAGGCCTCGCACCGGCAGCATGAACGGAACGGGCGTGCGCTGAGACGGAAGGACGAAGTTTTGAACCTTTTCGGTTCCCGCCATCGGCGGCGGAATCAACGCTTCGAGAGAAGGCAAGCCGCTTGTCGTCGGACCCGGACGCACCACCACGCGCAGCAGCGCCTTCGGGTTCTTGGCAAGCTGCGGATCGAGCACCACGCGATAGGTTCCGCCCGTCGATCCACCGGAGCCAAGGCTGATCGCTGACGACGAGACAAGCTGATTGTTTTCGTCGTAGACCTGCACCGACATGCCACCGACGCCTTCACCGAGCGGGTTTTGGATGCGACCCGAGATCGCGGCAAGCTGCGAGAGCGCCCGCAGCTGAATCGGTAGCTCTAAGTCACCACCGACGGGATGTTCCAGCCACATCGGCGGATAGGTGCTGGCTTGGCTCGCGTCGTCGAAGCCGATCCACACGCGATACAGCTGCTTATCGGGCTGCGCGGGCATCGGAACCCGCAGCGAGTAGGTTCCCGCCACCTTTTCCGCCGTCTGCGTATCGAAGCGATAGTCGTTCTGGCCGGGAATCGCGCTCGGCAGCGTCGCTTGAACCCGGGCCCGCACGAGCGCTCGGTTGTCCGCCGTCTGCACAAGTCCCGACAAAAGCGCTGCTGCCCGAAAGCGCAGCGACGCTGATCCGGTTCCGTCAAAGCTCAGAAGCTGGCCTTCTTGCGGGGTCAGCACCCAGTGTGGATCGCTGCCCGCTTTGTCGCCCGCATCAGTGGGCCAGAGCTGAATCGCCCACCACGTCGAGCTACGCGCCGGCGGACAGTAGTTGTCACCGCTGCACGCAATCGGCAGCGCGATCGCTTCTTCTCCGCAGCCCGCAAGCTGGAGCGCGATCGACAGCGCCAGCCCAAGCCGCCAGAGCTTCCGCAAGCGATCAGGACGCGGAACGCCACTTGGCCTCGGTAAAGGGTTTATAAGCTGAAGCATAAGTAAGAACCTCTAAGGACAAATTACCGTCCAGTAGTGGCTGCGGTCTACCACGCCAAGTCCCTCGGGACGAAAGCCGCTTGGACCGTCTGTAAAGCCACCGGACGCCACCACGGGAACAACATAAGCAATGGAACCGGCAAAGCCAGTCGCACACGGCAGCACCTGCTGACTGAACGCCAGCGAGTAGCTACCCGCCGTCGAGTCCACCGCCTGCGCTTGGGCTTGCTGATAAAAGCGCGTGACGTTGGGATTATCGACGTTTAGGTCGCAGCACGTTCCGTTAAGCTGAAGGTAAAGACGCGCGGACACCGACGGACAGTCTGTCGTAACATCGACCTGATATGAATACTTTTCCAGGATCGAGGTCGCTCGCTGGGTTCCAAACGGCGGAATCGCGGCTTGGACCGACAGGCTGCTACAGTTTTCCGGCGTGACCTGCTGCTCCAGCGGAATGGGAATCAGGCACCCCGCCAAGCAGAGCAGCGATAGAAGCAGTGCCGAGTAGAGCGCGCGCGTCATGACCTTCTACACGAAGAAAGTGGCTCGTATTTCGACGAAAACCACCGCTTTCCGCTCAAAGTAACAGCTTCGCGGCGCTTCTGCCATCGTCGCGACGGGTCACACACGGCACCGGACTACGCGAGATCGAAGGTCCGCGCACACTCACTACAGCGACCTTCGGCATTTAAGATCCCGATGCAGCCCGGATCTTCGCACAGTCGTCGCTCACCGAGTCCGTCGCTGTCCGTCATTGCGTCATCGGCTGCGTCGCGATCCGCTGAATCCGCTGAACCTGCGTCCGCATTTTCGTCGCTGGCTGCCAGATCGGGAGCATCCTCGTCGCTGGTGTGCGTCAGCGGCTCTTCACCTTCAGCGATTCGTCCACACAGCAGACAGCGTCCGGTTTCCGCGAGCACGCCGATACACGCGGGATCGCCGCACAGCCGTCGCGCATCGGGATCAAACGAAGCCGTCTCTTCGTCGAGATGAATGCTCATTTGAGGTTCTTAAACAGCGCCGCCAGCTTCTTCTTTGCTTCTTCCGCCGAGCGATCTTCCTTCCAGCCCTCGGAGTCGCGCATCGAAAAGTGGGTGCAGAAGTTGGCTTCGGTGCGATCACGAATGAACGCAGCCTCGGGCTCTCGGCACTGGTTGTGGACGTTCGGTTCGTAGTGCGTGCAGTTTTTGCAGCAATGCAGATCTGCACCACAGTGAGGACAGGTATCGCGGCGACCGACCTTGATACCGACCTTGACCTCGAAGATTTGCTCGTTTCCGCACGAGTGGCAAAAGTACGCCATGACGGCGCGATCTTAGGCACACCGCTGCGGCCACGACAATTTAGATCTTCAGCTTGCGGGCAATCTCGGCGAGCGCGGCCGTGTTGTGAATGTGCGAAAGCTGCCCTAGCAGATACTCTTTGACCTGCTCTTCGAGGTGGTTCAGCTCGTCGCCAAGACCCAGCTCAGCGGCGTACTTGCGCACCAGCTCGCTCTCGCTGCCTGTGACCTGTCCGTCGGCAAACGCGAGCAGCAGCGCAGTCTTCACAAACAGCCGTCGCACTTCTTGCGTATCCAGCACAGCGGTCAGCTCTTCGCTCGACAGCGGACCGCGACGCGACAGCTCGGACAGCGCGTTGTGGCTGCCGCCTGCGTCGGACCAAAACGACGCAACCAGCGCGGCTTCCCGCTCATGCAGTCCGTCCGAGTGAGCAATGTGGAACAGACCGCGCGCAATCGCTTCGGCCTGGGCTGTAGACAGCGAAATCTCGGGAAAGAAGTTCATCGCACGTCTCCTTCTGGGATCGAAAAAGGGTTCAAATCCGAACCGGCTCGGTCACGGGTTAGCGACGATGACCGGCGACAATCTTGAGCCGATGCAGGCGCTCTTGCAGCGCTTCGATCGGCAGATCTGCGTACTTGGGCGGCAGCATGCGCCGGTTGGACGCCTCAAACACCGCCAGTAGCTCCATAAACTCCAGCATCTCCATGTCACGCGGCGGCAGGTAATCGCGCGCTGCCCGCAGCAGATCATCGAGGCTGACCGGCGTTTCCTTAAGTCCAAGCTGCTCGGCGCGCTGGCTGGCATAGTCGGTCGCGAGCAGCACCACCGCTTCGATGTCCGCGTTCGACATGCCGACAATCGGGGCCAGACCGTCGCCCGCAATCGGGAAGCTCAGATCGCTTCCCACCTTGTTTTTGCGCAGCTGCGCTTTGAGGATCGTCTCGACCTCGGCGGTCGTCTGCGCGTAAAAGAACGGAATCTTGCGATCCAGTCGTCCCGCGCGCTTGAGATCAATGTCGATCTTGTCGGGACGATTGGTCATCAGCACGAACAGCACGCGGCCTCGGTTGCTCGTGTCGCTCATGAACTCTTTGATGCGAGCAATGACGCGGCTCGACGTGCCACCGTCGTCTTCTCCTTGGTTGCCAAAGGCGCGATCGGCTTCGTCGATGATGACCATGACCTGACCGATGGCCTGAACCACTTGCAGGATTCGCTCGAGGTTGCCTTCGGTGGCGCCGACCCACTTGCTGCGGAAGTTCTTGAACTTGATCGCGGTCAGACCCGACTCTTTGGCAAAGGCTTCAGCGACGAAGGTCTTGCCGGTTCCCATCGGTCCGACGAACAAAAGTCCCATCGGAACGCGGCTGCGACGGCCTTCGCGAATGCTCTTGGCAATCAGCGACAGGTCGCGCTTGACCTCGTCCATGCCGCCGACGACCTCGAAGCCGTGCTTGGGATCGAGAAACTCGATCAGGCTGTAGCACTCTCGCTCGATGATCTCTCGCTTGCGCGCGGCGATCAGACGCAATAGCTCGGCACGCTCGTCGCTGTCACTGCTCGTCGTGACGGGACCGTCGGGCGCAATCAGGCGACGAATCTCGGTGCGCGGCATGCCTTTGGTGATCTGCGCCAGCTTCTGGGCCCGCTCGACCGCCGCTGAGCCACCACCGAGCAGCTCGGCAATGTACTTGGTGCGCTCAATGTCGTCGTCCGACGGAACATCGTGCGGAGCCAAGATGCCTTGGATCTGGATGTTCTTCAGACCCGCCGTCACCTCGGTCATCATCTCCAGCTCGGCCAGGCCCATGTCCGACCGGATGTGACGAAGCAGCGCGCGCCGACTGTCCGCGTCGGGAATCGGTATCTGCACCGTCGCAACCCGAGGATTGGCAACCAGCTTGGGATGCAGCTCAGACAGGTTTTCGACGAGCAAAAACACCAAGCTGTCGTTTTTATCGAGCGCAGGCAGCATCGACCAGCGCTGAAGCGTAACCACCGACGAGCGGTCCTCGATGGTTGAAAAGCTCGTCTCTCCGGCGGGAGAGACCGTCTCAGCGTACTCGACCACCAGCGCGACACCGTTTTGCGTCACGAGCAGGCGCTCAAGCAGCGGCAGCACCTTCGACGGCTCTTTTTGAAGCGCGAGATCTTCAAAGCCCGGCGGCAGCTTGCCTCGGACAAAGCGCACGCCCGTCGATACGTTGTACAGCACAACCATCGACTTCTTTTCGAGCAGCACCTTGGTCAAAAACTCGGGCAGCGTCAGCAGCTTTTCGTCGGCACTGCGCTTATCGATCTGACCGTCGGGATCATCGAGGATCAGGTCATGCACGTTGCCAAACAGCACAAACTGCGTCGATTCGCCGCGTAGATAGCGACGACGAATCTCATCCGCCCAAACGGGAAGCCGGGTCGCTTTCGAGGTGCTCAGGGTGGTCATCGTGTACACATCTCCGATTCCTAGCCGTCGATCGTCCCTAGCGACTCACGGCCTGCATGTAACGCTCTGTCTCTCGGGAAGTCTCGCGAACCGCAGCAACGCCTTCGCGCAGCCCGTCGAGCCGTGCTCCCAGCTCCGTCGGATTCTGCATCCCGACGATCTCATCGGCGAGCAGCAGAAACGTATTTTCCATCAGATCCATCTGACCGCGCGCCGTCTGCAAGCTCCGTCGCAGCTCCATGTAGCGGTCTTTGCGCGACAGCAACACTTCCAGGTTTTTCTGCGCCACTTTTCGTCGCTCATCACCGATTGGCAAGCGCTCGACTTGTAGCGAATAGCGACGAATGTCTTGCTCGATGTCGGCCAGATCCATCTCTTTGAGATAGCTTTCGTAGCGCGCCGACACCGCCGCCATGTCCAGAAAGTCATCGACGAGATCTTCCAGCTTCGCGATGTCTTCCGACAGAAGATCGACGGTGAAGGTGGCATTGTCTTTGGCCATCTTCTCGATCCGTTTTTGCTGATCGCGCAGCTTGAGCGCTCGCTCTTTTTCCGAATCAGGAAGTGCGTTGAACTTTGCCGATTGCCGAGCCAGCCGCGCCGCTTTCTGCTCGCCGTCCCAGATCGGATCGAACCAGGTCTTGCGCAGCAGCCGCGAGTCCGGCGCAAACAGCATCCACACCGCTTCCGCCGCCACCGCGCACAGCCCGATCCACCAGTGTCCCGTCAGAAGCGCCGCACTTCC
This sequence comes from Myxococcales bacterium, assembly GCA_016794365.1. Classification (GTDB taxonomy): domain Bacteria; phylum Myxococcota_A; class Polyangia; order Palsa-1104; family JAEUJZ01; genus JAEUKA01. Next base: position 102,275 of record JAEUKB010000028.1, read on the forward strand.
CGCCCCCGCGAGCAGCGACAGGTTGTACGGATTGGCGAACGCGTACTTGGCGTACGGAGGCGCTTCTTTTTTCCCGCTCCGAGACGGGCTGGCCACGCGATCACTCACTTGGCGTACAGCAGCGATAGAAGCTGCTCCTCACACTGGCGAAACTCCGGGCTCGCCTTCACCTTGTGAGTCCGATCCGCAAACGTCGGCACATCGATGCGATGCAGGATCTGCGCGGGCCGACGGCTCAGTACGTAGACCGTATCGGCCAGGTACACCGCTTCCGCCACGTCGTGGGTCACAAACAGGATCGTGTTGTCTTCGCGGTGCGAGATGTCGATGAGCATTCCCTGCATCTCCCAGCGCGTCTGCGGATCGAGCGCACCGAACGGCTCGTCCATCAACAGCAGCTTCGGCTTGTTGATGAGCGTGCGCGCAATCGCCACCCGCTGCTTCATGCCGCCCGACAGCTCTTTGGGATACTTGCTCGCGAACTGATCGAGCCCGACGTGCTTGAGGATTTCCATCGCACGCGCTCGTCGCTCACTCGCCCCGACACCGTGCAGTCGCAGCCCATATTCAACGTTTTCGACGACGGTCAGCCACGAAAACGAGGTGTACTGCTGAAACACCATGCCGCGATCGCGTCCTGGGCCATTGACCTCGTGATCGCCAATCAGCACGCGACCCTTCGTCGGAGGCAGCAGTCCCGCCACCGCTTTGAGGATCGTGGACTTGCCGCAGCCCGACGGACCCAAAAAGACCACGATCTCGCCGACGCCCGGCTTGTCGATGATGTCAAACGACACTGCGCGCACCGCTTCGACATCTTCGCCTCTGCGACCGCGATAGGTGACGTGCAAGTCCTCGACGTGAAGCTTGATCGCCGTTTTGTGAACCGTGACGGCAATGTTGTTGCCAGCGCTCGGCTCGCTCTTGTCCTGCTTGGCTGTCGAGACGCTCTGCTCAGACATGTCCAGCCTCTCGCCACGGGAACAGCAGCTTGCCGAAGAATCGAATCAGCGCGTCGGAACCGAGCCCAATCATGCCGATGATCAAGATGCCCGCGAACACCTCGTCGATGTGCAGGTGATTTCCGGCGAGCTGAATCTGGTAGCCGATGCCGCTGCGGGTGTTCACAAACTCCGCCAAGATGACGTACGTCCACGAGATCGCGTTCATCACCCGGAACGAATCAAAGATATCGGGAGCCGCCGCCGGAACCAGCACCGTAAACACCACCTGAAGCCGTCCCGCGCCCAGCGTTCGCGCCGTCTGAACCAGCTCTTCGGGAACCGCACGGATCGCGCTCACCACCACCGGCAGCAGATAGACGAACACGCCCAAAAACAGAAACGCCAGCTTCTGCTTTTCCTCGATGCCAAACCACAGGATCGTGAGCGGAATGAACGCGGAAATCGGCATATAGCGCAGCGGTGCCATCACCGGCTCCACCAAGCGATTCACCGGCTCAAACGCGCCCATCATGATCCCGAGCGGCAGCGCCACCGCCGCTGCCAGACCGAACGACAGAATGATTCGCCAGCTCGACGCGATCGCCGCATCCAGCAGCACCCGCACCACCACCGACTTTCCAGCGATGACATCCGGCCTGCCGATCACCAAGTCGCGCAGCAGCACCCGCAAGACATCGGTTGGCTTGGGCAAAAACGCGCTTCCCACCACTGGCTTGCTGCCCGAAGTCAGCGCAACCCACAGCACCAAGATCAAAAGCGGCAGCACCAGGCCCAGCCACAGCTGCCAGCTCGCCGGGAGAGGCTTACGCAGCGACCAGATCGGCTCTCGCGAGCGCAGCGGGACTTTTTTCGGGCTCGACACGTCGGCGGCCATGGTTACTGCACGTTCAGGATGACCTTGATGTCGGTCCGACGATTTTGCTGTCGGCCAGACTCGGTCGCGTTCGGAGCCACCGGGTTGTCCGGTCCGTTGCCGATCGTCTGAAAGCGCTTCGGATCGATCTTGTGATTTTGGATGAGGTAGTCCTTCACCGCGTCGGCGCGCTTCTGCGAAAGTGAGCGATTGGCCGTGCGCGAGCCCGTGTTGTCGGTGTTGCCCTCGATGCGCAGCAGCGTGTTGCCAAACGCAGTCATCGTCTCACCCAGCGAGTCGAGCACGAAGTTCGAGCCCGCCATGATCTGATCGCTTCCCGTCGTAAAGTAGATCGTGAGCTGCTTGTTGATGATCGCGCGCTCTTTGGCCGGATCGACCTTCTTTGGATCGAACTTGAACGTCTCGACCACCTTCTGACCGGGATAGTGCTCCGCGAGCGCTGCGACAAAGCGTGTATCGACGCAGTTTTTGGCATCGACCGCTTTGCTGATCACGCCTTGCTTGCGCCACACGATGAACGCTGCGTTAAACAGCGCCTCGAACTGCGCACGATTTCCGTCGAGCCCGAAGAACAGCGCATTGTCCGCAAAGCTCGTCAGCTTCATCCCCGACAGCATTCCCGATACGTCTTCTTCCGGCAGCTTCAGCGCTTTTCCGACGATGTTGTATGCGCTCGCCGGATCTTTTCCGATCGCGTCGATGCCGTCGAACCAGCCATGAACAAACGCCGTCACCGTCTCAGGATATTTTTCGACCAGCTCATTTTGCGCCACCAGCACGTCGGCAATCACGTTGGTTGCCGCCGTCGTCGAAACCAGGATCGCTGCTTCGTCGCCACGCGCTTTGACCGATCCCGACAGATCCGGTTCCCACGTCACCGCTGCATCGACGTTCTTTGACTTAAACGCCGCCGCCGCCAGCGAAGCTTCCGCCGTAAAGACCAGGTTCTTTTCGATCTCGGCTTTGTCCGCCGGTGCAAGTCCCGACTGCGAGAGCAGATACAGCAGCAGCCAGTGCGACGGAGTAAACCGCGTCGTCGCAATCTTTTTGCCCTTCAGATCTTCGATGCTCTTGATGCTGGCCAGCGCCACGATGCCGTCGCCACCGCGCGACCAGTCTTGCTGAATGATCGCCTTGCCACCTTTGCCGTTTTCCGCCAGCGCCGACGCTTCACGCGCCCACGAATCGACGGTGTCCCACATGATGTCGATGTCGCCCTTCAGAAACGCCGCCAGCTTCGCCTGCGGGTCTTCGAGCAGCGTGAACTCGACCTCAAGGTTGTACTTGCTCAGGTAAATCGACGACTTGTCGCCGCCCGTCAGACCACCGTTCGCCACAATGCCCGGAGCGTGTCCCGCCCAGGTGTTGATACCGACGCGCAGCTTACGACCGAGCTTGCCCGCGCCGACCTGCGCCTTGGCAATGCCCGTGACGCCCTGACGACCGGCTTCGCGCGCGGCCCCAATCGCCGCAAAGTCATCTTTGGAAACGCCCGAGGCTGGTCCCGTCGCGGTCTTGTCTCCCGCTGGGGCCGTGGGCTTCGGCGTTCCTTGGTTGACCCACTGGTTGATGCCGTCTCCTTTGACGTACAGCACATAACCAACCACCCCGAGGATGATCAAGGTGATGAAGATCTTGGCAAAAGGCGTCAGCTTCATAACAGGCTCCGCTCGCTTCAAACTCTGTAGGCTCGCGTGACTCGCGATCGATAAACCAGCTCACAACAGACGGTCGGGCTGGTGTTACATCGACTTGGCAGCGGCACGCTTGGCAGCGGCGGCAGCCTTTAGCTCGCTGAGTTGCTGCTTGGCCGTCACGTCGCCCGATGCATTGCGCAGCGTCTTCAGACGCGAATCGAGATCCGTCTCGCCCAGCTCTTTGTTGAGATTCGCCTGCGCAACCTGCGTCTTGATGTGCGTCCGCACGTTGTCGAGCGCTTGGACTTCCGCATCGACCGACAGACCTTCGAGCTGCTCCTGAATCCGCATCCGAGCCTGCGCCGATTCCAGCTTGGCCACCATCGTCTCTTTTTCGGCCTTGAGCTTCTTGATCTCGTTTTGCACCGACAAGAGCGACTGCTTCGCGCTGTCCGCGTCCTTGGCCGCCGTGTCCGCATCCGTCTGAAGCTCGGCGATCGACGACTCAAGCTGGTTCTTTTTCTGAATCAGCACCACCGCCAGATCATCCTGGTTCGTCTCGATGGCGGTGTTCAGATCCGCGCTCACCTGGGCCAGCTCTTTTTGCTGACTCGCCAAGCGCTCGGCCAGCTCTTCCCGTCGCCGAATGATCGCTGCCGTCGCACGCTTAAGCGCCGAGTACTTCTCGACCATCGAGTTGATCGCGTTTTCGTACGCAATCTCCGGGTGATCCTTTTCGACGTCGGAAATCCAGAGGCTGATAAACCCTTTCCACAGGTTGGCTAGACGACCAAAGACAGACATGTCCGAGTGCTCCTTGAAGTGTGGCCGCTACATCTTGCGGCATGATGAATCGTTGCAACAAAGGCTGCGCGTTTCGAGCCTGCTCTTATGTTGGTTGCCCGCGCAGCTTCGGTGACAGCTTGGTGGCTTTTTCGACCGCTTCGGGACCAAAGAAGTCGAGCACATCCTGAATCCGTCGCTTCTTTTGGTTACAAGAAAGCTCCAGTCCTTTTTGAAGCGACTGCTGCTCTTGCATCGACGAGCGAACCCGCGAAAGCTCTTTTTCTAGCTCCGCAATCCGTCGCTTGCCTTGTTCCAAAAACGTCTGCGTCTGCGTCTGACCTTCCAAGCTGTGCTTGTCGAGCGCGCGGATGTGCAGCGCCGCCGATTCGATGATCTGCTCGATCGGAATCCCGAACGCTTGCAGCGACGCAGCGACGATCTGACGCTTGATCTCCAGCGGAGTTTCCGCTGGCAGCGACGAAAGCAGGCTCAGCGCTTTTTCGACGCGACCTTGCTCATCGTCCGAAAGACCCGCTTTGCGCAGCACGGTCGCAAAGTCTACTTTGACCTCGGGAATCGGCTCGGCTGGCGTCGCAGGTGAAGTCACCGCAGCAGGCGCTTGCGCAACCGGCTCCGCAGCCTCCGCTTCTGTCACCGGAGCCCGAGGCGGACGCGTCGCACCCGATCGGCTCGCCGCAGCCGGTGGCGCCGGAGGCCGACTCGCAGCGCGACTCGTCGCAGCCCCTCCACCACCGGCATACTTTGCGATCAGCTCATCGACCGCAGGATCGCTGCCAGGACTTGGCTTGGCGACGGCGGTCTCCTCTTCGCTGTCGGTTCCATCTTCCCGAACCACAAACAGACCGATGAGGGCATCTCCGAAGCCTTTTTTCTTTTCGGCCAACGTATCCTCCGCAACCAGGCTACTTCCCACCGCGCTTTGCCGTCAAGCGAGCGGCCCGACCGCTGCCCTCTGGCTTCTCTTCGTACACAGCGCATCCAGCCCCTAGAAACAGCGCAGCCCACAAGTCCATTCCCGCCCGCCCAAGATTGTGCGCTAATCAGCCCAACCTCCGTCGCCTCTACCGTGTCAACATCGTCTGATCAGTTCCAACCGGGCCGGGCTGTACTGGGCCGGATCGCACACTGCCTGGCTGGCTGGTGTGGACTCTCTTTGTTCTCTGCGCTCACGCTCGGGCACGCCAACGCTGCGCCGCTGCCGGATCTGCCGCGCTTTCGGACCCGCGTTCAGCTTCTTTCGGGCTTGTCTCCGACGCTGATTCGCCGACTGGATGACTCGCATCGCGTCACTGCGTTTGTGCCGCTCGATCTGGAGCTTTCCACCCGCTTATCGGGTCCGCTGTCGCTGCTCGGTGCCACCGTCGGTGTACTTGCGCCGTTTACGTACACGCCCTGCCCGTCTGAAACACCGCTGCGTCCGCATGCGCTCTTGGCACTTACCGGACTGCGGCTCGATCTGATCAACAACCGCGACGGATCGTGGTGGTCGCCGTGGGTGGCGCTGCGCATCGGACTGAGCGCCCAGCAGCTCACCGACGCACGCTGTCAGCCACAAACAGCGCTAACACCGGCGTTTTCGCCGCGAATTGGAGCGGATCTCTGGATGGGCAAGGCCGCCGCGACATTTGCCCTTGGATATGACTATCTTCCGACGGGATCAGCCTTGTTTGCGGCGGTTGGACTGACACTGCGCGTGCGCTAATCGCTTACTTCTGCGCGGCCTGCGGCTTCGGAGGCGGCGGCGGAATCGAGACATCGATCGTCTGAACCGGCCCCAGGTGTTTTAGCTGCGTAAGCTGATCGCCGATCTCGTCGGGATTGCCCACCACCAGCACCGCAAAGCCGCCCGGATTCAGGTACTTTTGCGCCACGCGCTTCACATCGTCGAGCGTGACTTTCTGAATCTGCTCCGCGTACTTTTCCGTGTAGTCGGCGGGATAGCCCGAAAACTCCAGCCGCATCCGATCGCTCAGGATCTTGGCCTTGCTGTCGAAGCGAAACACAAACGAGTTCAGGATCGCATCCTTGGCCTTCTGAAGCTCGTCGGGCGTCGGCGGATTCATCAGCATGCCTTGGACCTGCTCAAACAGCGCCGTAATCGACTTGCCGGTGGTCTGGCTCTTCGTGGACATCGCCACTTTGTAGAGCGCCTGATATTCGTAGCCCAGCCCGACGCCACCACCGACGTTATAGGCCAGACCTTGCTTGGTGCGAATGTTGGAAAACAGCCGCGCCCAGAAGCCGCCGCCGAAGATCTCGTTCATCACCTCGAGCGCGTAGTGATCCGGGTTTTTGCGCGTCGTCCCAAGCTGCACCAAGTGAATCGAGCTTTGATTCACTTCCTTTTTCGGGACGAAAAACAGCCCAGGCCGCGTCGGGACAAAGCCCAATTCCGGCGTCACCAGCTTCTGGCTCTGCGGCAGGCTCCCGAGCTTCTGACGAAGCAGCGTCGTCATCTCTGCCGGATCGAAGTCACCCGACACACCGACGATCATGTTTCCTGAGTGAACGAACCGACGGTGCCACATCTGAAGATCGTCGCGTGTAACCGCAGCCACCGTCGCGTATTCTTCTTGCCGAGCGAGCGGATGATCCTTTCCGTACGCCAGCTTGGCCGACTCGCGGTTCGCGATCTCACCGGACTCGTCGTTGCGACGGCTGATCGCGGTAAACATCTGTCGCTTCGCGATGTCGATCTTGTCCTGACGAAACTCCGGCTCGCGCAGAAGCTCCGTCGCCAGCCCGAGCACATCAGCAAAGTCATTTTTCAGACAGTGAACCGACAGCGTCATCTTCGACGGCTCACTGCCGGTCTCGATCGTCGCCGCTCGCAGCGCCAAAAAGTCGTCGATCTGATCGCCAGTCTTGGTCCGCGTTCCGCCGCTGCGCCACGACTCTGCAAAGATGTCAGCCAGGCCCGTCTTGCCTTCGGGCTCATCGCGACTTCCGCCGCGCATCATCACCGTCAGCGATAAGAGCGGCAGCTCTTTGTCCGGCTGAAGCAGCACCACGATGCCGTTTTCCAAGCTCAGGCGCGTTGGCTGCTGTGGCTTGACGACGCGCAGCGGCGGCGGCTTGATCTGCCGCCCGTCACCCTTGACCACCACCGGAGCAGCATCGGCCTGCGCTCCACCCAGCAGCCCGAGGAGCACAAGGCCCGTAAGCCCTCTTGTTACGCGGTTTTTCACGGTGTTCATGCTCACTTGCCTCCGGTGCTCTCGATCCATGCGGCGGTGCGATTGCTGTCGATGAAGACGGCTTTGGCCACGCGCTGAATGTCTTCTTTGGTCACTTTGTCGATGCGATCGACGCGACGGAACACTTCTCGCCAGTCGCCGAAGCGCTGCTGCGAGGTCGCCATCGCGATCGCCAGCGACTGATTGCTCGACAGGCTGTTTAGCAGCCGCATCTTGGCGCGTGCCCGCACCATCTGAAGCTCATCGTCGCTGACCAGCGAGTTCTTGAGCTTTTCCAGCTCTTCATGAATCGCGGTCCGAACCTGCTGCGGAGAGTTTCCCGGCGTCGGCATCGCATAAAACGCAAACAGGTGCGGATACTTCCGTCCCGGCAGACCCGAAAAGCCGCCCGCCGCTGCTGCGATCTTTTTGTCTCGGACGAGCGCGCGATACAGCCGAGCCGTCCTTCCCGTGGACATCAGATCGGCAATCGCGTCGTACACCGCGTCATCTTTGTCATAGACATCGGGACGGTGATAGCCCTCGGCGTACCACGGCTGCGACGCTTCTTTCATGATCACCTGTCGCTCCGCAAACTGCTTTGGCTCGACGGTGCTCAGCGGCGCAGGCTTTGCACCTTTCGGCAGCCGACCAAAGTACGACTCCAGCATCGGCAGCGCTTCGCTCGCTTTGACATCACCGACGACGGCAATCGCCATGTTCGCCGGGGTGTAATGCGTTTCCCAAAACTTCAGCGCATCCGTCGCTGACCACGTATTCAGATCCGACGGCCAGCCGACGACAGGACGACCATAGGGATGCGCCGTAAACGCTGCCGCCAGGAGCTGCTCTAGCATTCTTCCGACGGGACGACTATCGGTACGCATCCGTCGCTCTTCGTTGACGACATCGCGCTCGGTATAAAACTCACGCATCACCGGACGCTTGCTGCGCTCCGACTCCAGATACGCCCACAGCTCCAACCGATTCGACGGCAGCGAATAGAAGTAACCCGTCTCGTCGCTGTTCGTGAACGCATTGAGCCCGACTCCACCGTTGCGATCCACCAGCTCGCCGAACTCATTGGCGACGACTTGCTTGCTCGCTTCGGCGATCGAGTCACGCCACGACTTTTCAAGCGACTCGACCTTTTTGGGATCGCTGCCTTGCGGCTTCCGTCGCTCTGCGTCGTAGGCTAGATACGCTTTTTCCACTTTGTCGATCAGCACTTTTTCCGTCGCAAAGTTCTTGGTGCCGATCTTGTCGGTGCCTTTGAACGCCATGTGCTCAAACATGTGCGCCAGGCCCGTCTGACCCATCGCTTCTTGCGAGCCACCCACATCGACGTGCGTGAAGTACGAAAATACCGGAGCCTCGGGACGCTCGACGATGATGACGGTCAGACCATTGGGCAGCGTCTTGACCGTGGTGCGCTTTTCAAAGCTGGCCAGGTCTTGCGCGCCCGCATTCTGGCTCACCAGCGTCGCAGAGCCGAAACCGAGCAGCAGCGCAGACAGAAGGAGATGTCGTTTCATACCGACTCCTACAAGGGTTGTTTGTTCGCTCCATCGACGGGCAGATGGTCCAGCCAGCCGATCGAGCACAGATCATTTGGAGCAGTTTACGTCGCAATCCTCACAAGCTGAACAAAAAGCCGCGCCGGGACTGCAGCGAGACTATGCTCTGCGCGTTAGGTACCCATTCTTCGCAAACAGCGAAGATGTCCGATCGATTCCCACATCGTTTTGGAGGCGTCCATGAAGACTCGGTTCACCTTGCTCACGCTCTCGCTGCTCGCGGCATGCGGACAGGCAGCACCCGCAACCCTCGTGACTGCTCCGCCCGTTGGCGAGACAGCCGCACCCCAGCAACCGTCTGAAATCGGTCGCGCCCTGATCAGCGCAGCGAATCAGTTCGGGATTCCGCAGGCTGTGCTGTCAGCGGTCGCATATGCCGAAACCCGCTTGTACTTTGTGCCAGGTCAAGTCGGTGATGCCACGGGTGATGCGCCGATTTACGGCGTGATGGCGCTCCGTGGTGACCGTCTGGAACATGGCGCACGACTCGCTGGAGTTGCGACGGAAGATGCCCAAAACGATGTCCTGTCGAACGTGCTCGCCGGAGCCGCTCTGCTGCGCAGCTATGCCGACGAAGCAGGAATCGATCGCGGCGACCTTGCGGCGTGGGCCGGCCCGATCGCTCGCTTTTCGGGTCTGCCGAGCCAAGATGCGCAGGCGTACTACCTTCACAACGTCGTCTACAAGACCTTGCGCGAAGGACTTCCGTCGGAAGTTGCGGTTGCTCACGGTCTGTCGAGCGCGCCCCAGCCCAACCTGGTTCCGCGCTTTGCGACCCCGAGTGAGCCCGAGCCGTCCTTTGCCGGTGCGCGCTACGCGGGATCGGTGTGGAAGCCTGCGCCTTCGTCGAACTATACCGTCGGTCGCAGTGCGTCGATTGATCTCCTCGTCATCCACACCTGCTCGGGCGCGTACTCAGGCTGCGTCTCGTGGCTGAACACGCCCTATCCGACGAACCCGAACAAGACCTCGGCCCACTACGTCGTCAACGAGAGCGGCTCTGAGATCGCTGCGCTCGTCGATGAAAAAGACACCGCGCATCACGTCGGGGCATCGTGGGAAGGCCGTCCCACCAACCCACGCTCCGTCGGAATCGAGCACGGTGGCTTTTCCTACACCAGCGCAAACCCGTGGACCGAAGGTCAGATCGCTGCGTCGGCGAAGCTGTCATGCGACATCGTCAAGCGCAACAGCATCCCACGCGACCGCAGCCACATCATCGGTCACTATCAGCCCGATCCTGTCCGTCGAGCAGACGATCCAGGCCGCGACTTCCCGTGGGCAGACTACATGAATCGCATCACCAGCTGCGTCGGTGGCAGCTCGGCGATCATCGTGGACAGCAACCAGGCCAACAACGGCGCAAACGCCCAGGTTGACACGCCGAGCGCCAACTGGAAGTCATCGACCAGCGTCAGCGGCTACTACGGCACCGGCTACTACGCAGCCCCGACGGAATCGGTGTCCGACGCGATCTATTTCAAGTTCTATCTACCCGCCGCCGCCAACCGAGAGGTCTTCGCGTGGTGGACCTCAGCCTCGGATCGCAGCTCGGCAACGCCCTTTGTGATCTACAACGCCAGCGGCACCACCCTCGGCTCCGTCAAAAAAGATCAGCGCATCGACGGTGGCAAGTGGGTTTCTCTCGGCAAGTACAACTTCACGACGGGCTGGAACCAAGTCGCCATATCACGCTGGGCAGCGGCGGGCGCTTGGGTCATTGCTGACGCCATCAAGGTGGAGTAGCCATCATGTCGCCTCTCGCTCTCGGGGCTGCGCTGCTGCTGTCGTTTATCTCTGAGCGCGACGGCAACCGTGAAGTCTATGTCATCCAGCCCGACGGCCAAGGCGAGCGACGACTGACGAAGAGTCCCGACGCGGACTATAATGGTCCACTCACTCCCGACGGAAAATACCTGCTGGTTACGTCGGTGAGTGAGTCGGATCAAAAACGACCGCAGCGATTTTGGCTGCATCCGCTGTCCGGCGGAACCGCGAAGCCGCTTGGACCCGTGCGCTCGGTGCTGCACAGTCCACAGTTTTCGTCCGACGGAAAGTTCTTGTTCTTCGAGGGATCTTCGACGGGACTGCGCGAGGTATTTAGGCTGTCGCTCGACGGACAGCGACTGAACCAGCTTACCAGCAATCGTCAAGGCAACTTTCAGCCCAGCTTGTCCCCGACGGGCGATCGCGTGGTGTTCGTCTCCAGCCGCGATCAAGTGGCAGAGCTATATCTTGCGTCGAGCAGCGGCGGACCAGCCAAGCGCCTGACCCAGACCGAGCGAGATGAGTGGCAACCGCAGTGGTCATCCGACGGAAAGCTGCTGCTGTTTGGCAGTGATCGCGAAGGTGCGGATCGCCTCTATACGCTGTCTCTCGACGGAAACAAGTCGCGCCGTGTCACAACGGAGCCGCTTGATCCATTCACCGTCGAAGAGAGCGCCAGCTTTTCGCCCGATGGCAAGCGCGTGCTCTACGTTCATCGACAGCGAGGGCACAAAGACAAGCTGTGTATCGTCGAGCTGGCGACGCAGAAGCGCTTGGTGCTGTACGAATCGAAGACCGATCACGCGACCGAGCCGGTGTTTTCGCCCGACGGAAAGCAGGTTGCCTTCACGCTTGGGCTCGGCGGTCAGAGCCAGATCTATATCATCGATTCCGACGGAAAAAACCTGCGACGACTGACCACCAGCAAAGGTCCGAACTGGCATCCGCTGTGGACGGCGCCGCCGAGTGGCACGACGCAGCGACGCTAAAACGATGCACTGATCGCGGAAAAGCCGATCCCGACGGACATCGCGTTGTACTTTTTGCCGCCCGGAACCGGCTTCCACTTGCCCATTTCGTCGAGCACTTCCACGTCGGGTGACAGCACGGCACCGACGGACGAGTTTCTGACTTCATCCGGCAAAATCATGCAGGTTGCAGGGTTCAAACGGCAGCAGCGCGCCGCGATCACGCACTTGTTGACGCTGACAGGATCGGTGCTGCTCTCAAACAGGTTGATGAGCGCCCGCGCGCTCGACGAAAACGGATCGCTGTTGATGATCTGCGTGACCTGATCCGCCACCGCTGGTAGCACCTTGCTGTCGAGGTCCGACTTGGCCACCACGCCGTGGATAACGCCCGCGCTCACTTGCCACAGCGAGCCGACGAGCTGCAAGCGACCTTCGACGTGAACGCCACGCAGCGGCAGCGGCAGTAGTCCCCGGCCAAGCGAAATCGACAGCGCAAACGATGACTCGGTATCCGCCTTGAGGATCCGCGAGTCCATCGTCGCCAGCTTGCCACTCAGCAGCGAGCCACCGAGTGGACTGCCAAACAGCGTCACGGGAGAAAACACATCGCTGCCGTCGAACTTGGGCATCGGTCCGAGCTTGCCTCGGTTCAGCGTGACCCCAACGCACGACGCTGTATCCGTCGCTGCGCTCTGAATCGCCAGCAGGTTGATGATCTGCCCGCTTTCGACCGCAGCTTGCAGCGGCTTTTGCATATCCAGTCCCGCGATCGCAATCGTCGAGATCAAGCTCTTGAGCTGGTTTTCAGTCCGTCCGTCTCCATCGAAATCGTACGCAAACGAGCCAGTTCCCGACGAAGACGGCAAGGTGAGCTGGTTCATCACCAGCTTGTAGCTCTTGCCTGGCGCGTCTTGTCCTCGGCAGCTGTACTGCATCGCCAGATCCGGCGTCGCCAAGTCCTTGGTCGCTGTCGCCAGATCCGACCCAGTGGGAATCGCCAGATCGAGCGTGGACAGATCCGCGTTGTCGTCGGTGAAATAGGATGTCGTACACGCACCAACCAGCACAACCGCAGACAGCACGGCAGGAATCGCAGACATCGCAAGAATCGCTCGAAGACGCAGCATCTCCCTCTCCATTTCGCTTCAGCGAGGCGGACCTTGGCATAGCCTGTTCAGCTCGGCAAGCCGCGAAGTGCGCGACGGTCAGCGCTCGATCGGAATCTCGACGGGATCACTGACAGCAGGCTTTTCAGTTGCTCCAGCTCCAGTCGTCGCTGCTGGCTTTTCGGTCGCTGCTGGCTTTTCGATGGGTCCACTGGTTCCAGCGCGCGCGGGCTTGGTCAGCTCGTCGAGGCTAGGCTTCGACCCAGCGCCAGGACGCAAAATCGGCTTCGCTTTGGGCCGGGTCAGCGCCGGAGCGTGCGCCGGAGCGTGCAACAGATCTTCGGGCTGACGCAGATCTTCGGGCTGACGCAGATCTTCGGGCTGACGCAGATCTTCGGGCCGACGCAGATCTTCGGGCCGACGCAGATCTTCGCGCGGCTCTTTTCCGACGGACGGAGACGGCGCGACGGGCTGGCTCGCATCGGGCATCACAGCGACGCGGCGCAATGAACGGTCCGTCAGACCAAGCCATGCCAAGAGCCCCACCACGACGATCAAACCCGTCGTCGCAAACCACGGCCAAGCGCGTCGTGACTGGATCGGCGCTGGAATAGACGGAAGTACGCTTCCACTCGTCGGAAGCTGCGTCAGCGCGTGCCATAGCTCGTTTCCGTCGCGATAGCGTGCTTCGGGACTGCGCTGAAGACAGCGCGCGACGATCTGCGACAGCTCAGCGACAAAGTCTCCGCCTGGAATCCGCGAAGCCAGCGTCGGAGCATCTTGGCTCTGCACAGCGATCGCAAGCTGCGTCACATCCGACTCAACAAACGGTGGCTTCCCGACGCACAGCTCAAACAAGAGCGCGCCCAGCGAATAGACATCACTGCGCGTCGTCGCGGGCTCTCCGGCAAAAATTTCGGGAGCCATGTAGCGCGGCGTCCCCACCCACGCGCCCGTCTTGGTCAGCGACAAGCGAGACTGCGCAGCCAGCGTTTCGGTTTCAGATTTCGATTCTGTTTTCGATCTCGATTCCGTTTCAGATTCCGCTTCGGTTTCAGATTCTGCTTCGACGGAAGGCTGATCCAGCTCGGCGGGTCCCGAGAGCGTCACGTCTGCACTGGGTTCCGGCAAGCCCGAGCGCTTGGCTTCCGCTTCCGGTGTCAGCGTCGCTTCGTCGCCGCTGATTGGCTCATCACGCTCGGACCGCGACGACGTAGACGCAGCTGACGAAAGAGCCGATCCCGATGCAACCTGTAGCGGCGAGAGCTTGGCCAGTCCAAAGTCGAGCAGCTTGGCTTCTCCACCGTCGGCGAGCATTGCGTTGGCAGGCTTGAGATCGCGATGCAGCACCCCCGCTTGATGCGCCGCGCGAAGTCCAGCACAAAGTCCGATGCCAATGCGTAGCGCCTCGGAAACCGGCAGCGGCTTGGGCAGCTCTGACAGGCTCTGACCGCGCACAAACTCCGACACCAGATACGGCCTGCCTGCGTGCTCTCCGACGCGATAGATGCTGACGACGTTGGGATGATGCAGCCGCGCAATCGCTCGTGCTTCGACCAAAAAACGCTCTCGCAGCGCCGGGCTCGGATCGGCGGCAATGAACTTGATGGCGACGGGCCGATCGAGCAGCGTGTCTTGCGCCAGATAGACCTGACCCATCGCGCCACGCCCGAGCAGCCGGACAATCCGGTATTCAGCGACTTCGGATGGCGGAGAAAACGTCGGACGCATCACCAAGCAGTGTGCGCAGTCTAGCGCGCGCCGATTTCGCTGTGCGCGCAGCCGCTTCCGTGGACATTGACAGGTGAGGGAAACGGGAATCTAAATGGGCCCATGCTTCGCGACACCCTCCGCCGAGTCGATCCCGAGATTTTCTCTCTGCTTGAACAAGAAGACCAGCGCCAGCGCGACAAAATCCGGCTGATTCCGAGTGAAAACTACACCTCGGCAGCGGTCTTGGAAGCGCTCAGCTCGGCGCTGTCCAACAAGTATTCCGAAGGCTATCCCGGCAAGCGCTACTACGAAGGACAGCAGTTCATCGACCAGATCGAACAGCTTTGCATCGCGCGCGCCAAGTCGCTGTTTGGAGCCGAGCACGCCAACGTCCAGCCATACTCTGGCTCTCCGGCCAACCTGGCGGTCTATCTGGCGTTTTGTAAGCCCGGTGACACCATCATGGGTCTGGGCCTGCCAGCGGGAGGACACCTGACCCACGGCTGGAACGTCAGCATCTCCGGCAAGTATTTTACGTCGGTGCCTTACGGTGTGCGCAAAGACACGGGCCGCGTGGATCTGAACGAAGTCGCCGAGCTGGCCCGCAAACACAAGCCGCGCCTGCTGTTCTGTGGTGGCACGGCGGTCTCACGGACGATTGACTTTCCCGGCTTTGCCCAGATTGCCAAGGAAGTCGGAGCCATCCTGATTGCCGACATTGCTCACATCAGCGGGCTCGTCGCAGGTGGCGCGCATCCTTCGCCGGTGGGCCATGCCGAGGTCGTGACCTCGACCACCCACAAGACGCTGCGTGGTCCGCGCGGCGGCATGATCCTGTGCAACGCAAACCATGCCCAAGCCATCGACAAAGCGGTGTTCCCTGGGCTGCAAGGCGGTCCGCACAATGCAACGGTGGCAGCGCTCGCGGTCGCGTTCAAAGAAGCGGCGAGCGAAGACTTTAAGCGCTACGCCCATCAGATCGTGAAGAACGCCAAGGCGCTCGCGGATGCACTGCTCGCACGCGGCTACGACCTGGTGTCCGGCGGAACCGACAACCACCTGATCTTGATCGATCTGACAAACAAAGGGCTGCCGGGCAAGCGCGTGGCGCAAGCGCTCGACAAAGCGGGCCTGGAAACCAACTACAACAGCGTCCCGTTTGATCCGCGCAAGCCGTTTGATCCATCCGGTCTGCGCATCGGCACACCGGCGGTGACCTCGCGCGGCATGATCGAAAGCGACATGGCACAGATCGCCGCGTGGATGGATCGCGCCATCGAAGCCGAGCTACGCAGCGATGCCCAGACCTTGACCCAGATTGCGGGCGAAGTCCGCGAGCTGCTCATCCGCTTTCCCGCCCCCGGCCTGTAAACCACCCAGAGCTTTCGCCATGAGACGCGGCACTCCCCAGCGAGCGGCAGCCATGCTGCTGGTCTGTTTTGGACTTCCTGCGCAGGTCTGCGCCGAGCCTGCGCGCGCGCTGGCACCTGCGCCATCGGTGGTTGCGCAAGCGGCCACAGCCACCCAAAGCGCACCGGCGTCCGCACCGAGCGATGCCGACCTGACCCAGCTTGCGGCCCAGATTCAATCCAAACAGCCCGCCGCGCGCCTGGCCGCAGCCCAAGCGATTGCCAGCGCCGATTCCGATTCAAGCGAAGCAGAGACGCGCTACGCCACCTGGCTGCGCAAAGAGCTGACCGCCGAGACGCCGGTGTTTCGGCTGCTCATTCACTCGATCTGGGGACAGTATCCAAACCCGGACTATCCGCGCGGTCCGGGCAAAGATCCGCCGATGTGGCTCACTCGACCCGAGCCGCCGATTCCGCCCAAGACGCCGAAGAACCAGCGACCCAAGCCGCACGATCCCGAAGCGGTGGACTGGCTGTCAGCGCTGGCGCTGCTCGATGTCAGCAAAGAGCCGCTGCTTTCCAGCGTGCCGCCCAATGAAGCGCACCGAGCGCGCGGCGAGCTGTTGCTCAAGGTGGCCCTGCTGCGGGTGCTGTCGCTGGCCGGTCAGCGAGGCTCACGCGAGGCCGTTCATCCGGTGTTTGAGCAAGCGTTTGTGCGCGACGGACTGCTACGCGACGAGTGTGGACGCAACGTCCGCGCCATGGGCAGCGCCGCGATTCCCGGTCTCATCCGCATCTACAACAACAAGAGCCGCGCAAACTACAAGATGCGACGGTATGCGTCGTATCAGCTCGATCGGATGGATCGGCTGCGTCCGTCGAAAGCGATTGCCGCTGCGTCCGATGATCGGGTCCGCGCCGACATCATCCACGCCTACGGAGAAGTGCTGGCGATCGACGCGGTGGACGCGATCTTGGAACAGGTGGCTGCGCGCTCACGTCGGGTTCGTCGCGAAGCACGCTGGGCCTGGCTGCGTTATGTCGATGGTCCGCCGCCGCCGCCCGCGCCCAAGCGCAAGCGCAAGCTGCCCGGTGGCAAAGAAGAGTCCGAAGAAAAAGAAGACTATCTAAACCACCGAGAGCTGGCGACGCTGGCACTGCGCAGGCTGCACAAGACCCTGTTTGGGGAAGATCCGTCGGAAAAGCTGAGCGCCAAAGAGCTCACCGACACGCTGTTCGCGCACTACGACAAGCAAGAAGAAGCGCTGTACGCCAAGCTGTTCGCCAGTGGAGAAGCCCATCTTTCCGCCGGGCAGCCTCAGCAAGCGGTCGAAGAGTTTGGCTGGATCTTGGCCAATCAGCCCGATCATCCGCGCCGAGCAGAGATGGCTGCCGCGTTCCGTCGCTACGGCGAGCAAGTGTCTGCCGAAGCTGATCACAAAAACGACGATGGTCTGCGCAGTCAAGCGGTCGGCTGGCTGCGACACGCGGTGCTGCTGTCGCCCGATCAGCCCGATGCTGGCAAGCTGCGCGCGCGGATTCACCTGCTCGATGGTCAGCTTGCACTGTCACGCGGTGGCGACGGAAAAGCAGACTTTGAGCAAGCGCTCGCAGCCGATCCCGATAGCAGCGAAGCGCGCCTGTATCTCAGCCGGACCGCGATCAAGCCGCAAAAGCGCGTGAGCTGGCTGCGCTGGCTGAGCCTGGGACTGCTGGCGGCGGGACTGCTGCTGCTCGGGCTGTGGCGTCGGCAGACCGCGTCGATCAAGTAGGCAGCGGGCCCATGCGTTGACCGTGCGTCGCGACTTCCCTACGATGCCGAAGGTTCCAATCACGGAACGAAAACCAACCTTCTTGGGAGATGTGACGATGAAGAAGCTCTCTGCGATCGCGATGCTCGGTTTCGTGGTGTGTGTGTCGGCTTGCGGTCCGAAGGCGCAGAACGCGGGAACCACCGTGGCGCCTCCGGCGGCTGGCAGCGATCCGGCGGCTGGTGGTGCGGCTCCGGCTGGTGGCACGACCGGCGCGGCCCCCAACATGAACGCGAACCCTGGCTCGGCCCCGGCTGCTCCGTAGTCACCTGGGTGTGCATCCCACGGCCCGCAGAGGGCCTGGGGCACCGTTACTCGTCGTCCAGCGCTCCGAGCGACACAACTTCCGCGCCCACCGTCATCAAGAGCCGTGGATCCGCAAACAAGTTCAGCGACGGAGCCAGTAGCTTGGCATAGCGATCGAAGTACAGAAGCTGCCGCGTGATCAGCACAAACTCGCTCGGCATGTGCGCGCCGTGCTGCTCGGCAACCTTGATGAGTTTGGTGATCACCTCGCTGTAGTCGATTCCACCGAGTGATCCACGCAAAAACGGCTCGAACGCGAGCTTCAGATCCGTCGCAAACTGCTGCCACTCGGCTTCGTCTACTTTGCGCGCCACTGCGCCCATCGCCGCCATCGTCTTCGCAAGCTGATGAAAGTCCTGCGTCGCAAAACCGAGCAGATAGCTGGCGATCTGCTTGCGCCGCGTGCGATCCAGACGACCAATGATCCCGAAGTCCAAAAAGCCGAGTCGTCCGTCGCCCAGCGCCATCAGGTTGCCTGCGTGAACGTCGCCGTGGAAAAACCCATAGCGGAGCATGCACGAAAACCACGCATGCATTCCGTCGATGAGCCGCGCTTCGGTCTGCTCGCGACTGATGCCGATTCGAGCCAGCCCGTCGAGATCATCGACGCGAACCCCGTGCAGACGCTCCATCGTCAGGACATCGCGCTGACACAGCGGACGATACGGCTTGGGCGCAATCACGTCGGGACGACCCAGCTCCGCCATGATGCGGTTAAACTCTTCCATTCGGGACGCTTCGCCGAGGAAGTCCAGCTCCTCGCGAATGTTCTGCTGAAACTGCGCGACCACCGCCTGCGGATTCATCGCGCGCACACCGGGCAGCAGCGCCAGCACATCCGCACAAAACGCCAGCATCGACACATCGGCGGCGACCAGCTCGGGCAGGTTGCGACGCTGCACCTTGACCACCAGATCCTGCGTCACACCGCCGCTTAGCACCGTCACCGCGTAGACCTGCGCAATCGAGGCTGACGCGAGCGGCTCTTCATCGATCGACGCAAACACCTGCTCCGGCGGTCGTCCGAGCGCTCGGGTCAGCGTCTCTTTGACCACGCTCCACGGCTCCGGCGGCACGCGATCGAGACACTTTTGGAACTCTCGCACGTAGCGCTCGGGAAACAGCCCATTTGAGCTGGCAATGAGCTGTCCGAACTTGATGTACGTCGGACCGAGCCGCACAAACAGCTCGCGAAGCTCGACGGGACCGGCAAGCTGCGCATCCCCGGACAGCCGTCGCCCAAGGTAACGCCGCGCCATCACCAGAAGCTGGAGCAGCGTCAGCAGCGCCCGTCGAATCGGCGGGCTGTACATCAGCGCTGCGCCCATCACCACCAAAAAGGTCGATAGCGCAAACCAGGGAGCCGCTCCGCCCGACAGCATGCCGCTGCGCAGACAGTACGGCACCACCTCATCCGAAAACGCCTTGGCCAGCATGGCGGCATCCTAGCGGACTTTGCCAAAAACGGCGAAGTGCCCGCCGCTCGGGCGGGCTTACGGGCTCAGCTTGTGGGGAATTTCGACGCGATCGCGAGGAGAGACGAGCAGACGAAGCGGCGGCTTACTTGCCCTTCTTGGCTTTCTTATCGGCCTTGGGCTTGTCGGCTTTGCCCTTCTTGCCTTTTTTGCCTTTGCCGTCGGACTGATCCGGCGATTCGGGCACGACCACGTCGGCAGCGCTCTTCACCTGAACGCCCTGCGGCTGCACTGGATCGAGGATGACGAACTCGACGCGACGGTTCTTTTCGCGACCCTTGGCGTCTTTGTTGTCCGCGATCGGCTTGTCAGGACCGTAGCCCTTGGCCGTCAGCTTGTCCGCCGAGATGCCGTGATCAACCAGGTACTTCACGACGCTGTTCGCGCGACGACCGGACAGATCTCGGTTGTAATCGGCCTTGCCGCGATCGTCGGTGTGACCGCCGACTTCGACCTTCTTGATAAACGGCGACGCCTTGAGCGCTTCGGTGACGTTGTCGAGCACCGGGAAGCTCTTCTTCAGGATCACGTCCTTGTTCGTCGCGAAGAACACCGGCTGCATGATCGCGATCTGGCCGTTTTCGATGCGGACCAGGCCTGGGCAGCCATTCTTCTTCGGATCCGAGCTGGGTGCGCCCGGCTGATCGGGACATGCATCTTCGGGATCCACGACGGTGTCTTTGTCACGATCGGGCAGCGGACAACCGAGCTTGGCCGGATCTGGCTTATGACCCGCAGGCACGTCGGGGCACTGATCCTTCGGATCCACCACGCCGTCGCCGTCTTTGTCTCCCGCTGGGCAGCCGAGCTTGTTCGGATCGGGCGTGTCACCCTTGGGCACGTCGGGGCACAGATCCTGCGTATCGATCACGCCGTCGTTATCGCGATCACCGACGGGGCAGCCGAGCTTGTTCGGATCGGGATTTGGACCCTTGTGAACGTCGGGGCACTGATCCTCGTTATCGAGTACGCCGTCTTTGTCGCGATCACCCATCGGACAGCCGAGCTTGTTCGGATCCGGGCTCTTGCCCTTGTGAACGTCGGGACAGATATCCAGCTTATCGACGACCAAGTCGCGATCTCGATCTGGACAGCCGTGCGTGCTCGGATCATCGGTCGAAATGCCCGCATCGTCGGGACAGGCGTCCTTCTTATCGGGAATTCCGTCTTTGTCGCGATCGTCGCCGTCTGGATCTTTCCACGGTGCATACGCCAGACGAAGCAGCACGCGACCATCGGGCGTTCCTGGCTCACGCAGCAGACCGACGCCGCCCGCGACACCAAGCTGTAGGATCTTGGCAATGTTGTAGTGAATCCCAAGCAGCACTTCGAGGCTGGTGTAGTCACCCCCGAATGGCTTCGCGTTTGCCGTGCCCAGTACGACGGTGGACAAAATCGCTTCTGGTCCGATCGCAAAGCGACGAGCGGTGTCTGCGTATGCAATCGCGGCACCGAGCTGAAGCTCTGAACCGACCGTGCTTCCTGCGTCGCTGACCGAGGCGTCTCCGATCTTGGCGGGTGCGCGATACAAAAACCCAGCCCCAAACGACCACATGACGTGATGCGACAGACCACCGAGCTGAAGCTTGGGCATCACACGGACGAACTGATCGCTCGATCCGGTGGACACCGCGCTGCTTCCGTCGGCAAAGGCGCGCAAAGGAATCCAGACGTTGGCACCGATGCTCATCGACACCGCGCTGCGATACGGCTGACCAAACAGACGGACCCACAGACCCACACGCGGGTCAGAGATCACAACCCCCGTCGCGGGAGCCGCACCGGCTGCCGGTGTACCGCGCTCGAGCAGCACAATCGGCATCGACGCCGTGATGAGCACGCGATCCAGAAACGATCCAGCCAAGTCAACGTGCCCGATGAGCTGATGCTCGATCACCGACAGCGTCTGGCTAAACGATCCGGTTGCGTCCGTGCGTCCAAATACGAGCGGATTGTGCGCGTAGTTGAGCGTAATTCCCGCTGCGAAATAGCGCGTGGACGAATACCAAGGATGATCCACCCAGAACGACCATTCGCCAGCGGCAGTCGGCTCATAGCGATTGATCTGAAACCCGGTCTTGACATCCTGTGCCTCTGCTTGCGTGCTCGCAAACAGCGACCCGAGCGCCAAGGCCCCCGCCACCACCCATTTGTTCCATAAGTTACTCATCGTTTGCACAACTCCCTCCACAACCAAGTCTCGTATCAGCCGCGCATTGAAAGCGCTGTCCTTTCGGTATCTAGACCCGTCCACGCCAACCGAGTGTGTACCTGCTCGAGAAAGCCATCGAGCCGGTCTTCCGAATGAGCCTATCTTGCCACGCAGAGCTTCTTTTGGGCTGTTTTCACCGTGCAGCGTCGCGGCCCAGCCCAGCCAACGACATTGCCGTAGAAGACCGCTGGTTTCCCGCTGTTACGGCTTCACGACGCGAATCTTTCCACCTGCGGATCGCGCCATCACGCTGCGGTCATACATGCTTTCCCCTTGCAGCGGCGGAACCGCAAAGCTGCCCGCGTTGGTCGCTCGGATCGCATAGACAAACTCGACCACTTCGCTACCGACGCTGCCGTAGAGCACCACACGATCTTCGCGCACGTCGCCATACTCGGGCGTCCACGTCGAGCCAGCCTTCACAATCGGAAGCTGCGCCGGAGCCGCCGAGGTCTTGCGTGCCGAGCGTGACTCATGCTCTCCGCTGTCGCCATCGCCACCTTCGCCGTCGCCCCCTTCATGGCTGCCTTCATCATCGCTGTCTCTATCGGGCCTGCTGTTTTCGTCGCTGTCATCCGAATCGCTGTCGCTCGATTCCTCGGGCGGGCTCACCACCACCTCGAAGCCACCGGGCAGAAGGTCCACAATCGCCAGGTTGTACAGCTGCGAGCCCTTCACCAAGCTGCGCAGCTTGATGTGAACCTCGGCCTCTTCGCCCAGCTTCAGCTCTTTGATTGGCTTTCCGTCGGCACCCACGATCTCGCGCAGCACTTCCAGCTTCTGCTTGACCACATCGGTCGAGACGCGCTGATCGTATCCCGACTGCGTCACCTGATAGAACGTCCGCAGCGGACTGCTCGACGAGATCAGCAGCTTGCGCGCGTCCGCCGAGAAGCTCACTTGCGGCAACAGTCCCGTCGGAAGACTGAGCGTCTTTTGCGCTCCCGACGACGGAACCTCGATGATCGAGAGCTGACTGACATCGGTCTGATCCTGCGCAAGCTGCGCGTATGCATCGAACGCCAAGATCAGATACGCCGACGACAGCGTGTTGTAACGACCCTTGCTGATCGCATCGACCAGCGACAGCAACGTATCTGGACCCAGGCTCTTTACGCGATCCGGGAAGTGCCGCGCCATGATGTACAGCGCTTGCGCGTCGCGAATCAGCGGATCGTAGTAGTTCTGATAGTCCGTCGCGCTGTCCTTGACCTGTCCGAGGCTGACGCTGCCAATGATCCGCTGCGCATCCCGCGTCTGTTTCAGAAGCTGTAGCGTCGCTGCCAGATAGATTCCGGCCAGATCTTCGCCCCAGTTTTTGTACTGTCCTTCGAGCCGCTTGCGCACGCTCATCGCTGCTTGCGTCGTCACCACGCCCGAGCGCGTCAGCAAATACACCGCGTAAGCGCGCACTCGCTCCTCGGACAGCGAGCTGGTTTCCCGCGCCACAAGCTGGTTCAAAAACTCCTGGCTCTTTTTGATGAGCTCCGGCGGAACCGGCAGCCCGCGCTCCTTCGCTTCCAGCAAAAAGTGCGTCGCATACACCGACGCGAAGTCATGAACCTGATTCGGGTTCGCCCACAACCCGAAGCCTCCGTCGTCGTTCTGACGAGAACGCAGCGTCGCAATGATGTTCTGGAAGCTCAGCTCCGCCGCGTCTGCCTTGATCCCAAACTCAGGACGCGCGCGACCGACGAGCGCCGGAATCGCCTGACTCACCTGCTGCTCGGTACAGCCATGCGGAAACTTTTCCAGATACTGCGCCAGTCCTTGCGACAGCCCGAGCGGCAGCGGAGCAATTCCCGCCGACAAGATCCGGTATTCCGCAAACAGCTCACGCGGCACCGCCACCTGCGTCCGTCCCCCACCCGGCGGCAAGTGTCCAACCTGCGTCGTCGTGTACAGCGGCGCTGCCGGACGCACCGACAGATCCACCGAATACTTGCCCGACTTGCCTCCGAGCGACGCGACAAACGTCAGCGTTCCCGATCCGAGCACCTGCGTCGCCTTCAGCTTGAAGCGCGCCACCGACTCACGCAGCTCACCGATCTTCAGCGTCTGCGCTCCCTCGGAAGTCACTTGCAAGTGCTTGCTCGTCTGAAGCTGGACCGTCACCTTCGCATTCGCACCCGAGCCCGCCACGTTGTTGGCCACTCCGACCGACACCTCAAACTCATCGCCCGGAGCCACCACCGTCGGAACATTTGGACTGAGTACAAAATCCCCGCGCACCAGCGCTTTTTTGCTCCACACCCCGACGGCATCAGGAGCGACCGCCACCGCCATCACCCGCAGCGTTCCGTTAAACGAATCTGGAACCTGATAAGTGACCTCTTTGTCGTCGCTGTCCGCATCGATGATTCCCGACCAGTACGCCACCGGCTTGTCTCGCCGACGCTTGAACGGGTTTAGGTTCTTCAGCCCCGAACCATCTCCGTCGCCGCCCGGCGCGGCCCGCAGCAGTCGCGAAAACTCCGGCAGGATCAGGTCCAGGATCTGCGCCGTCTTCACTTCCAGCGCGCGCTTTTGGAAAAAGTACGCCAGCGGGTCCGGCGTCTGATAGCGCGCCACTTGCAAGATCCCTTCATCGACCGCCCACAGCACAATCTTCGTCGGACGATCCGTGTGATAGCGCAGCTTGAACGGCTCGCCCGGCTTCACCAAGTCCGGCGTCGTCACCGAGATCTTCGCCGTCCGCTTTTCCTTCGAGATGCTAAACGGCGCAACGCCATACGTAAGCGGCGCCATAAACACTTCCTGCGAGTCGATTCCGCGAATAAACGACACCGAGACATAGCCGTTGCCTTCCATGTCCTCGGGCACCGTGATCTTCTGAATCGAGGCATTTTGCTTGGCGTGAAACCACTTGTAGGCCCGCACGCGATCGCGCTCGATGGTGATAAGTCCCGCGCCGGTGTACGGAGCCTTGATCTGCATCTCCAGCTCTTCGCCCGCCGACACGTCGGGATTTTTCAGCTTGAGCTGTAGCTCTGCGTTCTTTTCGAGCGACCGCGTCAGGTTTCCTTCCCCCGCGACGGAAAACTCAATCCGATTGAGCACCTGATCTTTGTCGTTTTTCAGCACCAAAAAGTAGTCGCCCGGCTGCTGGGTTGGCAGCGGATACGTCATGCCTCCCGACGGCAGCGACAGCTTTTTGTCTTCGATGAGCAGCTCTTTTTTGACCGACTCATACCGATACGTTCCGTTGTCTTGCTTCACCAGCACCGACAGAAAGCGCCGCTCAAACAGCAGCGTCCGAATGCCCGACTGCGCGATCGAAGTACCTTGCGGACCGACGGCAACCAGGTGAACGCTGCGACGACTCGACTTGCTCAGATAACCCAAGTCTCCGTCGGGCTTATAACCAAGCAGATACGACATCGGCGACACCGTGACCTGCGTCTCTGCCGCGACCGAGCGACCGCCTTCTGCCTCGAACCCTTGCGCAACAAAGCGCAGCCGATACGTCGCACTCGCGAACCGCGACAGCGGCAGCTCAAACTCCGCTTCGCCCTTTTCGCTCGTCTCCCCTTCTTCGAGATTTTCCGTCAGCGGCTCTTTCGCCTGCGCCGGATCGTAGAACTGATACTCCCGGAACTTGCTAAAGCTCGGCAGCGTCGGAGACAGCATCAGCGTTGCCTTGACCCGACGATTCTCCGCCGGGGTTCCAAACAGGTTCTGAAGCTGCACCCGCGCCTTCAGTCCCTCGGGAGAAACCCAGCCTTCCACCGATTCTTTGCTCAGCCGCGTCGAGATCTTCAGACGATCTGGCAAAAACTCTTGCACCCGCACCGCCACCGATCCGAGCAGCCCACCGACCTGCCCGTCCTTGACGATGTGAACATTCACGTTCCACGTTCCCGTCGCTGAAGCTTCCAGCGTCTGGTGACGAATTTCCTCAAAGCCAGCGTCGGACAGTCGAATTTTTTCCTTTCGCACCGTCACGCCGCGCGCATCGTCAATCGACAGCTCGAGCGGAACCCCGGACAGCTTCTGCTTCCAGTCCTGGCTCTTTACGATCAAGCCCACGCGAATCTCGTCGCCGGGACGATAAATTCCACGATCCGAAAACAGGAACGCTTGCAGGCCCTGCGGCTTTTCCGCGTCGTGAATGCCATCAATCGGAAAGCGCGAAAAATCGAGGTATCGATCGTGTCGTCCATACGGCAAAAACGACAGATCCGCACCTTTGCTCACTTGGTAGGCCAGAGGCGCACGCTCTCGCACAAAGTCGCTCAGCTTCGGAAAGCTTGCGTGACCCTCTGCATCCGTCGTCGCTGTCTGGATCGCCACACCGTTTTTGCCAATCACTTCCACCGTCGCGCCCTTGATTGGATCGCCGGTCTTGAGCGACTGCACAAACACGTCGTGCGAGTGATCCACGTTGTCTTTGACCAGCACACCCAGATCCGTCAGCAAAATCAGTCGCTGATCGCTCTGTCCCGTCGGCTCTTTTTTCTTCGGATCCCAGCCTTCGACCTTCAGGAAAAACAGCCCGAGCCGACTCTCTCCCTTGCGATCGAAGTATTTGCCCAGGTTCACCGCCGCGTACTGCGCCTTGCCATGCCCGAGGCTCGGCATCTCGATCTCGTCGCTAAAGCGCTCTGTGATGTTGTCCGACGTGAAGCGATAGTTTGAAAAGTCCGGGTTTTGAAACGATCCCGTGTTCTGCGAGATCAAGTGCTGAAGCTGACTCGGTAGCACCCGACCAATCTCGACGCGCACTGAATCGATATCGCGTCCAAACAGCGGCACCTTCCGCTCTCCCGACATCGCGAGCAGCGCGCCCGTCTGCATCACCCGCAGCTCTTTCGGGAACTCTGGCACCGACAGGATGTGCTCCGACGGACGACCCAGAACGTAGCCGCCCGACGAGCGCATGCCGTTTTTGACCTTCACATACAGCACTTCACCGACTTCCGCGACGTAACGGAACGAGTGCGTCTCTGCGTATTCCTTTTCGTTCGGAATCTGCTCGATCTTGACGGGCCGCGACTGCGCCAGCACCTCGCTGCTGATCTCGCTGAGCGCAAAACCGTACTGCTCTTTGCTCCCGCTCTTGTCGCCGGGAGGCCGCTTCGGAAGCACCACCACCGACAGCGCGTTCTTGATCTCTGGCTCCGTCACGCCGGTGTTCGTCGAGATCACCAGCACTTGCTCCGGTTCCATCTGCGCGTTGTTCACAAGCTGCAAGCTCGCTTCCGAGACACGCAAAAAGTCATACAGACCCGGAATCGTCACCGACGTGCCGATCGTCTCTTTCAACGGAGCCCCACCGCGCGCTGCCTTCACACCCTTTTGCACCCGAACCACCATCATCGAGTCATGGTCGGGAATCTGCACCGGGTCCGAGTGAATGTACGCCGTCGCTGAATACTTATCAAACGTAACCTGGAAGCGATACGGTTTGTTCGTCGCGACTCCGTCTTTCTTCGTCACCAGCTCGACTTCCAGCCGCTTTTCCAGCTCTGCTTTATCGATGGGATGACTAAACGCCACCGTCGCGACAACCTTCTTCTGCGTCGGATCCGACGGATCTTGATAGAACTCTTGCTGCGTAAAGCGACCCGTCAGCGGCGCGCTCTCGAAGCTCAGCGTGTAGTCCACCAGCTTTACATCGTCCGCCAGCAGCCCGCGCTTTTGCAGCTTGACCGTGAAGCTCTGTCCGACGGGCCAGTCTTCTTTTGGCACGAACGCCAAGACCCGATCCGAGTCCCAGCGCCAGCTTCCTTGCAGCGACGGCGACAGCTCAATCCCCGTCGTCACTGGCTTCTTCACCCGATCGATCGGCGCCGCCGAGCCACCGAACAGCACCCGCAGCGACTCCGGCTTCGCATTCTCTTCCAGCCGCGTCGCCTCGGGAGGATCAATCCGCACCGACATCTCGATCGGCTTCGGCTGCTTCTCGAGCCAGCGCTGACCGAAGTACGCCACGCCCCCCAGCAACATCAGCGCAAACAGAAGGACTGCCGTCGCTGGTCGATGCGCCGACAGCCAGCTTCCACCCCGCGAAAGCCCGCGTCCAATCGCAGCCAGCCATGGTGGAGGCTGCCAGCTTACCTGCCCAAACAGACCACGCGCGATGCGTCGCAGCACGCCAGGCGGTCGAAGATCCGACGAAGCTGCCGCTGTTCCAGCCGGAACAGGATCAGTGGGTGAAGCGGCTGCTCCCGTGGCTGAAGGCCCAGATGAAGGCCCAGATGAAGGCCCAGATGAAGGCTCAGATGAAGACGCGCCCGAGGCTGGCTTGTCAGTCGGTTCCGTACTCACGGTTTCTCCTTCGACACGGGATCAGCATAAACACACCCGCCGCAATCGGTCGAGCACTGCGCTGTCAGCTTCGGCAACTCGAGCTGCGATCGCTAGCGCGAGCGGCTCGACCACGGACCACACGACGCGTCCAGCTTCGACCGCAGCCCATGCAGCAGGCCATCGCTCGGCTCACTCGCCATGCGCAGCAGCTCGCGCAGACCTTTCTGCTCGTCTTTGGGAAACGGCGCGCGCTGAC
This sequence comes from Myxococcales bacterium, assembly GCA_016794365.1. Lineage (GTDB taxonomy): Bacteria > Myxococcota_A > Polyangia > Palsa-1104 > JAEUJZ01 > JAEUKA01. The sequence continues at coordinate 130,529 of JAEUKB010000028.1, forward strand.
GCTGACAGATCCGCAGCACCGACTCCGCCGCCGCTCGACGCAGCCCAAGCGGAACCTCTCGCTCGAGCCGACCCAACAGCCCAGAAAGATCGCGCCCGTCGCCGTGCTCACCGATTGCCCGCAGACACTTGACCGCCGCCACGACGCTGCGATCACCGGCCATTGGATCATCAATCAGATCGCTCACACCGTCTGCCAGCGCTTGGTGCGCCTTGGCGGAAGCCTGCGCATCGCTCAGCCCAAACTGTGCGACGAGCAGGCACGCTCCACCACGCACTCCCGCAGCAGTCTTGGCGTCGCCCAAGATCGCCAGATAGCGACTGAGCCCCGCCGCACCGAGACAGCGCGACAGTCCCAACAGCCCAAGCTGCGCCACCGTCTCATCTCCGTCTCGCAACGACAAGCTCAGCGCATCAACCACCGCACGCTGTGCTGCGACGGAAGTTCCCATCGAGCACTGACTCGCGATCAGCTCCGTCGCAGCTCGCCGAACCATTGGCCAGCGATCCGTCGCCACAAGCTGCGCAAGCTCCGGCATCAGCGACTCGTGTCGTCGTCCCTGCAGGCCCGAAAGCAGGCTGGTCCGAACACCCGGATCTTCGTCGCGAAGCACTCTCTGCGCCAGCTCCATCGGCAGTGGCAGCATCCGCGCCAGTCCCCGCGCCGCCTGTTGCCGAAGCTCTATCGGCTCCGTCGGCTGCAACGCCGTGTTCAGCAGAGCGGGCGGCTGCGTCAAATCCAGACGATACAGCGCCCGCAGCAGCCGATAGCGCAGCGCAAAGCGAGCCTCGTCGGAATAGCCAGCACTGAGCTGCCACACCACCGCCAGCTGATCCGCCACAAGCCGCTTCGCTGTATCGTCTGAGCAGCCCAGTGCCGACTCAGCCAGCGCGTCGGCGAGCAGCGCCTGCCACGACGGAAGCTGCCCGTCCGACCCGATAGATGCCGCCACCAGATTCCAGCGCGGATCGCCCGCAGGCATGCAGTGCAGCTTCTTCGCCAGCGCACGCTGCATACTCCGTCGGAGCTTCGGCTCACTCGCAAGCGACTTCCCGATCGACAAGAGCGACGAGGGCTCTCCGTGTTCACCCAACCACAGCAGCGCTTCCCCTCGCAGCACCGCCGACAGCGAGCCATCGCTCGCCAGCGCTTCCACCGACGAAATCACCGCCATACGCGCTCCAGCCTGAAGCGTCCCCAGCGCCGCAAACAGCGTCGTCCGCTCCTCGACCTCTGCCCGGCGAATCGCCGTCACCAGCGCATCACGCAGCAAAAGCCGTCCCGCATCGGACAGGCTCGCCTGCTGACCCGTCAGCGTCCCAAGCAGCCCATGCAGTCGTCGCCGCGTGCTCCCCCGACTGTCCAGCAGCGCCACAGCCATCGGGCCAAGCAGCGACTCGTTCCAGCGCGCGTCACCCGCTTCCAGCCGCGTCTTCAGCGAACGCTCCGCAGCCTCGGCAATCCGCATGTCCGCCGACCCGAGCTGCCCGACCAGCACCGCCTGCGCGTCGCCACCATCGAGATCGCTAAACACACTCACGTCCCCGATCGCACTGAACTGACCGTCGCGCGTACCGCTCTGCTCAATCGACAGCGAGACACAGCTCGTCGCCACTGCGTGGGGCAGCACCACCCACACAGGCCGACCTGGACGGACAGCACCCGACAGCACCACACGATAGCGCTCCTTGGGCGACAGCGTCACCATCACCTGCGCTGGCAGCACCCCCTGACTGAGCGGAGCCGGATCGATCCGCAGCGCCGTCAGCGATCGCCCGGCAGCATCGGCCCGCCAGGTAAAAAACGTCCCGCGCGCATCGTGCGGTCCACGCCAAGCCGTCTGCGGCTGACCGTCGTCCAGCTCACGCGGGGCCGTCAGAAGATCCGCGCGCGCAATGCCCACTTGCCGACTCGTCGCCACCAGTCGAAACATCCCCAGCGGTCGTCCCACCGAGGCCAGCACCTTGGGCGGATCCCCGCTCACTGGAATCGTCGTCACATCATTTAGCTTCGCCAGCAGCGAGTCCACATCCGGTTGCCAGCGTCCATCGGAGCTGTACTGCTCGACGAACAGACGCTTCTCACCGTCGCAGCGCTCCACCGCAGGAGCCGTCTGATATTTTCGCAGCACGCCGTCTGAAACATCGATGCCCAGCGAATATTCTCCGTCGCTGCCAACTGGTCCAATCGGTCCGTTATAGATGACGGTCAGACGATTGGCTCGCCACTCTGCCCACAGCGAAAACTGCCGTCCGTTTGCCTTCTGTCCCGTCGCCACAATCACGCGCTGTCCGCTACGCAGCACCTGCTCCGACAGCGCTGCGCGACTCAGCTTTGCTGCGCGATCGCCCAGCTCCATCGTCAGCGACTGCGAATCACCCTGCGGACCGGACGTGCGCAGTGCGAGCTGACCGGCATCACTCAGCGTCACCTGATCGGTCCGACCATCGCCATCGACATCCAGCGCCAGGCTCACCGGAAACGGCACCGCTTGAGCAAAGCTCGCCGCGCGTGCCTGCGGCCCAGCCAGCGCGCTTCCCAGGCAGCCAAGCGCCACACCAAACAGGCCAAGCCGCAACCGGCTGCGGAGCCTAACTTCTCGATTGAATCCGAGTGAGCACATGGGTCACAGTAATACAAAGCAGTTGACCCAAGTGACAAGGTTTGCTACTCACTCCGGCTTGCTGCATCAAAGCTGCCCGTCCGATATTTGGAGGCGTTTTCCGTGACTTGCACCCTGCTTGGCGTTGCAACCGCCCTACACAGCGACCCGTCCAGCCAGTTGACTGGCCTGCTGGCTCAAGCGGCTCAGGGCGGCGGTGGCCTGATGGCCATGAGCAACCTTCTGCTGCCCGTTTTTCTTATCGGGATTTTTTACTTCATCCTGATTCGGCCTCAGCAAAAGCGACAGCGTGAGCTAGAAGACTGGCGCAAACAGATCAAGCGCGGCGACGAGATCATCACGTCGGGCGGTCTGTGGGCAAAAGTCTCGGCGGCACCTGAAAACAGCCGCTACATCACCGTCGAGCTACAAGACAAAGTCCGAGTGAAAGTGCTGCGTGAGCATGTCATCAGCAAGGCACCTCCAGCGGATGCTTCGGTCCCGGCGGCCGAAGAAGCCAAGTAATCATCGATGGTTTGTTGTCTGTACTGTCCTGCCGAGGGCGGTCACTCGCAGCCCTCTAGTTAGCCTGGGAGCAACACACGCATGGAGCGGTCCTTTTACTACCGCGTAGCTAGCTACTCGCTCATCACCATCCTGTCGGTGATGGTCCTTTTGCCATCGCTTGCCGATTGGACCCAAAAGTCCGATCGCTTGCCCGACTGGTACAAAAAGACGTTCGCTCGCAAGATTGCGCTCGGACTCGACCTTCAGGGTGGCTTGCACCTCGTCTACGAGGTTCAAGTTGACAAGGCGGTGTCCGACAAAGCCGATCGCTTGGCGGCGCAGATCGAAGAAAAGCTGGCACGCGACCGGAAGGTCAAGGGTGCGCGAGTCATTCGCGAGGGAGACGGCGCTGACACTCGGCTGCGCGTCAACTTTCAGAACAAAGCAGACTCAAAGAAGCTCGACGGAAACTTCGAGCGAGAGTTTGCCAAGTATCTGACCCGCGACGGCCAGAACGATCAGACCGGTGAGACGGTGTACAAGATCGACGCCGACTACATCGACGAGCTTCGTTCCTACGCAGTCAGCCAAGGCGTCGAGACGATCAAGAACCGCGTCGATAAGCTTGGTGTCTCAGAGCCGGTCGTTCAGCGTAAGCAGAATGACATCATCGTCGAGCTGGCCGGCCTTTCGCAGGCTGACTTCGAGCGCGTCAAGAGCCTGATCGGCAAGACCGCACAGCTCGAGTTCAAGATGGTCGATGACGGCTCCGAGTACATGCAGCGCCTGTCGGCGCACGCCGAGAGCAAAAAGGCAGCGTATGTCGGGCTCGATGTCGGCTTTGATGCTTGGCAACAGAAAGACAGCGGACAGCAGCACACCGATGTCTATTTGAAGGCCAAGGACAAGACGATCCTCGAAAAGTTCCTGACCGAGCTGCCGCCTGAGCTGGCTGTTCCCGCCGACCACCAGATCCTGTTGGAGCAGACCTCGCGACGAAACGATGACGGAGAAGAGACGCAAGACAAGATCTGGCGCTCGTACTACCTTCACCGTCGTGCCGAGCTAACTGGTGAGTATTTGACCGACGCGGAAGTGCAGTGGGATCCCAACACTGGACGGCCCGAAGTCGGCATCACCTTCGACAGCGAAGGTGCCAGCCTGTTTGAAAAGGTCAGCGGAAACAACATCGGTCGCCGCATGGCCATCATCCTCGACGAAAAGGTCAGCTCAGCGCCAACGATTGAAGGACGAATCGGCGGTGGTCGGGCCCGCATCACGCTCGGCGGCTTTTCTGATCCGTATCAGCTCCAGCAAGAAGCCAAAGACCTCGTCGCTGTGCTTCGTACCGGAGCCCTGCCCGCGCCGCTGCGCAAGTCGTTTGAAACGCAGGTTGGTGCGACGCTTGGTCCCGAGGCTGTATCGAAAGCACGAACCTCGATGGTGATTGGAACGCTTGCCGTCGTCCTGTTCATGATCATCTACTATCGCGCCGCTGGCATCATCGCCGACATCGCGATGGTCTTTAACGTCGTCTACTTGCTCGCGATCATGGCACTTATCCAAGCGACGCTGACGCTGCCAGGTATCGCCGCCGTCGTGCTCACGATCGGTATGGCAGTCGATGCCAACATCATCTTCTACGAGCGCATTCGTGAAGAGCTACGCGCCGGAAAGACGCCACGCCAAGCTGTCGAAAACGGCTTCGGACGAGCCTTCTGGACGGTGTTCGATGCCCACGTCACAAACCTCGTCGCTGGCATCGTGCTTTATTCGTACGGAACGGGACCGATTCGTGGCTTCGCGGTGTCGCTGATGGCCGGCATCGTCTGCAACCTGTTCACGTCGGTATGGCTGTCGCGAGTCATGTTTGACTTTATGGTCGGGCGCAACAAGAAGCGCGCCACCCTGAGCATCTGAGGCGCCCCATGGCACAGCACTTCTTCGAGCTTATCCGCCCAGACCACAACTTCGACTTCGTCGGCAAGACCAGAGTCCTGCTCTTGTCGTCGGCAGCGATGGTTGTCCTGTCGTTCTTGATGCTGCCGCTCAACCTGTTTATCCCAGGACGCGGCCACATCTTGAACTTCGCCGTTGACTTCCGAGGCGGCAGCGAAGTGCGCGTAGACTTCGCCAAGGAAGTGTCCCCGACGGAAATCCACGATGCGATGGAAGCGGGCGGCTACAAAGACAGCGAAGTCGTTTCCCTGCCCGAGTTCAAGAACGCGTATCTGGTTCGCTTCCCGGCGGTGTCGGCGCTTTCGCCCGAGCAAGCCAAGCGCGCTGAGTCGGCGCTACGCGAGAAGCTGGGTCAGGAATCGCTGCGCAAGTTCGAGTTCAGCGAAGGCGGCGACAAAGCCTACGTTCGTCTGTCCAAGCAAGTCGAGCCCGCACAGATCCAAGAGATCCTACGCAGCATCGACATCAATACAAACCAGGTCCAGCGCTTCGGTCGTCCCGAAGACAACACCTACGAGATCGTGCTCGTCGGTCTGTCTGCCGAGATTCGGAAAGCACTCGAAGCCAAGCTGGGAGCCGGTTCCGTTGCTGCGATTCCGTCGCTGGGATCGATCAGCGCCAAAGCCGGTAAAGAGCTGCGTGACAACGGCATCGTCTCGCTGTTGGCAGCGATTGGCTTCATCATGCTCTACATCCTGGTTCGGTTCGACTTCCGATACGGTCCAGGCACGGTCATCGCGCTGCTTCACGACGCAATCATCGTCGTCGGAGCCTTCGCGGTCACGTACAAAGAGTTTTCGCTGACGACGATCGCAGCCATTCTGACGGTTATCGGTTACTCGATGAACGACACCATCGTCGTGTTTGACCGCATCCGTGAAAACGCGAGCAAGATGCGCGACAAGAAGTTCACCCAGATCGTGAACCTGTCGGTCAACGAGACGCTGTCGCGAACGATCCTGACCTCGGCGACGGTGTTCTTCGTCACGCTGGCGATGAACATCTGGGGCACGGGCGTCATTCGTGACTTCGCCTTCGCAATGAACGTCGGCGTGCTGGTTGGAACGTACTCGTCGGTGTTCATCGGCAGCCCGATCCTCATCTGGCTGAACGACAAAGCGATGGCGTCGCAGAAGCGCTCCAGTCGCAGCAAGAGCGGCTCGACGCCTGTCTAACGCTCGCTCACACGCCTTGCGCACCCTGCGCGTGAGGCGGCTTCTGCCCGCTGACTCCTCTTCGTAGCTTCCTCTTCGTAGCGTCTTCTGCTTTGCCACAAATCGAAGTCAAACGGTCTACAGGCGCACTTGCGATAGCCAGCGCTGTCTCACAGCCTGCATGATGCGCTGCGCCGCTCCGCCGTCCTGAAGCCGTTTGGTGAGCACTTGCGCCGCGTGCCGCATCCGCTGATGTTCGGATTCGGTCAGGCACTTGTGCCCGCGCACCACGATGTCGTCTTCGCGATTGCCCAGCAGCGTCGCACAGCCAGCATCCACCAGGTACGACCACTCGGTTTCGTTGCGCAGGATCAGCACCGGCGTCCCGAGCGCATACGACTCTTCTTGAAGGCCTCCCGAGTCGGTACACAGCGCCCGCGCACCGAGCAGCAGCGCCAGCATGTCCAGATAGCCCAGCGGCGGAAGCAGCATCACCCTCGGGGAAATCGAAAGCCGAAGCTCATCGAGCAGTCGCTGCGTGCGTGGATGAACCGGCCACAGAATCGGATGCAGCTCTGCCAGACGATTCAGCCCGCGCACAAGTCCTGGCAGCACATCCGTCGTCGTGTTTTCGGCGCGATGAACCGTACAAGCCAGAAACGGCGTATTGTGAAAAAGCCCAAGCTGCCGGAGCGAGTCCGCGACGATCGAGCGATCCGACGCACGCGCTGAAAACGCTCTGGCTGCATCAATCGCCGTCGAGCCCACCACGGAAATGTCTCGCGCTGCGATGCCTTCTTGGATCAGCTGCTTGTGCGCCGATTCATTCGGAGCCAGAAGCTGCGCAGCACAGTGATCGACGACAACGCGATTGATCTCCTCGGGCATGGTGCGGACAAATGATCGGCAGCCAGCCTCGATGTGAACCACTGGAATGCCCAGCTTGGCCGCCGCGAGCGCCGCACCGAGCGTGCTGTTGGTGTCACCGAGCACGAGCATCAACTCGATGCCATGCGTGAGGATCGCTTGCTCGACGCCGGTCAGGATCGCAGCCGTCTGAACTGCATGACTCGACGAGCCCACCGCGAGCTGCACATCGGCCCGTCGCAGTCCCAGCTCGTCAAAGAACACCGCATCCATCGCAAACGAATAGTGCTGTCCGGTGTGCAAAAGAACCTGTTTGACACCAGGCTCAGCGTCGAGAAGCGGGATCAGCGGTGCCAGCTTGATGATCTCGGGTCGCGTGCCCAGGACCGTGCAGATCGTGCGCGCCATCTACAGCCCCAACCGATCGAGGTGACGCAGCACCGCACGCGGCAAGATCCCGGCTTGAAAGCGCAGGTGATCGCGCAAAATCCGCGCCACTTTGGCCTTCGATTGACCGTACTTGCGCACATGAAGCACCGTCGGAAACTCGGCCACGCGAAAGCCCGCAAACAGCGCTTCGCTCAAGATCTCTGCCATCGACAGATAACCGGGCGACTCAAACTGCACCGCATCGAGGACATGTCGTCGATACGCTCGAAACATCGCGGTGTAGGTATGAAGCTGCGGATCGAGCAGCAGCCGATACACAAGCGACGCGCCTTGCGACAAGATCAGCCGATAGGCTGGAACTCCATCGACGCCACCTTCGGGATGATACGGCGATGCGGTGACGACATCGACATCGGGCGAAAGCCGCGCACACAGGCCCAAGATCTCGCCAAATTCGTACGTTCCGTCGGCATCCGTGGTGACAACGACATCGCTCGCCGACGCCGAAAAGCCGGTCTTGAGCGCCGCACCAAGGCCTTGGTTCTGCGCATGAACCAGCACCTCGAAGCGTGGATCGTGTCCAAACCGAGTACGCAGCTGCGTCAGCGTGTCATCCGTCGAGCCATCATCGACAAAATAGACCTTCACGCTGGCATAGCGAGTCGCGAGCTTGTCGATCACTTCCGGTAGTCGCTGCGCGAGCTGCGCGAGCGATTCCGATTCGTTAAAGCACGGGATGACGATCGACAGCGACTCCGATGAAGAAGCCGAAGGCACAGAACGCGGCGCAGGTTGGGTCACGGTCCGCATTCTACTGAAGTCCACCGCACCGAGCCTATCCGCTTGATGTCACGACGCTGGCAGCCGTCGTATCGAATCAGGTGGGAACAGTCCGATAAGCACGCTGTCCGGCAGTGCCGTCGCTACAAGCTGCGCAGAGTGGGGCCGATGCGGATGATTCAGCAGCACAGACAGCGCGCGCTGCCACAGTCCTCGCGCCAGGTCATCGACGAAAAAGACCGGCGCAGGCTGCTGCGGATTGTCGATCGCGAGCGGTGACAAGTGCAGCAGGCGCAGCGTGCTTTCCGACAGCTCTTGCGGGGAAAAGTCGCTCGATGTTCCCGACGGTCCGTGCATCCCAACTTGCAGCGAGGTCAGGTACAGATCGACGAAGTTTCCTTCTCGCTCTGCAATCAGCTCACCGTCTTGGGTCTGCACAAATCCGTCGCGATAGCCAAGCAGCGCCGATACAACCTGCTTCTGTTCGGCTTCGTTTTCAAAGTAATCGGGCCCAATCGGAGTCCGTCGCGCAGCAACGTGTGTCACCGGCAGCCCGACCGCCTGAAGCAGTCCGGTCAGCTGCTCCGCAAAGCGTGGATGCTGCGCACAGCGCGCCGCCAGTCCCGTCACCCGAGGCTCCGGCCTAACCAGCTGTAGCGTCTCGGCCAGCCACGCACCGATCGGACGAACCACCTGCGCATCGGAACCGAGCGCCAGCGTCAGTAGCGGCATGTCCGCGCTCAAGTCCAGCGCCAGCGACTCCAGCAGCCCGCGATCCCCAGAAGCCCCGTCGCCCACTTTGACATCGGTAAACTGTAAGATCGGGTTTTTGCGCTCTCGCACAAACACCATCGCTTCGGGCTGTCCAAACCGCTGCACCGTCAGCGACTCGGAATCGATCTGACCGTTTTGCTGGGTGCGCAGCGCCAGCTGGTAACGGAACAGCGCATCGCTCGCAACGATCGAAAGCTCAATGCTCGTCTGAGCCTGATCCGGATCGAGCAGCCGACACGACGGAAGCTGCGGACGATGACCGGGACGACTTCCATGCAGCAAAAGCTGACGCAGCAGCGCGAACACCTTGAGCAGGTTTGACTTTCCTTGGCCTGCTTCACCGACGATGAGCGCGCGCTCTAAGACTTGATTTCCGTCGGGAAGCTCGCGACCGGGACCACGCAGATCCAGCTCCCACATCGGACCAAACGACAGCAGGTTACAAACGGCAAGTCGGACCAGCATCGGGCGCGGACTTTGGCCTCACCTCGCTGCGAGGTCAAGCACTTGTCGCACCCCAAGCGCTCTGTTACCGTCCGAACGAAGGAGTGAATCATGCGCAAACTGCTGTGGAGTGCGGCCCTCGTGATGTGTGTCGCCACCCAAGCGTGCTCTAACGAAACGGCGGTGCTGTCGGTCGATCCGCCGCAAGGCACCTATTCTGGCGGTGAAGACGTCGTCATCAAAGGTCGCAACTTTCCAGCGGGCCGAGGCGGTGTCAGCGTGATGTTCGGTCGTCGTCCGGCTACCAACGTCATTATCGACAGCCAGAGCGCCATCCGCGTCACCACACCGGCAGGCGATCGCAACACCGCTGCGGACATCGTGATCATGTTCGACGACGGACGCGCCTATCAGCTCAAGGAAGCGTTTCGTTACCTCGACGCGACTGACAACAGCAAGGTCATGAAGCACTTCGGAAACAAGAAGTAGCCTCGCACTTTCGTTTTGTGGCAAGACTGCGCGCGCATGTCTGGCCACACACCTCCGCCGCGAATTTCTGCCGATGAGATCCGCGTGACCGCCGAGATGGCGCGTCTGCTTCTCTCGGAATCCGATATTCCCAAGCTATCCGACGAGCTGTCCGCGATTTTGGCATATGCAAGCTCGCTCGCTGAAGTCGATGTGACCGACGTGCCGCCGATGACGCATGCCGTGCCCGATCACTGTCGGCTGCGCGGGGATGTCATCGAGCCGCACATTTCTCGCGATGCCGCGCTCCGCAATGCACCGCAGCGAGAGTCCGCCTACTTCGCCGTTCCAGCCGTGTTCGCAGGCTCCGACGAAGGCTTCGACAGCGAAGGATAATCGCACATGGCATCTGCAAAGTCCCTCGTGGATTCGTTTTCTTCCGTCGCACAGCTCGCCAGCGCGGTACGGAGTCGTCAGGTATCCGCCGTCGAAGTGACGCGCAGTCAGCTGGATCGAATTGCCCAGCACGACGCGACGCTCGGCTGTTTTCTTGCCGTCGATGAACAAGGCGCGCTCTCGGCAGCTCAGGTGATCGACGATCAGGTTCGCGCGGGCGGCGGCGACGATCTGCTGCTCGCCGGAGTCCCGATCGGGATCAAAGACATGATCTGCACCGAGGGACTTGTGACGACGGCTGGATCCAAGATCTTGTCTGGCTTTGTGCCGCCCTACGATGCGACGGTGGTGGCCAAGCTACGAGCCGCCGGAGCCGTGATCCTGGGCAAGCTCAACCTGGATGAGTTTGCGATGGGTTCGTCGAATGAAAACTCGGCGTACAAGCCCTGCAAAAATCCCTGGGATCTGACGAGAGTGCCCGGTGGCAGCTCTGGCGGTTCAGCCGCAGCCGTCGCAGCGTCGCTGTGTCCCGTAAGCCTGGGGACGGATACGGGCGGTTCGATTCGTCAGCCCGCTGCGCTGTGTGGCGTCACTGGCATGAAGCCAACGTACGGACGGGTGTCTCGTTATGGAGTCATCGCGTTTGCCAGCTCTCTCGATCAAGTCGGGCCGCTTGGACGAAGCGCCGTCGATGTCGCACACACCCTTCAGGTGATGGGCGGATACGATCCCCGCGACGCAACCAGCTTGAATCAGCCACAGCCGGACTATCTGGCCGCGACGCAAGCGCCACTGCATCCACCGGGTCGTCGGCTGCGCATCGGGCTTCCGACGGAATACTTTGCCAAAGGGCTCGATCCGCGCGTCGAGTCTTGTGTGCGACAAGCGATTGCGACGCTCGAACGCGAAGGAGCAGAGCTGGTCGATGTGTCGCTGCCACTCACTCGGCATGCCGTCGCGATTTATTACCTGGTTGCCACGGCGGAAGCGTCGAGCAACCTGTCTCGCTACGACGGGGTTCGCTACGGTCAGCGCGTGACGCCGCGTGAAGGAGAGCTGCCAGCCGGTCAGTCCGCGCTCGTCGAGATGTACAAGCGCACCCGAGCCGCAGGCTTCGGTCCCGAGGTTCGTCGTCGCATCATGCTCGGAACGTACGTGCTGCGCTCGGGCCATTACGATGCGTATTACCGTCGAGCCAGCCAGGTTCGGACGCTGGTTGCCCGTGACTTTGCCCAAGCCTTTGCGCGCTGCGATGTGCTGATGACACCGACGTCGCCGGTCTTGCCGTTCCGTCTCGGAGAGCGCAAAAACGATCCCTTGTCGATGTATCTGGCCGACGTGTACACGATTGGCTGCAACTTGGCTGGGCTGCCCGGTCTGTCAATGCCGTGTGGCTTTGTCGAGGACGAAGGCAGCGCTCCTCTGCCAGTTGGGGTTCAGCTGTTGGGTCCGACGCTGCGCGACGACATCGTGCTGCAAGTGGCAGCGGCGTATCAGCGACTGACCGATTGGCACACGCGCAAGCCGAGCTTGCTTGCCAAGGATCCGGTGTAACCATGGCTGCGTCCGACGAGTTTGAGCCAGTCATCGGGCTCGAAGTTCACGTTCAGCTTGCGACGCGAAGCAAGGCCTTTTGTGGCGCCCAAGCCGAATACGGGGGACCGCCCAACGCGCACATCGATCCGTACACGCTCGGGCTGCCGGGTGCGCTGCCGGTCTTAAACCATCGCACCGTCGAGTACGCGATCCGCATGGGCCTCGCGTGTCACTGCGACATCGCGCTCAAAAGCGAGCTGTCGCGCAAACACTATTTCTATCCCGACCTGCCCAAGGGCTATCAGATCAGCCAGTTCGATCAGCCGATCTGCCAAAACGGCTTCGTCGAGTTCATGCTCGGCAGCGAGCGTCGGCGCGTCGGACTTGCCCGCATTCACATCGAAGAAGACGCCGGCAAAAATCTGCACATTCCCGGCGGACGCACGTCGCTCATCGACTATAACCGCGCCGGAGTTCCGCTCATCGAGGTGGTGTCGCTGCCCGAGATCTCGTCGGCAGAAGAAGCGGGCGAATACCTGCGAGCGCTGCGTCAGCTCGTCCGATTCTTGGGAATTTCCGACGGAAACATGGATGAAGGTTCGCTGCGCTGCGATGCCAACGTCTCGATTCGTCCTCGCGGCAGCCGCACGCTGGGACAGCGCACCGAGCTAAAAAACATCAACTCGTTTAAGTACGTACAAAAAGCGATCGAGCACGAAATCCTGCGACAGATCGACATCGTTCAGTCGGGCGGTCGCGTGATCATGGAAACCCGAGGCTGGGATGCTGCGCGCGGAACGTCTCGCAGTCAGCGCAAAAAAGAAGAAGCGCACGACTATCGCTATCTGCCCGACCCGGATCTGCCGCCGCTTTTGATTGATCCGCTGTGGCTTCGCTCGATCGCAGAGACGCTGCCGAAGACACCGATGCAGCGACGCGATCAGTATCTGGAGCGGCTCGGTCTTTCGCCCTACGATGCGTCGGTGCTGACGGCAGAGCGTGAGCTGTGCGAGTTCTTCGATCGCGTGCTGATCGCGGCGGGACTTCCGCCTGAACCGACGGAATTGACCGACGCCCAGCGAACCCGCGCCAAGCAGAGTGCGAACTGGCTGTCGTCGGAGCTTCTCGGGCTGCTCAACAAAGACAACCGCACGATCACGGAATCGCCCGTCTCGGCGGAATCACTCGGAGAGCTGGTTCGTTATATCTCCGACGCGGTGATCAGCGGCAAACAAGGCAAAGAAGTCTTCGCCAAGATGTACGAAAGTCGCGAAACTCCGACGGACATCATCGAGCGACTGGGCCTGCGACAGATCAGCGATCCCGAGATCATCACCGCCGCGTGTCGCAAAGTGGTGGACGATCCGGCGATGCAAAAGCAGGTCGAAAAGTACAAACAGAATCCCAAGCTGCTCGGGTTCTTCGTCGGAAAAGCGCTGGCTGAAACGCAAGGCAAAGCCAGGCCAGAGCTGCTGTCCGAGATCATGCTGCGTCTGCTGTCGGAGAAATAAACGTCCATGAATCAGCCGAACTTGCTGCTGTCGCCGCTGCGCTTTTCTCACGAAGCGGGACAGCTCGAACTCATCGATCAGCTCAAGCTGCCCGGCAGCGAGATCTGGCATCGCTACACCAGCCATCGTGCCGTCGCTGATGCGATCAAAACCATGGTCGTCCGTGGCGCGCCAGCGATTGGCATTGCCGCTGCGTTTGGCGTCGTGCTCGGTGCGCGCGAAGGTGTACCGCTCGATGAAGTGATCGCGACGCTACGAGCCACCCGACCGACGGCAGTGAACCTGTTTTGGGCGCTCGATCGCATGCAGAAACGAGCCGCTGCACTTCAGTCGGTGTCTTCGCAAGAACTCGTCGCGGGTCTGTCCGCTGAAGCGCAAGCCATCTGGGACGAAGACGTAGCGATGTGTCTGCGCATGGCAGAATATGGCGCGCCGCTGCTTCCTGCGGGAAATGTCCTGACGCACTGCAACGCGGGTGGACTGGCAACGGGCGGATACGGAACCGCCATCGGGGTAATTCGGACTGCGTTTGCGCAAGGTCGTATCACGTCGGTGTTTGCCGATGAAACCAGGCCGTTTTTGCAAGGCGCTCGGCTGACCGCGTACGAGCTGCAAAAAGCAGGCGTTCCCGTGACGGTGCTATGCGACAACATGGCGGGCTATCTGATGTCGCGCGGAGAAATCCAGAGCGTCATCGTAGGTGCCGATCGCATTGCCGCAAACGGAGACGTGGCCAACAAGATCGGAACGTACTCGCTGGCGGTGCTGGCCAACGCGCACGGGATTCCGTTTTTTGTGGCGGCTCCCCGGTCCACGCTCGACGCCAAGACCGCAAGTGGCCAGGACATCCGCATTGAAGAGCGCAGCAGTGATGAAGTGGTCCGACTTGCTGGACTGCAACTTGCTCCGCACGGAGTTGCCGCACGTCATCCCGCTTTTGATATAACGCCTGCGCAGCTTGTCACCGCGATCATCACGGATGCTGGCGTTGCAAAAAGTCCGTATCCGCAGAGCCTAGGCGCGCTCGAAGCAGCCACGTAAACGACAAAGCCCGTTGGCTGTACAAGTGAAAATCCTGCAAAATCAATATTTATTGGGCCAGCGCTTGTTGGCCGTCTCAACCTTCGTGAGCCGATAGGCAAACGGGGAGGGTGTCTTGGAGAAACTGAAGGCTGGAGGGGAAACCTCCGCGTACTGTACGTCATGTAAGGACATGCGGCACCATGTGGTCGTTGCCATGAGCGGCGACGTTCCCGCCAAGGTCGAATGTCTCAGCTGTCACAAGCAGCACAAGTTCAAAGCGGGTCCACCGGGAACCAAGGCGGCCAAAGTCGCCAAGATCTCTAGCGGTGGCTCTGCGGTAAAGACCAAGTCGGCGCGTCCAGCAGCAGGTTCGGTCCCAGCGTTTTCGGGTCCAAACCCGCTCGAAGCCATCTTGGCCAGCCGTGGCACAAGCAGCGCGCGCAGCTACTCACCGGCAGAGCGTTATGCCATTGGTGAGCTGGTCTCGCATCCGAGCTTTGGCATCGGTGCAGTCACTGCAACGCCGTCCCCGGGCAAGATGTCGGTGCTGTTTCGCGATACCACCCGGCTCCTGCTGCACGAGCGGGCTCCGGCTGTGGTGGCACCAGTGGCCAAGCTGGCCCCGCCGCCGCGCCGAGAAGACATTCCCACCGGCCCCGCAGATCGTCCACCGAAGGTGAAGCCGATCCTGTAAGCCGGTTTGTCAGCCTGGACGAAAAGCTGACTTTTTGCGGAGTTTCGTCGCAACCGTCCGGGCTGTGCGCCACAGGCCATGATAGGCTTTCGCGCTGGTGAGCATTGCGACGCGAGTCACGCTTCTGACGGTCCTTCTGGTTACGCTGGCACTCGGCGTGTACGGATCGCTCAGCTTGCGTGGTCGCCGCGCCGAACGAACGGCGGATCTGGAACGACAGACCTGGCTGTTTGGCTCGGCGCTGAAGGTGGCGCTGGAAGCGGCCGTGCAAGACGGTCTGTACGAAGACATGCATCGCTTGATCGAGCGCATGCAGGTCGCCGAGCGCAACATCGAGGTCGCGTATCTGGACTTGCTCCAGCCGGGCGAAGACGCGGTGTTTTTGCCTCCGTCGAGTACCGTCGCCAAGACAGGACCGCCACTTTTGCGACCGCCGACGCCCGATGCTGGCCGCGAAGAGCGTCGTCGCCGCGTCGAGATCACGCATCAGCCCTACGGCGAGCACCTGTTTATCCAAGGCCGCGAGGTCTACGCCTACACGCTGCCGATCCACGACAACAAACATCGCATGGTCGCGATCATCGATCTTGTGCGCGACAAGCACGAGCTAGAACAAGAAATCTGGCGAGCGACGCGCGACGTGGTGATGACGCTGGGAGGCCTGGCCGCGCTGCTCGCGATCTTGGTCAGCCTGACGGTGCGCCAAGAGTTTTCCGCGCCGCTGCTGCGCCTGGTCGGCGGCATCGATGAAGTGACACGCGGCGACTACACCGGCGCAATCTTGCGAGAGCGCAACGACGAAGTGGGACTGCTCGCCGATCGCTTCAACGAGATGACGCAGTCGCTGCGCGCGGCACGAAACGAGATCCTCGCGGGCGTCGATGCCAAGCTGGGACTGGAGCAGCGACTGCGTCACTCCGACAAGCTGGCGACGATCGGACAGCTCGCGGCAAACATCGCGCATGAAGTCGGCACACCGCTGAACGTCATCGGCGGACGCGCGCGCGTCATGGCCAAGCGAGCCGATGATCCGACGGCAGTGCAAAAAAACGCCGACATCATCGCGACGCAGGCCGAGCGAATCACCAAGATCATTCAGCAGCTGCTCGACTATGCACGACGGAAAGCACCAGCACGCAGCGACGTGGATCTGCGCAAGGTCTGCTCGAGCACGCTCGATTTTTTGGAAGTGCAGCTGACGACGCGACATGTCGTGGCCCAGCTTCATCCGTTTTCGGTTCCGACGCCGCCGCAGCCAGAGTCTCACATCGAAGCGACCGTCCGAGGCGAAACCACCGACGGAGCGCTCAAGCCACCGATCGCACCGATTGTAATTGGCGACGCGGATCAGCTTCAGCAAGTCTGTCTGAACCTGTGCATCAATGCGATTCAAGCAATGACCGATGGAGGCTCTCTCGATCTCTATCTGGAAGGGATTGTCCGTCGCAAGCCCGGCCTCGACAAAGCACCGCCCGTCGCATACGTGATGCTCACCGTCGCTGATACTGGCATTGGCATTGATGAAGGCGACGTTCATCGCATCTTCGAGCCGTTTTATTCGACCAAGACCCACGACGGCAAAACTGGCAAAGATGGTCCGTCGGGAAGCGGGCTCGGTCTGTCGGTGTCCGCTGGTATCGTCAAAGATCTCGACGGCTGGATCGAGTGCGAGCGACGTCCGACGGGAGGCACCATCTTCCGCGTGTTTTTGCCCGCCCCCGAGCGCGAAGAGCCGAGACCCCAACGCAGCCGACCGCCCAGCCGACCGCTGACCAGCCCATTTCCCGAGTCTCGCGAGGGCAAATCGTTTGAAGATCCCGACGTAAGCGTGTTATCTCAAGCTGAGATCAAACCCTAATGGCCCAGCCTCCGAAGACGACCAGCAAGCTTCCGCAGGTCCCGATTTCGTCGGGGAAAGCGACGCCACGATCTTCGCCACCTCCGCTGCCGACGGAAACATCGAGCGATCGTAGCAGTCGTCAGACGGTCCTTGTGGTCGAAGACGATGCGGCCATGCGCGATCTGCTCGAAGACTCGCTGCGTGATGAAGGCTATCGCGTCGAGACAGCGGCGGGCGGACATGCTGGCGTCGCGCGGGTTCAAAAAGGCGGAATCGATCTGGTTGTTACCGACGTGAGAATGCCAGATCTCGACGGACTGGATATGCTGCGCGAGATCAAGAGCGCTCCGCTCGATCAGCCGCCGCACGTCATCGTGATCACCGCGTTTGGATCGATTGATACGGCGATCAAAGCGGTGCGACTCGGGGCGTACGACTACATCACCAAGCCGTTTAACATGGAGACGCTGTTTCTTGCCGTCGAGAAAGCGCTGGCTGAGCGCGGGCTACGGCACGAAGTGTCTCGTCTGCGCCGCGAGGTAGAGCGTCCCTATCAGTTCGACAACATCATCGGACGCTCGCCGCTGATGCAGGAAGTGTTCGGGCTGATTCGTCGTCTGTCGGGCTCGTCGGTGAACGTGCTGATCACGGGCGAAAGTGGCACCGGCAAAGAGCTGGCTGCGCGCGCGATTCACTATCACTCGTCGCGAGCCAAGCAGCCGTTCGTCGCGGTCAACTGTGCAGCGATTCCCGATCAGCTCCTCGAATCAGAGCTGTTTGGCTATAAGCGTGGCGCATTCACCGACGCACGCAGCGATCGCGCTGGGCTGTTTGTTGAAGCCGATGGCGGCACGCTGTTTCTCGACGAGATTGGCGATCTGTCTCCGGCGCTGCAAGCCAAGCTGCTTCGTGTGCTGGCTGAGCGAGAGATCCGTCCCCTTGGCTCTTCGCGGCCCGAAAAAATCGATGTTCGCGTGATCTCAGCGACGCACAAAGACTTGAGTCAAGGCATGCGCGCTGGGACGTTTCGCGAAGACTTGTACTACCGTCTGAACGTGCTGCAAATTCACCTGCCGCCGCTGCGAGAGCGCTCCGAGGACATCTTGCCGCTCGCCGAACACTTTTTGGCCAAAGCCAAAGAGCGGGGTGGCAAGCGTGTGACGGGAATTCATCCGCAAGCGACGAAGCTGCTGCTGCTGCATGGCTGGCCGGGCAACGTCCGAGAGCTGGAAAACAGCATCGAGCGCGCCGTCGCTCTGTGTGAAGGCTCGCAGATCTTGGCGCAGGACTTGCCGCCGCAGCTTCGCGAAAAGCGCAAAGAAGACATTCTTTCGTACGCGCTGTCTCGCAACATGACGCTCGAGGAGCTGGAGCACGAATACATCCTGCGAGTGATGAAAGACGAAGGCGGCAACAAGACGCGGGCAGCACAGCGACTTGGGCTCGACCGCAAGACGCTGTATCGCAAGCTGGAAGAAGCGGGACGCGCGGCGGATGGTGAGGGAGACTCGGACGATGGCTCCGCCGACGACAACGACTAGCGAACCGCTGCCGCGAGGCTGGGCCCGGCTGATCTGCGCGTACTCCGTCACGATTCGCGTCATCCTGTCCTATTACTTTCTGCGACTGCGTCTGCGGCTCGCCGGACCGGATGCCCAGAGTCGGCTGCTGCTCGAAGCGCACCGTCGCAACGCTCAGCGCATTCATCTGGCGATCGAGCGACTCGGCGGGCTGTTTATCAAGGTCGGTCAGCTCATCAGCATCATGACCAACGTGCTGCCCGAGCCGTTTCGCGCCCAGCTAGAGACGCTGCAAGACCGCGTGCCAGCCCGTCCGTACGCCGACATTGCGCAGCGCTTTGCCGAAGAGTTTTCCGGTCGCGGTCCGAGTGAAGTGTTCACTTCGTTTTCGCCTGAGCCCGTCGCGTCCGCATCGATTGGACAGGTTCACCGCGCGGTAACGCACGACGGACAAGCGGTTGCCGTCAAGGTTCAGTATCCCGACATCAACGAGATTGTTCGCATCGATCTGGCGGCGCTCGGACGGATTTTTTGGCTGCTGCACTGGATCGCTCCGGCGCACGGTCTGGACGCAGTGTTCGTCGAAATTCGCTCGATGGTGATGCAAGAGCTGGACTTTTCCGCCGAGGCCAGCAGCCTTCAGCGCATCAGCGAAAACTTTGGTCGCTACAAGCCGCCGCTGCCCGTCGAGTTTCCCAAAGTGATCAGCGAGCTATCGACGCCGCGCGTGCTGACCACGACGTGGATGGATGGCATCAAGGTTTCAAACCTGACGCGTCTCGACGAGCTGGGCATCGATCGCGACAAGCTCGCCCGGACGGTGGTGACCGCGTACTGTCAGCAGATCTTTCGCGACGGGCTGTATCACGCCGATCCGCACCCGGGAAACCTGCTGGTTTTGCCGCCGCGCAGCGACGGAAGTGAAGCCAAGTCCAGTCCCGAAGCAGACGCTGTTCCGACGCCATGGCTTTCTCTGGGTGGTGCCAAGCTGGTCTTTTTGGACTTCGGTGCCGTCGCTGAACTTTCGCCCAAAATGCGTCGCGGCATCGTCGATGTGCTGCAAGCTGGTCTGACCCGCGATACCCAGAAGCTCATCGTCGCAATGAAAGACATGGGCTTTATCGCGCGCGGTGCCGATCCGCAGATCTTCGAGCGCGTCGTGGACTTCTTTCACGACAAGTTTCAGGCCGAATTTAAGCTCGACTCGCTGGCGCTGTCCGAGGTCAAGCTTTCGCCTGAGCGCGCGCTGGCGGATCTCGCGGATCTGCGCAAGCTGGACGTAAACCTCCGCGACTTGATGGAACACTTTCACGTTCCCAAGGAGTGGATTTTGCTCGAGAGAACGCTCCTGCTTCTCCTCGGGCTGTGTACTGATCTGGCACCGAACCTAAACCCGATGCAGGTGATTCGTCCCTACGTCGAGGAAATGGTGCTCGGGCAAGATCGCGACTGGTCCAAGCTCCTCGTCGAGACAACCCGCGATGTGGTCAGCCAAGCCGCACAGCTTCCCGGCGAGCTGCGCAAGTTTTTGCATCGCGCTCAGCGTGGTCAGATCGAAGTCCGCTTCCGAGGCCAAGAAGACACCGCGATCTTGATCCATGCCGTCGCTCGACAGCTCATCGTGACGGCGCTGGGCATTACTTCGTTTGTGACGTGGCTGATCCTCGACGCACGCGGACAGCTTGAGCAAGCCGATTGGGCGCTCTACGTCAGCATGGGGCTCGGCGCGTATCTGCTGTGGCTGATGCTGACGACCAAGCTTCCTCGCCGTCGCTGATTCGTCTGATCGATTCCCAAACCGGACACGACGTTACGCCAAGCTGGCGCTGCCCGAAATTCCCCATTAGCATCGCCCCCATGACGCTTCTTCAGCTCGTCCTGTGCGCGGTGTTCCTCTTTGCTTCGAGTGCCCGCGCCGACATTGCAGCACCGCAGCCTCATGTCTCGGTTCCGCCGCCTCGCAAGCCGATGCCGCCCAAGCCCGCACCCGCGACCCGACCGAGCCCACCTGCGACGGACAATCCTCGCGATCCGGTCAGCGTCGCACGGAAAACGCCAGAGATTGCCAAGCGCATCAGCCAAGCGCGCAGCGGTCCGATGAATCCAGCCAATGATCAAGCGGCGACGCAGCTCGACGAAAAGGTGACGCAGATTCCGCTCGAAGGTCAGTGTGGCTTCGCAGGCTGTTCATCGACGACGCTGGTTGTGTTTACCTATCAAACCAAAGGCGCAAACACGGCAACTTCGTCGGTGATGGCGCTGGTTTCGTGTCCGCCGATCATGCGTCAGGGCTGCACTGCCGTCCCCGCCGAAGTCAAACCGCAAGGATCGCTCGAACAGGCTCGCTGACAGATTCCGAGATGCCAGCTTCGAACATTCAAGCTGTCTTCCCGCTTCAGCCGATTCCGCCCGTATTTTCGGCCTCGCTGTTTGTGGCCGGTGTTCCTGGTCCGTGGACCGACGCAGTCGTCGCGGCCCTGGGACAAGCCGGGTGGGATGGTGTGGTCTTTTTGCCCACGGTAAGCGACGACGGAGACACCAGCAAACGAAACGAGCTTGCCCGTTGGCGAGATGAAGCGCTGCGTTACAGCGACGGCGTCTTGCTATGGCTAGGCGATGGCGGTCGCAGCGATCCGTGGCTGTTTGAGCTGTGGGGCGCGTGGCAGCGCTCGTCGAGGATCGTGCTGGGAGTGCCTCGCGATCAGCCAGTGCCGGATTCAGCCGGACGACTGCACATTCCGATTGCGCGCACGATCGCCGAAGCCGTCGAGCAGTCGCTGCATATGCTTCGGCCAGGTCAGTCTCGACGAGCCGGAGAGCGCACGATTCCGCTTCTTCTGTGGCGCAGTCCTGGCTTTGCCGCTTGGTATCACGCGCTGCGCAAAGCTGGTCACCGTCTCGAAGACGCGCAGCTTGAGTGGTCCTATCGCAGCCGTGCCGCCGGACGTCCGCCGCTGCTGTGGGCGCTGCGTCCGCGTGTCTTCGTCGTCGGTGAGCGTCGTCACAAAAGCGGCGAGGTCGTCATCGGTCGCACCGACGTAAGCGCCAGCGTCTTGTATTATCCCGACGACAGCGGTGACGTGCTCGATACGCTGGTGGTGCTGGTGCGCGAGTATCGCTCGGCGGTGCGCAATCGCTTGGGTTTCGGCCTGATGCTGCCCGGCGGATCTGCGGCGATGGCGAGCGAGCGCTCTCACGATCCACGACAGACCGCTCAGCGCGAAGTCACCGAAGAGACCGGCCTGCACATCGATCCCGCTCAGTTTGTCCCCGTCGATGCGGGCGATCGTCAGGTGGCTGCGTCCCTGGCGAGCTATCACTGTCACCTGTTTCGGGTGCTGCTCCGCGACGATCAGCTGCGCGCGCTTCAGGAAATGGCTGCGTCGGGAAAGCCCAACGGTGCCAACGTCGGAGAGCGCTGCTTTGTGACGCTGCGTACCGTGCGCGAGCTGCTCGCTTCGCCCGATCTCGACTGGAGCCAGCTTGGCATGGTCCTGCACGCGCTCGATGTGCGCAGCCTGCCACCCGGACGCCGCAGTCATCGCCCGTTTTAGCGCTCGTTTTGGGCTAGGATGCGAAGCCATGAGCACGCCCGTTTCGACCCCCAGCTTGTCCCTTCTCGGTAAGGTCGCGATTGTCACCGGCGCCAGCCGAGGCATCGGTGAAGCCATCGCACGCGGCTTCGCCAGCAACGGCGCCAAAGTTGTCCTCGCTTCTCGCAAGCTCGACGGACTAGAGCGCGTCGCCGCATCCATCCGAGACAGCGGCGGTGAAGCCATCGCCCTCGCCTGTCACACCGGCCAGCCCGAGCAGGTCGAAAAGCTCGTCGCTGACACCATCGCACACTTTGGCAAGGTCGATGTCCTTGTCAACAACGCAGCGACGAACCCGTTCTTCGGCCCCATGATGTCCATCGAGTGGTCCGCGTGGGACAAGACCTTCGAGGTCAACGTCAAAGGCTACTTTGCGGCCACACGCGCCGTCGCCAAGCACCTTTTGGATCGCGGCGCACCGGGCTCGATTGTAAACGTCGCCAGCGTCGTCGGCTTCATCGGTTCGCCGCTGCAAGGTGTCTACGCGATGACCAAAGCGGCGGTGATCAGCATGACCAAGACGCTCTCGATGGAGCTAGGCCAAGCAGGCATCCGCGTCAACGCGATTGCACCGGGACTCATCGACACCAAGTTCGCGGCAGCACTGACGCAGAACGAAGAAATCCTGAACATGGTCATGCAGCGAACCGCGCTCAAGCGTGTCGGTCAACCCGATGACATCGCCGGAGCCGCGCTGTACCTGGCCAGCGACGCATCGCAATATCTGACCGGCCATACGCTGGTTGTCGATGGCGGCTGGACCGTTGCGTAGTCGCTCTTCTCGCAAAAAGGCCGCACAGGTTGGGCCATAGCCCGCGATAGAATCACGTCATGCCGCTTGCTCGGGTTTGTTTGCGACCTGCACGGGTCTTCGGCCTGGCCGCTTCGCTCGGCTCGCTGATCGCTTGTGCGCCGCCGGTGCTTAGCCTGCACAGCGAGTCCGAACCGACGGGAACCAGCTACGAAAAGTCGCGCGATCGCTGGAGCCGTCACGGTCGCATCTTGTCCAACACCGAGTTCGATACCCAGCTTGTGGTGGTTGCGACGCTGCGCTCTCGATCGTTTCAACGAGCGTATGTGGACCAATATCTGAAGACATATGCCGTCGCTGATCCGTGGGAACGCGCGCGGGTCGAAAAAGATCAGGCTGAGCAGACCCAAAACGGTCTGTCGCTGTTTGTGCTGACGAAGACGCACTCGCCCACTTGGAACGATCTGCGCCTATCAGCGGGAAAGTGGCGACTGTCGCTGCTCGACGATCAAGGCCGAGAAGTCCAAGCCGACCGAGTCGATACGCTGACGACGCGACAAGCGGTCGAACAGAGCCTGCTCGGAGAGCCCACCGACGCCTTTACCAAGCTGTGGACCGTCCATTTTCCGATCAGTGCCAGCGACGGAAAACCATTTCCTGAACCCTCAACCCATAAGATCAGCTTGCGCGTCGCCGGTCCCCTGGGGCAAACCGAGTTGCCATGGCTTCTGCAATGACGATCGCTCTCGAGATCCTGTCGGGTGGCCAGCGTGGCCAGCGCTTTTTGGTCCGTGAGCCGAGCTTTACCGTCGGACGCGCACCGCACAATCACATCGTGCTGCCCGACGCTCACCTGTCGAGCGAGCATGCCCAGATCTTTCGTGAAGATGACAAGTACATCTTCAAAGATCTGAAATCGACCAACGGATCCCGGATTCAGCGACGGGACGGATCGCTCGTCTACGTGGATGGAACGACCGGCTTTGAAGCGATTGTGTTCGACGGAGACAAGCTGCTGCTTGGCGATCCCGTCGAGCCAGTCATCGTCGGCTGTGCGCTGGCACCAGCGTCGAGCCAGCTTGAGCCCATCGCGACGCTACCGGGAGCCAGCTCTCCGACGGTGCCCGCGATGCAGCTTGGTCGCAGTGCGCAGGCTCCGGTGACGGGAAAGTCCAGTCCGTCGGAACCAGCCGAAGCACAGGAGCCCGAACATCGCGTCTTGGCTCGTCGTCCGCTCACCGAGGCGGATGAAGTCGCAGGCAAGGTCGAGCGCGATCCCGTCTTGGCGTCGGGTCTTTTGGCGCTGTCAAAGCGGCTCGGACGACGTGGACTCGATCTGCAAGCGGTGTTTGAAGGCATCGCTGAGTCGGTGTTCGAGTTGCTCCCGCTCGGAACGCACATCGCAATTGAGCTGACCGATGGCAGTGAAGCCAAAATGGCGACGGTGTTCGGCGCTGCACGCAAAGGTGAAGCCAAGCCGGAAGCCAAAGTCAGCGACGGAAAACCAGCCGCACCGATTCGCGCCTCACGCGCGGTCATTCGTCGGGTCTTGTCCGAACGCGCCGCTGTGCTGTTTGCCAATGCACCGCAAGATCTCGCCGGAGCCGCGTCGATCATGGGCGCGCGCATTCAGTCGATCATCGGCGTACCGCTGTGGGAAGGCGAAGAGATTCGCGGCGTGATTCAGTGTGACAACCGCAGCTCAGCAGCGATGTTCCGAGAGCGCGACCTAGAGCTTTTGCTCGTGCTGGCGGGACAAGCGACGCTGGCGATCGAAAATGCGCGCCTGCATCAGCGCTTGCGGCTCGCCGAAGAGCAGCTTCGCACCGAAAATCGCTACCTCAAGAGCCGCGAAGAAAAGCGTCGTCCCGTCGAGCCCATCGGTCACAGCCCGGCCTTTCGCGAGGTCTTAAAGCAAGTTCAAAAGGTCACCGACACCCGCGCCACCGTCTGCATCGAAGGCGAAACGGGCACCGGAAAAGAGCTGATTGCGTCGCTCATCCACACGCAGTCCAGTCGGCGTGACAAGCTGTTCGTCGCCCAAAACTGCGCGGCTGTGCCCGACACGCTGCTGGAATCCGAGCTGTTTGGTCACAAAAAAGGTGCTTTTACCGGCGCGGATGCCGACAAAAAAGGTCTGTTTGAAGTCGCCGACGGAGGCACGCTGTTTCTCGACGAAATTGGCGAGATGTCTCTCGGGCTTCAGGCCAAGCTCCTGCGCGTGCTGCAAGAAGGAGAAGTGCGCGCCGTCGGTGCAACCCAGCCGCGCAAGGTCGATGTGCGCATTCTGTGCGCGACCAACCGCTCGCTGGAAAAAGAAGTCGCTGAAGGTCGCTTCCGTCAGGACTTGTACTATCGCCTGAAGGTCTATCCGATTCGTCTGCCGCCGCTGCGTGAGCGACGCGAAGACATCGGGCTGCTCTCTGAGCACTTTTTGCACAAGTACAGCAACGAGATGAAGAAGCCGGTGCCGGGCTTTACCTCGGAAGCGCTGGCGCAGCTGGTGGCGTATAACTGGCCAGGAAATGTTCGTGAGCTAGAAAACGAAGTTCATCGGCTGGTAATTCAAGTCGATCCCGAGTCGTTCATCACGCCGGATCTGCTCGCGCCGCGCATGCGCCAGGCCGAAGGGCTGATGGATCGGATCGCGCCGCAAAAAGGACAGCTCAAAGACATGATGGAAGAGGTCGAGCGCTTCTTGCTGATTCAGGCGCTCAAGGACCACGGCGGCAACAAGACACGCACGGCAGAGACGCTCGGCATCACGCGCGAAGGTCTGCACAAAAAGCTGGCCAAGTTCGGCCTGTAAGCGCTCGCCCCACATCCCCCGCACAATCGGTCCGGCACGTACCGATTTGCTCAGTTTAAGTTTTCCAAATTACAGAAAAACGAAAAAGCGTCGCGTGGTAGCCTGGATACGATGGCGACGTTTATCCTGTCTTATCCCGATACGGCCTTTGTTCCTCATGGTGCGCAGGCAAGCCCGACGGCTGCGAGCGGAGCGTTTGCGCAGTGGCTCAAGCTGGCCGATGAAATTCATCGCGCGCACGGACGCATCTTGGTGCTGGATCCCGGCTACGTTGGCAAGCTGTCGTCGGTGTATGCGGCGCTGCTTGGCTCGTCGTTTCTGTCGCCGGGCAGGCTGCCAAAGCCGGTGTTTCTGCGCAGCAACCACGGAGAGTCCGTCGCAGAAGACGGCATCAGCCGAGCCATCGCGGAAGCGGGCTTGGATGTTTCCGTCGCCAAGCAGCCGTGGCAAGGTCAGGTCGATGTGATTCCGCTAGAGCGCAATCGCTTCGTCATCACCTACGGTGGCGTCAGCGGATCGTCGGCTGCATCCGTCGAGGAAGTCAAAGCGCTGCTGCCGATGGGCGCGCAGGTCATGGCCATTGAGCTGGCCCCGAGCTGTCCACGCGGAAGTGCTGCCATCGGGTTCTTGAATCCGTCGAGCGGTCGTCCGGTGCTGCTCGTCTCGCGTCCGTCGCTCAAGTCGCACACCCCCGAAGACTTGGGTCGCTTTCTCGGCGACAAAGCCGATGTGCTGATCATGGATCCCGACGACACGGCGGCGTTTGCGTCGGAATCGCTCAATGTCCGAGGCACGCTGCTGATACCGACGGGCTGCTCGACGATCCTCCGAGGCGTGCTGTTCCGTCGCGGCTTCCGTCTGATCGAAGTCGATGTCTCGGCGCTGGTCGGTCCCGCTGGTGGCGGCCCGAAGCTGCTCACAAGTGAGCTGGCTGGCCTGGTGCTGTCCGACGACGCACCTTCGTATCTACTGCGCCGTGACCGTCTGGTGAACCTGCAAGCAGAGTATCCCAGCTAACCCCAGCTGCACACGGAGTTTGCGATGAGACAGCTCGCTCCCGCCTTCGTCTTGCTGCTCTCGACTTTGGCGACGCCGCCTGCGCTCGCGATCGATCACGCGGACTCGGCTTCGCCCATGGCAGCACCCGGAGCCGACATCACCGACCTGTTTTCCTGGATGTCGAGCGACGGCAGCAAGGTCATCTTGGCCATGACCGTGTTTCCTTCCGCGAGTGCCGGATCGCGCTTTTCCACCGACGTGCTGTACGCCTTTCACACCATCAGCCGCACGTCGATCACGGCCACCACCGGCGTGCAGACCGACATCTACTGCGGCTTCGACGACAGCCAGCGCATCTCGTGCATCGTCGGAGATCCCTCGACAGCGGCCAGCGGCGATGCATCCGGCCAAAGCGGCATCAGCTCGACCAACGGCAAGCTCAAGGTCTTCGCCGGACTGCGCAAAGATCCAAGCTTCGTCAGCCTTGCGAACCTGAGCAACTTCAAAAACGCGGTCGTCGCTGCGCTACCTTCCGCGACGGCAGATGCAGCGGGCTGTAAAGCGCTTGCGCAGACCGCCGGAAAGACTGTGGCCCAGAACGCGCTAGCCGGATCCAGTCCATCGACAAACACCTATGCGTCGAGCAATGTCCTGGCGCTGGTGATGGAAGTGGATCGCACGCTGCTCAGTCGAGGCGGTTCCGTCCTGTCGGTCTGGGGCGCGACGCACAAGAAGCTAAAGACCAACTAGCGAGGGCAGCCCGATGAAGCGAGCACTTTGTTTGACCTTGCTGGGACTTTTCGTCGGCTGTGACGCGGTCGTTCCTGCGCAGCCTCCGTGTAGCACCACCGTCTGTGCCGTCGGACAAGTCTGCAATCCCTCGACGGGAGCATGCGAAGTTCCGCCGAGTCGCTGTCAGAGCGTAAGCTGCACCAGCCCGATGAGCTGCGACGGAGCCACCGGCCTGTGCGTCTTCCCCGCCGGAGACTTGATCGATCGCGCCGGACGACCGCTGATAAACCTCGCGCTGTCGAATCCCTTCGATCTGCTCTCCGTCGCGGGTCAGGTTGAAACCGGCGCAACCACCCGAGAGCGCTATAACCGCGACAAGTCCTTTCCGTGGGCAGCGTGGGCCACACCGTTTGCGCAGACGCTCGCGCTCTACGATGGGCTCGACGGAACGTGTGGACACTTGCTGGCACCTTCGACGCAGACTGCGACCCGATATGCGACGCTGGCGTCGCTGTTGGCCGCCGATGTGATCGTCGTCGATACCAGCAAGAGCACTTGCACAAGCTATCTTTCCGTCGAGCGCAACACGCTGGCAGGAACAAACAGCCCCGACTGCGGGGGTCGCAAGCTCGAATACGATGTCGTCGATTTGACCTTTTCGACGCTGTTTGGCGGCGTGGCCACCGACAGCGTCACCATCAGCAACACGCCGAGCGCCACGTTCCCCTATCTGCCGTAGCAAGACCAGACAATCGGGCGCAGTCCAAGTAGCATGCGAAGCATGAATGCTGCGCCGCTGCCTTCGCCCAGCGAGGCCGACATCGCCATCGATCCCATCTGCAAGATGAAGGTCGATCGCCGCGCGCCCAAAGGCGGCTCTCACGAGTTTTTGGGCACCACCTACTTTTTCTGCAATCCGCGCTGTCGCGACAAGTTTTCCGCCGATCCAGAGCGCTATCTGTATGCGACCAAACCAGCCAAGCCTCCCGTCGCTGCGCGCTGGATTTGTCCGATGTGTCCCGAAGTCAGCGAGGAAAAGTCGGTCCCGTGTCCCAAGTGTGGCATGGCCTTAGAGCCCGATCAGCTTGTGCTCGACGCGCCATCAGACGGTCCCGACGGAGAGCTGGCGCAGATGACGAAGCGGCTCAAGCTCTCGCTCGCAGCGACGGTGCCCGTGTTTCTGCTAGAGATGGGCGGCATGCTGCTTGGCCATCACGGCTCGACGTGGATTGTGCTGTGCGAAGCGGTGCTGACGACGCTGGTCCTTTTTGCCTGTCAAGAGCTGTGGCGACGCGGATATCGCTCGTTTGTCGATTGGCGGCTCAACATGTTTTCGCTGATTACGCTCGGTGTTGCGACGGCGTACAGCTACAGCGTGGTGCGGCTCGCACTGTTTTTTGCGTCGGGACTCGCTGGACATCCGCCCGCAGTCTACTTCGAGTCAGCCGCGACGATTTCGACGCTGGTGCTGGTCGGTCAAGTGCTGGAGCTGCGTGCTCGTCACAAGACCGGCGAAGCGCTTCGCGCGCTGCTGACCCTGCTTCCCGCGACGGCACGACGCATCTTTCCAACCGGCGAAGAGCGCGATGTTCCCGTCAAAGAGCTGTTTCCCGGTCATCGCGTGCGGGTGCTGCCCGGTCAGCGCGTCGCTGCCGATGGAATCATCCTCGAAGGAAGCAGCCAGATCGATGAATCGCTGCTCACTGGCGAGCCAATTCCGGTTCCCAAGACCGTCGGTGAGCGCATCGTCGGAGGCTCCGTCAACGGCAACGGCGCGCTCATCATCCGTCTCACCGAGGTCGGTGCCGACACCATGGTCGGTCAGATCGTCGATGCCGTCCGTCGCGCACAGCGCAGCCGAGCCCCGATCGAGCGGCTCGTCGATCGCGCGTCCGCCGTATTCGTCCCGACGGTGGTTGTGATTTCCTTGCTCACGCTCATCACCTGGCTGCTCGTCGGAGGACTGGCCAAGCTACCGCTCGCGGTTGTGTCCGCAGTGTCGGTCTTGATCGTCGCGTGTCCGTGTGCGCTCGGGCTGGCGACTCCGATGTCGATCCTCGTTGGATCCGGTCGCGCTGCCCAAGCTGGCGTGCTGTTTCGCGATGCCGAAGCGCTGGAACGACTGGCGGTGGTGCAGACGGTGGTGCTGGATAAAACCGGAACGCTGACCGTCGGAAAGCCCAGCGTGGCGGCGCTCGTGCCCAGCGATGGAGTCAGCGAAGACGCCCTGCTTTCTGCGGCAGCCAGCGTCGAGCAAGGCAGCGAACATCCGCTCAGCCTGGCGATTGTCAGCGCAGCCAAAGAAAAGAGCCTGTCGTATGTCGCAGCCAGTGCCGTCGTCGCCCTGCCCGGTCGCGGTCTATACGGTCAGACGGAACAAGGCAAAGTGGTCGTCGGAACGCTGGCACTGCTCGAAGAAGAAGGCGTGTCCGTTCCCGCCGACAAGCGAGGCGCACTGATCCTGCTTCAGCACGAAGGTCAGACGGTGATTCAGGTCGCGCAGGCCGGTCAGTGGCTCGGAGCGATCGCCGTTCACGATCAGCTCCGCGACGGCGTCCAGCAGACCGCACAGAAGCTTCACAAGCTCGGACTCAAGCTGGTGCTCGCGACGGGAGACAACAAACACACCGCCCACGCCATCGCACATCGACTGGGCATTGCCGAAATTCACGCGGCGCTGCGACCGCACGACAAAGCGGATCTGGTGCAGCGACTGCGCGGCAAGTCGGTTGCGGTTGCGATGGTCGGCGACGGAATCAACGATGCAGAAGCGCTCGCGTGTGCCGATGTCGGGATCGCGATGGGCAGCGGCACCGATGTCGCCATCAAGAGCGCGGCTGTGACGCTGCTACACGGAGACCTGTCGGCGCTGCTGTCGGCGATCACGCTGTCGAAGGCCATTTCTCGCAACATTCGCCAAAACCTGTGGTTTGCGTTTGGCTACAACCTGCTCGCGGTGCCGATTGCCGCCGGAGTCTTGTATCCGCTCGTCGGTCTGCTGCTCAGCCCGATGCTTGCCAGCGCTGCCATGAGCCTTAGCTCTGTTTCTGTAATTTCAAATGCACTTCGACTTAAAAACGTGACATTAGATACATAAATTCGTTTTACAATCGCTGCGGGGAGGCTCCCGTGAACCCTGTCCGCGTCCTAACCGCCGTGCTCTTCGCTGCGCTGTCTGGCTGCTATCCCGAGTCCGATCTTCAGCCCGAGTCACTGTCTCGACCGGCTGACTGCGGTGCCCGCGAGCGCATCGACGCCCAAGTCAAAAACCAAGCGCTGCTCGACTTCGCCAGCAGCGGCAAGCGCTGCGAGCCATTCGCCATCCAGACCTTCGTCCAAAACCCGCAAGAGACGGTCTGGAAAGCCTGCTGCTACGACAAAGCCTTCAACTACGCCTACTATCCGGCCAAGTGCGTGGTGCGCAAGGTGTCCGGTCCGGTGGACTGCACCAAGAACTAGCGCGCCGCGTTGCGCAAGCGTTCCTTCTGCGACATCCCGCCCGTTTTTGCCGACAGGTGCCGCAACCTGCGCGAAATCGACTTTTTTTGAGCCATCCGCAGGCCAGCTCTCCACTTTCCCCAGCGAGGTCAGTGCTTTGGCGTAGCTTCCGCTGTGGCGAAAGCCGATCCCGAACACCTTTTTGGAGGATGTACGATGCAAAACGGACAGAACGGGCTTGGTCGAAACAACTCTGGACGTCGGCGTCCCTGGCTGCTCTCGGTGCTGGGTGCCACGGCGCTTTTGGGAGCCTGCGATGGCGCTCCCGTCGAGCAAGCCGCAGGTGAAGTCACCACGGACGAAGAGCAAAACTCGCTGGCACCTGACGTTACGCCGCGCTGCGTCACGATCAAGGAAGGCGGCGCCACCAGCTGCAAAGACGAAAAGACCTGGCGTGGCTACGGCGAAGCGTCCTGTAAAGCCAAGGGGCTCGGCCTCAAGAGCGTCATGTTTGCCAACTCCTGTGGGATGGCGAGCTGGCGCGAAGCCACCTACACCTGCTGCGACGCGGTCACGCCTCCGCCGCCGCCTCCTCCGCCTCCTCCCGGTATGTGCCTCACCGAGGCGCTGAGCACCGCAGCCGGTCTCTGCATCGATGACTCTACCTGGAAGACCCGCGCTGAAGCGTTCTGCAAAGCCAAGGGTCTCTCGGTCAAGACTTTGGCCTTTGGCACCGCATGCCGTGCCTCGGGCGTCACCGGCCACATCGATGTCAAGGTCGAGTGCTGTGGCCCCACAACGCCGCCGCCTCCGCCGCCTCCTCCTCCCGGTATGTGCTTCGTCGAGCCGATGAAAGATCCGATGGGCGCTTGCCTGGATGACGCGGCGTGGAAGACCCGCGCTGAATCCGTCTGCAAAGCCAAGGGAACTACCGTCAAGAGCCTGGCCTTTGGCACCGTCTGCCGCACCATGACTGGCATCGGTCACTCGGATGCCCGCGTCGAGTGCTGTGGACCGACCACGCCGCCGCCGCCTCCTCCTCCTCCTCCTCCTCCTCCTCCGCCCGTCGGTCGCTGCACCTGGAATCCACTCCCGAGCATGGGTGTGTGCCGTCTACCGGATGTGTGGAAGCGCGAAGCGACGACGTTCTGTTCGACCAAGATGCAGACGCTGCACGATCTGAAGCTGGACAAGCCCTGCGCCATGGGTGGCTTCGTTGCGGCGGAAGCAGAGTGCTGCGACGTGACGACTCCACCGCCGCCACCGCCGCCGCCGCCATCGATGTGCGTCGGTGCCGTGATTGGCGATGCGACCAAGTGCCAGACCGAAGTCGCGCTCAAGAGCGAAGCCGAGCGGACCTGCAATGCGCGCGGCCTGAAGCTGACGGCGTTTGCTGCCTTCGATCCTTGTGGCGCGATGGCGCAGTACCGACAAGCCAAGTTTACCTGCTGCAAATAACGGCTCGCTCGCTCGGCGCCCCCTCGATACCGCCGCCCCGGTTCGAGGCTTTTCTCCTTCTCGGCGGGCGCCGAGCGAACGGGGCTTTTGTCCCACACCCACCGCGACTCCGCTGCACGTTTCCACACAAAAAATTCATCGCCTGGTTCCGTAGGGTTCCTACACCCGCTGTACGGCGCGCACTTGGACTGGTTGGTCCAGTTGCGCTTGAAACCACAGTTTCAAAACGTATCTCAAATTACTTATATAAATTGGATGTAAAATGAGCTTGTCATCCGTCAACACCTGGCGGCTTGGTATGGATTTCTCGTCTGAGAAATCCTGCCCTGAACCAGACCATTAACACTTCAGGGGAGCGCGTATGAATCGCAATAAATACCGTTGGATTATTAACCCTTTGTTTCTGCTCTTTACCGCGACCTGCGGTGAAAACAACATCAGCGGCAGTAGCTGCCTCTCGGGCGTCGATAGCGACAGCGACGGTCTCACCGACGACGTAGAATGCAGCGCGGGCACCGACCCGAACAACGCTGACAGCGATGGCGATGGCGTCTCCGACGGTCAAGAAGTGGCAGCAGGAGCCAACCCGAACTCGACCGACTCTGACAACGATGGCGTTCCAGACAGCGTCGAGTTTGGCTATCCCAAGGCCTGCATTGCGTCGGACAACTTCGCGCAGCGACGGCCCGCTCCCGCTTGCACCACCAACGAGGAATGCCAGCCGGGCGAGATGTGCAAAGGTCTGGATCCAACCAAGAGTGACAGCGACGGCGACGGCGTGCCCGATGGTCAGGAAGATCGCAACTTCGACGGAAGCATCGACACAGTCGGTGGTGAGACGGATCCTCGGCTGTGGGATACCGACGGCGATGGCAGCTCGGACAAGGACACCGGATCGAAGATCTGCCGTCCCGACGGACTTGGCAACGTCACCATCGATCAGGTCTCGGGCGCATCGCACCAGCTTGGCTACGACCCGATCTTCGGTGCGGACAAGAAGGTCCAGGGCGCAAACAACTCTGGCGCGATTGTCGTCGATGACAGCGCAACCGGCGTCGCGGGTCTGTCGGTATCGAAGCTGACCTCGACGGCGGATGTTCGAGCCGATGCCACCGCAGCGGAAGCCGTGGTCACGACCGAGCTACCGAAGATTGCAGGCACCGCAGTCATCCCAGTTCTCGTCGGACGAGCGCTGACCACGCACGAAAACTTCCCGGCGGTCACCTCGACGTACCGAATCACCACAGCGGCGGGCGGCAATGCATCGCGACTGCGCGATCAGCTCGTGAACGGCTTCATCAGCGTGGCAGCTCCAGGTGGATCGACCGTCGGTGCAGCCACGGAGTTCTACCTGGATATCACCACCGTTCGCCGCACTGGCGCGGTCGATATCATCGTCGCTGTCTCGCCACGAACGCTGTATGACGATGCCACCAAGCCGACGGCGATTCGCGTAAACGATCTGGTGAACTCGACGGGCGTTGCCGCTCCGAACAAGACGCTCGACTATCGCTGCCAGGGCTTTAAGGCCGATCGCAACCCGACGGCGGACTTCTTGTGGACCGTCGATACCTCGGGATCGATGGGACCGTATCAGACGGCGCTGGGCAACACCGCCAATGCCTTCGTCAACCGTCTGAAGAGCGCAGGCGTCGATATGCGCGTCGGTGTCGTGACCGCAGGTTATCAGCCGATCAACTTCACCACACCGGGCTTCAAGTTCATCAACGGCAGCAGCACGACGGCAGCGCTCGATCTGTGCCGTCAAGTGACCTCGAACGGACTTGGCAAGTGCCCGCTCGATGCAGCCGAGACGCTGAGCCCGTATCCGATGGGCGGCAATCAGGAAGAGCCCGTTGCAGGCGGACTCGTCCTGCACAACCAGTTCAAGAAGAACGCGGCGATGGGCAACACCAACGTCGATCAGATCTTCCGCGCAGGAGCCACCAAGGTTGTGTTTGCGGTCACCGACGAACCGGGCTCGAACGACTTCAGCCGTTACTTTGCTTCTGCTCAAGATCCCGACACGGGCATGGCGTTCGGCACGGCCTACAACGCGACGACGCTCGCCAACATCGTGAACTACTTTAAGCGCAACAACGTGCTGCTGTTTGGCTATGTGCCGGTGAACACCACGCGCAACTGCACGACGACGCTCAATGTTGCTGACTTGCCGCGCTGCGTCATCGAGACCTCGGGCGGCGCTGCGATTCCGATCGCCACCACCTTCAACCAGGCTGACATCGACGCTGGCATGAACCGGATCGTGGACGCCGTGGCCGGAGCCGCCAGCCAGTACAAGCTGCTGCGCTCGCCGATCACCAGCACGATCAAGGTCAATGTTCGCAACACCGACGTTCCGCGCTCGCGGCTCGACGGCTTCGACTATGACCCGGTCTCGAAGGCGATCGTGTTCTACGGCACCAACTACCGTCCGCAGATCGGCGATCAGGTCTACATCTCGTACCGCGTGTGGGCAGGCTCGACGAACTAACTAGCTGACGCTGAGGCTGCCGCGATTTCCGGCGGCATCCTCGACTTCGAGCTGCACACCTGCGCTGACATCCAGCGTCGTATCCACCGAAAAGCTGCCATCGACTGACATCACCGTCAGCGTCTCGCTCTTGGCGCGACTTCTGATCGTGACTTGCAGGCTTCCCACGACGGGAACGCTGCCATCGCTGGGACCGGTTAGTCGCAGCAAACGGAAGCCATCCCCGACGGGATAGCTTGCTTGACCCGAGATCTTTGCGCCCGTGCGCGACGCCATCAGCTTGACTGCATCACTTGCGACGACGGAAAACGGCTGGCTGCTCACACGATACGGCTTGCCCTGGCTGGTTCCCGTCACGGAAAAGCGATAACGCCCGAGCGGCACCGACAGCGCAGCCTGAAGTCCGATGCTGGTCTCTGTGGACCAGCCCGTCGCTTGCCACTCGGCCACCCAGTAGTGCGCCTGCGCTTTGCCTGGCTCTGCATCGATCGGATTCGGCGTGTAGGTCAGCAAGATGTCGCGGCCTCGGCTGCCGACCACGCGACCTGTGCGATTTCGCACTTCCGCAAACATCCCACTTCCTGGTGTCGTCTCGCGCTCGAGGCTGACCTGGGGCTGATCTTCTTCCGCGTCGCCACCGTAGAACACAAAGGTCGCTCGGCCGCTGACCCGCGTCACCTGCGCCTGCGGCTGCGCTTGTCCGGGCAGGTTTTTGTGCGTACGAACATACAGCTCAGGAGGAATGCTCGTCGGAACCTGTCCAGCCAGCGTCGTGCTTGCGATCTTGGGCGGCTGCACGCTCTTTGGCACAAACTGAAGCCGATCAAACCGCTGGCCACCGGCACCCACACCGCCCGATTCCGCGTCTTCACGCTCGGGCGATAGCGCCAGCTTCAGCAGATCCAGCGAGCGCTCCATCAGCCACTCTCCTTCGAGCGGCCCGAAGATGTTGATCGACGGCTCGTAGCCACCTTGCAGCCAGTTTTCGACATCGAGCAGATACCCGATGTGACCTTGCGAATAGCCCATCACAAACGTGCGATCCGGTCCGATCGGCGAGCGCTGACGCAGCAAGTCCGCCAGTCGTGACACCGGCTCACCGGGCAGCGTCGCCCACAGCAGCGTCTCTGCATCGAGCTTTTCTTCCGTCGGAGCACCGCTTCCGTTCACGCTGCGCAACACCAGCGGAATGCCCGACAGTCGCAGCGCCGAAAGCGTCGTCCGCGTGGTCTCACAGGTTGGCAGCGGCGGCTCCGGTACCTTCAAGATCGCGGAAATGAAGCGCTGCGCCGCACCCAGCTCTGCGCACGAAGCATACGGAGCCCCTTTTGCGCCACTGATGCCATCGACCGGAAGCATCGCTTTTTTGTCGCCACACAGACCCGCAGCGACAGGAACATTGAACTGCTCAATCGGTCCGCGCGCCTTTCCATTTTCGTCAAAGATCGCGGACGGACTCGAATCGATTTCGCGCTGTGGATCGTAGGGCGCATAGCGGAGTCCGTTTCGCACGCTGATGTCGCGTCCGTTTTTCACCGAGCGCGTCACCACTTCCAGCGCAGCTCTCGAGGTCGTCTTCACCGACTTCCACAGATCGAAGATACGCGGCGCGGCCAGCTCTCCGAGCGATTCCATCCGAGCAAAGTTGGTACACAGCGTCGTCTTGTCATCACAGCGACCGAGTCCGCCCCGACCTTGCGGCGATGCGTCTCCGGCTGGACCTTGAACGTGCATCACCAGCACCGGACGATCGAAGCGCTCTTCCAGCGCCAGCTCGATGTGACCGCTGGCATCGGTGGAAATCAGCGAGTTGTCATCGCCGCCCACCGTTCCGTGAATCGGAAAGCTCGTCACCACCGCGAGCGGCTGGTTCGCTTCATCATCGACCCGCAGCACAAGGAGCCGCTGCTCTTTGTGCTTTCCAGTCGGCTTGCCATCCGGTCCCGGCAGCTTGTCATCGTCGCCGCGTCGATCGGCATAGATCTCATCGGACTTGTCCCAGCCGTCCCAGATGCCCGCGCCGATCTTCGCAGGACGCGCCGCTTGCCGAGCCGCCAGCACCGCCTGCGTCGCCGACTTGAGCAGCCGCTGATACTGCTCTTCTGCAAACAGATCGAACCCGAGCGACAGATGAAAGGTTCCTTGAAACGTGCCCGGTCCAGCGTGTGTGTGACTGCTCGTAACGAGGACGCGACCGCGCGCGTTCTTCATGCCCGCTTGGATCAGCGCGGCTTCCAGATCGAATACCAAGCGATCAAACGCGACACACAAGTCGGCTTTCACCAAAATGGTCGGTTCCGTGCCCGCTTGTAGATACAGCGCACGCAAGAGCGGACTTGTCTGCACACCAGCGGAAGGAACGAATGCTTTGGCGTGTGGACTGCGACGATCATCGGGAGCCCGTCCGCCGAGCGCTTTCATCCGCGCGGTGTAGCCTCCCATTGGCGTTCCGACGGGCAGATCGATGCGCGCTTCCGCTGTTCCGGCCAGCACTTGTCCGGCTGCGATGCGCTCTCCGATGCCCGAAGGAAGTGGCGCTGCTTCATACGTACACGAAGCATCCGTAGAAGGAGGATCGGCCAGATCCGGACTGTCCATCAAAGCAGGTTCGGAACACGCGGCCAGCGCCGCAGACAGGATGAGCAGGCGGGAAGAAGTTCTCATCAGCAGCAAGTCTCCGGGCGCGCAAGGTGGGGACAGCGCCCCAAGCAAAACGAGTGTGCGACTACAGCGCGGGACCGGATCGACGACGACGCGTCGCGGCCCACAGACCCAGCAGAACGACCGCCGCAGCACCGCCGAACAGACGCACGCCGCTTGATTCGGACCGCGTAGAAGGATCCGCAACCGAGCAGCCGGACTCCGTGGCACCCAGCTCACCCGCGCCGAGCATCACGCAGCGAGGTTTGTTTCCAGTGGCCCCATCGGTGGAAGCACACTGCATCGTCGCTGGACAAGCCCATGCGACCGCTGGATCACACGCCTTGGTGCAGTAACGTGGTGCCTTCGGATCTGCGCTGGGCGCGCTGCACTCTCCGGTGGCGCAGTCTTGGTTGCGCGTACACTTGCCACCGAGCGCTCCCACTTTCGGCGTCGCGCGGCTGTACATCTGCGGTAGGCACGTTCCATCGACGCACTCCAGGCCACCGGCGCACAGTCGATCCGCCGTGCAGTAGTGCGTACAGATCTGACCCACCGACGTCATCGCGCAGATTCCGCCTTTGCAGTCGCTGCTCTTGTCGCAGGCCTGACCGTACGGACGGAGTCCATCATCCGGCATTCCGGTCGGGCTCGGCGGCGTCGGTGCCGGTGTCACGCAGGTATTGTTCGTGCATCGCTGTCCCGGCGCGCAGTCATTGGGAACGGCACACGTCGGAGTCGCCGCCACGACGCGAACCGAGGTAAACGAGACGTTTCCGACTCGATCGTACGCCGTCGCGGTCACTTGATAGGAACCGGCGGACGACAAGCGAACCTGTGCGGAAGACTGCGGAGGACGAAGCTCTGCCACCGGATGATTGCCGCGCGCTTTTCCGCCATCGACACGACTGACGCTCAGCGTGACGTGATCAATGCCGCGATCCGCCGAAGACTGCACCGCGATGGTCAGGTCTTTGCCGACGGACTCTCCTTCTTGCGGGCTCAGCAGCTTCACCTGCGGAGGATTCGCCATGCCCGGCGCTTCACCCTGACGCGTTCCGAGGTTTTCGATGAGCACCTTCTTGCTGTCTTGGTAGTCACCGTTTTTGAAGCCACACGGACCCGGATCCGCCGCGAGTCCACCCAAAAAGCCATCCACCACCGACACGCTCGGATACATGATGTCTTTGGGATTTTGGACGTGGCCAAGTCCGTACGCGTGACCGGCTTCGTGCGCGATCGTGACCGCAACCTGATCCGGGTTTTCCTTGAGCGATCGAGAGAACGCAAAGTTGGCATTCGTCTCGTTGTTGTTCTTGCAGTCACCGGGCGAGATTCCGACCACACCACCGCCGTAACCGACATCGCTCTTGTCGCCACCGACCAGCGTCATCTGATAATCGCCGCTCAGCGGACGGCTCATCACCACATCCACGTCGATGTCCGCGTACCACTTTTGAACCTGACGATGGATCTTCAAGATCGCTTCGCTGCGCTGCGCATTGCCCGGATCGTAGGCATCCATTTCCACGACGCCTTGGTTTTTGAAACCCGTGTCGCGGATCATGTCGTTTTCGAGCGCGTTGTCTCCGACGCGAATGTCGGCACCTTCATAGTTCACAAACAGGACGTGACGACCGTTTGCACCGAGCGCTTCTCCGACCAGCGGCTTTTTCTTTTTCTGACAGCTTGAGCCCGGCAGGATCACTTGGTCGCCGCCGATGATGGTGATCTCTGATGGAGACAGCCCACCAGATTCCCGACAAACATCGACTGGTTGCGAAAACCCGGAAGGATCTGCGCTGCGCTCCATTTCGGCGGGACCGGTTGCTGTTCCGCAGCCCCAAGCCGCTGTCATCCCCAAGATGAGCGACAAAGTGCCCAGTTTGGCATGGCGCAACGTACCGATTTCCCGTCGAGAACCGCAGCGAGTGGCTGTAGGCAAACGTCCGATGTGCATGCGTGCAACGTACATGGACTGCATCGGCAAGGGAAGTGGCTATTGCCTACGCAACAGCGCCACGCATTCGATGTGCGGTGTCCCCGGATGCATGTCGTACGGAGTGACGTGCTGCGTTACGTAGCCTCGCTCGCGCAGCCACATCAGATCGCGCAGCATGCTGACCGGACTACAGCTCACGTACGCAATCACAGCGGGTGACAGGTTGTGCAGCGCGGTCAGTGCGGACTCTGTGCAGCCTCTGCGTGGCGGATTGATGATCGCAACCAGCTTGTCACTGCCTGTGGGAAGCGACAGCTTGGGCAAGACATCTTCCACTGTGCCCGCGAAAAACCGAGCCCGTGACGCATCAAGTCCCGCTTCCTGTGCAGCCGCTTCAGCGTCGGCAATGGCCGTCGGTCCCAGCTCGATTCCGTACAGCGTCGCGCGCGGATTCACAGCCAGAACCGAGCGCCCAAGTCCTGACACACCGCAGTACAGATCCACGATGTGATCGGGATCACTGTGCGCAAGCAGCGCGGCCACTTCTCGATAAATGAGCGCTGCGACTTCGCGATTCACCTGCAAAAAGGAACGCGCGGACACCCGCAACCGGACAGACAGATCATCCCGCACGCGCAGATCTTCCCAAAGGAAAGCTTGTCCGTAGAGCAGCTCGTCTCCGTCGGAAGAACCCAGCTCGATGTCTTCATCAGGAACGGAAGCCGCGCGAACCGGAAGCAGCGCGTTGCCTCGACTTGTGTTGCGATGCAGCACGACCGATTGCACGCAAGGATGCTCACGCACCAGCGCATCCACCAGCGCGGACACTTGCTTTGGCTTGTCAGTCATCACCAAGCTCACTTGCACGGCACCGCTTGCCACTTCGCGCAGCAGCACATACCGAAACGATCCCAGCGCGGATGTTTCCTCATAAGGTGAAATCCCTAGTGCTGCGGCCTGTACAGCCACCGTCTTGGCGACATCCATCAACCTGCGACGATTGGTCTGGCAGCCCGCGATCTCCAGCACGTTGTGCGAGCGCGGAGCAAATGCGCCCAGGATCAGTTTCCGTACTGGATGGGAAGCCACCACCAGCTTGACGCGCGCGCGATAATCAAACGCCGAAGGAGCCGCAACACACGGTCTGACTTCCACACCAAGCGGAGCCAGCTCATCGCGGACCGTACGTCCTTTCCATGCAAGCTGCGCTTCGTACGCAAGGTGCAGGACCGCACAACCTCCGCACGGACCAAAGCTGGAACAGCTCGGAACCACTCGATCTTGTGCGCAGGTATTCCTTCGTTCAATCACCGCATGAGCTGGTCCCCCGTGACGACTCACATGTGAAACCACCACAATCGCTTCTTCCGATGGCAGCAAGTTGCGCACATGAAGTGGGGAAGGAACGTGATGCGTGACCACTCCTGCTCCGCTTTGCGCAAGCTGACTTGCCGTAACTTTAAGCTGTTGCCCAACGCGGAGCTTTGTCACACCCGATTCTGCTTTCATCACCGTCTCCATCCACTGTCTTTTCCTTGAACGCTCCCACCGTTTACACGGAGCCAGTCCGTACCACAAGGGGGGCCTCTGGGAATCATCCCAGAGCATTCCGTCCACAAAAAAAGGAAGGTATCTGCTTGTACCTGAAACGCGAGTTGTGTAAGTTTCATCTCAGCGTGTATTAACGAAAGGAATTGGGGATAAGAAGATGCCAAAGAAGACCTCCCGCACCAAAGCTGCTGCGACCAAGAAGGCCCCTGCTCGCCGTGCTCCGGTAGCCGCTGCCAAGCCGAAGACTTCGGCTCAGGAACTACAGCGACTCGTCAGCCAAATGGTGGTTGAGCGACAGCACCACATTGACTCGATCGCGGAGATTGATCAGACCTTCAAAGAGTTCGGCATCACCTCTGGGGGAGCGACTTCTGTTCGTGGTGGCAAGCGCGGAAAGGGAAAAGGAAAGGCCAAAGTAGCGACTCCTGAAGCCGCTGCTGCAAAGCCCGCAAAGGCTCCGGCCAAGAAGGGTCGCAAAGCTGGCAAGAAAGCTGCGGCTCCCAAAGCTCCTAAGGCTCCCAAAGCTCCTAAGGCTCCCAAAGCTCCTAAGAAAGCCAAGGCGTCGCGCAAGGGCGTAAAGCCCGGCAAGTTCGAGATCACGGGTGACCAGCTGATCCTCGACTACCTGAAGGCCAACGGCGGCGCATCGACCGAAGACATCCGCAAGCACTGGGAGACCAACGGTCGCCGTGGCAAAGCGGAAAACAACCTCACCAACCTGGTGAAGGCTGGCAAGATCAAGCGCATCAAGCTGACCGATCGTCCGGGCAGCCGCTACGAGCTGACCGCGTAAGTCACGCTCTTGGTTGGGATTCCCAGTCCTTGCGGAATCCCAGTGCCATGCCATCTCGCGGAGAGATCTCGCGATGGCCGCAGTCCTCTCCGCGCAGCTCGCATCTGGACAGAACGTCCATTTTCCCAATCACAATCAGGACAAACACCATGTCGGAACGGCTCGAAGAGCTGAAGCGCTTTGTATCACTTATGCCTACGGATCCGTTTCCGCTCTACGGCTTGGCGCTCGAGTATCGCAGCCTGGGACAGTTTCAGGATGCAGCGGCTACGTTCGAGGAGCTTCTTTCCAAGCATCCTTCGTATGTTCCGCAGTACCTGATGTATGGGAAGCTGCTCGCAGCAGAACTGGGTGATACGCAAAAGGCCAAAGCCGTGCTTCAGCTTGGCGTTCAAAAAGCGCAGCAAGCGGGCAATCGGCACGCGCTCGGAGAGCTGATGTCCGAGCTAGAAGCGCTGTAACACGCGCAGCCACACGCGATGAGCCACACCAAGCCAGCCATTTTTGCGCTACAGCCTGGAACGTATCTGTTGTGCCGCTGTGGACGCTCTGCTCGCTTGCCGTTTTGCGATGGCTCACATCAAGGAAGCGATGTCCTTCCACGAGAGTTTGTGGTGAACACAGCGCAGCGCTACGCATTTTGTCAGTGCAAACAGACACAGAAACAGCCGCTGTGCGACGGTTCCCACAAGAAGCTCAGTCCGTAGAATGTAGGTAGGATGAACGCGTCATCGGCGGTCTATCCTGAATCAAACACAGACGCTGTTCCTCATCGAAGCGCGCAAGGAGTCATGCCATGAAACGTACACACACACACAGACGTTTGGGAATCCTCTTTGGCTTTGGTCTGCTGCTCAGCAGCGCTGCGTGTCCGGGTCCGCAAGTGAAGCCCGGAGGCAGCGATGCAGCACCCAAAGCGGAAGCGGTGTCCTCACTGGAAGCACGAAGTGGCAGTGGCGCAAGCGGCGATGCGTCCTTTGTTCAAGAAGGAGACACGGTCAAGGTCATCGTCAGCATCAAAGGCGCAACCCCTGGAGAGCACGGACTCCACATCCACGAAAAGGGAGACTGCTCTGCCGCTGACGCTGCATCCGCTGGACCGCACTTCAATCCACACAAAATGGATCACGGTGGACTGGAACAAGGTCCGCGTCACGCCGGAGATCTTGGCAACATCACGGTCGGAACAGATGGAACCGGGAAGCTCGAAGCTGTGCTCAAAGGAATCTCTGTGACACCGGGAGACAGCTCTGTGGTGGGACGCGCAATTGTGCTGCACGAAAAGCCCGATGACCTTCGGACGCAGCCATCAGGAAACTCCGGTGCGCGCATCGGCTGCGGAGTGATCAGCGCGAAGTAATCCACGCGAAGTGATCTCCGCAAAGTGATCCTTGTGAAGGAATCCTCTCAAAGGAATTTTCACAAAGAGAGCTCTGCAAAGAGAGCTCTGCGAAGAGAGCTCTGCAAAGAGAGCTCTGCGCAGGGACAGCGCGGCTACGGCTCGACAAACGACTTCAGATGCCGAGAGTTGGCTGCATGTCGCAGCTTCCGCAGCGCTTGCACTTCGATCTGCCGAATCCGCTCACGCGACAGACCGAAGTTCTGACCGATTTCCTCCAGCGTCTTGTCACCGTCTTGCTCAATTCCGTAACGCATCCGCAGAATCCGTCGCTCACGAACCGGAAGCATCTTGAGCACTGCGCGCGTCTGATGAATCAGCGCCGCATCGATCAGCGAATCCG
This sequence comes from Myxococcales bacterium, assembly GCA_016794365.1. Taxonomy (GTDB): domain Bacteria; phylum Myxococcota_A; class Polyangia; order Palsa-1104; family JAEUJZ01; genus JAEUKA01. Next base: position 173,936 of record JAEUKB010000028.1, read on the forward strand.
ACGGGGACGGAGTGTTCGGATCCTCGATCATATCGCCCAGATTCGATCCTTCCCGCAGCGGACTCGGAGTCTCCAGTGACAGCGGTTCCCGCGAGGCCACTTTCAGAACCTGACGGACTTTGCCAATCGGCAGCTTGCTCGCTTCTGCGATCTCTTCCGGCGTCGGATCGCGACCATTTTGCTTCGACAGCTCACTCGTGATGCGGAACAGCTTGCGCGCCGTCTCGAAGACGTGAACCGGAATCCGAATCGTACGCGACTGATCAAAGATTCCGCGCGTGATCGCTTGTCGAATCCACCACGTCGCATACGTCGAAAACTTGTAGCCGCGCTGATACTCGAACTTATCGACCGCGCGCATCAGACCCAGGTTTCCTTCCTGAATCAGATCCAGAAACTGCATTCCGTGGTTGGTGTACTTCTTGGCAATCGACACCACCAAGCGCAGGTTCGCTTCGAGCAGCTCTCGTCGCGCACGATTCGCCAGCAGCTCCCCGCGTGAGATGTCATCACACAGCTTCACAAGCTCTGCATGTGCGAGACGCGACTCCCGCTCCAGCTTCGCAATCTCTGCGCGCGTTTCGTCCACTTGCGTTTGAAGATCGATCAGCTCTTCTGCACGAAGACCCAGCTTGCGCGAAAGTGCGCGCTTTTGTGACTCCGTCTGTTTTCCCAGTCCACTCACAATCGATCTGAGCGACTCCACCGGCATTCCCGCGCGCTCTTCGATTCGTCGCAGCGTCTTTTCAAGCTGTCCGGCATGCTCTGCCATCGCTTTGACCCGAGAAGCCAGCGCTTCGATGAGACGCGGATGAAAGCGCATCGCAGCGACATCATCGACCAGCTTCTCGCGCAGCTGACGCAGCTCCAAAGACAGCTCATCTCGACGAGAAGTAGACAGCGGACGCCGCGAACGGAGCAGGCGCTGCTTCTTCTGAATCTCTGCGTAGCGCGTCGAAAGGGTGTCAAACTGCGCAATCAGTCGCTGCAAAAACAGCGCTTCCTGCGCCTCGGTGTCTGCGTCGTCATCCTGCTCTACTTCAGAGTCCGAGACCACATCCCGAATCCGCAGCTTTCCTTCGAGCAGTCGATCTTTGACCGCGAGCAATTCCATGATCGATTGATGGCAGGACAACACCGCGAGCAAGACCAGTCGCTTGCCTTCCGCCATCCGACGACCAACCGCTACTTCCCCTTCTCGCGTGAGCAAAGGAACGTCTCCCAGTCGCTTCAGATACATCCGAACCGGATCGTTGGTCTGCCCGGCTTCCTCTTCCTGCTCATGGACTTCAGGAACCTCTTGAGCGGCCTCCGACTCATGAAGCTCTTGCTCCATCGATTCGGCATCGTCTAGTTCGTTTCGTGCCAGTGCATCTTGATAACGACTCATAGGCTCGTCTCCGGGGCTGTTCACCCCTTTTGGGTGCTGCTTCCGCTTGCACGGAACACCGTTGTCCGTTTGCCAGTCCCTCACCTCTTCAACAGTCCCAAGTGTGTGTTGCGGTCGGTCTGTTTCCGTCCCACGCTGCGTTTCGCTTGGACGTTCAGCCACCGCTTTGTCTTCTCTGGACTCGCTACGTCTCGTTAGATGACGTGCTATCCGAGACCGTTCACACACGCCGGGTCACACCAAGTCACCAGCCCGAACCCAAGCAGCAGAAGCGTTGCATGTGATCTTTCTAACAAGCGTAGACCGCGAAACCTTCCCCGCAAGGCGAACATCAAGTTGCGATGTCCTATCGAACGCTTTTCGTAGACGTGCCTTGCACAAAGACAATTCCGGTCTAGAATTTCTAGGCTTTATCGTCACGAGCGCGTGCCCCTTTGCGGTTCGAGCTCCCTTATCAACGCATGAACCTTCCTTCCGATCCGTGCCCGTAAAATCAGACGCACAAACCGAAGACAGCGTTCCAACTGTCGCCTCTTTTTCCCCGCACCATCCCGAAACGCAACCACTTGCACCGTCCGAAGCGAGCGATGCGCCCAGCGCAGATCTCGTCAGCGCCGACGGAATCCTTCAGATCTTGAGCAGCCCGAGCCATCCGCTCGGCATGAAAGCAACCGAGATCGTCGAGCGCAGCGGTGCCGACAAAAAGACCCGCCATCGCGTTCGCAGACTGCTCGCCGAGCTGCTCGAAGCTGGACAGCTTGAGCGCGGACCTGGCAAGCGCTACGCCGTCGCTGGAACCGTTTCCTTAGCGGCTCCGCAGCCCGCGCCAACCACCGCACCGGCCAAGTCCGCAAAGACCGCACAGCCTCCGACACCGACAGTCGTCGCTCCCGAGCTGCCGCCCGATACCGTGTATGGCAGGATCTTGATCCATCCTGGCGGCTTCGGCTTTGTTCAGCGCGACGACGGTGGAGACAACATCTTCATCGCAGCTCGCTATCGCGGTGTCGCCATGGACAGAGACAAGGTCGCGCTCAAGGTCTGGCAAGGTTATCGCGGTCCCGAAGGTCGCGTCCTTTCCATCGTCGAGCGAGGCCGCGCGCGCATCACCGGCGTCATCGAGTCCGCCACGTATCCCGCGACGCTTCGCCCCGACGATCCACGGATTCAGACCAAGGTATTTCTCGACGGAGACGTAGATCGTCACCTGATTGGCAAGTCCGTCGTCGCCGAAATCACCGAGTACCCCAAAAGCGAGCGAGAGCCCATCAGCGCCCGTCTGCTCGCGGTGCTTGGTGCGCCCGACGATCCCAAGACAGAGATCGCCAAGATCTTGGCCTGTGAAGAAGTCGAGGAGCGCTTTCCGCCCGCCGTCGAAGCCGAAGCGAAGACCGTTCCTGAGCATGTCACCGACGCGGATCTTGTGTCTCGCGAAGACCTGCGTCATGTGCCATTTGTCACCATCGATCCCGAGACAGCGCGGGACTTTGATGATGCAGTCTGCGTCGAAGCGGGACCGGACAAAGATCAGCTCCGGCTGTGGGTTGCCGTCGCAGATGTCTCGCACTATGTCCGCCCAGGAACCGCAACCGATCGCGAGGCGGAGCGTCGAGGCGTTTCGGTCTATCTGCCCGATCGTGTAGTGTCGATGCTGCCGCTGCCTCTGTCGGCGGGAATCTGCTCGCTCAATCCCAAGGTGGATCGCTTGGCGATGGTGGCGCGACTTGACATCGATCGTCACGGCTTTGTCGTCGGACGCAAGCTGATGGCTGCGGTGATTCGCTCGCGCGCACGCTTTGACTACGCAGGAGTCGCGTCGGTGCTGTTCGGTCAGCCGTCGAGCCAGCACGATCACTATCAGCCGTTTTTGCCGCAGCTTCGACTGCTTCAAGACGTGGCGGGCCGACTGCGGGATCAGCGCGATCGCCGAGGCGGGCTCGACTTTGATCTGCCCGAAGCGAAGGTCATCTTGGCTGCCGACGATCCGCGCCTGGTGGTGACGGTGAAGCGCTCGCGGGCCGATGCCTTGGTTCGCCGCGCGTATCAGATGATCGAAGATGCGATGCTGGCTGCCAACGAAGCCGTCGCTGAATACTTTGCAGAGCGCGGGCTCGATGTGCTGTGGCGCGTACATGCTCCGCCGCGTCGAGAACCGCTTCAGCGTCTGTCGGAGCTGGCCCACGGCTTTGGCTTTCCGGTCGATCCCGAAGCAGCGACGGAGCCTCTCGCGCTGCGCACCTTTTTAGAGACGATCAAAGGCCAGCCGTGTGAGCGCTCGCTGTCGTATCTGGTGCTGCGCTCGCTCAATCAAGCGGTCTATTCCGTCGATAACGTCGGGCACTTTGGGCTGGGCGCGCGTCGCTATCTACACTTTACGTCGCCGATTCGACGCTATCCCGACTTGGTGGTGCATCGACTGCTCAAGCTCATCTTGCAGCAAGAGTCGCAGCCCGCCGGGAAGGTCTTCGGAACCTGGCCGCCGCGCAAAGAGATGAAAGAGTGGGCGACCGACTCGTCGCTGCGTGAGCGTCGTGCGATGGAAGTCGAGCGTCAGGTCGTGGATCTGTATCGCGCGCTGCTCATGCGAGAGCGCATCGGCGAGGAGTTTTCCGGCATCGTCTCGGGTGTGACGAGCGCGGGCTTGTTCGTCGAGATCGATGATCCGTACGTCGAAGGCTTGGTGCGTAGCGATCGGCTCGACGAAGACTACGAGCTAAACGACAAGACACTGCGCTATGAGACGCCGAAACACGGACCCAGCATCGGGCTCGGGGATGCGGTGCGGGTGCGGATTGACTCGGTATCGGTGCCACAGCGACGGATTGAGCTATCTCTGCTGAGTGATCCGTCGGCAAGGTCAGGAAAGTCTCGTCGCTCACGCTCGGGACAGACTCCAGAGCCGTCGCAGCGATCCTATCGTGACGGCAAAAAAGCGGCGCGAAGCTGGCTGGATTCAGACGACAGCGACGAAGATCAGCCAAGCCAAGCCAAAGCAGGCTACGGCAAAGCGTCCAAGTCCGATAAAAAGCCTACGACGGGAAAAGACGCCTCATCAGCGAAGAAAGCCCCCCAAAAGGCTGATCAAAAGTCCGATCAAGCGCCAGCCGATCGGACGGCCAAAAAGTCTTCTCAGGCAGCTTCTAAAAAGCCCGCGAAAAAGAGCAAGGGAGCGACGGCCAAAGGCAAGCCGCAGGCGGAAAAGCCAAAGCAGGCCAAGAAGCCAAAGCAGCCAAAGCAGGCCAAGAAGCCAACAGACGTGGCGAAGAAGTCCAAGCCAAAGAAGCCCAAGCCCGCCACACGCACGCCGAAGTCGTAGCGCCCGCTGCGAAACCAAGTCTTTACAGAATCGACGCCGCCGACTAATACAGCGGGCCATGGCGTCACGCCCTTCCAAAACCCTTGAGACGTTCGCGAACCCTCGTCCCGGGCGCGAATACGAGATTCGCTTCGACTGCCCGGAATTTACCTGCCTGTGTCCACTGACGGGCCAGCCGGACTTTGCGACGTTCACGATCACCTACGTTCCCGACGAGCTGTGCATCGAGCTGAAGTCGCTCAAGCTGTATCTGTGGTCGTTCCGCGACGAGGGCGCTTTTCACGAAAAGGTCACCAACCAGATTGCCGACGACATCGTCGCGGCGATCAAACCCCGTCGGCTCCGCGTCGAAGGTGACTTCGCCGTCCGAGGCGGCATCGGAACCGTGGTCATCGTCGATCACGAAGCCAGCTAGGATCGCGCGTGGCGGGCCGAGGCAGACCGACGAACGATTCCCTTCTCGCCGCCCACGACACGAAAGCTCTCTCTTTCCAGAAGAGTCCGCTTTTGTTTTTCGAGATTCAGCAGGCGCTCCTGACGTGGTTTCGCTCGGGACATCGCGATCTGCCGTGGCGCAAAGAGCGTGATCCATACGCCATTTGGGTGTCAGAGATCATGCTTCAGCAGACCCGAACCGAGACGGTGAAGGGTTACTTTTCGCGCTTTATGGCTCGGTTTCCGACGGTGACAGCGCTGGCGCAAGCTCCGCTCGACGATGTGCTGTCGCACTGGAGCGGGCTTGGCTATTACTCGCGGGCGCGCAACCTTCACAAAGCTGCGCAGCAGGTTCAGTCGCTGCACGACGGACAGTTTCCTCACGATCCCGAAGCCATCGCCGCGCTGCCGGGCATTGGACCGTACACAGCGGGCGCGATTCGATCGATTGCGCTCGGTCAGGCAGCGCCGATTCTCGACGGAAATGTCATTCGAGTGCTAAGCCGTCTGTTTTTACTTGACGAGCGGCCAGATTCGGCGGGTGGAAAGCGGCTGTATTGGTCTCTCGCGGAGTCGCTGCTGCCGAAGGCCACGCTGGACCAGCAGCCGAACGATCCCGGCGATCTCAACCAAGCGCTGATGGAGCTGGGCGCCACCGTCTGTCTGCCTCGTCGTCCCGTCTGTCTGACCTGTCCGCTCGCGTCGCACTGCACGGTACGGAAGCACGGCAATCCCGAATATTATCCGCCCGCCAAGCCGCAGAAGGTCAGTCCGACGGTGCGAATGGTGACGCTTTTGCTTCGTCAAGGCGAACAAGTGCTGCTGGTGCGTCGGCCCGAGCTGGGTCTGTGGGGCGGACTGTGGGAACCTCCGACGCTGGCGCTCGAATCAGATGAAGACGTTGCGACGGGACTTACGCGCCTGACCGAGACGATCTTGGGCATCAAGCTTCCCGTCGAACAAGCGCAGCCGCTGCCGGAATTTGCGCACATCTTGACCCATCGCAACCTGCGCTTTTTTCCGTTTCTGCTGACGCTAAACCAGCTTCCAGCGCGCAAGCTCGACGGATATCAGGCGCAGCGCTTCATCGATCCCAGTGAGCCGCAGGCGCTCGGTCTGTCGGCCTGGGTTACGGCGCTGCTCGCTCGGCTGCCCGATCCCGTCGAGCAGCCCGTACCAACCGTCTGACCGCTACATCCGCTCTGGCACCGCAATCCCAAGCAGCGACAGACCGTGACGCAGCGTCTGTGCGACCTGCGCAAGCAGCCACAGCCGCGACGCACGCGCCGTCGGTTCCGCCTTGAGCACGGGCACTTCGTTGTAGAAGTTGCTGACGACGCCAGCCAGATCGAACAGGTATTCGCACAGGTGATGCGGACGCGCCGTTCGAGCCACCGTCTCAACCGCCGCCGAAAAATCGAGCAGCCGTCGCACCAGCCGTCGCTCCGCAGGCTCGCTGATCGTCACCGCGTCGGCAGTTGCCATTCCTTCCGTCGCTGCTTTGCGGGCAATCGAGCGCAGCCGCGCATACGCATACTGCATATACGGCGCGGTGTTTCCTTCGAGGCTCAGCGCTTTCTCGATGTCGAAGTTGATGTCCTGCGAGCGATCTCTCGACAGATCGTTGTACTTGATCGCACCGATTCCGACGACGCGCGCCACTTCGGCCAGCTCTGCTTCCGACAGCTCGGCGTTCTTTTGCTTCGCCGCTGCGGCTGCATGCTCCGTCGCCATGTCCAAAAACTCATCCAAGAGCGGAACGTTGCCTTTTCGCGTCGATCCCGTCGCGTAGTTGCCGTCTTTGTCCTTGAAGCGCATCGATCCGAAGCTGATGTGTTCCAGCGAGCAGTCACAGCCCATCTTGCGTGCGACGAAGAACACCTGCTGAAAGTGTAGCTGCTGCGGAATTCCGACGACGTACAGGACACGCTCGGGCTGATAGTCGCGCATGCGCTGCTCGATCGTCGCCAAGTCCGTCGTTCCATACAGAAACGAGCCGTCGGCTTTGCGAATCAGCAGCGGGGCTGGCGCGCCATCGACGTTACAGACCACAGCGCCTCGGCTCTGCTCGGCAATGCCTTTTTGTAGCAGCTCCTCGACGAGCGATGCGAGCCGGGGATGATAGTGACTTTCGCCGTAGACGGTATCGAACGTCACCCCGAGCCGCGCGTAGGTCTTGTCAAACTCCGCGAGCGACACCGTCACAAAGCGCTTCCACAGCCGTAGGTTTTCCTCGTCGCCTTGCTGAAGCTTGGCCAGCTCGGCACGCGCCGCAGCCAAGAGCGGTGTCACCTGCGCGCCCACATCGTCATCATCTTCATCGTCGGAAGCCTGCGCTGGACGCTGAAGTTTCAGCGAGTCCGCTTGCTGTTTTTCGTCGGTGACAAACTTTTGATACAGCCGCACCAGCTCGCCGATTGGATCACGCGCAAACGCAGCTTCGTCGAGCCACAGTCGATACGCGACGATCAGCTTGCCAAACTGCGTGCCCCAGTCGCCCAGGTGATTGTCGGCAATGACGCGATATCCGACGGCAGCAAATACTCGTCGCAGCGCATCCCCGATAATCGTCGAGCGAATGTGACCGATGTGCATCGGCTTGGCGATGTTCGGCGACGAGTAATCGACGACCACGCACTTTCCGGCATGAAGCTGCTCGACGCCGTGGTGCGGATCGCGGGCAATCTGTCCGAGGCAGTGCGCCAAAAATCCGTCGGTCAGAAACACATTGACGTAGCCGGGCCCAGCAATCTCGGCTTTGGCGACGACGGGATGATCGATTATCGACGACAACACAAGCTGCGCCAGATCACGCGGCTTCTGACCGAGCGGCTTGGCAAGCTGAAGACAGGAATTGACCTGAAGATCGCCAAACTCGGGCTTCGAGGCGGGCAGGAGCGAAAGCTCCGTCGGAATGGCAGCGTGAGAAGGAAACTTGTCGGAGAGAGCTTGCGCGGCTCGGCGACCAAGCTCCGCACAGGCTGCCGAAAGAGACATCGGCATAACAGTCGAGCTAGACATGCGCGGAGCCTAGCAAATCGCCGCGTGAGCCGAAAGTTTTGTCACGGTCACAGCGACGACAGAATCAGCACAGACGACGCAGCCGACAAGCCGCTTCCACAAGCGCATCGTCGGACTTGGCAAAACAGAAGCGCAGCATCGTTTCTCCGACGGGATCTTGATAGAAGCTGGTGCCTGAAATCGCGGCAATTCCAACCTCGTCGAGCAGCTTCATCGCAGCCTGTCGGGATGTCGCACAGCCCAGCTTTCGCACGTCGGCCAGCACGTAATACGCTCCGGCGGGCCAGTACGGATGAAGTCCAGCGTCTGTGAGCGCCGAACACAAGATGTCGCGCTTGCGCTGATACATCGCCGACAGCTCGTCGTAGTACGCGCGCGGCGTCTCCAGCATTCCCGTCAGAGAGCCCAGCTGAAGCGGCGTCGGAGCGCAGACGTAGAGCAGATCATGAGCAATCGCGATTCGGCTCGCAGCCTCGGCGGTGGTCGTCAGATAGCCAATGCGCCAGCCGGTGATCGAAAACGTCTTCGACAGCCCCGTCAGCGTCACACAGCGAGAGCGCATCTGCGGAAGCTGCTGAAGTGGCAAGTGACGCTTTCCGTCGAACACGATGTGCTCGTAGATCTCGTCGCAGAATGCGATCAGGTTGTGGCTCTGACAGAAGTCAGCGAGCAGCTCACGCTCGGATTCCGACAGCACTTTTCCGCCGGGATTCGACGGCGTGCAGATCACGATCGCGCGCGTCTTGCTCGTCACAGCACGCTCGAGCGCTTGTCGGTCAATCTGCCACGTCGGTGGCACGAGCGGGACCAGCACCGGCACAAGCCCGAGCGACAGCACCGTGTTGAGGTGATAGCCATAGTACGGCTCAAACAAGATGATCTCGTCGCCCGGCTCACACAACGCCAGGATGCTCGCCGCGAAGCCGCCCGTCGCACCGCTCGTGATCACGACCTCGGACTGCGGATCGTAGGACACGCCGTACAGCGTCTCAACCTTGCGTGCAACGGCTTGGCGAAGCTCGGCGATGCCCATCGGATGCGCGTAGGTCGCGATGTGACCTTCGATGGCACGAATCGCTCCTCGCGCAACGGGCTCGGGCGTCGGCAAATCACAGACGCCTTGCCCCAGGTTGATTCCCCCTTTGGCCTGACACGCGATGGTCATCGCGCGAATGTCGGAAATTGCCAGCTTGGCGAGTCGAGAACCTATCCGCATCTTGCCAGTCTATCACGACGAGCGCCGACGACCATAGCGCCATGCCACGACGATGACCGCACCAAACAGCAGCGCCACAGCAAGCTGCAAGCCGTGATGGCGAATCAAGTAGCGCAGATGGCCTCGGTGAAAGCGACTGGGTGGACCTTGCGCATCAGATGGAATGACTCCGACGGCGCTGCGATCGATAGGGAGCGTCACACGATCAAACGGCAGCCCTTGCGGCGACTGAGCACGCACGGTAATGGCGACGCGATTCGCCTCGGGACGCAGCTCGATCATGACGTAGTGATGCACCGATTCGTAGCGCTGGAGCGCGGGCTCGTCGGGCTGACCACAGGGCGATCGATCGTAGAGCTTGGCACCGCCGCCGCCCGAGACAAAGTACGGCACGCCATGACGCTCCAGCCGCTCGTAGGCGTGATCGTGTCCGGCGAGCACCGCGTCCACTTTGTGCTGCTCAAACAGCGTCATCCAGGCTCGCATGCTGCGCGCTTCCCCACAGTGCAGGCCCATCGACAGCGGCGGCTGATGCAGCACCACCAGACGCGCGCGCACCGACGGATCGTGGCTCGACTTCGTCAGCTCGTCTTGCAGAAACTGCGTCTGCTCGATGGAACCTGGCCGATTTCCGTCGAGAAAGATCAGCTGAAGAAACCCATAACGCACCGCGTAAAAGCGCTGTTCCGCTTGCGGAAGCAGCTTGCGAAAGAAGCTCCCGTCGCTGTCACCGATCAGCTCATGGTTACCGAGCGCCGGCAGATACAAAAGCTGCGACCACAGCGGCGCGTGCGTCTTGCTCAGCTCTTTCCAGTCTGCTTCGCTATCGCCTTGTCCGACGAGATCACCCGTTCCAATCACCAAGTCCGGCGACTCTGCCAGCACCGCTTGGACAATCGCTTTGGAGCTAACCGAGTCGTTGCTAGGACTCGCTTGCTCGTCGCCAAAAACCGCAAGCAGCAGCGGTCGCGTGTCCCCCACGGGCGGCGCGGTCGTCAGCTCTCCCGCCAGCGGCGAAAGCCCGTCGAGCAGAAGCTGATAGCGATATCTTCGTCCCGGCGAGAGCCCGTCGATGCGTAGCGTATGCCAAGTTGCTGCATCACTCTCGACGGTTCGCAGCGCAGGCTGTGACGGAGCACGCCGAACCGCAGCATCATCTACCGTGAGCGTCGCTCTGCGCGCTTTTTTATCGACAACACCGACGTGAATCGCAAACGAACTCGACGACAGCTCGCTCAGCAGCGGACCCCACAGCTCGATCGGCTGGCTCACGTCGGGATGATCTGGATCGCCGTGCGCCCACGCTGGCAGCCCGAGCATTCCGTCGAGAAGCAGCCACAGCGACATCACCCACACTGTACGGATTGCACACCACATCTGCTGCACTGTAGCGCGCTTTGCCCGGTGGCCGATTGTGGTAGCTTTTCCCACCATGACGCTCTTTACCCGCAGAGGGCTTTCGACCCGCGCTCACTTCGTCGGTGTTGGCGGCATCGGCATGTCCGGCATCGCGGAGATTTTGCTCGGCTTAGGCTGTCGCGTCTCTGGCAGCGATCGCAAGCTGTCCGACGTCACGGATCGACTTCGCAGCCTGGGCGCGGAAGTTCGCGAAGGTCACACCGATCGAAACCTCGATCTTCTCGACGGAGAGCTTGATGTCGTGGTGATCTCGAGCGCGGTCCGTTCCGACAATCCCGAAGTCCTGGCTGCACATGCGCGTGGAATTCCCGTCGTCCGTCGCGCGGAAATGCTGGCCGAGCTGATGCGTCTGCGCTACGGCATCGCGATCGCGGGCTCGCACGGGAAGACCACCACATCGTCGCTGATTGCGATGCTGCTGCATCACGCAGGACTCGATCCGACGGCAGTGATTGGCGGAAAGCTGCCTGCGCTGGGAAGCAATGCCCGGCTTGGACGATCGGAATATCTCGTCGCAGAAGCCGATGAATCCGACGGTTCGTTTCTGCACCTGATGCCGACGATCGCGGTGGTGACCAACATCGATCCAGAGCATCTCGATCATTACGGTGACTTCGATCGGCTGCTCGCGGCGTTCCGAGACTTCGTCGATAAAGTGCCGTTTTACGGACGCGCGGTGCTGTGCCAAGACCATCCGACGGTGCGCGCGATGCTTCCGTCGATCAGCAAAAAGGTCATCACGTATGGACTGACGCTCGGGGCCAGCTATCGTGCCGAGGAGCTGATGTTTTCCGGGCTCAGCAGTCGCTTCATCGCGCTCAGCCACGGTGAACGGCTTGGTCCCGTCGAGATTCCGATGCCCGGTGCGCATAACGTCCAAAATGCACTCGCCGCGCTCGCGGTGTCGGAGTTTTTGGGCATTCCGTTTGTGACGTTTCAAGAAGCGATGCGCAGCTTCGGTGGAGTCGGACGACGCTTCACCGTCAAAGGTCGTGCTGTTCGCGACGGAGACGAGATCATGGTCGTCGATGACTACGGACATCATCCCGCTGAAGTTCGCGCCACGCTCGCGGGAGCCCGCACTGGCTTTCCCGGTCGAAGGCTCGTCGTGGCGTTTCAGCCGCATCGCTACACCCGAACCCGCGATCTGCTCGATGAGTTCGCGCGCGCGTTCGACGATGCCGACGTGGTGGTGCTTGCCGATATCTACGGTGCTGGAGAGACGCCGATTGCCGACGTGACCAGTCAGGTGCTGGCGCAGCGCATTCGTGCCCACGGACATCCATCGGTTCGTTACGTCGGAGAGCGAGCCAACGTCGCACCCGAGCTGGGCGATCTGGTGCTGCCCGGCGACATCGTGGTGACGCTCGGCGCAGGCGATATTTCCCACAGTGGACCCGAGCTTCTGTCGCTGCTCGGTGCGCGTTAGCGTGCAAACCCACCACATTCCACCGTCGAGAGTGCTGCGCGCATGAACGAAACCCGAACCGGAAAGCTATTTGTCGTCGGAACACCGATTGGCAACATGGAAGACATCACCCTGCGGGCGCTGCGTGTGCTGGCTTCCGTCGAGATCATCTGTGCCGAAGACACGCGCTCGGTGCAGCACCTGCTGACGCATCATCAAGTGCGCGCCGGAACGTCGCCAGCTCGCATCTTGAGCTTCTTTTCGGGCAACGAAGCGACGCGCACCGACGAAGTGATTGCCCTGTTGCGTGACGGTCATGACATTGCGCTCGTGTCAGAAGCGGGCATGCCGGGCATCTCGGATCCGGGTCAGCGACTTGTCTCGGCGGCGCAAGCGTCACGCATTCGCGTCGAGGTGATTCCCGGTCCAAGTGCCGTGCTGCATGCGCTGGTTGCGTCGGGACTGCCGAGTGAGCGCTTCTTGTTTCTGGGCTTTCCGCCGCGCAGCGAGGGACAGCGACTTCAGCTATTTGGATCGCTTCGTCACGAACCGGGCACGCTGATCTTCTACGAATCGCCAGAGCGAGTGGCACAGACGGTGGCGGACCTGGCGACGGCGCTCGGAACGGATCGTCCAGCGATGGTCGCGCGCGAGCTGACCAAGCTGTTTGAAGAACATCGTCGAGGAACACTCGGTGAGCTGGCAGTCAGTCTGACGGTGCAGCCGCCGCGCGGTGAGATCACGCTGGTGGTGCAAGGTGCCGACGAAAGCGCACTTCAGCCGACGACCGAGACGCTGAACGTGGAACAGGAAATCCGTCGTCGCCTACATAGCGGAGAGAGCGCCAAAGACATCGCGACCGCCCTGACGGTGATCTTGGGACAGCCCAGACGGAAGCTCTATCAGCTTGCGCTCCATCTGAAGGAAACCAGCGACGGAGCTACGTCTCTGGATGATGTTCCGGCTGGTTGAGAAAGCGCAGAAGAAGCTGCTCTTGCTCGGGTGACACCGACGCAAACGACACGCCGGTCATTCGGTAGTCACGGTTGCGACCCTGCGCTTCGTCAAATGCCACCAGGCACGGAAGCTCCAGCAGCTCGTCGCTGCCGGGCAGCTCAAAGGACAAACGCAGCTCGGTTCCCGGCGACAGCAGCTCTTCGGATGGCTCACAGCGACGCCAAATGCGCATTCCACCGAGTCCCAGATCCGACGACTGTGCGAGCGCGACACCGAACAGTGGCTCTTTTCCGACGATTTGCTGACGAACCGCAACGCGCAGCGGCAAGCGAGAGTGACTGCGACGATCCAACCGAACGCGCCGACGCTCGCTCACCGCAGTGGGCAACGAGACAGGCGCATCAGGCAGTTGTAGCGGTTCCATGTGGGCAATGTAGGAGAGTGAAGCCAAAAATCAAGCATCTCGCGATGCTTATGGTGCCCGAGGCGGGAATCGAACCCACACGCCAGTGACGGCTAAGGATTTTAAGTCCTCTGCGTTTACCTATTTCGCCACTCGGGCCCACGGAGCTTGCGCGGCAAATAGATAACAAATTTTTGGACTCTTTCGCGCACGGTTTAGTGTGATGAGCGCTTCGCCTGCGCCGCTCTGGGCTCGCAGCGTCGAAGCATCGACTGAACTTACGACAAGCGCAGGATGGGCATGGGCGAAGCAATCGCAGCAGTCTGTTTTGATTTGGATGGCACGCTGGTGGACAGCGAAGGCGAAGCGGCAGACGCGTTCGAGCTGGCGATGGAACCACTTGGCCGACGGCTGTCAGCCACAGAGCGCGACTTTGTGGTCGGTCATGGCTTTGGCGAAATCTATGCGTGCATCAAGTCCGGTGGCGGCCTGCCGTGGTCGAGCAAAGAGCTGGAAGAAGCGGTGTTCGCGGCGCGGGTGACGCTGTTTGCGCGCAACGGTGCGAGCGAGCTGCCGGGAGCCCGCGAGGTCGTGCGCAGGCTGTCGTCGCGCTGGCCATGTGCGCTCGTCACAGGCTCGACGCGGTCTGAAGCGAACCTGATGCTGCAAGCGCTTAGCATCACCGACTGCTTTCGCGTGACGCTGTGCGCGGGAGAATATCCACAAGGCAAGCCGTCACCGATTCCGTATCAGCAAGCGGCGCAGGCGCTCGGTGTGGAGCCGCGAAGCTGTGTGGCGATTGAAGACTCGACGGCGGGGATTCAGTCTGCGCGCAGTGCTGGGATGCACTGCATCGGAGTGCGCGTCGGAAATCGCTACGGACAAGATCAGTCGCATGCCCACGACATCGTCGATACCTTGCTCGATGTCGAGTCGCTGTTACTTTCTCGCGAGCGCATCTAGCAGCGCTTTGGCATCGGCTTCGGGCAACAGCACCTTGGTCGCTCGCGACGATACACGCACCGACAGCGTTCCCGACGCAGGCACCGTGTAGGACGATTCCTTGGTGGTATCGAGCGGATCCGCGAGCACATCGACGAGCTTGCCCGACGAAAACGGAACCTTCATCTGCGTGCCGGAAAACTCGGTGACGCTGGTCTGGCTGTTGTGGACGTTGGTGACGACGAGCGCGGTCTTGCCGTTGTAGCTACGGGTGAAGGCCAAGATGCCAGCGTCTGGTTCATTTCCGGTGCGATCCGTCGCCCATGTCACCTTCAGATCGCCGCGACGCAGGACTTCGGATGCTTTGCGCAGCGCAGCCAGTCGAGCAATCCACTTGAAGGTGTCGCCGTCGGTCGAAAAGCCGGACTGGCTCATCGTCTCGCGCTGGGTGGTGGACGCGCCGCGATAGATGTTGTCGAGCACGGTGTCGAACATGCGCTCGCGGTTGGCTGGATCGTTGCCGCCCGAGTAGTCCTGCTCGGTGCCGTAGTAGATGCAGGGAATGCCGTCCTGGGTGAAGAGCAGCGACACCGCGTTGTGCAAGCGACGACGAGCCTCGGGTGCATCGACGTAACAGCCATCGATCGGCGACAAAAAGCGCGATACGTCGTGGTTGTCGAGGAAGTTCACGAGCAGCTTCGACGGCGCAATGCCCATGCCTTGGCTATCGACGGCACCACCGGGAATCGGCGTCTGGTTGTAGATCGGCTTGCCCGCGACGGGATCGGGCAGCGCGTCTCCGTCGATGGTGCGAAAGCGACCTTGGTTGCGATACTGGCCATGGACCGCCGGAGTCATCGTCGCCGTGTCAAAGCGCAGACGATCGTTCCACAGCTGCGCGGTCTTGCTCGTCGGACCGCTGCACTTGACGGTGTCTTGATAGACCTGAAACTTCTGCGAAAAGTAGAAGACCGAATCGACTTCGTTGTTGTAGGTAAACTCGCCGAGGAGCGGATCGTCTCCGTCGAAGGCTTCCCCGAACATGAACCAGTTTTTCTTCGGCACCGACAGCGGAGGCACGCCGTAGACGGTCTGTTCGCCGTGAACGTACTTGCGAAGCTGCGGCGCGAAGTCTTGCCAGAACTCGTGCTCGACGTGCTTGAGCGTATCGATGCGGAATCCATCGAAGTCGTAGCGACGGATCATCTCGGCAAAAGCGCGAATCAGTCCGCGTCGGACATCGGTGCGTCGGGTGTCCAGGTCTTTGAGTCCGCCCGGAAAGTCGCCCGTCGTCAGCTGTTCCCAGCGATCGTAGTTGGTGACGCGACCGCGACGGTTATAGACCGCAGGCCGAGCGAAATCGAGCACATCATCGTCGCCATCGCCGAAGCGAATCGGGTCCGGCACGACGCGGTTGATTTCCGGCATGTTCAAGAAGCGAATGTTCGCCGGTCCCGCCGGTCCCAGGCCGTTTTGTCCTTGCACGCCGCGACGGTCGAAGTCGGGATCGTACTCATCTGCGCGCGTCAGCCGAGCCAGCGGATCCACGCCATCGAGAGACTGCGATCCCGTCACAATCTCGTCGGGCTGTCCGTTGCCGTTGATGTCGTAATAAAAGAGCTGTCCGAGGTGATTTGTGACGATATCAAGCACCACCTTCATCTTGCGCTGGTGGGCTTTATCGACGAGCTCGCGCAGCTTGGCCGGAGAGCCAAAGTGCGGGCTGATCTTCGTAAACGACTGCGTCCAGTAGCCGTGATAGCCGTCGAAGCCCGCGTCGTAGTCGATGTTCTTGACGATCGGGGAAATCCACAGCGTCGTCACCCCGAGTGCATCCAAGTAGTCGAGGTGATCGATGACACCTTGCCAGTCGCCGCCTTGGTAGCGTCCGAGCGCACTCGGCAAGACGCGATGGTTGTTGTTGATGTCACCGTCGGCAAAGCGATCGATGATGACTTGGTAAATCACCTCGTCGCGCCAGTCGCCGCCGTTCATGATGGCGGTGGTGGGAAAGTCTTCGCCGTAGCTGCTGTCGCAGCCAGACAGTGAAAGCGCAAGCAGCCCGAGTGACGTGACAAACGGCAGAGCCTTCGACATGGTTCCCTCGCGAAGGTGGAACCTAGCGCGAAGCCGGTGGCGAGGCCAAGTGACTTTTGGTCGGCGTTCTTAGGTGCCTGCGCTGCGACGAAGGGCGCGACGGTGACGCGCGGCGCCCAGCTCATCGCCAGCGGCATCCATCAAAGACGGCGCAAACAGCGAAAGTCCCAAGTCTCGCGCGGCATTGTGTAGCACCGAGACTGCCTTTTCCGCCGTGCGCTGCGCATCGTTCGGAAGCAGTGCAGACGGAATTTCTCCGTCGGACAGACGAATCGGACCAAGCGGAACCGCTTCCTTCATCGGACCGGCGGGAATCACCAGGCCCGCGCACAGCGGCACACTGCGATCTTCTCCCTCGGGCGGAGAGCTGGTTCCCGGCAGCCGCATCGTCAGCGACCAGACTTCAATGTGCAGGCCGTGCTCGCGCAGTCTCTCGGTCAGCGACATCGCCTGCGACGGAGAAGCAGCCGGACCTTGCACGACATGAAGCGCGTAGCCTGCCGATTCGATCGGTTCCAAAAAGACCAGCCCGTTGGAAGACTCTTCCGCTAGCTGCTCTTCTCCGTCAGAGCCGGTCAGTCCATCACAGAAGCTGCCTTGACCTTGGGTATCGCACAGCACCACGTCGCCAAACTGACATGACGCACCGTAGCGAACCACCGACAGAATGCGCGCACGAACTGGATCGACGCGCTGCACCCAGACTCGCTCGACAGAGTATGGTCCCGTCGTCGGCAAAGATAGCTGCGCCAGCCCCAAGTCGCCCGCTCCACCCGGACGCCCCGACAAAAGCCCACAGGCCTGCCAGCAGGATCGCGCCTCGTCGAGCTTGCCCAGCGCCGTCTGCGAAAGTCCCAGGTTCCACAGCACCGACCGACTGAGCCCCGATCCCTGCGCGAGCGCACTGGTGCTGGTCAGTCGTCCGGCTTGCTTGCGCAGTCCCGACAGTGCCAGCGACAGCGACTCTGCCGACTGTGCCCAGCGTCGCGACTTTTTGTGTACAAGCCCGAGGTTATAAAGCGGCACCGCCCACAGCGGCGACTGCTGATGAGCCGCTTGCAAGTCACTGAGCGCCGTCTGTTCTTGGTTGCGCTGCGCGTAAATCACGCCGCGAAGGTTCAGAAGATACGCGCGCTGCTCTCGCTCGCTCTCGCTGGATTCTCGCTGCTGGAGATCCAGCTCGCTCAGGAGCCGACTGACCAAATGAACGGCGGTCTGGCTCTTGTCGCGGCGGACAAGGCGAAAAACAGTCTCAGCAAGCGCACGCATCTGCGGCACCAGCTCCGAAGGGAGCATGCACGCAAGCGACCGGGGTCCCATGACGATAGCGTACTGTGAAAACGACGGCAGTTTCCACACTAAAAACCACAATTTTATTTGTAATTTGAATTACAAATTGGCCAAAGCACTGGGATTTTTGGTCAGGCTCGTCGCGCGCAACTGCTCAATGTTCGGCGTTTCCGTCGGAAAAAATGCGGTCACGAGCGGCGACTTCTTTCGCGCAATGGGCCGATTTTGGCTGGATTTCGGCGGATTTCGCCGGTTTTCAAAAAGCGAGGAAGCTTACTTTGCTCTTTGCGACAGATCGAGCGCTGCGACCTGTCCTTCCAAGCGATCGCCCAGCTCATCGATTGCGGTCTGATCGAACGAGTCGCGAAACAGATACGGAAGGTGAAGCTGCGGCAGCGGCAGCGCTTTGTGAAGACGGGCGACGTGATGCTCGTTGAGCTGCGCACGCTGACGATGAAGCCGTGCCGCGCGCAGCACCGGACCGAGCGTCTCGTCGCTCTGCGCCGAATCAGAGCGCAGCAGCTCGTCAAAGGCCAGCTTGGGCAGCCCACTGTGGAGACGCGGCGGATACAGTCGATTGACCACCACCGGACCACACGGCAGCGTCAGCTCGCGCAGACCTTGGGCCAGCTGGATCGTCTCGGTCACCGGCAGATCTTCCGCGAGCGTGGTCAGCACCGTCAGACAGCGCTTCGGATCGGTCAGCAGGCTCCAGCTATCGCGCGCCGGTCCCGTCATCGGTCCTTCGGGAATCGTATCAAGGATGATCTTCGGAAGCCGCAGCAGCGTCAGGATATGTCCCGTCGCTGGACCGTCGAGAATAACCAAATCGAAGCGAGGCCGACCGCCCTGCTGTTCGGTGGTGTGAAACCAGGTCTTGCCGAGCATCGCGTAGTCGTACAGCCCCGGAACCGCGCGCAGAAACGCTCGCACCACGTCGCGCTCGAACACCTGTCGATACAGAAACGCCGAGTGCATGACCATCATGCCGTACTCACGCAGCGACGCTTCCGGCGTCATGTTGACCGCCCACAGGTTTTCGCGCACCTGCGCCACTTCCGAAAAGTCACGCTCGACGCCGAACAGCTCTCGCAGGCGGTTTTTGCTGCGTGTCTGCGCAATCAGCACGCGCTTTCCTTGTCGCGCCGCCAGCGCACCGAGCGCACAAGCCACCGTCGTGCGACCGACGCCGCCTTTTCCCGCGATGATCAGCAAGCGTCGTCCAAACAGCGGTCCGGCCATCGCCGTCGAATCTGCCGCAGACTGAGAGTGCGTTGCGTCGCGAACTGCTGCCATCTTTGTCGCAGCGAGCGTAACGACCGGTCCGCGCAGTGTCAACGACGGTGGCTCGGGGAGACTCCACTTTCGCAAAAAACGGGTATGCTGCGCGGCATCATGAGTTCGCCCTTTTATCCCGTCGATACCAAGCAGAGCTTTCCCAAGCTCGAGGAGAAAATCCTCAGCTTCTGGCAGCAGAGCAAAGTCTTCGAGGCGAGCCTGGCCGAGATCGATCCCAAGACCGGCCAGCCGAAGCCCTTGTTTGTGTTTTACGAAGGACCACCGACGGCAAATGGGAAGCCCGGCATTCATCACGTCCTCGCACGGGCCTTCAAAGATGTCATTCCTCGCTATAAGACGATGCGAGGCTATCGGGTTCCGCGCAAAGCAGGCTGGGACTGTCACGGTCTGCCCGTCGAAGTAGAGGTCGAAAAGCGGCTCGGACTGCGCGGCAAACAGCAGATCGAAGAGCTGGGCATCGCCGAGTTCAACCGTCAGTGCCGCGAGAGCGTGTTCCGCTACATCGGCGACTGGGACAAGCTGACCGAGCGGATCGCGTTCTGGGTCGATACCGAGCATCCGTATCGCACGCTCGACAACGACTACATCGAGACATGCTGGTCGCTGCTCAAGACGCTGTGGGACAAAAACCTGCTCGTTCGCGACTACAAAGTGACCAAGCACTGTCCGCGCTGTGGCACGTCGCTGGCCGAGGCAGAAGCCGGTCAAGGCATGAAAGAAGATGTCGAAGATCCGTCGGTGTACGTGCGTCTTCGCCTGCTGCCCGGACAAGCGCTGCCGTGTGCGCCCGGTGTCACGTCCGACGGAAATGTCTCGGTGATGATCTGGACGACGACACCGTGGACGCTGGCTGCCAACACCGCCGCTGCGCTGAGCGAAAAGGCAACCTACGGCTGTTATCGCATCGTCGGTGACGACAAAAAGCCCGAGGAATACTTGATCCTGCTCGCGAGCCAGGCCGAGACGATCCTCAAAGGTCACAAGTTCGAGTGCGTCGCGTCGGGCATCGTCGGGTCCAAGCTGGTTGGTCTGCGCTATCAGCCGCTCTACGACTGTCACGTCAACTTGCTCGGTCAGTCCGTCGATACCAGCACGGCATATCGCACGATCACCGATCCCACCGTCGAAGCGGGAGAAGGAACCGGCATCGTTCACATCGCGCCCGCCTACGGAGACTTGGAAGTCGGTCGTCGGCATGAGCTGCCGGTGCTGTTTTCAGTTGGTCTCGACGGAATCGTGCTGCCAGCGCTGAGCAAGTTCGCGGGCAAGTTCTTCAAAGAAGCCGATCCGCTGATCATTCGCGATCTCAAAGAGCGCGGTCTGCTGTGGTCGTCGGGACGAATTCGTCACAGCTATCCGTTCTGCTGGCGCTGTGACACGCCGCTGCTCTACTTCGCGAAGACGAGCTGGTACATCAAAACCACCGCAGTGCGAGAGCAGCTCCTTGCGCAAAATCAGCGCATTGGCTGGTATCCCGAGCACATCCGCGACGGACGCTTTGGCGACTGGCTGCGCAACAACGTGGACTGGGCGATCTCTCGCGAGCGCTACTGGGGCACGCCGCTGCCGCTGTGGATCTGCGATCAGTGCGGCGAAGTCGAGTGCATCGGCAGCATCGCCGAGCTGTCAGCGCGCGCCGGACGCAACGTCAGCCACGACGAAGCCTTCGATCTGCACCGTCCGTACGTCGATTCACTGTCGTGGGCTTGTACAAGCTGCTCGGGCGGAACCCGTCGTCGCATCCGCGATGTCATCGACTGCTGGTTTGACTCGGGCGCGATGCCGTACGCGCAGCATCACTATCCGTTTGAACAAAAAGACAACTTCGGACAGCTCTTCCCGGCGGCGTTCATCAGCGAAGGCGTGGATCAGACCCGAGGCTGGTTCTATACGCTGCATGCGCTCGGCGTGCTGCTTCACGATGGTCCGGCGTTTGAAAACTGCATCGTGCTCGGTC
Source organism: Myxococcales bacterium (assembly GCA_016794365.1). GTDB lineage: Bacteria > Myxococcota_A > Polyangia > Palsa-1104 > JAEUJZ01 > JAEUKA01. The sequence continues at coordinate 195,086 of JAEUKB010000028.1, forward strand.
ACATTCTCGACGATCAGGGACGCAAGATGTCCAAGCGCTTGGGCAACATCGTCGATCCCTGGACGGTGCTTTCCGCCGAGGGAGCCGACGCGCTGCGCTACTATCTGTACACCGCATCACCGCCGGGACAGCCTCGACGGTTTTCGCAAGCGCTTGTTCAGAAGTCGCTGCGACAGTTTTTGCTGACGCTGTGGAACTGCTACAGCTTCTACGTCACCTACGCCGAAGTAGAGTTTCACCGGCTCGGGACCGAGCAAGTTCCGCTTTTGGACAGACCGCTTATCGATCGCTGGATCTTGGGCTCGCTACAGCGCCTGATTCAGAACACGACGACGGGACTGGAGCGCTACGACATCACCCAAGCGGCACGCGGCATCGCGGACTTCGTGGACATCCTGTCAAACTGGTATGTCCGTCGCTGTCGCGATCGTTTTTGGTCCAGCCTGGAAGGTCCAGACGGCGAAATCGGCGGCAGCATCGAGCTGGACAAGCGAGCGGCCTATCAGACGCTGCACACCTGCTTGGTCACGATCGCGCAGCTCGTCGCACCGTTTGCGCCGTTCGTCGCGGAAGAGCTGTGGCAAAACCTCAAGCGTCGCATCGATCCATCGGCTCCGCTGTCGGTGCATCTGTCGGACTGGCCGCAGGCTGATGACGTGCTGCTGGCTCAGACGGAACAGCTTCGAGCGGAAATGGAAGTGGCGCTCAAGGCTGTCTCTCTCGGACGGGCGGCGCGACAGGATCAGAACCTAAAGACCCGGCAGCCGCTTAAGGCCGCGCTCGTGCAGGTTCCTTCGGCGGCGGCGCGACGAGCGATCGAGCGCTTCCATCAAGAAGTCTGCGAAGAGCTAAACGTCGAAACGGTCACGTTTGCCGAGGAAGGTGAGGAGCTGGTCCACTACACGCTGCGTCCGAACCTGCCCAAGCTGGGCAAAAAGCTGGGCAAGCGCGTGAAGCTGATTCAAGACGCCATGGCGCAGCTTTCCGTCGAGCAGGTCAAACAAGTGGCGCTGCAAGTGCTGGCCGAGCAGCCGGTGATGATGGCGACGACAGAAGGTCCGATTGAGCTTTCGCCCGACGAGATCCTGCTCTCTGCGCAGTCTGCCGAGGGCTTGGCGGCGCGCACCGAAGAAGGACTTGTCGTCGGAATCACCACGGAAATCACCCCGGAGCTGCGCGATCGCGGCATTGCCCGAGAAGTGGTTCGCGCCATCGGTGAGCTGCGCAAAAAAGCGGGCTGCAAGGTGTCGGATCGAGTCTCCGTCGGCTACATCACCAGCGATGCCACGATTGCGAGCGCGCTTGGCAACCTGTCGCAGCAAGTGGAAAGTGAGACGCAGTCTTCGCTTCAGTCCGTCGCGCTGGCAGCGTTTGACGTGCAGTCTGTCGTCGAGCTAGACGACGCGACGATCGAGCTTCAGCTCAAGCGCTAACTGCCTTCCGGACGGCTCGCAGCGACGCTACGCCTCGGCATAGGGCCGGTGCGCAGCCATCCGAATGATCTCGAAGTCTTCGGGATCCAGCTCCAAATACGGACCCAGACACGGCGGAAGCCCCGACAGCTCTTGCATGTCAGCCCGCCGAGCCACCGTCACTTGCTGTCGGCCATCATCCAGCACCATCACCAGCACTCCCGGCGGAGCCGCAGCCGCCGAGACCACCGCTCTCGTCAGCGCCACCCGCGTCACCTGCACGCCATCGCGATGCTCGACGACGTTACCGAAGATGCGAATCTGCTGACGCGTTCGCCAGCGCAGCCGCAGCAGCAAAAACAACGGCACCATCGCGACCGTCGATACAATGGCAAACGGAAGCCGCCACTCGACGGGAAGAAGCATCCCGATGCCAAGTCCACCGAGCGGCATCACCAGCGAAAGCATGACTGCGCGCAAGACTTCCTCTGCGGGAGGCGGACCACCAACAACGGAAAACCACGGGGACTGGGGAAGCGCTGCCATCTGCGACATGTTGGACCCTGTCTGGTACTCGAGCTGTCAGTCTAGCGCAAGCGGATAGCGCTCCGCTTCTTGGACGCACCGGCACACCAACGTAGGTGACAGAACCACCTTGGCAACGCTAAGTTGCGCGACATGCGTGCCAATCGGCTTTTCGTGGTGCTTCTTTTTTCGCTTGTGCTACTGGGCCCAAGTGGAGCGTACGCGACGGCAGCTGACCCAGACGTGCAAGCCAAACAGGCGTATGCGCGCGGTGCGGAGCTGTTCAAAAACCGGCGCTTCACCGAAGCTGCGGCTTCGTTTGAAGAAGGCAACAAGCTCAAGCCTCATCCCGCGTTTTTGTACAACCTGGCGCTCACCTATCGAGCACTCAACCAGCCAGCCAAAGCGATCGAGTACTACGAAGGCTACCTGCGTGACTCACCGGGAGCAACCGATCGCGCATCGGTCGAAGCCGCGATCGCCGACGAGCGACGCAAGCTGACCGAGACTCCCGTCGCCCAAAGCGAGCCGAGTCAGCCCGAAGGAAAGCCGTTTTACAAAAAGTGGTGGTTCTGGACGGGCGCGGGCGTTGCAGTGGTCGCACTCGGCGTCGGTCTAGGCGTCGGTCTGTCACGTCCCACCACCGCAGCTTATCGAGAGGTAACGTGGCAATGACGGTTCTTTCCGCAAAGTCTTGGGGTCGGTTGGCGCTGCTTTCGGCACTGACGCTGACGGTGAGCTGTCAACGAAAAGCGGTCTGCGATGACGTGGTGGGAAGCTGTCTGGCGCTCACCGTGTCCGGACAAGGACCATTTGACGAGCTGCGCACCGAGCTGGTTCTACAAACTGGAGCCAACTCCGTCGGAATCACCAGTGGCAACATCGATCTGCCGCTGACCCTGCGCGTGGTTCCGCCCGCCGACATTTCCTCGATGATGGTTTCGGGCGTCACCGTCACAGGCTTGCTTGCGGGCAGCAGCCAAGCCTCGGGCGCGACGGATGCGAACTTTTCGTGGCCGACTGGCGCGCACATCGAAGCCTCTGTGACGCTGAAAGGCCCATCCCCCGTCGATGCAGGCGTAGACGACATGTCGATCATCGATCAAGGCAGCCTGCCGGATCTCGCCATGCCGGATCTTGCGGGCCCGCCCCCGACGCTGCGCTGGACACAAGAGACAGCCACGGGCAATCCGCGACAGATCCTCTACGCCGTCTGGTCTGGCGGCAGCAGTCAGACCTTTGCCGTCGGGGAAAGCGGCATCATCCTGACGCGCAGCGGTAGCAACTGGAGCGGCGAAGCGTCTCCGACGACATCCGATCTTCACGGCGTCGGCGGCTTTGCAGCAAATGGCACATGGACCGTCGGTGGCACACCGGGCGCATGGCGACGCGCAGCGACGTGGACTGGCGATGCAACTGGACTTACGCTTCAGGCCGGTGAAACGGTCTGGTCCGTCGCCGCCGGAGGCAGTCCCGGCGAGCTGTGGGCAGGCAGCGAAAACGGCAAGGTCTGGCGACGCGCAGGCGGCACCGGCGCAAACGGAACGTGGACTTCAGAGCAAGCACTTCCCGGCGGTACGCGCGTCTACGGAGTCGCCTACTCGGGTGGAACCGTGTTTGCCGTCGGTCAGCGCGGCTGGGTCGGCGTTCGTCGCGGAACCACCTGGACCAATTACCAGTACGCGACGGACTTTTCGGGTGTCACCGACTCGCTGTTTGGGGTGTCTGCACAAAACGCCGATACAGCCGTGGCCGTCGGTTCCAAGGGCTTTGCGGTGCGCTACTCGGCGGGAAGCTGGCGTCCAGCGGTCAAGATCAACGCCGCTGGCAATGAGTTCAATGGCGTCTGGACCGCTCCTTCTGGTCGATCGTATGCCGTCGGATACAACGGTCTGATCGTGCGGCTTGACCAGAACCTGGCAGCGACGCAGCTTCAGACGGACGTAAGCCAGACGCTGACCGCGATCTTTGGCCTGAGCGAGACGGACATCTACGTCGTCGGCCAGCGCGTGCGCTTGCCCAATAACGAGTCGCTCATCCTGCACGGCATTCCGTAACATCCAGCGACGAGATCTGTATCGCGCTCGTCGCCGCTTCGTCAGACGTAATGACCAAAGACGATGAGCGGCGGGCTGCCATCTGTCGTCGGAACAAGCGACAGCGGCGTCTCATACGCTTGCTCGAGCAGCTTCACCGTCAGCACTTCACTCGGTGGACCACAAGCCAGCAGCTTCCCTTTGGCGAGCAGCGCCACACGATCCGCCTGACGCGCCATGTTGAGATCGTGAACCGACCACAGGATCGACAGTCCTTCCGTCGAAAGACGACGAATCAGCGACAGCAGTCCAACCTGATGTTTCGGATCCAAGTGCGCAAGCGGCTCGTCGAGCAGTAAGACCTGCGGCTGCTGCGACAGCGCCAGCGCCAGCAGCACTCGCTGCCGTTCTCCCGACGAGAGCTGTCCAAAGCGACGCTCCGCAAGCGCTAGCACACCGACGGCAGAAAGCGACTGCTTCACCACCGCATCATGATCGACGGACTTGTGACGGTGCGGAAAGCGACCAAGCGCAACCAGCTCTGCGACGGTAAAGTCAAACGCGGGCACCACCGCTTGCTCGACCACTGCCAGCCGACGCGCGCGCGACGCTGGATCGAGCGAGGCCAGATCGACGCGCTGCGATTCCTCTTGCAGCCACACCGCGCCGCTGGTTGCCCGTCGCAGACCCGACAGGACATGAATCAGCGTGGTCTTGCCCGCTCCGTTGGGTCCAATCAGCGCCAGCAGCTCGCCGGGACGCAGCGCCAGGCTCACGTCGGAAAAAACGCTTCGCTCGCCGTACGAAAAGCCCAGACCGTGCGCGACGATCATGACAGCGTTCCCAGCCGTGCGCGACGGAGCAGCAGTGACAGAAAAAATGGAACTCCAACCAGCGAGGTCAGGATTCCGACGGGAAGCTCAATCGGGGCCAGCAGCGTCCGCGCCGCCATATCGCACAGCGGCAAAAACGCACCGCCAAACAGGATCGCAGCGACGAGCAGCTTGCGATGACCGGGACCGAGCAGCCTGCGCATGATGTGGGGAACCACCAGCCCGACAAAGCCAATCGTTCCACATGCAGCGACGACCAGCGCGGTCAACAGCGACGAAAGCAGCAGCAGTCGGCGCTTGTGCAGCTTGACATCGAGCCCCAGATGAATCGCCATCGCGTCGCCCAGCGAGAGCAGATCGAGCACCTGCGCACTGCGCAGCAGCAACAGCGCCGTCGGAACCGCCAGCAAAACCAGCAGCACGAGCGTCGGCCACTGCGCGGTCGCAAAGCTCCCAAACAGCCAGTAGACCAGGCTCTGGACCTGATCAGTTCGACTGGCAAACAGCGCAATTCCCGTCAGTGCCGATAGGAGCGAGCCCAGCGCGACTCCGACGAGAATCAGCGATCCCTGATCAAAATAGAGCTGAAGCCGAAGCTCCGACGCCAAGAGCAAGATCGCCGTCGCAGCCAGTGCGCCCAAAAGCGAGCCGAGCGGCAGCGCCCACAGCGTGGTTTCGTGTTGAAACAGCACCACCAAGGCGGCTCCCAGCGTCGCACCGCTCACCGTCCCGAGCACAAACGGATCAGCGAGCGGGTTGCGAAACACTCCCTGCATCACACCGCCGGACAGCGACAGCGCCGCACCACACACCATCGCGAGCAGCACGCGCGGCAGTCGCACATCGAAAAAGATCGTCAGCAGCGGGGACTCAGCGTCGCGCTGACCGTGCAGTCGCGCCCACAGCCCGGACAGAACTTGGCCGACGGGAAGCTTCACCGAACCAACCAGGCAGGACAGCGTCACCGACGCAACCAGCAGCACGCACAGCGCTGTCCACAGCCCGATCTTGTGACGAGACATCGGAAAAAGTCTACGGCGTCAGCACGCCAGGATGGATGAGCCGCGCATACGACTTCAGCGCGACACCGAGCCGCGACGAGCCATGCACCGCTGCATTGATCCCAAAGACCCGGCGACTGCGCACCGCCGGGATGCTCTGAAGCACTGTCTGCGTCGTCAACAGCGGGAGCTGGTTTTGATCAATCAAGATGACATCGGGCTGCTGACGGATCAGCTCTTCGACGCTCACCGGCTTGTGATGACGAAGGTGACCGAAGACGTTTTGCCCAGCGCTGCGCTCGACCAGCTCGTCTTCGGGCGTCTCGGACCCAGCGGCGAACAGGTTGCCACGCGGCCCAGCGTAGAGCACCGCGACCCGTGACTTCGTCGAGCCATGCAGCTTGGACTCGATCGCGGCCATCTCGGCTTGGGTCTGCTCGATCAGTCGATCCGCTGCCTTGCTATCGCCATCGACGAGCTGTCCGACGGAACGAAGCAGCGCAAAGACATCTTGACTGCCTTGCATACCCGAGCGACCACCGGCAAAACACGAAATCCCGAGCGATGTAAGCTGCTTGTGCGTCGCTGCGGTTCCCCCAAGCACGAGATCCGGCGCCAGCTGAATGATGCGCTCCACGTCGGGCAAAAGCGACTGTCCAAGCGGCTGAGCGGACTGAACCTCGACGGGATTGTCCAAAGACTGCGTGATGCCGACCACGCGCTGCGCGGCCCCCAAGTCCACCAGCATGAACGCATAAAGCGCGGGCCCGAGCACCACGATTCGCTGCGGCTTTTTGGCAAGCCGGACAACTTGGCCTGATCCGTCGCTGACTTGCACGGGATACGCCGCAAACGCCGCTCCACTTGACACGGACAGACACAGAGCCCACAGCCCGAGCATCGCTCGTTTTGCTAACAGCCATCGTGAGATACGGCGCGCCGTCATGGTTAGGGGACCCTTAGTACCGTTGCCTCGTGCCCCACCGCAACAAGTAGTTGTCGCTCTTTGTCATAGAGTAGCGCAGTTCCGACCTCGCTGGCGACGGGAACCCAGCCTTCTGAACGCAGCTTGTCGTTTGCCACGCGAACCTGCCAGAGCAGACCTTCTTGGGTGCTGACCCACAACAGCGTGCCGCTTGGTCTGTCCGCAGCCAGCACCGCAAACGCAAACACCTGCTCTCGCTGCGGATCACGCTTTAGCTCGATTCCGTCGAGCGAGGTAAACCGACCCGGCTCGACGCGCAGCAAGTGAAGGTTTGGCGAAGCACCGACGGTACAGCTTGTCACCGCTAGCAAATCACCGACGAGAGACAGGCCATTTATGCCACGCTGAGCCGTCGGACTGTAGCGCGCTCGATGAATCACCACCGCATCGACACCATGTCCGACGAGTCGAAGTCGAAGCTGCGTCACGTCTCCGTCTTCGGATCCAAGCAGCGCCATGCCGTCTTTCCACGGAACCACCGCGCGAACGTGATGAATCGGCACCGGGCCCAAACGCGGACTGGGCGAGCGCACGTCCGTCTGACCCAAGAACGAAAGGCTCCAGCGCGTCTGCCGCCACAGCGACACAAAACCGGACTCGTGACCGACGACGATGACCTTCTGCGCGCCAAGCTGCACAAGCGCACCGCTCGTTGCCTCGCCGAGCTGCGACGGAAACTCGACCACGCTGCGTAGCGTCACACCCTCCGCACCAAGCGACCACAGCGCCAAAGAGCCTTGATCTTGCCCCGAAAGAAGCAGCTCTCCGTCGAGCTTCACCACCATCTGAACCCCAGCTCGCGACGGCACAAGCGACACCGAACGGAGCTTCAGACCACGCAGCGATCCCGACGAGGGCAAGTCCCAAAGCTGTAGCGATCCATCCCAGCGTCCGACGGCAAACTGACCATCTGACAGCGGCACGATCGTCTGAGCCAGCGCAAACGTCGTCGCAACCTTCTCGGGCAGCCGCTGCGACTTCGTCTGCGACGCTGACTTCGCAAGAACGGCCTGATCTGCAAGCAGCGACTGAGGACACAAAAACCCGATGCACAGCAGCAGCCACAAAAGCGCAGACTTCATCGACTCTCTCCTCGGGCTCTAAAACAGTCCCAGCGCTTCGATCGCATCGGCGAGTCGCTCGATGTCTTGCTCGAATCGATCGCTGTGATCGGGCAGCGCGGATCGCAGCGGCAAGAGCCCTTTTTTCACCCGCAGCCAATCGACAAACGCACGAGTCAGCCGCGAGTTTTTCCACAAGTCGTGAACGAAGGTTCCCAAGATCTGTCGCTCAGCGTCGATTGCTCCGTCGGGACCAGACTCGCTTTCAAACAGCGGCAGCGCTCCGCGATACAGCGGCCTGCCAGTGTGTATTTCGTATCCAGTCACTTCGCCTGCGTGCCCAAGCGGACTGTGCGCGCTGGGTCGATAGCGACACGGACGCACCAGCTTGTCGCGCTGAAACGCAAAGTCGATCGCCAAGAGCCCGAGCCCCGGAACCGAGCCTTCATCGGACTCAGTCTTATCGGGATCAAAGAGCTGTCCGCCGAGCATCTCGAACCCGCCGCAGATGCCAACCAGCGGGGTCTTGCCCGCATGCGAAAGCAGCTCATCCGCGAGTCCACAGCGACGAAGATACTGCAAATCCCAGACGGTGTTCTTCGAACCTGGAATGACGATCGCGTCGGGAGCCCCTAGCTCATCCGCGCGTCGCACGAACCGCACATTCACGTTTTCTTCGACGGAAAGCGGCTCCAAATCCGTCGCGTTGGCAATGTGCGGCAGATACAGCACCGCGATGTCGATCTCTGGACTTGCGCAGCGACGGAAACGAACGCGATCTTCTTCTTCCAGCGACAGATCCAAATACGGCAGCACAGCCAGCTGCACCGAGCCGATGTGTGGACGAACGAAGTCGAGTCCTCCGTCGAGAATTCTGGGATCCCCGCGAAACTTGTTGATCAAAAAGCTGCGCACCCGCGCCGCATCGCGAGGCGCTGTCAGCGACAGCACCCGCAGCGTGCCCAACATGTCCGCAAACACGCCGCCCTTGTCGATGTCAGTGACGATGTGAACATCCGCATCCAAGCGATCGGCCAGCCCGAAGTTCACCACGTCGAGCGCTCTGAGGTTCGGCTCCGCGCAGCTTCCCGCGCCTTCGACGATGATCTGATCGTAATCACGCCGCAGCATCGCAATCGCCGCGTCGATCGCTTGCCACTTCAGCGACTGAAGCTTGTCCGATCCGAAGTACTCCGTCGCGCTAACGTCGGCATACGGCTTCCCAAGCAAGATGAGCTGGCTGATCGCATCCGCCTTCGGCTTGAGCAGGATCGGATTCATCGCCACCGACGGAACTTGCTTCGCTGCGCGCGCTTGCACCGCCGTTGATCGCGCAATTTCTTCGCCCGCTTCCGTCGCATACGAGTTCAGCGACATGTTCTGCGACTTCAGCGGCGCAACCCGCAGTCCGCGACGCGCAAACAGCCGACACAGCCCTGCCACCAGCGTGGTCTTGCCCGCGTTGGAGCTAGTCCCAAAGATCGCGATCGGCGCGCGCTTCATCCGCCACATCCCCCGCTGTTCGTCGCTGCAAAGACGCAGCTACTTGTAATCGACCGACTCTTGCTCTTTGAAGCCGTTTAGGCTCATACAGCGACGGAAGTGCGCATCAACGCGCGCTTTGACTTCCGCCTTTTCATCGCCCGACATGCCCGGACGCCACGGCACCAGGTTTTCGGAATATTCTCGACAGAGATCCTTCTGGCGATCGACCACTTCCGACGGAGTGTCTTCGCGCTTCCACGACTTGCTCACTTCCGTACAGGCAGACGAGCCGACGACCATAGATAGCAAAAACAGCCAGCCAAGCTTGTTCACGAGTGCTCTCCCCAGACAATGGAATGAGCGCACTTTTGCACAAAACAGGCCGCGATGTTCAAGCGACTTCGAGAGCGCGCCGCCCTGCCGTCAGCGACGCTTGTCCAGCGCACAGTCCAGCACACCGATCGGCACGAGCCCGACGCTCTCCAGGTGCGCAACTTCGGTCCGCTGGCTCGTCGCTGACATCTGACTTAGCACGACTTCCGGCACGCCGTTTGAGTCCACATCGGCCACGACTTCCACGCGCACCGTCTCGGCTGCGTGTCGCACCAGTCGCAGCGGAATCGTTCGCTCGGGCCGTCGTCCCGGCGTCAGAAACAGCACCTGCGTGCTCGCCGGAGGCTGCGTCGGATCGCCACAGCGCACATCGTCGATTCGTTCGCGTACACCATCTCCGTCGAGATCAACCAGCCACGTCGTCTGCGGAAGCGGCAGCATCCGTCGCTCTGGCTGCGTGCGCGCAAGCTCGTCGCAGGTATGCTTCATCCCGCGCAGCTGACTCGGCGTCTCGGGCTGATGCTCTGCGGGCCACGGCGGGGTCGTCATCACTGGATGCAGCGAATCCGACCACAGCGCCACCCGCTGCTCCGTCGCTGAGATCTCCAGACCCGCCAACGAATAGCCGGGCACTGACTTCCCACCGAGAGAGCAACCGCTTGGCCCCGCAGACTGTAGCGTCGCAGACAGCGATCCCACAAGCCGCACCGTCGCTGAATCAGACAGCAGCGTCGCACAGTCCGCTCCAAGCCGCTTCTGACCGTGATCGTGACAAAACAGTGGCACTGCCTGCTGTGCCACGACGACGAACAAGACAGAACGACCCTGTCCCGCCAGGCTCGCAGGCTCAGCAAGCGGCGGCAGCGGTGGCGCAGTCGGCTTCGGTCCCGTCGTATCGTCCAGTCGATTACACGCCAACAGACCAAGCAGCGACGCCAAGCACGCAGTCACAGCGCGTGCCATCATACGTCACGAGCGCTTGCTCTTTTTGCCCGGCTTTTCCGGCGCAGCGACGATGTCCACCAGCTCGACATCGAACACCAGCATACCGTGCGGTCCACCCGGTCGCCGAGGCGTATCGCCATACGCCTGATCCGACGGGATCCACATCCGACGCTTTTCACCCGGGACCATCAGCTTCAGACCTTCTTGCCAGCCTCGGATCAGCAGATCGATCGGAAACTGCGCGACGAAGCCAGCGCCTTTCTTTTCCGACGTATCAAACAGCTTTCCGTCGGTCATCCAGCCCGAGTAACGGACCTTGACCTCACAGCCTGCCGTCGGATGAGCGCTGCCCGTTCCTTTGCTCAGCACCTTGGTTACCAGGCCGGACTTGGTCTTTTCCCCGTCGGCTGGCGGCGCGGCCACGTCGGACGGAGCAGGTATATCCGGCAGCGCAGGCTTGGCATCCGCAGGCTTGTCTCCCTCGGCAGCCAACGCAGGCGTCCCGACACAGAGCAGACCCAAAACAGCGAAGCGAAGGACTGTTGTCATGAAGTCACTTTACTTTGCCGACTCCGCGCTCGGCAATGCGGTATAACGCCCCGCCATGGAATCGCTCGATAGCGACGACTTGCCCGTCTCGCCCCTGCGCCAAGCACTGCCGCGTCTGCTCTCGTTGGTCAGCGGAGGCACTCGACTGCTGCGCTGCCTCGGTACCCTGGGTCCACTGCAAGCGCTGCTTATCGCACGGCTCGTCGAGAGCTTGCCCGCCAAGTCCCTGCCGCTCGTCGCGGTGGTTGCGGATGAAGCGTCGGCACGCGCGCTGCGCAAAGACCTTCAGTTTTTCCTTCATCGCGGTCAGTCGAGCGACGATCCCGCTGCGTCCGATCCGGTGATTGGTCTGCCCGAGCTGGATGTGACGCCGTGGGACGATGCATCGCCCGAGCGAGCTGCGGTGCTGTCGCGCATGTCCACGCTGTTCCGTCTGTCGCAAGGCAGCGTGCTGTCCGCACAGGTCGTGGTTGCTTCCGTCGAAGCGCTCTCGCGCAAAGTGGTTCCCAAAGAAGCGTTTGCCGATCTCGTCGATATCGTCGCAGCCAACGAGGAGCTCGATCGCGATCAGACCATCAAGCGACTCGCACAAGGTGGCTACACTCGAGCGCCCGTCTGTGAAGATCCCGGCACCTACGCGGTCCGAGGCGGTGTCCTCGATGTCTTTGTGCCGCTCTACCGCTTTCCCGCACGGATCGAGTTTTACGGCGATCTCGTCGAGAGCATTCGCTTTTACGATCCGACTTCGCAGCGCACGCTTCGCAAGACCGACGAGATCTACATTCATCCGGTTCGCGAGACGATCCTGACGCGCGGCCACAAGCTGCGTGAGCGGCTGCTCGAAGTCGGCGATCTGGCGGTTCATCCGTCGTCGCGAACACGCAATGTGCTGGAACAGATCGAGTCAGGTACCGACTTCTTTGGCGTCGAGTCGCTGATCCCAGCGTTTCATGCGCGCATGGCGTCGCTGCGCGAGTATCTTCCCGAGCAAGCGACCTTTGTTGTCGTCGAGCCGCATCGGCTGTATGACTCGCTGCGCGATCTTCATCACGACGGAGAAACGGCCTATCAAAAGCGTATTGCCGAGCACAAGCTCGCATTTCCTCCGTCGGAATTCTATCTTCAGCCCGACGAGTTAAAGCAGCTTCTGCGTGGGACAGAAGCAAACTCTGCGCTGTGCGTCGAGCTGGATCCGCTCATCATCGCCGGGGAAGACGCGGGCATTCCGACGGTCAAGCTGTGCGGAGAAGATCATCGGCTGCTCGCGGCGGAGCTTCAGCGCGGACAGAAAGAAAAGCACGAGCACATCTTGAAGCCGCTCGTCTCGGTGCTGCGCAAAAATCAAGACGACGGAATTCGCTCGATCATCGTCGCTGGCAGCTTGCAAGGTGGGGAACGGCTCGACGGACTGCTGCGCGGCTATGGACTGAAGCCGCTGCTGCATCGACCGGGACTTTCGTCGCTGGCGGTCGAACAAAAGAGCGGAGAAGCGCTGCATCGCTTTGATCTGCTCGACGCGGACCCGACGCTGATTGGACGGATTGAGATTCGCGTCGGAACCTTGCTGCGTGGCGTCGATCTGCCGCTCGATCGCGTATCGATCTTTTCTGAAGCCGAGATCTTTGGCGAAAAAGCGGTCCGCAAGGCCAGCAAGACCTCGAAGAAGCCGTCACTCGGGGATCTGAAGAACCTGGAAGTCGGCGGCTACGTCGTCCATCCACTGCACGGCGTCGGTCGCTATCGCGGGCTGACCAAGCTACCGGTGCGCTCGGGCGGCGTCGCGATCGACTTTATGCACATCGAGTACGACGGAGGTCAGCTCTATCTGCCGGTGTGGCGTCTGTCGGAAGTGCAGCGCTACGTCGGGGCCGAAGGGATGACGCCGAAGCTCGACCGCATGGGCGGCGAGACCTGGCAAAAGACGCGCAGCAAGGTCGTTCGCGAAATCCAGCAGGTTGCCGAGGAGCTGCTCAAGATTTACGCCCAGCGGCAAGCGCTGCCCGGACATGCGTTTGTGCTCGACAGCGACGCGGAACAGCTCTTTGCGGAGTTTGAAGCGACCTTCCCGTTCGAGGAAACGCCCGATCAAGAGCGCGCCATTGGCGACGTGCTCGGCGACATGGAAGCCAGTCGTCCGATGGATCGCTTGGTCTGTGGCGACGTCGGCTACGGCAAGACCGAGGTGGCGATGCGGGCGGCAGCCAAGGCGGTGCTCGCGGGCAAGCAAGTGGCAGTGCTCGCACCGACGACAGTGCTGGTGGAACAGCATGCGGCGACGTTTGCGGCTCGCATGAAGACGCTGCCGATCACCGTCGCGTCACTGTCGCGCTTTCGCTCGCGCACCGAGCAGCTCAAAGAGCTAAAAGATCTGCACGAAGGACGGCTCGATATCATCGTCGGAACGCATCGCCTGCTCTCGACTGATGTCCGCTTCAAAGACCTGGGCCTGGTCATCATCGACGAAGAGCAGCGCTTCGGCGTCAAACACAAAGAGCGGCTTCGCCAGTTTCGCTCGCAGGTTGATACGCTGACGCTGACCGCGACGCCGATTCCTCGGACGCTGCACATGGCGCTGTCGGGCATTCGCGAGATCTCGATCATCTCGACGGCACCGGCGGATCGGCTGGCGATTCGGACCATCGTCGCGCGTGAGTCGGACGATCTCATCCGCGACGGCATCCAGCGAGAGCTTAAGCGCGGCGGACAGGTCTTTTTCGTTCACAACCGCGTCGAGACAATCGGCAAGTGGGCGCGTCGTCTGCAAGAGCTGTGTCCCGGCATTCGCATTCGCACCGGCCACGGTCAGATGGAACCCGAGGAACTGGAAGAAGTGATGCTCGACTTTGTCGAGGGACGCGCCGATGTGCTGCTCAGCACGACGATCATCGAAAGTGGGCTCGACATTCCTCGCGCCAACACGATGTTCGTCGATCGCGCCGATACGTTCGGTCTGTCGCAGCTTTATCAGCTTCGCGGTCGCATCGGTCGCTCGACGCAGCGCGCCTTTTGTTATCTGCTGATTCCGCCCGAAGCGAACATGACCGCCGACGCCAAGCAGCGACTGCATGTGCTCCAGCGCTTTTCCGATCTGGGATCGGGCTTTAGCATTGCCAGCCACGATCTGGAAATTCGCGGTGCGGGTGATCTCCTCGGGACGCGACAGTCGGGAACGATCGCTGCCGTCGGGTTCGAGATGTACACGCGCATGCTCGAAGAAGCCGTCGCAGAGCTTCGAGGTCAGCCGCTCGAAAGACCGCTCGATCCCGACATCACCTGCGATCTGCTGGCCTACATTCCCGAGGAGTATCTGCCCGACACCGGCCAGCGACTCGACTTTTATCGCAAGCTGGGGCTCGGGGAAGACGAAGAGCAAGTGGCCGATGTGCTCACCGAGCTGTCCGATCGCTACGGCAGCCTTCCCGACGAGGTCAAGTGCCTGGGCGATCTGATGTGCGTCAAAGCGCTGGCTCGCAAGCTGCGCTGTGCCCAGCTCGAGCTGACCGAGTCACGCTTGGGACTGAGCCTGCGCGACGATACGCCGCTCGATCCGCTGAAGGTGGCCAAGCTGGTGAGCAAGCCCAAGTCTCCGTGGCGACTGACGCCCGATCAGAGGCTTCAGCGCTCGTGGATCGGCGACAAAGAGCGCGCCGATCGGCTTCAGCTTGCCAAAGGTCTGCTAACCGATCTGCTCGCCGCTGCTACGGGATGACACGACGCAGCCAGCGAAGCTGCGAGGCAAGCAACAGCGCGCCCAGCAGCAGGCCCGCCGAGATCACCGCGAAATACTGCGCATGCGACCAGCGGGTCCAGTACGCGCCCAGCACACCGACCAAGCGATTGCCGCTCGCCGTCGAGAGCAGCCACACGCCAATCATCACACCGACCCAGCGCGGCGGCGCCAGCTTGCTGACTATCGACAGACCGACCGGCGAAAGCAGCAGCTCTCCGACGGTGAAGACGAAGTAATAGCTAACGAGCCACAGCATGTGCGCGCGTCCTGCGCCGGTCTTCGTCGCACACAGGCTCATCAGACCGAACGCCGTTGCTGCCAAAAGCAGTCCTGCAACGATCTTGACCGCGCTGTGAATGCCGCGACCGCGACTGAAGCGATCGAGCATCGCCGTCAGAGGCACCGTCAGCAAGATGATGAACCAGCTTCCCAAGCTGGAAAACTGCTCGGGCGCAAGCTGCATCGACCAGCCAAACACAGACAGCGCGCGATCGGTGTTGTCTCGCGCCCAGAACGCCAGCGACGATCCCGTCTGCATCATCGCGGTCCAAAACGGCAGCGCACAGACGCTGATCAAGATCAGCGCAATCACCCGTCGAGTCGCCGACGAAGTCTGCTCTGGCAAGCCAGGCAGCACCGCATGCGACAGGTCTTTCGGCTGATACGTTCGAGAAAACGCGAGCAGCACCGCGACCGCCAAGACCAGACCCGCGCCCGCCGCCGAAAACGCCACACGCCAGCCATAATGCATCCGCAGAAAGCCACCGATGAGCGGCGAGATCGCACCACCGACGTTCACCGCCAAATAAAAGTACGAAAAGGCGCTGTCTCGTCGCGGATCTCCCTGGGCATACAGGCTACCGACCAGCGTTGCGATGTTCGGCTTAAACAGTCCGTTGCCCAGCACGAGCAGCCCAAACCACAGCAGCATCGTGTCTTTCGACGCGAGCGCAAATCCAAAGTATCCGACGGACAAAAGCGCCGCACCGATCGCCACCCAGACCGGACGACTGAGCCCACGCTCGGCGATATAGCCACCGAGGAGCGGCGAAAAATACACCGCCGTGATGTAGTAGCTAAACCACTTCATCGACTCTGCTTCGGACAGCTGCCAGCGCTCGTTCATGTAGAGCACGAGCAGCGACATCATCAGAAAGAAGCCAAAGCGCTCCCACAGCTCGACAAATGCCAGCGTCCAAAACGCACGCGGATGACCCAAAAGCCCCGGCTGTTCCGTGATGGCAGGCAGCCCGACTGGTGTTAGGTGCGTCGCCTCTCTCGGCTGACGCTGGGTTTTGGCAGCAGGACCATTCTCCATGACTCAATACTCCAGATTGCTAGACCCCGACGGTGACTTGCAAAACCTCGGGCAGCCGCGCGGACAATAAGCGCTCCATGTACGCGGTGCAAAGATTCCCTCGCACTTTTTCTTTTTCCGTCGAGACAGCGCCAAGCTTTCTTGACCCCACGCGCGCTAGCTGCTACTCCGACTGGCAACTGTGGAGCTCTCGCTGATGCTGCCTTCTTCGTTTGCGCGTCTCGCTTCTCACCTCACGCTGTGGGGAGCGCTGACGCTGGCCCTCGGATCAACCGGTTGTGATGAGCCGGGGCCGTCTCTGCCCGACCTCAGCGACATGTCCAAGCCGACCGCTGACATGCGCCAGACCTGTGATGGATCCGTCAACACCCCTGTCGATTTGGGCAGCACCGGCACTGGTCGCCCCATCAAGCCCGGCGACATCGGTAGCCCGTGTACCAAAGACGCTGATTGTCTTCAAGGTAGCGGGCAGCGCGTCTGTTTCAAGACGAACTTGCTCAACGACGCCAAAGGAGCAGCCACCCCAGGTGGGTATTGCTCCGCACTGTGTGGCGGCGACGTAGACTGTGGGACCGACAACTACTGTGTCAGCTTCGCCCCCGCCCCCGGAGCCTACTGCGTCGCAGGCTGCAAAGACGCGGTGACCTGTCGCAAAAACGACTATTTGTGCATGTTCCTCGACACGGTCAGCGCTTGCTTGCCGCGCTTTGCAAGCATGACCTGCAATCCCAGCGATCCCAGCGCGTGCAAGACCGTCCTCACCAGCCCGGCGGGACTCGAGGGCGGCTGCGTTCGTCAAGCCTACGAAGACGATCGCTCGGGCATCTGCTATCCGACGTGCCAGCTCGGCCAGAGCTGTCCCAAGGACTCCAGCGGCGCGACGCTAAGCTGTCGCTTCCTAAGCAGCTATCCGACGGGAGATCGCTACACCGGCAACCTCTGTCTACCGACTCCGAGCGTGCTGCCCAAGCCCGAGGGATCAACCTGCATCTACGCCGACGAGTGCCAGACCGGACTTCAGTGCGATCGCCCTTATGTTTCCGACGGAAAAGCCACGCAGCGCTGTCGCAAGCTCTGTGACCTAAGCGCCGCGACATCCGACTGTCCGACGGGACAAGCCTGCATCAACGTGTTTGGAACTTGCTCAGGCGCTGGGCTGTGTCGTCCGCTGTAACCGTCATGCTCTGGTCGGTCTTCGACGAGCTGGTCCAGTCCACAACGAGCGATCCGGCGCTGGTGATCGAAGCGCGTCGGATTTTTTCGTCGCTGACAGGTCAAGTCGAGCCCGATCACGAGCTGTACGCCGAGCGCAGCGATGCCTTCGTCGATTGGTTTCTGTTCGAGCAGCGTGATGAAGCGGGTCTGTCTCGCGTCGAGCAGCGACTTCAGACCTTGCCCACCGACGACAGCAGACGACCCTATTTGCAAGCGCTGCGCTCGTCACATCGCAGCTTGTTTCAGGTCGTACGCTTTCTGCCGCAAGGGCTGCTGCTCGATGATCTGATCGGTGGCGGTCGCTTTGCCGTCGAAGAGCGTCGGCGCTTGCCCGGAGTGTCCACCGACGATGTCTTTGAGGCACGTCTGTTTCCCGATCCCGACCGCAGACCGGCGCTGTGCTTTGGTCGCGCGCTGCTGTTTCATCCGCGTGAAGCAGCCGTCGCGGTCCGTGAGCAAGTGCGTCTCGGCCAGCTTCGCGCCGAGCCACGAACGGCTTTGCTATCGAGGCTGCTCCGTCTGCGTCTGCGCTGCTTCGCGTATCGACATGTCTCTGCCGAGCGAATTTATGCGCAAGGCATCGTCTAACCAAGCGAAGCGCTCATCGACTTCGTTCCGATTTTCGACCGAGGAGAACACGCAATGAACACCGCATCCCTGTCTGTTGTGCTTGGCTTTGTGCTCGCGGGACTTCCGCTGGCTGCGCTCGCTGCCCCGCCCGATCCCGTCGGTGGCAAGTTCACCATCGAAGAAGCCGTCAAAGGCATTGCTGGCAAAGGCCCGCTGACCGCTCACATCGAGACCTCGATGGGTTCTTTCCACTGCGAGCTGTTCGAGCAAAACGCGCCGATCACCGTCGCCAACTTCGTCGGTCTGGCCCGTGGTCTGCGACCGTTTCTCAACCCTGCGACGGGCGTGTGGGAAAAGAAGCCGTTTTACGACGGGCTCACGTTCCACCGCGTCATCCCGTCGTTCATGATTCAGGGCGGCGACATCAAGGGCAACGGCACTGGCGAGCCCGGCTACACCATCCCCGACGAAAAAAACGCTCCGTATCGCTTCGATCGCGGTGGCGTGCTGGCCATGGCCAACCGAGGCCCCAACACCGCTGGATCGCAGTTCTTCATCACCGAGGCTCCGCAGCCTGCGCTCGACGACGGAGGCGCAGCCGGTGGCCACTATCAGATCTTCGGCCAGTGTCAGGAAGTGCAGCTCGTCGGCAAGATCGCCGGGGTTCCGCGCACCCCGATGGATCGTCCGATGACCGACGTGAAGATCACCAAAGTCACCTTCGAGCGCGCATCGAAAGAGCCCGCCCAGACGCCCAAAGGCACGCCCGCAAAGCCCGCAGCCAAGCCTGCAAAGTAGTCACCGTGGGCGGGTCTGCGCTCACGTCAGCAGCGCTGTCAGTTGATAAACCGTCGATTGCCGCGCTTGGACAGATACAGTCCCACCAGCTCGTCGCTCGATGAGTGCGCATCCGTCGCTTCCGACTTGTCGCTTGGCCGCGCGCTCTTTTCGTCGGAATGCGCGGTCCATTCGGGCTCTTCGATCGTCAGCAGCGCGTCGGGATCGCCATCATCAAACAGCTCGTCTTCGAGATCAGCGTCGTCGTTGAGCGGCCCGGCCTGATGATGCAGCAGTCGCCAGTCGTCGGCTTCTCGAATGAAGATGTTGGTCGCCACCAGCCGTCCTTCTCGGAACGACTCTTCACAGACCACCAGCGCCGTATCGCCACAGAGCTGCACGCTCGCGTCTTCGGGATAGATCGCGGGTAGGTTCGACTGATGAAGGATGGTTTCCCAGCTTGCCATCACGGTTTCTTGCCCACGCAGAGGCTGCCAGCCGGGATGGATGCACGACACATTCGGACCTTGGGACCAGACCTGCTTCATCAGATCCACGTTGCGCTCACGAAGCGCTGCATAGAAAGCCTGGTTCTGAGCGAGCACACACGCCTCGTCCAGCGCGGCCATCTGAATGTCCTTCATCTGCGTCACGCAGAGCGGATACGACAAACTGCCAGCCTTTGCAATGCGGAAGCAGGCGCGCGCGGTCCGGGTGCTGATCTTTGGCGACTTCACGCACTTTGCGCAGCGGCTCGACACCAAAAAGGTGCTGTCTGCACCCACACTTGCAGCACAGCGCGCAACCAAATGGGTCTTCGAGGCCAAAAAACCGTCGCAGCATGTTACGATGCCGCATAGGGGGAGCGGGGATTGGCTACCTCAGACAGGGCACCATGATCGGTCAACTCGTTGGACATTACAAAGTCGTCCGCAAGATCGGCGACGGCGGCATGGGAAGCGTGTTCGAAGCCGTGCATGAGACGATCGGTCGGCGAGTCGCGGTCAAGGTGCTCAAACCGCAGTTCTCAAAAGACAAAAACGTCGTCACCCGCTTCTTCAACGAAGCGCGCGCGGTCAACATTGTTTCGCATCCTGGCGTCGTCGGAAGCTTCGACTATGGCGAAATGCCCGACGGCACCGCCTACATCGTCATGGAGTACCTCGAAGGCGAGTCGCTGTCGGCGCGCATCAAGCGCACCGCCGGACCGTTCGGCTTCGACGCACTCCGCATCGGTCGCCAAATCGGAGCCGCCCTCGCCGCCGCCCACTCCAAAGGAATCATTCACAGAGAAAATTACAGTTTTTCTAAGACTTGTTTCCACCTTGGCCACGATTGGCCACAGCGACGGAGAAACAAGCCATGCACTATCACAGCATCCGTAACAGCAAGTCGCGCTCTCACCTAACATCATCACGTAATACAGATCACAAAGTACGCCAACTTAACAGCAATTGGATCTTCTGCGACCGCTGCTTGGAATCTGTGACCGCGTGCTGGTAGGCTGGATGTATGCAGAAGCCGCCGATCGTTCTTCCCGTCGAGCTAGGCGTGTCCATCGAGGACATGTTCCGACCCGTCGATCGTGCGACGGTTCCCGAACTGGCCGATCTGCTCGACCTTCTCGCTGAGCGTCATCCGCTCGTGCTGGCGGCGGTGGCCGACGTGGATCGCTCGCTGATTTGGGCGATGCAGGAAAA
The DNA here is from genome assembly GCA_016794365.1 of Myxococcales bacterium. GTDB lineage: Bacteria > Myxococcota_A > Polyangia > Palsa-1104 > JAEUJZ01 > JAEUKA01. The sequence goes on from JAEUKB010000028.1 coordinate 215,561, forward strand.
CACGCCGCTCCAGAACCTCGACAACTGCGCCCAGATGGCGCGTGACGTAGCGTCGATAACGGCCCCCGCGCCGTCGTCGCAGTCAGATCGCCCAGCAGCGTAGCACCGCAGCCATTCCCATGCTCAGCATCGAGTTTCGCAAACTGCTCGAGGTGCTCAGCCAAGCCGGTGCCGAGTTTATCGTCGTCGGTGGCTGCGCTGCCGTCCTGCAAGACGTGCCGATTTCGACGTTTGACCTCGACATTGTTCACAGGCGGACGCCCGAAAACATCGATCGCCTGCTGTCGGTCCTCGCGACGCTCGACGCACACTTCTATCCCGACTTCGCCCGTCGCAAGTTGCCGCCGCGAGCGTCGGACCTAGCCGGGCGTGGTCACATCCTGCTATCGACAAAGCTAGGACGCCTCGATGTGCTGTGCGAGCTGACCGGCGAGCGTGGCTACGCCGAGCTACTGCCCCACACGACCGAAATTCGACTGCCGTCTAAGATCTACTGGAAACAACATCCACGCATCTTTCTGCTCATCCAATACGCCCTGAGAGATGATGTCTCTGATTTCTGCGTCAGGCAGCTGTTCAGTTATAGATCCTCGGATTTTCGTAAATTCGGTATCTGGTCTAAACTTTTCTACTAATCTCCGAAGAGAGAATTCAAACGCTTCGCGAAGAATCCGTTCGGCTTCTATCGCATTTCCACTGCGCGACGAACGAACAGCTTCTGACATCTTCGTCTTGAAATCATCGAAATAAGAATGGTGCTTCATTTCAATAATTTCATTCCAGGATAATTTGCCAACATTGGGAACTAAATATTGGAGAGTTGATCCTAGGGAGTATGCATTATCTCGCAAAGACGTTCTAAGAAAGCAAGAACGGAGAGCACAATACTCAAACTCTTCACCAATAAATGCCAGGCGTTCTTCTCTGAGTCGAAACCAGAGCCCCAAAGTATGACACGTATAAATTGATAATTTTTCAATTTCCAATTCAACATATCCATCGTCGAGATCTGCCTTAATTCGATCGCGAAAATAGTCAACAATTCCAGATTTTACCCTGCTAAACATTCGACCTGCCTCGGTGTCCTTTTTGTAAAGATATTCATAAATATCAAATTTGTATTCTGGAACCAGTTCAGATACAGATCTGAATTGAGAATTCAAAAATTTACGTGTATCTAATTTTATTGAAGAATCAGCATCACAGATCATATCAACATCAACTGAGGACTGACTTCGTTGATATGGCCATTGAGATATCAATTCATCAAAAATTAGAGCGTAAATTTTTGCCTCATCTGTCAATACGAAGTCACAGCAGAGAGTCTGTTCAGACACAAGGCTTCGCAACATAAAGGAGGAGGTATTCGCCTTTGATGTATCATCCGAGCCAGACCATTCGATTCTCGGTGCATGGCTCCTTGGTGTATTGCGACGAGCCCGAAGTAATGCGGCAGCAAAGGAAGCGGCTGTGGCAGCTGCATAAGCACTCCATGCATTATCTCGGAGCAAACCAACCATATCACTTATTCCCCGAATGCTAATCCATGCATAGATACGATTCTCCCTTTCTGAAGCGTTATGTACACCAATTGTTTCCATATCGACTGCACTTAACGGATCTGACAATATACCCGAACTCATCAATTTATTCACATTTCTAGCAAGCTTTGATAGCTCATCCTTGACAAAGTACCCGCCAGACGCGATGGTCCCAGTGTGCACCATTGGTCGATTTCGTTCCCTAAGACGTGTTAAACTGCCTTGACATCTTTTCACCCATTCTTCTGGGACATTTACTAATCCTTGCATTAAATTATCAACATTGGGTCGAGAAATGCCAATATTTTCGCCAGTTGCCCAGTTTTCATCAATATGGCGTAAGCTATCAAGGAGTTTCTGTGCCTGAGAATGAAGGGAGAAAGGCTTCTCTTTTACCCGTAAAATCCGCCCTGGCAGCAGTTCTCCGCGACTAATATCAAGACCTCCAGATGAGATGACTACATCCCCAAGACCAAGTGACAGGTCATCACGCGGAACACCACCCCCTATTCCGACTGTAAGTGTAAGATCGGGTGAAATTTCATCAATAGCAGTATTCATAACCTGCTGTGCTGCTGCTGGTCCTTCCCCACACCTGACCATCGCGATTACGGATGGGTTGTCATCGTCTCTGGTGATCTCAGAGATCCAATAGTCTAGGCATCCTGCTGCTTGGTCGGAAATAGGGAACCTCTTCTCTAGTTCGGCTATCTCATCTTGTGTTCTCACTGCAATGATCAAGACATCTACGATGCCTCGCAGTTTTTTGATAGTCATCGATCCTCCATCTGAGAACGGATATGTGAGTTGGAATGTAAACGCGATTTTCGCAGCATGGTCAGGAATACCGATCAGCAGTCGTCGATGACAACAGACTGTTTTGACCAGACTCTATTTCCTAGCGCACGTTAACGCACTTTTTCCGTACCTCCTACCTGGAAAAAAGGCGTTCTGGTATTCGCCTCCTTCACATCGAGTCTTGGTAAAATAGATGTGTTTTCCGCTCGACGCTTGGCGAAGTGGTCGCGGTAGCCGTAACCGGATTGGCGACATCGTATTTGTGTGCGAACACACTTACCCAAGCGCATATGACCGAGCGGATTTGGCTATTGGTTCTTCTAATACCCCCTGCCGTTGGAGGAATAGCGTGCAGCCTGCTGCGCTCGCGCTGCGCGGGATTCCACTTTGCAGATCGTGCGGATGGAAGCGAACGGATGGCGAAGTCAAGCCAAATCGACTAGCGCATGAGCGTTTTTGATGATCACTGGATTGTCACCGACACCAGATCGGATGTGCGCCAAAGCGGGCGGAATCCCCATGATCACCTTCCATTCCCTGTCAAGTTTCATTGTGTAGCCACATATCCAGAATGTAATCAGAATCACCGATAAATTTTAGCCTCTGTCATCTTTTACCAGGCGTTTACCAGGCTATATTTTACGGGATTCTGAGGGAAGCATAGGTTTTTGGTTGACAGATTTGAAGCCGGACAATGTGATTATTGTGCCGGATTCGGAGGCGCCGGGTGGGGAGCGGGCCAAGGTGCTCGACTTTGGCATCGCGAAGATTAGCGATCAGCAGGCGACGGGCCTGACCCAAATGGGCGAGGTGATGGGCACGCCGCGCTACATGTCGCCGGAGCAGTGCAAAGGCTCGGGTCAGGTTGACGCGAAGACGGACGTGTACGCGCTCGGGATCATCATGTTCATCATGCTGACCGGCAAGGCACCCTTCGACGCAGAAGGCACGGGCGCGCTGATGGCGATGCACATCTATCACGAGCCGCCGAAGCTGCGCGATCTCGAGCCGAAAGTGCCGCCGAAGGTCGAAGAGCTGGTGCTGCAAATGCTGGCCAAAAAAGCCGACGAGCGCCCGTCGATGGCGGACGTGGTGGCGCGGCTCGGACAGCTCGGCGGTCAGAGCCTGGCGACGGGAGCCATGCCGGTCCTGCGGCTGCAAGACATCCAGCAAGCGCAGCAGATGATGCAGCAGAACGCGCAGATGCAGTCGGGTGCCTATCCGATGATGCAGGCGGCGATGATGCAAGGCGGCTACCCTGGCATGCAGCAGGGCATGCACGGACAGCCAGGGCTCCATCCGGGCTATCAGCAGGGCTCGCCGATCCACAACCAGCAGAGCGGACAGGTGATCAATCCAGGGCCCGCTGAAAATACCGGGCCGAATACCTCGTCGCGTCCGTCGCTGCTTGGTGTGGGACAGACTCACGATCCGACGCGGATGGGCGGTGGTCGATCCGGGTTCAAGCGGCTGCTGATTCCCGTCACAATGGCGACGGTGCTGTCGGTGGTTGGCATCGTGTTCGTGCTGCGTAGCGGAAACTCTGACCCGCCACCGACGCGAGTGACCAAGCCCGCAGCGCCCAAGCACATCGTCTGGGAGATCAAGACCGATCCGCCCGGTGTGCAGGTGATTCGTACGTCGGATGACTCGGTGCTGGGTCAAACGCCGTGGCGGTCTGAGCAGAGTCCGACGGGAGGCAAGGTCGGCGTGATCCTGCGCATGCCCGGCTACACGGACAAGTCGGTGGTGCTCGAGCGAGATCAGGACTTTAGCCAAGAGTTCAAGCTCGAGTCGGCACCGCCGCCGCCGCCGCAAAAGCCGACCAAGACCAAGGCGAAGAAGAAGAAGAAAGACGACGAGTTCGCGCCGGTGAAGTAGTTAGCGAGCGTAGTCCGTCGAGCGCGTCTCTCGGATGACACAGACGCGAACCTGACCGGGATAGGTCGCTTCTTCTTCGATCTTGCGCGTGATGTCGCGGGACAGAAGAATCGCTTGCTCGTCGGAGATTTTGTCGTTTTCGACCAGAATCCGCAGCTCGCGACCGGCTTGAATCGCGTAGGCTTTGTCCACGCCCGCGATGCTCTGACACAGCTTTTCCAGGTTGGTGAGCCGCTGAATGTACGACTCCAGCTGTTCTCGACGAGCACCCGGACGCGCATTCGACAGCACGTTGGCGGCATCGACCAGATAATCGAGTGCGCTCGCTGGAGCCCGCTCGCCGTGATGCGAAGCCACTGCATCGACCACTTTTTGCGGCTCGCCGAGCTTCTTACACAGCGACGCACCCACCGTCGCGTGCGAGCCTTCGGTATCCTGATCCACCGCGCGTCCGATGTCGTGCAAAAGCCCCGCGCGACGCGCCAGCTTGACGTTGATGTTTAGCTCCGCCGCCATCGCTCCCGCGAGCCAGCCCACCTCGATGCTGTGCTGAAGCAGGTTTTGCGCGCCCGCCGTGCGGAACTTCAGCTTGCCCAGCGTCTTGAGCAGCTCGGGATGCATCTTGTGCAGACCCAGATCGAACGCCGCTTGCTCGCCCGCTTCTTTGCAGAGCTGATCGATCTCTTCGGATGCTTTTTGCACCGCTTCTTCGATCCGCGTCGGATGAATCCGTCCGTCGGCAATCAGTCGAGTCAGCGCCAGCTTGGCAATTTCCCGTCGGACCGGATTGAAACAGGAAATGATCACCGCTTCGGGAGTATCGTCGATGATCAGATCGATTCCCGTCGCAGCTTCCAGCGCACGAATGTTTCGTCCTTCGCGACCGATGATCCGTCCCTTCATATCGTCTGACGGAAGCGGCACGACACTGACGGTCTTTTCGGCGATGTACTCACTCGCGTAGCGCTGCACCGCCGTGCTCAGGATCATCTTGGCGCGCTCTTCGGCTTGCTGACGGAATTCTTCTTCGATGCGCTTGACATCGATCGCCGCTTGACGACGAGCATCATCCCGCACTTCATCCGCCAGCTTGGACCGAGCCTGCTCGACGGAAAGTCCAGCGATTTGTTCCAGCCGCTTCGCCGCCTGTTCCGCCAGCTCTTCAGCGCGCTTGGCGGCTTGCTCGGCGGACTGTTCGCGGTTTGAAATGTTGCGCTCTCGACGAGACTGCTCTTCTTCCCGAGAGGCCAGGATCTCTGCCTTGCGCGTCTGCGCGGCCTCTTGCTTGCCAAGCCGCTGCGACTCTCGTTCCAGCTCGTCTCGACGAGAACGTAGCTCTGCCTCGGCGGTTTCTTGCGCCCGTAGCAGCAGCTCTTTGGATTCCACCTGCGCGTCTCGCTTGATCTGGTCCGCTTCATTGCGGGCTGAATCAAGCAGCTGCTGACGCATGTCTTCGGCCTGTTCTCCTCTCGGTGCGGGAGACAGCCGCTGCGCCAGCACAACGCCCAGGACAACCCCCAAGATACAGAGGGCAATTCCTATGGCGATCGTCACGATACGTCCTCCTCAGCGGACCGGAGCACACTCGCCCTGGCTCCAGTCGCCAGTTTTTGCGTCGGTGTGATGACAAAATCGACGGGCTCATCACATGCTTCGACGGGGATTTCAGAAAGTAGCTGAAAGTCATAGCCAATGCCGACGCGAACCGCCAAGGGCGACTTCCGCAGCGTCGCGTCGTAAAAGCCCTTGCCTTGACCGATCCGTCGCCCACAGCGATCGAAACCGAGTCCTGGCACCACAAACACGTCGATCGGTGGAGCAAGCTGCGCCGATGGATCAGGCTCAAGCAAGTCAAAGCCCGACGGAATCAGCGCACTACGACTGGTGATATGAAACGTCAGCGTCGGTGGATTCATGCTGGCCACACGCGGATAGCTGACGACGGTATCGGCAGCAAGCTGACCGACAAGCTGCGACGGATCCAACTCTCTGCCTCTGGCTTCGTAGACGGCAACGCTGCGCGCACTGGCCAGCGCTGGCACAGAGAGCGCCGCTTGTGCAACCTGCTGTGCAGCGACGAGAGATTCTGTACTCCCGACGACAAAGCCAAGCTCTTTACGCAGCCGACGAAGATGCTCTCGCAGCAGAGCCTTTTGCCGCTGTTTGGACTGGGATTCGGTGCTTGCAAACGTCACCTGATCACCTAGCCCTTACTCGGAGAATCGGCCTGTCGCCGAAGGTAATCGAGCATCCGCTTGGCATGGTCGCGAACCTGTGAGCGAAGCGTTCGCTGCGCGCCGCGCTCGTGCTCTAGCTCATCTGCCAACTGAAGAGCGGTAAGGACCATGTCCGATTGGGTTGCGACTTGTCGATTGCCAAGGAGCGCTGAGACGCGCCCGTTCACCATTTCTGCCAACGACTGAACGTACGCTTCGTCAGCATCGCTACGGACTTGGTACGGCTGACCGGCGATGTGGACTTTTATCGTACGCTTCACAGCAGGTGCGACAATATCGAGAGGAGCGCCAATGTCAAGGTGTCGTGTCACTCGGCCGTTACACGGTGCAACGCATAGACACAAAGCCGCACCAAGCCCTCCGCCAAGCTGAGTCGATTCCTTGGTTTTTATGTGATCTGTATTACTTAATTTTCATTTGATAAACTCCTCGGACCGTCTCTTGTCACTTAACCAGCCTTAGGAGGGCACATGCGGTCAGAGCGAGCCTTGGGAACTTTGAATCGCGTCCTACGACGCCTGAGCTTCGTCGGCATCGCCGCCGGAATCGCCGTGAGCACAATGTGGAACGGCTGTGCGGGCACCAACCCCGATGCCGTGGGCAACATTGTGGACGGAGGCACCGATGACGGACCGCCTCCGGGCAGCGACCTGACCTGCCAAAAGACCCCGGATCCCGACGTTCCGGACTCGCTCTTTATCGATAACAACTGCGATGGCATCGATGGTGATATCGCCAACGCCATCTTCGTGTCTCCGAGCGGCGACGACACCTTCGCTGGCACGCGCGAAAACCCGGTCAAGACCGTTACGCAAGGCATCAAGCTGGCGCAGCAGCAGGGCAAGACCGGCGTATACCTCGACAAGGGCATCTACACCGGCTCGGTGGCGATGGTCGCGGGCATCGGTGTGTATGGCGGTTATGACTCGGGCAACCTGTGGGCTCGCAGCGCAGCCAATGAGTCGCTCATCCAAGGCGGCACGACGGCGATCACGCTGAGCAACATCGCCAAGGAAACGCACCTCGAGCTGGTGTCGGTCAAGTCCGCCGACGGAACCTCTGCCGGTCAGTCGAGCTACGGCGTGTTCGTCGTCAACAGCTCGGGCCCAGTCATCATCGGCCAGGCCAAGATCAACTCGGGCAACGGAGCCAATGGCACCTCGCCCACCGCACCAACCGATGTCATTACGCCGGTCGCCGCAAACGGTGCCACTGGCGGCAACGGCTGCACCGGTGGTGGCTGTAACCCCGCAGGCCCTGGCGGAAAAGGCGGACAAAACACATGTTCAGCTGTAGCTGGCAACGTCTCCGGTGGAAACGGTGGAAACGGATCAGTCGGTAACAGCGGTGGTGGCGGCGCAGCTGGTCTGGGCGGCGCACCCGGCACAGGCGGTGGTGGCGGTTCATCGGGAGACTGCTTCCCCGGCTTCTACAAAGGAAATAGCGGCAGTGGCGGCACCGATGGCGGCGCAGGCGCAGACGGCACTCTTGGAACGCAGCCGGTCGCTGTCTCCGCTTCGAACTTCACCGCAGCCGGATACACACCAGCCAGCGGCGGCGACGGCAAGCCAGGCACCAATGGCAGCGGCGCGGGCGGTGGTGGTGCAGGTGGTGGCGGCGCAGGTGGCGCATGCAAACCAGACGCGGGCGGCGGTGGTGGTGGTGGCGGCGCAGGTGGCTGCGCTGCGGCTCCGGGCCTTGGCGGCGGCGGCGGCGGCGGATCGTTCGGTGTCTATATCTTCAAGAGCACCGTCACGCTCAACTCCGTTTCGCTCGCTAGCGGTCAAGCCGGTAACGGAGGCACCGGGGCCAACGGAGCGATCGGTGGTTCCGCAGGAACAGGCTCGGGTGGTGGAGCAGGCTCGGAAGACAGCGCAGGCGGCGGTCGTGGCGCAAACGGCGGCAAGGGCGGAAACTCCGGCGCAGGTTCGGGCGGCAGCGGCGGTCCGAGCTACGGTTTGTACTCGCAGATGTCGCAGGTGGTCACCAACAGCGTTCAGGCCAGCGGCGGCGCATTTGGCTCGGCTGGCAACGGCGGCAAAGCCACCCTCAAAGGCGTACTGTCCCAAGCACCGGCTGGCTTCGTCGGACAAGCTGCGCCTCTGAAGTTCGAGTAGTCACCGACTCACGGCGTACGCCTCGCTGTTTCCTACATCACTTCCGGACTTCGCATTGGGCCTTGGGCACTTAGCCAAGGTCTGGTGTCTTGCGTCCTCGAGCGCTCTTTCGCTTCAGGTACATAAGCCGCACGTTGGCCACGCTGTGATGCATGCCAAGCCGTGCCGCCACGCCCGGCGACACATCCAAGATGCCTCGCCACGTTCCGCGCTGTCTGATGTTGCGCTTGATGACAAAGCGACCTCCTGGAAGCTGCGCGCCAAACGGTCCGCGATCGAGCACCTGACAGGTCGCCATACGATGAGTCGAAAGGTTTTGAACCAGCAGCTTGGTGCCACACGGTAGCGTCCGGTGCGCACAGGCCAGCTGTCCTTTCTTGAGCTGCTTGCCCGTACACGCCAGCGGCCCCCCCGCGAGCGCGTCTTCTTCATAACCAAACACCGCCGCCCGACCCGATTCGGTTCCCACATCGGGGGTCGCGGACAGAGTCAGGAGCAGGATGTGGCAAACAGCCATGAGGGTCAGCATCCGGGCCTCCTTGTGTAGATTTTGGCTTCATAGCGTGCTCGGCGGCGAAAGGAAACCCTCAATCGTCTGCCGAGCCGCAGCCAAGTGCCCAGCCGTGACGCCACAGCAGCCACCCAGCGCGGTTGCTCCGTCGGAAAGAAGCGCAACCAAGTCGCGGGCAAAGCGCTCGGGCAAGATCTCCTTCGGATTCCGACGACAGTCCGCCGATCCACTCTGAAGCTGAGGCCGCACAAGCACCGGCAGCCGCCGACCCGCTGCGCGCGCCCACTCCGCAATCGCCGTCACGGCTCCTCTCATGCGCTCGGCATTTTGCGAGCAGTTGACGCCGATCAGATCCGGCGGCTGACCGCATAGCTCCGAGAGCATCCGCGCAAGCGGCACCCCGAGCGGCGTCTCCAGTCCCTGCTGCCCATGCGTCACCGTCACCGATACAAACACCGGCACCGACGCATCCACGTCGCGTACCGCCGATAATGCCAGTCGTAGCTCCGCCGGATCGAAGCAAGTCTCAAGGTGCAGCGCACAGACGCCACGACGCACAAACGCTTCCGTCACAGCCCGATAACATGTAGCGAGCCGTTCCGTCGAAAGACCCACCTGCCCCGTCGGACCGATCGAAGCGATCAGCCAGCGCGTGTTTCGAGCCTCCGTCAACGCTTGCTCAGCCAGATCCACCGCGCGATCGACCCACGCTTGTAGCGAACGAGACTGTCCAGCGTGATCACGCGGCAGCGAATCCGACGCCAGCAGCCGCACCAGCCCAAATGAGTTGGTCTGAAGTACATCCACGCCTGCTTCGACAAAGCCGCGATGAACTTGCACAACCTCGTCGGGATGCGACCACAGCCACGCCTCGGGAGGCTCGTCCGCCAGCACCAGTCCGCGTGCAATCAGCGCCGTTCCCATCCCGCCGTCCCACAGCAGCGGCGACTTGTTCGATCGCAGCGCATGTTCCAGCGCACTGCGATCCGCGAAAGACTGCTTCTTTGTCATCTGCTCATTTCTCGTAACAATTCGTGTGTACCGACGGGAAATAGTTCAGGCTCGCTAGACCGAGCGGGCAGAATATGCGTTGATCGAGCCATGAAGAGAAGCTTGGCGATCGACAATCACACTGCGTTTCAGTGGTCCGTGCTGCGAACCGTGGCAGCCGGAACCGTACTTGGACTGTGTCATACCGTCATGGCTCCCAGCTCAAGCTATGTGGGTCAGGTCGTGATGCTCAGCGGAACCTGGAGCTGGCTGTACGGCGCAACCAGCCTCGCACTTCTTGGTGCGGCAGCGGTTCCAGCGACGGACAAAAAGAAGGCGCTGTCGCTTGCTGGCATCGCTTTGCTCGGTGCGGTCGTCACGTCGCTGGGCGCGCACCACGGAGCCGTTGTTCCGACGATGATTGCCTGGTCGCTGCTTCTCACCGTGCAGCTGCTACAAGGCGGGCTGTCCCGAGGCCAAGCGCTGGCGACAGCGATCTCAGGCATGCTGCTGTCTCTCGGAGCGCAGCTTCTTCCCGAGGCGATGGAAAACCAAGGTGTGCTGCTTCATCAGCCACTGTGGATCAGCAATGCCGTCGCAGGTGGCTGTGTCGGGCTTCTCGTCGGAGCGTCTACGGTAACGCGCCACTTGATCCTTCGTCACGAACCGATCGATGCCGAGCTGCGCGGTCTGCTGCCTTCGCCAAGCGCCAACGACGAGCTATCGACGCTGATTCAGCAAGCATTTTCCACCTATCAGGAAACGGCTGAAAGTCTCGACGAGCATCCGGGCGCGCGCGTCGCGGCTGAGCAGCTTGTCAAAAAGATCGGTCGCTTCGGCAAGCGCTGGCAAGACATCGAGTCTCAAGCGCAAAAGAGCGATCGCAGCAAGCTCGACGAGAGAAAGAAAGATCTACAAGCGCGGATTCAAGCAGCCAGCGACGACAGCGTTCGTAGCGAATACAGCCGAGCGCTCACCGCCATCGACGAACAGCTTGCCTATCTCGACGAGATTGCCAAAGGCCGAGAGCGCGCCGTCGCCCGTCTGCATCACCAAGTTGCGACGCTGGAACGACTTCGCCTGGCAGCAGTTCGTCATCGCTCCGTCGGAGCAGCTAAGCTGAGCGAGGATCTGAAGACCGTCGTCGAAGATCTCAATCAAGCCGGACAAGAGCTAGACACCGCGTCGGAAGTCCTTTCCGAGCTATCCCACTAGCCCATCGCTTGTCGTCGCTGTCTCATCCGTTGAGTCAGCTCTTTTCTTTCTTCGTCTGAAAGCAGCAGCGAAACCGCCGGAAAGACCTCGCGCTCTTCGCGATCCAGGTGAGCCCGCAGCAGCGTCGAGACAAGCAGCGTCTGTGGCATCAGCTCGTCGCGCAGGTTCGATAGCAGCAGCGGCTCGTCGCGCAGCCGTCGCCAGAGCTGAATCGCACTCTCGATCGCCGGATCGATCACCGCATGCTCTGCACACATCACCGACAGTGCTTCGGTCAAGCTCGGCGGAATCGATCGACCACGCAGCATGTCGATCAGCAGCTCGTCTTCGTCGCGAATGTGGAGCGGCAGCGCGCGCCCGAAATAACGAACCAGCGACGAGCAACTGTCGGAAACATCTTGCGCCGACGGCTCCGCCACATCGACCAAGCGCTGCGCCAGATCCAAGTGCTGACGAATGCGACCGTGACAAGCCAGCAGCAGACCCATCGGATCATCCGACGGATCAGCGCTGTGGGTCGATGTCCCGGTCAGCTTGATCAACATGAAGAAGCGCCAGTTTGGCGGCGAAGAAACGGAAACAGCGGCTTCGTTAGCGGGCAGCAGGCTTGGCAGCAGCAGGATTGGCGGCGGCAGGCTTGGCAGCAGCGGGCTTGGGTGCCGTCGGAGCCGTAGCAGGCTTGGCTGCGCCACCAACACCAGGCTTGGCCGGGCGCTTGATCGGAGGCGGCAGCTTCGCGGGACGACGCTGATTTTCTGCCTGCGCGCACAGCGTCTGATCCTGCGAAAACATAAACTGCACGCGACGGTTCTTTTCGTCTTCGATTGCGATCACCTGCGGGCACAGACCACCCCAACCGAGCGTCGCTGCGATTCTCGACTGCGGCAGACCGGCGCTCACCAGCGCTTGCTCGACGGCGCGTGCTCGATCTTGCGACAGCTTCAGACGAGCCGCAGGCACACCGTTTCCTTCGCCCGGCGTCGTGTGACCTTCAATGCGGATCCGCTCACCTTCGGGTAGCTTCTTCAGCTCCTCGACGGCGCGCGTCAGCTTCTGACGGTTGTCGTCGCTCAGCTGAGACGCATTCTTGTCAAAGATCACGCCGTGATCGTTCGGGCAGTTGATAAACGGCGTACACGGACAGTCTTTGCCAGGCGTGCAGTAGCGGCAGTTGTCACCGCTGCATGGGCAGTTTTTGCCAGGCGTACAGAAGTCTGAGCGCAGCGGCGCACGAGCCGGACAGTTGACGCCCGGCGTACATGCACAGTCTTTCCCCGGCGTGCAGGGACAGTTGACACCCGGCGTACACGCACAGTCTTTCCCGGCGGTGCATGGACAGTCTTTGCCGGGCGTGCAGCAGGCTTTGTCGCTCTTGCTCGACGTTGGCTGCGCCGGAGTCATCGGCACGGGCGCAGGAGCCGGGGTCGTACCAAACTCATCGATCGGGTAGTTCACAGGTGGCAGCGAGTTACCGCGACCATTCTGCGTACCAGCAGGATTTGGTGCCTGCGCATATCCAGTCACGCTGGTCAGAAGACCCAGTCCGACGGCAACGATCGCAGCCAAGATGCTGGCGCGCCGCGTGCTCGACCGCTGACCGATCGTCGGAACGACATCCACAGGCGAGTTCAAACGGACTTGCCGCATGGCCATTTCTCTCCGATTCCCTTTCATCGCGTCCTCTGCTCTCACTGCGGGGGCAGCGGGACGAAGCACTTGATGCTGTCGTCGGGCCACAGGTTGATTTCGACGCGACGGTTCGGCTCGTTTTCCTTGTCGCGCTGCGACTTTTCGACCGGCGTCATCTTGCGCTTGAGCGTGATCTTCGAGTCAGCAACCACCTTGCAGTTGAAGGCGTACCAGCCCACCGAGACGCTCTTGTCGGCAACATCTGCCGGGATGCCTTTGCCGCGCAGCTCGTCACGGATGAACTTGGCGACGCTCTGGGCACGGTCATGCGAAAGCCGCGTGTTGTAATCGAGTCCGCCGACGTTGTCGGTGTGGCCCTCGATGCGGATCTTGTTGCCCTTGTTGATGTGATCCGCGATGGCTTCGATCGACAAACGAATCGTGTCGAGGCCGGTTGCGGTCAGATCGGGACTGTCGAACTCGAACAGCGAGCCCGCAATCTTGATGTTCTTCTTCGGACAATCGACGCCCGGCTTGCAGAGACAGTTGACGCCCGGGGTACACGGACAGTTGACACCCGGCGTACAAGCGCAGGTCTTGCCGTCCTCGCAGACACAGTCCTTACCCGGAGTACACGGACAATCGACGCCCGGAGTACACGGACAGTTGACGCCCGGCGTACACTGGCAGTTGACGCCCGGAATGCACGGACAGTTGGCACCACGGCAGCGACAGTCTGGAGCAGGCGGCGGCGGTGGCGGTGGTGGCGGCGTCGGCTTCTTGTTCCACGACCAGACAAGACCGGCGTACGCACGCACGTCCGGCGAGCCAATACCCTTGCTTCCGCCCGTGGCCGGAATGCCGGGGCCCGCACCGAGGTAAATGTGGAAGTCACCAGCGCTCTGCGTCTCGATGTTGACGCGGCCAGCCACTGTGGACTCAAGCGGCGTTTCACCAAGCGAGCGGAAGTTGAAGTTGGCCAAGCCAAACACTTCCGCCATCAGGTCAAACGAGCCGTGGTTCCAGTTGGCGACCCGCAGGTTCAAGCCACCGCCGACCGACAGTGAGTTGCCGACGCTGGTGAACGCGATCTGCTGCGCCTGAGCCAGATACACACCGGGGTTTAGTACGAAGGTGAAGCGCCACAGGTTCAAGTGAAACAGCAGCTTTAGGTTTCCGGTCGGCAGCGGCGAGCCAAGGAAGCTCGACTTGTCGCCGGTCGGTAGCTTCAGATCGCCCGCGAAGCCAAGTCCGCCCCACTTACCGTTTACGAACACGGCCTTCACTTGGAAGCGCAGGTCTTCTTGACCGATCGACTTCGGATCTTGGTTCGGCAGGCTGCTCAGGATCACTGGATCGGAAAAGTTCTCGCCGATCTTGTTGATCTGTCCGGTCTGCCAAAACGTCACCGGCAGGCTCAGGCCGAACTGGAGCCGTCCGGTGCCCTTGATCGGAATTCCGACCGCGATACCCAGATCGCCAGTGAGTCGGTTCTCAATCAGCGGGAACCTGGGCTCGTCGCCCATATACAGGTACAGCGGATTGCGCGAGTAATGCAGAAAGAGCTGCGGCGCAATCTCGAAGCGCGGCAGCAGTTCTGCAAGATCTTGCGTGACCAAGCGACCTGTACCGAAGGCCGGCGCGAAGCGGTTGATGTCCAGGGCATTTCGCGAAGCGTCCTGGGCACTCGCCGCCTGCGTGACGCACAAGCCTGCTGCAACAAGCAGCGTGGCCAAGCGAAATCGCAGGCGCGCAAAGAAGGTGTCGGAAACGGGACGGTGTTCGGCGTTCGACATGCTGGTTAGACCATTGCAAGCTCGACTGCGGGCCCATGGACATCGGTCAGAAAGACCGCGTGCCTCAGACGACCAGAGGTGAGGTTCTGGGCTACTTTAACGCAAGTCATGTAGCTAAATACACAAAATTCTCATGGCACCGCCAGTTGTGGCGGGGTCTTCGATTCGTAACATACAGAGCGCGTCATCCCAAGAATATATCTTGTCTGAACTGGACTGACCGCTCTTGCTTCGCCGACCACGACGAGACTTCGTCCACAGCCATGCGAGCTTCGGCCTGGAACCGCAAACGAACAGGACTGGACTGGACGCAAACGCGCTGAAGCGATCGGACAAAGCGTGGCTGTGGTTTCAGCATCGTAGGGATGACTGGCTATGATGATGATCCGAGCACTTGGGATACCGATTTTTGGCCATCGGTGGGGTCAGATCCGCGCAGATTGAGCGACTGGCCTCGACAACAACATCAGGTTTGGGGGAAATCATGCATCGACTGCGACTGCCTCGCTCAGCGTCTGTTTCGCTGCTTACTGCTTCAGCACTTTGCCTGTCTGCGCTGCTTTCACCCGGCTGTTCTGGGTCGGAAGTCGGCAGCGGCACCGCGCTCTGTGATCCGGCTTGTGCCGACGACCAAGAGTGCGTAGATGGCATCTGTCTCTCGAAAGCCACTTGCGCGGGTGACAACGACTGTCTCAGTGATCAGTACTGCATAAACGGTCGCTGTGCGGCGTATGGCGGCGATCGCGTCAACAACCCAACCTGTGAGCGGCTCGTCCCGGCGGGGCTGCTGTCTCCATCGATTTTCTGCGAATGGCAGAAGCCTCTGGCGGGCGATCCCTATCCGAATCACAAGCAGGTTTTATCGACGCCACTGGTGGTTGACTTCAACTTCGCCGGACGCGGATCCGAGTTCATTACGACGCGGCCTTCGATCCTGGTCAATACCTACAGCGGCACCGACGGAAGCTGTGGTCTGTTCGGCGGAAACTTTGGAATCTTGCGCGTGCTCGACGGACGAAGCTGCGCGCAGCAGCATGCGATCCCGACGCCAGTAAACGGCGCTGCAACGCCAGCCATCGGCGATCTCGATGGAGACGGCGCTGCCGATATCGTCGCGTATTCTGCGACGGGCGGACTGATCGCGTTTCGGTTTGATCGAGCGCAGAACAAGTTTGTGACGCTGTGGACATCGAAGACCAGCGCGGCGGCGGATTCCAACCCGTTTGCCGGGCTGTGCGAGTGGACGGGTCCAGCGATTCACGATCTCGACGACGATGGCAAGCCAGAGGTCATTGCCGAAGGCTTGGTCTATAGCAGCAGCGGTGTGCTCATCGACGCGAGCGCCAACTTACGCACCGGGCCTCAAGATGTCGGTCAGTTTTCCGTCGTCGCAGACATCGATCGCGACGGAGTTCCCAACCTGATCGGTCCGACGGTGATCTATTCGTGGGACAAAGCGACCAGCAAGTGGAAAAAGGATCGCGATCTGCCTCTGCCAAATGGTGTGTCGCTCGCACGAGGCTATGTCGCCGTCGCGGACTTCGGAGTTCCAAACGGAACGGGAATCGATCGCAACATCTCGGATGGCGTCGCAGAGATCGCAGTCATCATGAGCGGTCGCGCTTGGATTGTGTCTAAAGATGGCGTGATCGTGTTTGGGCCGCTCAGCCTGCCGGGATCAACGGGCGGTGGCCCACCGACGGCGGGTGACTTCGACAACGATGGTCGGGCCGAGTTCGCTGCCGCCGGTTCTTCGTCGTATACCGTGTTCGATCCCGACTGCATCGCGGGTGGCGAAGACAAGTTCTGTCCGTCGAAGCGCACCGATCGACTGCTGTGGAGCAACCTGTCGCAAGATGTCAGCTCGAACATCACGGGCTCATCGCTGTTTGACTTTGAAGGCGATGGCACCGCCGAGGCCATCTACGCCGACGAGTGCTTCGCGCGCATCTATTCGGGCAAGACCGGCGAGATCCTGTTTTCGCAAGCACACTCGTCGTGTACCTGGAACGAGTATCCTGTCGTCGCTGACGTAGCCGGAAACTTCCGAAGCAAGCTGATCGTTCCGTCGAACGAAAACTGTACTGTCAGCTGTCCCGCCGTCGATCCGATCTTCAAAGGACTCCGCTGTACGTCGAGCGCGGAGTGCCCAAACGGCATCGGCTGCGATCAAGGCTACTGTCGCTGCGCAAGCGATACCGACTGCAACACAGCCAGCGTCGGTGGTGGCTTCGTCTGTCGCGCCCCGGCAGCTTCTGTGCCCGGCGCTGGAAACACCTGTCAGGCAGCTTTCACCGGCAAGCGCACTGGCATCCGCGTCTTTGGCGATGTCGCCGACCGCTGGGTTGCATCGCGACCGCTGTGGAGCCAGCACACCTACTCGATCACCAGCGTCGATGACAAAGGCGTGATTGCGAGAACCAGTCAGTGGTCACGCAACTGGGATGTGCCGGGCCTGAACAACTTCCGCATGAACGTCCAAGGCAAGGTCAGTCCGTCGGCAGCTGGCGATGTCACCGCGCAAGGAGGAACCAGGAGCGGTGCCGTCTGTCAGGGCAACATGGTGCAGCTCACGACATCCGTCTGTAATCGCGGAACCGCGCCGGTGGTCGATGGATCGCCGGTGTCGTTTTATGAAGGCACGACGCTGCTGTGTACCGCGCAGACCAAGGATGCGCTCTCACCGGGACTCTGTACGCAGGTTGGCTGCACCGCGCCGCTCAGCCAAAGCGGAGCCCACAGCATCACGATCGTAGCCGACGACAACGGCATGGGAACTGGTCAGACCAGCGAGTGTAACGAAGGAAACAACCGAGCATCGATGTCGTTTACCTGCTAACCAGCTGATTTTCCGTCGCTCAGACCCTCCGCAATTCCTCCGCAAAGACAGCGATTTTGTAGCTGTTCCACTTTTTCGCAAACCTGCTACCCTGCCCGCGATGCTGAAACCAATTGGTAAGCAACGTGTCGCTGAAGAAATTGTTCAACAGCTTCGCAGCCTGATTCTGCGAGGCGTCTACGGCATTGGTGACAAGCTCCCTCCCGAGCGCAAGCTCGCTGAAGATCTCGGTGTAAACCGCGCGTCGCTGCGCGAAGCAATCAAGTCGCTGGAGCAGATGGGTCTGGTCAAGACCCGGCAAGGTGATGGCACTCGGGTGCTGCCGTTTATGGAAACGGCTGGCGTCGAGCTGGTATCGCACCTTGTCACTGGCACTCCCGACGGGATTCCGAACGCCGATATCTTGGGTGATGTGCTGGAGTTTCGTCGGATCTTCGCTCGTGATGTCGCGCAGCTTGCGGCAGATCGAGCGACTCCCGACGATCTAGCGCGACTCGAAGAGGTGGCGAAGAAAGCCGATGCGGAGCTGTCTCCCGATGAGATGCTCAAGCTCGATTTCGAGTTCTACGTCGAGCTGACTCGGATCGCGCGCAACCGCGTCTTCCAGCTTCTCATCAACACCATTCGCGTCGCTGTGTTCGCTCACGCAGGCTTCTTTGCGCAGGTCACACCGTCGGCAGCCGTCCAGCGTAGGTGTCATCGCGACGTGATCACTGGTCTCAAAACCAAAGACGCGGAGCGCACCGGCAAAGCAGTCAACGAGTACATGCAGCAAGCGCAGCAGCTACTCGCGACGCTGCTTGCCACGCTGAGTACCCAAACCAGCATCGGCACGAGCAGCGAGAAGGCGATCGCAAGCAAGTGAGCCTCCGAACCACATTCCCGTCGTCCAACAAGCGCTTGGGTCTATCGATCCTGCTCGTGATCGCCTGCGCATTCGGTGTCTACTGCTCCGAGTCATCGACGATACCGGGCTCGAATCCCTCGATCTTGGGACTGTGTAGCTATCCACGCGCCTGTTATCTGGTCCGCAAGTCGGGACCGCTGGCTGGCCAGTGCGATTCCTGCGCAGGCGGTCCAAGCTGTCGTCTGTCGTACACCGCAGGCGAGTCGGGATCTCCGGGAACGTGGACGCTCGGAAGCAAAGCTCCGTCGCCGCTTGATGAGTCGGTGGTGTGTGGAACGTATGTCTCTCCGTCGCAAGACTTGGTGCCAGAGTGTCTGACTGCCGAGAGCGTCTGTGTCGCACGCGGTCCTGAGTGCCCAGCGAGCAGCTACTGTGTCGCGGAAGGACAAGACTGCGCGACGGGATCGATGACGTTTCCGCAGCATCGTCCTGGCGCTGAAAAGACCGCATGTCCCACTGAAAAGAGCCGCTGCTGTGCAGCAAGCTCTGACGCGGGTGCAGGGGATGCGGGAAGCAGCAGCGACGGAAGCACAAGCGATGCAGGAACCTCTGACATGAGCACAAGCGATGCAGGGCTTAGAGGCTAGCGCGACGGAAGGTCTATCGCGGCTTGGGAAGCTGCTGGTCTCGGGAGCATCGGCGCAAGGAATCGCGATCGGACAGACCGAGGTCGCTCGACTGACTCGCTATGCCGAGCTGCTCGAAGAGTGGGGACGCAAGATCAACCTGACCGCTGTCGTCGGTCGAGAGCAGATCTTCCGTCGTCACTTCCTCGATAGCTTGGCGCTGGTTGGACGACTTCCGCCGCTGTCTGAGCTGCCTGCGCCGTCGCTGCTCGATGTCGGTAGCGGTGCGGGCTTTCCCGGTGTGCTGTGCGCGCTGTGTCGTCCCGAGCTGCGTGTCACGCTGAGTGAGCGCATCGGCAAAAAAGCAGCCTTTTTGCTGACGCTGCGACGAGAGCTGGGACTGTCTTTCGAGGTCTTTGCGGACGATGCAACGCGGCTTCCGACTGGCTTTGGCATCGTGGTGTCGCGCGCGGCGCTGCCTTTGCCCAAGTGGTTTCCGTTTGCAGAGTCGCTGGTTGCCCCGCGTGGCTACATCTTTTCGATGACCAGCGAAGGAGAGCCCGTTCCCGAGCCGCCTCCGAGCCTGTCACTGTGTCTGGATACGCGCTACGATGTCGGACAAGGACCGCATCGCATCCTCGCGCATCGCAAGGCAGACGCGTAGCACGCAACGCTGTGACCGAAGCACTGCGTAACGGAACCAAGTCCGCTGTCGCAGCCAGGTTCCGTTGCTGTTTTTTGGGATGTGCTTCTGGCTATCGGGGCGGGAAATTGCCTAGCTGGCTTTCTTTTCGCGAATCAGCTGTGGCTGCGCATGGTTGGTGATCACGTCTTCGTTGATGACGCACTCGCGCACGCCGGTCATCGACGGGATTTCGTACATCACCTCGAGCATCACTTCTTCCATGATCGCACGCAGACCGCGAGCGCCTGACTTGCGACGATACGCTTCGCGCGCAACTGCGTGCATCGCTTCGTCGGTGAAGCGCAGCTGAACGCCTTCCATCTCGAACAAGCGCGCGTACTGCTTGGTCAGCGCGTTCTTCGGCTTCCACAGCACTTCCGTCAGCGCATCTTCGTCGAGAGAGTCGCACGAGACAATGATCGGCAAGCGACCCAGGAACTCTGGAATCATGCCGTACTTGATCAGATCCTCGGTGCGAACCTGCGCGCGCAGCGCGTCTTTGTCTTCGTCGTTGCGAGCCGAAATCTGCGCACCAAAGCCCATGCCACGCTCGGAAACGCGACGACGAATCGTATCTTCCAGCCCGTTGAACGCACCGCAGCAGATAAACAGGATGTCGGTCGTATCGACCTGAATCAGCTCTTGCTGCGGACGATTGCGCGCTCCGTCGGGAGTGATCGTCGCGTGCTTGCCTTCCAGCAGCTTGAGCAGCGCTTGCTGAACGCCTTCGCCGCTGACATCGCGAGTTACCGACGGACCACCGCCTTTGCGAGAGATCTTGTCGATCTCATCGATGCAGACGATGCCGCGCTGGGCCTTTTCGATGTCGCCACCGGCGTTGCGATAGAGCGCTTTGATCACGCTTTCCACATCTTCACCGACATAGCCAGCCTCGGTGAGTGTGGTTGCATCGGCAATCGCAAACGGGACATCGAGCTTCTTGGCCAGCGTCTGTGCCAGCAGCGTCTTGCCGCAGCCCGTCGGACCGATCAAAAGCACGTTGCCCTTGTGGATGTCCACGTCGCCCGCTCGACCACGCGACATCAGCCGCTTGTAGTGGTTGTAGACGGACACCGAGAGCGTCTTTTTGGCACGCTTTTGCCCGACGACGTATTTGTCGAGCTCCTCGGTGATTTCGACGGGCTTGGGATAGCGTGGCCGCTCTTGCGCATCTTCTTTCGAGAGGATGTCGTTGCAGAGGGCGACGCACTCGTCGCAGATGAAGACGCGCGGACCGCTGATCAGCTTGCGGACCTCGCGACGCCTTTTGCCACAGAAGGAGCAGTGAAAGTCGTCCATTAGGGTTTCATCGAGGCTGCTGTCGCCTCAGTCAAGGATTCTTGCACAGCCAGCGGATGCTGGCAAAGACGGGTCGAGCATTTTTTCTATCAAGCATTTTCGCTACTTAGATGAACGAAAGACTCCTGTTTGCGTCGCGCAACCGTCGCTGAAGCGCTCACTCGGGAAGCGTGCGCGCAAAGATCGTCGAAACATGTTGTAGGTGCGTCGTGATCTCAAAGCAGTGACCGAGCACGTCTTCCGGCAGTCGCTCGCTCACCTGCGGATCGGCGCGCAGTCGGTCGAAAAACGACAGTCCGCCCCGATCTGCCACACACGAAAGCGCATGACGCTGCACCAGCTCATACGCGCTCTGACGAGACAGTCCAGTCCGCACAAGCGCCAGCATGACTTTTTCCGACGCGAACAGATCGCCACTTTGCAACAGGTTGTGGCTCATTCGATCGGCTCTGATGGACAGACCACCGACGAGCTTTGCCGCGCGCTGCACCATGTAGTCTGCCAGCGTCGTCGCATCCGGCATGATCACGCGCTCCACCGACGAGTGTGAGATGTCTCGCTCATGCCAAAGCGGAATGTTTTCACACGCTGCGCTCGCGCTTGCCCGAAGCAGACGCGCCAGTCCACACAGGTTTTCCGCCGAGATCGGGTTCTTTTTGTGCGGCATCGCCGAGCTGCCTTTTTGACCCGGCGCAAACGCTTCTTCGACCTCGGACACTTCACTGCGCTGAAGGTGACGCAGGTTCACCGACAGTCGCTCGATCGCCGATCCGAAAAGCGACAGCGCCAAGAGCAGCTCGGCATGACGATCGCGCGCCACCACTTGCGTCGGAACCGTCTCGACGGACAGACCCAAGCTCGACAGCGCAGCCGCTTCCACGTCGGGGGAAAAGCAGCCACTTCCGTACACACCGACAGCACCCGAGAGTTTTCCGACGGCAATGGCCTTCTGCGCTCGCTGGATGCGAACCTTGGCGCGCTCGATCTCGGCGTAGCTACCCAAAAACACAAGCCCGGCGGAGATTGGCTCGGCGAAGATGCCGTGCGTGCGACCGATCATCGGCGTCTGCTGATGGGCGGTGGCCTGACGACGCAGCGCAGGCAAGAGCTGATCGTCAATGCCGCGCAAGATGATCTGCGTGGCTTCGCGAAGCTGTAGCGCCAGCACCGTATCGAGCACGTCCGATGAAGTCAGTCCAAAGTGCAGCCAGCGCGCATCGACGCCCAGCTTTTCCTCGACGTGTTCCAAAAACGCGAGCACTTCATGCTGGGTTCGCTGCTCACACTCGGCCACGCGTCGCGGATCCAGCGGTCCTACCTGGGCATACAGCTGTCGCAGTCGCGTCGCGGTTCCCGCAGGAATCGGGCTCGACGGAGACGCTTCGAGCGCAGCGGTCGCTGCCAGCTCCACTTCCAGGAACAAAGAAAGGCGTCGCGACTCGCTCCAAAGCGCAGCCATGTCAGGACGGGTGTAGCGAGCAATCATCGTGTGCTGGTCTTACTACTTCGATTCTTCGGACGAAAGCGGCACGTCATATGAACTACGGCGCGGCGGCTCGGCAGGCGGCGCAGGCTGACCTTCAGGCGTCACCACATCGGGAGCAGCCGTCGCAGTCGGAATCTCTCCGCGCAGATACGCTTCAACAAGTATCGCGTCGGTCGGCTCAATGTTCGGATTTCGCTCGCCGAGGACCATCAACAGTCCACCGACGAAAAAGTGCAGCCCGCCAAGACCGAGCGCCACACCGGACCCGATTGGATCAGCGGGCTTGGTTTCGCCCGGCGGCAGATCCAGCGCCGCCGCCATCCCGAGCGCCAAGTGCGGAACGCCCAGACCCAAGATCACGCCACCGATCATCAGGTACGGATTGGTCTTGGCTGCTCGGACCCGCGCAAGCTTCATCGGTGTCGTCGCTGCACGTCGGAGCGTCTCATCGCTCCACTGTAGGGCGCGATAGCGAATCAGCACCGGCGCACGATCGCTCTGCCGCAAGGCCGGAACCTGAGCCCGCGCCCGCAAGTCGTCCGGCTGCGTCGCAACCAGCTCGATCGCCTTGCTTGGAATCAGATACGGCTCCGCCAGCGTACAAGACGCCGTCACACCCAGGAGTCCGCACAGCAACCCACAGAAAACGCCGCGCTTCATCGCGAGCAGTGTAGCAACCCGCAGCCAGCTAGACGATCGTTTCTCGGAAGATTGGCCCGCGCTAGCGAACAGACGGAGCCGCCGCTTCGGATCGCGCAGGCTTTGCCGCCGCTGCACGCTTGCGCAGCTCGGACCGGAGCGGTCCCGCCGCAACCAGCAGCTCTGGAACGTGTCCGCGACGATCCCCGCGCGAGTTGATCGCTCGTCGCGCCAGCACTTCTTCGACGTGAAGCGCTCGATACAGCACGTAGGTCAGCGGCACCGCCGAGTTCGACAGCAGCACCGAGACACCGCGCTCGCCCAGCTGCGTCACCAGATTCGCCAGTTTTTGCTGATCCTCGTCTCCAAAGCCGCAGCCGTTATACGCTGTAAACGACGCGGTACGACTCACCGGAGCATACGGCGGATCGCAATACACAAAGTCACCGGGCTGACTGGACGCTTCGACATCATGAAAGCCAGCGACTTCCAAACAGACGCCACGCAGCGCAGCGCTCGCTGATCGAAGATCGTTTGGAGCACAAATCTGTGCTGTTTTGTAATGTCCGAACGGAACGTTGAATCGACCTTGGCGGTTTTCGCGAAACAGACCGTTAAAACAGGTCTTGTTCAGGTAGATAAATCGTGCCGCTCGCTGAATCGGGTCAAGCTGCGATGGATCGAGCGCTCTCATGTGATAATAGAACGCTTCGTCATTTTGAAAGGTAGAGAGCAGCGCAATCAGCGTCTCAACCCGATCCCGAACCACCCGATAGGTATTGATCAGCTCGATGTTTATGTCGGTAAGACGAACCGCTTTTCCATCCAGTCGCCGCTGCTCACACAGCGCGAAAAACAGCGCACCACCACCGACGAACGGCTCGTGATAGTGACGGAAGGACTGGGGAATCCGGTCCAGCAGCTCGGGAAGAAGCTGACGCTTGCCTCCAGCCCACTTTACAAACGGACGTGCTGGGG
The DNA here is from genome assembly GCA_016794365.1 of Myxococcales bacterium. GTDB lineage: Bacteria > Myxococcota_A > Polyangia > Palsa-1104 > JAEUJZ01 > JAEUKA01. The sequence continues at coordinate 239,675 of JAEUKB010000028.1, forward strand.
AAAGAACGGTTGGCTCTGACACAAACTCTTGAGCATCGCCGATCTCACCTTCTGCTGGAAAGACAAGTTCGCCATGACCAGCAAGTGCGGAAGGCTTCGACGAGCGCTTGTCCCGAGTATGTGTCAGCGCGTCTTGTGCGTCTCCCGTACGGGATGTGCGAATGGATAACGACGCACTATGTGGAATTGTGCGCGATTGAAAACCATGTGTGACATCCGCCGATAGGGACACGCAGCCCATGCTATGTGGGCATGCTTAGAGCGCAAATTTTTGACCGTATTTTTTTATATCGCAGCGCAGCTCCCGTCGCGCAGCGTCAGCGCTCGGTGTGGAAGCTGCTGAGCAGACGAATGTAGTTGGCGCGCTCGTACGCGGCGGGACTCGGCGACCGTGCGTGGTTCATGCTGCCGCGAAGCTGCGCGATCGAGCTGTACTCATGCTGCACAAGCCAGTGCGTCATCTCGTCGAGGATCTTGCGAAGCTGCTGCGGTCCGTGTCGAAGCAGCGTCGAAACCATCTGCACGGCGTGCGCGCCCGCCATCAGCGCTTTGATCGCATCCGTCGCACAGTGAACACCGCCCGAGCAGGCCAGCGACAGCTCAGTGCGCGGAGAAACAATCGCGAGCCAGCGCAGTCGCAGCAGCAGCTCCGACGAGTCGGACAGGTGCAGCTCGAGCTGATTTTCCAGCGCTTCAATGTCGATGTCAGGCTGATAAAAGCGATTGAACAGGACCACGCCGCGCGCGCCGGTCTTGGCAATGTCAGCGACGAAGTGCGGCAGGCTGGTGTAAAACGGCGACAGCTTCACAGCGACGGGAATCTTCACACTACTTTGCACCTGCGTGATGATCTGAAGCTGCGCTTGCTCGATGTCCGACGCGCTCTGCAAAGGTGACGACGGCAGAGAATACAGGTTTAGCTCCAGCGCCGACGCACCGGCTTGTTCCAGCTGCTGCGCGTAATCGAGCCAGCCTCCGAGCGTGGTCCCGTTGAGCGAAGCAATCACCGGCACCGACACCGCGTCGCGAATCCGTCGAAGCTGATTCAGATACGCTTCCGCTCGCAGCGCAAACACATCTGTCGAAGGAAAATAGCTCGTGGCTTCGGCATAAAAGTCCGAGTGCCCGTCGAGATGTTTCAGCGCAGCCAGCGACTCTTGCTGAAGCTGCTCCTCGAACAGAGAGCGCATCACCACCGCAGCTGCGCCCGCATCGACCAGCTTCTTGACGGAGTCCAGCTCATCAGCCAGCGGCGACGCACCGACGATGAGCGGATGGGAAAGCGAAAGACCCAGATAGCTTGTCGAAAGGTTCATGGCTTGGAACTCCCCGACGGGACCGATGGCAGTGAAGACGAAGCAGCGCTGTCGTGACTTCCGTCGAGCGGCCCGACGCGCAGGCTCTGCAAGTGTTCGTACATCGCACGTCGCATGGCCACATCGCGCTCGGCGGCTTTGACCAGCTCGCGATAGCGCTGCGGATCGGCCAGCTCGACCATGCGGAACCGACCTTCGCCCGCCATGTACTTTTGCACCGAGGTCTTGCCCGGCGCTGAGTCCAGCTTAAGCGGCGCTTCCCCCGCGTCCAGCCGTCGCGGATCGAAGCGATACAGCGGCCACACGCCCGAATCCACCGCCAGTCGCTGCTGCTCGGCCCCAAGCTGCAAGTCGTAGCCATGCGCAATGCAGTGACTGTACGCGATGATGAGCGACGGACCCGGAAAGCTCTCGGCCTCGACAAACGCTTTGACCGTGTGCGCGTCTTTGGCCCCGAGCGCCACGCGCGCGACGTAGACGTGTCCGTACATCATCGCCAGCATCCCGAGGTCTTTCTTCGGTAGCTCTTTGCCCGCCGCTGCGAACTTGGCCGCCGCGCCAATCGGCGTTGCCTTCGACTGCTGTCCGCCGGTGTTTGAGTACACCTCGGTATCGAGCACCAGCAAGTTCACATCCTGTCCCGACAGCAGCACATGATCGAGCCCACCGAAGCCAATGTCATAGGCCCAGCCGTCACCACCGACGATCCAGACGCTCTTTTTGACCAAGTAATCCGCGAGCGACGACAAAAGCTTCGCTTCGGGACGATCGATCCGCGCCAGCCGACTTCGCAGCAGCACCACACGCTCGCGCTGATCGAAAATCGCCGCTTCGGTGTCCTGTGAGGCCTGCAAAAGTCCTGTCACAAGCTCGTCGGACAGCTCGGATGAAAGGCTACGTAACAAGCTCTGGGCATAGCGACTGTGCGCATCGACGGACAGACGGAAGCCCAGCCCAAACTCCGCGTTGTCTTCAAACAGCGAGTTCGCCCACGCCGGACCGCGACCGTTGCGATCCGTCGTCCACGGCGTCGTCGGCAGGTTTCCGCCGTAAATCGACGAGCAGCCCGTCGCATTCGCCACCATCAGCCTGTCTCCGAAGAGCTGCGTCAGGAGCTTCAGATACGGCGTCTCGCCACAGCCTGCGCACGCACCCGAAAACTCAAACAGCGGTGTCAAAAGCTGACTGCCTTTGACATCCAGGTGTACCGTCTTCCGATCCGGCGGCGGCAGCGTCTGGAAATACTCGAACGTCTGACGCTCGACGGGCTTTATCGGCTCGGCGGGCACCATATCGATCGCTTTGTGTCGCGGATTGCTCTTGTCTTTGGCCGGACAAAACTGCACGCACAGCCCACAGCCGGTACAGTCGTCGGGAGCCACCTGAACGCGAAACTTTGTCCCCGGTGCAGCGTCGCGATCTTTCCAGTCCATCGCCACAAAGCCCGCCGGAGCATGGTCGAGCTGCTGCGCCGAAAACGTCGCCGTCCGAATCGCCGCGTGCGGACAGATCACCGCGCACTTGCCGCACTGGATGCAGACCTCGGGATCCCACGACGGAATCTGCAACGCCAGGCTGCGCCGGTCATACACCGACGTTCCGAGCGGCCAGGTTCCATCGACGGGAAACGCGCTCACCGGGAGCAGATCCCCGTGTCCCGCCAGCATCAGCGCCGTCACGCGCTTGACGAAATCGGGTGCGCTCGACGAAACCAGCGCGGGACGAGCACGCTGGGACAGCTCTGCTTGCGCAATCGGCACTTCAAACAGGTTTTCGAGCGTCCGATCGATCGCCGCCAGGTTGCGTCGCACCACCTCGGCTCCGCGCTTTCCGTACGACTTCTGCGCCGCTTGCCGAATCTTTTCGATCGCCAGCTCTTTGGGCAGCACACCCGACAGCGCAAAAAAGCAGGTCTGCATCACCGTGCTGATCATCTTGCCGAGCCCCGCTTCCTCGGCGACACGCTGCGCATCGATCACAAACAGACGCAGCTTGCGCTCGATCAGGATCGACAGCACCTCACGCGGGAGCAGCGCCAGCACGCGCTCTTTGGGCCATGGCGCGTTCAGCAGCACCGTCGCACCTTCTTCGGCCAGCTCGACGATTTCAAATCGATCAAGGAGCTGCGGCTGATGACAGGCCACAAAGCTCGCGCGCTGAATCTTGTACGACGAACGAATGGGACTGGGTCCAAACCGCAGGTGCGACACTGTCACAGCGCCCGCTTTGCGCGAGTCATAGACGAAGTAACCCTGCGCAAAGTGATCCGTCTGTTCGCCGATGATCTTGATCGTGTTCTTGTTGCTTCCGACGGTGCCGTCCGATCCCAGCCCGAAAAAGACCGCGCGCACCACGTCGGAAGGCTCGCTCCAAACAAACTCGTCATACGGCAGTGAGCGTCGTCCCACGTCGTCGTTGATGCCGATCAAGACATGTCGTCGCGGCTTCGCCTGCAAAAGCTCCGCAAAGATCGCCAGCACCATCTGTGGAGTGAACTCTTTCGACGACAGTCCGTAGCGTCCGGCGATGATCTTGGGAAGCGTGTGAAGCAGACCATCATCCACCGCTTCGGTCAGCGCCGTCACCACGTCGAGATAGAGCGGATCTCCGACGGCACCCGGTTCCTTCGTTCGATCGAGCACCGCCAGCGCACGCACCGTCTTCGGCAGCGCCGCGACAAAGTCCTGCGTCACCCACGGACGAAACAGCCGAACTTTGAGCACACCGACGCGTACATCTTGCGAAACCAAGCGCTCGACGACCTCATGAACGCACTCTGCCGACGAGCCCATCGTCACGATCACGCGCTCAGCCTCGGGATGTCCCACGTAGTCAAACAGCCGATAGCGTCGTCCGGTCAGCTTCGCAAACTGATCCAAGCTCTGACGGAGCAGCGACGGAAACGCATCGTAGAACGGCTGGCCAGCTTCACGCGCTTGAAAGAACGTATCGGGATTCTGCGCCGTCCCACGCAGCACCGGACGATCGGGCAGCAGCGCACGCTGTCGCAGCGACGCGAGTGATTCGGGATCGATGAGCGCACGCAGCGTCTCATCGTCGAGCGGCTCAATCTTGGCAATCTCATGCGAGGTCCGAAAGCCGTCAAAAAAGTGCAGGATCGGAATCCGACTGCGCAGCGTCGTGGCATGCGCAATCGCCGCGAAGTCCTGCGCTTCTTGCACCGATCCCGACGAAAGCAGCGCAAACCCCGTCGTCCGACACGTCATCACGTCGGAGTGATCGCAAAAGATCGACAGCGCATGCGTTGCCACCGTGCGAGCCGCGACGTGGAGCACCATCGGCAAAAGCTCTCCGGCGATCTTGAGCATGTTCGGAATCATCAGGAGCAGACCCTGCGACGCGGTAAACGTCGTCGCCAGCGATCCAGCTTGCAGCGCGCCGTGGACCGCAGCGATGGCTCCTGCTTCCGACTGCATCTCGACGACACGCGGCACTTCGCCCCACAGATTTTTGTGACCGTGCGTAGACCACTCGTCGGACAACTCACCCATCGCAGAGGCTGGTGTGATCGGATAAATCGCGATCACTTCGCTCAGCGAATGGGCAACCCGAGCGACGGCTTCGTTGGCATCGAGCGTGATTGCGGACATGTTCCCTCCCGGCGCAGTCGATGCTGCGACCGTGTCTCTCGACGAGAAACGAACTCTTTGGGAAGGATCTTACGAGGAGGCGAGCGGGCAGGAAAAGAAACTTTGCGCAGAAAATGCGCAAATAGAAGAACGAGAGACTACTTGTGCTTCGGGTTGCGGAATCGCGAGGTGTCAGCCGTCAGAGCGTCCAGCGACAGCGTGGCGGCGCTACTCGGGTGCAGCTTGATCGCACGCGCCAGCAGCACATCTTCCGACTCGACGCGATCTGGATCGGGCAGGCAGCACTCGACCGGACAGACTGCCTGACATGCTTCGGTTCCGTGAAAGCCAACGCACTCGGTGCAGAGGCTGGGATCGATTACATAGGTGTCATCTCCCTCGGAGATGGCTTCATTCGGACACTCCGGCTCGCAGGCGCCGCAGTTGATGCAGTCTTCGGTAATCTTCGTGGCCATAGTTGCTCAGGCTCCTTAAAAAACTTCGTCGGTGTTACCGGCTAGCTTGGTTTTTTACGTTACGGGCGTCCGGCGGTGGACGTCAACCGGATTTCTTGTCTCCACCGAAGGTCGGATCGTCGCCCAGAGTGTAGTGTTTTCGCACAGTTGCGCGATGAAGCGCTGCGCTCGTCACGAAGGCAGGCTGTTGTTCGCAAACGCTCGCTCGATAAACCAATAAAGCGACAGCAGCAGCAGCACAAGGCTTCCGCCCCGAACCAGCCAGGTCTGATGGCGATTCTGTCGCGACAGCCTCAGGAGCATCGGCAACAGCAGCGCCACCACCGCGAGCTGTCCCAGCTCGACACCGACGTTGAACGATAGCAGCGCGGACACAAAGCCGGTCTTGGGCAGTCCCAGCTCGCGCAGCACCTGTGCAAAGCCGAGCCCGTGAATCAGTCCGAACAAGAACGCATAGAGCGCTCGACGAGTCACCGTCGGCCACAGCAGGTTTTCCACCGCAATCCAGCCAATCGACAGCGCGATCGCGGACTCGACGTAGCGACTCGGGATCTGAATCAGCGACAGCGCCGCCAAGACCAGCGTCAGCGAGTGCGCCACCGTAAACGCCGTCACCACCCGCAGCACAAATCCCAGCGCCCGTCGCAGAGACTCGCGCTGCCCGAGCGTTCCAGCCAGAAGGAGCAGGCCCACCAAAAACGCCAGGTGATCGTAGCCGGTGAAGATGTGCTCGATGCCCAGTCGCAGATGATCAAGCAGGTGATCGAAAAGCCCGCGCGGCTTTCCGAGCGTCAGCTCTCGTCGATCGTCACGAAACAGGTGCTCGCGGACTTCGCCGTCCGCTTCGATCTTGGCCAGCCCTTGATGTCTCGCGTCGAGATCGAAGAACAAGCTGTAGTGAAGACGCGCCGATTGCAGCGCACGCGCACACTCAAACCGCAGCGAAGTGGCGACGAAAAATCCGCCCGAGCGCTCGGTCAGCTCGCTTCGCAGCAGTCGTCCCGGACAGCGCTGACCTTGATTTTCGACGCTCAGCTTCGATAGCAGATACTGCGCCAGTCGATCTTGCTGCTGCATCACTTCGTCGCGGGACATCGGACGCGAAGGCGGCAGCGCCAGCGCTTCATACAAGTCGTTGTTGGCGACGCGCAGCGTGACGGTGACCTGATAACGCTCGGGAACGACGTGAAGATAGACAACGCTCGACTGGTGAGCGAGCGCCCCAGACGGAAACAGCCAAGCGAGGGAACAGAGAAGGAAGAAGAAGCGAAAGAACCCGAGCCAAGCCAGTGCAGACATCGGGTTCTGAAGAAAGAGCGGTTACGCCTTGATCGGACCGGAGCGACCCGTACGGCTCGCACCGAAGCTGCTTGCGAACAGCTCGACGATGGCCGCACGTCCGTCATCGCTCAGGCTGCGGGTGCCAGTTCCGGTAAAGCGCGTGTGCGTAATCACCGGCTTGGATGCCTGCCACTGACGCGAAGTGTGGTTCCAGGTAAACCACGAGCGACGCTCTTGATCGTAGACGTGCAGCGGCTTGCCTTGGTGACGAGCCAGCTCTGCCGCCCAGCCGGTGCCGCCCTTGACGGTGTCGTCGCGCTGAATGACACCGATGATGAACACCTCTTGCGAGGAGTTGACCTGATGCCAAATGCTCTGAAGCACCTTACGCAGCGTCGGATTCTGGTGATACGGACGATGCATCGTCGCTGACACATAGGCCAGGCTGACATCACCGTCGCGTAGCTCTTCGCTGGTCAGCAGCCGCAGACCGCGCGTCCGCGCCACCGGATGACCCTCGAACGAGTAGTTCTCTTCCTTCAGACCGTAGCGCTCGGCACATGCACCGAACTCGGCTTCGGCCCCGATCGCACCGCCCGATAGCAGCGTGTACGCCGACGGAGGCAGATCACTCGCGGGAGCACTCGGCGCCCGATCATCGACCAGCCGCATCGTGTCGGGATGCAGGATGAGGTGCGTATCGCAGACCACGTCATTGTCATGATCTTTGAGCAGTCGAACCGACAGGTCCTTGTCCACCGGCTGGAGGAACACCACCAAGCTGATCAGGCTCGCGAACCGATCACACGGCGGAGGCACCCGATCGGGCACATCCGGTCCGGTCTGGTGACGATGGGTCAGCGCCGTCATCCACAGCTCGACATTGAGCTGCTTTGCCAGCGCACGAAGCTCCGTGGCTTCTTCCAGCGTGGCCCGCGACCAGTCGAATGCATCGATCATGATCACGTCGGGAACAAACTGCGCGTGGGCCGACAGAAGCTCGACGGAGTGCTTGAGCTTGGCAATCGAAAACTCGTTGCCGCCACCGTGACCATGCAGGCTGTAGGCCTGAATGATGCGGTTTTTGTTGATCAGCTCTTGCGTCGCAGAAACGTCAGACAGGTCAGCCGTCTTCGCCAAGTCCTGAAACACCGCGTCGTACCAGCTCTTGACGTGGTCAACAGGCGAGTCCAGCGAGACGTGCAAAACCTTGCGGTCGCGCATCAGATCGTCCAGCGCGACGTGTACCAGGAAGGCCGTCTTGCCGACGCCAGCCCGGGCCATAGCCACACCCAATTTGCCTCTTCCGAGGCCACCGTGGCTCGATTTTTCAAGAATCCGTAGCGGGCTCCGTTCGTTCACATCTTTGCGATACATGGGAAGGCCTCCTGGCTACTTCTTCTTCTCGCTGGCCTTTGCTTTGGCCGCTTTTGCGATCAGCTCTTCGCCGATATTGGCCGGAACCGGAGCGTAGCGCGAGAATTCCATCGAAAACTCTGCTTTGCCCTGCGTGGCCGATCGGAGCGTCGTCGCGTAGCCGAACATTTCGGCCAGCGGAACTTCCGCTTCAATCGTAGACATGCCATCCGATTCCGTCGTACCGATGATCATGCCACGACGAGACATCAGCGTAGACAGCATGTTGCCTTGGTGCTCACTCGGGCCTTCGAGCGCGACCTTCATGATCGGCTCCAGAATCTGCGGCCTGGCCTTCGGATAGACTTCGCGCCATGCACCGCGCGCCGCTTCCTGGAATGCGATATCCGAGGAGTCTACTGCGTGCGAACCACCGTCGTTCAGACAGACGCGGACGTTCACCACAGGGAAGCCGATGAGCGGACCCTTGGCGACCATCGAACGGAAGCCTTTTTCGACGCTGGGAATGAACTCACGAGGAACCGTTCCACCGACCACTTCATCGATGAACTCGAATTCCTTTTCGGCGCACGGCTCAATGTAGCCCATGACCTTACCGAACTGACCGGAACCACCCGTCTGTTTCTTGTGGGTGTAGCTATAGTCAGCGCGCTGCGTCACCGTCTCACGGTACGCAACCTGCGGCGGCGAAACCTGCACCACGGCGTTGTACTCACGCTTCATGCGCTCGATGTACACGTCGAGGTGAAGTTCACCCATGCCAGCGAGCAGCGTCTCTCCACTTTCGGGATCGACTTCGCAGCGCAGCGTCGGATCTTCCTTCGTGAAGCGCTGGATCGCCTTCGACATGTTCATCTGAGCCTTCTGGTCAGCTGGCTTGATCGCCAACTTGATGACCGGCTCAGGAACATACATCGACGTCATGGTCAGCTGCTCACCGCTCGTGAAGGTATCGCCTGAGTTACAGTCAACACCAAACATCGCGATGATATCGCCGGGACCTGCGTCGGCAATGTCTTCTTTGTCGTCGGAGTGCATCCGAACGAGCCGTGCCACCTTCACCTTCCGTCCGGTGCGGGTGTTCTGGATGACATCGTCTTTGCGCAGCGCACCTTGGTAGACACGCATATAGGTCAGCTGGCCATAGCGCCCGTCTTCGAGCTTAAACGCCAGCGCCACCGTCGGAAGGCTTGGATCCGACTTCAGCGCAACTTTCTTGTTGTCGGGGCTGTCGATGTCGATCGCTTCGTTGAGGACATCCGACGGACATGGCAGGTAGTACGTCACTCCATCGAGGAGAAGCTGCACTGCCTTGTTTTTGTACGCCGAGCCAATCATCACCGGCGTGAGCTTCATCTCGAGCGTGCCACGACGAATTGCGTCGCGAATCAGCTCGGGCGTCACACGGTCTTCCAAAATCGCTTCGGTCAGCGCATCCGAGAACATCGACACGGTGTCGAGCATCTCTTCGCGCGCTTTGTCCGCTTGCGACTTCATATCGGCGGGAATCGGGTTGCGGTGAATCTCTTCGCCGTTGTCACCCGTGAACGTAATCGCCTCCATGGTGATGAGGTCGATCACGCCTTCAAACTTGTCTTCCAGCCCGATCGGTAGCTGCAGCAGCACGGGATTGTGCCCGAGCTTCTCTCGCAGCTGATTCTTTACCCGCAGCGGGTTCGCGCCGGTGCGATCGCACTTGTTGATGAAGGCGATGCGCGGCACGCGATAGCGTCGCATCTGACGGTCAACGGTCAGCGACTGGCTCTGGACACCGGCCACCGAGCACAACACCAGGATTGCGCCGTCGAGAACTCGCAGAGCGCGCTCGACTTCAATCGTAAAATCGACGTGCCCTGGGGTGTCGATGATGTTGACGTGGTGGTTTTTCCACGAGCAATAGGTCGCCGCGCTCTGGATGGTGATGCCGCGCTCACGCTCCAGATCCATGCTGTCCATCTTGGCGCCGACACCATCTTTGCCTTTGACTTCGTGGATGGCGTGAATGCGCTTGGTATAGAAGAGGATTCGTTCGGTTAGCGTGGTCTTACCGCTGTCGATGTGCGCGGAGATCCCGATGTTACGGACGCGAGAGAGATCGGAAATCACGATGTTGGCTCCACAGGCCGCATCCAGACACAGGGATGGGCCGCAGGGATTTTCTTCGGAAGCAATTTAGACGCAAGTGAAAAATTCCCCATCGGCGCTGACCAGCGTCCGTGATTTTGTTTCCGAGTCGCCTGACAATAGCGAAGAGCGCCCGTTTCGTTTCACTCGCGCCGATCTCCATGGCGTGCAAGGAGCGTCCCATGAATACTCTTCGCGTCTCGCGACTTAGGGCTCTGGCTTCTTCTTTTTCGCTCTGGCTTTCTCTCTCGGGAACAGTGGCTTTCGCGGCGACTCTGCCTGTAGCAGACAATGTAGCCAACCGACCCGCGCAAGTTCTGTCACGAGCCGTCGATGGAACGCCTCGTCTTGTGATCGGTGCGCTGTCTATTCCGTCACCCGGTGCCGATCCGGTTGCGATTGCGGATCGATATCTGAGCGATCTTCGTCGCAGTGAACCGTCCTGGGTTCCCACTGAACTATCAAACGGTGAGCCGACTCCCGTCGGAAACGGCTATGTGGTTCGTTATCGTCAGCAGCACCTCGGTCTGCCGGTCCTCGCCGGAGATCTCGTGCTGCGGATCTCTTCCGACGGTCAAGTGGTGCGCTTCGTCCGCGACGTGGTTGCGACCGAGACGCTCCAGAAGATTCATCCGATTCCGTCGCTAAGTGCCGAAGATGCGCAGCGAGCAGTCCGCTCCGTCGGTCCCGGTGTCGTCGGTGAGCCCGAGCTGATCATCGATCACCCAAGTGGCCGCTTGGCCTACAAAGTGACCAAGATTGATCTCGCTTCCGTCGAGCATGCGCACTATCTGGTCGATGCCCACAGCGGCGAAGTCTTCCGTCGAATCGAGCGGCTCAAGTTCCTGAATCAGTTTTCTGTGTATCGCTACAATCCAGCGACGGCAGCCAGCCCGGAAGTTTTCGCGATTCCCAGCGGTGATACGGGACCGTTTGCTCCGACGGCAGCCGCACCGCGACCACTGACCAGCACGCTGCTGCGCGGGTTGAACTGCATCGACAACATGACGCTGCGCATTCCCGCCGGAAGCACGACGGCGATTCACTTGTGCGAGCCGATGCAGACAAACTCCTCGACGAGCGGCGACTACAATCAGTTCACGCCCCTTACCGGCGCTAGCGATGGCCGCTGTCCGACGAAGAATGACGCCAACAAGAACTCGTTTGGCGAAGCGCACATGTACTTTCACTCCGCCAGCATCTACACGCGCTTTCGCAGCTTGCTCGGCGGGCTGGGAATGAACGACTTTCGCTTGGCAATCTCGACGGGAGCTTCCGCGCGACCGTTTCCGCTGCTGACGAACCTGTGCATGCCGAACCTCAACAACATGGCGCAGGCGACCAATCCGGCGATTCCGCTCAATCCCTACGAAAACGCGTTCTTTTCACCCGGCGATCCCAAAGGCGACTTTAGCAGCCTGATCTTGGGCATCTCCGGCGACATGATCGCGTTTGGCATGGGCGCGCGGGCCAATTACTCGATGGACGCCGACGTCATCTATCACGAGTTCACACACGCGGTGATCGAGAGCCTGAACAAGCTCACGCTGTCGGTGGGCCAGGACAACTTGGGACTGAACGACGATCCAGGTGCGATGAATGAAGGCCTCGCGGACTACTTTTCTTCGGCCATCACCGGCAACAGCCCCGTCGGAGAGTATGCAAGCAAGAACTTCACGGGACTGCCCGGTCCGGGTCTGCGCGATCTGAACAACACGCTGCACTGCACAAACGATCGCGTCGGAGAAGTCCATGAAGATGCCAATCCGTTTTCGGGTGCGCTGTGGCGAGCCCGCGTCGCAGTAACGGGAGATCCGCTCGATACCAGCGCAGCCGCGACGCAAAAGCGAGCCAGCTTCGATCAAGCAATCCTCAAGGCACTGCTTGGCAGCGTCTCTGCACCGACGATGACTGATATGGGCCAGCTGATTGTCGATGAAGTCGGAAAGCAAGCCGCCGCACTCGGAGCCGACGCAGCCCAAAAGACCACCGATGCACTGACGCTGCACGGCATCTTGAGCCTGTGTGATCGCGTGATCAAAGTCGCGACGCCGCATCGATCCTTGTGCCTGGATTCCGACGGAAAGAAGCTGTGGCCGGGACACGCGCAGTGGCGCATCGATCTGCCCTACTCTGCCGATACCGTGACGTTTCAGTTCACGACGCAGCCAGCGGGAGCCTACTGCAACAGCATCTCGGCTTCGTCGGTCACGGCGGCACCGAACCTTCAGCTTGCGATTCGATCCGGCGGACAGCCCGTGACGTGGGACAAGCAGACCGTCGGAACCTACGATCGGCTCGTCGATATCAAGCCAGGAGCGCTCAGCAATAGCTGGTCCGCGACGGTGACACTCGCACGCGGTCAGACCCACCACATCATGATCGTAAACTCCGGCGGAGGACGCATCGCGCAGAACATCACCGTCGAGCAGACCTGTAGCGCTGCCGATGGCTGTCCGGCACCTGTTGACTCTGGCGGCTCGACTGCGTTTAACTCCGCTGGCTGCGGCTGCTTCGTCGGTGCGGCACCTGGCGTTTCTTCTTGGCTCGGACTGCTGCCGCTGCTGGGAATCGCTTCGACGGTGACCTTCCGACGACTACGCCGACGCAGCCCAAGTGCGTAGCGATGCCATCCAAAGCCCCGATCGTATCCGTCAATCCGCAGACGCTGGCCCAGGCTGCCGCGCTGCTTCACGCTGGTCAGCTCTGTGCATTTCCGACGGAAACAGTCTACGGACTCGGTGCGGATGCGACCCGTGAAGAAGCGGTGCAGCGCATCTATCAGCTCAAAGGTCGTCCGTCGAACAATCCGCTGATTGTGCATGTTCCCGACGTGTCGTCCGCGCGGCAGCTCGTCTCTTCGTGGTCACCACAGGCAGAGCGTCTGGCCCAGCGCTTTTGGCCAGGTCCGCTGTCGCTGGTGCTGCCACGAGGACCGAAGATTCCCGCGATCGTGAGCGCAGGTCTTCCGACGGTGGCGCTACGAGTTCCCAGTCATCCCGTCGCGCTCGCACTGCTTCAGACGGTACAGCGTCCGCTGGCAGCGCCCAGTGCCAACCGCAGCGAATCGGTGTCCCCGACGACCGCGCAGCATGTTCAGCGCAGCCTGCCCGATGTGCCGCTTATCCTCGACGGAGGACCGTGTCAGCTTGGGATTGAATCGACGGTGGTGGACTTGACCACGCAGCCTGTGCGACTGCTGCGTCCAGGCGCGCTGCCCCTGCGAGTCCTGCTCGAGGAGCTGCCCGACTTGGTGCTACCGAGCTTTGCGATCGAGCCCGCGCACGGGGCGCTGCCCTCGCCGGGGATGATGACGCGCCACTATGCACCGTCGGTGCCGCTGTATCTGTTTGATCAGGACGATCCCGACTGGGTGGCGACGCTGCCGAAGCCGTGCGGACTGATCACACATCGAGACTTGCCATCGCTCCGCGCGCTGTGTCAGCACATCGAGCTTTTGCCGTCGTCGCCTGAAGCCTACGCGACGGATCTGTATGCAGCGCTGCATCGGCTCGATGACAAACAGGTGCGCTGCATCGTCGCGCTTCGTCCCAACCAAGACAACGACTGGCGCGCAGTCCTCGATCGGCTCGAACGCGCAGCCACTCGCTAGCTTCGTCGGAAACCGACGGAAAAAGACGCTACGGCTGAAACAGCATCAGCATCGTGTAAGTCAGCGCTGGACGCTCTTGCCCGACGACCGCGATCTCGATCTCTTCGGTGATCAGCGTTCCTTTGGGCTTGGCATCGACGGCGACCACTCGACAGCGCGCATGCACGACGCTGCCCGCCGGAACCGGACTGATAAAGCGCAGCTTGTCGGCTCCATAGTTCAGCACGTTGCGATAGCCGACGACTTGCATGTCGGTGCGCTGACGGAGATGTGGAACCAAGCTCAGCACAAAAAAACCGTGCGCGATCGTGGTCTTTAGCGGGCTTTCCTTCTGTGCGCGCTCGACATCGATGTGAATCCACTGATGATCGAACGTCACGTCGGCAAAGCGATTGATCATGTCTTGGGTGATCGTGACCTCGCTGCCCCACGGGCTCCACGGCTCACCGACGCGCTGCGAGAGCGCGGCTACATCGTCGAAGCGAATCTCTTGCATGGGTTGCTCCTTGTCGCGTGTATGGCGCGGCACGATAGCCTGAGCGCGGCCTGTGCCGAAAGACCCGGACGGCATTTTGCGTCGGTTTTTTGGCCGGGTTTTTGGATCAGCACCGGAGCGTCGTGCTAAGCGTTCCAGCGTGCGTCGCTCGATTGTCTACTTCGTGTGTGCGTTTTTGTGTCTTACGGGCTGTGTTGAGGACGGATCCGACAAGCGTCCGGGTCGTCCACCACCGCTCGTGCTGGTCTCGCGTCCGACGGTAAAAGACGTTGCGGTCGAAGTCCGTGCGCCCGTGGATCTGCGTCCGCGCGAACAGGCCGATCTGATGTCCAAACAAGTCGGATACCTGAGCACGGTGCTGGTCGATCGCGGCGATCCGGTCAAAAAAGGTCAGCTCCTCGCGCTGGTTCGTCCGAGTGAGCTTCCCGATCAGCTACAAGTCGCCAAAGGACAGCTTCAGCAAGCCGAGGCTGCGCTGTCGCAGGCCAAGCTCAATCGAGCGCGAATTGGATCGCTTGCACCGACGGGAGTTGTGTCCACGCAAGAGCTTCAGCAGAGCGCCACCGCACTCCTGCAAGCCGAAGCGCAAGAGTCCGCCGCGCGTGCGCAGCTGCAAGCCGTGGCGGTCCGAATCGGAGAAACCAGGCTGGATGCGCCCTTTGACGGAGTCGTCATGCAGCGACGCTTCGACGCTGGCGCGCTGGTGGGTCCCCAAAACGGAGCGATCTTGACCGTCGGACGAGTCGATGTCCTGCGACTGTTTGTGCCGGTTCGCGAGCAAGAGTCAGCGCTCGTTTCCGTCGGACAGACCGTTGTCGTCGAAGTCGATGCGCTGCCCGGTCAGTCGTGGCTCGGTCAAGTCGCGAGGCTGTCTCCCGGCTTCGATCCGCTGACGCGCACGCTTGATGCCGAGGTTCATTTGGCAAACTCCGACGGAAAGCTTCGACCGGGAATGTACGGGCGCGCGCGCATCCAGGTCGCTATTCACAAACAGAGCCTGACGGTGCCAGAGTCAGCGGTGCAGCTCTCCGGTGGTCAGCGCTATTTGTTCGTCGTCGAAGGAACCAAAGTTCAGCGACGAGCAATCACGATTGGTGTCGATGGCGGAACGTTCGTCGAAGTGCTGACGGGAATCAATGCCGACGATCAGCTGGTGGTCGCAGGAACTGACGCGCTCGCCGATGGATCGACGGTGAGAACGCAAGTGGGAACCGCGCCGTGGCAAGCGACGCCTACGGCCAAGCCTGGGACAAGTCCCGCGCCGCACTAGTGCGCTGTGATCGGCGATTTTTGGCAAGTTCCAGGTATTTGGACTCAATTTTCCGCGCAATCTGCGGCCAGCCGAGCGATTCCACCCGCTTTCGTGCCCGATCGCCCAGTTCCTTTCGCAAGCTCGGTGATTGATACAGCGCACGCAGCGCTTCGGCATACGCTCGGTCATCACCAAGAGGCACCAGCAGACCTTCTTTTCCGTCGCTGACTAGCTCGCGCACACCGGAAATCGGATGCGCAATGATCGGCAGCGCCGCCGCCATTCCCTCGATGAGCGACATCGGATGCGAGGCAATGTCCGCCGTGAAGCAGAACACATCCGACGAAGCCGCATAGTCCGGTCGCGCCGCCACCACCGAGCCCGCAAAGTGCGTATCGAGTCCGTGTGCCAGCCGCTGTAGCTCTGTGCGACGAGGACCATCCCCCAAGACATGCAGTCGCAGCGCCAGACCGTCGTGAACAAGCCGTCGCTGCGCAGCAATCACCGTCTCGAAGTGATTGCGAGGTTCCAGTCGCGCTTGCCCGAGCAGCACCAGCTTGGCCTGACCACGCAGCGACGGAAGCACTTGTCCCGACTGCCAGGCTGGCAGATCGACGCCGTTGGGAATGATCTCCGCCTGACACGAAAAGCCGATGCGCTGCATGCTGCGCAGCGCCGTGTCGCTTACCGCAATCAGCCCGTCGAGCGCGTCGAGATAGCGCTGAAGTGGCCGACGAAACAGCTCGATCACAGGCGATCGCTCAAAGTGTGTATGCAGCGTTCCGACGACAATCGCAGCGTCAGGCGCACACGAAATGGCCAATAGCGAAAGCGTCGGAAAGATCGGCGCGTGAACATGGATCACATCAAACCGTCGCTCGGCAAACAGGCGCAGCAGCTTGCGTCGCAGACCCAGACCGATCGCAGCCAGCGACAGCGATCCGTTGGTGATGAGCGGCGGACAGGCTCGACCCAGGCGCACGACATCAAACGGTGGATCCGACGGAAGATCGACGTGACCCGGAAACGACGTGGTGATCACCGTCACCTGATGGCCGCGCCCGACGAGCGCTCGTCCCAGCTGATGAACGTGCTCAGGCATACCGCCAATATCTGGGTAGTAGTACTCGCTGACGAGCGCCACCCGAAGCGCAGTCGTTTGCGTCGGCACCGAGCGATCCATTGCGCGCCCAACATAGCAAGCACGACGAAGTTTGGTTAAGCTCTCAATACATGGGTTCTTGTTTTGCTGCTCTGTGCTCGTCTGGGCTGGCTGCGTGCTCGATGCTGCGTCGCAAAAGCTCACTTCTGCTGGTGCTGGGTGGACTGCTCGCGCTCTCGTCGTCGAGTCGCGGGGATGGCGATCCAAGTCCAGCGCCGACCAGCGAGGTGAAAGCCGGTCAGCAAGCGCTGCTCGGTGCCGTCGATGAGATCACCCGAAAAGTGGTCGCAATTCGCGGTCTACCGACGAAGTCAACCTTCGCGCGCGGAGTGCTGTCCCGGCAAGAGATCACGCAGCGACTCAAAGAGCGCATTCACAACGACTTTTCTCCCGAGGAAGTGAAGGGCGAAGCGCTCGTGCTCAAGCGAATGGGCCTTCTACCTCTCGATGCGGACTACGAAAAGCTGCTGTTCGATCTGCTGTCGGAACAGGTCGCGGGCTTCTACGATCCGTATCGCAAGACGCTCTACATTGCGGACTGGCTTCCCGTCGAGATGCAGCGTCCAGCGCTCGCTCATGAGATCCAGCACGCGCTGCAAGATCAGCACTTTGACCTCAAGAAGCTGGCAAAGCCGCTCAAAAGTGAAGGCGATCGGCAGCTTGCGCAGTCGTCGGTGGTCGAAGGCGATGGAACCGCCGTGATGATGGAGTTTGCGGCGCGCAGCATGGGCACCGATTCCGCGCAGCTTCCGACGGTGCTCGCACGGCTGGGACGACAGATGATGCAGCTTGCGCTCTCGACGACGCCATCGCTTCAGCAGGCCCCGCCGGTGCTGCGTGAGAGCTTGATGTTTCCTTACGCAGCCGGGCTCGAGTTCGTCGCTGCCGTTCGTGGCGACAAGCCCTGGTCACGCATCGACGCGGTGTTTCGTGATCCGCCCATCTCGACGGAGCAAGTGATTCATCCTGAAAAGTATCTCAGCGGTGAAAAGCCTTGGCGAGGCACAGCGACGGCGCTGACCAGCTTACCACAGTTCAAAGAGCAGCGACGAGACGTACTCGGAGAGCTGATGTTCAAGGTCTGGTTCGGAAAAGCACTGCCCGAGCGAGATGCCGAGCCAGCCGCCGCAGGCTGGGGTGGCGATCTGCTGGTGTCCATGACGCAGCCAGGAGAGACGCTTCCTCTCGTCGCTGTGCTATCAGGCTGGGACACCGAAAAAGATGCGGACGAAGCCGAGCAAGCGGCGCAAAAGCTGGTGCTCAACCTGACTGGCCAGGCTGGCCTGACTGGCCAGACTGGAAAGAGCGGAGAGAAGCTGCCCGCACCGGGAAAAGCGACGCTGTTTGAGCGCACAAGCGGCGATCGCGCCTTTGCGGTGGCTCGTCGCGGACAGCGTCTGCTGATCTTGTGTGGCGTTCCCGCTGCCAGCACGAGCGCTGTCGTCGCAGAGATCTTCAAGTCGTGGACGATGAACCCGCCGGGTCAAGCCGCGCCATAACGCACAGAAGCTACCGCTCGGATGAACCTAGCTGACGCTCTTGCCGGGACGAACGAACTCTTGGGTCCGCTCTTGCTGAATCCGCGCGGGAGACTCTTCCTCGATGGTTCGACTGAGCACCGGCGATGAACTGGCTGGCGGCAGCGTCTTGGCCGACGGATTGGGTGCATCCAAAAAGATCGGGGACACTTCTCCCGTCTTGTCGGCTTCGATCACGGGCGGGCTGCTGACCAGCTGAGCGACGCGCGGTAAGGCAAGCTCTGCCGCTGGATTGCCACCGTCGATGGTGTAACGAGCCACGCGCACCAGATCGTTGAGCAGCTCACGAGCCGTCGGACGCAGCGCCGGATCTTTTTCCAGCGTGCGCATCACAACCTGCACCAAAAAGCCCGGCAGCGGTCCAGCTCCACCGACGAGAGGCGGCACCGGCTGATTCAAGTGTCCGAGCACGATCTCGACGTAGCTCTCTTTGTCGCTCGTAAACGGCAGCCGTCCCGACAGCATCTGATACATCATCACGCCGACGCTGTAGACATCGCTGCGACCGTCGTATAAGCCCTGACGCAAGCGCTCTGGCGCCATGTACATCGGCGTCCCGATGATGCCGCCACCGCCGGTCATCAGCTTGCGATCCAGCTCGTTGCCGTCGCCCAGCATCTTCGCGATCCCGAAGTCGAGGATCTTGACCACTTCCCCCGAGCGCGTCTTATGCAAAAACACGTTTTCGGGCTTGATGTCGCGATGAATCAGCGTCGCTGCGTGTGCTTCGATCAGCACATCACAGACGGGCAAAATGATCTGAATCATCCGCTGGAGCGTGAGCAGCTTCTTTTCTTTGATCTCGTCGGCCAGCGTGCGACCGATGAGCAGCTCCATCGCAAGATACGGAATCCCGCCCGGCGCCACGCCCGAATCGAGCACCGTCACCGCGTTCGGATGTTGCAGCCGACTGGCGGACGCTCCTTCGTGACGAAAACGACGCAGCGAGTCCTCGGTGCTCAGGTTGGTCAGCGGTCGAAACACCTTCACGGCCACTTGTCGCTGGAGCTGAACGTGCGTGGCTTTGTAGACCACACCGAATCCGCCGGTACCGATCAGACTCTCCAGCCGATACTTGTTATCGAGGACAAAGCCGGTCGGTAGCTCCGCGAGGTTGGTGTAGACCGGCAGCGGTGCAACGTGCTTGTCGCGCTCTTTTTTCAGCTCTCGCAGCTCTCGCTGAAGATCGGTCTTTTCGCGCTCGATCTCACGCAGCCTGCGACCGCCGCGCAGGTGATATTCGATGCGAACCAGGACTTCCGAAAAGTCCATGACTCCGTCGATGTAGTCGCAGGCTCCGACGCGAAATGCGCGAATTTTGGCATCCACGTCGCTGCGGCTCGACACAAACAGGACTGGAATCAGGCGCGTCTGCGGCGGAACCTTCAGCTGACGACACAGCTCGAAGCTATCCATGTCCGCGCGCTTGAGATCGACCAGCACCAGCTCGATCGGCTCGCGCATCAGCTTCTGCTTGGCCACCGGACCGCTTTCCGCCAGCAGCATCTTCAGTCCCGACTCAGTGAGCGAGATCAGAAGCTCCTCCGATTCACGCGGCGAGTCCGTCACCAGCAGCACCGCCGCATCCCGAAGATCGACGGCCAGCGCCAGCTGCGAGCGCGCTGAATCGCTCAGGCTCACGACGCACCTTGTGGCGATCGGCTCTGTATGTCGCTCGTTGGCATGTCCCCCCAGGTTCGCCTGGTGCAGCTTGCACCGTGGGCGCGTCTTCCCGCAGCAGCCCGGAAAGTCCCTAGGAACCCATCTTATCAGTCAGCGCAGTTTCCCGTTGGTGGCATTTTCCAAAAAGGTTAGCGTTCCTCGGCGAGGAGCGCTGATGAGCCAGCCACATACATCCACGCAGTCACAGGACGCTTGTCTCGAACGCATCGAACGGGCCGACCGAAGCAGCGGTCGGGTCACTTCCGAATCCGAACGCTGCGCGCTCAGCGTCGAAAGCCATCGCATCTGTCCGGGCTGCGGCAGCGAGCTTGTCGATCGCGGCTGTAAGATGCGCTGCACCCGCTGTGGGTTCTTTCTCGACTGCTCCGATGGGTAATTTCGGACAGCTTTCGGCACAAGCCATGGCCAGAGCCGGATCGCTTCGGGTATTTGCTGCAAAAACTTGAGTGGTTGTTGGTGCGCTCGTATCTTACATCCGCCCTACATATCGGGCAGATGTAGGTTTTTTCAAGGAGCGACCATGAAGAACGATCAGCGACGAGATCCGCGCAGACCGATCGACATCCTGCTCAACAAATACGTCTGTGGCCAGCCGCACATCTGCCGAGGCGTCAACATCAGCCGAGGCGGAATGCTGATTCACAAGGTGCTGGAACCGGACGTTCCGCACTTATCCGTCACCGTCGAGCTGGAGCTACCGGGAAGCCCGGAAGTGCTGTGCGTCGAAGGTGTGGTGCTCGGAGCGGATCGAGACAGCCAAGCGATGGCGATTCGTTTTCTGCGAATGCCGCAGCGGATCGCGCAGCTCATCGAGCGGTTCATCGAAGGCCAAGCGCTGCCCGAATCGATTGTCGCAACGGTGTAACAGCGCGCGGCTACCAGTGCGGAAGCCGCCCCGACTGCCACGACGCGAGCACATCCATCGACAGCGCAACTGAGACGTGCAGCAGCACACCGGACCACAGCGATCCGGTACACAGCGCCAGCGTCCCGAGCAAGAGTCCCGCAAAAATCGATCCGATCGCTTCCGGCGCAGGCTTTAAGACGTGAATCAGACAGTACGGAACCATCGACACGAACAGCGACAGGCTGCCCAAGTAGCGACGCAGCCCGAAGAGCAGATAGCCTCGGAAGAAGAACTCGACGGCGAAAAAGGTCGATAGGTATTCGATTTCCCAGACGACAAAGTCGAGCACGCTGCGTCCGGACTGCTGATAAAAAGGATAGTTTTGCTGAAACGCTTTGGTGAAGCTCGCGAGCAGCACGAGCGGCAAGATCCCAGCAAACAGCAGCAGATACATGCGCGCCCACGGCAGACGAATGCGCGCGTCCACTTGCTCGGCGTGACGCAGCGACAGACCGAAGTCTTGTAACCGCTCTCGTCGCAGCCACAGATGCAGCGCCGGAAGCAGTCCGTAGCCCAGGATCTTGGCCACGCTCCAGTAGGTAAAGCTCAGCAGCTCATGCAGCTTGTGGAGTCGCGGATGCTGCGTCAGCGCGGGACCAAACAGCTCCTCGAAAAACGGACGATCGCCAAACGAATAGCCCAGCGCGAGCAGGATCGCAGCGACGAGCAAGATCTCGCGAATCCGCTTCACCTGCACGGCATGTTCGGCAGGTGACAAGCTGGCGCGATAGGCAACCGCCTGCTGATCCAAGCTGTCCCACGCGGTCAGCAAAAAACCCACAAGCGGAAGCCGACGCAGCATCGCAGTAGTACGCCGTCGTTAGGAAGGATTGGCGGGCTTGGCCGGTTGATTGGCCGGTTGATTGGCGGGCTTGGCCGGTTGATTGGCCTGCGGCTTGGCCGGTTGATTGGCCTGGGCCGGAGCACTCGCAGGCTGCGCAGCCGGAGCCGAATACGTCAGCAGCGCCTGCGCCGCCAGTCGCAGCCGTCGTCGCGTCAGATCCTTTCCGATCGCAACCATCGTCTCAAACAGCGGAGGCGAGGCCGCGCGTCCCGTCACCGCGATGCGAATCGGCATAAACAGCTCTTTGGTCTTCCAGCCGGTCTTTTCGCAGAAGTCGCGACAGGCTTTTTCCAGCGCTTCCGCCGTCCAGCCTTGACGAACTTGCTCTTCCAGGTAATCGGTCAGCTCCGCGAGCGCTTGGCTCGCTTGCGTCTGATCGCGACCTTTGGGAATCAGCGAGCTCATCACGCCGCTGTAGTCGATGTCGCCGGTCAAAAAGAAGCTCGCGGACGGAATGAACTGATCCATGCGCTCGATGCGCTCTCGCAGAAGCGGAATCAGCTGGAGCAGATACTCATCGGACAGACGCCACGCGCGCAGCCTGGTCAGCAGCGCTTCGGGCGACATCTCGTGCAGATACAGACCGTTGAGCCACGTCAGCTTTTGCAGATCGAACACCGGCTCGCCCGCAGAGACTTTGGTCCAGTCAAAGACCTCGATCATCTCTGCCAGCGTGAACTTTTCGCGATCGCCACCGAACGCAAAGCCCATCAGCGACAAAAAGTTCAGCAGCGCTTCGGGAAAGAAGCCCGCGTCGCGATAGTAGTCGAGCGACACTGGATTTTTGCGCTTGCTGATCTTCGAGCGATCGGGATTGCGCAACAGCGGCATGTGCAAAAACGCCGGAGGCTCCCAACCAAACGCCAGATACAGCTGAATGTGCTTGGGAGTGCTGATGATCCATTCCTCTGCGCGGATCACATGGCTCACCTTCATCAGGTGATCATCGACGACATTGGCCAAGTGATAGGTCGGAAAACCATCCGACTTGAGCAGCACCTGATCATCGATCGTCGCGTTGTCGATCACGATCTCTCCGCGCAGTCCGTCGAAAAATCGCGTCTCTCCGCTGGTCGGCATCGCCAAGCGAATCACGTACTTTTCACCGGCAGACAGACGCTGCGCGATCTCTTCTTGGCTTAGGTAGCGACACAGCCGGTCATATCCCGGCGGCTTTCCTTCTGCCATCCGAGCGCGACGCGAAGCTTCCAGTCGCTCGGACGTACAGAAGCAGCGATACGCCGCGCCTTTGTCGATGAGTTGCTGCGCATGCTGCTGATACAGCGAGGTGCGCTCGGACTGACGGTACGGACCATACGGACCACCGCAGTCTGGACCTTCATCCCACGCGAGTCCGACCCAGCGCAGCGCGCGCAGGATCGCGTCTTCGCTCGACTTCGTGGATCGCGTCTGATCCGTGTCTTCAATGCGCAGGATGAACTGACCACCGTACTTCTTGGCAAACACGTAGTTAAACAGCGCGATGTACGCGGTTCCTACGTGCGGATCTCCCGTTGGTGAAGGAGCAATCCGAACCCGCACCGGACGAATGTCACGACCGGGCCAGCGCGCAGCAAACGAGTTGTTATGAGAGTGCGTTTCAGACGTAGAAGCAGGTGCAGTCACGGCCCGGATGTGTAGCAGGTGGACAACTCGAGAGCAAGCGGGCACTTCACAAAGTCCGTTGACAGTCGCTTCCTGCTCGCGGAAAGCTTCGCTCCACCGTCATGACAGACACCGAAATTCCGCACGCGCAGCCTTCCCAAAGGAGTCCGTTTCGCACACTCCTTTCGCGTCTTTATGCACGCTGCGCACAGGTGGATGGATCGGTCTGGCTGGTCTGGATCGTACTTCTGATTCACTATCGAGCGACGCGCGGCATCTTCCAAGGGAAAGGCTCAGGAGACGGATTCCTCGGCTTTATGTATCTGCCCGGACTGGTGCTGCATCACTCCTTTGATCTGGCCAAGCCCGCAGCGGAATGGATCGGTCCGCTCGGACGAGAGATCACCGGCCTGGTTGCCAATCCCTGTCCGGTGGGTCCGGTTCTGTTTTGGCTTCCATTTTATCTGCTCGGACTTCTGTTTCACAAGCTGGCAGCACTTCCGGGGGTCGGTTTTTTGCTGACTCTGCTTGTGCCAACGCTCGACGGAAAACAGCCACTTACTGGACGAACAGAGGCCGATCTGTACATGGCCGGAATCGGCAGTCTGCTGGCCGGAATGTGGGGCATTTGGACGCTGTTTCAGCTGATCGAAAGACACACAGGACGCCAAGCTGCGCGCTTTTCTGTCGTCGGAAGCGTGCTGGCTTCTCCGCTGTGCTGGTATCTGACCACGCAGCCTCTGTATCAGCATGCGACTGCGTTTTTTGCGGTGACCCAGCTTATTGATGCGTGGGATCGCTATCGGAATCAGCTGAGCTTCCGTCGCTGCATGATCCTAGGAAGCTGGGTCGGACTCGCGATCTTGCAAAGGCCCCAAGAAGCGATCTGGCTGCTTCCGATCGGTGTCTCTGTGTGTGGTCTGATCGGAGCTGCGATCGATTCACATTGGCAAAGGAATCAGAGCGCGCTGCGGCAGATGTGGATCGGAATCGGATATGGAGTGACCGTTTTGGCGACGGCAACGCTGTGGTTTGTGCCGCAGGTTCTGTTGTGGATTCACTACTACGGAAGCGTGCGCGCCCCACAAAAACCCGGTCACTTTTTGTGGTCCAGTCCCGCGCTGGTTGAGTCTCTGTTTTCCATGCGCACTGGGATCTTTCCGTGGGTTCCTGCGATGTATCTGGCGATGGTAGGAATCGTGCTGCTCTTGCGTCGCTCACGAGCGCTGATGGTACCGATCCTGATCACCGCGATGATCGAGCTGTATGTGAACGCGAGCGCGTGGGATTTTCATGGCAGCTGGTCGTTTGGTCCGCGCCGTTATACCGATGCGATCGTGGTGCTGGCGCTGGGACTTGGCGCGCTGTATCAGCATTTCGGACAGAAGCCACAGCATCGACGATACCGACGGATGCTGTGGGGATTGCTGATCCTCTTGTGTGTGCAAAATGCCATCTTGGTCGAGTGGGTTCGCACGCGCAGAACCAAGTCATCGAGCGGAGGCGCGTACTCTGCGGCAACCTGGATTCGCTGGGCCAAAGGTCCACAGTGGCTGGCGCGTACGCTAGAACGGACGGGATATCCGTTTTTGCAGCCGGTGTCTGCTCTGTATGCGCTGCGCTATCAGATCCCTGTGTCCAGCGTGGAAAACCTGCTTGGGAACTTCGTAAACGAGCGCGACTGGCGCATCCGTGAGTTTGTCCTGACACCGCAGATTGTCGTCGCAGAGCGGCCTCCGCAGATTGTGCAAGGAATCCTTCCGATGGACACGCCGCCCGCGCAAGGCAATGTCGATCGCCATGTCCGTGTGCTGATTCCGCTGGTGCTGTCCGAGCCGCTGCGGCTGCGCCTGGAAGGACAGCTTCCGGGTCCGCACAGCGCGCTCATCGTCCGCTGGAACGGACAGCGTCTACTGCCCGAAGCGAGCAGCGATCTGAGCTTTCTGATTCCGCAAGCGCTGGTCAAAGGCAGGCCGCGCTGGAATGAGCTGACGATCGATGACATCGCGCAAGGCGCGCAGCTTCAGCGAATTTTGGTGCAGTCCACGTCGCGGTGGTGGAAGTAGAAGCGCGCACGGTACACTCCCTATCCGGGAGGGATCGATGTCGCGTTTCACATTCCGATCGGATGCGCTGTGTGGAATCTTGTTCGGTGCTGTGTGCTGTGTGGCCATCGCTGGCTGTGATGCAGGATCATCCAGCGCAGAAGACATGGGACAAAGTCCCGCTGCGGATCTTGGACCCTTACCACAGAGCACTCCGATGGCGGGAAATCCCGACGGAAAGTGCGCGATTCCGAGCGAAGCACAGGCCGAAAACACAAGCAGTCCCACCACCGTGATCGGAAACGGAACCAAGGAAAGCTGTACGTCCGATGCGGTGGTTTCTGCCGTCGCCAAAGGCGGCATCATCACCTTCAACTGCGGACCCGATCCTGTCACGATCACGATGACGCAGACCGCCAAGATCTTTAACGACAAGGGTCCAAAGATCGTGATCGATGGCGGTGGAAAGGTGACGCTCAGCGGCGGTGGCAAGGTTCGGATTCTGTATCAGAACACCTGCGATCAAGCGCAGAAATGGACGACCACACACTGCAATGATCAGGATCATCCGCAGCTCACGGTGCAGAACCTGACGTTCATTGATGGCAATGCCAAAGGACAAAATCCCGGCGGCGGCGGCGCAATCTTCGCAAGTGGAGGACGCTTCAAGGTCGTAAACTCGCGCTTCTTCCGCAACGTGGTGGATGACACAGGCCCCGATGTGGGGGGCGCTGCGATCCGTACGCTCAATCAGTCGATGGGACTGCCGGTCTACGTCGTACACAGCACCTTTGGCGGAGACGCAGGCTTAGGAAACAGCGGATCGAACGGCAGCGGACTATCGAGCATTGGCGTTTCCTACACCGTCATCAACAGCCTGTTTGTGCAAAACGCAGCGATCGGTTACGGAGCCAATCCTCCCCGATCCGGAACGCCGGGCGGAGGCTCTGGCGGTGCGATCTACTGCGACGGCAACCTGTTTACGCTGAGCTTGTGCGGCGTCAAGATGACCGGAAACACCGCAAAGGAAGGTGGCGGTGCGATCTTTTTCGTCAGCAACAACCGAACCGGAACGCTCCTGATCAAGGACTCTGTACTGAGCGGAAACCCGAGCATGGGCTTTGAAACGAGCGGCTACAAAGGAATCTTCTTCCTCGGCAGCGGAACGCCTCAAGTGACAAACTCCACGCTGGAGTGATTCCGTCTTTACCCGCAGTCGATTCCGTGATGCTGTGACAGTCACAAGTCCTTGAAAAGGAGTGACGGATGCGGATCTGGTTTTTGGGGGCAGCACAGGAAGTCACGGGATCGATGTATCTGCTCGAGCTGGCGCAAGGAACGATCCTCATCGACTGTGGTTTTTTTCAAGGACGAAGGGAAGACTCGCGCAAGCGCAACAGTCACCTGCCATCGAACATTCTGTCTGCGGATGCGGTGATCTTGACGCACGCACACATCGATCACTCTGGAAGCATTCCTACGCTGGTAAAGGCGGGCTACGCTGGACCGATTTATTCAACACCAGCGACGAGAGATCTCTGCGCTTACATGCTGCGTGATGCCGCGCGGATTCAGGAAAGCGATGCAAACTATCTGAATCGCAAGTACGCAGATGATCCTGACTTTGATCCGATCGATCCGATCTACGACGAAGAAGATGTCATCAAAGCACTCGGTCTGTTTACGTGCGTTCCCTATCATCGACCGTTTCAGCCGCTTCCCAATGTCTCTGTTCGGTTCTTTAACTCGGGTCACATCTTGGGTTCCGCGCTGGCTGTGATGGACATCGAGGAAGATGGTCAGCGACGAAGGATCGTCTTTTCCGGGGATCTCGGACGCAAGGGTCTGCCGATCATTCGGGATCCAGAATATCCGCCCACTCCGGTGGATTACGTGGTGATGGAAAGCACCTATGGGAATCGGGTCCATACGTCGGTGGACAAGATGCAAGATGACCTAGCGCGCGTCATCAATGACACCATCAAACGGAACGGAAAGGTCATCGTTCCAGCCTTCGCGGTGGGACGGACCCAAGAGCTGCTCTACGCGCTCAACGCGCTGACCAAAGAGAAGCGGATTCCAGCGATTCCGGTGTTCATTGACTCGCCGCTTGCGATCAGTGTGACCGAGGTCTTCAAGCTTCATCCCGAGTGCTTTGATGCCGAAACGCGCGCCTTTTTGGAACAGCACGGTGAGGTGTTCGGATTCCCAAACGCGCACTTTGTCAGCTCGCGAGAAGAGTCGCTTCGGCTCAACGATCTGAAAGATCCGGCGATCATCATCTCTGCATCAGGAATGGCGGAAGCGGGACGGATCTTGCATCACCTGCGCAACCACATCGAAGACGATCGCAACACGATCTTGATCGTCGGATTCATGGCGCAGCACACGCTGGGACGACGGATCATGGAGCGACGATCTCAGGTCAAGATCTGGGGTGTTCCGCGCGATCTACACGCACATGTCGAAGTCTTGACCGCGTTTAGCGCACATGCCGATCGCAACGATCTGCTGAAGTTTGCCAAAGCGTGTGGTCCACAGACTCGCAAGGTGTTTTTGGTTCACGGAGAGCCCGAAGCCCAAGCTCCTCTTCGTGAGTCGATCGCGTCCATCGGTCACGAAGTCTACATTCCCAGTCGAGGAGAAGCGGTGGTTCTGTCCTGATTCCCAACCGATTCCTTTCGCGTTCCCAACCAATTCCTTTCGCGTTCCCAACCGATTCCTTTCGCGTTCCCAACCGATTCCTTTCGCGTTCCCATACATTGGAATACGGCACTGGTGAAGCGTCTACAGTGCGCGGATTGAACGCAGCTCGCCTACGCTGTGTGGATTCATCTTCTCGTCGAGAAGTCAGGATTCCTATCGCTGGATTTTGCGCAGCCCGAGGCGCTTCCTAAGCCCGTGATTTGTTGGACAAAGAAAAGTCGAACGCGGATCTTGACTTACGCCCCTCCTAGCCTGCGATGATCACACTTGGAGGAATCTTGTGATCATCCGTGATGCGAAGCGATACGAGTGCATAGCGCGGTGGGCACGAAGTCGGCTGTGGCTGGCTTCCCTTGTGGGACTTTCGCTCTTGTTTCTGCCGCTCGTCTCGCACGCCAAAGAAAAGGTGCTGCTTCTTTCGGTGCTCAAGGAAGGAAAACCCGACGCCAAGCTGCTGCGCTCGGTGCAGGATCGCCTGGCCAAAGCCGGTGAAGAGCTGGTGTCCAGTACCGATCTGACCAACAGCGAGCGCAAGTGCATGCAGCAAGACTGCTTGATGGTGCTCGCGGGATCGAAAGGCTCCGATGTGGTGCTGGCGGGCACGGTGCAGAAGGTCAAAGGCGGCGGTCAGTCGCTCGGGGTGCTGCTGTACGACTTTACCAAGATGAAGGCGTCGGAGCTGTCGAGTGACTGTGATCGCTGTACGCCGGACATGCTGTCACAGCGGCTCGGTGAGCTGTTCGGACGCGCGCTGAGCGAGTTCAGAGGCAGTCCGTCGCCCGCGCAGGCGGTGGCCAAGGTGGAAAAACCGACGGCAGCGCAGGTTCAGACCGTCGATCCCGTCAAGCAGACGGTGGTCGCTCAGAATCCCGCGCAGACGCAGAGTCCCGGTACGCTCAAGCAGCCGTGGCCAGCCGGTCAAGCGCCCGTCGAGGAACCGCTCGCGGTCGTCACTGGAGGTCCGCTGCCCGCGCAGACCAAGCCCGTCGATCCGGTGCAAAAGCCGCTGCCCGCGCTGGAAGTGGTGGAAAAGCCCAAGCTCGCGCAGCCGTCGCGTGGTCTGTCGCTGAGCCCGAAGCGTAAGATCTTGGCTGGTGTGCTCGGCGGTCTGGCGCTCGGATCGCTGATTGGCGCGGTGGCACTGACGGCGACCGACGGAAACGTCACGACCATGGACTGCGCTGCGTCGCCGGGAGTCAACAAGATCTGCGTCCTAGACAACAAGATTCCATCGTCGGTGGGCTACGTGATGGCGGGAGCGTTTACGGTGGGTACGGTCCTGACGCTTCTATGGCCGGAATCGACGCCCCAGCCGAAGGCCAGCGCCCAGGCGGAGGCTGCAAAATGACACTCTCAAGGCTTGCTCTTTTGGGGCTGACCGTCGCGCTGTCGTCTTGCGCGGTCAGCTTGTGCGATAAGGACCCGACGGACCCGCGCTGCGATCAGAGCCCGGTGTCGCCCGATACGCTGCAAGTGCTGCCGATTCGGATTCCGCTGAGCGGAGAAAACCTCACGGTGCGTCTTGGTGTGGGCACAGGCACCGTCGTGCTGAAACAAGGCGGCAAGGAAGCGGCGCTCGGTCAGCTCAGCGACGGAGTTTTGCAAGTTCGCGTCACCGATCAGCTGCTGTCGCAGGCGATGATCACGCTCGGCGATGCCAAGGTTGTGGTCAGTCGTCCCGGCAAAGCGGATGAAGCGGCTGCGGTCCGGCTCTTCGTCGAGCCCGCCTTCGATCCGATCATCAGCTACGACACCAAGCAAGACGGTGAGACACCCGAAGGTCTCGTCATCAAGCCGAGCGCCGGTCTGTGGGGCTTTACCTCGTTTCCGCGCAGTGGCAGTCGCGCCCAGCACTTCGTCGAATATCAGGTCATGCCGGGCTCCATCACGCCGCGTGGACCGTCGTTTGGCAACATCACGTTCGCCGCGTGGAGCGATCGTCCCGCGCGCACCATTCGTCAAGGCTCACGTCTGGTTGGCTTCAGTCGCGACCTGTTTGCCATGTCTGCCGATGCGATTCAGCTCGACACCTGCGTGTTTAGCTCCGAGCAGTGCGCTGCCGTCTCGGCGATGCCGGACTTTACCAAGGTCTTCGGCCTGGCCAGCGATAGCAAAGGCACGATGCTCGCGGTGATGTCCGACGCGGAAGTCTACGTCTATCAGTCCACCGATCAGAGCCCGCTCGATCGTCGCCTCACCGTCTCGGGAGGAAGCAGCAGCGCCAATCAAAAGGCCGCGCTCGGCGACGTAAACGGCGATGGTCGCATCGACTTGGTCACGGTGAGCGACAGCGGAGCCCGCGTCTTCCTCGGTCAGCAGAGCGGCTCGCTCACCTTCGACGCCACCGCGAGCGGCAAGCTCACCACCGCGCTATCCGGTAGCGTTCCGACGGCCATCACCAGCGGAGACATCGATCTCGACGGAATTGATGATCTCGTCGTCGCCAGCGGCACCAGCCTTCAGATCATCTATCCGCTCGCGAACGGCAGCTACACGGTGTCCACGCCGCTAAGCGGACTGGACGGTACCGATGTCATCGCGATTGGAGCCGTCGATGGAAAGAGCAGCTCCGGTCCAGACATTGCCATTTCCTCGCAAAAAGCGCAGCGTATCGCCGTACTTGTCAATCAGTCCACGTACTAACCAAGGCGCTTGATGTTCGCTCCAGGCCAGATCCTCTCTGGCACGTATCAGGTGGAACGCCTGCTCGGCTCAGGCGGTATGGCCGATGTGTATTTGGTCCGTCACACACGGCTGCCTCGGCATTTTGCGCTCAAGGTCTTAAAGCTGGAGCTCAAAGATCGTCCCGAGCTGATCGAGCGCTTCCGTCGCGAAGCCGAGGTCTTGGCCAGGCTGCGCAGTCCCTACATCGTCAGCGTCGTGGACATGAACCAGACCGAGGACGGCTGGCCTTTTTTGGTGATGGATTACCTGGAAGGCTCGACGCTGGCCGAGAAGATCAAGACGCACGGACCGCTGCCGATCGACGCGGCCCGTCGCCTGTTTGAGCAGCTCTGCGAAGGCGTGCTCGCAGCCCACGAGCTTGGCGTCATCCATCGCGACTTA
This sequence comes from Myxococcales bacterium, assembly GCA_016794365.1. GTDB lineage: Bacteria > Myxococcota_A > Polyangia > Palsa-1104 > JAEUJZ01 > JAEUKA01. The sequence goes on from JAEUKB010000028.1 coordinate 270,756, forward strand.
AAACCGAGCAACGTGTTTTTGCAGCCTGGGCCTCGGGGCGAGCGGGTCCAGATCCTCGACTTTGGGATCGCGAAGCTGTGTGAAGAAGGTCTGACGCCGCTCACGCGGGACTTTGCGATCTTGGGCACGCCCGGTTACATGGCCCCCGAGCAAGTCTCTCAGCACAGCGGCGAGCGAGACTTTCGCATCGATCAGTTTGCGCTCGGTGCGATCTTGTACGAGATGCTGTCGGGACAGCCCGCGTTTTTCCAGCGCGGCGAGCCGATCCTGCGCATCGTCCAGCGGCTCATCAACGAGCAGCCCGCGCCGGTGGCCGAGTCGCAGCTTTCGCCGATTGTCCGACGCATGCTGCGCAAAGATCCCGCCGAGCGCTATCCGTCGCTGCACGAGTTACTTCACGAGCTACGTGAGCTTCCGACCGATCCACAAGCGCTGATCCGGGCAAAAAGCACCCGCGAGCCCACGCTGAGCCTGCCGCCGCTCGATCCGATCTTGACCTTGCCAACCGACGAGCAGCCGACGCGACTTCAGGATGACTTACGCCCCATTCGTCACTCGCCTGCACCGTCTGAGCTATCGCCCGCCGCGTTTGAGCAATCACCGCTGCTGCGTCGAGCCTTGTGGCCAACCGCGATGGTACTGTGTGTGATCGGTCTGGGCGCTGTCCTGTTGCAGCGACTTCTGCACCGCAGTCCGACGACGCCCATCGTGACCGCGCAGCCGGTTGGGCCGCAGCCCGCGCCCGTGGAGCCGCTACCACCCGTGCAGCTCGCGCCGCAGGAAAAGACCGTGCCGCAAGCGAAGCCTGCGCCAGCGAAGCCGCTACTGACTGTGAAGCCACGCGTCGCACAGAAGCTCCAGCGAGCGTTTGTGATCACGGGCGCAACGCCCAGCCAAGAACAGCTCGTGCGGCTGTGTGCCGACAAAGCGCTCGGCGAGCTTCCCGGCCTGTACGCGACGACGATCCGGCTCGAACGAAGTGGCGCACTGCACCTGACACAAGCGCCCGATGTGGTCTATCGGTCAGGCTTCGATGCGTGTCTGCGCCAAGCGTTTCACGCCACCACGACGCCGCTCCCCGAAGCGGTTACGGTGCGGGTGCTGATTCAGCGGCCCAAGTTGTAGCCATCGCTGGTGCGGCTTCTGCGATAAAGCCTCCACCCAGCACTTCGTCGCCATCGTAAAACACCGCTGCTTGGCCCGGCGTCACCGCCAGCTCTGGTTCGTCGAACAGCACCGCAACCGATCGCTCATCGATCCGGCTCAGCGTCGCTGGCTGCGGAATCCGTCGATAGCGAATCTGCACACCACAGCGAAGCACCGACGAAGGCTCATCACCCAGCCAGCGCACATCCGTCACGATGGCACGCTGCGAATAGAGCGACTCCTTCGGACCGACCTGCACCCGACGCTTGAGCGCATCGATCGAGACCACATACTGCGGCGTGCCCAGCCCAAAGCCCAGCCCGCGACGCTGTCCGACGGTGAAGTGATGGACTCCGTCGTGTCGCCCGAGCACGCGCCCCGATCCATCCACGATGTCACCTTCAGTCTGCACCGCCACGCCTTGCCGCTGCACAAACGCCGCGTAGTCACCGTCGGGAACAAAGCAGATCTCTTGCGATTCGGGCTTTTCCGACACGGGCAGCGACAGCCGTCGAGCATGCGTGCGTACCTCATCCTTGGTCATGCCACCGAGAGGAAACTGCACAAAATCGAGCGCTGAGCGCGGCATGCCAAACAGAAAGTACGACTGATCTTTGCGCGAATCGACGCCCCGACGCAGCCTGCGCTTTCCTGGCGCTCCATCGAGCTGTGCATAGTGCCCAGTCGCCAGCGACGACGCACCGAGCGCACGCGCGCGATGCAGAAGCGGCAAAAACTTGACCTGTTCATTGCAGCGCACACAGGGATTCGGCGTCTCTCCGCGCTGATACGTCGCGACGAAGTCATCGATGACCGTGCGCTGAAACTCTTCTTCGTAGTTTGCGACGTAAAACGGAATGCCCAGGTGAGCACAGACCACCCGCGCGTCCTCGAGATCGCGCGGTCCGCAGCACCTGCCACCCGACGCACTGACCGTTCCTTTTGCGTTGTACAGCCGCATCGAAATGCCAACCACTTCGTGGCCAGCCTCGACGAGAAGTCCCGCGCAGGTTGCACTATCTACACCGCCCGATAGAGCGACGACGATTCGCTCACGCTTGCTCATGCGGTCGCAGCATAGGTTTCTTCCGGGCTGCGGTGCAAGTCGGCTATTGTCCGCGTCATGATCACAAACCGCACACTGTCTGTCGCTGTGCTCGCCGCGCTTGTGCCGGTCGTGAACCTCAGCTGCGAGACATCGCCCGTGGAGCAGCCCAGTCCACCGCCGCGCATCGCCTGGCAAAAGACGCAGATCGCCACCGATCGCATCGACTTTCCCGTCCGGCAGCGTGGACTGCGACCCGTGCGCGGTCTGATTCACCTTCACTCCGTCTATTCACACGATGCGTGCGACGGAAATCCGCAGCCGGGAGGCCAGCCCAATGCGCCATGTCTGCGCAGTCTCCGTCGGGGACTTTGCATGTCGGGGCAAGACTTTGCGATGCTGACCGATCACGCAACGCACATGGGCGAAGCCGACTGGGACAAGCTGTTTCTGACCGATCCCTCGCTGTCCGACGAAACCATTCGTGAAGGAGCCGATCTGGTTGGCGGTCGCATGCGCTGTCTCGACGACGCTGGCAAGCCGCAGGATCAGCACGTTGTCATCACCGTCGGCGGAGAAAACGATCTCATGCCCGTCGGTCTTCATCGCCATCTCGGCAGCTCAGCGACGGAACGAAAGCAAGCCATGTCCGCTGATACACCTGCTGCCGTCAAAGCCTTTCACAGCGCTGGCGGCCTGGTCTTGCAAGCGCACGGCGAGTCCCGCGATCTGACCAAGCTGTGTACGCTGGCAGCGGCAGGTCTCGACGGAATGGAAGTCTACAACTTGCACGCAAACCTCGATCCGAGGATTCGCGAAAATCACCTTGGACTCGACGGACTGGCTGCGTTTGCGGGGCTGGCCCCGTGGCTGGAATCGCGTCCCGTCGAACAAGGTGGACCCGAGCCCGATCTCGCGCTGCTTGGTTTTCTCGAAGACAACAGCAAAGAGCGACGACATTACAACGCGCTCCTCGGCGCTGGTTATCGACTGGCTCCGACGTTTGGCTCGGACATTCACGAAAACACCTTCAAGTCCGCCATGGCCGACGGAGAGCGCGGAGACTCCTACCGTCGTCTGATGCGCTGGTTTGCCAACTATCTGCTGGTTCCGTCGGGAAAACCGCTCCTGCCGAGCGACTTGTCCGCAGCGCTGGCCACAGGTCGCGGCTTTTCGGTGTTTGAAGTCCTGGGCCCGCCAAGTGGCTTTGACTTCTATGCCGAGCGTCCCGATCGGACCCGCGCTGAGCTGGGAGCTTCCGTCGAGCCCACGGCCAAGCTCGTCGTTCGCGCACCATCACCACTTCCAGCCGGATATGCCACCGACGAAGTGATCGAAATCATCCAGGTTTTGTTCGTCGCTGCGGGCGGAAGCTCGGCAGATGTCGTTGCAGAGCAAACCCTGACGGCCAAGCAGCTTCAGCAAGGATTTACGATCACCGTCGATACCGCTGCGCGTGGTCCCGGTGCGTATCGCGTCGAAGCGAAGGTCTATCCCAAGCACCTGCTTCACCTTCTCGGCGACGAGCCAAGCCGCTACGATAAAGCGTATCCTTACCTGTTTTCAGGCTCGATCTATGTCGGCACGGTGGCTCGTCACGGCGGCGCCTGTCAGGGCGTCCCACTTCCGTCTTAGCTCGACGCTGCTGCGGAGTATTTCATGCGAAACACCCACATTCCCAGCCTTGCGATCGCTGCGATCCTGACGCTGGCAAGCTGCCAAAAGAGCGACGTCCCGCAAGCGGCGACGGCCCAAGCAGAAACCAGCGAACCGCGCGATCCGTTTTCGCGCATCACCGCCGACGAGCTGCTCACCAAGATGACGGAAGCGCGCGCGGGATCGCTCAAGCTGGCGATCTTCGACAACAACGGGCTCGACACCTACAAAGAAGGCCACATTCCCGGTGCAACCTGGGTGCAGTACGACGAGATCAAAGCGTCGGACCTGCCCGCCGACAAAGGCACGATGCTGGTGTTCTACTGCTACAACGAACACTGTCACGCGAGCCACATCGGAGCCCGCAGCGCCGTCAAGCTCGGCTACAGCAAGGTCTTTGTCCTACCCATCGGCATCACGGGCTGGAAAAAAGCTGGCAAAGCGATCGAAAAAAGTGGGTAAGGACTTGCTTGATTGATCCGTCAAACTGCGGATGGCGTCCCATCAAGCCCGGAGGTTCCCGATGAAGTCCCTACTCGCTTTTGCCCTGTTTTCTCTGTCGCTACTGCCGGTATTTTCCGTCTCGAGCGCTCGCGCCGATGGCTGCTACATCTGCGGCAGTGGCAGCGCGCCTGCATGCAAAGACTATTGTCGCTACAGCGGATCGGACACGTTTGCTGCGCGCAAGACCTGCGAAAACCGAGGCTGCAAAGTCAGCGGAACCGCTTCATGCCCGACGGCAGTAAACTACAAAGTCTGCATGTCCAGCGTCGATGAATCAGGAAAGACGGTGGCGTCTGTGATGCAGTGTCCGGCGCCGCGCGGATAGGCAGCGAGCTTCGATTTCGCTGCGCCTCCGCGCGGGCTTGCTTAGAAGTAGACCGCCGCGCCCAGCCGAGCCTGTAGACCATACTGGTTGCCGAGCGGGCTCAGAACCACACCGTTGACCTTCTGCGTTGATTGCGTCGTCGCATCGGGATCATTGAGACGATAGCGACCGTCGCCGCGCAGGTCCGCGTTCAGCACAACATGCTGACCGAGACGAACTTCCAAGCCACCGCCTAGCTGTCCGTCGAGAAACCAAGCTTTGTCCTGGCTCCGTACGTAGTCTAGGTTCGAGTACACACCGCCGACCGCAGTGACAAAGTACGGAGAGACCACCCAGTCCGGCGCGCCGATGTGCAGCCGAGCGCCGATCGTGACCGGAATGTCGTAGCGCTCAAAGCCGTTGCTCATCCGTTTTTGGTATTCCCCACCGAGCTCGATCACGACCCGACGGTTGGCGCGATACAGAAGCTCTCCGCCGAAGCCAAGCTGCGTAAAGCGGTCGGAAAAGTCTTGGTTTTCCAAGCTCACCGCCCCGACGAAGCGAGCACCGATGCCAAAACGCGACTTCCACTGGGGAAGCACCGGCCGCTGAACTGTCACCACGTTCATCGCAGGCGGCGGAGCAACCGGCTGAACCGGCGCAGCTTGAACCAGCGCAGGGGGCGGTGCAGGCTGCACATACACTGGCTGCTGAACGGGCGCGGGCTGCATATAGACCGGCGGTGGTGGCAGCGGCGCATACTGCTCTTGTGGCGGAGCAACCTGCTGCTCAACAACCGGCGGCGCGGGCTGCACATACACCGGCGGCGCGGGCTGCACATACACCGGTGGCGCGGGCTGCACATATACCGGCGGCGCAGGCTGCACATACACCGGCGGCGGCGGTGGCGGATAGTAGTACGTCTGCGGATAGGGCTGAACGTACACACGCGGACCCATCACCACCGGAGGCGCAGCCACAGGCAGTATGACGCGGGGCGGCACCACAACCACGCGAGGCCGCAGCCAAGGACGCCACAGGACCTGAGCCTCGGCGCTTTGAGGAGATGCACAAAGCAGCGTAGCGGTTGTCAGAGCAGCAGCGACAAGAGTGCGCATCGGGTGTTCTCCCTGTAAAGTAGCCAGCAATAAACTTCTTGCGAGAGCGAGGCAGCAAGCAGTGGGCCACAGCTCTCGTTTGCGAACTTCCCCACGGAGACCAGCGCGCTTGCTGCAAAACATGAACAACTGTTCACACAGTCCCCGTGAACGCCGCGACAACTCCTTGTCGATGCTTGACAGTGCGCGCCCGTGCTCCGTAGGATTTAGCAATTCCTGACACGGTTTCAGCTCGTGTACACCGACGGATGGCAAAGCAACAGCTGGCAGCGACGATCTCCATCGTGGAAGCAGTCGCGGCTTTCTCTATTTGTCACCCGGAGATCGGTGGCCGGGTAGGATCCTGATTCGTTCAATCATCTACGCCGGTCTACCGGCAAGCGGAGGGGGCCTTTGGCCGAGAACAACAAACCAGGTGGTTCTAACGTCAACGACCTCAGAGCACGTCTCGGAGTCAAGAAGGCGGGCGGAGGCCCTGCTCCAGCGGGTCCTGCGGTTCCAGGCGCACCAGCACCCATTCCAGGGATGCCAGGTCCAGCAGGCGCAGCGCCTCCAGGTGCGGTTCCAGCTCCTCCCGGAGTGGTGCCACCTCCGGCAGGATTTCCGCCGCCTCCGGGCTTCCAAGCGCCGGTCGAGCCACCCAAGCCCGATCCGTATGCTGCACAACAAGCCGCCATGGCAGCCTCGCTGGCTGCATTTTACGGCGCAGGTCAAGCGCTGCCTGGCAACGCTGATGATGTGAAAGAGTCGGTTGGCAAGCAGCGACCGATCGGTCTCATCATCGGAATTGGCGTCGCGGGCATCCTTGGTGCGCTGGTTGGCTACACGGTCAACTTCATCAAGGGCCAGAGCGAGTTCATCGAGCTGGGCACCGAAAAAGCCAAAGACATCAAGAAAGAAGTCGAAGGCGTTCGTGGCCGCGTCAAAGCAGCGCTCGATGCGTTCAAAGAGACGAAGCCAGGTGAAGCACCGTCGGTTGAGACGATCGACAAGCTGGCGAACCTGGACCTTACCGAGCCGGATGCGACGAACAAGATGTTCACTCCGCTCCTCGGGACGTTCAACGGCAAGCTCGTTCGCTCGATGTTCGACTACTACAACAACGTGACGGCGTTCTTCCGTGAAGTGCAGCTACACGCAGCGCTGACCAAGAACGATCGCGACGTGCTCACCAAGTGCCTCAAGGCTTCGGCGGAATCGGCTGCAAAGGGTCCGCCCCCGGCGCTCGGTGTTACCTTCGACTACAGCCAGAAGCTGCCACAGGCCATGCTGGCGACGCTCGGTGGTGTGGTTTGTCCAAAGGAAGGCGAGACGAGCTGCGATCCTGGCGATATGAAGCTGCGCTACCGCACGTCGGTGAGTGGTCAGTTCCAGGAAAAGCCAGCCAAGGGTCTGCCCAAGGACATCGTGATTCCGATCCAGCCGACCGATCTGCTGAAGAACGTCATCGTCGGTGATCCGAACCAGCTCGCGTGCCGCGACTATGTTCGTCGCATTGATCGCATCCGTCAGACCGTGACCAAGCTTCCCGAGCTTGAGAAGTTTGTGATCGAAGGTCTGGACGATCGCATCAAGAACCCGCCGAAGTAGTTCGCGAGCCTCTCTGCGCGTCCGATTCGACGGACGCAGCACTCCACTCACATCCCGTACGAAGCGCTGTCCGCACTGCGGATGATGGCTTCGCTCGTTTTCTATCTTCCTTACATATTTTTGTTCAAAGAAACGCTCAGCGGAATGCGTCACGGATGCGCTTCTGACGCCATTCCTTCGGGACTTCTGTCTCAGCCAGCAGCCAAGTGCATCTGTCGCTTGATTGATTACTCAAATATTTTTTTGTATTCTGCACCAGGAGGTTTTTGTCTGAGCCAGGTTGAGCAGTCCCGGGATGCGCGAGCCGGCATGGTCATCGGAGGCTACCGCTTGCTCAAGCTATTGGGCGCGGGAGCGATGGGTCGCGTCTATCTGGCCGAGCACGAACGACTCGGTCGCCGAGCAGCAGTCAAAGTGCTGGACGGCTGGGATCCCGAGCTGGTGTCTCGACTATTTTGCGAAGCTCGTGCCGTCGCCCAGATTGGCGATGAGCACTTGGTTGATGTCTATGACTTCGTCGCGGATCCGCAAAAAGGCGTCGTCGCGTACGTCATGGAATACCTGGCTGGCGAAGACCTCCGAAAGCTGCTTCAGCGAGAGCGAGTGATCGCACCACATCGCGTGGCTCGACTGGCGGCTCAGATCTGCGCAGGTCTCGACGCTGCGCACAAAGTCGGCGTCGTACATCGCGACTTGAAACCAGA